>NZ_JOPG01000030.1 GCF_002153605.1 Acetobacter malorum | reverse complement strand
ACGTTAATGGGGGGTTTTTTCCCGCCGTGCCGCAGGCTACTGTGTTGGATGGACGGCTGTCCGTTCTGCGGCGTGCGGCGGAGCGGGCCGGGGTGCCGGTTATTGCCAGCCTGAATGGCTGCACGCAGGCGGGCTGGGTGCATTTTGCCCGCAAGCTGGAGCAGGCCGGTGCTGCTGCTATTGAGCTGAACTTCTGGCATATTGCGGCTGACCCGGATGAGACAGGGACTGAGGTGGAAGAGCGGTTTATTGCCATCCTCAGGGCGGTAAAGGCCGAAGTCAGCATTCCTGTCAGCATCAAGCTGCCGCCGTTTTTCAGCGCGCCGGGCAATATGGCTAAGCGACTGGTGGAAGCCGGAGCTGCCGGGCTGGTGCTGTTCAACCGGTTTTATGAGCCGGGGCTCGACCTGCATCCCGTAGCACCGGAAGCAGATGCGCAACTCAGCACATCCTATGAACTGCGCCTGCCGCTGATCTGGACGGGGCTGCTGTCCCGCCGGCTCCAGACCAGCTTTGCTGTTTCAGGCGGCGTCAATTCGGGTGAGGATGTGGTGCGCTGTCTGCTGGCGGGGGCGGATGTGGCGATGGTCACCTCTGCTTTGCTGCGGCATGGCTCGGGTTTCCTTTCCACCATGCTGGCGGAGATGCAGGCGTGGATGGAAGCGCGCTCCGTGGAGAGTGTTGCGGCCTTTAAAGGGCAGCTGGCGGCCCACGGCACGGCGCAGGCTGCCGAGACGTTCCTGCGGGACCAGTATCGGCGTATTTTGTCTTCCACTCCGGCTTTTGGGCAGTAACGTCATTATGCTTCAACAGAAAAATCAGACCATGCCTTCCTCCTCTGCGGCTCCGGTGGCGTCTGCGCAGCAGTACGTGCAGGAGAGTCTCGATATGCCCGCAGCTTCCGGCCCTAAAAGCCATCAGGCTTTTGAAAATCTGATTGAGCGGGCCAGACAGCTCCCCGGCAAGGTGAGTATTGGCATTGTCTGGCCGTGTGAGCCGCATGCGCTGGAAGGTGCCATGGATGCCGCGAAACAGAATATTCTGGAACCCGTTCTGATTGGCCCTCGTGCCCTGATTGCTGAAGTCGCGCAGGGGTGCGGGATTGATCTGGGGGGCACAACCATTGTGGATGTCGCCACCCCGCAGGAGGCTGCGGCACAGGCTGTCGCACTTGTCAGATCCGGGCAAGTGCACGCCCTGATGAAAGGCAGCCTGCACACAGATGTGTTAATGCATGCCGTCGTCTCACCAGAGAGTGGGTTGCGCACGGCCCGGCGGGTGAGCCATGTCTTTCTGCTCGCAGTGCCTGCTTATGATGACCTTATTTTTGTGACGGATGCCGCTATCAACATCTTCCCGGACCTCACCATCAAGCGCGATATTGTGCAGAACGCGATTGATCTGCATCGGGGCCTTGGGCTCGGGGAGCCGCGTGTGGCGCTGCTGTCTGCCGTGGAAACCGTGAACCCCAAAATTCCCGGCACGGTGGATGCCGCCGCGCTGTGTAAAATGGCGGAGCGCGGGCAGATTCAAGGCGGTATTCTGGATGGACCGCTGGCCATGGATAATGCCGTGAGCACAGAGGCCGCCAAAATCAAGGGTATTGTCTCACCTGTGGCGGGGCGGGCGCAAATTCTTGTGACACCCGATCTGGAAGCAGGCAACATGCTGGCCAAGAATATGATCTTTCTGGCTGGCGCGGATTCAGCCGGTGTGGTGCTGGGGGCCAGTGTGCCGGTACTGCTGACCAGCCGGGCGGATAGTGTGCAGGCGCGGCTGGCGTCCATTGCCGTGGGCGCACTGTATGCGCGGCATCTGCACCCCGAAAGCGCTCCTGCAGCGTGAGGTTGATAAAAGCACAAGAAGAGCCATGAAGAAGGACGGACCAATGCAGGATGTCATTATTGTTTTTAACAGTGGCTCTTCCAGTCTGAAGTTTACCGTTTACGACAAGGCCGACAGCCAGAAAGCGACTGTTCTGCTCAACGGGGAAATTGAACAGAACCCCAAGGGAGCGCGCTTTCATGCCAAAAATCATGATGGCGCTGTTCTGGCGCAGGAAGAGTGGCCAGAAACGGGGCTGGAGATTTTTGACCACCTGTTCCACTGGCTGGAGCAATTTGCCCAGAAGGGCCGGGTTGTGGCCGCAGGGCACCGGGTTGTGCATGGTGGGGCCGATTTTCTGGAACCTGTGAAAATCACGCCAGATGTTTTGAACAAGCTGGACCAGCTGACCCCATTTGACCCGCTGCATCAGCAGGCGACGCTGGCTCCCGCTAAAGCCATTGCGCAACGACGGCCCGACCTTTTGCAGGTTGCGTGTTTTGATACGACCTTCCACAGCACCATTCCCAAAGTAGCGCGGCTTCTGCCTCTGCCGCGCCGGTATGAGGAGCGGGGCGTGGTGCGCTATGGGTTTCACGGCATTTCCTACAGCTACATCGCCCAGCGCCTTGCGCAGATTGACCCGGAACTTGCAACGGGGCGGACCATCATCGCTCATCTGGGGAGCGGGGCCAGCCTGTGCGCCTTGAAGGATGGAAAAAGCCTTGAAACCACGATGGGCTTTTCTGCTCTGGATGGCCTGATGATGGGCACGCGTTGCGGTGCGATTGATCCGGGCGTTCTGCTCTACATGGTGCAGGAAGAAAAGGCCGACTGGCGGACGCTGGTGCAAACGCTTTACCATGAGTCCGGTCTGCTGGGTGTGTCAGGTGTCTCGCCGGACATGCGGGTGCTGCGGGAGATGCTGGCAAAGGATGCAACCTCGGCACAGAGCTTACAGATTGCGGAAGCGCTGAGCCTGTTTGTGTATCGTATCCGTCAGGAAATCGGGGCACTGACGGCGGTGATGGGTGGTCTGGATGGACTGGTCTTTACCGCGGGCATTGGCCAGCATGATGCGGCGTTGCGGCAGGAGGTCTGTAAGGCTTTGAGCTGGGCTGGTGTCACGCTGGATGACGCCGCCAACCAGCGCCATGACGCCATTATCAGCACGCCGGAAAGCCGGGTGCGGGTACGTGTGGAACCAACAGATGAAGAGCGCGAAATCTATCTGAGTGTTCTCAGGTTCCTCTAATAGGTAGTCCTGATGCTTTGTGGCGCGAGTGGTTGTGCTGGTGCTGGCAAAGTTTCAATGCAAAAGAGGCGTCTTACCAAAGGGTAGGACGCCTCTTTTACGTGTGGGGTCTGTCCCTTCTCCGGTTGCCCGCTCCAGTGAACGGGCCGGAGAAGTGTCTGTGATCAGAAGATCTGGCGGAACAGAATATAGAGGAAGCCGGAGATCGCCATAGCAGCGGGGAGGGTGGTGACCCATGCCAGCGCCATGGAGCGGAGCGTGGAGAGCTGCAAGCCTGAGCCATTGGACCACATGGTGCCAGCAACACCGCTGGACAGAATGTGGGTGGTGGAGACAGGCAGACCATAGCGTTCAGCCAGACCGATGGTTGTCATGGCGACGATTTCAGCAGATGCGCCTTCTGCGTAGGTCATGTGCGTCTTGCCGATTTTTTCACCCACTGTGACCACAATGCGTTTCCAGCCCACCATGGTGCCAAGGCCAAGCGCGATGGCAACAGAGATTTTTACCCAGAGAGGGATAAAGCGTGTGCCGCTGTAAAGAGCGCTCTGGAAGGATTTGAGAGATTTTTTATCTTCAGCGCCAAAGCCGTCGGCATCACCCATCACGCGGATGGCGTCTGCAACCAGATACATGTCTGTACGGACGTTCGGCACGGCAGCAGCCGGAACGGCTTTCATGGAGCCGTAGGTTTTGACGGAACTGGAGATGTCGGTGCTCAGAACAGCCAGAGCGCCAAACGTTTCCGGGGCGGCGACGGATTTGGCGCGCAGGGCGGACCCAACGATGTCACGCGCCTGCTGTTCCGTCAGATCAGCCGGGGTGCCCGTGCCGTGGCTGGCGAAAATCTGCTGCGCATGGGCTGCGGATTCAATAAAGGCTGGCATCGCGCTTTCCGGCATGGCGCGGTTCAGTGCGTAAGCCGTAGGGGCGGCACCAATCAGAATGAGCATGATCAGGCCCATGCCTTTCTGGCCATCATTCCCACCGTGGGAGAAGGACACACCGGTGCAGGTAAAAACGAGCAGAGCGCGGATCCACAGCGGCGGGGGCGTATCGCCTTCCGGTGCGCGGTAGAGCGCTTTGTTTCTGATCAGCAGCTTCATGACAAACAGCAGGAGAGCCGCCATGATAAAGCCACAGGCCGGGCTGAACAGCAGAGCAGAAAACACCTTCTGAACCTGGCCCCAGTCCACGCCCTGCGTGGCGGCACCCGCAGGTGCGAGGATCTGATTGGCCAGACCCACACCCATAATGGAGCCAACCAGTGCGTGGGATGAACTGTTGGGAATACCAAAGGCCCAGGTGGCAAGGTTCCAGACAATAGCGGCAATCAGCAGGGCAAAGATCATGGCGTAGCCAGCGGTGCTGCCTGCCTGCAGGATCAGCTCAACCGGCAGCAGCGTCACAATGCTGTAAGCCACGGCACCGGTGGAGAACGCAACGCCCAGAAAATTCCAGAACCCGGACCAGATGACCGCGACAAGTGGTGGCAGGCTGCGGGTGTAGATAACGGTGGCAACGGCGTTAGCGGTATCGTGAAAGCCGTTTACAAATTCAAACCCCAGAGCAATAACCAGCGCAATGCCAAGCAGCACAAACGTGCCAACGGCCAGCGGGCCTTCTCCTGCGGAGTGCATGTCCTGCAGGATGCTGAAGGCTGCAAAGCCCAGAGCGCCAATCAGAACGGCGAAAAAGATGATGACGTGGAGAGGCTTGTTGCCCACGTCCATATTCGGGCGCGTGGGTTGCACAGGTGCCTCTGAAGAATTCATGACTGTCTGGGACATTGCGCATCCATCGGTGAGTGATCGTGCGTTTCTTTACAAAAAATGAACGCGCAATACGATGAATGAAAAATGATAGATTTATGACAGTTTTTTCTGGATGTGAGGGGAGGTATGCTCCCCTCACATTCTTTAGAAAGACGTGCTGACAGTGCCAAAAAATTCGCGCACAGCCCCGCGTTCCATGGACTGATAATCCCCCACAGCGGGGTTATCATTCTGGCCCATCATGGAAATGTATTTGTTGTTAAACAGGTTATAGACATTGAAGCTGGCAGTGACGTTTTTCAGAACACTCATGTCCCCAAAGCGGTATTCAAGACCCGCATTGGCGACCCAGTAACCCGGCACAGACGTGTCGTTCATGAAGCTGTAGTAGCGGCGGCCGAAATAGTTGGCGTCAAAATGCGCAGTCGCCCCTTTCCACGTGTAGGAGAGAGCCGTTTTATACATCCACGCCGGATAGTTGACGATGTTTTTGCCGGAGAGAGCGTAATACCCGCCGACCGTGTCCACATTCCGGTCATACGTGCCCTTGTTGTAGCTCAGGGTGTTCGTAAAATTCAGGCCGGGGATAGGGGTGAGGGTGATGGCCCCGTTCGCACCCGTCATGGAGATGTGGCCGAAGTCGATCACCTGAGAGACCGGGTTGGTCAGAGAACCCACGGCCGCCGCCAGAAGCGGGTGGATCAGGCTGGCATGATAGATGGTTGCATTCGCTTGCAGATAGCGTGAGGTATAGCGATAGCCACCCAGATAAACCCACGCCTTGGACGGCTCGGCTGCCTTTTTCTGCGCCTGAAAGGTAGCCTGATCCTGCACGGAGTAAATGGAGTTGCCCACGCCAAAGGCGGAGACTTCATAAGCCCGCATGTTCTCGGCAACATCCACGTAGAACTCATGGTGGTCGTTGAGGTGCCAGTCCAGATTGATGTGCGGCAGGAAGGCCTGAGAGGCCGTCATGGAGCCATTGGGCAGGGCATCTGCGCCCGTCCAGTCGGCATTATTGTAGTTTGCACCACCAGCGGTTGTTGCCACCATGGATTTAAACCCGGCATGCAGCACCAGTCCCGGTGTCAGCTGCACACTGTCCTGCAAATGGAACTGCATGACATTGGTGGTCCACTGGAAGTTATAGCCCTGCATAAAAGCGCGGCCATACACGTTATAAGGCCCGACGGCCTTGAGTGGCGCACCCTCGCCAAGCAAAGGCTCCTGATAATTGAACAGGCCCGCCTGCTGGTTGTTGTTTTCATACCATACGCCGCCTTCAATCGTGTGGCGGCCCCATTTATAGCGCAGGCTGGTATCAATCCCGTAGCGTTCCTGCCGGTTCTGCCAGACTTCTTCCGAGAACGGCGCGCCGTTGGGGGAGGGGTCTTCTGAATCCGTGTAGCTGTAATAGCCGGTCTGGCTGTGGCCGTAGACTGTGGTGTTCCATGTGAGGCGGTCTGTCAGGGCGAGGTCAAAATGCAGACCGCCCATGAAGTTTGTTTCAGACTGCCCGCCGTCGTACATGGCGATGTCTGCACCATCAATGCCCGGCACATTGTTGTAGCCCGGCGGGACGGGGCGGGTGCCATTGGCAATGCCGTAAGCCAGCCCGTAGTTAGGATACAGGTGCGGCGTGCGCCAGCCGAGGTTTTTCAGGATGCCGATGGACGTATCCGGATAGTTCCACTGGGCCAGAGTGGACCAGTTGAAGAAGGCGGACATGCGGCTGCGGTTGCCAATGGGCTGCACCAGTTTGGCATCGACCTGCTGCATGAACTGGTCCCCCTTACCCATCCACATGCCTTCATCCGTGCGGGCGTAGGATGTGTAAAAGCGGGTTCCGGTATCATTCAGCTTGCCTGAATCCAGCCGCACATAGGTGCGGTAGGAATTGTAGCTGCCAAAAGACTGGCTGATCTTGCCACCGCGCTTTTCGGACGGATCAGACGAGCCGATCTGAATGGTGCCGCCCAGCGTATTGGTGGACGGAAGCTCAACCGACCCGGCGCCCTGTGACATACGCATGGACTGGATATCATCCGGGATGATGGAGGAGGCGAGGCTCATCCCGTTGATGGACTGGTAGGTCTGGTCATTCAGCGGCACGCCATCCACCGTCACACCCAGCTGGTTCATGAAGAACCCACGCACGTAAAGGTTGGCACCAAAGCTGTCGATGCCGAACGGGTCTGTGGAGGAGAAGCTTACACCCGGCATCCGGTCCAGCATCTTGTATGGGCTGGTGCCCGGTACAAACTGACGCATGATGGCTTTGGTAACAGCCTGCTCCGCATCACGCCCGGTGAGCTGGCGGCCTGTGACGGACACACTTTCCGTGCCGCGCGATTCCAGATCAGCCGGTTTGCTGTGGCGGCTGGCGGGGGCTTTGGTTGCGGTTTTCGGAGCGGTCTGTGCTGCTGCGGGCTTGTGGGCGGAAACCGGCTGTGCATGGCGCGGTGCATGCTTGTGCTGCGGGGTGGTTTCAGCGGCCAGAGCCGGGCGTTCTATGGCAAACAGTGCAATAGAGGACAGAAGCAGATGTTTGGTGCGCACTTGCGGTCAGCACTCCGGAGGGTGATGCGGGTCAAAGAGAAGCGGTCTCTTAGCCGTTGAACCTCCAGATATGCAAAGGCTTCACAGAGGGGTGTGATGTTTTTGTGACATTTTTAGGCAGTTTTTGCTCATATCTGTTGCATAAACAACGCGCTTTATGAGCGAGGCGCTTCCTAAGGCTTTGTCCGGACACAGGAAAAGCCGAAGACCCCCTTCCTGCTCAGGAGGCAGGGAAGGGGGATTTTTCAGGGGGCAGAATGCTGGTCTCAGGTAAGGGAACCGCGTTCTTCCTGCTGACCGCTTTTCTTCAGCAGAAGCAGCGCCAGCAGATAGACCAGCAGGCCACCGATGGAGAGCAGCGCCCCGCCGACACCAAGTGACCCATACCCGAACTGGTGTGCCAGCAGCACACTGCCCAGAGAGGCGCCCAGTGCGTTGGCGATGTTGAAGGCTGAATGGTTGAGGGAGGCCGCAAGTGTCTGGGCATCGCCTGCAAAATCCATCAGCCGGGTCTGAAGAGCCGGGCCAAGACCGTTCACAAAGGTTGGGATCAGGAAGACGATGAGCATCAGAGCGAAATTGTTGTGCAGCACTGTGGAAAAGGCGAACATGATGACCGCACTGCCTGCAAGGGCAATGATGGCGGCCAGATTGATATTGCGGTCCACCAGCCAGGCTCCGGCATTCGCCCCGACCAGCATGCCGGCACCCCAGATGACCATATAGATCATGGTCTGCCATTCCGGCACGTGGGTCACGTTTTGCAGAACACTGGTAAGGTACGTGTAGACGCCAAACATCCCGCCAAAACCCACTGCGGCGGTTAGCAGGGTGAGCATAACCTGCATGTTGCCCAGAGCGGTGATTTCCTTAAGCGGGGAGTTCTTGCGGTTGGGTTTGTCTGCCGGAATATAGCGCAGGACGCCCAGAAAGGTCAGAACGCCAAACAGGCCGATAATCAGGTAAGCAATGCGCCAGCCGAAATGGTCCGCCGCAAAGGTGGAAAATGGCGCGCCAATCAGGGTGGAAATGGCAATGCCGGACAGCACGCGGCCCACAGCCCAGCCACGGCGGGAGCGTTCCACCATGGAGGCCGCCACAAGGGCGGAAATGCCGAAGAGCGCACCATGCGGCAGGCCTGTCAGAAAGCGTGCGACTTCAACCAGCCCCGGTGTGGGCATGACAATGCTCAGGAAATTGCCAAGGCAGAACATGATCAGCAGAACAAGCAGCAGCTCCCGCCGGGACAGCCGCGCCCCGAGGATGGTGATAAGCGGCGCGCCGATCACCACCCCCAGCGCGTACGCGGTAATGGCATAACCGGCATCCGCCAGAGACAGGTTGAGCGACTGCGCAAATTCCGGGAGCATGCCCATAATGGCGAACTCACCGGTGCCGACAACAAACGTGCCGAATGTGAGAGTAAGAAGAGCTGCGGTTCTGCCATGGGGCGGTGGAACGACAGTAAGACCGCTCTCAGGCGGCACGGTTTCTGATGTCATGCAGGGTCTCGGCTAAAAAAGAGGGTCAGGCGGTCAAAACGCGAGAGGCAACGGTGGCAATGGCAATATCATCCGCAGTGCTGGCGCCGGACACGCCAATGGCACCCACTACGCTGCCAGTGGCATCCTTCAGCACAAGGCCGCCGCCAAAGCTTATCAGGCCGCCATTGGTGTTTTCCAGCGTGTAGGCATGGGCGTTGGGATGGGCAATTTCTGCAAAATCGGCGCTGTCCATCTGGAACAGTGCAGCGGTACGGGCCTTTTTGTTAGCGATATCAATCGCCCCCAGAATGGTGCCTTCCATGCGCATAAAAGCGACGGGCCAGGCTGCGGCATCCACAATAGAAATGCAGACGGAGACATTCATGCGCTCTGCTTCAGCCAGAGCAGCAGTGATCATGGCGGTCGCGGTAGAAGACTTCATGGTTTAGACAATCGCTTTCCTGAGAAAAAGGCGCAGAGTAGCTGCGCTGCTCAATAAGGGAATGAGGGACGCAAGGGAAAGATTATTTGTTCAGCAGCTCTGGATATCCGTGCGTTCGACATGCTTCATCATCATCCAGGCCAGACGGCTGAGCCGGTGTGGCGGAAGCTTGCTGGCAGGGCCGGTCAGGCAGACACTGGCGCGGACTTCACCATTATCCCGCCAGGGAATGGCAACGCCGTTCACGCCCGGATGGTAGCCTTGCAGATCCAGCGCAAAGCCCTTGATGCGCACGGTTTCAATCTGCGCCAGAATGTCACTGTTCAGAGCATTGGCGCGGGTTGTCAGCACCCGTTTGCCAAGGCCGGGCACAAAGGCCAGAAAAACCAGCCCCACGGCGGACCCTTCCAGCTTTTCCCGGCTTGGGATGCTGCGCATCAGGTCCGGGTCTGGCAGATTGACAATATCCAGATAGGCGGCCTCATCCCCGCTGGGAACGGCCAGCCAGACGGTGGCACCGCTCTCTTCCGCAATGGCATCAAGGGCAGGTCGCAGGCGGGCGCGCAGAGCATTATCATCCCCGGTAATCCGGGCCAGATTGAGGATGCGTCCACCCAGATGATAGCGCATATCCCCGGTGCGACGCTGCACATAGCCCAGATGGTCGAGGGTCTGGAGAATATTGTGGACGGTCGTTTTCCCAATGCCGGAGATGCTGGCAATTTGTTGCAGGCGTGCGCTGCCTCCTTCCTGGGCGATAATTTCCAGAATGGCGGCTGAGCGTTCAATGGACTGAATGAGTTTCGGGGTTTTGCCCATGGGACATGGTCTCCTGATGCTCAGGATTTATCGTGAGGCCCCTGCCTTTGGGAACTGGCGTAAGTTCATCATGGATGAACTTTTGCGGATTTTGCAGGGAATGTCCTTTTCCTGAAAGAACGACCTCCGCCGCAGTCGGTTTGACTGCCTGAGTGCAGAGAGACTGCACGGCAGACATAAGGAGATCTTCATGCAGCGTTTTTCAGGCAAAACCGTCATTGTGACAGGTGCTGCTTCCGGATTTGGGGAGGCGACTGCGCGGAGCTTTCATGCTGAAGGGGCCAATGTGGTTCTGTTGGACGCCGACGAAGGCAATTTGAGTAAAGTGGCAGGGGATTTTTCCAAAGACCGGAGCCTGGCTATTGCGTGTGATATTGCAGACTCAGCCGCGGTTAACCGGGCCATAAAAGCTGCCGCAGAGCATTTCGGTCAGATTGATGTGCTGGTAAATAATGCGGGGATTGCGCGGCCCGGGCAGCCGGAAGACACAACTGATGAGACATGGGCGAGCGTGATCAATATTGATCTGAGCGGCACGTTTTATTGCGCACGAGCCGCCATCCCGTATCTGAAAAAGACCAAAGGCAACATAATCAATGTCGCCTCCATTTCCGGCATGGGTGGGGACTGGAATTTCCCGGCTTATAACGCAGCCAAGGGCGGGGTTGTGAACCTGACGCGGTCTCTGGCGCTGGACCTTGGCAAGCACGGTATTCGCGTCAATTCCGTCAATCCGGGCCTCAGCCGCACGGCAATGGGCAAGGAGCTGGTGGAAGACGAGGCCAAAGCGAAGAAGTTTATAGAACGCACCGCGCTTGGTCGCCTTGGCGAGCCGGAAGATATTGCCAGTGTGATTGTCTTTCTGGCGAGCGACGCGGCTGGATATGTCACGGGGGCGACGATCCCGGTGGACGGGGGAACGTCTGCCTCTAACGGTCAGCCGCCGATGGAATAAACCGCAGGGTGGGGCAGGTGCGCCCTGCCTGATCCCGAGGTGAAATTTTTGTAGCTATATGAGAATAATTCTCATATAGCGGAGCTCAATGTCGGAGATTTCGCGTTGAGCACGAGAAAATTATCGCTGAGACTGTATCAGGAGCACCGTAAAGCGTTTCTTGTGTATGCCAACCGCCTTACGGGGGACCACGCACAGGCGGAAGACCTTGTGCAGGAAGCCTGGGTGCTGTTTGAACAGCAGAATAAAATAGAGATCAGCGCGCCGGTCCATTATTTCAAAACGATTATGCGCAATCTGTTCAGGTTTAGTTACCGGCGGCAGAAGCTGGAAAAAACCAGAGATACCGATTTTGATAATGCCAGCCGTATGATAGCCGACCTTGCTCCATCGCCTGAGCAGGTTGCTGATGCGCGCTGGCAGGTCAGTAAATTGCTGGATCAGATAGAGGCGATGCCGCCGCGCCAGACCGCAGCCATTAAAATGTATTATTTTGAAGGCTTAAAGCTGCGCGAAATTGCTGCTGAGTTAAATATTTCCGTCTCGTTTGCGCAAAGCCTTATTGCTGATGGCATAGAGGCTTGTACAAACACGCGCGCAACAGGAGAATAACGTGCCTCGCAATCTGAAAGGCGGAGTGTGGTCGCAGGGACACTCTGCTCGCTTCGCCGCTTTTGTCCTCGCCTGATGATGGAGAAGACAACGGCGACGCGGGCCGCGGCCCTCTGGCACGTAAAACTGCAGGACGACCCGAATAACCCAGAACTGTTGCAGCAGTTCGATGTCTGGTTAAGGGCAGACCCGCGCCACCCTCAGGCATGGGCGGAGGTTAATAAGACAATCACGCTCTTGCAGCAGGCTGCCCCGGAACGGCGACGGGCCGAAAGGCCCGCGGCACAGGCGGCGCATAAACCTGTCTGGAAGAGGCGTGCGTTCCAGAGTTGGGCTGGCGGTCTGGCGGCGTTGGCGTGTGTCAGCATGTTTGTGTTTGCACCGGATGCGATGATCTGGGCTCAGGCTGATTACTCCACCGGTTATAGCCAGACAAAAGAGGTTCGGTTACGTGATGGGAGTGTTGTGCAGCTTGCGCCGCGGAGTGCGATTGCCATCCAGTTTACCCAGACAACCCGTATCGTAAGCCTTTTACGCGGGCAGGGCCTTTTTACGGTCCATCATAATGCACAGCGTCCCTTTACGGTAAAAGCTGGTGCTGTGACTGCAACGGATTTGGGAACAGTCTTTGATGTGGCGATGGAGGATAACCATACCACAGTGGCTGTAAAAGAAGGGAGTAGCCGTGTTGCCGCTCCCGGTGCTCTTGGAGCCAGTCAGGATTTATATGCCGGAGACTGGCTGCGGGTGAGCGGGCATACAACGCAAACCGGCAAACAAAACCCGGAAATGGTTGGTGTATGGGCCACAGGTCTGCTTATGGCGCGGGCTATGCGGGTTTCTGACTTTGTGGCGGCACTCCGCCCATGGTCACACCGGCATATTTTTGTGCTGGATCAGCAACTGGCAGAAAAGCGCGTCACAGGTGTTTATAATGTCCGTGACCCCATGCAGGCCTTACGGCTGGCGGTCAGGCCGCATGGCGGGAACGTGCAGACTGTGTTGCCTGATCTGGCACTCGTCACCGGGCCGGGATAGCTCGTGAATAAAAATTTTCTCTGATGACAGGAAAATCTCTCCGCTCGTGCATCTAAGGAGTGGTGTGCAACTGCGAGACAGTTGCAGCTCCGTGATGTTGAGTGGCATGAAGGATTTTCGGTACCCATGGTTATACGGCTTTTTCTGGCTCGTGGTCTGATGCGGGGGGTTCTTGGCCTGTCGATTGCCGGGGTATGGACCTTGTGTGAGGGAATGGAGGCCAAAGCCCAGACATCTGCCCCGCTCCACGTTTTCCATGTCGCTCCGGGCGCGTTATCGGACGCCGTTCTTGCCTTTAGCCAGCAAGCACATGTGCAGGTCACTGCCGATGCAGAAAGCCTTGACCATCGGAACAGTGCGGGCGTGGCTGGTCAGTTTACACTGGCAGCAGGCCTGCAAAAGATTTTGGCCGGGACCGGGCTGACGTATCGTTCTGTTGGGGACGGCGCATTTCAGATTGTCGCAGTATCACCCACCTCATCGGGACCGGGCGGGCTGACAAAAACGGCCGATCCGCATAGCGCAGAAGGGAGTTCCACAAGCAGCTATGGCGGAACGGAGCGCATTGTTGTGGTGGGGCAGTCTATTGATCGCCTGAAGAACACCAACAGTGCGGTGACTGTGTTGCGGCATCTGGATACTGATGAATATCGCTCTCTGTATGATGTGACGAACCGGGTGCCCAACATGGTGGGGAATGCAGCCGGGCTTCCTGCTATCCGCGGGATGAGCGGCGAGGGCGCTGCGGGAGGGATTTTCACCCTCATGTCTGGCAGCAGACCGCGGACAGCCGTGATTATTGATGGTTTGCCGGAGACCTTTGGCGGACAACGCTATACAGATTCAGGGTTGTGGGACTTTGATGATGTGCAGGTTCTGCGCGGCCCGCAGGCTACAACCCAGGGGCGGAATGCTATTGGGGGTGCAATCACCATGAATACCAAAGACCCCACATGGGCGTGGCACGGGGCCGTGCATGCAGGCTATGAAAGCCAGGGGGACAGAGGGAGTTTCGGGGCAACGCTTTCCGGGCCTTTAGTCAAAGATCAGCTGGCCATCAGGCTTTCCGGGAATGGCATTTATGGAAACAGCTATATTAAATATGCTGGCAAATCATGGCCATATAATCCGAGTGAAATTAATCAGTCGACGTTTAGAGGCAAAATGCTCTGGACGCCTAAGGCATTGCCGCGATTTAAAATGGAAATGGTGGGCTCTCACAGAGAGCAGAATGGTGAGTATCTGTATCAGGCAACAGGTCCGGATTTCTGGAAGTATAAATTTGATAACCCGGATATGAATATTCGTGTTTCAAACTCCTCTATTGATACGCTGAGTGACAAATTTAGTTATGAAATTTCAGATGCTCTGACAGCGAGCCTTTTGTACGGCCACGTCTGGTATGATGCGAACTTCAACCAGTCCAATCAGCTTGCCAGTTCCAATTCTCGTGGCAAACTCAACCTGAACGAGAATAACAATACGATAGAGCAGAGATTTGTCTATTCGCCTAAAAATGGCTGGATTAATGGTGTTCTGGGTCTCTACTACTTCAATAGAGACCAGAGAATTACCTCGCCTGATATGGGGGTGAACGGGCCTGATCAGGAGCAGACCTATGCCATCTATATGGACGGCACAGTGCCACTGGTGGGTGGTTTGAGTTTGATAGCCGGGGCCCGTGTGGAACGGGAAGTGCAGAACCGAAACGTGCGAATGAGCTGGGGAAGCGTCAATTTTGATGGCGGGACGACAATGTTCCTCCCAAAAGGTGGCTTGCTTTATACTTTCTCTCCGCATGACAGCATGAGCTTTACTGTCCGGCGTGGATATAACCCCGGTGGTGGCGCAATTGATTGGGATCGTGGGTTTTACTATCAGTATAAAAAAGAAACGGTAACGACTTACGAGCTTTCAGGCCATACGGAGCAGTTTGGGCGGCGTTTCAGCCTTAATGGAAACCTGTTTTATAATAGCTTTCATAATTATCAGGATCTTCTGGATTATACCTTTGTCAATATTCCCGATGGCCGAAGCATGGGGCTGGAGCTGGAAGCGCAGTACCATGTGACAAAGGGACTGAATATTTATGGTGGTGTCGGATTGCTGGATACCAAAATTCAAAAAGCCCCGACAGCGTATGCGTATGCAAAAAGGTCTAAATTCAGCAATGCCCCCAGTACAACCTTCACTGTGGGGTTTGATCAGAAATTCCAGTCTGGTTTCTCATTCGGTGGAACGGTCAATCGGGTGGGGGCTTATACGTCTCAGGTCGAAAACGGAACGGGTATTACAGCAGGGAATTATATTACCTTCAACATGCACGCAGCCTATACGTCCAAATATTACACTGTGCGTTTTTATGCGAAAAACCTGTCTAATGAGCATATTATTTATAACGCGCGGAGTAGCTGGGCTGGCTCATATGCTCAGGTTGGCCAGCCTCGTGCTTTTGGTGCCAGTCTGGAAGGGCATTTCTAAGCTCGGTTAAACCGGAACAGGAAAAGGCGGAAGGGTGTTCTGCCCCCTCCGCCTTTTATGTGTTTTAAGAGAATTTACGAACCATCCAGCTAAAGACGCTCGCATGCCAGAGGGTTTGTGCTCCAAGCTGGCAGTGTTCCGCGCCGCCTGACGCGACATCATACACAACGGTTTCAACCGATTTGGCCCGGATGCAGGCTTTACTGAAGTCTTCCGCTTGCGTGGCCGGGATGAAGTGATCGTGCTCACCCACCAGAGTCAGCACATCTGCCGTAATGTTCCCCGCAACACCAGCCAGAGAGTAGGCCGAAAGGGTTTTAACGGCGTCTTCCATGGAGGAGACGCCAAGCGTCCACATTGCATTGTCGATCGCCCATTTGATGTCCGGGTTGTTCAGTGCTTCAGGGTTCCCCGCATGCGTGGCGTAGCGTTGTGCAATGCTGCCAGCATCAAAGAAAACATCATACGCCACAACGCCGCTGATACGCTTATCAAATGCGGCAACGCGCGGGGCGAAATAGCCGCCAAGGCTCATGCCGATCAGCACGGTTTTTTCTGGCTTGAAGTAGGTGGTTTCAAAATAGTCCAGAACGGCACCAGTCGGTTTTTCCCATTCCGGCGTAAACTTCAGCCCATACTGGCGCAGTACGCCGCCCTGACCGGGGCCTTCATATGTCAGCACCGCGTAGCCACGATCATACGCCGCTTTGGCGATGACGAAATACAGCTCTTCCAGCGTGGAATCATACCCGCCGCACAGAACGATCAGTGGCTTTTTCTGCCAGCCGTCCGGGCCGGGGTAGAAAATGCCGCGGAGCTTCCCGCTTTCATACGGCACGGTAAAGCGCTCGTGGGCAATGCCGGAGAGTTCCAGCCCTTTATCAAAGGCGGCAATCTGCCGGTCCCATGCCAGAGGGCGGCGCGGGTCCTGCGGGGCCAGCAGGAATTCTGCCGTGCGCCAGTAATTATGCGCCCGGAGCCAGGACTGGCCGCAGCTCAGCGGGTCGGCGCAGCTGGGAATGCGGTCTTCCGTGCGGGTGGCAAGGGCGGAATAGGCCTCATACCAGCCATTGCTGTCTCCATCGGTAATCTGACTGATGGCCATCAGCACTTCGTTCAGGTCTGCACCGCCGGCGGCAATGTCATTCAGCGCGCGGAGGGTCTGGAAATGGAAGGTCTGATTTTTGAAGAAGTGGGACGTGCCCGTATCGGTGAGAGGTTGTGCAGGCTGATTCATTATAAAGCACTTTCCATTTGTGACGTGTCAGGAAAGGTAGGGAGCGCAGGAGGGTTGGCTTGACAAAATGCGCCAGTTTTTTGACATTTTACGCCAGACTAAAAGGATGGCTGACTCATGGTGACACCGCTTGATGCTGTTCTGGGAGCAGCCGTGCAGGCCGGGTGCCTGACCCGTACAGAGCAGGAGCGGATGCTGGAGCAGGCTGAGGCGTCCCGGCAGCAGCACAGGCTTTCTATCTGGCAGATGATGGTTACGATCTGGGGCGTTTTGCTGGACCGGAATAATGCGGACCATGGTTTAGGCATTGCGCTGGCGCTATACACAAGGCCGCAGGATTTTGGTCTGGTGGGAGCGTTGGTCTGCCAGTGCGAAAGTCTGCTGGATGGATACAGCATGGTGGGGCGTTATAGCCTGCTGCTACATCCGGATATTGCCATTCATGTCATCAGGCATCCGCGCACTGTGGAAGTTCGCTACACGCTGGCACGACCAGACCCGAGAGTGCCAAAGGCTATTCTTGAAGCAGGCCAGTTGTGGGCCTTAACCAATCTGGCACGCCTTCCCAAAGAAGCTCTGGGGGCAGAGGTTACGCCCCTTTGTGCGGAGTTTGCCTGCACCACGCCGCGGCCCGGCTTATGGCAGGCGGCGGAAGAGGTGCTGGGGTGCCCGGTGCGGTTTGGACAGAAGCATTTTCGGATTTTGTTTGACCGTACAGAAATGGAGCGCCAGCGTGAGCTGAGCCCTCGTCCGGGTCGTGATTATCTGGAAGAACTGGCCCGGCGCATGGAAGCCGAGGTACCTGTGTCCGCCAGTATGGCCGAGCAGGTTGCACGTGCGGTGCGCGAACGCCTTGGGACACCCTGCATGACGATACCTCAGATTGCCTCGGCTCTCGGGGTTTCTGTGCGGACTTTACAGCGGCGGCTGTCAGCAGAGGGTCAAAGTTTCCGCAGTCTTGTGGATGGTGTGCGCCGGACGGAAGCCGAGCGCCTGTTACAGGCAGGGCAACACACTAAAGGGCAGATTTCCTACCGTTTGGGTTATGCTGAACAATCCGTGTTTGCTCGCACACTGAAGCGCTGGGCCACGGCCTGATGGCGGTTTTCCATATGGTTAAGCATACGGGCCAGAAGGAGTGCGATGCTCACCAGCCCAAGGCCGCATAGGCCCAGCGTGCCAAACAGTGTTTCATAGTGGTGGTTTTGCAGAGGGGCAGTATTGGCCGGGGGCGTGGCAAAACTCGCGATTTCACTGCCCAGATACATGCCTGCGCCCACTGTGAGGTAATAGGCCCCCACCATCAAGCCATTCAGACGTGCAGGAGCATAACGCGCAATAACCGCAAGCCCCAGGCCGCCAATCAGCAATTCAGCCGTTGCAAGGGCAAAATAGCCACCCAGCATAGGCCATGCGCTTGTCAGGCCGGAGCCTGCAAGGCGCGTGCCACCCCACCAGATGAAAAATGCCAGCGCCACAAAGCCAAATCCCACAGCGAATTTTGTGGGGAGGTAGAGATCCCGGTTCCGGCTGGCAAGCGCATGGTAGAGTTTGGCCAGAAGGGGGCTGAGAAGAATGATGAAAATCGGGTCCAGTGCCTGAAACTGGGCGGCTGAGAGGGCAAACAGGGGATGGCCCAGAATGCGGAACGTACCGTCCACATTAGTCAGGGCAAACAGGGTAAGGGACGTCTGCATCTGCTGGTAGAAGCAATAGAACGCAATGCTTTGCAGCAGCATGATCCCCATGGTGACGAGATTAAGCCGTTCTCGTGAGGTCGCCTTACGATACAGGGCGCCCCACAGAATAGTCACCAGTGCGAGGCAGCCAAACACGGCCAGCCGGGCGAGGGATGCGCTGGATAATACCTCCATGATGGTAAGTGTGCACAGACAAATGGCTGCGGCTCCCGCAACCGCCGGGCGCGGCAGGAGCGGGGCTTTGTCTGGCGCTGAACCGGTGTGACGCAGGGCATGCGTACGGGCGAGCAGAACGCCCAGAGCACAGGCCGGTCCTGCCACGCAGAGACCAAAAGCGGTAAAGGACCCTGCATAATCCCGCACCCATGGAATGCACAGCATGGAGAGGGCAGACCCGACATTGGCGGCCATATAGTAAAGTGTGAAGGCGGAATCCCGCTCCTGCGGATGCTCTTCATAAAGGCAACGGATAAGCTGCGCGGCGTTGGGTTTGAAAAGCCCGTTACCTGTCGCGGCCAGAGCCAGAGCCGGGACAAAAAGCCCGCGGTACACAGTGGAAAGTGCAAGAAGCCCATAGCCTGCACTTAGCAGAATGGCACCCAGCACAACGGTGCGGCGTGCGCCATACACCCGGTCTCCCAGCCACCCGCCCAGAAGCGGGGTGGCGTAAATCATGGCGGCAAAAGCGCCAACCAGCAGGTCCGCCCCCGTATCGGCCATGCCAAGCTGCTGCACCATGAACAGCAACAGAATGGCCTCCATGCCGTAAAACCCGGCGCGTTCTGCGGCTTCTGTCACCAGCAGTGTGAAAAAAGCGGAGCGTCGGGCGGTAAGGAGCTGTGTGTCAGGCTGCACAGAAGGGGTCCTTCACAATCACATACCCGGTGTTGCCGAGGGTAGGGCCGGGGTATGTGGAAGAATGGGGGAGTGTGCGATTTATTATTTCGTATACGATTATACAGATCAGATCAGTTCGGACAAGAAATTAGTCTGCAAAAATGGCTGAAATTTTCGGCAACCGACTTTCCATATCTTTTTAGGGTGTCTGCATAAAATCTACCCTTCAAAAGTAAAATAGTATACGATATATGCGTAGATATCCCTGTCATGAGAGGCTTCAGCACTGTGAGACGGCGTTTTTTTGGGAAAACTGGCGGCACGGTGAAGGTTCTCGCACGGCTTTCCTGCGTTTCCGCACTGACGACGTTGGGTGGGGCCTTGTTGCCACTGGAGGCTTTTGCGCAGGCAGGGGCGTCCAGTCTGGAAGCGCAGTCTGCGCGGCAATGCACGACGGATGGGAACGTAAGGCTTTGCAGCGCAGGACCGTTTTTTATGCGGTTTCATGGTGCGGATGGCACGCTGCGGTCTCTTGCCGCCAGCTCGGATAAAGAGGCCGACTATCTGCTCTGGCGTCTGGAAGGACGACGGCAGGGAAATGGCTTTGCACATCTGGGGGATATTGATTTTCGGCTCAGAACCGAAGGCGCGGCTGGTTGGAAAGATTTTTCCTCATGGCATGTAAAACGGCCTGTGCAGCGCCTGCCTTCAGGGGGCGATGTGCTGCGGCAGGATGATATCACTGCCTCTTTGGGGACGGGCTTTCCGTTGCGTGTGCGTCGTGTATGGAGGCTTTCGGGGCAGGATCTGGTTTTACAGTTTTCCATAGCCAATCCCGGCAAGCAGGCAGTGCAGGTCGGTGGTATGGGGTTCCCGCTGGTTTTTGGAAACGATTTTACTGACGAAACACTGGATGACGCCCACAAGCACGAGGTGTTTGTGGACCCGGCCATCGCACGGGATGGCGGCTATATTCAGGTCGCGCGCATGAATGGTGCCGGGCCGGTGTTGTTGGGAATGCCCGAAGGGCGCACGCCGCTGGAAGTGTATCGTCCTTTGGTGGAACCGTCTGCCGGAGGGGTAGGGATAACGGATGTGCTGGCAGAGGCCACACCGCGCAGCCAGACTTTTGAAGGCTTTTATGACTGGATGCCAGTCAGCGGTGGTTTTGCTGGTCAGGAATGGCAAAAAGCGGGAGGCCAATGGAATGCGCCTACGCAATTCACCTTACAGCCCGGTGAAACACGCACGTTTGGCCTGAGGTTTGCGTTTGCGCCGAACGTGCGCGGCATTGAACAGACACTTGCGGCCCATGCACGGCCTGTTGCTGTCAGCCTGCCGGGCTATGTGGTGCCTGAAGATTTGCCCGCAACGCTGTATCTTCAGTCTGCGCAGGCTGTGCAGTCTTTTTCCGTAGAGCCAAAAGGGGCGCTTAGCATCAGTCCGGAGGGTGCCCACGGCGTCTGGCAGCGGTATAGGGTGGACGGCAAAATATGGGGTCGGGCGCGGCTCTCCGTCACCTATGCGGATGGCAGCGTGCAGACGCTGAGCTATTTCGTCACCAAATCCGCTCATACGGCCGTGGCGGATATGGGCCGTTTTCTATTTTCCGAGCAATGGTATCAAAACCCCTCAGATCCGTTTCATCGTAGTCCGTCGATCATGACGTTTGATCGGGAGGCAGGACACATCATCACGCAGGACCCGCGTGTCTGGATTGCCGGTTTGAGTGACGAGGGTGGAGCCGGGAGCTATGTGGCGGCGGCTATGAAGGAGCTGGATAATCCAGAGCCGCAGGAAGTTGCAAAGCTGGAGCAGTTTGCGAATGAAACTGTTGTCGGGCAGCTTCAGGTCGCCTCCGGCCCAACAGAAGGCGGGGTGCGAAAAAGCCTGTTCTATTATGACCCTGCACAGTTCCCGGATTATTATAATGCGGCAGAAAACTGGAAAACATGGGCATCATGGTCTCGCCAGAAAGCGGCGGATATTGGCCGGGCGTATAACTATCCGCATGTCGCTATCGTGCATTGGGTTTTATATCGGCTGGCGCGGAACCATACGGGGCTGGTGCAGCAGCATGATGCGAACTGGTATCTGCATAAAGCGGCCGTTACCATAACTGCAATGATGCAGCAGGCTCCCTATTACACGCAGTATGGCCTGATGGAAGGCGATGTATTTGTTGAAATCCTGAAGGATCTGAAACGGGAAAACCTGACAGAAGAAGCTCAGACGATCGAAAATCTGATGAAAAAGCGTGAGACCGTCTGGAAAAGCCAGCGTTACCCTTATGGGAGTGAAATGGCGTGGGATTCCACCGGTCAGCCTGAAGTCTATGCCTGGCTCCGCTATTTTGGTGATGTGGCACAGGCGGACGAAACACGGGATGCCATTCTGGCGTATGATCCTGCTTTGCCTAGCTGGGGCTATAATGGCAACGCCCGGCGCTACTGGGATTTTCTTTATGCCGGTAAAATTGCCAGAATAGAGAGGCAAATCCACCATTACGGCTCTGCATTGAATGCGGTTCCGCTTTTCTCGGCGTTTCAGGCGCAACCCACAGATTTTTATATGCTGCGTGTGGCGTATGGTGGGCTGATGGGGGCTTTGACCAATATTGACCAAAAAGGCTTTGGATCTGCGGCCTTCCATTCTGCGCCCGATGTCATGCGGTTTGATGCGTATTCCGGGGATTATGGCATGGGCTTTTATGGTCATGCGCTGGCAACACAGGTTGATGTTGTCAAACATCCTGACTTCGGCTGGCAGGCTTTTGGTGGTCTGTTGCGTGAAGAGGGTGATGGCAGCGTGACCATTACGCCTAAAGACAGTGCCAGAACCCGCATTTTTGTGGCGGATGCAGGGGTGTTCCTCACGCTGGAAAGCGGGAAGTTTGAGAGTGTTCACTATAATCCGGCCTCTCACGACATGGATATCACGCTGGCGCCTGCAGAAAGCTGGACCCCGGTGGCGCGGCTGCGTGCCGAGTATCCTGCGGGTGCGCCAATGCATATCTACGGCGTAAATCCTGTGGCTCCAAAGGTGCGGGATGCGTGGGAAGTGCCTTTGCATAACACTCCAACAGGTCTGCATTTGCAGGCGATGAGCCCCTGATCAGTATCGGGCTTCAAGACTCTTATTCAGAAAACAGGAAGCGTTTTTAAAACGACGTGAGGAAAAGACGATGGAGATGAGACTAAACAGGCGCTTCCTGCTGGCGAGTGTTGCTCTGGGTGGGGCTGCGTCCGTTTTGCCGGGGGCACGACAGGCGCTTGCAGCGCGCGGGCCAAGGGGTGTTTTGGCTGGAGAGAGTGTGACACCTATACCCCTTCAGGATGTTCGCTTGTTGCCGTCTCACTGGCTCGATGCGGTTGAGAGTAATCGGGCTTATCTTCTTAGCCTGAGCGCAGACCGTTTGCTCCACAACTTCCGCGTGCAGGCTGGGCTGTCCCCCAAAGGGGAAGTGTATGGCGGCTGGGAGAATGACACGATTGCAGGGCATACGCTGGGTCATTACCTCTCCGCTCTTGCCCTGATGTATGCGCAGACAGGCGATGCCGAATGCCGCAGCCGGGTGGCCTATATTGTGCAGGAACTGGCGACGGTTCAGGATAAATGGGGCGATGGGTATGTGGCCGGCTTCACCCGTAAGGAAAAAGACGGCACGATTACAGACGGGAAAAGAATTTTTGCCGAAATGGAAAAAGGCGATATTCGGTCAGGTGGGTTTGACCTGAACGGAGCCTGGTCTCCTTTATATAATATCCACAAAACTTTTGCGGGTTTGTTTGATGCGCAAACCTATTGTCAGAACCCCAACGCGCTGACTGTTGCAGTGAAACTGGGCAGTTTTTTTGAAGCCTTTTACAGCAAGCTGACAGACGCACAGCTGCAAAAAGTTCTGACCTGTGAATATGGCGGCCTGAACGAGAGCTTTGCCGAACTGGCAGCCCGCACAGGGGATGCAAAGTGGCTGCGTCTGGCAAAACGCACCTATGACCGGCCCGTGCTGGACCCGTTGATGGCCCGACAGGATGATCTGGCTAATCGCCATGCCAATACGCAAATCCCCAAACTGATTGGGCTGGGGCGGATTGCAGAAGTCAGCCGGGATGCGCGCTGGCAGGTTGGCCCGCGCTTTTTCTGGCAGGCGGTCACGCAGCATCATAGTTATGTAATTGGCGGGAATGCGGACCGGGAATATTTCTCGGAACCGGATACCATTTCTCAGCATATTACCGAGCAGACCTGCGAGCATTGTAATACCTACAATATGCTCAAACTGACACGGCAGCTTTATACATGGCAGCCGGACAGCACACTGTTCGACTACTACGAGCGCGCCCATCTGAACCATGTTCTGGCGGCACACGACCCGCAGACGGGGCTGTTTACCTACATGACGCCAACTATCACCGCGGGCGTGCGCGAGTGGTCTACCCCGACGGACAGCTTCTGGTGTTGTGTCGGCACGGGGATGGAGAGCCATGCCAAGCATGGAGAGTCCATCTGGTGGCAGGGGGCAGAGACGCTTTTTGTGAATCTCTACATTCCCTCTCAGGTGCAGTGGGCGCGTAAAGACGTGTCCTGGCGGATGGAAACCCGTTATCCGTATAACGGGCAGGTTACTCTGAAGGTTGAGGCTATAAAAGCGCCAGCGACGTTCCGGCTGGCGCTGCGGGTGCCGGGCTGGGTCAAAGGGGATCTGAGCCTCACCGTGAATGGCCAGAGTGTTCCCGCTACGCCTTCAGGCGGTTATCTGGTCCTCAATCGAACTTGGCATGCGGGGGATACGGTGGCGCTGACGCTCCCTCTGGCATTGCGCACAGAAACGCCGGTTGAGGCCCCTCATCTTGTCTCCCTCCTGCATGGACCGATGGTTCTGGCGGCTGACCTTGCGAGTGCTGAAGGGCCTTATGATGCCATGGACCCGGCGCTTGTAACCTCAGATGTCGTGCGGGATATGGCACCCGTTGCAGGGCAGGAAGCTGTCTATCGCACCACGCAGGCAGGAAGGCCCGCGCAGCTTGAGTTCAAGCCGTTTTATGCGCAGTACAAGCGCCGGAGTGCTCTGTATCTGCGGTGTTTTTCAGAAAGCGAATGGCATCAGGAAGAAGGTGTGTATCGCAAGGAACAACGCCGCCAGAAAGATATTGCAGCCCGAACGATTGATGTCATCCATCTTGGGGAGATGCAGCAGGAGCATGACCATGGCCTGCGGGCGGATGGCTCCTGGCCACTGGTGTATCGTGGCCGGAACGGGCGGGATCTGCGGTCTGGTGGGTTTATGGAATTTACCCTGAAGGCCAAACCGGGACCGCTTGTTTTGCAAACGACTTTGTGGAGCAAGGATGTTCCCCGCACACAGGGGACGCGTATTCTGGTCAACGGCAAGCCTCTTTCCAGCCTGAGCTGGCCTACGGAAATGCCTGCGCGGTTTGTGGAGGTGGAGGCGGCCATTCCGGAAGCCTGGACACAGGGCAAAGATACGCTGACTGTGCGGATCCTGCCCGGTGGGTCACGCTCCAACGGACCGTTCTTTGGGGTGCGCCTGCTGGCTGCGGGGCAGAAAAGCTCTCAGTAAGGGAGCTGTGATTGTCTGCCATCTTGTGCCTGTCGGTTGTTTCGGGCGGGGGAATGGCCTAGCTATATAAACAAGATCTGAGCGATAGAAGTGAAGTTTACATAGTATGATCACCCCCCAGAAGACGCGGCTTGTTTCGCGGTCCATTTCTGACCAGCTTTATGACGTTCTCCGTGAGCAAATTCTGAACGGAGAGGTGGGGGAAGGTGAGCCAATCCGTCAGGACGGCATTGCTGCCGAATTTGAGATCAGCAAAATTCCGGTGCGTGAAGCTCTGGTGCGCCTGCAACAGGATGGCCTCGTCTCCCTGCATCCCAAACGAGGATTTTTTGTCACCCCGCTAACGCGTAAGGAGGCGGAGGACGTCTTTCATCTGCGCTTGCTGATTGAGCCTGAGGCGACGGCCCTTGGAGCCCAGAGTGCTACGGAAGAGGATGCAAAGAAGGCGCAGGCCTGTCTGGAAGAGCTTGAAAGTGCAGTAGCACGGCAGGACCCGCAGCGCGGGGTGTATAACCGACTGTTCCATCTGGCTCTGGTGGAGCCTGCCGCAGGCCCCACGACCATTCACGTGCTGACCCTGCTGAACGTGACGGCGGACCGTTATGTGCGTTTTCACATGCACATGCAGGATATTGATACCCGCGCTAATCAGGAACATCGGGACCTGATGGCCTGCTGGCTGGCGGGGAACAAGCGTGAGATTGAAAAGCTGATGCGCAAACATATCCAGACCACACTGGATGATCTGCGCGGCGCGCTGAAATAGAACCCCGTCGTTAAGAATTTAAGCGGGGATCAGGCGGATTTTTCTGCCTGATTCTGCAGGCCGCAGCGCGCGGCCCAGTGGTGAATGATCAGCGCGAACACGACGACAGCCACATCGTCCCATACGTGGTTCAGCAGACCGACACCCTGAAAAGGGCCGCACCAGGACAGAGCCAGCAGCCCCACAAAATAAGCAGGCATCCAGAGGCTGCTGCGCAGTTCCTGTGTCCACTCTGCGTGGGAGAGGCCGCGGCGGGCAACGGCCATGAAAATACCTGTCAGAACCAGCAGGGCGGGCATCAGCCAGCAGAGCGTGGTCCAGCCTGTCCAGATGACAATCAGGGACGCAATGGCAAAAGCCAGCGGCGAGAGCAGGCTGAAGTAAGGCAGACGGAAAGGGCGGTGGAGGTCAGGCTGAGAGCGCCGCAGCGCTGCGGCAGACGTGGGAGCCATGGCATAGCTCAGCATGAGGGCGGAGGAGACCACCCCGATAAGCGCCTGCCATGAGGGGAACGGAAGAGTCCAGAAAAGGGCAAGGCCGAAGGTCAGCAGCAACGCTTTGTCGGGCACACCACGCTTGGTGTTCATACGCTGGAACAGCGGGAAAAACGTACCACTTTTGGACCAAGCGTAAACGACGCGGGCCGTGGCGGACATGTAGATATTACCGGTCCCGGTGGGGGACAGAATGGCATCTGTCACCACCATAAGAGCCAGAAAGCTCAGCCCAAGCTGCACGGCAATATCGTGAAACGGCAAGGCAAGGCGGGTGGCAATGCCGTTCCAGCCCTCCGTCAGCAGGTTAGCGGGCAACGCGCCGATAAACGCTGTTTGCAGCAGAAGATAAACCAGCATGGCCAGCGAGATGGAGGCGACCAGTGCGATGGGAATAGTGCGCTGCGGGTTTCGCACCTCACTGGCGACGGACAGAATGGGCGTCAGGCCGAGATAGGCAAAAATGACGCCGCCGGCGGAAATGGCTGTCTCCACTCCCTGAAAGCCATGTGGTGCAAAGCCATGCAGGCTGAAATTACCGGGGTGCATGTAGGCCAGCAGCAGCACGATAACCAGCGTCGGCACCAGAAACTTGAAGACGGTGACGATGTTATTGATGAGCGCAAAGCTGCCAATGCCGCGCCGGTTGATGGCATAGAGCACAACCATAATTGTAAACTGTACCAGCCATCCGGCCAGAGTGGGGTCACCGCTGGCATTGCGGGACAGGCCGCCTATCCATGCATCGGCGTATTGGCGAGCGGCGACAATCTCGATGGAAATGAGGCTGGAGAAAGCAATGGTGGTCATTGCCCCGGTCAGAAAGGCAGCGGTGGACCCGTGGGCTTGCTCGGGGTAGCGCACCACGCTGCCCGCCAGAGGTAAGGCAGCGCCGAGTTCGCAATAGACCAGCCCGATTAGCAAAACGGCGACACCGCCGATGAGCCATGAAACGATGCTGGCAGGGCCAGCCATATCCGCCACATGGGCAGCGGCAAACAGCCAGCCCGAGCCGAAGATGGACCCAAAGCCGATCATGGTCAGGTCAAACAGACCAAGGCGTTGCTTGAAGTGGCCTGACTCATCATGCGGCATGAAGGGCTCCTGTCATCAGTCGAAGGGCTGGCTGGTGGGGGCTTTATTTATCGGTCTGGCGCGGCAGGCCGAGGGGATTGGTGCTGCGCAGACCGGCGGGAAGAAAGGCGTCCGGCAGATCCTGATAGCACACCGGGCGCAGGAAGCGCTCAATGGCCGCAGTGCCGACGGACGTGCTGCGTGGGTCTGTTGTGGCGGGGAAGGGGCCGCCATGCACCATGGCAGCGCACACTTCCACACCCGTCGGCCAGGCATTAGCGAGAATGCGGCCGACCTTGCGCTCCAGAACCGGCATCAGCGCCTGAGCGACGGCAATATCGCCGTCTTCCAGATGCAGCGTGCCTGTCAGCTGGCCTTCAAGGCTGCGCGTCAGGGCGAGCAGGGTGTCCAGATCCGGGCAGGCAACAATCAGGGAGCAGGAGCCAAAAATCTCATGCTGCATGACCGGGTCTTGCATAAAGCTTTCGGCATCCGTGGTGAACACGGCGGCCTGACAGCTCGAAGCATCGCCCTTCGGCCCACGGCCCAGCAGAGACACACCCGGCCGCCCGGCCAGTGTTTCCACGCCTGCATCGTAAGAGGCATGGATGGACTGGGTCAGCATGGTGGGAGCCGGGGCGGTTTTAAGAGCCTCTTGCGCGCTCTGGCAGAAACGATCCAGATCCGGGCCGCTCAGAGCCAGAATGAGGCCCGGATTGGTGCAGAACTGTCCAGCGCCCATCGTCAGGGAGGCGATGAAGGCAGCGCCAAGGCTCTCGGCGTTGGTCTTAAGCGCCTCCGGCAGCAGATAGACGGGGTTGATGCTGCTCATTTCTGCATAAACGGGCACCGGAATCGGGCGGGCGGCGGCAATCTTGCTGAGGGCAAGGCCACCGGCGCGGGAGCCGGTATAACCGACCGCCATAATGGCCGGGTGTTTGACCAGTTCGGCCCCCAGCGCATAATCCGGGCCACCGACGAGCGAGAATGTGCCTTCCGGCAGGCCACATTTCTTCACGGCGGACTGAATGGCGCGGCCAACCAGCTCACTGGTGCCGGGGTGAGCCGGATGTGCCTTGACGACCACCGGGCAGCCAGCCGCAAACGCGGATGCGGTATCCCCCCCGGCGACGGAGAAAGCCAGCGGGAAGTTGCTGGCGCCAAACACGGCAACCGGGCCGACGCCAATGCGGATCTGGCGCAGGTCTGCACGCGGCATGGGTTTGCGGTCGGGCAGGGCTTCGTCAATCCGGGCATCAAGGCAACGTCCGGCCTGCAGTTCCCGCGCAAACATGCGGAGCTGCCCCATGGTGCGGCCCCGTTCACCCGTCAGGCGCGGCAGAGGGAGGCCGGTTTCAGCGTTGGCGCGATCCAGCAGAGCCTGACCAATGGCTTCAATTTCATCCGCAACGCAGTCAAGGAATTGCGCACGGGCTTCCGGCGTCGTGGCGCGGAAGGTGTCAAAGGCTTCATCAGCCAGAGTGCAGGCCGTGCGGACATCGTCGGTCGTTGCGCAGGAAAAGGCTGTATCCAGTGTTTCACCTGTTGCCGCATTGAGGGCCTGAAAGGTCTCGGGGCGAGTGATCGTATTCTGTCCGATCAGAAGAGCGCCTGTCAGAGTCATTAGGTTTCCTTATTTCGAAGAGCCGGAGCGCAGGCCGAACCTGTCCGGGCTGAAAGCTGTGGGGAGGGGAGCGCCACGCAGGATATGCGCGCTCAGCACGTCCGCAGTGACAGGCCCGAGGGTCAGGCCCAGATGGTTGTGCCCATAGGCCGCAACAATGCGCGGCGCATGGCGGAACGTGCCCAGAGCAGGCAGGTAATCCGGCAGCGTGGGGCGGGAGCCATGCCAGCGGGCAAAGGAGGAGGCGACGGGTAAGCCCAATGCACGCACATGGGCTTCCAGTTGTTCCCACTTGCGCGGGTCTGGCGCGGAGGCATCCCGCGTGAACTCAACAAAAGATGTTGCGCGCAGGCGGCTGCCAAAGCGGGTGACGACTACGGCGCGGTCTTCAAAAACCGCATTCGGCAGTGTCCATTGGCCGCCGTGGTCCCATTCCACATGGTACCCGCGTTCCGCCACCAGCGGTACAGCGACGTCTGGCAGCAAACCACCAGAGCGCACCCCGCAGGCTACGACAACGCGGTCTGCGGTGAGATCCCCTTGCGTGGTGCTGACCCGGACAGTTTCTGTCTCCGGCGTGATCTTCACCGCACGGGCAGTCAGATGCGTGCCACCGGCTGCGATAAACCGCGCCAGAAGAGCATCCAGCACGTCACGCGGGTTAGTGATGTGCGCCGTGCCTGCAAAATGCACGCCTGCTTTAACGGGGGTGCCGAGGGCCTGATTGAACGCAGCAAGCTGCGCAGCATTCAGGGGCGCGGTGGTTGCCGGGCCGTGGTCCGTCTGGAGCGCACCTGTGGCTTTCTCTGCCGCGTTTGCGCCTTCCCAGAGTTTGACCACACCGCGCAGGTCCAGAAGGTCTGGCCGGTCCAGTGCTTTGGTCAGCCTTTCCCATGCGGGCAGTGCGTTGAGCATCAGGCCCCGCAAGGCGGCATCGCCCCGCTGCACAGTGCCGGGCAGACAGGCGCGCAGAAAGCGGAAAGACCAGGGGAGCCACGCGGACGCGGAGCCCCAGTCCAGCGCTACGGGGCCACGCGGGAAGTGGTCAGAGAGCACGCGGGTGGCCGTGGCAAGGCGGGACAGAACCTGCACCTGCTCCGTCGCAATATGTCCGGCGTTGCCCCATGAGGGCGGGGCGGTGTCCGGCTCAGCAATCAGCGTGACGGCGCACCCCTGTTCCTGAAGGCGCAGGGCGCAGGTGCGTGCAATAATGCCGCCACCCAGCACAAGAACGGAACGGGGAGGGGGAAGTGTGGCTGTCATAGCGGTGCGCAGGCCCGTTGCAGCCAGTCGCGCTCCCTGGGGGCAAGATGGGGGCCGATCTGCTCCAGCACGCGGGCATGGTAGCTGTTCAACCAGTTGCGCTCCGTCTCTGTCAGGCGGTCCACAATGATGCCGCGGGTATCAATAGGGGCCAGCGTGAGGGTTTTAAAGCGGAGGTAGTCGCCTGTTTCGGTTTTATAGGCCAGACAGGTTTCCATCTGGTTTTCCAGCCGCATGCCGTGAGATCCGGGGGCGTAGAAACCCGGTTCGTTCGTCATCACCATATGCTCATGGAGCGGGTCCAGCACGGGGCGGCGGGTGAAGCCGAGTGGCCATTCATGCACGGACAGGCAACTGCCGACGCCGTGCCCTGCGCCGTGGTCAAAATCCAGCCCTTCTTTCCAGAGGGCCAGCCGGGCCAGAGGGTCCAGACGATAGCCATGTGTGCCAGCCGGGAAGGCAGCCTGATCCAGCGCGATCAGCCCCTGAAGCACGCAGGTATACTGTTTTTTCCAGTCCTCGGGTGGCGTGCCTGCACCCAGCCAGACAGTCCGGGTTACATCTGTTGTGGCGCAGGTATACTGGCCGCCGCTGTCAACCAGCAGAAAGGCATCGGCCTGCACTACGCTGCACTGTTCCGCCGTGGGGGCGTAGTGCATGATGGCGGCGTTGGGGCCAGAGCCTGCAATGGTGTGAAAGCTCGGGCCGATGCAGGTTTCTGCCTCGCGGCGCAGGGCCAGCAGATGGTCCGAAATAGCGGCTTCGGTTTTGCCGACGCCATGTGCTTCCACCCAGTACAGGAAACGGCATAGAGCAATCCCGTCCAGCAGATGCGCACGGCGCATGCCGTCCAGTTCTGCCGGGGTTTTGCAGGCCCGCGGCATCAGGCACGGGTCTGTGCCTTCTGCAAGTGTGGCCTCCACGTTTTTCAGAGTGCTGGCAAACCAGATGGGGCAGCGGGCCGGGTCCAGTCGCACGGTTTTTCCGTGCATGGTTTGCAAAATCTGTTCCATGTCCGCAGGCATGTGCACACGGACGGAGGTGCCGAGGTGGCTGCGCACGGCATCATCAATGCGGGCGATATCAATAAACAGATCCACCGTGGCATCCGCATGCAGGATGGCAAAGCACAGGGCGACCGGCAAAAAGGGCAGGTCCCGGCCACGAATATTCAGAAGCCATGCAATGCTGGTCGGGTCAGGCAGAATGACGGCATCCTGCCCGGCTTGACGGAGCATGTCCGCAATATCGTGAATTTTTACACTGTTTTCGCGCCCGGTGAGTGCCAGAGGCTGCGTGCAGACAGGTGTGGCTGGAGCTTTGGGGCGATCTGCCCAGATGCCATCGACAGGATTGCAGGGGAGGGCCACCATATGACAACCAGCCTGCTCCAGCGCCTCGATATCCCGAACGCTCACGCTGCGCGGGTCAAACCCGATAGATTTTCCGCGTGCATGTCGGGCCAGCCAGAGTGGTGGTAGCGTCTCATACATATGCTCGACAGACCAGAGGGACGTGTCCACCTGCTGGCGCATCTGCACCTGATAGCGCCCGTCAGAAAAAACGGCGGCCGTATTCGGCAGGACCAGCGCGAGCCCGGCGCTGCCGGTAAAGCCCGTCAGCCAGGCCAGTCGTTCGGCGCAGGCTGGCACGTATTCGCCAAGATGTTCATCGCCTCGGGGCAGGAAGAACCCGTCTACACCAAGGCCGGACAGAGCAGACCGAAGTGCCGTCAGGCGCTCTGAGGGGGAGGGAGAGGGCATGAGAGGTGTCCGTCTTTCTGGGTCAGATGTTCAGTTGAACGGGGCGGTGAAGCTGTGGGCGGGTTCGGTAAACCAGCGGGGACCGTCTTCCGTCATGTAGAAATGGTCTTCCAGCCGGATGCCGAATGTATCGGGGATGACGATCATCGGCTCATTGGACATGCAATGGCCGGCTTTGAGCGGGGTTGTGTTGCCGCGCACCAGATACGGGGCTTCATGAATGGACAGGCCAATGCCATGCCCGGTGCGGTGGGGCAGGCCCGGGAGTTTGTAATCCGGGCCAAGGTTATGGCGTTCCAACACCGCACGGGCGGCATCATCCACTGCATGGCAGGGTGCGCCAATTCTGGCGGCATTGAAGGCCGCATACTGCGCTTCCTTTTCAATGGCCCAGATCCGCGCCTGTTCCGGGTCAGGCTGGCCGAAGGCATAGGTGCGCGTGATATCGGAATGATACCCATCCAGACGGCAGCCGGTATCAATCAGAACAAGGTCGTTTTCTTCCAGAAGTTGATCTCCCGGAATGCCATGCGGGTAGGCGGTAGCGTGCCCAAACTGCACGGCACAGAAATAGGAACCATTATCCGCCCCCAAAGCTCGGTGGCGCATATCAATAAAACGGCGAATTTCACTGGCCAGAAGGCCCGGTTTCAAAAATGCATACGCCTCTTTGTGGACCTGTAGCGTGATAGCCATCGCGTGGGTGAGAAGCGCAATTTCCTCAGGAGATTTGCAGGCCCGCATGTTGGAAATCAGCCCTGCGTCATCTTCCAGCACAAGGTCAGGCCGCGCTTTGCGCATGGCGGTTACAAAACCAAAGCTGAAGTCCGGGTCCAGAGCAATGCGTGCGCCTGCGGTATAGGGTGCCAGAGCGCACAAGGCGGGGTTTTCATCTTCCTGCCAGGTTGCAATCTCCACATCCGTCCGCAGGCAGGCTTTAAGAGAGCCTGTTTCAAAATGCGGACAGACCACAACGGGCGTGCCGGTGCGGGGGATGATCAGTGCCACCAGTCGTTCCGTCGCATCCCACGGCACACCGGTGAAGTAACGCATGCTGTTGCCGGCATTCACGGCGAGCGCGTCCAGCCCTGCTTTTTCCAGCAGAGCCTGCACCGAGCGGATGCGCTGTGCGAAGGCGGCGCTGCTGATGGGGGCAGGTGGGGCAGGAAGAGGGGCTGTGGTGCTCATAAAAGGCGGCTCCAGACTCAAAAAATAGTCATTGCGTATACGATAAACGAATTTCAGATTGTGAGCAAGCAGCTCATTCTGGTTTTGGTATAAGACATTTATTCCTGTTTATAGCAGCAAAAGAACGAAGCGTGAGCAGATGAGTGTGCTTTTTTATCAAGAGGGCGAGGAGGATGCTTTACGGGTCACTACGATGGTGTTACGTATACGATAAACGAAACGAGAGCAGAGCAAGGAGGCTCACACATGGCACTGGAAATGACGTGGAAAGGTGTTTTTCCCGCAGTTACCACCCAGTTTAACGAAGACCTGTCCGTTGACCTGAAGGGCACGCAGAAGGTTATTGACGCGCTGATCAATGACGGCGTGCACGGTCTTGTCATGATGGGGACGTGTGGCGAGAACAATTCGCTCGAACCCGCAGAAAAAGTGGAGATTCTGGAAGCCGCGCGTGAAGTGGCCGGAACGCGCGCGCCACTGTTTGTTGGTGTCTCTGAAATGACAACCCCGCGTGCTGTGGCATTTGCCAAACAGGCTGCAAAAAGCGGTGCGGATGCGCTGATGGTTCTGCCGGCAATGGTCTATGTGCCCAAGCCGCATGAACTGGTTGCGCATTTCCGCGAAATTTCCAAAGCGACCGATCTGCCGATCATCATTTACAACAACCCCACGTCCTACCGTGTGAACGTGGAACTGGATGTTCTGGCTGAGCTGGAAGATTGCAAAACCATTGTCGGTCTGAAGGAAAGTTCTTCCGATACCCGTCGTTATACCGATGTCCCGAACCGTTTTGGTGATCGCTTCCTGATGATGGCGGGTCTTGATGACGTGGCGTTTGAAGGTCTGACACTGGGAGCAAAAGGCTGGATTTCCGGTCTGACCAGTGCCTTCCCGCAGGAATCTGTGGCGCTGGTGGAAGCCCTGCAGCGTGGTGATATTGAAACAGCTCTGCGCATTTACCGCTGGTTCATGCCGCTGCTGCATCTGGATGCTGCGCATGATCTGGTGCAGTCCATCAAGCTGGCTGAGCAGGTGATGGGCCGAGGCAGTGAGCTTGTCCGTTCCCCGCGTCTGCCGCTGGAAGGTGAGCGCCGCAAGCAGGTAATTGACATGGTGGAAGCCGCTGCTGCCAGCCGCCCAAAACTCGGCTGAGCCGGCTTTCCTTTCCAAACGGCTCCCTGCAAAGGGGGCCGTTTTTTTTGCTCTGTCTGCTTTTCGGGGTGCTGATTGCGCGCTTAGAGTGCCATAATTGAAAAGAAGGATTTTTGCATCATGCAGGTTCATCCCACGCGCTGTGTTACGGTTGTCAGACGTCTGGCTCTTATGGCGACGGCAGCCTTACTGAGTTGTGGCCCGCTTGCGCACGCGCAGGCGGCAGTCGATCCGTCTGCGACCAAAGCTTTTCAGGACCTTTATCAGCACGAGTGGGCATGGCGCATGGACCTTCAGGGCAGTTTGCCTGATGGAAAACCTTCAGCCCATCTCCCAAAAGTGGACCCGGCAACACAGCAGGCGCGTCAGGAAACATGGCGTAAAGCGCTGGCAGACCTGAATGCCATTCCCGTGCAAAGTCTTTCTGCGCAGGATCAGGTGAATTACGCTGTTTACAAACAACAGCTGACGGTTTTGCTGGATGATCAGAACTTGCAGGTCTGGCAAATTCCGTTTGATGCGGATTCCGGCTTCTGGAGTGATTTGCCTCCGTCCGATACGCCGTTCATCAAGGAACAGGATTATCGCGATTACATGAGCCGCCTGAATGAGACGGGGCGGTATTTTGCAGACGAAATTGCCGCCATGAAAGCCGGAATGGCGCGTGGTTTTGTGCAGCCGAAGCTGATTGTGGAGCAGCGGTTGCAGGATCTGGAAAAAATGGCGTCTGTTACGCCGGAAGACAGCGCATTTGCACCGCCCTTCAAGCATTTCCCGGAGGATATCCCCGCCAAAACGCAGGCGGCCTTGCGGCAGGATGGCCTGAATGCCATTCGGGAAACGGTCATTCCGGCTTATAAAACGCTTTATGCTTTCATGAAGGATGAGTATCTGCCGCATGCCCGTGCCTCACTCGCGGCGGAAGATCAGCCGGATGGAAAGGCATATTACCGCTCTCAGATCCGGGAATACACCACGCTGGATATGAGCCCGGATGAAATCCACAAAATTGGGATCAGGGAAGTTGCAGGCCTGCACAAGCAGATGCTTGGTGTGATGGCTGAAACGCATTTTAAAGGGGATTTTCCCGCTTTCCTGAAATTCCTGCGCACGGACCCACAATTCTACCCCAAAACGGGCGATGAATTGTTGAAAGATGCCGCATGGCTAGCCAAGCGGGTTGATGGCAAGGTGGGGGATATCATTGGCCGCCTGCCGCGTGGGCGCTTTACCATTGAGCCCGTCCCTGCAGACGTTGCCCCGGTTTATACGGCAGGCCGCGGTGGCCCGCACACTTATCTGGTGAATACGTATGACCTGCCATCCCGCCCGCTCTATGCGTTGCCTGCTCTGACACTGCATGAATCCTCCCCGGGGCATTCCTTGCAGTTGTCTCTGGCAGAAGAGCAGCCAGCAGTGCCGCCCTATCGCCGGTTCAACTATATTTCAGCCTACGGGGAAGGTTGGGCGCTGTACTGTGAATATCTGGGTAATGAAATGGGGATTTACGAAACGGCGTATGACCGGTTCGGTTATCTCTCCTATCAGGCCTGGCGTGCAGCGCGTCTGGTGGTTGATACCGGTCTGCATCATCTCCACTGGAGCCGGGAGCAGGCGCGGGCATATCTGCGTGAAAACACCGCGCTGTCCGAGCATGAGATTGATACCGAGGTTGATCGGTATATTGCATGGCCTGCTCAGGCGCTTTCTTACTATCTGGGTGAGTCTGATATCCGCCGCAACCGCGCACGGGCGGAAAAAGCGCTGGGCAAAGCGTTTGACCTGCGGGCTTTCCATGATGCTGTTCTGGCGACCGGTTCTGTCCCGCTGCCGGTGCTGGATGGCGCGATTGATCACTTTATCCAGACAGGCGGACGTTCTCCTTATGCCAGTGAGGGGGCGCAGTAACGCGCGAGTTTTGGGATAAATTTTTCTCTGAGTAGTCAGAGTGTAGGAGACACGGAAAAAAGGCTTTCTTCCAGTTTCAGGAAGAAAGCCTTTTTTGTTTGCCTAAGCCTCAAGCAGGGTTTGGACGTGTTAGAACGCGAACCCCGTAGCCCGGCAGCGTGATTTGTCCGGAAGCGGACTGTTCGGGGGCCAGCAGATCCGTGCTGGCGAGAGGCTGCGGGAGAGTGAACGTAACCGGCGTTCTGGCATGGTTGATGAGCACCAGAACGCTATGGTCCTTGCCAGTGCGCAGGCAGGCCTCAATATCAGCAGGCAGATCAGCAAGCGGAGAGAGTGTGTCAGCCTCCTGAACCTGCTTTTTGATGTAGGCATCCAGCGTTGCGGCATCGGGGATTGTGCTCAGATAGGTGATTTTCCCTTTGCCAACCTGATGACTGACAGCAACGGGCTGCCCATCAAGCCAGCCATTGGAGGGGCCATAGCTGCCTTCCGTCTGAGTTGCTGGGTCTGTTGGCTCCAACGTTTCTGCCCAGAGAATGCCCGTGCCCTGTGTGTGCCCCAGAGAGAGGGGGACAGGCTGAACCAGCCCGTAAAACTGTGAGACATGCGCTCCCAGAAAAGGTGCCAGCGGGCCGGGCTGGAGGTGTGGATCAAGAGCGTTTTCAGCGTCTTTCATGCCGGAGCGTGGCCCCAGCAGCAGATGGCCACCTTGCCGCACCCAGTCCAGAAGGTGCTCAGCCGTCTCCTGCGGCAGTACATTCAGGCCGGGGGCGACAATGAGCTTGTAGGGAGCCAGATTTTGGCGTGGCGAGATAACATCGACCGTGCCGGCCTGATGACGCAGAGGGCCGTAAAAAGCTGTCAGCGCTTTGACCGGGTTAAAATCTTCCACCTGTTTCTGAAAGCTGATGGCCCAGCGTGAGGGCATATCATGCAACAGCGCGACCTGTGCGTGGGGGGACGTGCCCTGCAAAGCAGGCGCGGCTTTTTCAAACTCAGCGCCAAGTCTCTGGATTTCGGCATAAATGGGCGCGGGGTTACCGTCTGCGCCCGCAATAACACCGTGATATTGTTCCTGACCGTTCAGGGCGGCGCGCCATTGCCAGTATTCTACAGCATCGGCCCCGTGGCCTACAGCCTGCCATGCCAGAGCGCGGACCTCGCCTTTATCATGCGCCAGATTATTGGGCCGCCAGTTAACGAAGCCGGGGTCTGTTTCCGTGACCCAGAAATTCTTGTTCTTGTATCCGCGTGCCAGATCATGACGGGCGGCGTTGTCTGTCCAGTCTGTTTCATAATCATCCCACCCAACCAGATCGAGGGACTGGTGCAGGGTGTAGCCGTCAAACCCGTCAAACCAGCCCATGGTATTCGTGGTGATGAACTGGGAGGGGAGGGCGTGCTGGCGGATGGGAGCCGTCTGGTTACGGACGTAGCTCACCCATGTGTCGGTTACAAACTGCTTCCAGTTTAACAGCAGGGCCGGGTTTTCATCCGCATCATGCACCGGGATCTGGCCAAAATCGGAATAGGTTTGAGACCAGTAGCTGGTCCACCATTTCTGGTTCAGATTTTCGATGGTGCCGTATTTGTGCTGAAGCCATGTGTGGAAGGCTTTATGGGCTTCCGGGTCAAAGGAGGGTTCCGCCAGCTCGTTATCAATCTGCCAGCCGACAACAGCTGGGTTGTGGCCGTAGCGCACGGCCATACGTTCCGCCAGATCGTGCGTCAGGGCACGGTAGCGCGCGCTGATAAAAGAAAATTGCTGCCGGTTCCCGTGTTCATCCCGCACGCCGGTATTTGAGACGCGCAGGGTCTCTGGATATTTTTGCGTCAGCCAGGCTGGCGGGGCAGCGCTGGGGGTGCCTAGCAGGACTTTCATATGGTGTTTTGTCGCCAGTGTGATGGCGTGATCGAGCCAGTCCCAGTGCCACTCGCCTTCACGCGGTTCCATGCGGCTCCACGCAAATTCACCGATCCGCACCAGATGGATGTGGGCCGCTTCCATCAGGGCGAGGTCATGCTCCCAGACGTCTTCCGGCCATTGTTCCGGATACCAGGCCGCGCCCAGCAGGAGGGCTGGCGGTTCCGATGGTGCAGGTGCCGCAAAAGCGAGAGAAGACGTGCCAGCGCACAGGCCAAAACACAGCCCCGTTTGCCAGACGGACCGCCTGATACGGCGAAGTGTCTGGATGAAAGAGGGGGCGGGTGAGCCGGGACGGGGGATGGCTTTACGGGTCATATCGGTCATGATACGTATACGATAGACGAAAATCGCACCAAAAAGAAAGCCGGATCGTGCCTTTGCTGCACGCCGAAGCATGGATTTTAAAAGCAATGCGTCACACATTTTTCTGTATTGATGGTCATACTGCTGGCAATCCTGTCCGCCTGATTAGTGGCGGGGCTCCGCTGCTGCGGGGGAATTCCATGGGGGAGCGCCGTCAGGATTTTCTGGAACGGTTTGACTGGATCCGCACAGGCCTGTGTTTTGAACCCCGTGGGCATGACATGATGTCCGGCGGTTTTCTCTACCCCCCCACGCTGCCTGACACCGATGCCGGCATCCTGTTTATTGAAACCAGCGGATGCCTGCCCATGTGTGGGCATGGGACAATCGGGCTGGTGACGTTTGGGCTGGAACACGGTCTGCTCACGCCACGCACGCCCGGAAAACTGAAACTGGAAGTGCCGGCAGGGATTATTGATATCACCTACACGGAGGACAACGGCCGTGTGCGGAGTGTCGCGATCCGGAATGTGCCGGCTTATGTTGCGGCGACGGATATAAAGATTGATGTGCCGGGTCTTGGGCCGTTGGCCGTGGATGTGGCCTATGGCGGAAACTTCTACGCTATTGTTGAGCCGCAAGGCGCCTATGAAGGGCTGGATCAGCTTGGAGCCCGTCGTATTCTGGAATTAAGCCCGCTTGTGCGGGAACGGATGCGGGAGGCTGTTAGCCCGGTTCATCCGCTGGATAGTCGTATTCAGGGGGTAAGCCACGTTCTTTGGGTGGATAAAGGCGCAACCGCTACGCAGAGCCGTAACGCGGTCTTTTATGGAGACCATGCGATTGATCGCAGCCCCTGTGGCACCGGAACGTCTGCCCGGCTGGCACATCTGCACCATAAGGGGGCTCTGAAGGTAGGGGATACCTTCACGCATGAAAGTTACATCCACAGTGCGTTCAAAGGAACGGTCGCGGAAGAAACGACTTTGGGAGACTACAAGGCGATTGTCCCCGTTATTGAGGGGAGTGCGGTTTCGACCGGTTTCAACACGATCTGGATTGATGAAGAAGATCGATTCTGTCGTGGATTCCAGGTTTCCTGATTATGAAAGTCTCTGTGTGTTTCTAAAGGGATTTTAATCTTATAACGGTATCAAAATAAGTCAGCGATTGTGGATTTTAGGTGACAGGTTCAGCCTGTTGCAACAAGGCCCGATAGAAGCGTGCAGAGCTGAAAATTCTGCACGCTTTTTTCTGTTTAAAGAGAAATTTATAGAAATTTCAAAAAGATATTGGATGATCTTTTTGAAAGGCATGCCGTCAGATGAGCTTGTGGGGGGCGCCCCCGTTTAAATGGCGTAAAACCGGGCGCGCAACAGAATGCATCCCAAAACTAATTCCGTTTTGACAATGGTATACGATATCTGATAGCGATTTTGATGTCCTCACCACACGAGAGTTAGCGGATCACCGCTCAAGAATTAAGGAACGCTGAAGGATGTCGTATTTACCCCATCGCCTCACGCTCCTCGCTTTTTCGTCGTCATTGTCCCTGATCATCGGGTCCAGTGCCCATGCTCAGTCTGTGGCAGCTGCCGCAGAGGCGTCACCGCGCCAGGATCAATCCACTGCTGCGTCTGTGAAGAAGAAAAACGAGTCAGCCCGCGTTGTGCGTCGCACAGCGAAGAGTGCCGCAGCACAGCCGGAAGTGCTTACCGTAACCGGTTCTGCACTGTCTTCTGGTAAACATCAGGATCCCAACCCCGTTCAGATCATCAGCGCCAGAGACATCCAGCAAACCTCTGCTGTAACACTGGGTGATTATCTGCAGCGTCTGCCCTCCATGGGGTCCCAGGGCGCAAACAACACAACCACCAACGGTGGTCTGGGTATGTCCTGCCCGGACCTGCGTAACCTTGGCCCCAGCCGCGTGCTGGTGCTGGTCGATGGCAAGCGTCAGGTTGAAACCATGGGGCAGGGCAGCTCCTGCGTGGATCTGAACTCCATCCCGGTTGACCAGATTTCCTCTGTGGAAATTCTGAAAGACGGTGGGTCCGAACTCTATGGTGCGGACGCAGTTTCCGGCGTTATCAACATCAAGCTCAAGCATAACCTGACAACCGGCAGCATTCAGGTGCGCGGCGGGATCAGCAGCTATGGTGATGGGCAGTCTGGCAAGATTTCAGGCTTCAAAGGCTTTAATTTTGACCATGACCGCGGGAATATCAGCATCTTTGGTCAGTACATGACCACCAGCCCGATTTACCAGCGTGACCGCCAGTGGTCTCGCCTGCCGTGGAATGCGAACGTGGCACCGGGCGAGGCAATTCCGTACGGCAGTTCCGTTTCCACCGCGACGCGCGTGATGGTGCCGAATGCTGATGGCAGCACGACCAACCTGGTGGCCAACAGCTCGGGTAGTGGTTTCCATACGTTTGGCAATTCTGACCGTTATAACTTTGCGCGTGATGCTTCCATGACAAACTACCTGCAGAGCGGGAACCTGTCTGGAGACATGCATTACGATATCAGCAAGCATTTCCAGCTGTATGCCAACGTTCGGTACACCCACAAGGATGCCATGAACGAGATGGCACCAAACCCGCTTACCGGTTCGTCTTATCCCTCAAGCCTCAGCACATCCTGGATCCTGCCGGCCGGCAACCCTTACAATACGTGGGGGGAAGATGTGTCCCTGTATAAGCGGATGGCCGATATCGGGAACCGTGAATACAAGGAAGGTGTCGATACTTACCAGGTCATGGGCGGCATGAAGGGTGAGATTGTCGGTAACTGGCAGTACGATGCGTCCATGACGTATGGCTCGTCCGTTGCAACCATGACCACCAACAATATGACGAACTATCGCAATGCGATGAATGTTCTGGGCCAGCAGCAGGTTGATCCGTCTGACCCGAACAGTGCGGTGGTTTATAATCCTTCCGTCTGTACGTCGTCCCCCGGCTGTACGCTGATTAATCCGTTCGAGCCGCTCTCCCAGCAGGCAAGAAACTATATTGGCTACACCCAGAACGACCACAGCTACTACCAGATGCGTGACTTCAACTTCCGCGTCTTTAACAACAAGGTTGTGAAACTGCCGTATGAACATGGCGGCAATATCGGGATTGCAGGCGGTATTGAGCACCGGAGTGAGCAGGCAAGCTACACCCCGGATGCGCTTGCTGCTAACGGTGATCTTGGTGGTGGCGCGACCTATACGGGTGGTGGCTACAACGTGACGGAAGTGTATCTGGAAGGTAAAATTCCTTTGCTCCAGAACGCCTTTCTTGCGAAAGATCTGACGATTGACGCGCAGGGCCGGTATTCACACTACAACACGTTTGGCAGTGCCGAAAACTGGAAGGTGGGCATCAACTGGGCACCGGTGCAGGATATCCGCTTCCGCGCCACGCTGGGTACGTCCTTCCGTGCGCCGAATATGTCGGAACTGTTTGGCGGCCAGTCCATTTCCTACAATCCGGGCACGGACCCCTGTGCGCAGGCGTCCAGCTATGGAGCGGCCAGTGCGGCGGTGACGTCCAAATGTCTGACTCAGGGTGTGAACCCGGCAAACTTTGTGAACGTCAACACCGGGCAGATCCCGACGCTGACGGGCGGCAACCCGAACCTCCAGCCGGAAATTGGCCGGACTTACACAGTTGGCACAGTTATCACGCCGCGCTGGGTGCCGGGGCTGATGGCTTCTGTTGAATACTGGCACTACACCGTGCAGCATATGATCAACGTGCTGCCTGTGCAGTATGTGGCAGACCAGTGCTATACCGGGGCGGACCCGTCTTACTGTTCTCAGGTTGCGCAGCGTTCTACCGCTGGCCAGCTGACGCAGGTGAGCGATCTGTATGCCAACGTTGGCGGCCTGCGCACGAACGGCATCGACTTTGACCTGAGCTACCATATTCAGGTTACGCCGCAGGATTCCTTCACGCTGGAAAACAACTTCCAGCAGCTGGTGGGTTACCTGCAGCAGAACGAACCGAATGGCCAGTGGAACAACTATGCAGGCCGTCTGTTCTATCAAAGCGGTTACGGCATGCCGCGTGTGCGTGATTATGCAACGGTGACCTGGCACCATAACGACTTCAGCCTGCGTTACATGATGCACTACACCGGTGGGATGAAGTTTACCGATGGTTCAAGCGACCTGTCCTGCAAGACTTACGTTTACTGCAAGGTGCCGGGTATCTTCTCGCATGACATCACGGCCAGCTATCGTCTGGGCCGCTGGAACTTTGAAGGTGGCGTCAACAACATTCTGGATAAGAAGCCCCCGTTTGTGCCCGATGGCGGCACCAATACGGCTCTGGCGATGTATTCCGATGAGATTATTGGCCGCTATGTCTTCCTTCAGGCCGGTGTTCAGTTCTGATTTGTAATGAAGATCGGAACCACTTAAAAACATAAGACGACGTGATTATGCCTGGCCCCGTGCCAGGCATAATTGTTTGTATGATTTGCAGGGAGAAGATGACTGTGTTCCCACGATATCGTCTGGCAGGATTAGGGCTGGCCTGTGTGCTGGCCAGCGGCACGGCACTGGCTGCGCCAGCCCCGGAAAAAACGACGCAGGCCGCCCCGGCAGCACCCTCTGCCAGCACGGCTTTTGCGGCCCTGCTGGATGAGGAGTGGCAGTATCAGCTCCGGTCTTCCCCCGAGCTTGCAACCACCATCGGTGACTATCGCTACAACAAGCAGTGGACCGATTATTCTCTGGAGCAGATTGCAAGAGATAAAGTTACCACAGCATGGTTTCTTAAACGGTTTGAAGCAGTTGATCCCGCAACCCTGACAGGGCAGGAGCAGATCAGCCGTGCGATGATGATCCGTCAGCTTCAGGACAAGCTGGGCGGTATTGCGCTCAAAACCTATGAGCTGCCGATTGATCAGGTGCAGGGCGTGCAGCTGATGCTGCCGGGCTTTGTGTCCTCCATTCCGTTTGAAACAGCGGGACAGTATCAGGATTATCTCGACCGCCTGCATGCGCTGCCCACAGTGCTGGCGCAGTTGAAAGTTCTGGCGCAGCAGGGGATGAAGGACGGTCTGGTCCCGCCGCGCTATCTGCTTGAAAAAGTGGTGACGCAGCTTGAGCAGGTTGCAGAACCGGCGGGTGTTAAAAACGTCTTTGGCCAGCCGGTTGAAAGCTTCCCCAAGGGGATTTCTGCGGCGCAGCAGGCCCGTTTGAAACAGGCTATTCTGAAAGCCGTTGATACAGAAGTTCGGCCTGCCTTCGCCAGTTTTGCTCAGTTTGTAAAGACCGATTACGTGCCGCATGGCCGCGTGCATGAAGGCATCTGGTCTCTGCCGAATGGGGATGCCCTGTATCGCTATGCAATCCGGGTGCAGACAACCAGCCCCATGGCCCCGGAAGACATCCATCAGCTTGGCTTGCAGCAGGTGAGCAAGATTGAAGGTCAGATGACGGAGATTGCCCACAAGCTTGGGTTTGCCGATCTGGCCGCGCTGCGGGCGTCCGTGGAGCATGATCCGAAGCTGTATGCCAAATCTCGTGAAGAAATTCTGGAGAAATATCGCGGCTATATTGCGCAGATGTGGCCTGCCTTACCGCGCATTTTCAACAAGATCCCCAAGACGAAGCTGGAAGTGCGGTCGGTTGAGGCCTACCGCGAGGCGGATGCAGCCGGTGCCGAGTATCATCAGGGCACACCGGATGGGTCTCGTCCGGGGATCGTGTTCGTCAATACGGGGGATTACGACAAGCGCGATCTCTATACGATTGAAGACACGGCGTATCATGAAGGTGTGCCGGGGCATCACTTCCAGATTTCCCTGGCGCAGGACATGCCTCTGCCCGCGTTCCGCCAGCAGGGCGCTTACAATTCCTATGTGGAAGGCTGGGCACTTTATGCGGAAGGTCTGGGGAAAGAACTGGGCTTTTATCAGGATCTCTACAGCGACTATGGTCGCCTGAACGGCGCGCTGCTGCGGGCTGATCGTCTGGTTCTGGATACCGGTGTGCATTACAAGCACTGGACGCGGCAGCAGATGAGCGACTTCTTCCACGCGCATCCGCCCACCAGTGAGCCGGATATGCAGGCAGAAACAGACCGTTACGTTGCATGGCCGGGGCAGGCGCTGGGCTACATGCTAGGCCAGCAGACCATTCTGAAGCTGCGTGAAAAAGCCAAAACCGAACTGGGTGACAAGTTCGATATCAAGGCGTTCCATGATGTCATTCTGGGGAACGGTGCGATGCCGCTGGATCTGATGTCTGATCTGGTTGATCAGTGGATTGCAAAAATAAAAGCGGGTTAATATTTTAAGCGTTTTGAGAAGACAGCAAAAACGGCACAGGAGAGAGTCCTGTGCCGTTTTTTGTTTTAGTTATTCCACTTGATACCCGGCGTTGGCTCTTCTTCATGCCCGAGCGGCTTGAGTGTGCTGCACGTGCTTTTCGGTGCTTTGCCTTTCAGGAGGCCCAGAGCGAAAGGCACAGAGTCATTGGCAGAAGGGTTAACAGCCCCGTTATGAGTCAGGCCGTGATACTGCACCCATGTCACATGGGTTCCGGCATCACACATGGCGGCGACGGCATTATATTGCTGGCTGATGCCGGCTTCTCCATCGGCCAGACCGGTGCCGACCAAAACCGGCACGGAGAAATGTGCATTGGGAATGGTGAAGGCTTGAATATAGGCCGGATCTTCCGGTGCGACGCCTGCGGTGAACATGTTGGCTGTGGTGATGTCGTGACTGTCCGTGTAGCGGAAGAGATCTCCCAGACAGGACTGGCGTGCCTGACGAGAGAGGTCATGCCCTTTTTCTGTCATGCCCGTATCCATATCCTGACCGGGATGCAGGCTTTGCTTGGAGCCTTCATCCGTCAGAATTTCAAACCCTGCGGCCATATGGGGAGATTCTGTATTGCTACGGGGCATGGGCGGATGCTTCGGGTGCGCTGTGATCGCAAAGTCCGTCACAACCCCGGTAGCAACAACACCCAGAATATGCAGGTCCGGCGCATAGCGCGGGGCCATCCAGCCGGTGCCCAGAGCGGCACCACCGCCCTGAGACTGCCCGACCAGAACAATGCGGTTGCGCAGCTGGTCCGGATACTGTTTGAGCGCAGCCCGCAGTGCATTGAGCACGCTATACGCTTCGGGCTTGTACATCAGGTAAGGGTGCGGCCCCGGTGTGCCCAAGCCCTGATAATCGCTGGCGACAATGGCAAAGCCCGCACTCAGCCAGTGGTCCAGAAAGGCGCGGTCCCGCGAGAAATAGCCGCGCCATGAGGGCGCGCAGACATCCGCAATGCCTGTGGTGCCGTGTTCCCACGCAATGACCGGCCAGCCGCCTTTAGGCGGCGTGCCTTTGGGGAAAATGATCTGCCCGGACACGGAAACCGGCTCTTCTTTCCCCACACCGCTGATGGAGGTGTAGAGAATGCGCTCGGCGTGATCTGCATTGTCAGGGAGTTTAAGGCCCTGAATGGTTTCGGTGCGGATCATCCGGCCGGCTTCTGCCGGCACTGTGGCGGGGGGCTGATAAAAGGTGCTGACGCCGCCGTCACCCAGCGGGCGATCCGGCACCGGTGGCGGGGCAGGCGGTGTTGCCGGGGGCGGAGCCGCGCAGGCTGCCAGCGTGACGAGCGTTGAGGCACACAGGATAGTACGGAATGAGCGGGTCATGACAGTCTCCTGTAAAATCAGTGGCCGACGGCAACGCCATCGCGGTGCGGATCGCCCCAGCCTTCCAGACCGGAGGGGCCGCGCGTAATACCCTGCACGGCAGCATTCATGACTGCACTTTTGGGGTTATGCCCCATTTTGCGCAGGGCCGGGGCAAGGGCTGCGGCGGCGGTGCCGTGTTCCAGCTCTTCCGCTCGGTTTTGTGCGCCGATGCGGGGCTGTTCAATGGCAGTGCGAATGTTCTGACCCCATGCCAGATAGCCAACCAGTGACTGCACGACGGAATCAATAATTCGGGCGCCACCGCCTGCGCCGATAATGACTTCGGGCGTGTTATCCGCGCCAAAGACAATGGTGGGAGCCATCGTCGTAATAGGCCGTTTGCCCGGCGCAATGGCATTGGCGACGCGCTGACCATCCACAACCGGATGGGTGGCGAAGTTGGTAATGGCATCATTCAGCACCATGCCGTCCACCACAATATCCGCCCCGAAGTTCAGGTTGATGGTGGTGGTGAAGGACAGCGCATTGCCAAAGCTGTCATGAATGGACAGGTGCGTGGTGGCCGGCACGGTCATAGCGTCGGAGGCCGGGAGAGAGGCCTGATCTGCCGGGATGACGCCGGGGGAGACTTTAGGCGCGGCGGTGGTCTCATCAATCTGGCGCGCGCGGCTTTCCAGATAGTCCGGGCTCAGGAGGTAAGATGTTGCGACCGGCACAAAATCGGGGTCAGCGGCGTATTTCCGGCGGTCAGCTTCGGCCAGACGGGAGGCTTCCAGCAGCAGATGCGCGGCTTGCACACTGCCGGGCGTGTAACGGCCAATCTGCATCCGGTCGAGCAGGGCCAGTTGTTGCAGCACAGCGAGGCCACCGGCCACTGGCGGCGCGGCTGTGCAGATGCGGCGGCCAAAGGCATGAATGCAAAGTGGGGCGCGTTCCCGCACTTTATAGGCGGCAAAATCCGCCGGGGTGATGTGGCCGGGGTATGGCCCCTGCGCCACAGCCTGTGCAATGCGGTTGGCGTTTTCCGGGGCGTAGAAGCTTTCTGCCCCGTTTTGGGCGATGCGGGTAAGGGTGTCCGCCAATGCCGTATTATGCAGAAGCGTGCCCTGTGGCAGGGGGCGCTGGCTGGCGTCAAAATAGGCCGCAAAATCCGGTAGCTTTGCAAGGTCCGGTCGTTCCGTCAGTACCAGATGCAGGTAGCCCGGCATGGGGAAGCCGTTGCGGGCTGTGGCAATGGCCTGTGTGAACAGGTCGGCCCAGGGAAGTTTGCCATACCGTTTGTGGAGCAGGGCGAGGGTGCGCAGCGTGCCCGGCACCGCCACAACGCGCCCGGTGCGTTCCAGCACGGCATGGGGGATCTGCTTGCCCTGTGCATCTTTGGTGTAATCATCCGGGACAGAGGCCGGGGCGCTTGCCAGACCGTCATAAAAGCTCAGCTGGCCTGTCTGCTTTTCCCAGAAGAGCACTGCGGAGCCGCCGCCCAGACCGGAGGCCTGTGGTTCCACCACCGCCAGCATCATCTGCCCGGCAATGGCGGCATCCACTGCATTGCCGCCGCGTGCGAGGATGTCGGACGCAACGTTGGAGGCCATCGGGTTGGCCGTGGCGGCCATATAGCTTTGAGCCATAACGGGTGCTTTTTGTGGTGGCTGGGTCGCGCAGGCGGAGAGCAGCAGGGCCGAAGCGCCAAGCATGGCTTTAAGGCCAGCGCGCTTGCGGGGAGACAGGGGAAGGGCTCGGTGATCTGTTTTAATGCTCATCCTGAAACAAGAACCTTTGCTGCACCGCACGAAAATATCTCTGGGAAAAAGGTTACGGTCTTTAATCAAAACAATAAACGTGCTGATTATGGGAAGATTAGAAACCCAGGGTGCGGAATGAACGTCTTTCAGGCAATGACGACCTTTGTCGCGGTGGTGGAAACCGGCAGCATGGCTGCGGCGGCTGAGCGATGCAGCATGTCCTCCACTATGGTGGGCAATTACATTCGTCTGCTGGAAGAGCGGGTCGGGGCCAGTCTGCTGCGGCGTACGACGCGGCGGCAGAGTCTGACACCCTTTGGTGCGGTCTATTTTGAGAAGTGTCGTGAAATTATTGCGATGCTGGAGGAAACAGACCGGATGGCGCAGGCCGCCCAAACTGTGCCGGGCGGCAAGCTGCGTATTACAGCACCGGTGACGTATGGGACGGAAAGCCTCACGCCCCGGATGGTGGACTATCTGCAACAGCACCCCACTGTGGATGTGGAAGTGGTGCTGACGGAACGCAGCGTGGATCTGACGGAAGAAAAATTTGATGCTGCTATCCGTCTTGGCCTGCCAGGGCCATCCACGCTGATCTGCCGGCGGCTGGGCGATTACCAGATGACGCTGTGTGCGGCCCCGGACTATCTGGAACGGCGGGGAGAACCTTTTACGCCTGCGCAGCTTCAGGCGCATGATGCGTTGTCTTTCCCTTATCCGGCCAGTTCTCCCATGCACTGGGCGGGGCGGGAATGGCAGCTTGAAGGACCGAAAGGGAAGGTTGTGGTGGAAATTCTGCGCACACGGGCCGTCATGAATAACACGCAGGCGTTGCGGAAAGCTGTTCTGGCCGGGATGGGCCTTGCCATGTTGCCAGCGGATCTTGTGCGAGAGGATTTGCGGGCCGGGAGGCTGAAGGCCGTTTTGCCGGAATACCGTCTGCCGTCACGGCCAGTTTATCTTTTGTATCATAAGGACCGCTTCAGCTCGCCCACGCTGCGCTCGTTCATCAACTTTGTGGTCAGCGCTCTGGGCGGCGTTGCGACGCAGGCCCGATGACGGCATCCCTGTCTGCCTCACAGCGCAAGCGGTATATTCTGACGGCGATTATCGGCAATGTTGTCGAATATTATGATCTGGTCATTTATTCGTACTTTTCTGCCTTTATCGCCCGGACGTTTTTCCCCGCAGATTTGCGCTTTTCCCAGATCGCGCTGGCCCTTGCCACGTTCGGCCTTTCGCTGCTGGCGCGGCCAGTGGGGGCGTATGTCCTTGGGGGGTATGCGGACAGAAACGGCCGCCTGCCAGGGCTGACGGTCTGTATGGCCCTGATGGCGACAGGCAGTGCGCTGATTGCTTTTTGCCCTGGCTATGCCGTGCTGGGCTCGCTTGCTCCGGGCCTGATTGTGCTGGGGCGTCTGCTACAGGGCTTTTCTCTGGGCGGCGAGTTTGGGGTGGCAACGTCCTTCCTGATTGAGCAATCTCCGCATCAGGAAGCCAAGCGGGCGAGCTGGCAGGCTATTGGCCAGATTCTGGCGTCTCTCTGCGCCTGTAGCGTCGTGCTGACGCTTGGTGGGCTGTTGAGCGAGCAGGCTTATGCCGCCTATGGGTTCCGCATTGCGGCGGTTCTTGGCTCATGCGGCGGGCTGGTGGGGCTGGCGCTCCGGGCGTCTCTTGGCCCGCGAGAAGTGGCACCGCAGGCTGTTGTGGCCCCAAAGCCTGTCAGCACGGAGCGCTATACCGGCCTGCGGATCATGCTGGTTATGGGCATGGTCAGCCTTGGGAGTGGCATTACCTATCTGGGGTTCTATATGCCCCATTTTGCGCAGAGCGTTTTTCATGTCTCGCCCCGCCAGACTTACTGGGCGGCCTTTGCGACCTATGCCGGGCAACTGCTGCTTACTCCGGTGCGCTGGCGGCTGGCATCGTATTTTGACCGCACAAAGCGCATTTATCCCATGCTGTGTTCCTGCGCCGGGCTGGTTCTGCTGCCAGCCCTCATGGCCGGATGGATGCCGTGGACACCGGTGATGGTGATGCTGTGTCCGCTGCTGCTGAACGTGCTAGGGCTGTTCTATTTTGCATCGCTGGACGGGTATATGGGCCTGCTGTTTGGCAAGGCGCACCGGGGGCGTGGCCTGTCCGTAGGCTATTCTCTGGGAGTGGCGACTTTCGGGGGGCTGGCTCCTCTGGTCAATGGCGCAATCATCCAGTTTTCCGGGTACCAGAGTGCGCCACTTTATTACGTTATGTTCACAGCATGCCTTGCAGCGCTGGCAGTCAGGCTGGGGGTCCGTTTCCTGAAAGAGCGAGAGTCTGCCTGATCTCCGGGGTGCTGAGGCGGCAGGAAAAGATGTCTCAAAACCGTCATTATCAAGCTCAGATTTATAATGTCGCCACGATTAAGCGATTTATCTTTTGGAGAAGATTCGTAACGATTGTCAGGCGTCATGCTCTTTCAGGAAACTCCGCCTCATGTCTCGTCAGAAGATTTGCACTGTTGCCGGTCCCTCCAATGCCCTGTTGCGTTCCATTCGGCGCAAGCGGCACCTGATGGCGGCAACTGTTCTTGGCGCTTTTGTGCTGGGTGAGTCTGCGTCGGCTCAGACTGTCTCCAGCCCGTCCACAACTGGTCGGTCCAACGGTGCCGTAGCCCCTGCAAAAGCCGGGAAAGGCAAGGCCGGCCCTGCACGGAAACAGGCCCGCCAGACACAGGCGGCCGACCGTGAGTCCAGTGAGTCTGAAAGCCTTGATATTCGGGGCAGCCGGCGGAATGCGCCGGGTGGCGGGATGATGCGCGTGGAGCATGATGCGCGCGCTACGCAGTCCGTCACCAGCACCTATATTGGCATGCAAAGCCCGACGAGCGCGCCGCTGGACCTGATTGCCAACCTGCCGAGTGTCAATGTGTCGTCCTCAGATCCCAGCGGGATTGATGGCAGTTCTATTACCAGCCGTGGCCTGAACGATGTGGATATCGGCTTTTTGCTGAACGGCATGCCGATTGCCAATGGCTCCTCCACATCCGGGGCCAGCTTTATCCAGAACTATATTGATTCCCAGAATATCTCGGTTGAATCCATGACGCCGGGTTCCATTTCGGTGGAAGATCCGTTGACGTCTGCTGCCGCAGGTTCGCTCTCCATCACAACCCGCAAGCCGTCTGACAAATTTGGGGGCACTATTTCCGGGAGTTACGGGTCTTTCAATACGTCCAAGGAATTTATCCGGCTGGATACGGGTCTGCTGGGGAATTCGGGCATCAAGAGCTATGCCTCGTTCTCGCATACCCGTGCGGATGCCTGGCGCGGGTCGGGCAATAGTGACCGGAAACATATGGATTTCCGCGCTCAGAAAACATTCGGTCAGAACAGTTCGATTGATCTGTTCGTGGGCTACAACCACTATGAGTCTTATCTCAACCGCTATCCGACGATGGCGAACTTCCTTAACGACAAGCATGACCGGCCTGTTTCTCTGCCGCTAAGCTATTTGGCGACCTATAGCGCGACCTCGCCCAGCACCTATTACGCGGAGCGCGGCACGAATAAGGACCAGTTTTACGCCTCTCTGCCGGTTAAGATCGGGCTGAACCATATCTTCAGCGTCAGTGTCGTGCCTTATTACCAGCGTGCGGCCATTACGCTGGACAGTGCCACGCGCATGCGTGAAGGCTACACCTATGCCGGGACCACGCTTGAGCAGATTGATCTGGACGGGGACGGTAAGGTCAAAAAAGGGACGTATTATAATGCAGCCAGCGCTGCGCAATCCCTTAACCAGCAGGGGGGCGTTGTGGCGGCCCTGCACTGGAACCTGAAGGATAATTCAGGGCAGGTGGGGTATTGGCATGAAGAGAACAGCTATTCTCTGCTGACGCCTATGATGCGCATGAACCAGACCACAGGCGCGCGGCCTTCCGATACGGATAAATCGGCTTACCTGCGCACCACGGCGGGGAATATTTATTATTCCACCAATTATCTTGGTTCCTACAGCCTGAATTCCGGCTTTCTGGAAGACACGCAGTATTTCCTGAATCACAAGATGAGCCTGCGGGCTGGCATCAAGGTGACCGCCATGACGCTGCGCGGGCAGGATTATCTGCCGGGTGGGGCCGGCAAGACGTCTCAGACATTCGTCTCGCCCACGCCTCGGGTCTCGTGGTCGTATGACATTGATAAGCGCAATCAGGTTTACTTCAATGCGGAGGGGGATTTCCGTGCGCCGTCTCCGGTGGGGCTGATCACGCGTTACAGCACCACAACCGGCAAGATGACGACTTCCGGGGCCGGGACAAAGCCGCAATATTCCATCAAGGAAGAAATCGGTTATCGCTATTCCGGCAACCTGCTGGTGGCAGATATCAGCGCCTTTAACTTCAATGTGTCCAACCGTCTGCTGACGCTGAACACCTATAGCAATGATGTGCAGGTGAGCCAGACCATGAATGCGGGTGGTGAGACCATTCGGGGTGTGGATGTCATGCTGTCCACCCGGCCGTTGCTGCACCGTTTCCGTCCTTATGTGTCGTTTGAGTATCTGCACGCGACCATGGACAACAACCTTCCGACAACCTCAAGCAGTGGTGTGGTGGATTACCTGCGCACCAAAGGCAAAACGCCTGTCATGACGCCGAAATACATGGCGAGCGTGGGGCTGACCTATAATGAAGGGCCGTTCTTCCTGAACGCCAGCCTGCATTTTACGGCCAAGCAGTATTCTACCTTCATGAACGATCAGGCGATGCCGTATTACTTCACCAATACCATCGCGCTGGGCTACCATTTCCCCAAGGTGTGGATTGCGCAGTCTCCCACGTTCCGCCTGAACTTCTCCAACGTGACGGGGCAGAACAAGCTGGGGAGTGTGTATTCCTTCTCCAACAACGCCAAACCGACTGTTGGCGTCTATGGGCACAAGATTGCAGCGGACTCTTCCCCCACTTACGCGCCGCTGCCGTCCTTCTCCATGATCGGAACGGTTTCTACCTCATTCTGACCCCTGGATTTCTGAAGGGGAGGGGGAAAAATCTTCTGGCCTCTGCGCGCAACGCTGCATAAGTTGCGCGCAGGTTCAGGAGCTGACATGTCTTTGGAAAATCTTGCCCGAACGCTGGAGCGTTCAGGCGATTATCGTGTGTTGCGCCGCCTGCGGCCGCATTGGCTGGAGGCCATGCCGGAGGGCCGCAGAGTGCGCAAAGGTCTGTTTCTGGACCTTGAGACCACAGGGCTGGATGCAGCCTTTGATGAAATTATTGAAATTGGCATGGTGCCCTTTGCCTATACGCTGGATGGCGGGCTGATTGGCGTATTGCCGGCTTTCAGCCGCCTGCGTGAGCCCTCCGTGCCCGTGCCGCCGCGTGTGACGGAGCTGACGGGCCTGACGCAGGAGATGCTGGCCGGGCATAGGATTGCGCCGGAGAATGTGGCTGATTTTGCAGCGGATGCCTCTCTGGTGATTGCGCATAACGCCACGTTTGATCGTCCGTTTATTGAAGCCTTTTGCCCCGCCTTTGCGGAAAAACCGTGGGCCTGTTCCATGGCGGATGTGCCGTGGGATGAGGCCGGGTTTGAGGGGCGGAAACTGGGCTATCTGGCAACGCAGGCCGGGTTCTTTTTTGAGGGGCATCGCGCGACAGATGATTGTCTGGCGAGCCTTGCGCTGCTCGGCTATTGCGACTTTCCAGAGGGACGGAGTGCGTTGTCCTACCTTCTGGACCGCGCCCGCTCGGTCTGGGTCAGGATCTGGGCTGTTCAGGCACCGTTTGAAAGCAAGGATGCGCTTAAGGCTCGTGGGTATCGCTGGAATGATGGCATGGATGGGCGGCCCAAAGCGTGGTTTATCGATCTGCCTCCGGAAAAACGGGAAGAGGAAGAGACCTTTTTGCGGGACGAGATTTATCGGCGGGATGTTGAACTGACCGTCAGCGAGATTAAAGCCACAGACCGCTTTACGAGCCGGGTTTAGGAAAAACGTGCTGAAAGTTTTTTGGGGTGCTGCCGGGCTGCTTTGCTTGTCTCCCGCAGCACTGGTCCCCGTTGCCAATGCTGCAAGCTGCCCGGATCTGTTTGCAAAAGGTGTGCCGCCTGCTGTTTTGTCTGAGACAGCACGGATCGGGACAGTCATGCTGTGTAATGACCAGTACGCTGTGCTGGCCTCGGAGCAGACACGTGGGCCGCTTTGGTCTGCGGAAGATCTGACGGAAGAAAATCTGGAAATTGCCGACAAGATGCAGCGGCATGACAGTTTTCAGCCGGACACGCGCCTGCCGTCCACCATGCAGGCGCTGACTGCTGATTACACGCGCTCCCATTATGACCGGGGGCATATGACGCCCAGTGGGGACGAGGCCGGGGCGACGGCCCAGAAGCAGAGTTTCCTGCTGTCCAATATCGTGCCGCAAACGCCGGAGCTTAATCGTGGCCCGTGGGAAGGGGTGGAAAGTGCCGTGCGGGGCTGGGCGCGGGAGGAAGGGGAGATCTTTGTGGTGACGGGGCCGGGCTATGACCCCGATCAGTTCAGGACCATAGGGGCCCATCATATTCCCGTCCCGACCGTGACGTGGAAAGCGGTGTATGACCCCGCCGGGAATGGCACGGGCGCGTATGTCTGTCTGAACACCGCGCAGCCGTCTTGCCGGATTACCAGTGTCGCGATGCTGATCCGGCTGGTGAATATTGATCCGTTTCCGGCCCTCCCTGCGTCCATGAAAGATCATGTCGCGGCCATGCCGCCTATTCGGGAAAGCCCCTACGCGCTGGCCAAACAGGACCGGACCCGCAAGCTGCTGAAAGAATGGGGGAAGAAAGCCGCGCAGAAAGCTCTGCGCGCACTGGTGAAGTCTCTCGTGCCGTAACGCTGCCGGATATCAGGGCCTGCTTAAGGGGTCAGCACCCGGCACGCAGCCAGATCCCACGCTGCACAGCCGACGGATTTGAAAAAAACAGGCTGATCCTTCGGGGGCGGGGTGTGCAGGGCGGAAGCCAGCGCCCGCACATCGGCCCAGTTGACGCCTGCCTGAATGAGGTCACCGGCTTCACTCGGAGCCCCAATCGGGTCATCGACATAGAGGGTGCTGTTGCGCACAATTTGCGGGCCGACTTCAATCATGTCCGGCTGGAAAGCACCGACGCCAACCACCAGACAGTCTGGATCAGGCGGTCCATCATACAAAATGGCCCGACTGCTGGTGACAGTCAGGACGACATCAAAGCGCTCTTCGTCCGGTTGTTCTGGCCGGATAGGGAGAGGCAGGTCGGCCTGTTGCTGGCAGAAAGTCGCGGCACGTTCCGGCGTACGGGCCCGTACCACAAGCGTGGCCTCAGGATACAGAGCGGCAAAGGCTTCACAATGGGCGCGGGCCTGCGTACCGCTCCCAATGATCAGCACGCGCCGTACAGGACCTCGGGCCAGAAGCCGAACGCCCAGCAGACTTATGGCCGATGTGCGGCGCATGGTCACGGTCGGCCCGTCCAGTGAAAAAAGCAGCTCACCGGTGCGCGTGCTGGCGCAGGTGACCTGTCCCTGAATGGTGGGACGAGGGGTGCCTGCATTGTCCGGGCAGATTGTCAGTAGCTTGGTGACAAGAAGATCCTGACTGACCGAAGGCATCGTCATCAGGAGTGTGGAGCCGTCGGGAGCTGGCACAACGCTGCGTTCGGGGCACACAATAGAGCCCTCCGCATAGGCCTGAGCCGTTAGGACCAGTGCCTCGACCAGAGCTGGAAAGGGGAGGGCGTCACGCGTCTGGGCGGCGGAATAGTGTTTCATGCGCGGGATTATGCCAGAAAAAGGCGGAGGGCGCGCGTTTTAAACAGACCCTACCGGTCGATATGGCCGAGGTCCTGCTGAGGCGAAATGATATCCCGCACTCTCTGCTTCAGCTCTTTAGGGCCGGGAAAGCCGCCGTCTCGCTTACGCTCCCAGACCAGTTGATCATCCACATGAATCTCAAACCGGCCCCCGCTATCTGGCACCAGTGTCACGCCACCCAGAGTTTCGCCAAAGGTGGAAAGCAGTTCCTGCGCCATCCATGCTGCGCGCAAAAGCCAGTTGCATTGCGTGCAGTAGTGGATGGTGATGCGCGGTTTGTGGGGCGTCATGCGGATTTCTTTTCATGGCATAAGGGGCTGGCACTTCCTCCTTCATGCCATGAGCAGAAAATGCGTGCCAGAGATCTTACTCTGGCGTTTTTGCGATTTCCTCAGCCGCTGTGTTGAGGATCTGCGTGATGCGCTTAAGGGCCTCCGGGGAGCATCCACGCTTGCGCATCATGGCCTGTTTGAGGGCATGGCGCGCCTGATGCAGGGCATCCGCTGCTTCTGGATCAAGGGCGTTGACCCCGGCGAAGGCTTCCCGCACTTCGTTCATACGGCTGCCAATGCGGGCGAGGGTTTCCAGAATACGGTCAGCCTGCTCGCGGTTTTCTTCCAGAAAAGCCCGGCCTTCATCCGTCAGGCTATACAACTTGCGGTTGCCTTGCTGTGTGACGGAGGTGTGGCCAATTTCTTCCAGATAGGTGAGAGCCGGGTAGACCATGCCGGGGCTGGGGGCATAAAAGCCGCCGGATTTTTCTTCCAGCAGGCGGATGAGTTCATACCCATGCGCAGACTGTTCAGCCAGCAGGGCAAGCAGGACAAGCTGGAGTTCTTCCGAGCTGAGTTTGCGGCCTTTGGGGAAGTCTCCTCGGCCGGGGCCTCGTCCAAAGCCTCCACCAAAACCGCGGCCAAAGCCCCGGCCTCCGCCGTGGCGGTCGCCGCGCGGTCCGGCGGCGTGGTGAGGATGGCGGGAGGGACGATCGTGTTTCTGTGTTTTCATCATGTCTTACGATATAAATATCTTAAGATAGATTTCAAGACTTATTTTTCGATTTAATGTGAGAAATGCATCAGGCCTCTGCGGGGATGATGGCTTGATCTGCCCCTCACTCTCCCGCATCATCTAAAAATGTGCAGCATATCAAGCTTTTACAAGGCCGGAGCCGCAGGCGTTAGCCTTACGGCTCTTCTGTTCAGCGTGCCCGTTTTTGCGGCGGAGGGCCGTAATGGCCAGCCCTCCAAAGCTGAGTTGGAGAGCATAAACCGTCAGATTGCTGCCATTCAAAACCCGCAGGATCGTGCGGCGGTGCAAAACCAGAGTCTGGTCTGGAAGATGACGACCTTCCTCTGCCAGAACGCAGCACGCGCGCCATTGACGCGTCTGGGGGCAGACAATCGGTTCTTCCTGCAGGACGATCAGCCCGACAGTCAGGTGCTGGTCAGTCCCTCTTTGGTGCAGGGGCGGGGGCAGTTCCGACAGGCTGCGGATGGTATAAGCTGGACGCCTTTTCAATGGTCCTGCCATCTGGACCCCGCAACCGGGGCCGTGAAGAGCTTTGACGTAACACCTCTTGCAAGCGCAGGCGCTGCGGGTGCTTCTTCGCCTTCAACCCGACAGGCTGCGGCCTGTCAGGCCGCGCATCTGGACGTCACGCTGGATGACCGGAATGGCGCGTTTGATGGCATGTCCCAGTCTGGCACTGTGCTGACTGTAAGGAATACAGGTGCGGAGGCCTGCACCCTGCCGCCGGTCCCGCTGGTGCAGTTTGAGGACGGGAATGGCGCTAAGCTGCCTGTTTTCAGGCGCTCAACCGTTCGGGCGCGTCAGCCCGGTCCACACGGGGCCAAAGCCACGCAGCATGTAGTGCCTGTCCTGATAGAACCCGGCGTTGTGCGTGAGGCCACGCTGCACTGGGTTTCCGGCGAGGTGTTTGATGACAGCCATAATTGCGTCCAGCCCGCACAGCTTGTGCTGAAGGTCGGGCAGGAGGAGAAAAAGGCCGCTTTTAAAGGGCATATCTGCGCGCCTGCCGGGGCGCATCAGGTTTTTGACCAGAGTGCCTTACAGGCGCATACGGATGCGCAGTAAGCGTTTTAAAGAGCTGATGGTGCGAGGTATACGGTGTTTCTGCGGCAACTGACTTATCTGATTGCGCTGGACCGGTGCCGTCATTTCTCCCGTGCAGCGGAAAGCTGTGGCGTCTCTCAACCGGCTCTTTCTGCGGGTATTCGTCAGCTTGAAAACGAGCTGGGGATTACCATCATCCAGCGGAACCGGCGTTTTTATGGGCTGACGGAAGAAGGCAAGCGGGTGCTGGTCTGGGCGCGTCAGACACTGGCCGCGCTGGACGGGTTGAAGCAGGAAGCTGCTTTTGCACAGGATATTGCAGGGGGCTCACTCTCCATTGGCGTCATGCCGCCCGCCATACAGGTTGTCCCGCTGCTGCTGGAATGCTTTCGGGCCGCTGTTCCGGCTCTGCATGTTGAAGTGAAAGTCTATTCCAGCACAGACATTACCCGGATGCTCCGGGAGCATCATTTGCAGCTGGGCATTATGTATCTGGATCAGCTGCCGGGGGATGGCGTGTTTGAAGCACGACCTCTGTATGCGGAGCAGCATGTGCTGGCGGCTGCGGCCTCGGTTCAGCTCCCGGCAGGTAAGCAATGTTCCTGGGCGGATATTGCCGCGCTGCCGCTATGCCTGCTCAGCCGTAATATGCGCAGCCGGCAACTGGTGGATGCAGGGTTCCGGGAGGCGGAGGTTACCCCGACCGTCATGCTGGAAACCGATGCGCTGGAACTGCTGCATGCGGAACTGCTCGGGGGGCGTCTGGCCAGTATCCTGCCGGTGGCGGCGCTGCCTGAGCGGGTGGGGCTTTCCGGCCTCCAGCTCCGGCGCATCCACGGGTGCGCATCGCCCGATGTCGGGCTTGTGCGGCTGATGCAACCCAACACCAGCATGCTGCTGACCCGCTTGTGGGACGTTGCGCAGACCCTGAACGTGGCAGACATTTATTCAGTCTGATAAGCAGACGTTATCACCTGATTATTACAAACATTTGGACGAAGGCCCCCGGTTTTTCGCATTGTCCCGCTTCGTGCAGGAGGGGGTGCCATGCGCCGGAATACTATCATGACAGGTCAGAGCATGGTCGGGCCTGATGGGGGCTTGCTGGGCAGGCTCTTTTTTGGTGGTCCGCGCGCGTCCTGGCGCAGCAAGCTGAGCTGGCTGCTTGAACCCTCGGCCATGGACGTCATTTTTGCCGTCCGGTCCTCCCTTGCCGCCGTCCTGTCCTTGCTGATTGCCATGGGCATGGAGCTGGACAGCCCCCAGTGGGCTCCTCTGACAGTCTGGGTGGTGGCGCAATCCTCACGTGGGGAAAGTCTGTCCAAGGCGCGCTGGCGTATTGCCGGCACCGTGCTGGGCTGCTGTATCGGTGTGGCGCTAATCGCTGCTTTCCCGCAGGCGTCCGCCCTGTTTTTCTGCTGCCTTGCTGTGTGGATTGGCCTGTGTTGTGGCGGTGCGACGTTTCTTGAAAGCTACCGGGCTTATGGTCTGGTGCTTACAGGGTTTACCTCGGCCATTGTCGCCACCGGGGCCATTGCACAGCCTGATCAGGTTTTTGATATCGCCATTGCGCGAGGCACTTACATCATTCTTGGTGTGGTGTGTGAGGCGCTTCTTGCGGTCCTCTTTATGCCAACCTTGCAAACGCAGGCCCGCAAACGGCTGCTAGATCGTCTGAACGGCGCTTTTCAGACGGTGCGGCATGTTGTGTCTGAGCTCGTCAGCGGGCGGGCGGATGCCCAGACGCAAGGGCAGGTTCTGACAGACCTGATGGCGGCCAATGCCCGGATTGAGTTCGATGCGCTGGAAATGGGGCCACGGACCCACGCGGCAGACCACGCCCATGCGGCTCTTGCCGCCATGATTATGGTGCTGGCCCGTGCGCGGGGCATGGCGTTACTGGAGCAGAAAAATCCGGCCGGGCAGGCAGATGTCCCGCTCCCGGCCTCTCTCTATGCCGACTATGATGTCGCCCGCCAGCATATTGAGGCCTGCGCGCATCCCAAACGTGGAGACCGCTTCCGTTTTAAAATGACATCCCGCCGCCATGCGTTGGAAGCTGTTGAAAACGGCATTCGCTCCTGCGCAGGCATTCTGGCCGGCTGGCTGGTGTGGGAGGTGACAGGCTGGCCTGCCGGGGCTGGCTTCATTTCCTTTGTGGCTCTGGTCTATGGGCTTCTGGCTACGCGGGAAAATCCGATTGTGGCCTCAACCCCCTTTCTGAAAGGGGCGTTGTGGTGCGCGTTTGCTGCCGCCATTTATGCATTCTGGATCATGCCAGCTGTGACAGCCCCAGAGGTGCTGATTGTTATGCTGATGATTGTCATGACAATTGGCGGTCTGGCGGCGCGAAAACCGGCAACTGCGGGGTATGCTTTTTCCTTCAACATGTTCCTGCCGGTTCTGATCGGGCCGGGGAACCAGAGCCGCTTTTCAGAAGAGGCGTTTTTCAACAACGCCATGGCCTTTCTGGTAGCCGTGACTTTTGTAGGCTGGACGTATCGTCTCGTTTTGCCGTTCCGTGTGGACTCCCACATGCGGCGCACAGCCCGCTGGGTGGAGCGCAGGCTGAAGGCTCTGGGGGCACCGGGCAGCCGGGTGACGGTGCATCAATGGCTTTCAGAAAGTGCTTCCAGCCTCGTGCGGATTTTGCGGAATGCGCAGGGCGTGCCGCAGTCTGTCCGGCTGACCTATATGCAAACGCAGTTTCGCGCCATGACTATGGGGATGCACATTGTCTTCCTGCGGGATGTGGCGAAGGACCCGGTTCTGCCACTCAGCGCCCGCCGCGGCATTCAGGTCTTTTTACGGAAATGGGTGCAGACGGGCACTGATGCCACGGCGTGGGCCGGGATGACGGAAGGCTGGTTGTTGCGCCAGATGCATGGCACGCCGTTTGAGGTGCAGGAGACGCTGCAAAAGGCTGCCATCAGCCTGCGTATTCTGGCAGCAGAACAGCGAGAGGATGTGCTGTCCTGAAGGTTGTCGGCTTTTGTGAGATCTCTTTGCCTTGGGAACACTGAGCCGTTTTCTCCTGCTCATGAGCGGTTCTGAGCAGGAGATTTTTGTAAAAAGGCGAACCGGGTGTAGTTTTTCGGCCAACGTGTCCCGCAGGCAGGATTGGAGAACCCCGTGAACATTAGAAAAGTCGGAAAAAAAGGCCTGACATTGAAAGTGCTGGCCGCACTGGCTGCCACCTTTGGTGTGCTTGAGACCGCAGAGGCTGGCAGCAGCTGGGCGGCACACCTCGCCGCTGCAAGCACGTTGCGTATTCCGTTGACGCCCGCAAATCGGGTGCAGAAAATCAGCACGACTTATACCTGTTCCGGCTCTGCCGAACTGTTGGATAAACTGCCCAAACCGGTCGTCTCTGTCACCTATCTTAACGCCGGAGCGGTCAGTCTGGCCGTGTTGCAGGTGGAGGGAGAAACGCAGGTTTTCTCGAATGTGATTTCTGCTTCCGGCGCACGCTATACGGCCAATCGGTTTGAATGGTGGAGTAAGGGGAACACGGCTTTTTTCTCGGAAGTGGGCGCGGAGGATACGCATCCCTTAACCTGTCAGGAGACGGATCAGGCTGCCTCGCGCAAGGGCCGCTAAGTCATGCCATGCAGGGAAAGAAAGCTGATGATGAGCCTGCTGGTGCGTGAGGTCGCGCGCTGACCGATGCTGTTTCTTGAAAAAGGAAGCCGCAGCTTTCTGCATGATCGGCAGTTAGGCTGCTCTCTGGCTCTTGTTGCCGGGGCAGTCAACGTCGCCGGGTTTTTGAGTGTTGGGTCTTACTGCGCGAACATGACGGGCAATGTCACAGCCTTTGCCATTGGTCTGGCGCAAGGGCAGGGCGCCGAGGTGTTAACCTGTATTGCCCTTATTGCCAGCTTCTTTCTGGGCGCAATGATGTGCACGTTTCTGGTAAATGGAGGCCGCAGACGCGGGCAGAAGGCGATTTATGCCTATAGTATTCTGCTAGAAGGCTTGCTTCTTGGCACGATTGGTCTGGTACAGTTATTCTGGCTCCCTCCATCCGGGCACGCTATTTTGCCACCCCTTGGGCTGAGCTTTCTGATGGGGCTGCAAAACGCCACTGTTACCCGCATTTCCGGTTCTGTGGTGCGCACAACCCATGTGACCGGGATGATTACCGATCTGGGTATTGAACTGGCAGACTGGGTGGACGCCTTCCGGCATCCCGTGGAGCCCGAGAAGCACGCGCAGACGATCCTGCGCATACGGCTGCACAGCAAAATTATTGCCTGTTTTATTGGAGGCGGGGCTGTAGGAGCCTTTGGCTATACCGCGTGGCCCCGCTTTTTCCTGATGGGGGTGGCTTGTGTGGTTATCGCTCTGGCAGTGCCGGGTATTCTGGCCAATGCGTTCCCAGCATCTCAGGACACAAAGAGCCCGCCGTCCGCCGGATAAAATCTTGAGGAAGAGTATGTGACAAGAAGGCTGTTTCTGAAAAAACGGCCCTCTTGCCGGTAAATGCCGCAGAGGCGGATTACTTCAGAAAGCCGACAATCTTTTCAGCTTCAGAGACAATCGGCTCCGCAATAGCCTGAGCGCGCTGAGCACCAGAGCGCAACACGTTGGCCAGATGCGTTTCATCCTGCATCAGGCGCGTGGTTTCCTGCGCAATAGGAGCAATGGCGTTGACCACAACCTCGGTGAGCGCCTTTTTGAAGGGGCCGAAGCCTTCGCCCTGATGGCGAGCCAGAACCTCTTCCACACTCAGATCAGCCAGAGCTGCGTAAATGGTCACCAGATTTTTGGCTTCCGGGCGGTCTGCCAGCCCGGCTGGGTCTGCTGGCAGCACATCGGCATCCGTTTTGGCGCGACGGATCTTGAGGGCAATCGTATCGGCATCATCCGTCAGCTCAATACGGCTCTGGGCTGACGGGTCAGATTTGGACATCTTTTTGGTGCCGTCGCGCAGGCTCATCACGCGCGCGGCGGCAGGCGGGATCAGCGCTTCAACTTCCGGGAAGAACTCCACGCCGTAGTCGTGGTTGAACTTCTGGGCGATGTCGTTCGTCAGTTCCAGATGCTGCTTCTGGTCTTCCCCCACAGGCACGCGGGTGGCTTTGTAGGCCAGAATATCGGCGGCCATCAGGCTGGGGTAAACATACAGGCCAGCGGAATGGTTTTCCCGGTCCTTGCCAGCCTTGTCCTTGAACTGCGTCATGCGGTTCAGCCAGCCAAGACGGGTCACGCAGTTAAAAATCCAGGCCAGCCGCGCATGGGCGGACACGGCGGACTGGTTGAACAGGATGTGTTTGTCCGTATCAATCCCGGCGGCCAGCAGAATGGCGGCCTGTGTCAGCGTCTGGTTGCGCAGTTTTTCCGGGTCCTGCCACACTGTGATGGCATGCATGTCCACAAGGCAAAAAACGCACTCATGGTCGGCCTGCAGGCTGACCCAGTTGCGGATTGCGCCCAGATAATTGCCAAGCTGCGGAATACCGGAGGGCTGAATGCCGGAAAAAATACGTTGCATAAGGATACCAGTGCCTGCGTCAGGAAAAGGAAGGATCAGGGAAGGGGCGCTTTATGGTCCAGCTCTTCCCGCTCCAGCGCGACCATGCCAGCCGATTTCCGGGTGGCGCGAGCGGCTGCAATATCTGCTGTGGTAATTTGCGGGGCGGGGCTGGTCTGCCCACGGGAAGACAGCCACGTCAGAATCTGTGCCACCTGTTCATCCTGCAGGTAGCGGAAGGGCGGCATTTCCGCCTCGTAAGGCTGCCCGTTGGCTTTGATGGGGCCGCTGACGCCATTCATCAGCACATCAGCCAGATATTTCCGGCCTTCTGGTGTGCTGGCAATGCGGTCAATCCGCCCGACAAGCGGAGGCACCGCGCCGGGCATCCCGTCGCCACCATGATGGCAGATGCCGCAATTTGTCCCGTACAGGCCAGCCCCGCTTTTAGGGGTGCAGGCTGTCAGGAAGAGAGCAGCCCCGCTTGCGGCAAGAAGAGCGGGACGAAGCCGTTTGAAAAACGTCATGAGACTAAAAAGACCTGCTGGCTCCACATGGGCGGAGCCAGCTTTGGCAACGTGCCGGGTTTAGCGCGTATGCGTGACACCCAGCAGCTGGATACGGAAGATAAGCGGGCTGTCGGACGGGATAACGCCCATGGCCTTGTGGCCGTAGCCCAGTTCAGGCGGCACATAGAGCATCCATGTATCGCCCACGCGCATCATCGGCAGGGCTTCCATCCAGCCTTTTACAAGGCCTTCCAGCGGCATCTGCATATAAGCGCCGTCACCATGCTGTTCGGAGCTGTCAAAAATGGATCCATCAGGCAGACGGCCTTCATAGATCAGCATCATGACGTCACCCGGACGCGGCTGGTCTGCATCTTTTTTACCAGATTGCAGAACCTTGTAGGCCAGCCCGTCCTTCAGCACCGTCACACCAGGCTGGCTGCGCAGCTTGTCCAGCTGCTGCATTGGGGTCAGCTCGGGTTCTTCCTGCTTGTGTGAACCGCAGGCCGTAAGAGAAACGGCCATGCTGGCCGCAAGCAGATAGGGGATGATGTTGAAACGACGGGTCATGGTCCTCTCGGCAATCTAGAAAGAATGGCAGATGTCCAAAAGCTCAGAGAGCGCCGCCATTGCGGCCAATCTGTGCTCCCAGTCTCAGACGCAGCGCGTTCAGTTTGATGAAGCCCTGTGCGTCAGCCTGATTATACGCACCTTCATCATCCTCAAACGTCACGACACGGGTATCATACAGGCTATTGGGACTTTCACGACCCACGCAGATGACATTACCCTTATAGAGTTTGAGGCGCACGCGGCCGGAAACAGAATGCTGAGAGGCATCAATCAGAGCCTGCAGCATGCGGCGCTCCGGGGAGAACCACAGCCCGTTATAGAGGATGGCGGCGTAGCGCGGCATCAGGCTGTCCTTCAGGTGCATGGCCTCACGGTCCAGCGTAATGGACTCAATGCTGCGATGCGCCGTCAGCAGGATGGTGCCGCCCGGGGTTTCATAAATGCCGCGGGATTTCATGCCCACAAAGCGGTTTTCCACCAGATCCAGACGGCCAATGCCGTTAGCTTTACCCAGCTCGTTCAGGCGGGTGAGCAGGGTGGCCGGAGACATGGCCTCGCCATTGATGGCAACCGGGTCGCCACTGACGAAATCAATGGTGATTTCAGTGGCCACATCCGGTGCGGCTTCCGGAGAGATAGTGCGCTGGAAAACGATTTCTTCCGGACCGATAGCCGGATCTTCCAGCAGCTTGCCTTCAGAAGAAGAGTGCAGAAGGTTGGCATCGACCGAGAACGGGGCTTCGCCGCGCTTGTCCTTGGCAATGGGGATCTGGTTTTCTTCAGCAAAGGACAGCAGACGGGTGCGGGAGGTCAGATCCCACTCACGCCAGGGGGCAATAACCGTGATGTCGGGCTGCAGGGCATAATAGGCCAGCTCAAAGCGAACCTGATCATTCCCCTTACCGGTTGCGCCGTGAGCAACGGCGTCGGCACCGACGGCGCGGGCAATCTCGATCTGGCGCTGAGCGATCAGCGGGCGAGCGATGGACGTGCCTAGCAGATACTGGCCTTCATACAGCGTGTTGGCCCGGAACATGGGGAACACGAAGTCTTTGACGAAGGTTTCGCGCAGATCTTCGACGAAGATTTCCTTCACGCCGAACATTTCAGCTTTCTTGCGGGCGGGTTCCAGTTCCTCACCCTGACCAAGGTCAGCCGTAAAGGTGACAACCTCACACCCGTAAGTCTTCTGCAGCCAGCGCAGGATGACGGACGTATCAAGGCCGCCGGAATAGGCCAGCACAACCTTTTTGACATCTTTTCTGGCGGCAGTAGCGGCCATGAGGCAGGTCTCCTGAATCTGATAAAATGAATAAAGTCCGAACAGTGTCCTAGCACCAGCGGGGGAAGGGAGCCAGAGCCCAACCCCCGCTGAGCGGGGTCTGATGCAGAAAAATCAGCTTTGCGAGGCGCGGATGCGCTCACTTTCGGTTTTCAGCTGCCCGCAGGCGGCCAGAATATCGCGCCCGCGCGGTGTGCGAATGGGAGAGGCAAAGCCTGCGGCCATGACGATATCCGCAAATTTGTTCTGCTGTTCCCGCGTGGAAGGGCGGTAGGCGCTGCCCGGCCAGGGGTTGAAGGGAATGAGGTTGACCTTGGCAGGAATGCCGGAAATCAGTCGGACCAGTTCCCGCGCATCGGCCTCGCTGTCATTCACGCCGCGCAGCATGATGTATTCAAACGTGATGCGGCGGGCATTGCTGGCAGCCGGGTAACGGCGGCAGGCGGCCAGAACCTCTTCAATCGGATATTTGCGGTTAAGCGGCACAATTTCGTCCCGCAGGTCATTCCGCACAGCATGCAGGGAGACGGCGAGGTTGATCCCCAGTTCATCCCCACAGCGGTCCATCAGCGGCACTACGCCAGATGTGGAGAGGGTAATGCGGCGGCGGGAGAGGCCAATGCCTTCACCATCCATGATAATCCGCATGGCCTTGGCGATGTTTTCGTAATTATAGAGCGGCTCACCCATACCCATCAGCACGATGGTGGAGAGCAGGCGCGGCGTGTCGCCCTTAGGGCTTGGCCATTCGTTATAGGAATCCCGTGCCGCCATAAACTGGCCGACAATTTCCGCAGCGCCAAGGTTCCGCACCAGTTTCTGGGTGCCGGTGTGGCAGAAGGTGCAGGACAGCGTGCAGCCAACCTGCGAGGAAATGCACACAGCGCCCCGGTCTTCCCGGCGGTCCGGGATATAGACAGTTTCTGCTTCCTGCCCGTCACGGAAGCGGAAGAGGAATTTGCGGGTTTCGTCCGAAGAGGTCTGCACGGTTGCGGCTTCCGGGCGACCAACAACAAACCGTTCCGCCAGCTTTTGCTGGAGCGGCTTGGCGATGCTGCTCATCTGCGTGAAATCGGTCACGCCCTGATGGTAGATCCAGTGCCAGAGCTGTTTGGTCCGAAACGGCTTTTCGCCGATTTCGACCAGAATGTCGGTAATTTCCTCACGCGTCAGGCCTACCAGATCGCGCCGCCCATCGGGCAGGGTGGCCGGAGGCGGGCTGAACAGGGCGGCCTTTGCCAGAATACGGGCGCGTTCATCCGCATTGAGCGAGGCGGCTGCCTCTGCATCGTGCGATGGTGTGGGATGAGCAGAATTACCTGAAGACATGAACGGAGCCACTACTGGAAGGGAGGAAAGGAGCCCTTATAACAGAGAAGGGCCCGGCAAGCACCGGACCCTTGATAAATTATCCTGATCTTTCTGCGCGAAGGCCGCGGATCAGTCTTAATGCTTGCGCCTTCAGCGTCTCATGTCAGCAGGGATCCCTTAAGGCGTATGCGCAGAGGCGCCAGACTGCTGCGGAGTGGCTTGCAGACCCGCGCGCAGCCATGTTGCGATATTGGTTTTGCTCGGATCAATTCCGCCCAGAATTGCGCTGATTGTCTGCGCTGAATAAACGTCCGGCGTCGTGTCCGGAGAGATCGGAAAGGAGGGGCGCGGGATGTCAAACGTCATCGCCGGCTGTTCCGCCTCTGCGGTGCTGCCTGCCATGCTGGCCTGCTGGAGGCCGTCAGACTGAATGTTGGCAACAACGGAAAGATGGTCCGCGTCCTGATGCAGGCCAAAATACAGATACGCGTAAGAGGCCGCGGCAGACAGCACATCCCGCATGGCAATGCGATACCGGTTGTTGCCATCGGATGGGAGCGCACGGGCATGCAGGGTTGCAGGGTCAGTCGAAATCACCAGTGTCTGGTTTTTCAGATCATCCTGGAGCGTAAGCCCATCCTGCTCATAGCCACGGAGCAGAGAACTGCCTGCTTCTGTTACGCTGTCCTGCTGGGCAGGTGCGCTGGCAGCAGCTTTATACGGGCGAGGGGCAGCTTGGGCACCACCAGTGATGCCGAGCAGGCCGGTTGCAACGCCAAGCATCATGATGATTTTACGCATAAGCGACAGGCTTCCTTAATTTGCTGTGATGAGGATTTATTACTTGGAGAATGTGGCAGAAAAAGTGATCTTTTGCCACGTATTTGCCGAACAGGCAGTAATAAAAAATCTTTTAAGGAAGTGTTTTTATAAGAACGTTGAAAAAGACTGCTTGAGAAAACCGCCTTTGAGGCGGGTGAAGCATTTTTTCAAGTAAGGAAGGGGCGTTTGAAAGCGTGGACGCGGTGAGCGGGGGCGGAAACAAGCACCTTCAGGCAATGCACCAGGAAAGACACAAAGGCGCTCAGAATCCTGTCGGGCACCCCGGACAGGATTTTTAGGCGGGCAGGGGCACGCGTTTGGCGGCAATCAGAAATTCCCGGTTGCCTTCTGGCCCCGTAATCGGGCTAGCCTCAATCCCCAGCACAGACCAGCCGGGTAGGGCGCTCCACCAGTCATGGATCATCTGGCACACGCTTTCATGCACCGCAGGATCACGCACTACGCCTTTGGCCCCGATCTGGTCACGGCCGGCTTCAAATTGCGGTTTAATAAGAGCAACGGCCCACGCATCATCCGTCGCCAGAGAGAGGGCGGCAGGCAGCACAGTCCGCAGGCCGATAAAACTGGCATCACAGACAATGACGGACGGAGCCTGCGGGATCTGTGTGCTGTCCAGATGCCGGGCATTGCACTTTTCCATCACGGTCACGCGCGGGTCTGACCGTAACTTCCATGCCAGCTGCCCGTGGCCGACATCCACAGCATAAACATGCTGTGCCCCGTTGGTGAGCAGCACATCGGTGAACCCGCCTGTTGAGGCACCGACATCCAGACACACACGGTCCTGCGGGGATAGATCAAAATGGGTGAGGGCATGTGCCAGTTTGCAGCCACCGCGTGAAACCCACGGATGTTGCTGACCACGCACATCAAGGGGCGCGTCCTCAGCAAGCTGATCGCCTGCCTTGGCAACACGCTTCTCCCCTGTGAACACAAGCCCGGCCATAATCAGGGCCTGAGCTTTTGTCCTGCTCTCAACCAGCCCCCGGTCAACAAGCATCTGGTCAACACGACGGCGTGCCATCAGATCAGGCCGTCTGCTCCGTCAGTGCCACACCCAGCGCGCTGAGAGCGGTTTTGACGATGTGGGGAGCGGTGAGCCCGGCCTGCTCGTACTGGGCGTCCTGGGTGTTATGATCGATGAAGATATCGGGCAGGGTCATGGGGCG
>NZ_JOPG01000003.1 GCF_002153605.1 Acetobacter malorum | reverse complement strand
GATCATTTACGTGTAACGACGCCCCGTGGGGTATTTGAAACAGATTTCATTATTGCTGCGACAGGCTTTGCTGTTGATATTGGGCAGCGGCCCGAGCTGAAATCAATCGCACCCAGCATTCGCTTCTGGAAAGATCGCTTTACGCCTGCACCGGAAGATAATCCTTCAGGCTTCCTAAATCCTGAGCTGGAGTTTTCACCCGATCTGGGGCCAGCGTTTGAGTTCCAGCCAAAAGATGGCGTTGTTTGTCCGGCTCTGGAAAAAATTCATTGCTTCTGTTTTCCGGCTACTCTTTCCCATGGAAAGGTGAGTGGAGATATTCCGGCGATTAGTGACGGTGCAGACAGACTAGCTAAAGGAATTGTCAGCAGCTTGTTTGTTGAAGATAGAGCTATTCATTATCGCAATCTGGAACAGTTCAACACGCCAGAGTTGCAGGGCGACGAATGGCAGGATGTTGGGTTCTAAGCGGCCTTAGCTTCTCATTGAAACCATCTGCTTACCGGCAGATGGTCTTGAAAGGTATGCCTTTTTATCCACCGAGAAAAATAATCAAACATAGAAAATTATTTTTCTTTTTTCATATCTTGTTTTACATCCAAGCAAAAATGAGACTGACTGCACAAAATCATTTATTTTCAAAATATCAAAGCTGCCTGATATCTTGCGTTGACTCAGTCTGTTGCTGGAAATCAGGCATTGCGTGTCATAATACTGATTGAATTCTTCGACGGCTGACTGAAGTGTTGAGTTGTTCAAAATAATCTGCCCGTTTCGCCATGCCTGCTGTATCAAGGCTGTATCGCCGGTAAGAGTATGGCTTTTAATAAGCTCTGGTCTGATATTGTCTTTACTGGAAAAATGAAAAATCTGCGGAGATTTTATGGTATGATGTTGAGCGTCATCAAGCCAGCTCATGGTTCCAGCATAGAGAGACAGAATAATTTTCTGCCCCTCTAATTTAATATCAAAATCAGCGTCTTTCCCAGCCAGCTTTAGCGCGCGAGCGGAAATCCATGCCTGATGGCGACGGATCTCCATCCCGATGCGTCCATCGGCAACCTGCATGATATTTTTTGTTTTGGAAGACGAGAAATAGGCGCCAGAACGCGCGTCCACCGTGACACGATTACCGTTCCAGACATAATGCTGAGGAGCCTGTCGGCCCCTATGGCGCATGGCAAAATGATCCTGCACTTTTTGCGGCAGACATAACCCCGCAAATCCAGCAGCAACGGCCGAACTCATAAACAGTCTGCGGCTTGGGCCGGGAGGAGTAAGGGACGGGGGATTTAATTTACTCAGGGATGAATTTCTATAATTTAGTGCCTGATAAACACTTTTTGCCTGTACGTATGCGCCAAGGTTGCGGTCGTCGGCGTTCAGCCACGCGACAAGGGTCTGCTGTTCGTTTTCGGAGAGGTCACGCGCATCAGCAAGGGCAACCCAGTGCGTTGCATCTGCCTGACGCTTCTTGCCGTCTGCTACGGGAGAAGGTTGAAGCACGTGACTCTCATTTTCTTATAAAGTGCAGCTGTGTTGGGCACGCTATTCAACATTTTGTCCGGCTTCTATAAGTTTCTGCAAGCCGCGGCTAATATGTCGCTCAACAGCACGTAGTGAAAGCCCGAGTTGCTGAGCTATAGTGGTATGGCTGTAATTATAGATTTTCCTCAGAATAAAAACATCCCTGCATGGGCTGGGGAGTGTCATCATCTGTTCTTTTAGCCAGTCAAGCCGCTGGCGTGAGGAAAAATTTTGCTCCGGATCTGGCTGGCTGTCCGCCACATTCTGCGCCTCCAGACCCAAACTTGCATCAATATAAACAATTTTTGCGCGTCTGGCGTGTTCAAATACCAGATTTCGTGCACAGGAAAAAAAATAAGCTCGGCCGTTCAGGATCTCCTGGTAGGGGGCTGAACAAAAGCGGGCGTAACATTCCTGAATAATGTCATCTGCCGTCATGCCCGGAAGTGTGGTCCGGTTCAGCCAGTTTCGTATGGCGGGTTCGTGTGGCATGACGTTCTGTGTGATCCACGTCATGCGCTCTGCATCTGGCAGATGGACCGTCTCATCATTGTGTGGCGGTGAGAGAGGAGGCTTTGTCTGCTCACCAGTATCGCAACTTAAAGGTGCATCCATGAGCATGAGGCCGTCTTACCATCAGGAGAGGGGCGGGGTGGGAGTGACTTACACCGCGCTCAGAGCCTGAGGCAAGTTGACCGGGGAGAGATGACCTTCTTGTTGTAACACGCTGTTTCGAAAAGAATTTTGCCCTCACAGAGGCGGAAAATTTCCTTTCGTCATAAAACCTTAACAGAATTTCTGACCCCAAAGAGGGGGGGAATACGGATGGCGGTTCATCTTAGTGGGTGAATGATGCACCGTGTCCGAAGGTAATGTTCCTCTCATGCGTTCAGTTAAGACAATCAGCACGCTTACACTGCTGTCCTCTACCGTCACATGCAATATGGCGTTTGGTGCAACGCACATGTTCAACATTCCCGCCGGTACGGTGCCGGAAGCGCTCTCTGTGTTTCAGAAGCAGTCTGGCTCCGGGGTTATTGCCAAAGCTAAGGACTTCCGGAATGTCCGGGTCTCTTCAGTGCATGGTATGATGGATGATCAGATTGCGTTGCAAAAGATGCTTTCCGGCACCTCCCTGCAGGTCAGCCGCCAGAATCAGGGCTCTCATTTTGTTATTGTAGAAAGAAAATTGCCGCATGACGCTAAGGCGAGCGGGGAAAATGTTGATGTTGTAGAGCGTCGCAAGTCAGATGGTGGCGGCATGATGGTGAGACATACCACGCCGAGAACGGTAAGTTCTCTGTCTCACACCTACATCGAAATGCAGTCTCCGACTTCGACCATTGAGTCCCTCATTCAGACGCTGCCGGGTGTCGTGTCTGCCAGTGAAGGTCCACTGACAACCTCGTTTTCAACCATTCATATTCGCGGCATGTCGCAGCCTGAAATTGGCGTCACGTTTGAAGGGATGCCTGCCGCCAACCCGTTTACCTACAGCACTTATACGCCCTCTCTGGTTGATAGTGAGAATATGGGGCAGGTCAACGTGATGCAGGGAGCGGTTGATATCAACTCGCCGACCTATAATGCGACGGGGGCTGAAATATCCGCCACAATTCGCCGTCCGACGGATCGGCAGAATATCCATGTGGCCGGTTCTGGTGGTTCCTATGGGACCAATAAGGATTTCATTCGCTACGATACCGGAGAGATCGGAAATTCTGGCGTCAGAGCCTTTGCCTCCGGGTCCTATGCACGGAGCGATATGTGGCGCGGAGACGGCACTATCAGGAAGTGGCATGTGGATGCGGCTGTTACAAAAAGCTGGGCAGACCACAGTGATTCAGAAGCCATTTTTGGATTTACCAAGGCGCAGCAGGGTGAGTGGCTCTATCCCTCTCTGGCTAACTGGAACAAATATGGCGTCGATTATGGTTTGAATAAGCAGTATTATAATGGCGACACCCATTACTCTGGTTTAAATGCCAAGAATACAGGTGCCATTTATGGGGCGCTAAAAAATCATTTTACGTTTGGTCATGGCCTGAGCCTTGATGCAGAAGCGTATTCTGTCGAATTTCATGGTCCTTACACGTATGGGGAGACAGTGCCTGTTTCAAATGGCTATGCAGGTGCAGAAAAATATAAACATCTTGATAATTATAAAGATCTTCCGGGATATGATCCGGCTGTTAGCAAGCTGACCTCTGTTGAGGTTTCAGATTGGTATACCCTGTCTTCCGGCCTGACGCTTACGGGCCATTGGAAGCACAGGTTCAACACTTTGAGCCTGACCTACTGGTATTCTTATGCACAGGAAGCTGCGAGCCAGAATTTTTATCCGGTTAATGGGAAAGGCGAATGGAGTGCTCATGGTGCACCGCTAACGGCAAATGGTGGCCAGCTTATCAGTGAAGATAACGAAAATGGTTTGCAACAGCTCAATAGCTTTGCGGTTGATGACAAAATGGTCTTCCTGAATGGCCGCCTGACGATTGATGGCGGTATCAGAATGGCCATGGCGAACCGCCAGTATACGCAGGATTTGCCGGGTGTAACAGGGAGCAATTATAAATCCATCAAGAATGTTTTTGTTCCGGCGCCCCAGGTTCTTATCAGCTATCGCTTTAACCCGCAGCATCAGATTTATGTCAACGGAACAACGGGTTACCATCTACCGGCGTCCTTAAGTTCACAGCTTTCATCGTATAGCTATTCAACCGGCAAGGCGACGTCGCTCCCCATGTCGGATTACAAGCCGGAATATATGATTACCGAGGAAGTCGGGTATCGTTACAGCGGGCTTTTGTCAGCCAATGTGGCTGGTTTCCATTACAATGTGACAAACCATCAGGTTTCGGCTGAAAGCTATGAGCCAGGGTCAACCTCCACCATTTCTCAGCTGATCAATGCTGGCGGAATGGAGGCTTATGGTATTCAGGCAGAACTGGCGACACACCCCTGGCACCATTTGAGTTTCTATGCCTCGGGCCAGTATATGCACACCAAAAACGGCAATAATATTGCTTATGAAGGGGACTATCTGGCGACAAAGGGCAAGCAGGAAGTCGGCGCGCCCAAATTTTCCGGATCACTGGGGCTGACTTATAATGACGGCCTGTGGTTTGGGAATTTCACGCTGCAATATACAGATTCTCAGTATTCCACATTGATGAATGACCAGAGCATTCCAAGCTATGTCAGCGCCAATCTGGCTGTTGGCAGGCAGTTGCCCAAAATTGGCCGTGTGCGACCAAAAATCAGGCTGAATCTCGTTAATCTGGGAAACAATCACTATTTGTCTTCAATGTATGGCTACACAACCAACGCACAGACCCAGCATGGTGTTGTGACGGGAAAGGCCTTTTCCGGCTCGCAGCCAACATATGTCATTGCGTCGCCTTTTGTCGTAATGGCGACCATTTCAGCCGATTTTTGATGACATAAAAAAGAACGGCCTTTTTAGGGCTTGAAGTGCAAACACTGTGCTGCTGGAAGGTGCAGTAAGAATTTGTGCCGACAGAGATGGCATTTTTGTAACGTGAGTTGGACGATACGCAGATCATGGCAACACGTAGAGACTTCCTGAAATACGCGCTTCTGTCCGGGGCAGCGGCTGGCTCCAGCGCGGTTTTACCTGAATCCATCCGTCGTGCCTTTGCCATTGCGCCAGATGCGGGCACAACGTGGAAAGATGCGGAGCATGTTGTCATCCTGATGCAGGAAAACAGGTCGTTCGACCATGTTTTCGGGACGTTGCAGGGCGTGCGGGGGTTTAATGACCCGCGTGCCATGCGTCAGCCAAACGGGAATTCGGTGTTTGTGCAGTCAAGCCAGTCTGGTGAGACCTATTTGCCCTGGCGCCTGAATATTCGGGATACACGGGTGACGTGGATGGGGTCTATCCCGCATTCCCGGGATAGTCAGGTAGATGCCTGGCATGATGGCGGGCATGATCGTTGGATTGACGCCAAAAAGTCTCATCATAAAGGCTATGACCGCTATCCCCTGACAATGGGCTATTACACGCGGGAAGATCTGCCGTTTTATTATGCACTGGCCGACGCGTTTACGGTCTGTGATCAGAATTATTGTGGGGCGATGACCAGCACGACGCCCAATCGTCTGCTGTTCATGACGGGCACTGTGCGTAATCGTCAGGACCCGTCGTCCAATGTTTACATGCGCAATGGTGAAATCCTTGAGGGCGGGATGACGTGGGACACGTTCCCTGAACGTCTTGAGAGTGTTGGTGTCTCCTGGAAATATTATCAGAACGAACTGTCCCAGACAGGGGGCATGAATGATCTGGAACGCAACTGGCTGAGCAATTTCAGTACTAATGTACTGGAATGCTTCGATCAGTATGTTGTGTCTGCCAACCCGGGTTATGATGACTGGCTGGATGATCGCATTAGTGATTGCCAGACCCATCTTGACCGGCTTAACAGCCGGGAAATGCTGGTGTCAGAAACGCAGGCAGAAAAAGTGGCTGAGGCGCGGGAACTGATGGCCGTTCTGACACGCCGCAAGGCACAGTCGGGCAGGCCACTGGAGAAGCTGACACCTGCAGAACGTAGCCTATTTGAGAAAGCCTTTGTGACTAACAAAGGTGACAAACATTATCGGGACCTTGAAAAGCTGACTTTCCATGATGGCGAAAAGTCCATCAGCATGGAAGCGCCGAAGGGCGATATCCTGTATCAGTTCCGTCAGGATGTAAAAGGCGGCAATCTGCCGACAGTGTCATGGCTTTCAGCACCGGGGCGTTTTTCAGACCATCCGGCGTCTCCCTGGTATGGGGCGTGGTATGTCTCGGAAGTCATGGACATTCTGACAGAAAATCCGGATGTCTGGAAAAAGACAATTTTCATCATCACCTATGATGAAAATGATGGCTACTTCGACCATTGCTGTTCTTATGTTGCTCCAGACCCCAAACGGCCTGAGACAGGCCGTTTTTCGCGCAGTATTGGCGGGGAGGGGCTGGAATACACCACCGCGCAGGATGAAATTGCGCGGGGTGTGCCAAAACATCTGGCTCGTAGCGGGCCGATCGGGCTGGGGTTTCGGGTGCCGATGATTATTGCCTCTCCCTGGAGCCGAGGGGGGTGGGTGAACTCGCAGCTGTTTGAACACACATCCACTCTGCGTTTTCTGGAAAGATTTGTTCAGGAAAAATTCGGCAAACAAATTTCTGAAGCCAATATTTCTCCGTGGCGTCGCGCGATCAGTGGTGATCTGACGTCCTGTTTCCGTCCCTATGACGGGTCTGTGCCAAGTCTGCCTTATCTGAATCGTGATGCCCATCTGCACATGATTGAAGATGCGAAAGACCGCCCGATGCCTAGCGGCTTCAAGACGCTTGAGGCTGCCGAAATTGCGGAACTGCGGAACAATCCGGAAAAAATGCTCCAGACGGTTCGGCAGGAGCCGGGTGTCCGGCCTGCCTGTGCGCTACCTTATGAGCCCTATTGTGATGGCGGTGTGAGCGCGGATGGCCGGAGCATTCACCTGCATATGAAAGCGGGCACGGCCTTATATGGTCAGCATGCCGCTGGTTTGCCGTTTAACGTGCATTGCCACACCAATCCGGAAAGCAACGGTATGCAGGCGGGAACCTATGCTGTTGCCGCAGGCGATACGCTGGAGGCGGCATTCGAGATGGCCTCTTTTGCTCAGGGGCATTACGATGTTGGCGTCCATGCGCCCAATGGGTTTTACCGTCGCTACAAAGGGCAGCAGGATGGCCTTCGGATAGAAGCCGCCTGTCATTATCTGGCTGTTAAAAAGAAAGATCTGGTTCTGAACCTGACCAACCATGGAAAGAAGAATGTTGAGCTGACCTGCGTTTTCAAAGCGGGACAAATAAATCGTACAGTCCGTCTGCTTGCCGGGCAGACGCTGGCTGTTCCGTTTGATCTGGCTGAAAATGGCATGTGGTATGATATTCTGGTGTCTGCTGCAGAAGAGCCTGAATTCCTGTATCATTTCGCCGGTCGGGTCGAAACAACGAAACCTGGGACAACAGATGCGGCAATGGGGGGCTTGCGGGCCGGCTGAAAACCTCGCATTGAACCGCTTTCCCGGCTTTGGCTGGTTTAAAAGAAGGTTCTCATTCGTGCTCTCTTTCAGGCTGCTGCAATCAACGCTTCTGGTGACAGGATGTGCTGTCCTGCTGGGCGCGAGCGCACAGTGGGTGAAAGCTGAACCTGCGGCTGGCGCAGCCTGCAGGCCTGCCGCGGATGGGAGTAACCCGTGCCCGCGGAGCCTGCGTCTGGAAAAGCAGCAGCCATTGTCCATGATGGCCACCGTGGGCAAGGCGATGTTTTTTGACCCGGCCCTTTCTGGCTCAGGCAAGTTATCCTGCGCGTCCTGCCATGTGCCCAGCCTGCATTATGGTCCGGCCGGGAATGCGCCTGTTTTTAAAGGGGGTGCTGCGGGCGATCGTGAGGGGCGACGTGCAATCCCCAGCCTGACCTATCTGGAGCGCCAGCCGCCGTTCAGCATTGGTCCGGATGATGCCGTTGCCGATGATATTGCTCCCACAATCGCGGTGCCTGTGACGGGCGGGGCCCATGCGGCCAAAAGTGCAGTGAACACGGCCAGTTCAGCAGCCAATCTGGTGCCGCAGGGCGGCCTGTTTCTGGATGGTCGTGCTGATACGCTACACCAGCAAGCCAGCGGCCCCATGTTTGATCCGGACGAAATGGCGGCAACACCCGAGAAAGTCACCGCGCGGCTGAAGGCAGCAGATTATGCTGCGCCGTTGCGGGATCTTGCCGGTATTCGCGGCAAGGCGTCTTCCGATTTTCTGCTTTCTGAGGGGCTGTTCGCGTTGGCACGCTATCAGATTGAAGATCAGAAATTTCATCCTTATAGCAGCAAGTTTGATGCCTGGCTGCAAGGCAAAGCCCGCTTCTCTCCTCTGGAACGTGAAGGCTATCTTTTGTTCAATGACCCTCAAAAGGGAAATTGTGCGGCCTGTCACGTCGATACGGTGCGGAACGACGGTTTGCCGCCTCTTTTTACAGACCATCAGTACGAAGCTCTTGCGGCTCCTCGTAATTTAGCTCTCCAGCATACGCATGACCCGGATTACTACGATCTTGGGGTTTGTGATCAGAAACCGGGAGGCCGGAAAGATCTTGCACCCTATTGCGGGATGTTTGCGACACCGACTTTGCGGAATACGGCAACGCGGCACAGTTTTTTCCACAATGGCGTCTTTCATTCTCTGGAAGATGTGATGGATTTTTACGTGCTGCGTGATCTGGAGCCCGAGCGATTTTATCCTGCAGGACCAGATGGGAGGGTTCAGGCTTATAATGATATTCCGGCAGCGTATCGCGGGAATATCGATACGACCGATGCGCCGTTTGACCGCAGGCCGGGGCAGGCTCCAGCTCTGACCGAAGCCGAACGGAAAGCCATTATTGCATTCCTGCAAACACTGACAGATGGCTGGACGAAAGATACGGGGCAGGGGAAGCTTTCCCCGTGTCGGGATTGAAATATTTCCAGATAAAAGCCAGATGCTAACAGGAATAGCTGCTAATAAGATGCGGATCTGCCCTGCTTTCAGGGTTGTTGACCTTGATAAAAATTTAAGTGTTCATTATGAATTTCCAAGAACAGAAATGTCGTTGTGTTAATTTTTATGAGTGTAAAAGGTTTTTAATTGGGTCTCCGTAAAGATATATGGCGTGTTGGTATTTCTGATATGCCTTTGGATGCCATTATTGAGGAAGGTCGAGTAAAGGCCGGGGCTGTCACATGGCTTCCTGAGATGAAATCTTTCCAGTTTATGGCCGATCCATTCGGGTTCTGGAAAGACAAGACGCTTTATATTTTTGTTGAGACTTATGACTACCGAACACGACACGGGATCATAGAAGTTTTCGTTTATGACGAATGTTTCAAATTTCTGGAACGACGCGTCGCGCTTTCTGAACCCTGGCATCTGTCTTACCCCTATGTGTTTGAAGCAGACGGTGAGATCTGGATGCTGCCGGAAGCGTATCACTCCGGAAAACTGACCCTGTATCGCGCGGCATCATTCCCTGACAGGTGGGAGCCTGCATGTGTGATTGATCTGGGGCCTGATGTTGCTGTGGATGCCACGCCCTTTTTCCATGATGGTCTGTGGTGGCTTTTTTATACGCCAGCCAGCAAGCCGCCAAAGCCAGTGGGAGAACTGCATCTGGCCTTTGCGGAGCGGTTGGATGGCCCGTGGACACGGCACCCCGGCAACCCTGTCCGGTTCGATTCAGCCAGTACACGGCCGGGCGGAACGCCTCGTGTGCTGAACGGGCAGGTTATGCTGCCGGTGCAGGATTGTTCATGGACCTATGGGGGCGCCATTCGGCCCTTACGGTTTGAAGTGCTGACGCCTGATCGGGTTGTGACGCATGCGGGTGCGAAGATCAGGATTCCAGAACAGTTTGCACCGTATACAGAAGGCATGCACACGCTCTCAGCAGCAGGATCCGTCACGGTGTTTGATGTCAAACGCACAGAACTGTCGGCCCATGGATTGTCTATTGAACTTATTCGAGAATCCAAGAAATTTTTGCAGAAAAAATGCTGAACAATAAACACGTTTTTTCAATCGGAATTGTCATTCATGATTTTGTGTTTGGCGGTTCCGAGCGGATTGCTATCCGGCTTGCTAATTACTGGTCTCAGCAGGGCTACCCGGTCGTTGTGTTTGCCGGGGCCGAGGCTGGCGAGATGCGAAATCTTCTGGCTCCCGCGGTCAGGCTGGTTATTGCCCCCAAACCCATTTGCCGCTCCCGCTCTTCTATGGCGGAACTCGCCAAAAAAGCGGCACAGTATTTTCAGAAAAACCCTGTAGAAGCCTGCTTTGTGCCCGGGAATTATCATTGGCCCGTGGCTTATGAATTGGGGAAACTGCCGTCAGGCGTGCGCCCTGTTATTCTGACACAAATCAGCTCTCCCATTTATAAACCGGGGCGGGCTGCATGGGCTCAGAAAATCTTCAACATAAGAATGCGTTTTCTGTTGAGGAAATCAGACAAACTGGTGGCGCTTGATTGCACAACGGCTGAAGAAGCCAACTGTTTATTCAGACGGCCTGTAGCCGATGTTATTCCGTTGCCAGCACTCTGCGGAAGCCTTCCTGCCCCCAGCATGCCTGATGCCGGTAATTTTAATATTCTGGCGGCAGGCAGGCTAACACACGCCAAAGGGTTTGACCTGCTGATTGAAGCCTTCGCATCGGTTGCCAGACACGTGCCAACGGCAACCCTGACAATTTGTGGAGCCGGCCCGGATCATCAGGCTCTGCTGGATCTGGCAGCCCGAGAGGGGGTGCAGGATAAGGTCAGGCTGACAGGATATGTTGCAGATATCCGCCCTTATCTGGATGACGCCCGCCTGTTTGTGCTCTCCTCCCGGCGGGAAGGGTATGGCGCGGTTATTCTGGAAGCCCTTGCGGCAGGTCGTCAGGTCATCACAACGGCCTGCACTCCTGCTGCCCGTGATTTTGTCGGGTGTTCTGAGGCTGTGCATGTGGTGCCTGTGGGAGACAGCGGTGCGCTTGCCCGCGCCATAATTTCAGTTTTGGAAAAACCTGCTCCGGATAGTCAGAGGCTGGCTGGGGCTGTAAGGCCTTTTTCAATTGAATGTGGTGGGCAGGCCTACCTTCTTCTGATGTCTGCTTTGCTTGAGGCAGCAAACAGACAGTAGGTCATTTTGCAATGCGCTCCGGTGCATTGGCTAAGAGGAACAAAGATGCGCGTTGGGTTTGTTATCCACACAATAGGCCTGATGGGCGGCACGGAGCGCACCTGTTGTGCGGTGATGAATGGACTGGCTGATTATGCTGACATCACGCTGATAGAAGTGCTCTCAGAAGGGCCGCCTGCCTATTTTCTGGATGAGCGCATTGAGCGGGACGTTTTGTCTGCCAAGCATGTCTCACTTTTATGGTCTGCGCCTAAGCTTATCCTGCGTCTTTGTCGTCTCATCAAAAGTAAAAAGCTGGACGCGCTGGTTGTTGTGGAATCAACGCATGCGCTTTATGCAGTCGCGGCGGCCAGACTGGCCGGGGTGCGGTGTATTGTCTGGGAACACTTCAATTACAACGTTGATCTGGGAAAAAAGAAGCGGCGCTGGGGCCGTCTTGTCGCTGCGAAATGGGCGAACGATATTGTTACACTGACCCATCGGGACCAGAGCATCTGGCAGCAAAAGGCGCGGCCCAAAGCGCAGGTGCACTGCATTCCCAATATGGCTCCTGCCGTTTCTGAAAAGCCCTATGACATCGCATCTCGCACGGTGCTGGCATTGGGCCGGTTAAGCCCGCAAAAAGGGTTTGATCGGCTCTTGCAGGCCTGGAAACTGGTTGAGCATGATCCGCGCTCCGCAGGGTGGACGCTGACGATTGTGGGCGAGGGGCCTCAAAAGGCCATGCTAACAGAACAAGCCGCCACCCTTGGCCGAGCCAGTGTTGGCCCCGCGCAGAAGGATGTCGCGGCCCTGTTTGCTCAGGCGGGGCTCATGGTTTCCTCCTCCCGGTTTGAGGGGCTGCCCATGGTCCTGCTGGAGGCAGCGGCTTTCGGGGTGCCGATTGTGGCATTTGACTGTGAAACCGGGCCCGCCGAGATTATTGTGCCCGACCAGACAGGCGTTCTGGTGCCGCAAAATGATGTGGCAGGACTGGCTGAGGGGCTTTTAAGTCTGATGGCAGGCCCGGAAAAGCGTCTGGCGTTTTCCAGAAACGGAAAAGAGCGGATGGCACTTTTCAGCCAGCAGCATGTTATTTCCCTGTGGCGCAGGATGCTGGGGCTGTAAGCCTTCTGGCTGGTGGCTTGCAAATGGCGGAAAACACATTTCAGTGAAGATGCGGGCAATACAGCAACGCGTCCTGTCTTGTGGGCGTTGGATGGATAGCTCCCTTCACGATTGATACTCTGTGTTTTTCCATGAAGAGAGTTTATCTGGCTGAACAGGGTGCCGATAAGGCGAGAGTGATACCGCTACGGGCATTCTGTGGGCCATAGGCAAGGTGGTTCCTATGAAAATTACAGAACAAATCACGTCTGCCGTAACACAGGTTGGGGACTTCATGACTCTGGCCAGTAAGGATGTCTCCGGCATGCTTACGATCCTGAATGATCTGCTTGGCCCGGTCCCACGGCCTGATGCGCCGAGCAAGCTGGAACAACGCGCCAACGCTGCGGGGATGATTGATGTCATTCGTGACTGGCAGGCGCAGGATAACGCCCCGCCGGCGACGGAAGCTGAAATCAAGCAGTTCTTCACGCCGGAAGAGCTGACCCAGTTTTCCAATGAAACCGGGCTTTCTGACACCGCAACGCTCAGCATGCTGCAAACCCTGCTGCCCCGGTGTGTCCGACGGCGTGCCTTGCATGAACCGTTTCCGCCGCCTTCTTGACACGTCCCGGTTTTGCGGGTTTTTGAAGCAGGTGTGATGGGGTCTTCCAGAAGGAAGGCTGAAAAGGGAACCGTGTGCGAACACGTTTGTTCAAAGCACGGGCTGCCCCCGCAACTGTAAACGGTATGTTTCTGCATCCTTCGCTCTGAATGGGGCGGGTCACTGGCCGAAAGGCCGGGAAGATAGATGCAGGCGTGATGACCCGTGAGCCAGGAAACCTGCCATCCGCGAGGCGTGACTGGATACTGTCGGACGGGGTGATCTGACGGGTATGTTTACACAGGGCAGGGGCCGCCATCTGGCGTGCGTTCTGCCGCTCTGTAGGGATACGGTCTGGTGACAAGAGTGATGTGTCACGGGATAAAGGCCGCTATGCCCTACTGTTTCCAATTTTCCTTTGGGCATCTGAAGTGCTGATGTGGCAGCGGCTCCTGTTGGTTCTGCTGCTGTGTTGCTGGGCTCCCGCGGCTCTGGCCGAGCCAAAGCACCGGATTGCTTCACTCAATTTATGCACCGATCAGCTGGTGCTGATGCTGGCCAAACCTGAAAACATTGTGGGCCTCAGCCCCATGGTGCGGGATTGCCAGAACGCAGTGCTGTGCGAACAGGCGCATGCCGTGCCTACTTTGCGCGTTTCGGCGGAAGCTGTTGTGGCGCATCAGCCAGATATTGTTCTGGGAGGCATCTATACGGCGCGCGTTGCCATGCAGGTCGCCAGATCGTTGGGGCTGCCCGTGGTGGCGCTCCGACCTGCAGATAAACTTGAGGATATTCCAGCACAGATCATGACAGTTGCGAACGCTATTGGGGAGCCCGAGCGTGGCAGCCAGCTTGTGACCGCATTCCGCACCCGGCTGGCTGCATTGAGCGTGACTGACCCTCATGGTCCGGTTGCGGCTATCTATGCCGCCAATGGCTTTGTCACGCAGCCGGGAAGTCTGCCAGATGATGTGCTGCGCCATGCCGGGTTTCAGAATTATACGGGGCAGAAGGGGATGGGCCATATGCGCAAGCTGCCTCTGGAAACCCTGATTGCCCATCCGCCTGATCTGCTTATTCTGGACCGCTCCGGGCAAGGCTATTCCATAGCGCAGGCCATGCTGGACAATCCGGTTTTACAGAACGCGTTTCCGGACGCGCATAAGGCTGATATTCCCGCCAGATTATGGCTGTGTGGCCTGCCGCAAACGCTGGATGTCATCAGCCGCCTTCAAGCCAACCGTGCTGCACTGGACGCTCTTCGATGATCACAGGTCAACAAGGGCGAGGCCTCTCTTTTTGTCTGGCGGCCTGCGTCGGGGGACTGTTTCTTGTGTCTCTCTGGCATGGGGAAAGCTCCATTGCCGGTATGCAGGCTCTGGAGGATATTCTGGCAGGACGGGCTACTGCGGGAGCCATTATTCTTGAGCAGCTGCGTCTGCCACGCGCGCTTCTGGGTATTCTGGTAGGCGGTGTGCTGGGTCTTTCCGGGGCAACCTTGCAGGGCTACATGCGCAACCCGCTGGCGGACCCCGGTATTCTGGGCGTATCCGGTGGCGCGGCGCTGGGGGCGGTCTGTGTCTTTTATACAGGGCTGATGCAGATCTCGCTGGTGGCTCTCCCGCTCGGCGGGTTAATCGGCGCTTTTGCTGCTGTCGCGTTGCTGATGCTGCTGGTGGGGGACGGCGGCGTGCTGGTGCTCCTGCTGGCGGGCGCTGCGTTAAGCGGGTTTACCGCTGCTCTGACAGCGCTAACGCTGAATCTGGTCCCCAGCCCCTATGCCTCTTTTGAAATCATGCACTGGCTGATGGGTTCTCTGACAGACCGGACCTTTACCGATGTCGCCATCTGCCTGCCGGGCGCTGTTCTGGGGAATGCGCTGATGCTGACAACGGGCCGGGCGCTGGACGCTCTGACGTTGGGTGAAGAGGTTGCCACCAGCATGGGGTTTGTTCTCACAGGCTGGCGAGGCGTGCAGCTGCTGGTTGTGCTGGGGACGGCGCTGGCGGTTGGGTCTTGCGTGGCGGTTTCCGGCGCGATCGGGTTTGTGGGGCTGGTGGTGCCGCATGTCTTACGCGGCTTGACGGGCTATCAGCCATCCCGTCTGCTTTGGCCATCGTTCTGGGGTGGGGCGGCTTTGCTGCTGGTCGCGGATAATGTCGTCCGCATGACAGCCTCCGGGCCTGAACTTCAGCTTGGCGTGCTGACGGCTCTGGTCGGCTCCCCCGTCTTCTTCCATCGGGTGCTGAAGCTGCGGAAGGATGGCGTATGACCAGCCTGCACGCATCAGATGTTTCTCTTTCTCTCGGCGGACGGCAGATCCTGCGGTCCGTTACCATGCCTGTGCAGAGTGGAGCGGTGCTGGGACTGATTGGCCCAAATGGAGCAGGCAAGAGCAGTCTGTTACGCGTTCTTGCTGGCTTGAGGGCACCGGATAGTGGGCATCTCCAGCTTAATAATCAGAACCTTGCCACGGCCCCCGCGCATTGGCGGGCACGCCAGATTGCGTTCATGCCGCAGGAAGTTGTGCGCCCACCGCCCATGAGCGTGCGCCATGTGGCCGCCCTTGGCAGGCTGGCGCATGGAGAAAGCGGGTCTGTTGCGTTTCACCACCCCAAAGTAACGGAAGCTCTTGAGAAAACCGGGCTTTTACAAAGCGCGGATCGTCCGGCTCATCGTCTTTCCGGTGGAGAACTGGCCCGGTTGGCACTCTGCCGGATGCTCTGTGTGGACGCCCCCATTCTGCTGGCTGATGAGCCTGTTGCGGCACTGGACCCGGCACATGCGCTGATGGTGATGTCCCTTTTTCAGCAAGCGGCACATCAGGAGGGCAAGGCTGTCGTGGTTGTGCTGCACGATCTGGCGCTGGCTGCTCGCTTTTGTGATCAGCTCGTGCTGATGCAGGATGGCGCTGTTCGCGCCCATGGGGTGCCGGAGCAGGTGCTGGCCGAGCCGCTGGTGCGCGATGTGTATCAGGTCACGACACGGCGGATTGGAGCAATCCCCGTGCCGTGGGATTTATGTCCCTGAAAAAGACGCCTCAGCCGATAAGTTTTTCCATTTCCCGGATCAGGGTTGCTGGCGCATAGGGCTTGCGGACCACCGGCATGTCCTGAAATTCCGTAGGGATCATGGAGTGGTCAGCATACCCCGTGGCAAACAGAAACGGGATGCCTCTTTCCCGCAGCGTGCGGGCCACATCGGTCGATGTTTCATCTCCCAGATTGAAATCCAGCAAAGCAAGATCAGGGGGGTGGGTCCGAATGGCCTGCAGGGCTTCGTAAACGGAAGAGACTGTACGCACATCCGAAAGCCCGTGGTCTGCCAGAGCCTGTTCAACATCCATGGCAATCAGAAGCTGATCTTCCACAATCAGGATACTCTTGTTCTGCAACTGCATGCGGTCTGCCTGCATGACTTCTGCTTTCAGGGGTGCCTGCATGGTGTTGTTCTCCTGTGTGATCAACTCAGCATGGTGGCTGGGAAGATCAAAACGGATGAAAAGCCCTTCCGTTCGAAATTCTTTTATTGTTTTGCCATGCAACTCATGCGGAACAGCCCGGTCCAGCAAAATGGAACCAAAGCCTTTGCTGTCAGACCTCGTAATGGGTGGGCCGCCAGTTTCCTGCCAGGTGATTACCCAGTCCTGCGTTATGTCATCCTGCCACCATGAGATATGCAGGCGGCCTTCCCGATTGGAGAAAGCCCCATATTTTGCGGCATTGGTTGCCAGTTCATGCACAATCAGCGCCATGACGGACAAGGCACGCCCTGTTAGCCAGATCTGCGGGCCAGAAAGCGTGATGGTATCCGACTGGAGACGATACGGGGCCAGTTCGGCTTCCAGAAGGGGGTAGAGCAGGCCGCCCCCGTCCGTACGCACCACCTGATCATGCGCAGTAGCCAGAGCCTTCACACGGCCTTGCAGCACAACAAAATGTTCCTGCATCGTGCGGCCTTCCGGCACGGGCCGCGCCATGAGGGACTGCACGACCGCGAGAATATTTTTCACCCGGTGGCTGAGTTCTTCATTCAGCATCCGCTGGCGCGTGTCGGCCTGAGAACGCTCCTTCAACTGCTGCTGGTGATAGGCGCCCATCACTTCAATCAGCCCGGAACGGACGAGCCCGGCAGCTTCCAGATTATTATCCGTCCAGGGGAGGCATTTTTTCTGCACCTCTTCTTTCCAGATAGCAAAGCTGGTGCGGGGGGTCAGGCGCGGGCCAAGAGGACCGTTCACATAGGTTTTGTTCGGGTCACCGCCCCAGTTCAGTGTCTGGAGAATTTCGCGCCGGAACAGGAAGACATAATCCTTCGGCTGGGCCGAGATCGGGATGATCATCACACCAGCCACGTCTGGCAAGAGAGCCGCAGAATCGGTGGTGATGCCAGTCAGATGGTCCGTATGCCAGATATGGTGGCCGGCACGTTCATGCGCGATGGAGACCAGACCCAGCACGACATCAGGCGCGGAGGGGGCTGTGCCATGCGTTGTCCATTGCCCGTTGATCCATAACCCGATCCCGTCGCTGGGGATGAGGGGGGCCAGATCGGCAATATGCTGACGCAGGTAAGAGGGCATGTCCGACATCGGGACAGCCTCTCTCAAAAAATTTTCAATCAGGGTGTGGGTCTGCTGAGTGACCTGCAAACGGCTGGTTCTGAGAAGCACCACAATCCGCAGCGCGACAAACTCACCAAAAATCTTGACGATTGTGCGCTCACCCAATGTCAGAATTTTGGGGGAATAGTTGTGGCAGGCAATCATGCCCCACAACTTCCCGTCTACTATCAGGGAAATGGACATGGATGCCCCCACGCCCATGTTGGTCAGATACTCGCAATGAATGGGTGAGACGCTGCGTAACTGGGAGAGGGACATATCCAGCGCGCTAAGCCCCGGCAATTGCTGCACGGGTACAGGGGTATAGCTGACATCGCCGATCATGCGGATCAGCGCACGGCGATAAAGATCTCTGGCCTGAACTGGAATATCAGCACTGGGGAAATGCTGCCCCAGAAAGCTCTCAAGAATGGAGGAGCGTGCTTCGGCCACAATTTTGCCGGACCAGTCTGGGTCAAAGCGATAGATCATCACGCGGTCATAATGCAGCATGCCGCGCATCAGACGCACCACGGCCCGGAAGAGGGTCTCCATGTCTGATATATCGCGCAGGCGGTCCAGCATCATTCGCAGGTTGGCAACGGACTGGCTGTTATCCTCCGGCGCACCTTCAGGCTCGCATTCGATAACAATATCATCGCCAGAGACATGGATTGAGAGATCGAATGCAGCGGCCCCGGCAAGATGGACGCCAAACATATAGGCCGGTCGCCCAAGGGAAAGACTATGTGCCAGAGCATTGCGCAGGGCGTGCAGCATATCTGCGCTCAGATAATCCGAAAGGAGAACACCTGGGGCCAGCCCGTCCAGCCCCAGCATGGTGGCGGCATTGGCGGAAACACGCCGAACCCGGAACGTATCGCCCTCACACGCCAGCAAACAGCCATGTGGCTGAATACTACCGGGGATATGGATGGGTTCTTTATCGCAACTGGTAAGATCTGCCTGACCAAATTCAACCATGAAATATTTCCGTAAGGCTGTCCGTCCGCCTTACGGCATCAATGGCATAGCGAAAAAGAGTGTGTGCAGCGCCTGCTGCCGCTTCTGCATCCCACTCAGGGGCGGTATCCAGAAGACGAAGAAAATGCTGCCAGTTGTCTGGAGAGGCTGTCTGGATGGCCAGATGCCGTGCTCCAAAATCCTGAGTGTATCCCAAAGCGGCAACCTGTCTGGCCAGAAAGCGCGCTCCGAGTGAGGAGCCTTCCAGAACATACAACGTACCCAGAAGTGCCGGGGCAGACATTGGGGGCGGGAAATCGGGCATGGGTGCACGTGTTTCCTGCAGATCCTTCAGGTCCGCCATGCATCATGGCACTCAGGGACACCGGAGCCCAGCCGGACAGGGTTTCCGGCCATCTGGCCCTGCTGATTGCTTGCTCAGCACCAGCGCGGAACGCGGCAAGGCTTTTGAGATAACGGCGATACGTGGCCTCGGATGTCAGCGGGCCGATCAGGCTGTCCAGCTCTGTGTGGTCGGCATCTGTTTTGTCACGCAGAAAAAAACGACGTGAGTCATGAAGCATACCGAACCTCGCACCCTCTGGAAAAGACTACGCCAGAGGGTCCTGCATGGTTTGAAAAAGGCAGGCAGCAGGATCTGCGTATCAGTTAATCTAAAAGTATCATCGCATTCATGTACCGGATAGACAACATGCGAAAACAAAATGATACGATTTGTTTATGATCACTAATCCGTGCTTATTGCTGGATCACTATAAAATACATGAAGGTGCAGAGCGTCCGGAGCACTAAGTGGCAAGCGTCAACGCTGTGTGAATAAGCGCCAGATGGGAAAAACCTTGCGGGAAATTGCCCAGCTGAGTGTTGTTCTGCGGATCATACTCCTCAGCCAGCAAACCAACATCGTTACGTAAACTCAGCAGTTTTTCAAATAAGGCAACGGCATCTTCTCGCCGGCCTGTCAGCGCATAGGCGTCAGCCAGCCAGAAGGTGCAGGCCAGAAAGGCACCTTCTGTGGAGTTCAGACCATCAACATTGTTGTGAGTTTTGTATCTTTGCAGAAAGCCATGGTGAAGCAGGTTTTTTTCAATCATAGCAATTGTCTGCTGAATGCGAGGGTCATCATACGGCAGGAAGCCTACGCGGGGGATGAGCAGTAAAGCGGCATCCAGAGTATCGCCGCCATAAAACTGCACAAAGCACCCGAGGTCTTTATTAAAACCATTTTTACAAATATCGGTATGCAGAGCATCCCGGGTCCGGGTCCAGCTTTCTTTGGGGCCGGGGAGGCCGTAGCGTTCCATGTCCTGCAAAGAGGCCTGAAATGTGAGCCAGGCCATCACTTTGGAATGCACAAACTGTCTCGGTCCGCCCCGTACCTCCCAGATGCCCTGATCTGGTTTTTGCCAGATAGCTTGCAGCCAGTTGACGAGATGGGTCTGTAGCGCCCACGCTGAATGTCTGTTGCTCAGACCAGCAGCCCGCCCAAGCTGGGCGACATGAGTCATGATGCCGTAAATATCGAGCTGCACCTGATCCGATGCAGCATTACCCACGCGCACAGGTGCGGCGTTGTGGTAGCCGGGCAGGGTTTCAACGGTCCATTCCCGCAAACTTCGTTCCCCGCAGAGGCCATACATGATCTGAATCTGGCTGGCATCTCCTGCAATGCTGCGATGGAGCCAGTCGCGCCAGGCCTGAGCCTCAGCGTGGTATCCACAGGAAATAAAGGCGGAAAGGGTCAGGGCGGCATCCCGCAACCAGCAATAGCGATAATCCCAGTTCCGGATACCGCCCGGATCTTCAGGCAAAGATGTCGTGGGGGCCGCAATAATTCCGCCTGTTGGCGCGTAGGTCAGCGCCTTGAGGACAATCAGGGAGCGGAGAACGGCCTCTCGCCATGGTCCCTGATAGGTGCAGTGTGAGCACCAGTCCCGCCACCATTGCTCCGTATGGGCGAGCGCAGCCTCTGCATCCACCTTAGAGGGAAGAGGCTCATGCGAGAGAGCGTGTTGCAGGATGAAGGTTTCTGTCTGCCCTTCTTTCAACTCGAAAAAGGCTTCTGTCGTCAGATGCTGCCCGTGGAGTGGCACAGTGGAGCGTAACACGACCTGATCCGGCCCCGCGATGGCGCAGAGGCCGCTTCCATCAGGCAGGCTGGTAACCCACGGAATAGTTTGCCCGTAATCAAACCGCAGACGCAGGCTGCACCGCATCTGCACTTGTCCGCGGACGGCCGTAATACAGCGGATCAGGGTGCGGTGCTCCTGTTCAACAGGCATGCACTCCGTCAATGTTACGTCACCATTTTGGGTGGTAAATGTGGTTTCTAAAATCAGCGTGTCATCACGATAACGACGCTGCACACTCAGAACGGGTTCTGCCGGGTGTAAGGCCCAGTGCCCATGTTCTCCATTACCCAGCAACGCCGCCAGACAGGCGGGGCTGTCAAACCGTGGCAGGCACAACCAGTCTATGGTGCCGTCACGCCCGGTCAGTGCCGCAGTGTGACAATCCCCCAGCAGAGCGTAGTCTTCAATAGGAAGAGGAAGAATGCGGCGCGGAAACAGGTCGTGAGGAGACATACCGGCACCCTTTGCAGAAGAAGAGACTTTTCAGTCTGAACGGGGTGCAGGGTGTAAGCGTTCCGTTGCTCCATCCGAAAGATCGCTGTTCTGATGCTGTCTTCCGGATGGAGAGGGAGTTAAGTCAGGAGGGACTGTTTTCCGGGGCGCGGCTGCGTGCCAGAGCGGCTTCAAACCGGGCTCGTGTTGCCGCTCCCATACGCCCCATGCCGCAGGCTTTGCGCATGGTGGTGATGAGCTCCTCATCCGGCAGGCCGGTCAGCAAGAGTGTTTTTGCCAGACTGACCAGCATGGCAAGTGGCACAGTTGCCGGGTCCAGCGTTTCGTGCGGGGTCGGGGCTTTGAAAGCCAGTGGCGCATCCGGCGAGACTGTTTCCGGCCAGACAAAGGTGCCGACATCTTCCTGCGTGCGCGGGAAGGATGCCGGGATCAGTCCCTGAAGACGCTCGCGGATTTCTCGTCCCGCCCGAGCAAAGCCATGCTGGCGGGAGATGGACTGCACCAGCAGATCTTCCCGCACCGGGCCCTGTGTCTTTACTTCCTGCTGAATCAGGCGAATGAGCGTCGGGGTATAGGTATCCTTGAAAAACAAAGCCTGATCGGGCACTGCATCCGGCTGATCTTCAGAAGTTTCCTGTTCATTACGCGGTAAAACCGGATTGGCCTGCGGCAGTAGGCCCTCTGGTGCCCGAGCGTAAAGACCCGGATCGCCTGACGTGGTTTTATTGGATACAGCGTTATCAGGGTGGTCTGAATGCTCCTTCGGGTCCTGAGCGTCATCCTGCGTCAGGGCAGCGTCTTGTGCCTCAGCAGGGTCAGTTTCAGCATGGAGGAGAGCAGCGTGGGCGTGTTCCTCTTCTTCCTGCGCGGCACGCTCTTCCCGTATTTTGGTCAGCAGTGCATGCAGGGCTTTGTCCAGCCGGTCACATTCGCGCTGAGCGTTGGTCCACCAGTCGGTTGACCAGATTCTGAGGATGGTCCAGCCCAGATTTTCCAGAACAGCCTGCCTCAGCCGGTCGCGGTCGCGCGCGGTCGCGCTGCGATGATACGTCGCGCCATCGCATTCGACCCCGGCAAGGAAGGTGGTCGGACGGTCCGGGTCCACAACGCCCAGATCAACCCGGAAGCCGGAAACGCCAATCTGCGGTACGACCTGCCAGCCCTTCAGGCGGAGCAGCGCAGCCACTTCCTTTTCAAAATCACTATCAAAGTCCCCGACAGAGCCTTCATGCAGTCCCGCCAGTGCGGTAGCGCCATGTTCAGCAAAGGTGAGGAATTTGCGCAGGTCATGCACCCCGACGGCCTGCGTGCGGGCAATATCAATCTGGTCTCCGTGCAGAGACCCGAACACAATCAGGCGCTCACGAGCGCGGGTGATGGCGACGTTTAAGCGGCGCTCCCCACCATCGCGGTTCAGCGGGCCAAAATTCAAAGTAATTTTGCCAGCCTGATCCGGCCCGTAGGTGAGGGAGAACAGCATGATATCACGCTCTTCACCCTGCACGTTTTCCAGATTGCGGATCAGAACAGGTTCCGCAGCGTCATCACTAAAGAAGCGCTCAAGGGCCGGGTCTTCACTCCGGGCCTTGTCCATCAGATCCGTAATCAGGGTTTGCTGATCACTATTGAAGGTGACGATGCCCAGAGACCGCTCGGAGCCATCCTGCAGCAGGCGCAGCGCCTCCGCCACAACCGCACGGGCTTCCACCGGGTTTGTGCGACCCGCGCCGCGCATATAGACGCCACCCGGCACAAAACGGAAGGAAACCGCCTGGTCCTTCGTGACGGGCGACGGGAAGGTAATGAGCTGGCCGCCATAATAGGCCTGATTGGAAAAGGCGATCAGGCTTTCATGCCGGCTGCGATAATGCCACGAAAGATTGACGGGCGGCACACCTGCGCCGAGGCACTCGTCCAGAATGGATTCCAGATCGCACGTCTGGGTTTCCATCACCTCATCCGTATCGGAGGCGGTTCGGTTAAAGAAGTCTGTGGGGGGGAGCTGCTTGGGGTCACCCACGACAATGACCTGCTTACCCCGGCCAATCGCCCCGATCGCATCCCATGTCGGGATCTGTGAGGCCTCATCGAAAATCACGAGGTCAAATGCTGTGGCATCCGCAGGCAGATATTGCGCCACGGAAAGCGGGCTCATCATCAGGCAAGGGGTCAGGCGGCGCAGGGCCGTGGGCATTTTTTCCGCCAGCTGCCGGATGGGAAGATGCTGCATTTTCTTGGCCAGTTCCCGCGTCAGCACCTTGTATTCCGGGTCTGTCTGGCGGGTTCGGGCATCCGGGATCTGCCCGGCCAGTTGTGAGCGGATAAGCCTGACGGACATTTCCATCAATGTGCGGTCCAGCGTGCGGAACCGCTCAATCTGCTTTTCATGCTTTGCCGCAACAAAGCCACGCAGCAGAGGGGACTGGTCAATCGCAAAGCGCACCCACCAGCGGGCATAATTGGCTTCAAACACGCGCGTGACATCGTGTGAGGCCACCAGACCATGCTCAATGGCTGTAATCAGCGGGGTCAGGCCAAGCCGGACAGCATCCTGGCAGGCATGTTTCCAGGAGCACCAGTCTCTCAGGTCTCGCGCGGACTGTTTCCAGGCCTGCAAGGTTTCCGTCATGGTATCCGGCCATGTCGGCTGGCTGTTTTCGACCAGCGCCAGCGCGTCTGACCCACTCAGAGCGCCGAGCGCTTCCAGACTGGTCTGGCATTCAGCCAAAGTGCCTTGAAATGCCGTGAGTGCGTGATGGACCGGACCTCCGGTGCGTAGCAGATCCATCCCGTCGCGCAGGAGTGCGTTCAGGTGCGTGCGGGCTGCCAGCAGTGCGGCTGTATCACCCGCGCAGGCGGCCAGCGCCGAGCGCGTTTTTGCCCCCCATGCATGCATCGCCTCAATCTTGCTGAAGTCTGTGTCCAGACCTTGCCAGACTGGTCCAACAACCGTGTGGTGTTGTGCATCCTTTAGCTGCTTTTCCAGTGCCTGTATTGCTGCCAGACGGACCAGATCGTCCTCACACTCGTCCGGCAGGGCGGTGGTGTGGCTCTCCAGCTTTTTGCGCAGGCCTTTCTGAATTTTAGACCGGGCAAAAATCCATTTTTCCTTGGACTCCTGCCATTCCTGAACCATGCTTTCCAGCGGCAGGTTCAGCACTTCCGGCTTCCACTTCGTGCGAAGCTCGCCTTTGAGCTGTGCGTGCCGCGCAATCGGCATTTTTTCAGCCAGAAGACTGTCGAGGGTCTGCTGAGAGGTGTCCGGGAAAGCCCATGCGCAGGCTTCCGGTTTCAGGAGTTGACCGCACAGGATGTTGAGCTGACGCAGGCGGCGCAGAGACAAGTCTGACGTGCCTAGTCCAAGAGCGCGCGCAGCATCCTCTGCTGCTGTGCGCAGGCGGCTCAGGCTGGCAAGAGCTGCGGAGACGGCATCCAGCAGGCGGCCTTCCCAGATGGGAGACCATTCAACATGCTCAAGGCCAGCCAGTTTGGGCGACTGCACGACATCGCCAATACGGTCATACAGGCTGGCGATGTTTTCCGCCGTATCGGCCAGCGTCTGGTAATCCTGCGCGGTATGGGCGTTACAATCTGGCCATGACAGCGGAATGACGAGTGTCTGCGCATCATCGGCGCGGAGCGTCACGCCAATGGCGCGATAAGCCGTCCAGCCGTTACGCCATTTCTGGTGCAGCACAACAACGTAGTTGTTCAGTTCGGTACGGATCTGGTCCAACTGCTGCCGGCTGCGGTCCCACTCATCCGGGCTGAAATTTTCCAGCACGGTCTGAGCAGCTTCAAGCTGGCCCAGCACAGCCAGTTTGCTCGCTTTGGGGGAGAACAGATCCAGACAGAATTCCGCCAGCCCAATCTGCTTCAGGCGGTTGCGCACCACTTCCAGTGCTGTCCGCTTTTCCGCTACAAACAGAATGGTACGGTTTTGCGCCAGTGTGTTGGCAATAATGTTCGTAATGGTTTGGCTTTTCCCGGTGCCCGGCGGCCCGATCAGCACAAAGCTTTCTCCGGATGCTGCACGCGCAACGGCTTTGAGCTGCGAGGAATCTGCTTCCATCGGGCAGATGAGATCTGCCTTGACGAGTGCCTCGTCCAGAGAACCATCAACTTCAAAAAAACGGGGCAGGGGCGCTGCCTCGGTATCTTCCGCAGTGATGCCATCCAGCAGGCGGGTGGCGACTTCGCTGGTCCGGAGTTTGTCACTGCGTTCCTGCAGGTCTTTCCACATCAGGAACTTGGCAAAGGAGAGCGTGGTCAGCGTGACGTAATCCCGCACTTCCCAGCCGGGCACGGAGCGCAGGCCAACGCGGAAGAGTTCCAGAATACGGTCAACATCCAGCCCGGACTCATCTTCCGGCAGTGTCTCGCCTTCCAGCGCCGGGAAACGCAGACCGTAATCGGCCTGAAGCATTTCCAGCAATGTCGCGTTAATCCGGCTTTCATCCGGGTGGGCACGCAGGACGAAGCCGGATTTGACGCTGGGCCGTTCCAGAATAACCGGGATAAGGATCAACGGAGCAAGATAAGGCTTATCCCGTCCTTCTGCCGTCCAGGCCAGAGCGCCAATGGTCAGGAACAGCACATTGGACCCGCCCTCGTGCTCGGCGGCGCGGGCACGCCGGTAAAGCTCCGTCAGGGCGGCCTGAAGCTGGTTTTCCTTGCGGGAGACAAGCAGTTCGTTGCGCCCCAGAGCTTCCTCCGCGTAAGCGCGGGCCGCATCCTCATGGTGCCGTTCATGATGCAGGCTGGCCTGACGTGGGTCGCCCTCATCCATCATGTCCGGCCAGGGGCAGAAGCGCAGGGGCTTTGTCAGTCGGCCAGACCGCATAGCGGCCAGATGATTTTCAAGCTCGGACGGGTTCGGGCAATCGACAACAATCAGCTGCTTGTCCGAGCGGGGCAGATTGAGCAGCCGATTGCGGCCTGACATATCCAGCAGGCGGTTACACCAGCGCTGCAGGCGGTCTGCTGGTGTGGAGGGTTTGTCCTCCTCTACCTCCTGCGGGTCTTCCCGCAGAACAGGAGCAGGCTCAAAAGCGGGCAGGGCGGCTTCCGGTTCTTCCGCGTCTGGCTGATCCTCAGCCGGGGCTGAGGGCAGGGAGCAGGATAACGGATGAATGCGCCGCAGTCTGGCGCGATGGATGTCGATAATCTCGCGGAACGTGTTCTCTTCATCCTCGCCTGCGTGGCGCAGGTTGGCTTCCCCTTTTTCACACGCAACCGAGAAGCTTGGCTTGCGACCTGCCGTGACCAGCGTTGTTTCAAACACCGCCAGATCCTGCAATTTCAAACGGTTCCGCAAAGCAGGCAGATCCTGCATGACGGAAACCCCGGCATCCAGTTTTGCCAGCCAGAAGCCGGTAAAGGCATGGCCTTGCGTCAGAACAATAATCGGACGGATACCCACGGCTTCCAGACAGGCTGCAAACAGCACGGCGGTGTCCAGACAGGTCGCCAGACGGTCTTCTACAATCTGGCTGGGCAGACGGACACGTTGCCCGTAGTCGATAAAGGATGCAGGCGGGTTGATATAGGCCAGATCAAGCTGACAGATGGCGCACCAGATCGCCTGTGCCTGCTGCCAAACCCGTTCTTTGGAGCCCTGATACCCTTCCAGAGACGAAGACAGGCCTTCCTTTTTCAGAATCTCCGTCGCACTGCGCAGGATACGGGCAATGGCCGGATCATTCGGCATCACGAAAGCGGCCAGAATGTCTGGGATACCGGACAGGCCGCCCCATTCATTGCGAGCCAGAACACGCACGTCGGTTGTGTGACGGGTCAGCTCTTCTCCGGTCTCTTTATCTGTTGCCAGAAAGGTGACTGTCGCGCGGGAGGCTTCGGTCTGGGTGCTCAGAAAAGCCCCATCCAGTTTCAGATCAAGATCTTTCAGAGTGCGAAACTGCCCGGGGTCGATCTGCTGGAGATGCCACGCGCGCGGGCGAATAACGGGGGGCTCACTGCTGACCGTCACGTCAATCTGAGAAAAGCTGCGATCCGTTTCGTTCTGCAGGGCCAGTTCCAGCAGAACGGGGACGCTATTTTCCCAGAGCGAGGCGTTCAGCGCGTCCTGAAGGGAGACTTTGAGCACAGGCGACGCGGGAGGAGCCGGAACCGGGGCTGGTTGCGGTGTTTCCGTTACAATGGAAACCTCTTCCGTATGCTCTAAATCCATGCGTCATCTCTCCAGAACTCAGTTTGCGCGGGCAAGAACCGCACAAAAATCTCTGGCGTTGTTATGGGGCCTGACGGGACAAAATGTAAGGGACATTTGCAGAACAAATTTTGTCTTACGCCTAAAAAAACCTCATTATCAATCGTTTGAGAGCTTGTGTCACCCTGACTGGCGCGGGGTCAGAACTGGATCACAGTTGTCAGGTATCCGGCCCGGCGTTGTCCATATTGTGACATGAAAACCCCCAGACCACTGCCATTCCGGATCTGATAGCGCTCATCAAACAGGTTCATGACATCCATGCGCAGTTTCAGCCCTTTAAGGGGGCGGATATTTTTAAAGGTGTGCTCATATCCAATATTGATGATGTGATAGCTGGGTTGCTTTCCAGTATTGGCGAAGCCTGAGCGCAGACCATAGCCGTAAAGGAAATCCACATAGGCTTTGTTACCTGCCCAGCCATACGATGCCCCAGCGCTGGATGTAAATTCACCTTCATGGTCCAGCTTGATGGCATGGTTTTTGATATAAGCCAGCTCGTCTGCCGGGAACTGATACTGCGCCGAATTCACGTCCTTGGCGGCGGTGTTCACAAAGGAAAAATTCCCGAAAACCGTCAGGCCTTTGTAATGGTAGTTCCCGCCAAATTCCGCACCGTAAACCTTGCCGGTTCTGTAGCTGAAGGGCGTTAAAATAACGGCGCGCCCAAACTGCCCCAGATCTCCAAGATTTCTGGCCTGTTTGTAAAAGCCATCCACGGTGATGGAGAGCCCCTGTGGGAAGCGATGCGACAGACCAATATCGAAGTAATTGGACCGCTCGACCTTGGTGGCTGTCGCGTTGAAATTTTCAGGGGAATTGGTGGTTCCCGCAAATTTTAGCAGGGTAGACTGGCCAATATACTGGGCTGTTGGTGGGGCAAAATAGCGTGAATAGCCAAAATGTACGGTCGTGGACGGGTCAACCTCCCAGACGAGGTTAGCGCGAGGGCTGGCTTGCCCTTCATGATCGAAAGAGGATTCAAACCGATCATATCGCACACCGTAATTCAGCGTGACGCCTTTTAGCAGCTTCCATTCATCCTGAAGATAAGCGCCAGCTTCTGCTGCCCAGTTACCGGTATTATCCTGAATGGAGACCGGGTTCGTGGAAGTCTGGAAACCAGTCTCATCAACCGGCAGGACATCTGTGCGCGTCCACAATTTTTCAGACGTATATTGCCCCAGCACGCCAAAGCGGATGGTGTGCGCTGTGAAGGCTTCATACGAAGCATCGAACTGAAGACCGCCCGTGGTGAAGGTATTGTTTTCCTTCTCCGCCACGCCCTGAAAGACCATATCCCGCACCGGGTCCGGCGTGTAATGAATGCCGCCATACCGGAAATAGGGGGAGATCTGGTAGTTCAGCCTCTGCCCGGTTTTCTGGTAAGAGAGAACCACATAGTAATTCTGCTCATTCTGTCGGTCATTCACGTCCTGAGACTGAACATCTCCCACATTCTGAATGGCGTATAGCTTGGGAAGCCCGGCTGCGTTGGGGATTTCGAAATTTGCATCCGAAACGCTCGTCAGCAGACTGATGCGGCTTGTGTCATCAAAATGGTAAGACGCGTAACCAAAAGCTTTTCCCTGCTCAGTCACATCATGAGTGGCACGAAAAGCCGGGGTTGGGTTTTCGATGCCGATATTGTTCCGGTTAAACGACCCTGAAACAAAATACTCCCATTGCCCTTTTGTGCCGCCGACCTGAAAAGACGGGTTAAAACTATTATAGCTGCCGCCATACAGAGAGACTTCCCGATTATTCAGAGAGTTTCCGGACTTTGCCGTCACATCCACAATCCCCGCAGTCCGAAAGCCGAATTGCGCGGGCAGGGTGCCTGTCATCAGTGTGACAGAGTCAATAATCCGGGTGTCCAGTTCCTGGCCAAACCCGTTCAAACCTTCCGGCAACAGAACACCGTTAATCCGGTAGGTCAGACCGCCATGCTCGCCGCGAACATGTTCCTCCCCAAATGAATCCATCACCACGCCAGGCATGCGGAGCAAGACCTGATTAAAGGCCGCGTTCTCTCCGCCCGGTGTCGTATTGATCTGCGCTTGCCCCATGCGGTAGGCGACGGCCCCTAGGTTAGGCGCAATACGCGCCCGCGCTGAGTTGAACGCTGCGTGGACCGTGACAGATTCTGTTTTTCCTGCCGCGACGTCCATCTGGCGTTGTGGCGTCCGTCGTTCCTGTGTCTCTGTATGTTGCCCTGATGCAGGCAGGATACCGGAGGGGAAAGCCGGGGCTTTCAGATGCCCCGATGTTTTGTTTTGACCGGCGTGGACGAGAGGCAAAGTTTCCGCACAGCTCTGCGCAACGGGAACGGTGCACCAAACCACCAGAGCCGCATAAGGGGCCGATTTTACGGCGCGAGACAAAGCCGGATATAATTTACCCTTAGCATCAGAATGAACAAATATGATTTTATCATAGCATTTGCTATATCTAAGGTTGAACTGAAACACTTTGTGCGTCTCTTTCACAGGTAAAAAAGTCAGAAGGAAGCAGACAGAAGGGCGAGGGTGCGGGATGGGTTATCCGCACATCGTGTCGTAAAGCAGTTTGAAATTCAGGATCAGAATCACGGCCGCCACACTCCATGAAAGGAGTGAGACAGGGCGGGAAAGCGCAAACTCTCCCATTTTCTGACGGTCAGAGACAAACCAGACCAGCGGAATGACCGCAAAGGGAAGCTGCATGGAGAGAACGATCTGACTCAACACCAGCAGATCTCCGGTGCCTTTTGCACCCCAGAGCAGCGTGACCAGAATAACCGGCACGATAGCCAGCCCCCTTGTCAGCAACCGTCGTGCCCAGGGCGCCATGCGGAGGTGCAAAAACCCTTCCATGACAATCTGCCCGGCCAGTGTGCCGGTCACGGTCGAATTGGTGCCTGCCGCCAGCAGAGCGACGGCAAATAGCGTGGAGGCAATCCCAAGGCCGAGGAGAGGAGAAATCAGCTTGTAGGCCTGATCAATTTCCGCAACGTCCTGATGTCCAGTTGTATGGAAAGCCGCAGCAGCAACAATCAGGATGCCCGCATTCACAAACAGGGCAAGCATCAGGGCTATGGTGCTGTCCAGCGTGGCCCAGCGAATAGCCTCCCGTCGGCCAGCAGACGTCCGCGCATAGGTGCGGGTCTGCACCAGCGCGGAATGCAGATAGAGATTGTGCGGCATGACCGTCGCCCCGACGATGCCAATGGCCACATACAGCATCTGCGCGTTGGTCAGAATAACCGGGGAGGGGATAAAGCCCTTCATGATGGCCGCAATTGGCGGGGCTGCCGCAGCAATCTGGAAGGCAAAGCACACGGCAATCAGGCTGAGCAGCGCCATGACAAACGCCTCCAGCCACCGGAAGCCCAGACGCATCAGCAACAGTAGCACAATGGCATCCAGCGCAGAAAGACAGGCACCCAGAAGCAGCGGCATGCCGAACAGCAACTGGAGCGCGATCGCGGTGCCAATTACTTCCGCCAGATCGCATGCAACAATCGCCACCTCACAGGCCAGCCAGAGCAGAATGTTCACACTGCGCGGAAAATAGGCCCGGCAAGCCTGTGCAAGATCATGCCCGGTCGCAATTCCCAGCCGGGCGGCAAGCGATTGCAACAAAATAGCCATCAGGTTGGACAGCATGATGACGGACAGCAGCGTGAAACCAAACTGCGCGCCGCCAGCTAGGTCAGTCGCCCAGTTTCCGGGGTCCATATACCCGACGGACACCATGTAACCCGGCCCCACAAAGGCCAGAAAACGCCGCAGTCTGGACGCCCCTTCCGGCACAGCAATGGAAGCGTGTGCTTCGGGCAGACTCAGCCGGCTCTCCTGTGCGGAAAAAACAGAATTCAGGGCTGTGCGGAGGTGTGAGACCGGGGAGGCTGGCATGAGATTAAGGGCTTTATCGAAAAATGATTTGAAGCATTAGAAACGGATCTCAGAAATATGCAATAGGCTATAAGGTAAAGTCTTTGCGTTTTTGTGCTGTGCCGAGAAGGAGATAGCAGGGTGTGAAGATGCTTTTGCTGAGGTTCCTAATTCGCTATAGCTCCCTCACCATGCTGTTACGCGGAGATCCTCAGTTGAAAGAACGCCAGCCCGTCATGCCTGATGTTGAAAGCCAGAGTGAGGGCTTTCGGCATGCACGGGAAGCAAGACGTAATGTTCTGATTGAGGACTATGTCGAACTGATTGATGACCTGCTGACAGAAGGGCAGGAGGCCCGGCAGGTTGATATTGCCGACAGGCTCGGGGTCTCGCAGCCCACAGTGGCTAAAATGCTCGTTCGTCTGGAAGCGGAGGGGTTTGTCACCCGCAAACCCTACCGTGGTGTGTTTCTGACCGAGGCCGGTATTGCGCTGGCGGAAACTGTCCGGGCACGGCATCAGCTGGTGGAAGAATTTCTGCTGGCCCTTGGGGTGGATGCCGTAACAGCTCGTCTGGATGCAGAAGGCATGGAACATTTTGTGAGTGACGCAACGCTGGAAGCGTTCCGCCGGGCCTTAAAAACCGGAACACTCAAGCCGCAGCAATTTTAAAAACCTGTCAATTTTATGTCTCTTTCTCTTGCCTTTAGGCCTGCAAGACCATAAGAGGAAGCGCCAATGGTCGGTGACCTGCGGCGATACTCTGCTGTCGGGTGCCCCCAATCGCAATCTGGTCAAGGGTTCCCGTTGTATGACTTCTTCCCCCTACAGCCGTGTTACCGAAGCCTTGGCGTTTGATGACGTTCTCGTCGTTCCCGCTGCTTCTGAGGTTGTCCCCAACCAGACGTCCGTTCGCACACGTCTGACACGCTCCATTGAACTCAATATTCCGCTGGTTTCTGCCGCCATGGACACGGTGACGGAAGATCAGATGGCTATCGCCATGGCGCAGCAGGGCGGCCTTGGCGTGATCCATAAAAACCTGACGCCGGAAGAACAGGCTGAGCATGTTCGCCGCGTCAAGCGCTTCGAATCGGGCATGGTGGTTAACCCCGTAACTGTCGGCCCGGATCAGACGCTTGCTGAAGTGCGCGAAATCATGCAGCGCAACGGCATCAGCGGTCTGCCGGTGGTTGAGCCGGACACGCAAAAGCTGATCGGCATCATCACTAACCGTGATGTGCGCTTTGCGGTTGACCCGAACCAGCGCGTTTCCGAACTGATGACGCATGACGGACTGGTGACAGTGCGTGACGGTGCAGACCCGGATACAGCGCGCCAGCTCCTGCATAAACACCGCATTGAAAAACTGCTGGTGGTGGATGAAGCCGACCGTTGCGTCGGGATCATCACCGTCAAGGACATGGACAAAGCCGTCGCTTACCCGCTGGCTATTAAGGACAGCCTTGGCCGCCTGCGTTGCGCCGCTGCTACCGGGGTGGGTGATGACGGGTTTAACCGGGCAAAACTGCTGGTAGAAGCCGGGGTGGACGTGCTGGTGGTGGATACCGCCCACGGTCATTCCTCCGGCGTACTGCGGGCTGTCGAGCGCCTGAAAGCCCTTGATAGCAACATTCAGATTGTCGCCGGTAACGTCGCCACGCCGGAAGCCGCCCGAGCGCTGATTGCCTCCGGCGCTGACTGCGTGAAAATCGGCATTGGTCCGGGGTCCATCTGCACCACGCGTATTGTGGCCGGTGTGGGTGTGCCGCAGTTCTCCGCCGTGCTGGAAACGTCTGTTGCCTGCCGCGAACTGAACGTGCCCTGCATTGCTGATGGTGGCATCCGCACATCAGGTGACATCGTGAAGGCGATTGGTGCTGGCGCGAATGTCGTGATGGTTGGCTCTCTGCTGGCTGGCACGGAAGAAGCTCCGGGCGAAGTCTTCCTCTATCAGGGCCGCTCCTACAAATCCTATCGTGGCATGGGCAGCCTTGGCGCCATGGCGCGTGGCTCGGCAGACCGCTACTTCCAGCAGGAAGTGCGGGACTCTCTGAAACTGGTGCCGGAGGGGATTGAAGGCCGCGTTGCCTATAAGGGCGGGATGGCTGCCGTTATCCACCAGCTGGTGGGTGGCCTGAAAGCTGGTATGGGTTATACCGGGTCTCCGGAACTCAAAGACCTTCAGCAGAATGCGCGTTTCCGCCGCATTACTGGTGCTGGTCTGCGTGAAAGCCATGTTCATGACGTGTCCATCACGCGTGAAGCCCCTAACTATCGTCGGGACTGAACCTTACCTATGACTCCTTCTGCTCGGCTGGGTGCCTCCATTGATCTTCTGACAGCTATGGAGGCTGCTCCCAGAAAACCGGCTGACGCCGTTGCCAACAGCTTTTTTCGTGAACGGCGTTATATCGGTGGGGGAGACCGTCGGGCAGTTTCCGGCATGGTCTGGGAGATCATGCGGGCCTGGCGTCGGCTTGGCTGGTGGCTGACCAAATGCGGGGCCGATATTACGCCTCGCACTCTTGCTGCCGCCAACCTTGTGCTCAAAGGCTGGCCTGCGCGGGAAATTGCGGATCTCTTTGCTGAGGGTCGCTTTGCTCCCGGTGCGCTGACCTATGCCGAGCAGGATGTTGTCGCCGCTCTGGCGGGTGGCACACTGGACAATGCGGATATGCCGCGCGCTGTCCGGCTGGAATTGCCAGACTGGCTTTTGCCCCGTCTGGAAGAAACATTTGGCGACAAACTGGACGCCGAACTGGCAGCTCTTTCCGAACCTGCAACGCTGGATCTGCGTGTTAATATCCTGCGCACAAACCGGCGGGATGCGCAGAATGCGCTGGGGCGTGAAGGGCTGCATGCTATTTTAACGCCGCTTTCTCCGTGGGGCCTGCGGCTGAACGGGCGTCTGCCCGTTACGTCCACCACGCCTTTCAAAGACGGTCGGATTGAAATTCAGGACGAAGGCAGCCAGCTTGTTGCTGCCATCATGGGGGTAACCCCGGAGATGCGCGTGCTGGATTACTGCGCCGGGGCTGGTGGCAAGACGCTGGCTATGGCCATGATGATGGAAAACAAAGGGCATATTGCTGCGTGCGATGTGTCTGAAGTTCGTCTGGATGGTGCAGTGCGTCGCCTGCGTCGCGCCGGGGTGCATAATGTGGAACGGCATTTGCTGAAAGCCGGTGACAAATGGGCCAAGCGTCGCGCTAAATCATTTGACCGCGTGCTGGTTGATGCACCGTGCAGCGGCACAGGCACATGGCGGCGTAACCCCGATGCCCGCTTGCGGATGACGGAACAGGATCTGGAAGAACTGCTGGTCAAGCAGGCCGAAATTCTGGACAGAGCCTCGTCTCTCGTCAAACCGGGCGGCCGGATGGTCTATGCCACCTGCTCCGTGCTGCGGGCAGAAAATGCCAGTCAGGTCGAGGCCTTCCTGACTCGTCACTCGGATTTCCAGCTTGTACCGTCAGACAGCACAGCGCTGCCTGAATCCTTGCGGGGCACTTCCATGTTTTCACTGACGCCGCATCAGAATGAAACTGATGGATTTTTTGCTGCCGTGCTGGAGCGCAAGCCGGAACCGGATGCTGAGGCCGCAGAGCTTTAAGAGTAGATCTGCTCGACAAAGAATTGAGTATCTAACTTATTGAGCCTGTGCATAATTCATTGCTGTTGCGTCACGCACAGGCGTGGAGCAGGGTTTATTAAGATGGATGCCCATGAGTGAAAGTGTACTGATCTTCCTCTTTTGTGTTCTGGGCGGCAGCATGCTTGCACAGTGGACGGCGTGGCGTTTCCGTCTGCCGGCTATTGTGCTGCTGTTCAGCCTTGGTCTGCTTTATGGGCCTGTGCTGGAAATCCTGCATCCGTCCGAGATGATTGGGGCGGCCTTTCACCCCCTCGTATCCCTCGCGGTTGCCCTTATCGTGTTTGAAGGCGGCCTGATACTGGACTTCAGGCAACTGAAAGAAGCAGGGGAAGGGGTTCTGCGCCTTACCCTCGTGGCTCTGCCGATCAATCTCATTCTTGGTAGTATGGCGGCCCATTATATTGGCGGTATGGGCTGGGGGCCGGCGTTCCTGTTTGGCTCTATTATTGTCGTGACCGGCCCGACGGTCGTTTTGCCCTTGCTCCGCAGTGCCAAGCTTCAACCTAAAATAGCCGCCTTTCTGCGATGGGAAGCTATTGTGAATGACCCTGTCGGGGCCATTCTGGCAACGCTGGTGCTGGAAGTGCTGCTGATGCGGCCAGGTGAAGGGTCCGGCACATTCTTCGGCTTCATTCTGCCGCATATGCTGGCCAGCGCCGGGCTGACCATTGGACTGGGGATTGGTGCGGCACTGGGTGTGCGCTGGCTTCTGGTGCGGGACCTGATGCCGGAAGTGCTGAAAAGCTCTATTCTGATCACCATTGCGCTTGTTCTGTTCGCGCTGGGCACTCTTACCATGGACGGGGCGGGGCTGATCGCTTCCACCGTCTTCGGCATGGCGCTCGTTAATCTGCGTATTCCCGGCATGGCCGAAATCCAGCGGATGAAGGAATCTCTGGTAGTTCTGATTGTCTCGGTACTGTTCGTGCTGCTGACAGCAGACCTCCAGCGGACACAGCTTTCCAACCTTTCATGGTCTATTGGCGCGCTGACGCTGGCCGTTCTGTTCTTGGTGCGGCCTCTGGGGATTTTCCTTGCAACCATGGGGTCCAGTCTGAGCTGGGCAGAACGCATCTTTGTGGGCTGGATTGCTCCGCGCGGGATTGTGGCAGCCGCTGTGGCCGGTATTGCCGGGCTGCGGTTGCAGGATGCAGGCTATCCGGGAGCCGGTCTGGTCATGCCCGCCGTGTTTGCCGTGATCGCGTCTACCATGATCCTACACGGTTTCTCGCTGCGTCCGCTTGGCCGCAGGCTGAAGCTGACCTTGTCGGATGAACAGGCTCTGGCAATTGTCGGGGCAAATGACTGGTCAACGGGTCTCGCCATTGCCGTCCATCAGGCAGGCGCACCCGTCCTGCTGGTCGATAACTCGCGTCAGGATCTGCAAAGGGCTGAGAAAGCTGGCGTGCCCGTGCTCAGAGCAGAAGTTCTGTCAGAAGAAGGGGCGGAAAGTCTGGAAGAGCGGCCCGGAGATTATCTGATCGCCGCAACGCCAGACGCCATTTATAACGGACTGGTCTGCGCCCATCTTGCCCCCCATTTCGGCCGTCAGCGTGTTTATCAGGTCAGTCCTGGCATTGCCCGGCTGGACTTGTATCGCGGCCTGAGCCGGGATGCCCGTGGTAAGGTGCTTGGGGAACCTGCGTGGAACTTCACACTTCTGGACACACTCATCCGGGAAGGGTGGGTGTTCAGGAGCGTTGAGGTCACGCAAGAGAATCAGGAAACTCTCCTGCAGGAAAGCAGTAACCTTCTGGTGGTCATCGTCTTGCAGAAGGGGGTTTCCATGACGATTGTGTCTGCTGAGGATGAAGCCCTATCTCAGCCGGAAGTCGGACAATGCGTCATCGCTCTTGTCCCGCCTGTGCAGGCGGAACCGGAACAGGAGGCTTCATAACCGCCAGACTGGCTTTTCAACCCGGAACGTGAACCTGCACGGTATCTGCTCCGGCAGCCAGCAAGGCACGCAAATCTGATTCGCTGAGGGCAAGGCAGCCTTCTGTCGGGGTACGATCCGGGCGTTGTAAATGCATGAAAATGGCCGAACCGCGCCCGGAGACGGGAGGATTATCATTGTATCCCATCACGACTATGAGATCATAGACGTGATCTTCCCGCCATAATTGCTCATGTCGGGCTGGGTGAGGGAGGCGCACAAAGCGGTTGTAATCAGGGCTCTGCGGGTCATCACACCACCCATCATGAGGGCTAAGTGGTTCAGCCGGAAGTATTGTTTGCGGCTTTATCAGCCGATCTGCCCGGTAATACACTTTTCTGAGAGCGAAAATACCAATGGGTGTCGCATGATCGCCCTCCTGTTTTTGGTCAGTCAGGCCGTTCTTTCCAATTACGGCGCTCATGACTTTGTGTCCGCAATGCAGTTGTGCGTCAGAACCGCTGTATGAAGCAGACAGGAGGTGTATCATCATAGTCAAACATTGCCCGTTCGCAGATTTTTCGTGAAGGTCGCATAGCACGCTCACACTAGAGGTCTGAGCGGAATCGTGACAAGTTTACGAGAAGACGAACAGACGAGACAGCCCGACCAGAAGGCTGACACTGAGGAGATGAAAACCCAATGACGGGTGCACGTCCAATATTGGTTGTTGATGACGACCGGATACTTCGCCAGACCCTTGTTGAGCAATTGCAGCTTGAAGGGGAGTTTACGGTTCAGGAAGCTGCGTCTCTGGCTGAGGCGCGGGAAAAACTGAAGGCGCCGGATAGCCGGTTTGATGCCCTGCTGCTGGATGTCAGCCTGCCCGATGGCGATGGACGTGACTTCTGCGCCGAACTGCGTAAAGACGGCCTGCGCATGCCCATCATCATGCTGACCGGGTCAGATGATGAAGCGGACATTGTTCGTGGGCTGGATGCCGGTGCCAATGATTACGTGGCCAAGCCTTTCCGGATTGCGGAACTGCTGGCCCGTCTGCGTGCCCAGATGCGCCTTTTTGAGAACAGTGAAGACGCGGTGTTCAGCATCGGGCCATACACGTTCCGTCCCTCCGCCAAGCTGCTTCAGGAACCTCTGAAGAACCGCCGCATCCGTCTGACGGAAAAAGAAACGGCTATTCTGAAGTTCCTCTACCGCGCAGGCACGCGCCCCGTGCCGCGGCAGGTGCTTTTGAACGAGGTCTGGGGCTATAATGCTGCGGTCACCACACACACGCTGGAAACGCACATCTATCGCCTCCGCCAGAAAATTGAGCCCGATCCCGCTAATGCTACTCTGCTGATTACAGAAGGGGGTGGCTATCGCCTGAACCCGGAAGTAGCGGCAGTACCAGCACACTAACTCGTAGCGACACGATCATCTCATACGGATCAGACTATCGCAGTCTGATCCGTATTTTTTTTGGCTGAATAATCAGAAGCTTTTAGATCAGCCCTTCTTCCTTCAGTGCCTTCTGAGCTGCAGGACGGCTAAAGACAGCATCCCGCAACGCAACGGCTTTAGGGTAAGCAGAAATGTCTATTTTCAGCGGCCCGGTCCAGTTCAGGATAACTGCCATAAGAGCGTCAGCCTGCGTGAACCCGGTAGGGAGCAGGTAGCCATTGGTGCCGCTTGCAAGTTGTGCTTCAACCTGAGTAAGACGCCGCGTGATAAGGACCTGCAATCTCTCCCGGGTTACATCTGGCACGTTCGGCGCGAAAAGTGCGCCAATGGCACTATGCACATCTTCGCAGAAGCCCAGCGCTTCAAGCAGGCGGTAAAATTCGGTGGTGTCTGGCGTCGGATGGAAAGCCTTATTGTCTGATTGCTGGCCAATATAAGTCAGGACGGCAACATTTTGCGTCAGAACAACACCCGGAGAAATTTCGAGTGCTGGCACCGCACCCCGAGGATTGATGGTTGTATAATCCCGGCCATCGGCCGTTTTTTTCTCTTTCAGGTTCACTTGCACAAGCTCATGCGGCAAGCCTGCTTCGTTCATTACGATATGTGCCGCCAGTGAACATGCGCCCGGCGCGTAATACAGCTTCATTGTGACACCTTTTATTTCTACGTTTGCGAAGAAAAGCAGATTGCACAGAAACGTTCACCCTGCTTACGAAAAGCGTCGCATGAATCCGCAAGAGTGAGAAGAAGGGGAGCCTTGCGCTATATTCTGGGCTGCCAGTTTATATGGTTCTTAGGCAAATTTTACGACATGCGAAGGATGAAATACGCAAGCCGATGCGAATATGCGTGCAATACCCTCGCAATCCTGATCCGGGAGATGAAGGTGATGCCTGTCACAATAAATCGCAAAAAAACGGTACGGGTCTGGCATAGATTTATTCGTGCCAAAGGCCAATACTACGAACTAAATCGGACTAATGTGTTTATTTTTGAATAACAACCGGAAGCCACGCAAGACCCGCAGAAAACTGCGGTTTATCGTGGTGGGTGCGACAGGGATTGAACCTGTGACCCCCGCCGTGTGAAGGCGATGCTCTACCGCTGAGCTACGCACCCGGTTTGTGGGGATCCTATTAGCTGAGCAGTGGGGGCTTGGCAAGCCGGGAAAGCAATTAATTTTCCCCGGCAGCCAGACTTTCGCGCTTCATCTCCAGTTCCAGCCATTTTTCTTCAGATTCAGCGAGTTTCGCCTCAATCTTCTCAAGGTCTGCACTGTATTTCTGGAAGAGCTTCGGATCCCGGCTATACAGACCAGCATCTGCTAGTTTAGTGCGCAGAGCTTCAGCGTCCCGCTCCAGCTTTTCCATTTCCTTAGGGAGATTATCCAGCGCAAACTGATCCTTGTAGCTCAGCTTTTTTGCTGGGACCCGAGAAGCGCCTGATGTCTCTCTGGCTGACGGGGCTGATCGGACAACAGGTTTTTCGGAGGCAACAGTTTCTTCGATGCCGCCTTTTTTCTGGACCAGCATATCACTGTATCCACCAGCATAATCCGTCCAGATTCCGTCACCCTCTGTGGTCAGAACAGAGGTGGCGACACGGTCCAGAAAATCACGGTCATGGCTTACCAGCAGGACAGTGCCGTCATAACTGGCGAGCATTTCCTGAAGCAGGTCGAGGGTTTCCAGATCCAGATCGTTCGTCGGCTCATCCAGCACCAGCAAGTTGGAAGGCTGTGCCAGCGCACAGGCAAGCATCAGGCGGCCACGCTCCCCACCTGAGAGAACACCCACAGGTGTGCGAGCCTGCTCCGGTTTGAAGAGAAAATCCTTCATGTAGCCAATAACGTGGCGCTTTTCGGTACCGACCTGCACCATGTCACCACCGCCGCCTGTCAGCGTGTCAGCGAGTGTTTTCTCAGGGTCTAATGTGCGGCGCTGCTGATCCAGCGTGACCATGGAGAGTGATGGCCCCAGAGCAATTGTGCCGCTATCGGGCTGGTCCTGTCCCACGAGAAGCCGCAGCAAGGTTGTTTTGCCAGCCCCATTGGCCCCAACAATTGCAAGTCTGTCTCCGCGCAGCACACGGAGATCCAGATTGCGGATAATGCAGCGTTCACCCCACGATTTGCTAATATTTTCCGCCACGGCAACCAGACGGCTGGACGTGGAAGCACTTTGAGCATTGAGCGTCACTGTGCCCTGTGCGCGGACAGCCTCTCGTCGGGTTGCCCGCAGAGCTGCCAACTCACCAACACGACGCACATTCCGTTTGCGGCGGGCTGTCACACCATACCGCATCCAGTCTTCTTCTCGCGCAATTTGCCGGTCCAGCTTGTGCGCATCGCGCTCTTCCTGCTCCAGCATCTCTTCGCGCCAGGCTTCAAACCGACTGAACCCCTGGTCCAGACGCCGGGTCATGCCGCGATCCAGCCAGACAACCGAGCGGGAGAGGGTGGAAAGCAGCCGCCTGTCATGACTGATAATGACCATGGCGCAGTTCAGGCTGAGAAGTTCACGCTCCAGCCATTCAATGGTTGGCATGTCCAGATGGTTGGTGGGCTCATCAAGCAGCAGGATATCTGGAGCAGATGCCAGTGCACCGGCAATAGCGCAGCGTCGGGCTTCACCACCGGACACGTTGGCCGGGTTTTCCTTTCCGGTCAGCCCTAGTGCGTCCAGCATGGCTGCAGCCCGCCATTCCGAGGCAGGGTCGGTAATTTGTGCCAGCACATAATCGCCTGTTGTGGCGTAACCGGACAGGTCCGGTTCCTGCGGCAGATAACGCAGGGTGGCGCCGGGCTGCAGAAACAGCGTTCCTGAGTCAGGCTGGATAACGCCTGCCGCAATTTTCAGGAGAGTGGATTTGCCGGACCCATTACGGCCGACCAGACAGAGCCTCTCACCCGCTGAAACAGAAAAACCTGCCTTATCGAGCAGAGGATTTCCGCCAAGCGTGAGAGTAATGTCCTGGAGGAGAAGGAGAGGGGGAGCCATTCCCTGTTTCTGTGGCACAGCGCCTGCGGACGCAAGAGGCTATCTTACGTTGAGCGCGCGAGAGCCTGATTGCTGACGGCCTGATACGTGGCAACAGCCAGCGTCAGAGGTTCAAATGGCTTGGTGATAACAAAGCTGGGCTCGGACGTTTCGCCTGTCAGCAGACGTTCAGGATAGGCGGTGACGTAAATGACCGGAGCGGAGTGGCTTTTGGTAATTTCAGCCACAGCGCGCATGCCATCGCCGCCAGCACCGAGATTGATATCTGCCAGAATCAGGCCGGGCCGCGTTTCCTGCGCCAGCCGAATGGCGTCGGCCTGTGTGTGGGCTACTCCTGCAATCTTGTGCCCGCATTGCAGCACGAGATCTTCAATATCCATGGCGATAATCGGTTCGTCCTCAATAATCAGGACGGATGTCTGGATACCTGTCTTGAGATAGGTATAGGCACTTTCAAGGTCTTCAGAAGCGTCTTTGCTCGAGAGCCCGACAATTCTGGCCGCCATGTCCAGGGAGACTTCTTCCAGTGTTGTCAGCAGAAGGAGCTGGCGCTGCACGATGGTGAGGCCATGCTCCGGCCCATCGTTCTCCGGCTGCGTTGCAAAATGCCTGGAAATCGCCTGATAAAGCCTGCAAAGAGAAGGCAGATCATCTGTCGGGCGGCTCGTGGTGAGGGTCCGCAGGCTTTCCGCAACAAGCAGATCTCCCCTGGGCTGGCTCCCTGTCAGTGCGCGGGCATAACGCCTGCCGTAGGGTAACGCCTGAATTAAAGCGCTGCGCAGCGACTCTGGCATGACAAGGCTCCTTCGCGTGGAGTAGGGCTTAGATTAAGCACGACCGTAACGGTGACATGTGTCATCGTTTGCAGAAAAGGGGAAGTGTTCTGATTCGGGACCGACAACATTCTGACAATGTTGCCACGACATCGTTCTCTCGCACAGAGCTGTTAGCGTTAGTTCCGTCGCTGCGCGCATTTTCCCGTTTTCTGGCAAGAGACGCCACTTTGGCGGATGATCTGGTGCAGGAAACGGTTCTGCGAGCGCTCAGCAAGTCAGAACAGTTCATGCCGGGCACCAACCTCAAAGCGTGGCTTTTTTCCATCTTACGAAATTTTTTTCTGGAACACGCCAGGAATCGCAACCGGGAGCGGGAAGTCCTGAGCGATTACGCGGCAAGCCCTGATCGGGTGACGCAAAGCCGCTCCCCGACACAGGAACGGGAGACCATCCGGGAACTGGACCATTTTTTATGGCGTCTTTCTCCGCTCCTGCGGGAAGCTCTGGTGCTGATTGGCGCGCAGGAGATGACGTATGAGGATGCCGCTCTGGTCTGTGGTGTAACGGTTGGCACTATGAAAACCCGTGTCTCCCGCGCCCGTACACAGTTGCAATCTCTTGTGGAAAATCCGGACGCGGCGGATGAGCCGTCAGCGTGACCAGAAACGTGACGCAAATTTTTTTAGAAATCCATGTAACCTTTCTTCTCCGCCATTCATTCACCCTGCAAGACAATGCAAAAGGCGGAGAAAAAGATCATGACAGTTTCATTCCACGATCAGGTTATCGGTATTCTCCCTAAACTGCGCGTTCAGGCTCTCGCTCTCACCCGCAATCGCGCGGCAGCGGAAGATCTGGTGCAGGATGCCGTTTGCAATGCGCTTGCTGCCCAGAACAGCTTTGCGCCGGGCACAAACTTTGCAGCATGGATGCACCGCATTCTGCGCAACCGCTTTATCTCGGACCTGCGCAAGAAGCGTGACACTACAGATATTGATGATATGCCAGCCTCCTTCCTGGCGACGAACGCCCCGCATGAAGACCGGATTGTTCTGAAAGACCTTGATGCAGCTCTTGCACGTCTGCCAGACGACCAGCGGGAAGCTCTTGTTCTGGGTGTGCTGGAAGGAATGAGCTATCAGGAACTGGCTGATATTGCTGGGTGCGCTGTTGGTACCGCCAAAAGTCGTGTATTCCGTGCAAGACGGCAGCTTGAAGCCTGGATGACGGGTGAAGAGCATGTTGGTAATGAACGGCTTAAAGCACAGGCAGCAGCCCTGCGCCGCAAGCTGGGCCAGCAGGACAGTCAGAACGCTTCTAAGGCTGTCTGAATAATACGAATGGGTGGGCATTAGCCCACCAAAGAAGCGGAAGAGACTGAGCGGCTTGGGCATGTCAGATGACGATTTACGCGGACGATGTGACCTTTCCATCCGGCCGAGTGCAGCAATGCCGCCAGATGGGCAAGACGATGGATAAAAAGCCACGAAAAAAACCAGAAACAACGTCAGATCAGGCCTTTGATCTCTGGTTAAAGCGCGGGCTGCACCAGCTTTTCGATGACGTGGCGAACGAGCCTATTCCTGAAGAATTGCTGAAGCTCATTGAAGAAGATCGCGGAGAATAGTCCCGAGCAGCAGGTGAAGGGGAGGCGGCAGTGGCGCTCAGTGCGCTATGTCCTCCTCTCCCTGCTATCCGGACTGGGCCACATTTTCGCAACCACCAGTGCGCGGATGCGGGTGCTAATCTGCCTATCGGGTATCCCCGTTCTGGCAATCAGCACTGTTCTGGCCCTTCATAATTATAATGAATTGATGGTTGGCAGCGCTCAGCGTGCTGCCACGGCTATTGCGCGGCTGGACCTGCAATTCAGGCACGATACGGACCGCCTGCGGAGTGCGCTGGAAACCATTGGTGGAATGGGGCTAACCCCGGAACAGATTGGCCATGCCCTGCGTCTGGCTGAGACCATGAGCGGGCAGCGGTACTGTTTTCTGGGTATTCTGGATAACGACGGGCAGCTTATCCAGACCGTCTCGCCGCCGGGTAGTGGTTGCCAGAATATCGGTGTCACAGAACCAGCTCCCTCCTTTCAGGGAACCTTGCTGGAGGCCGTGCAGGAAGATGGAAATCCCGATTCCAAGGGAACGTTCCTGCGCATTACGGTTCCGGCAATTTTTCTCTCCATTCCGGAAACACGCGGCTATCTGGTCGGTATCCTGCAATTATCCAGAAAGGCAGCCTATCTGGCCAACAGTGCTGGCTGGCAGGCGTTTTCTGATGAGAGTAATCCGCTTCAGGCCTGGTTGATCAATCAGGATGGAACGCTGTCTTCCGTCTGTACGGACTGCCGCTGGGTGCCACCTTCCGCCGCTGTGGTGCGTCAGTTGCAGCAGAAGCTTGATGCCAGTGAGGGCTCGGTTGTCTCCATACCTACCTCGGAAGGAGGCTATGCGCTGGGGGCGATTGCTGGTGGGGCCGATATTCTGGTGGCAACACAAAGAACGCCGCGTGAAGCCGATGCGCTGCGCACGATGGTGCTGGAAATTTCGGCTTTAATGATCCTTCTCGTGGCTGGCCTGATTGGCGTGACACTGGCTGCCAACATCGTTCTGGTCTGGCCGCTGCGCCGCCTGACCTATTCCGTGCAAAAATGGCAGATGGAGGGGGTTTTTGATGCCCGCATCACCCGCGCCATGCCGCTGGAACTCCAGCGCCTAGGGCAAGCTTTTACCCGCGCCACTCGCCGACTGAGCCGGCACGAGGCCCGTCTGAACAAGGCAATGGCGCATCAGGAACTGCTGATGCGTGAAATTCACCACCGGGTAAAAAATAATCTCCAGATTGTGGCGTCGTTGCTGAACTTGCAGGCGAGCCGGATTTCTCATCCCGAGGTCCGGGCAGAATTTGCTCTGGCACGTGACAGGGTGCGGGCTTTGGCCACCTTGCACAAAACCCTTTATGCGGAAGATCGGCTGGACAGTCTGGATATGGCCAGCTTCCTGCGGGAGCTGTGCGAACAAACGTTACATGTTGCGGGGGAAGGGGAAACGGGGCGGATTACGCTCAAAGTTGAATCCGATGACTTCCGGATGAACCCGGATCAGGCAGTCCCTCTGGCGCTGATTATGACCGAGATTGTCACCAACTCCATCAAATACGCCTTTCCGGATGGGCGACGAGGTACCATTTCCGTCGCGCTGCGTCTGGTGGATCAGATTGTGACCCTGACGATTGCAGATGATGGAATCGGATGCAGTTTTGATGAGGACACGCCGGGAGAACGGCATGGGATTGGCCGAAAACTGATCCGTGGATTTGCCCGGCAGCTTAATGCTCAACTCTCCCGCAGCGGGGAAAACGGGACTGTCTATAAATTTGTATTTCCGCTGATCAGGGAGTGAAAAAAGTCTCTTTTAATACAGAAAAAACGCGAGGCTCAGACACCCCGGCATGGGCGCTATGCTCTGCCCGCAGTAGGGAGCGGCGTCCTTAGGTGTTTGCGTCCTTCGCTGTCCGGTATAAATGCCTAGTTTATGAGTGGTGACAAAGCAGCGATACGTGGCTGGACGCGGACACAGTCGCGTCTGGGGCGTCAGGCAGCGCGACCTGTTGTAGTTTTCGGGCTGCTGTCCAGTCTACTGGGTGTCGGGCAGGCATGGTGTGTAGCAACCGTTCTCGGACATGCCCTCGTTGGCCTTGTCTCGGGTGGCAGCGCACAAACGCTTGCCTTGTGGCCTGTGCTGGCTTTTGCAGGGTTAGCGCTCCTTCGTGCCCTTATTATGGCATTGAGCGATACAGCCGCAGCTAAGGCTGGAATTGACGCCCGGCGCAGGTTGCGCGGTGAGGTGCTGGCCTCGATCCTGACGGGTGGCCCGGCACTTCTCCGTAAAACCCATAGCGGCGAGCTGGCGACAATCGCTGTGGATCGTATTGAAGCTCTGGACGGCTTTTTTGCCCGTTGGGTGCCGGCCTCTGTTTTATGGATTGCCGCGCCTCTTCTGATTTTACTACCGGTAGCCTTCGTTCAGCCTCGAGCAGCTTTGGTGCTCGGCCTGTGTGGCGCTGCCGTGCCATTCGGTCAGGCTCTGTTCGGTATTGGCGCTGCCGTGGCATCCCGCAACCAGTTTCTGGCAATGACCCGCCTTCAGGCCCGTTTTCTGGACCGTGTGAAAGGGATTGCCACCATTGTTCTGGCAGGCCGCGCGGATGATGAAACAGAACGACTGGGACAGGCTGCCGAGGAACTGCGCCAGCGCACCATGAAAATTCTGCGCGTTGCGTTTCTGTCTTCCGCCTCCATTGATTGCGCTATGGTTGTTGCATTGGTGCTGATCGCCATTATGGACGGCAAGCAGGCCATGGCGCTGCTTTCAGGGGGCGTTTCCCCGGCTCTGGCTTATACGCTCACCAGCGGACTGTTCGTGCTGCTGGTCATCCCCGAATTTTTTGCCCCTTTACGTGGTCTGGCGCTGGCCTATCAGGATCGCGCTCATGCTCAGGGGGCAGCGACAGCTATTCTCGATTTGCCAGAGGCTCAGCCCCGTCCTTCACCGGACGGGGCACGCACCGTTAATGCGTCTGGCGTGATGGTGTCTCTGGAAGATGTCTGTTTTACGTGGGATCCGGCACGTGGTCCTGCGCTGGATCATGTCAGCTTTACCGTTCCCGCCGGGGAGACGCTGATTCTGGCGGGTCCTTCCGGTTCTGGTAAATCGACCATTATGGAACTGCTACTTGGCTTCATCCAGCCGGATAGTGGGAGTGTGCGGTTTAACGGAGCGCCGCTGGACAGTATTGTCCCGGATTCCTTGTCCCGCATGATTTCATGGATTGGCCAGAAGCCTGTTCTGTTCGCCGGCACGCTGAAAGACAATATTCTGTTTGCGCGCCCGGATGCGGATGAGGCGGATCTGATGGCCGCCGTCAAAGCGGCTGCCGTGGACCAGTTTTTGCCGTCTCTGCCCGATGGTCTCGAAACACGGATTGGGGAAGGGGGCTTTGGCCTTTCTGGTGGTCAGGCCCAGCGTATTGCCATTGCCCGTGCCTATCTGAAAAACGCCCCCATTTTGCTGCTGGATGAACCAACAGCTCATCTGGATCCGGCCACAGAGAAAAGCGTTTTTGAAAGCCTGCAACGTCTGGCGCTGCGTCGGACTGTTGTTCTCGCCACCCATTCCGCCGCCGTCCATATGTTCAACGGACGGCGTGTGGATCTGCAAATGGGGCGCGTTGTGGCACGGCAGGGAGCTGCGTGAGATGAAAACTTCAGATCAGACAGAAGACGGCACACCGGCACTGACGGATCGCCAGGCCATCTTGCGCATTCTGGGCCTCTGGCATCGGCAGGCTCCCCGGCTGCTTATTGGCGTTATGCTGGCACTCATCGCCCTTTGCCTTGGGCTGGTGCTGATGCAGGCCTCCGGGCTGCGGCTAGCTAGTAGCGTGCTGGGGGAAGTGGTCATCACGACAGCCCTGTTACGCTGGGTTGGTGGTGGGCGCGTCATTTTGCGCTATGCGGAGCGCCTTTTTGCGCATGATGCCATGTTTCGGGCACTGGCTGATCTGCGTGTCTGGTTTTTCCATTCTCTTGCACAGGGTGCAGCTGCCGGGCTTGGGTTCCGGCGGGCAGGGGATATGCTCTCCCGCCTCGTTTCAGACATTGGCACACTGGATGGTCTGTATCTGCGCATTCTGGTGCCGTTTGCCTGTGCGTGCCTGACGCTGCCCATTCTGGTCATCCAACTGGGTCGGCAGAGTGTGGTGCTGGGCGCACTCGTGGGTGTGCTGTTTGCCTGCTCCGCATTTCTCGTGCCTTACCTGATTGCTCAGTCTGGTCAGGCAGAGGGTGAGCGTCTGGGGAAAAACCTCGCAGCCTTACGCATTGGGGTTCTGGATCTGGTGGGCGGCCTGCGGGAAATTCGCGCTTTTGGCGCAGAAGGCCGCATTCTCTCCCATGTTCAGGCAGATGATGCCACTCTGCTTGCTGGTCAGATGCGGCTTGCGCGTCGGTCAGCCTATGCCAATGCCTCGGCCTTTCTCTGCGGACAGGCCGCAATCTTTCTGGTTCTGCTGGCTGCTGCCGGAGCATTTTCTCTGCATATTTCGGCACTCGCTGCTGTCGGTATCCTGTTCCTGACTGTGGCCTCTTTTGAAAGTGCTGGAGCGCTGACCCGCGCCGGCTTGCAGGCCGGTGTGATGGGTGCAGCCGCACGGCGCGTGGTAGAAGTGGCCGTCAGCACGCCTGACACTACACAGCCTGAGGCGCAGACAGACGCGCCAGAAGATACCCACATTCATCTTGAAGGTGTGAAATTCCGCTGGGCGCCTAATCGGCCGCTGGTGTTTGATGGGCTGACACTGGATATCCCGGCAGGCACACGGGTCGCCATCCTTGGTCCCTCAGGTGTGGGGAAATCGAGCCTTGCGGCCTTGCTGCTTAAAGCCGCGGCGCCGGAAGCGGGCAGCATCACGCTGGGTGGAGAAGAGATTTCCCACATTAAAGCGGACTCCCTGCGTCGGCGCATGGCGTGGCTGTCTCAGGCCACGCATCTGTTTGATGACAGCATTCGTGCCAACCTGCTGCTTGGCCGCCCGGACGCCACGGAAGATGATCTGTGGAAAGCGCTGGAAGAGGCCGCCGTGGCCGACGTGGTAAAAACCCTGCCGGACGGGCTGGATACCTGGCTGGGTGAAGGGGGTATCAAACTGTCTGGCGGGCAGGGGCGGCGTATCGCACTGGCCCGAACCCTGCTGACACAGGCTCCCATCCTGATTCTGGATGAACCAGCCACCGGCCTTGATGCGCAAACAGAGCAGGAGTTTCTGCGTACCCTCAACACTGTGACAAAAGGCCGCACCGTGATCCTGATTGCACATCGTCTGACTGGCGTGGAATCACTGGACCGGATCTGGCGTTTGTCTGGTGGGGTTGCGACGGCCGCAGCGGCCTGAGCTGCGGACCGGGATGCTTTACGATGCGCAGAGCGCGAAAAGAGTTGGCTTCCCGTAAGTTTTACAGGCAAATTTACAGAATTACTTTGAGCGTCTTTTTATCGTGTTGAGGATAAACATCATGCGTCGCCTCCTGCCTCTTCTGGGCCTGACCATTCTTGCTGCGTGCGCCTCCCAGCCGGGGCGTAAATATGTCGTCTTCTTTTCCAATCAGTCTGTGGAACTGAATGACACTGCCAGAAACGTGATTGCGGAAGCGGCACGCAAGGCAGAGAGCAACCCTGGCAGCATTGTGCAGGTTGAAGGCTATGCTGGTGCCGGCGGCGGAGACCTCTCAGCAGACGCTCTGATTGCTATTCAGCGTGCCAAACTGGTGGCGGCAACCTTGCATGAGGATGGTGTCTCCGGGGATCGCATTCGCCAGACACCGCGCGCTCCGAGCAATGGCGAGGGTATGACTGTTGGCGCGCGTCGCGTGGAAATTGAACTGGTAGCGCCCTGATTTTCTATGACTGAACTACAAACTGACATGACACCTCCGGCTCCTGCTCTGGCGCGGGATGCCGGGGGGCGTGACCGGTTTGTGGGTGCCAGTCCAAAAGACGTCCTGCACGCCGTTTTTGGCTTTCCTGATTTCCGCAGCCTGCAGGGGCAGGCGGTGGAATGCGTCATGGAAGGCCGTGACGCCTTAGTCCTGATGCCAACAGGTGGTGGCAAAAGTATTTGCTATCAGGTCCCCGCTCTGTGCCGCCCCGGCATGGGGTTGGTGATCTCTCCTTTAATTGCCCTGATGGACGATCAGGTGGCGGGGTTACGGCAGGTTGGCATTAACGCCGCAGCACTCCATTCCGAACTGGAAGGGGATGAAGCGGCGAAAATTCGCTCGGATCTGGCTGCCGGGCGCGTTGATCTGCTGTATGTGTCCCCTGAACGCCTGCTTTCACCCGGCACGCTGGAGCGGCTGACTCGGCAACCTATTTCCATCATAGCGATTGACGAAGCTCATTGTATTTCTGCATGGGGGCATGAGTTCCGGCCGGAATATCGTGCGCTGGCCTCGCTCCCCAAACATTTTCCCAATGTTCCGCGCATTGCGCTTACAGCCACAGCCGATGAACGCACACGGGAAGATATCCTCAGTGCGCTGGATATGCCGCACGCCGAGGTTCTGGTTTCCAGCTTCCATCGGTCCAACCTCAATATCGCCGCGCTCCCCAAAGCCTCAGAAATGCGGCAACTCACTGCTGTGCTTGAACGGCACAGGGACGAGGCCTGTATCGTCTATTGCGGCAGCCGCGCACGCACGGAGCGTATTGCTTCCGCCCTGCGGGATAAGGGCTGGACAGCGCTGGCTTTCCACGCCGGTCTCTCCGCGATTGAAAAGCGGGCCGCTTTACTGCGGTTCCGCTCAGGGGAGCCGATTGTAATTGTCGCGACGGTAGCTTTCGGGATGGGGATTGATCGGCCCGACGTGCGGGCTGTTATCCATCTCGATATGCCCGGCTCTCCGGAAGCCTATTATCAGCAGATCGGGCGGGCAGGGCGTGATGGCCTGCCGTCTGAAACCGTTCTGCTTTATGGTGGCGAGGATATGGCTCGCGCGCGTTACTGGCTGGACCAGTCCAGTGCACCGGACAGCGAAAAGCGGATTATGCGTAGCCGTCTGGAAGCCATGATCGCCCTGACGGAAACGACTGGCTGCCGTACACGAGCGTTGCTGCATTGTTTTGGTGAGACGCTGGAAGGCCCGTGCGGCCATTGCGATAACTGCCGTTATCCCGTGGTGACGTTTGATGGCACGGATGCCGCCAGAAAGTTTCTGTCCACCGTCTATCGCACCGGGCAAAGATTTGGCGCACTGCATATTATCGCCGTTTTACGCGGCAAGCTGACCGAGGCGGTTGAGCGTAACCATCATGACACGCTGTCTGTCTGGGGTATTGGGAAAGACAAGAGCGAACCGTTCTGGCGTGGCGTCGGGCGTCAGCTCATTGCCCGGGGGGCCTTGCGGAGTGAAGGGCAATATAGCGGCCTTGCCCTTAATCAGGAGGTCGCCCGGCCTATTCTGCGGGGCGAAGAATCTGTTAACTTGCGGGCTGATGCCACGCAGGAACTGGAAAAAGCTGCCAGCCGCAGCCGTGCCCCGGAAGCGCTGGCCGAGCTGCCTGAAGAGAAACAGGCTTTGTTTGCGGCTCTCCGAAGCTGGCGGCTGGATGAGGCACGGGAACAGGAGATCCCGCCTTATCTGATCTTTCATGACTCCGCCTTGCGGGATATTGCGCTGGAAATGCCGACCAGTCTTGCCGAACTCGGTGAAGTGAAAGGCGTTGGTCGTTCCAAGCTGGAGCGCTATGGGGAAGCCGTTCTGGCGGTTCTGAAGACCGCACAGGGAGTATAACATGGCCTCCGTAGATGAAAGACGCGCCCGTATCCTGCACTTTGTGCAGCAGCAGGGTTATGTGGCGAATGAGGATCTGGCAAAGGCCCTGCATGTCACGGTGCAGACGGTCCGGCGCGATGTGAACAGCATGGCGGCAGAAGGTGCTCTGGCGCGCCACCATGGGGGAGCCAGTGCCCTCTCTTTTGCCGAAAATATTGCTTACTCAGATCGTCAGATTCTCAATCTGTCACAGAAAGAGGCCATTGGAGAGCGCGCAGCGGCGGCAATCCCGGACGGTGCCTCCCTGTTTATCAATATTGGCACCACGACCGAGGCTTTTGCGCGCTCTCTGAGGATGCACAGAGCCTTGCGCGTCATCACCAACAACATTCATGTTGCCAGCCTGCTGACGCCAGCCCCGGAATGCAATCTTGTGATTGCAGGCGGCACGGTAAGACTGCGTGATGGCGGCATTGTCGGCCCGGCAGCTGCTGCCATGATTGAGCAGTATCGGGCTGATTTTGGGGTGATCGGCATCAGCGGCATTGATGAGGACGGCACGTTGCTGGACTTTGATGTCGATGAAATTACTGCTGCGCAGGCCATTATCCGAAACTCGCGCACCGTCTTTCTTCTGGCTGATCACACAAAGTTCAGACGACGGCCGATGGCCCGTGTCGGGCACATTTCCGAGGTCAGTGCGTTCTATACAGATCAGGCGCCCCCTGAAGGCATTCGTAACCTTCTAAAAGAGGCGGGGGTTCGTCTGCACATCGCAAACGAAAGCGCATTTTCGGAAAAGAAAACAAAAAAGGATTCCTGAGCCGATTTGCGTCACATTAAAGCCATTGTTTTTGGCTTACCTTTTCGGATACGAATAAGGCCAGTGTCCCGTTTTGGTGTAATTGGAAGAAAAAATGTCAGATTCCGCTCCTTCTCCTGCACAGCCCTATGATCTTCTGATTGTTGGTGGCGGCGTTAATGGCGCAGGTATTGCGCGCGATGCCGTTGGGCGCGGGGCTTCCGTTCTGCTTGTCGAACAGGATGATCTGGCGAGTTATACGTCTTCCGCCAGCACCAAACTGATTCACGGTGGCCTGCGGTATCTGGAATATTATGAATTCCGTCTGGTGCGTGAAGCGCTGACAGAACGTGAGCGCCTTCTGGCCATGGCACCGCACATCATGTGGCCGATGCGCTTCGTACTGCCGCACTCCAAACTGGTACGTCCGGCATGGATGCTCAAGGCAGGCCTGTTCCTGTACGATCATCTGGCGTCCAACATGACGCTGCCCAAGTCCCGTGCGGTTGATTTCCGCACGCATTCTTCCGGTCGCCCGCTCAAGCCTGAATATACCAAAGGCTTCGTGTATTCGGATGGCTGGGTGCAGGATAGCCGACTGGTTGTGCTGAATGCGCTGGATGCCGCTGAGCGTGGTGCCGAAATCCGTACCCGCACCCGCCTGATCAAAGCAGACCGGGTAAATGGCGTCTGGGAAGCTGTTCTGGAAGATCGTGCCACAGGCACGACCAGCACGGTACGCGCCCGTGCGCTGGTCAATGCGGCCGGCCCGTGGGTTGCCAAGCTGCTTTCTGAAACACTGAAAATTCCTAATTCCAAATCCGTGCGTCTGGTCAAGGGTAGCCATATCATTGTCCCGCGTGTGTTTGAGGGGCCGCAGGCTTATATCTTCCAGAACCCGGATAAGCGTATCGTGTTCGCTATCCCTTATGAGCAGAATTATACGCTGATCGGCACCACGGATATTCCGTGGAAGGAAGCTCCCGGCACCGTCGGGATTGCGCTGGATGAAGTGACCTATCTGTGTGAAAGCGTGAACCGCTATTTCCAGACGCAGGTCAAAGAAAGCGATGTTGTCTGGAGCTATGCTGGCCTGCGTCCGCTCTATGACGATGCTTCAGCCAACGCATCTGCCGTCACGCGTGACTACGTGCTGGATCTGGACACGACGGACGGCGCTCCACTGCTTTCCATCTTTGGTGGTAAGATCACCACGTACCGCAAGCTGGCTGAGCATGCTCTGGAAAAACTGGCCCCCGTGTTGCCGGTGGTTGCCGGAGCAAGCTGGACCGCCAGCGAAGTGCTGCCTGGTGGTGATATCGGGGAAGGGGGCTTTGCTGGCGCACTGGCTCGTCTGCGTCGTGCGGCTCCGTGGTTGCCGGAACAGCTTGCATGGCGCCTGATGCGCAATTATGGAAGCCGGGCCTATGAGATTATCGGTGAGGCCGCCTCTATGCAGGATATGGGCGAACTTCTGGGTGGGGATCTCACCACGCGTGAAGTTGATTACCTCATCGGCAAGGAATGGGCGCGCGCACCGGAAGATGTTCTGTGGCGTCGCAGCAAGATGGGCCTACACCTGAACGAGGCAGAAAAGAACGCTGTTGCGGACTATGTTAAGAAGAAGGTAGCCTGATTTTTTAATTCCGAGCCATCTCTTTCCAAATAAAAAAACAAAAAAGAGGAAAGTATGACCACCACCCAACGCGCCCTGATTGGCGAGCTGATCGCTGAATGTATTGCGGTCTTCATTATTATTGTTTTTGGGGATTCCGTAGCAGCGATGTATGCGCTCTACGACCCCAGCCCCTATAAAATGGCGTATTGGGGCGTCTGTATTGTCTGGGGACTGGGCGTGACGATTGCCATTTACGTCACGGGCGCAGTCTCCGGCACACACGCCAACCCCGCAGTAACACTGGCGCTGGCCTGTTACCGTGGTTTTTCATGGAAAAAAGTTGTGCCCTACTGGGCCGCACAGGTTGTAGGCGGCTTTCTGGGCGCGGTGATTGTTTACACGCTCTTCTCTCCCGTCATCGCGCATTATGCTGCCGTCAACCATCTGGACTGGCGGCATGACGGGGCAGCCGCAGGCGTCTTCTTTACCCATTCGGGCGACTTCATCACCCCGATGCATGCTTTTGTGGACGAAACCATCCTGACAGCCATGCTGCTTCTGGGAATTTTTGCGGTGACCTGTGAATACAACACGCAGGCTCCGCAGGCGAACTCCGGCGCTCTGATTATCGGCCTGCTGGTGGCAACAATCGGCGCTTCTGCGGGCTATCTGGAAGCGTGGGCCATTAATCCGGCGCGCGATTTTGGACCTCGCCTGTTCTGCTACTTTGCCGGGTGGGGGGAAGCAGCTTTCCCGTCTCCTGGAAATTACTGGTGGGTGCCGGTTGCCGGACCGCTTCTGGGCGGTGTAGTGGGGGCCGGGTTCTATCAGGGGGTTGTAAAACCCTTCATGCCAGCGATCGTTCGGGCACGGCAGCCTGACGTTGCTCAAGATTAATTGCTCCAGCCATAAGGATAACGTGCGATGAGCAAGCAAGACTACGTATTGGCGATTGATCAGGGCACGACCTCTACGCGCAGTATTGTGTTCGATCGAAATGCCCAGGAAATTTCAAGTGCTCGCCAGGAGTTTGCTCAGCACTATCCTGAACCCGGCTGGGTAGAACATTGTCCGGAAGACATCTGGAACGACGCAAAGGCCACAGCCACAGCAGCGCTGGAAAAAGCCGGTGGCACCAGCCGCATTGCCGGGATTGGTATTACCAACCAGCGCGAAACCATCGTCGTGTGGGAACGCGCAACGGGTAAGCCGATCCATCGTGCCATTGTCTGGCAGGATCGCCGCACAGCATCTGTCTGCCAGAAACTGCGGGATGAAGGAGCTGAAGCGCTTGTCCGTGAACGGACGGGCCTGCTACTGGACCCCTATTTTTCCGCCACCAAACTGGCCTGGCTGCTTGATAATGTGTCCGGCGCACGCGCCAGAGCCGAAAAAGGCGAACTGGCATTCGGCACGATTGATTCCTTCCTGCTCTGGCGTCTGACGGGCGGGAAGGTGCATGCCACGGATATCACCAATGCCGCGCGAACCCTGTTGTTCGATATCCACACACAGAAGTGGGATGATGATCTGCTGCGGTTGTTCCGTATTCCGGCTGCTCTGTTGCCAGAGGTAAAAGACAACAGCACCATTTTTGGTGAGACAGATCCCGCTCTGTTCGGCCGTACCATCCCCATTGCCGGTATGGCAGGGGACCAACAGGCCGCTGTTGTCGGGCAGGCTTGTTTCTCTCAGGGCATGGCGAAAGCGACTTACGGGACAGGCTGTTTTGTGCTGCTGAATACGGGTGAAAAGCCAGTCACCTCCAAAAACCGGATGCTGACGACCATTGCTTACCGTATCAACGGCAAGACGTCTTACGCGCTGGAAGGCTCCATCTTTGTGGCGGGTGCCGCTATCAAGTGGCTGCGTGATGGCCTGCATCTGATTACGCATGCATCACAGACAGACGATATGGCGACGCGCGTGCCACACAGCCATGGCGTTTACATGGTGCCGGGATTTGTCGGGCTTGGCGCTCCGCACTGGGACCCGGATGCTCGCGGCCTGATCTGCGGTCTGACGCTTGATGCGACAGCTGCTCATATTGCGCGTGCGGCTCTGGAATCTGTGGCCTATCAGACGCTGGATCTGGTCACAGCCATGACGCAGGACGGGGCAGGGACCACTGAAGCTCTGCGCGTTGATGGCGGTATGGCCGCCAATGACTGGTTCTGTCAGTTCCTGGCCGACATGCTGCAAGTCAATGTTGAGCGTCCGAGCAACATTGAAACGACAGCTCTGGGTGCCGGCTTCCTTGCCGGTCTGGCAACCGGGGTCTGGGAAAATGAAAAGACGCTGGCGTCTGAATGGGCCCGCGGCGCGCTGTTCAAGCCCTCCATGGCCAACGAGCAGCGTAAAACCATGATTGCGGGCTGGCATCAGGCCGTTAAGCGGACGCTGACGAACCCCAGCTCCGTTTAACGTTTGCACTACTTTTCTCTCCCGGCTTGTGTCTCATGATGAGGCAGCAGCCGGGAGGAAAACAAACCCTGCTAGCAGAGCGCGCTTACTGAGCCTGATCCATTTTCATTGTTACGGTTTTAGACGAACCGCCCAGAAAGCTGAAGGTAAAGGAAACATCTTGCCCCGGCTGGATGGAGGCGTCCGGATCCAGACACAGCAGATGATACCCTCCACGCGGAAACACGAGCGTTGTATGCGCGGGTAAGGAAAGATGCGTAAACAGGGACAGTGTGCCCGGCGTGCTTTCCTGATCAGAGTGGTGCCCCACCAGTGTCCGACATGCAGAAGACCGGACATCGGTCATCAGGTGGGCATTGCCACCATCGTTCGCGATTGTAAAATAAACGCCTGCCATGCGGTTTTCGCTCTTGATGAACTGCATGCTCGTGTTGGTAATGGTGATATCTTTCTGAGCGTCAGTCTGGCCGGGCAGGGATTTATCAGGGTCCCGATCTTCCGCCAAAACGGGGCCTGCGAGAGCAAAGCCAGCCAGCATTGCAGCGACACAGCCAGCACGAAAACGCATTTTCATCGTAACTCCAGTTTTTAATAGCCCGGGACCGGTATAAACTGGTGGGGCAAAAGAATTTTATTGCGGTCACTATACCGCAATGTCGCGCCAGAAGGCCAAGCTTGAAAAAGCATCGGCCCTTTCAGTGCCAGAGTGAGAAAGGCTCACGTCACGATGCGTTGCCCTTTTTGTGGGAACCCGGATAGTCAGGTCAAGGACAGTCGTCCCAACGAGGAAGGTTCTGCCATTCGCCGGCGCAGAGCCTGTCTGTCCTGCGGCCAGCGTTTCACAACAGTTGAACGTGTACAGCTGCGCGATCTGATTGTCGTCAAGGCTGATGGTCGGCGTGCGCCTTTCGAGCGGGAGAAAATCACCCGTTCCATCCGGATCGCTCTGCGCAAGCGTCCTGTGTCTGAAAGCAGAATCGAACAGATTGTCACAGGTCTGGTAAGGCAGCTTGAGGCGGCCGGGGAAACAGAGGTGCCCTCCGCGCGTATCGGGGAACTGGCGATGGATGGGTTAAGAGAGGTCGATACTGTCGGATATGTCCGCTTTGCGAGTGTCTATAGAGACTTCACGGAAGGGCGGGATTTTTCGGAAATTCTGACGTCAATGGACTCGTTAGAGCCTGATTCGCAGGAAAAGACTGGACCTCGTGGCATAAAGAAGCCATGAAACCCCGCTCCCTCACACGGGTAGCAGGAGATAGGGAATGACAGAGCTGCAGGACCATTCAGAACTTAAAGGCGCGCAACGGCCCCGCACCGCTGCCCGCGTTGCCGCCATTCAGGCTCTTTTTCAGATTGAGCAGAATGAAGATCGCCCGGAAAGCGTCATTCAGCAGTTTCTGGTGCACCGGTTTGGCACCACGCTGGATAATGCGTCTTATGACGAAGGATGCATCCCTGAGGCAGACACGCAGCTTTTCTGCACCATTGTCAGGCAAGGTGTTGCGGAACGCGGTGTTATTCTGGAACAGCTGACTCAAACACTTCCGGCCTCATGGCCTGTGGCGCGTCTGGACCCGGTTCTGCGTGCCCTGTTTCAGGCAGCTATAGGGGAAGCGCTGGAAGCCAGCGTGCCGGCACGTGTGCTGATTAACGAATATATGGACATCGCACACGGCTTCTTCTCGGGTGATGAACCCAAGCTGGTTAACGGAGTGCTGGATACCATTATGAAAAGACTGGTCAGCGGTCCGACGGAAGACGAAGAAAAAGAAGGTGGTCCCGCTGACTGATCTGCCGCAGGAATTCAGCTTCATCCATCGGCACTTTTCCGAGCTTGCAGGCCCGGCAGCGCTGGGCCTGAAGGATGATGCTGCTGTTTTTACACCCCCGGCAGGCATGGAACTGGTTATTGCCGCCGATGCGATGGTGGAAAACGTTCATTTCCTGCCAGACGATCCCCCTGAGACAATCGGGCGCAAGCTCCTCCGCTGCAATCTGTCCGATCTTGCCGCCATGGGCGCGACCCCTGAGGGGTGGTTGCTTACACTGGCCCGCCCTCCGGGACTGGATGATGCATGGTTTACAGCCTTCTGTAGCGGTCTGAAGGCTGATCAGAAGCATTTTGGCCTCAGTCTGCTGGGAGGGGACACAACTTCCACGTCGGGGCCTCTCGTCCTTTCTCTGACCATTCTGGGCTCCGTTCTTCGCGGGCAGGCTATCCGACGCGTCGGCGCACAGGCCGGGGATGGCCTCTGGGTGACCGGAACGATTGGTGACGGCGCGCTAGGTCTGCGTGTCCTGCAAAGGCATCTGAGTGACCCCTCCGGTTACCTTGCAAGCCGTTACAGGCTCCCTCAGCCCCGTATAGGCCTGCCACTCTATGGTCTGGCCTCCGCAGCCATGGACGTCTCTGATGGCCTCCTGCAGGACGCAGGCCACCTTGCGCGTGAGAATGGGCTGGCTGTGACCCTGACTGCTCATGCTGTTCCACGGTCCGATGCAGCTATAGCCTGTGGTCCCGACTGGCTGGACGTATGCCTCACGGGTGGCGACGATTACGAGATTTTGTTTGCAGTCCCGCCTGCCCACGAGGCTGCCCTCAAACAGGCTGGGGCATTAGAAACCCCTCACGGCTCCGTCCCGGTAACTCGTATTGGCCAGTTTCACGAAGGAAAAGTGGGCGTACAGGTTCTTGACGGCAATGGCCAGTCCATGACGTTCACCAAAGGTGGCTGGAGCCATCTTTAAGCGGGACGATCAGGCTGAAAAGAGAATTTTCAGCCTGACCTGACGCCATCAGGAAAGCAGCTTTTCGTACATGCGATGCCGCTTGTAGGGAACAGGCACAATCCGCTCGATCAGGTTGCGAATAGGCATGTTGGTTTCCAGCACCCAGCCCAGCTCAATCGTACGATAAGGCAGGTCCCGACCGCGCTTCATTAGCTCATCAATCAGCAACCCGGGAATAATGGCGCTGAGGGCCGTACCAGCGAGCTTTTTCTTTACGCCCAGAAGAATTACGCGCGCAGAATAAAAATCATGCGCAATCAAACGCGACGCCAGCTTGACCCAGCCAAGCGGGGAGGGCGCACCGCCAACATCACCATTCAGGTCAAAAATATTCGGGATAACCAGCGCAATCGCAACCGGCTCCCCTTTAAATTCAACCAGAACATACTGCTCCGGCCGCAAAACGGGCTTTAACGCTTTGAGCAGGGAGCGGATTTCAATTTCTGTAATGGGGACATTGCCCCACGTGCCTTCCCATGCGTCGTTATAGATCGACCGCAGGATGTCCGCGTCTTCATCAATATGGTCCTTGCGTAGCCCGCGCACCGTGATGCCACCCAGCCGCTGGCGCAGATTGGCGGGAATCCGGTTGGCCTGCTCGGCTGCCGGGCTGGTTTCCATTCTGTAAGACAGCAGATCCATGGCTTTCGAGAAGCCGGCCTGTTCAATAGCTGGCCCCAGTGTAGCCGGGTGCCAGCCTGTACCGATCATGGGAGGTTCCATCTGCCCTTCAATCATAGTGCCCGATTCACCATGATAATTCAGGGTCCAAGGTCCTCTGATCCGTTCAATACCCTGCGCTTTGAGCCAGCCCGTTGCCGCATCCAGCAGGGGTTTGACGCACTCGGTGTCCAAAGCATCCAGTGCACCAAAAAAACCTGTTCTGGGGCCAGGTTGCTCAAGAGCGAGTGTATCAATCTGAGCGGATATTCGCCCGATGGGCTTCCCATCCCGCCAGGCCAGAAAGTAACATGCTGTGCCATGGCTGAAGAACGGCGACCGACGCGGGTGGAGCATATCGCGCTGCTCCATATCCAGAGGCGGGACATAGCTGGGCTGGTCGTTGTAAAGAAGGCGCGGAAGCTTGATGAAGAGCGAAAGCTGACGAGCGCCCGAGACGGCGGAAACGACGATCTGGTTCGGGGTAGTCATCGGTACTCCATCAAACTGGGCCTGGAAACCGCAAGGTGATGCATCATTCCGACGGAATGGAAAAGGGGGAAGTGTGAACAAGGTCTCAACGAGCGGGCACGAACTCCGGTCTGTGCTGATTACCGGAGCCACTGGCGGCATTGGGATGGAGCTGGCAAAACGCTATGCGAAACCGGGCCGCACCCTCATGCTCTGGGGGCGCAATAAAGAGCGGCTGGACACCATTGCCAAGCTGTGCTGCGCCCGTGGAGCTGAGGTTTTCCCTCGTCAGATTGATCTCTCCAATGGTGAGGCAGCCCTTAGCGCTATCCGGGAAGATCAGGCTAGACACGGTCTCGATCTGGTTATCCTGGGAGCAGGGTTGTCCGATATCAAATCACCCGATCAGCAGACAGAAGACCCTGCCGGCGTTCTGAAGCTCGCGCTGGTCAATTATGCAACGCCGGTAACGCTTGCGACGGCAGCAGCACAAAGCATGCTCCATCAAGGCTACGGAAAAATTGTTCTGATTGGGTCTGTCGCCGGCTTCTATGAACTACCATTTGCGGCATCCTACAGTAGCTCCAAGGCAGGCCTCGCCTGCTTTGCTCAGGCCGCCAATCTGGCCTGGCGACCCAAAAATATTCAATTGACCCTCGTTGTGCCGGGTTTTGTCGACACCCCGATGAGCCAGAGACTGGAAGGGCCGCGTCCGTTTCTGGTCTCAGCAGGCAGTGCTGCTCGCCGGATCATGAAAGCCATCAAGAACGGGCAGGAAGAGCTTATTTTCCCCTGGCCATTTCGGGTCTTGCGTGTTGCTGAACGCCTGCTGCCGGCATTCCTGCGCAAGCATATCCTGCAAAGTCTGGATGTGGGACAGAAAGAGCACGCAGGCGGATAGGATGAAATCCAGCATCTCCGGTGAGTTTACCTGTCCGGTATCTGGCGGATGCCACGAGGGTGGCCACCAAACAAACTTACGGCCCGCTCTCCGGGTTGAAGACCGATAAAAAAACGCCGCAAAGCCTTGTCATGAAGTGTGCTAAAAATCATTCATACAATGACTTGACCAAAGCGGCTTTAAGAGAGATAAGGCCCACACACCACGCCGGTCCGGTGGCAGAATGGTGATGCAGCGGACTGCAAATCCGCGTACGTGGGTTCGATTCCCGCCCGGACCTCCAGTTTTTAGTTAAGCTAAAAATCTCATGTGGTTTTTCCAAAATTTAGTGGGTAGTTATTTGTAAAGCTGCCTAAGCGAATGCGTTTCCAGGAAAACTGCAGAAAACTGTAATGGCCAGTCGGTTTTCTTTTGATTTTCGTAATTGCGCTTTTTAACGCAATGAAACGCCAGCTTTTGTCATGATTCAGATTTTTTAGATGATAAAAGATAGAAATGCACCCTTCATCGTGGCATGAAGTGGCAACTATTTATTTGTGCTCTAATTTAGGCAGGAGAAACAAATGCGGCGTATTTACGGGGTCGGGATGGGCATGGCCGCCATGCTTTGCAGTTCCACTGCGTGGGCCCAGAAGTATGATGGAAGCGGCTCCCCCAGCTTTATTCCGCATACGCTGCAGGAAGCTCTTGCCTCAGCTTATCTGACCAACCCCACACTGCAGCAGGCACGTGCAACATTACGTGCAACAGATGAGCAAGTCCCCACAGCGCTGGCTGGCTGGCGTCCTACAGTGACAGGGAGTGTCGGTCTCAGTTATTACAAGGGGACAAACGATTATCAAGGCTCAGCAGATCAGCCTGGTTATCTACGTGTTTATGATACCCCCGGCTATACAGCAGGTGTTACTATTCAGCAGCCGATCTATAGTGGCGGCAAAACGACAGCGTCCACGCATCAGGCCGTCAATAAAGTCATGGCAGCACGCGCCAACCTGATTTCAGTTGAACAGCAGGTCTTCAAAAATGTTGTAAACGCTTATGTGAGCGTAATTGAAGACGAACAGCTTCTGCAGCTCAACATCAATAACGAACGCGTTCTGCAGCAGCAGCTGCGGGCTACCAATGAACGCTTCAAGGTCGGGGAAATTACCCGGACCGACGTGGCTCAGGCTGAATCTGCTTACGCGTCAGCGAAAGCCACGCGACAGCAGTCCGAAGGCACCCTTCAGACAGCGCAAGCCACCTACATGCAGATTGTGGGGATGGCTCCTCCCCCTAATCTTGTGCCACCTCAACCTCTCGTGCTGCCCGTTAAAAACGAACAGACTGCGGCCGCTATGGCGGTCAAGAACAATCCTGACGTGATTAACGCTCTTTTCACCGAATCCTCTCAGAAAGATGCAGTCGCTGTGGCTATGGCGGCTATCATGCCCAAGATTTCAGCAACGGCAGCTTACAGCAGGCAAATCAACCAAAGCCTGAATCATCAGATTGATGAAAATAAATATGCCATGCTGAATTTCAATATTCCTGTTTATCAGGGTGGTTCGGAATATGCGGCTGTCCGGCAGGCCAAACAGCAGGCGCAGGCAGCCCATCGCGAAGTTGATATTCAGCGCCGGACAGCCGCACAGGACGCCGTTTCAAACTGGCAGAAGCTGGTTTCCTATCAGGCGGCTATCTCCAGCAACCGGATGGCCATTAAAGCCGGTACGGTCGCTCTTGATGGTGTTGAGCGTCAGGCTATTGTGGGCACCAGCACAACGCTGGAAGTCCTGCAGCAGCAGGAAACATTGCTTCAGGCTCAGGTCGCACTGGTGCAGAGCCTGAGCAACATGGTTCTCGCGTCCTATAATGTCGCCTCTGCCATCGGTCGTCTGACAGCAGCAGATCTCCAACTGAACGTTCCACTCTATGACGACAAAGCTTATTACAAAGCTGTAAAAGATCGTCTGTGGGGGCTGAACGACTATGCTGTGAACCAGCCTGGTCGTTAAAAACTGGCACCGGGTTGCCAACAAATATAGATCGGCTTTTAGTCTGACAGTCTTGTTTTTTGTCCCTTCGATGAAAAGTAGCCCTGTCAGATGTTTCCTGCACGGGAAGCTCGGACTATAACTCTGCAAAGGCGGGGGCAGGACATGCCTTCCGCCTTTTTATGTTTTCTGGTTGGATATCATGCTGAACAAGACTTTTGAGCCTGCTGAGACAGAGAAGAAACTTTACGAGCTGTGGGAGAGCGAAAAGGCATTTTCGGCTAACCCGCAGAGCGGCAAGAAGTCGTTCACTATCATGATTCCACCGCCGAATGTGACAGGCACCCTCCATATGGGGCATGCTCTGACCATGACCCTGCAGGACACGCTGGTGCGCTGGAAGCGGATGCAGGGGTTTGATACCCTGTGGCAGCCTGGCACCGACCATGCTGGCATTGCCACGCAGATGGTTGTCGAGCGGGCACTGGCCACAGAAAACACCACCCGACAGGAGATGGGGCGCGAAGCTTTCGTCCAGCGCGTCTGGAAATGGAAAGAAGAGTCTGGTGGCGGCATTACGCGCCAGTTGCGTCGACTGGGGGCGTCTCTCGACTGGCCGCGTGAACGCTTTACCATGGATGAAGGGCTGTCCCGCGCGGTCAAGGAGGTTTTTGTCACCCTTTATAAGGAAGGGCTGATTTACCGGGACCGTCGTCTGGTCAACTGGGACCCGATGTTCCGCTCCGCCATTTCCGACCTTGAAGTCGAAAGCAAAGACGTCGCAGGGAAGCTCTGGTACATCCGTTACCCCGTTGAGGGCAAAGCCGGTGAAACCATTACGGTCGCTACGACACGGCCTGAAACCATGCTGGGCGACGTCGCTGTTGCTGTCCATCCGGAAGATGAGCGCTACGCAGCGCTGGTTGGCCAGTCTGTTCGCCTCCCACTGACGGGACGCCTGATTCCCATCGTAGCCGATCTGCACTCCGACCCGGAAAAAGGCACCGGTGCGGTGAAGATCACCCCGGCGCATGATTTTAACGATTTCGAGGTGGGGCGTCGACACAACCTGCCTATGCTCTCCATTCTGGATGAGCAGGCACGCGTTGTTCTGGACGAAATTGAAGAAGAACTGACCAGCGTTGACGGTCTTGCTGACCCGGCTTTTGTGAGAAGTCTGGCAGGTGTTTCCCGAGAGGACGCCCGTAAGAACATCGTCGCTGAGCTGGAAAGACTGGAATGGCTGGAGAAGATTGAGCCGCACCGCCATCAGGTTCCCCATGCAGAGCGGGGCGGCGCAGTTATTGAACCGCGTCTGACCACACAATGGTATTGCGATGCCGGCAAGCTGGCCGGACCTGCCATTGAGGCCGTCACCAGCGGTAAAATTTCCTTTGTGCCCAAACAGTGGGAAAATACGTTCTTTGCGTGGATGCGAGACATCCAGCCCTGGTGCATTTCCCGCCAGCTCTGGTGGGGGCACCGTATCCCGGCATGGTATGGCCCGGACGGGCACGTGTTTGTGGCGCATGATGCAGAGGACGCGCAGAAGCAGGCCGATGCCCATTACGGCAAGACCGAAACCCTGTCTCAGGATGAAGATGTTCTGGATACGTGGTTCTCATCTGGTCTGTGGCCGTTTTCCACACTGGGCTGGCCGGATAAGACACCTGAACTCGCACGCTATTATCCGACCGACGTTCTGGTAACCGGTTTTGACATCATTTTCTTCTGGGTCGCCCGGATGATCATGATGGGCCAGCACTTCATGCATGACGTGCCGTTCCGCGACATTTTCATCCACGGTCTGGTGCGGGATGAACGCGGCCAGAAAATGTCCAAGAGCAAAGGCAACGGGATTGATCCGCTTGAGCTTATTGACGCCTACGGTGCTGATGCGCTGCGCTTCACCATCTGCGCGCTGACAGGCATTGGCCGTGACGTGAAGCTGGGCCGGAAAAAGGTTGAAGACTACCGCGCCTTTGTCACCAAAATCTGGAACGCGGCCCGCTTCTGTGAAATGAATGGCGTGAAGGCGCAGGACGGATTTGACCCGCACAGCGTGACATCTCCTCTTGGTAAGTGGATTATTGCGGAAGCTTCCACGGCTATTCAGGAGGCAACCAAAGCTCTGGAAGCCTATCGCTTCGATGAATACGCGCTGAGCTGCTATCGCTTTGTCTGGAACCGCTTCTGTGACTGGTTCCTTGAATTCGCCAAGCCAATTTTTGCGTCCGATGATGCAGCAGAAGCCGCTGAAATCCGCGCTGTTGCCGCGTATGTTCTGGGTATTATTCTGCGGCTGTTGCAGCCCGTCATGCCATTTGTAACGGATGAACTCTGGACCGAATTCGGTTTTGGTAAACAGGGCAGCCTGATTTCTGAGGCATGGCCAGAGCCGATCGTTGTAGCTGGGGCTGAAGCAGCTCAGGCAGAGTGCGATCACATCATCCGGCTGATTTCTGAAATCCGGACGGTCCGTGCGGAAATGAATGTCCCGCCGTCACAGAAAGCCCCGGTTTTCCTGCAGGATGCTGCACCGGAAACCATGGAGCGGGCTGAACGCTGGCAGGAAGCCATTGGCCGCATGGCGCGGGTTTCTCATGTTGCCCCGCAACAGGGTGACGTGCCGCGTGGTTCGGCTCAGGCCGTTGTGGATGAAGCAACGCTGATCATTCCGCTGGAAGGGCTGATTGATATTACCGCCGAGCAGGAGCGCCTGAAGAAGGAGCTTACCAAGGCAGACGATGAAATTGCCAAGACTGAGAAAAAACTCGGGAACGAAAATTTCGTTTCACGCGCTAAACCTGAAATCGTTCAGGAAATGCGGGGTCGTCTGGAGGCGCAGCAAGGTGAAAGTATTCGGCTGAAAGCGGCACTCGCCCGCATCGCCTGAACCACCTAGCTTTGAGGCCTGTGACGCTTTTTAAAGGAGCGCCACAGGCCTCAGAACGCAATACAGTGAAGGAATGAGCATGTCCCAGTCTATCGTTCTTGGCGGCGGGTGCTTCTGGTGCATGGAAGCTGTTTTTCGGGACATGGCGGGGATTCTCTCCATCGCCCCCGGTTACGCGGGCGGCCATACGGCAGAACCGACCTATAAACAGGTTTGCACCGGCCAGACCGGCCATGCAGAAGTCATTCGGCTGGAGTTCGATCCGAACGTAATCGGATATGAGGATGTGCTGAGAATTTTCTTCACACTCCACAACCCCACCACTTTGAACCGGCAGGGGGACGATATTGGCACACAATATCGCTCTGCCATTTTCTACGCGGATGAAGAGCAGAAAAACGCTGCCCTGATGGTTAAGGCGGAAATTGAAAAGGCTGACCTATGGGATGCGCCGATTGTCACCGAGATTGTCCCGTTAGAGACCTTCTGGCCCGCTGAAGCCATGCATTTCGATTACTATGAGCGCAATCCGAACACAGGCTATTGTCAGGCCGTTATTGCACCTAAGGTTGCTAAGGCCCGCAAACTCTACGCGTCCCACTTCAAACGCGCAGACGTCTGAACTGCTGATTTATTCAGAGATCGCTTCTTCCAGATAGAAGCGATCCCCTTCCTCATCAAAATCGAACAGTTCCGCAAAGCGTGCCCAGCCTATAACGGTCTGGAGCGTCTGGCGGGCATAGTCGGGTGACATCGCCTCTTCCAGCGCATCCCGGAAGCGGTCAGCATTTGCGCTGTGAGACGGGCGCTCATCCAGCACAGTGCAAATCATTTTGACCAGTGGCACATGATGCAGCAAAGCATGGCTCATGATGGCTTTGCGCTCATCAAGGTCACTCAGCACAAAATGCACCCCTTCATTGGTAAGCAGGATGTCACCATCCTCCAGTTCCGCGAGGCCCAGTAATTCGAGGGATTCGCCTAACGGGAACAGGTCATCCAGTTCCAGTTGCAGCTTTTCTGCCAGCATGGGCAGGTCAGCCCGGCCATTGAGTGGAGGGGCCGCCAGCGCTTCCATCATCCCGATCATCATCGTGATGGACACCATAGGCAAAGCCATGAGGGACGGCGTTGCCTGGATGGCCTGCTTCACGCCCATAGCCAGATCAGCCTCAGAAATAATCGGCGCACGTTGTGTCATCAGCGCATAGATATGGTCCACAAACTGACGGAAGGCTGGATCTTCCCGGTCACGGGGGTGCGCAAACGGGACCGTCAGCGCATGGGCAATACGGCCGGGATTGGAAGAGAAAATCATGATCCGATCACAGATCAGAACAGCTTCTTCAATATTGTGGGTCACCACCAGCATGGCCTGAACGGGCAGCTTTTTTTCTGACCAGAGCTCAACCAGATCTGTCCGGAGATTTTCAGCAGTCAGCACGTCCAGGGCGGAAAAAGGCTCGTCCATCAGAAGCAGATCCGGCTGCACGACCAGCGCACGGGCCAGCCCCACACGCTGCTGCATCCCGCCAGAAAGCTCCTTTGGCCATGCGTTTTCGTAGCCGCCAAGGCCAATCAGATCGATGGCATTTTCCACCAGCCTGTCACGCTCTTCGCCAGCAACACCCTTGGCTTCCAGCCCGAGAGCCACATTCTCTTCCACTGTCATCCAGGGGAAGAGCGCGAAGGACTGAAAAACCATGGCTACGCCATCGGCTGACCCCTTCAGGGGGGCACCTTTCCAGAGGACCTCACCAGATGAGGGAGAAAGCAGCCCGGCCAGAATCCGCAAAAATGTTGACTTCCCAGAACCGGACCGGCCGAGCAGACCAACAATCTCGCCCGTGTTGAGCGTCAGATTGACATCATCCAGCACCAGCAGATCAACAGCACTGTCTTTATGATAGGACTGACTGACATGCCGCGCCTCAACCAGCGCTGTGGCTTGTCTGGCTGTCTGGTGATCGGCAAGGGAAGGGGACGTCATGGTTCGGTCCTGTATCAGGTCAGTTTCAGTCGGCGGTGTGCGTAATCGGAAAGAGGACGCCAAACCAGCCAGTTGAGGATGAGCACAAACAACGCCATCACGACAACACCCAGCGCAACCTCACTAATGTCGCCTTCGGTCGTGGCCTGCGCAATATAGGCTCCAAGGCCGTGCGCTTTCAGCGTCACGCTCCCCCATTGCGCCACTTCTGAGGCAATAGCGGCATTCCATGCCCCGCCCGAGGCCGCCAGAGCCCCTGTAAGGTAATAAGGCGTAATGCCGGGCAGAATGATTTTCCGCCACCAGAGCAAGCCTTTGACTTCAAAATTTTCGCCAACTTCCAGCAAATTGGGCGGAAAAGATGAGGTGCCCCCAATGACATTGAAGAGGATGTACCATTGCGCCCCCAACATCATCAAAGGGGTAAGCCAGATATCAGGTGCCAGATGAAAATAAATAATTCCGCCCACAAAAATGGGGAAAAACAGGTTGGCCGGGAATGCTGCGCAATATTGCACGATCAGTTGTGCCCGATGCGCCCGCACAGGCTTGAGCCCCAGCCAGACGCCTACAGGCACCCAGATGAGTGAGGCAAGACACAGCATACTGACAACACGCAGAAGCGTATAAAACCCCAGCACGACAACATGCCCAATTTGCCCGAGCGTATACGCCGTCCTGCCGTAAACCCACGCCTGTTCCAGCGCACACAGGAAAATCAGCCCAAGCGCCCCCCACCACAGAGCATCAGAGAGCCGTTTTGAAACGGCCGTCTGCGAAGACTGAAACCGTCCTTGTCGGCGTCCCAGAGGGAGAGAGCCGATCTTGCGCATAAAAGACAGGAATAGATTGATACTGTTCCGCAGGACACGTGTGCGGCGAAGCAGCCGAAGCACCCACGGCTCTGCCAGCGCTTCATCCTGCACCGTTGTTTCAAGCCGGAAGCGCGTTGCCCAGACGGTGAGGGGGCGAAACAGAATCTGATCATACACCAGAATAATAACCATCATGGCGAGGATGGCTGCCAGCACAGCGCCGATATTCTGCTGCCTGATGGCAACACCAACGTAAGACCCAATCCCCGGCAGGGCCACCTGAGTGTTGCCGACCGTAAGGGTTTCTGAATAAACCACCATGAACCAGCCACCGGCCATGGACATCATGGAATTCCACACAAGCGAGGGAATGGCGCAAGGCACTTCCAGCCGCCAGAATTTTTGCCAGGCGGTTAGCCCGAAGCATCGTGCGGCTTCTTCAAGCTCTGTGGGGACACTCCGTAAGGACTGATACATCCCAAAGGCCATGTTCCATGCCTGAGAGGTGAAGATGGTGAAGACGGCTGCCAGTTCGGCCCCCAGCACCTGTCCGGGAAAGAGCCCGAGAAAGAAAGTTACCGTAAAACTCAGGAAGCCCAGAATGGGAATGGACTGGAGGATATCCAGCAAGGGCACCAGAATTTGTGCCGCCCGGCTGCTTTTGGCAGCCAGTGTTGCGTAAAGAAAGGTAAAAACGAGGGAGACCCCGAGGGCCGCGAACATCCTCAGAGTGGTCCGCAAGGCATAGCCGGGCAGATACAGGACATCGAGATGGATCGGAGCCTGCGCCGGAGCAGCAAGTGGTGCTAACATATGCCGCACACTGTTGCCGGCCAGAATAGCCAGCCCCACCACGCAGATCAGAAGGATGGCGTCTGCTGTATTCAGGTGGCGTAACGGCAGACGCGTAGACGGGTTTTGAGAAGAAAGAGAAAAATCTGGTCGCGCTGCCGTCATGGCAGTCCGGTTCCTGTACTGCCAAAACCGCCTGTGCCGCGGGCGGTTGCGTCCAGACTGTCACACTCGGCCCAGGAGACACGCTCAACCGGCGCAATAACAGCCTGAGCAATGCGCATACCATGTTCAACGGTAAAGGGCTGATCGCCCGCATTCAGAACAATGACGCCGACTTCACCGCGATAATCTTCGTCAATAGTGCCGGGCGAGTTCGGCAGAATAATCCCGTGCTTCAACGCAAGGCCGGAACGGGGGCGCACCTGCAACTCGTATCCGGGGGGCAAAGCAATGCACAGACCGGTCGGTATAACAGTACGACCACCCGGCTGGAGCGTGACAGGCTCCGGCACGGCCGCCAGAAGATCCATCCCGGCTGCACCTGCCGTGGCGTAAGACGGCAGCGGTAGATCCTGCCCGTGTGGCAGGCGCTGCACCCGCACTGTAAGGCCGGTGTTCCGGGATTCAGTTGCAGGCATCAGGCACTCCATATCTCATAGTTCTTATAACGACTTGTGAGGCTTTAAAAACCAGTCTGCAAGCGTTCTGGCAAGCCTGCGGGCCACGTCTTCCTTACTCAGGCGCGGCCAGTGCTCTGCCTTATCCGGCGTGATCAGGATCACCTGATTTTCGGAACCGCCCATCACATCCGAACCCGCCCCAACATTGTTGGCAACAATCCAGTCACATCCCTTGCGAGCCAGCTTGGCACGGGCATGGGCCTCCACCGTTTCCGTCTCGGCTGCAAAACCAATAACAAGACGCGGACGGGAAGGCGAGGGTTCTGAAAGTTCGGCCAGAATATCCGGGTTCGGCAATAGGGCCTGCGGCGGGGGCAGGTCATCCTTGCCTGTTTTTTTGATTTTCTGATCCTGCACATGCGCAGGTCGCCAGTCCGCCACGGCTGCCGTGCAGATGGCTGCATCAAATGACGTCTTTTGCGCGGCCTTGAGAGCGAGATCACGCATCTCACGCGCTGTCTCACAAAAGGAAACAGTCACGCCGGGCGGGGGACGTAAAGCTGTTGGGCCGCTGATAAGCGTCACTTCCGCACCCAGATCCGCCAGCGCTTCAGCAAGCGCATAACCCTGCTTGCCTGATGAGCGATTGGCGAGATACCGCACGGGGTCCAGAGGCTCATGTGTCGGGCCTGCCGTTACAAGACAAGTTTTGCCTGCCAAAGGGCCGACCTGACGACTCTGTTGGCGGAAAAATGCCAGAATAGCATCCCGCACATCGGCAGGCTCCACCATCCGGCCAGGGCCATATTCACCACAAGCCATCTCACCGGCAACGGGACCAAGAAAAGTCACGCCTCTCTGCCTGAGCGTCTGAATATTGGCTTGCGTAGCGGGATGGTCCCACATCCGCACATTCATGCCCGGAGCCACCATAACGGGGGTATCCGTCGCCAGCAGCACTGTGCTGGCCAGATCATCCGCCAGCCCTCCTGCCATGCGGGCAAGCAGATTGGCTGATGCAGGGCAAACAACAATCAGATCCGCCGAGCGGGAAAGAGCAATGTGCCCCATCTCCTGCTCAGCCGTGAGGGAAAACAGATCCGTATGAACAGGCTGACCGCTGAGCGCCTGCAACGTCAACGGTGTGACAAACTGACTACCCCCCTGTGTGAGCACACAGCGCACCTGTATGCCATCAGCCCGCAAAGACCGGATGAGTTCCGGCGCTTTAAAGGCGGCGATGCTTCCGCTGATAATCAGCAGAACAGAGCGAAGGGCGGGGGGGGTAGTCATAAAGGGTCAGAGACGCCAGCCAGAGTGAATGGCAGCAATCCCGCCAGACAGGGACTGATAGCGGACATGAGACAGACCAGCCTCACGGAACATTTCCGCCAGCGTTTCCTGATCCGGGAAGGTGCGAATGCTTTCTGCCAGATACTGGTAGCTTTCCCGGTCACCCGCCACCATGCTGCCCATAGTCGGCAGAACCTTGAAGGACCAGGCATCATAAATAGGAGCCAGCGCGGCAACCTGCACGCGGGAGAATTCAAGGCACATGAAACGGCCACCCGGACGCAGCACGCGGCGGGCTTCCCGAATCACTGCCATCTTGTCGGTGCAGTTTCTCAGGCCAAAGGCGATGGAAACGCGATCAACCGACATATCTTTCAGCGGAATGGCTTCCGCATCCACCACAGCGAAGGAGAGGTCTGAGACAAAACCCCGGCTCAATGCACGGTCACGTCCGACGGAGAGCATGCTGGCGTTAATATCGGTCATAATGGTCGGACCGCCGCCGCCCTGCAGCCAGCCAAAGCTGATGTCACCCGTGCCACCTGCCAGATCCAGCAGGGACAGACCGGGCTGAGGCCCCAGTTCCGTGACAAAAATACGTTTCCAGATCCGGTGAATCCCCAGAGACATCAGATCATTCATGACGTCATATTTACCCGCAACGCTGTCAAACACAGCGCGGACGAGGGGTTTCTTCTCTTCCTTCCGGACGGAGCGGAAGCCGAAATCGGTTTCTTCCACCTGCGGCGCGGCGGAAGATGAGGGGGAGGGCGCAAAGCTATTGTCGGTCATGGTGTTACCCTATACCCTGCTTTGCACTCATGCCGGAACTCCCTGAAGTCGAAACCGTGATGCGTGGTATGCAGATCGCTCTGCAAGGCCACGAAATCAGCGATGTCATTCTCCGTCGGCCGGACCTGCGATGGCAGATTCCTGCCGATTTTCGTATTTCCGTCGTCGGGCAGACCGTTACGGGCTTTCGTCGCCGCGGGAAATATATTCTCATGCGGTTGTCGAATAATCTGTCTGTCGTGCTGCATCTGGGCATGTCGGGGCGCATTATTCTCGATTCTCCGACGGCGCCTGCGCTGCATGAACATGCCACCTTCATCACGGCGGATGGGCGCCGCTGCGGGTTTGTTGATCCGCGCCGCTTCGGGATGCTGGACATCGTGCCTACCGAGCAGGAAGAGCAGTATAAATTTCTCGCCGCTATGGGGCCGGAGCCGCTGGAACCTGCGTTTACGGGGCCTGTGCTTCACACTGCCCTCAAAGGTCGGAAATCTCCTATTAAAACGGCGCTTCTGGATCAGAAAGTTGTCTCCGGTCTGGGCAATATTTATGTTTGTGAAGCCCTGTATCGCACGGGCATCCATCCCACGACCGCAGCCGGCACCCTGAAGCCTCAGGAAACAAAGCGGCTCGTTCAGGCCATTAAGGATGTTCTGAATGAAGCGATTGCCGCTGGCGGCTCAAGCCTGAAAGATTATGTGCGCCCGGAAGGCGGGCTGGGCTATTTTCAGCATGCTTGGCGCGTTTATGGGCGCAAGGGACAACCATGCCCGGATTGCCCCGGGCCTCCGGCCTGCACTGGGGTTGAGCAGATCACACAAGCAGGACGTTCCACATTTTTCTGCCCCTTGCGGCAGAAAATAAGGTGAAATTACCTCTATAATGAGGGAAGCGACTTGACTGTGGATACCGCTGTGGATTACAGCACCGCTACATCTTTGCAGCCACCCTGGCATTGCCGGGCTGCTACCATTTCTTTTGTGCTGGATAAAATAGAAACTCATGGCGAATATCGCTTCAGCGCGTAAGCGCATCCGGCAGACCGCAAAGCGGACTGCTCGTAACACAGCCCGCAAGTCTCGCATGCGCACCTTCATCAAGAAGGTCGAAACTGCAATTGCTGCTGGCAACCATGACGAAGCTCGTGAAGCTCTGCGCGTTGCTCAGCCGGAACTGCAGCGCGGCGTGATCAAGGGCGTTGTGCATGCAAACACCATTGCACGCAAAATTTCCCGCCTGTCTGCTCGTGTGAAGTCTCTGGCCACCGCCTGAGACCTTCAGGCTGCATCCGCAGCCTTTAGACACATGCGTTTTGTAAAGCCGAATCATCCTGGGGTGGTTCGGCTTTACTTTTGTGTAGCCCTCGGCATGGCATGGCAGAGATGAGGGCAAGAGCACAGAGATTTTCATTGCTCCTCCCTCGGCCGTGCTTTAGTTCTGGCAGCTAGTCTCCACCCTCAGGAGAGCGTCTTTATGCGCGCTCCTGCGCCGCGTTTTATGGCGGCAGTGTAGGCCTGCCGGAAGCCCGGCTGCCTGGTGGCCGTGCAAGCGGCCCCTTATCGAAAATCACGCGCGGCTGGCCGCGTTTATGACCGCTCGGGAGCGTAGATGACAATCGGAGTGGACGATGACGAAAGGGCTTTCCCCCAAGCAGAGGATGGCAAGGCGCTTGAGGAATCGTGGTTACAGATCTGTTCAAGGCTGAAAGGGGAAGTCGGGGAGGTTGAATACCGCACCTGGCTGACCAAGATCGCGCTGGGGCCTGTGGATGGTGACGAGATTACACTCCTCCTTCCTACCCGTTTTTTGCGTGACTGGGTACGCAGCCAGTATGGCGACCGCCTGAGCGAATTATGGAATCAGGTTCAGCCCACCATTCGTCGGGTAGAGCTTCAGGTTGCGCGCCCTGGTGACCCGGTGGCACCGCCACTTGCACTTGCCACCGAGGACGCGCCGGTTGCGGCCCCCAGCATTGAGGTGGAAGACGCCCCCCGCAGCGCGCCGGAAGTGCGGAGTGACCTCGTCACCACACTGGATACCCGCTTTACGTTTGATACGTTTGTGGTGGGGAAGCCGAATGAATTTGCTTATGCCTGCGCACGGCGTGTGGCGGAAAAGCCCTCCAGCGTCGGCTTTAACCCGCTCTTTCTGTATGGCGGGGTGGGTCTCGGTAAAACGCATCTGATGCATGCCATTGGCGCGGAACTGGTGCAGAGCGGCAATGTCTCTGTTGCCTACATGTCCGCTGAAAAGTTCATGTATCGCTTTATTGCGGCCATCCGGTCTCAGTCGACCATGGAGTTCAAGGAACAGCTCCGCTCCGTGGATGTGCTGATGATTGATGATCTTCAGTTCCTGATCGGCAAAGACAATACACAGGAAGAATTCTTCCATACGTTTAACGCGCTGGTGGATGCCGGACGGCAGATTGTGGTCTCTGCGGATAAATCGCCGTCTGATTTGTCCGGGCTGGAAGATCGTCTGCGGACCCGGCTGGGCTGCGGCATGGTAGCGGATATTCACGCCACCACGTTTGAGCTTCGTATTTCCATTCTGGAATCCAAAGCCGCTGCATCCGGCGTGGTTGTGCCCGGCAAAGTTCTGGAATTCCTTGCGCATAAAATCACGTCGAACGTGCGTGAGCTTGAAGGCGCCCTGAACCGCCTGATTGCTCATGCCAATCTGTTTGGGCGCCCAGTGACACTGGAAGCCACGCAGGACGTTCTGCACGACATCCTCAAAGCGCATGATCGTCGTGTGACGATTGAGGAAATCCAGAAGCGGGTAGCGGAGCACTGGAATATCCGTCTGACGGATATGTCCTCTGCGCGTCGTGCCCGAGCCGTTGCCCGGCCACGTCAGGTTGCCATGTATCTCGCCAAACAGCTCACCAGCCGTTCTTTACCCGAGATCGGCCGCAAATTCGGAAACCGTGACCATACAACCGTCATGCACGCTGTCTCGCGTGTGGCGGAACTAATGGAGCGAGATCCCGCTTTTGCAGAGGATGTCGAACTGATGCGTCGGATGCTGGAAAGCTAGACCGACAGGTGCCTGCACACCCACACGGGGATGCAGGCACTCAAAGATTGACTGCACCGTTACTGCTGTTAGTTTTCAACAGGATAGATCCCGGCCCGCCTGAATTCCTGCGTGGGGCCGGTCATGCAGGAAAGAGGCATAGATGAAGTTTTCAGCTGAGCGCGCAATACTGCTCAAAGCTTTGGCACACATCCAGAGTGTTGCTGAAAAGCGTAACACCATCCCCATCCTTGCTAACGTTCTGATTCAGGCGGCAGACGGGCGACTGAGCCTGAAAGCCACCGATATGGAAATCGAGGTGGTGGAAGAAATTCCGGCGACCATCAAACGGGATGGTGCGACAACCGTCCCGGCGTCGGTTCTGTATGAAATTGTTCGCAAACTGCCCGACAGTGTGGAAGTGGAACTGGATCAGGCCGACAGTGAAGGGCCGCTGCTGCTCCGCGCAGACCGCTACGCTACCCGCCTGAACGTACTGAGCGTTGACGATTTCCCGTCCATGGGCACAGGTGATCTGCCGTGTCACTTCAAAGTCGGGGCAGGGGTGCTGCGTTCGCTGATTGACCGGACGCGCTTCGCGATCTCCACTGAGGAAACACGCTACTACCTGAACGGTATTTTCTTCCATGCTGCTGACACGGACGCCGGAAAGCTGCTCCGTGCTGTTGCAACCGACGGACACCGTCTGGCTCGTGTGGAAACAGAACTTCCCGCGGGCGCTGAAACCATGCCGGGCGTGATTATTCCACGCAAAACGGTGGCGGAACTGCGCAAGCTGATTGATGAGGCACCAGAAGAAATTGAGGTGGCCCTCTCGGAGACCCGCGTACAGTTCACGGCCGGCCCGGTCATGCTGACCTCCAAGCTGATTGATGGCACCTTCCCGGAATATGACCGCGTAATTCCGCTCAACAACAAGCGTATTCTGCGCGTTGGCAAAAAAGACTTCTCGGACGCGGTCGCGCGTGTGGCCGCTATCAGTCAGGAGCGGTCTCGTCCGGTCAAACTGGCGCTGGAACCTGGCCTTCTGACGCTCTCTGCCAGCAGTCCGGAACAGGGTATGGCGACGGAAGAGCTGGACAAGACCCGGATCTCTTATGATGCGGAAGCTCTGGAGATCGGCTTTCAGGCCCGTTACCTGAACGACATTACTGATCAGGTGGAAAAGGACGTTGAGTTTGCGTTTTCTGATAGTTCAGCGCCCACAATCGTCCGCGATGTCGACAGCCCCTCAGCACTGTACGTGCTGATGCCGATGCGCGTTTAAGGCGATAGGCATCTTTCTGAGCCTTATCGGGTAAAAAGTGGCTCAGCTTCTTAAACTGACCCTTTCCGAATTTCGTAATTATGAGCGTCTGGTGTGGTCACCAGACGCTTCTCTTGTTGTGCTTACCGGCGAGAACGGAAGCGGCAAAACCAACCTGCTTGAATCCCTTTCTCTTCTGACGCCAGGTCGTGGGTTGCGTGGCGCGCCGTTAGCGCAGCTGGGACGCGACAACACCGCAAGCTGGGGTATCTCTGCCCGTTTTTCCTTTGATCAGGATGTTCTGGAACTCGGCACTGGCATGGCCGGGGCAGGAGAGTCCGCGCGCCGCGTCTATCTGCTGAATGGCCAGCAGGTCCGTAATCGTGATGCGCTGGACGATACACTCTCGGCTGTGTGGATCACGCCTCAGATGGACCGCCTCTTCAGCGAGGGCACTTCTGGCCGACGACGCTTTCTGGACCGACTGGTCATGGCCGTCACACCGCATCATGCACGCGAACTGTTAGCCTATGACCGCGCTATGACGCAGCGGAACCGGCTACTCCAAACCCGTTTTTCTGAATCTTCATGGCTGAGCGGGCTGGAGGCTTCCATGGCTCGACATGGCGTCGCCGTTGCTGCTGGTCGGCGCGAGATGGTGCAGCAGCTCTGCCTGTTTGCGCAGTCCAGTCTGGGCGCGTTTCCCGGCGTGAATGTTACGCTGCTTTGCGGTGTGGCAGACCAGCTGGAATACAACCCGGCGCTGACTGTGGAAGACTGGCTGCGCGAGCAGTTTGCCGCCAATCGGCAGCAGGACAGGGAACGCGGGCGCGCCACATTTGGTGTGCATCGTACAGATTTCCGGCTCTCTGATCTGCAAACAGGCCTTCCGGCGGCCACTGCCAGCACGGGTCAGCAAAAGACCCTCCTGATGGGCACAGTTCTGGCTCATGCCCGGCTGGTGGAAGATTATCGCGGGATGCCGCCGGTCCTGTTGCTGGATGAACCACTGGTGCATCTGGACCGCGCACGACGTGGTTCTTTGCTGGAAATTGTCAAAGACTTCCGCACCACTGTGATCCTGACCGGAACTGATGAAGCACCTTTTGAGGATTTACGGACGCAGGCACGATTTGTCGCACTAAAACAAGGAGAATTTCTCGGATAAATCGGGAAACAATCCCATAAAAGAGAGCTTCCAATCTGGTCGGACTGCGCTGGCCGGAGTATAAGACAACATCAGGTCCTATTCTTCTTTTCCGGAGTACCGTTACCATATGACAGACCTTTCTCAGCCCACACCATCCACCGGAATGGAAGAGTATGACGCCGCGTCGATCTCTGTGCTGAAAGGGCTAGATGCCGTTCGTAAGCGGCCAGGGATGTATATCGGTGATACTGATGACGGTTCCGGCCTGCACCACATGGCGTTTGAAATTATTGATAACGCTGTTGATGAAGCCCAGGCGGGTTATGCAACCCGCTGTATTCTGACCCTGAATGCCGATGGCAGCGTGACGGTGCGGGATAACGGCCGCGGCATCCCGACCGACATGCACACCGAAGAAGGCATCAGCGCTGCAGAAGTCGTGCTGACGCGCCTGCATGCGGGCGGCAAGTTCAACCAGAATTCCTACAAGGTTTCAGGCGGCCTGCACGGCGTGGGCGCTGCGGTGGTGAATGCGCTTTCTGAATCCATGGAAGTGCGCATCTGGCGTAACGGGCAGGAGCATGTCATCCGCTTCCGGCACGGTGAGCGGGAAGGGCCTCTGGAAGTTGTTGGCCCGTCTGACGAAGAACGTGGCACACAGGTCACCTTCAAGCCGAGCGGCGAAACCTTCCCCCGAACAGTTTTCGATTTTGCCATTCTGGAACGTCGCCTGCGTGAGCTGGCCTTCCTGAACTCTGGGCTCGAAATTGTTCTGCGCGATGCCCGCACAGAAGAGGTCCGGGAAGAAATTTTCTATTACGAAGGCGGCCTTGAAGCCTTTGTGGAATGGCTTGACCGCTCCCGCACTCCCATTGTTACGCCCCCCATTACGGGCAGCATGGAAAACGCGGATAACGGGATCAAGGTTGAGTTCGCGCTGAGCTGGAATGACAGCTTTCACGAAACGATGCTGTGCTTCACCAACAATATCCCTCAGCGTGATGGCGGTGCCCATCTGGCAGGGTTCCGGCAGGCGCTGACACGTATTGTTGGCAAATATGCGGAAAGCATTGCCAAAAAAGACGCCCATTCTCTGGTGGGTGAAGATATGCGTGAAGGTCTGACGGCTGTTCTGTCCGTCAAAGTGCCTGACCCGAAATTCTCCTCCCAGACCAAAGACAAGCTGGTCTCCTCCGAAGTGCAGCCGGTGGTGCATGCGGCCGCGGCCGATATGATTGGCCACTGGTTTGAAACGCACCCCAAGGAAGCCAAGATTGTTGTTGGCAAGGTGCTAGATGCAGCCTCTGCGCGTGAAGCTGCTCGTAAAGCTCGTGAGTTAACCCGCCGGAAAGGCGTGCTGGACATCTCCTCCCTGCCTGGCAAGCTGGCCGATTGCCAGGAACGCGACCCCTCTAAAGCTGAAATCTTTATCGTTGAGGGTGACTCCGCCGGCGGAACGGCAAAGCAGGGGCGGGACCGTCGCTTTCAGGCAATTCTTCCGCTTAAAGGCAAAATCCTTAACGTGGAACGCGCCCGGTTTGACCGCATGCTCGGTTCTGCGGAAATTGGCACGCTGATTACCGCACTGGGCACCGGCATTGGCCGCGGTGAGGCCGATCAGGGTGGGTTCTCTATTGAGAAGCTCCGTTACCACCGCATCGTCATCATGACTGACGCTGACGTGGATGGCTCCCATATCCGCACACTCCTGCTGACCTTCTTCTTTCGCCAGATGCCGGAACTGATTGAACGCGGTTATCTCTATATCGCTCAGCCACCGCTCTACCGTGCCAAACGCGGCAATGAAGAGCGCTACCTGAAAGACGATGCGGCTTTGGAGCAGTATCTTCTGGATAAGGCTCTGAACAACGCAGCCTTTGTCTATGCGGACGGCAAGGTGGTGTCCGGGGCTGATCTGGAAGCCGATCTGCCGTTTATCCGTCAAGCAACGCAGGCTGTTTCTCGCCTGTCCAACCGCGTGCCGAACTGGATTATCGAGCAGGCAGCACTGGCTGGTGCTCTGACGTCTGATCTGGAAACGCTCCAGCAGCGTATTCCTGATCTTCAGAAACGTCTGGATGCTGCATCTGCTGAAAACGAGCGCGGCTGGAAAGCCGTTGCCAGCACCGATGGGCTGGAACTGGCTCGCAGCGTACGTGGCGTCGGGGAAGTCTACCGCATTGACCCGAACATGCTGGCCGGTGGCGATGCCCGCTGGCTGACCAATCAGTTGGACCGTCTGGTTCGTGAATTCGGCACAGGTGTTAGCCTGCGTCTGGAAACCACGGAGCTGCCGCTGAAAGGGCCGTCTGAACTCTATACGCGCCTGCTTGCACAGGGCCGCCGTGGTCTGGCCATCAACCGCTTTAAAGGTCTGGGCGAAATGAACGATGAACAGCTGTGGGAAACCACGCTGGACCCGGCCATGCGCACCCTGTTGCAGGTTAAAGTGGGTGACGTTGAGGAAGCCGGACAGGTGTTCACGACCCTGATGGGTGATGTGGTGGAACCCCGTCGTGACTTTATTGTTGGCAATGCTCTGAAGGTTGCCAATTTGGACGTGTAAGGCAGCGACCTTACTTCTGGCATTCTTTGATGGGGAGCCTCTGCGGCTCCCCATTTTTTTTTGCACGCTTGGCGTAAAGGCATTTTTGGCGCGCAGTAACATTACGCCACGCTTTCATGACAAACCGTGCATGGGATTGAGGGGGTATTCCGATTAGCAATGAGTCGGCTACCGGGAGATCTGCCCCCCTCACAGAATTACCGTTTGAAAGCCTTCGGAAATCTAACACGACGCAGTGCACTTTTGGAAAAGCACTAAACGGAAGGGGAAACGTTATCTTCCATTCTCCACGCCTTATCCAAAAAACTCCAACTAATCCGGACCAAAAATAAAGCCGGATATCCTTGTCACGCTGCACAAATGAAACAGCCGCTACAAAAAAAGCGGAAAGCTGGCCCAGAAGACCCTCTTTCCGCTTTTCACTTGTGACCGATGCCTAATTGGTAATCAGTCAATAAGTGTTAGTGTCCGTTTTTATGAGCTGATCAATCTCACGGAACTGCTTCAGCAGGGCCGGAAGAGACTTGATGGGAAGCATGTTCGGACCATCACTTGGAGCGTGGTCCGGGTCCTCATGTGTTTCGATAAACAGGGCCGCAACCCCGACCGCTAGTGCCGCGCGGGAAAGAACAGGGGCAAATTCCCGCTGACCACCGGAAGAGCCACCCAGTCCACCCGGCTGCTGGACAGAATGCGTGGCGTCATACACCACCGGATAGCCCGTCTGCGCCATAATGGGCAGACCGCGCATATCGTTAATCAGCGTGTTGTAGCCAAAGCTGGTTCCGCGCTCACACAGCATGATGCGCTGGTTGCCCGTGGAGGCAATTTTGGCTGCAACGTGCTGCATGTCCCATGGCGCAAGAAACTGGCCTTTTTTGACGTTCACCACGGCCCCGGTTTTGCCCGCAGCCAGAAGAAGATCGGTCTGGCGGCACAAAAAGGCCGGGATTTGCAGAACATCAACAGCTTCTGCAACCGGAGCGCACTGTTCCGGAGCATGAACGTCCGTCAGCACCGGAATGTTCAGGCTTTTCCGAATGTCTGCCAGAATAGCCAGACCATCCTTCATACCAACGCCTCGGGCGCTGGACAGGCTGGTACGGTTAGCTTTGTCAAACGAGCTTTTGTAAATCAGCCCGATATTCGCCGCAGCACATAATTCTTTCAGCGCAATTGCCGTTTCCATGGCATGAGCTGCGGATTCAATCTGACACGGCCCGGCAATCAGCACAAAAGGCTGATCGTTCCCGACCGTCAAAGACTGAAGCTGAAAATTATGTGCTGCAGCGTGCGTCATGCGCGACGAGCCTTTTCAAGTGCTGCACCAACAAACCCGGAAAACAGCGGATGCGGTGCAAAGGGGCGGGACTTGAGTTCCGGATGATACTGCACCGCTACGAACCACGGATGATCCGGATACTCCACCACTTCCGGCAGAATCCCATCGGGAGACAGACCGGAGAATTTCAGCCCGGCTTTTTCAAGCTGGTCCTTGTAGTGAATGTTCACTTCATAGCGGTGACGATGGCGTTCACGGATGTTGGTCGTGCCGTAAATCTCAGCCGCACGAGACCCTTCCGTCAGTGTCGCCGGATAAGCACCAAGCCGCATGGTGCCGCCCAGTTCTCCACCCTCACTCCGGCGCAGGCGCTCGCTACCACGTGCCCACTCCGTCATCAGACCAACCAGCGGTTCATCAGCTTCACCGAATTCGGTGGAAGACGCATTGGGCAGGCCTGCGAGATTACGGGCACATTCGATGACCGCCATCTGCATCCCGAAGCAGATACCAAGGAACGGAATACCGCGCTCACGGGCAAACCGGACAGCAGCAATCTTGCCTTTTGAACCACGCTCGCCAAAACCACCAGGCACCAGAATGCCATGTGCCGTGGACAGACGTTCCAGAGCCTCGGGGGATTCTTCCAGCGTTTCAGCTTCCACCCAGTCCAGCTTCACTTTCGCACGGTGCGCAATACCACCATGCAACAGGGCCTCGTTCAGAGACTTATAGCTGTCGAGCAGGGCCGTATATTTCCCAACCACCGCAATGCGGACATCCCCGTCCGGGCGGCGGATGGCATCCACAATTTTCTCCCAACCGGACAGGTCGGGTTCTTCTGTGTGGGGCAGACCGAAATAACGCAGGACTTCGGTATCCATGCCTTCAGCATGATAGGCGAGGGGGCAGGAATAAATGGTGTCCACATCCCGTGCGGCAATCACAGCCTCGGGGCGCACGTTACAGAAGTTGGCAATCTTGCGACGCTCGGTGTCCGGAATGGCGCGGTCACAGCGGCAGAGCAGGATTTGCGGCTGAATGCCGACATTCTGCAGTTCCTTGACGGAATGCTGAGTCGGCTTGGTCTTCAGTTCACCAGCAGACGGGATCCACGGCAGCAGCGTGAGATGGACCACCATGGTCTGATCCGGACCAAGGTCGTTGCGCAACTGACGAATGGCTTCAAGGAACGGAAGGCTTTCAATATCGCCTACCGTGCCGCCGATTTCGACCAGCACGAAATCCACATCATCCGTATTGGCAACCACAATGTCTTTAATGGCATCGGTAATGTGCGGGATAACCTGCACCGTGGCGCCCAGATAGTCCCCACGGCGTTCCCGCGCGATGACATCGGAATAGATCTTGCCAGTGGTGGTGTTGTCTTCCTTGGTCGCGTTAACGCCGGTGAAGCGTTCGTAGTGGCCCAGATCAAGATCTGTTTCGGCCCCGTCATCGGTGACAAACACTTCCCCGTGCTGATACGGGCTCATGGTGCCGGGGTCGACGTTCAGATAGGGGTCAAGCTTACGCAGGCGGACTTTATAGCCACGCGACTGCAGGAGTGCAGCAAGAGCCGCTGACGCAATGCCTTTCCCAAGAGAGGACACCACACCGCCGGTGATAAATACGAAACGGGTCATGAACAGACTTCCTACACGGACAAAGCCGGGTGGGTAAAGATGGACACAAAAATTCCTCCGCAGCTTTATGCAAGCGCAGAGGAATAAAGACTCTTCCTCTCTCCGGCTCCGGGAAGGAGGGAGAGAGCGGGAAACATGTTACTGTTTGGACGGTGCCGGAGCAGCCGGCGGTGCGGCAGGCTGAGCAGGCGCTGTGACAGCGGCAGGAGCCGGGGGCTGAGCCAGAATGTCATGCCCGGCACCAGTGGAAGACCCACGGTTCAGAATCGCCAGCACCAGAGACAACAGCATGAACAGCCCGGCGAGCACTGCCGTGGTGCGCGTCAGCAGGTTGGCTGTGCCACGGCCGGACATGAATGCCCCCATACCCTGACTGCTGCCAATGCCGAGGCCGCCCCCTTCACTGCGCTGGATCAGCACAGTGCCAATCAGGGCTATGGTCACGCAAATATGCAGAATCAGCAGGGCTGTGGTCATGTCGAGTTCCCGATAAAGTGCGGAAATCAGGCAGCAGAAGCCGCGCCGATAATGGATAGGAATGCCTCTGCATTCAGGCTGGCACCCCCTACAAGGGCACCTGCTACATCTGCAATCGACAGAATGGAAGCCGCATTCTTGGCATTAACGGAGCCACCATACAGAATCCTGACAGTTTTGCCAGCCTCGCCAAACTGACGAACCAGCTCTTCACGCAGGAATTTCATGGTTTCGGCAATTTCGTCCTCAGTCGCAGCACGCCCTGTGCCAATGGCCCAGATCGGCTCATAGGCCAGAATACCGGAGAAATTGTCGGGCAGGGAGCCTTTGATCTGCCAGCCCAGCGTGTCGAAGTGCTCACCACTTTCACGCTGGTCTTCCGTCTCACCAATACAGACAATGGGGGTCAGGCCGGCTTTTGTGGCGGCAACCGCTTTTTCACGCACGGTTTCATCCAGTTCCCCGTGTTCCTGCCGGCGTTCGGAATGGCCAAGAATAACGTAGGATACGCCAAGGTCCGTCAGCATGGCGGGAGAAATATCCCCGGTGTGCGCGCCAGACACATCCTTATGGCAATCCTGCGCACCCAGAGCGATGGGAGAGCCTTTCAGCTTGTCTGCCAGTAGCGCAAGCTGCGTGAAGGGCGGGCAGGTTACAATATCCGGCACAGTCGCCGGGAGCCCTGCCAGCAGAGCTTCAACAAGCGCCTGCGAATCACGGCTGGTGCCGTTCATCTTCCAGTTGCCGACGATAATCTGTCTGGTCATACGCCTCGTCCTTCCGTGCTGCCTGTGCCCGCATCATCCTTGCGTCACTGAGGCCGTCGGAACAGGCTAAACCATACACTCGGGCTGTGGGGCAAGATGCTGCGTGCGTGTTTCGGTCCTTAACGGTTCGTTACCGCTGGTCAAGAGCGGCTGGTCCGCTTATGGTGCCGCGCCCGGGTTTGCCCGTGGCATGGTGTTCTGTCTCAACGGATCCTTGGGTTCATGATTTCCTATCTGCGTCGCGTTTTTGTTGAATCCTGGCTTGGGCGTGTCTGCGCCATCGTCATCTTCCTTGCTTTTATCGGCTGGGGGG
>NZ_JOPG01000029.1 GCF_002153605.1 Acetobacter malorum | reverse complement strand
CGCCCCATGACCCTGCCCGATATCTTCATCGATCATAACACCCAGGACGCCCAGTACGAGCAGGCCGGTCTCACCGCTCCCCACATCGTCAAAACCGCTCTCAGCGCGCTGGGCATCGGAGACATGCTCTCAATGAACTTGCCAAACCGTGCTACGGGAACAAAATCATGAGCATGAAAACGATTTCTCTTCGCGCAGGGCTTGTGCTCGGTCTGGGCATGACACTGCTTCCCGCCGCGGGCCTTGCCCCGTTTGCTCCCGTTGCACATGCCCAGTCGGCTCCGGCCACGGCTGAAAGTGCTCCTGTTCAGGCGCTGTATGCTGCTCTTGATAAAGCACAGCATTCACACAGCAGCTTTGCAGAGCGCAGCCAGATTGTCGGCGCTGGTGTGGATCAGGCTTTTGATCTGGATGCCGTGCTCCATGCCTCCATTGGCGTGCGCTATCAGGCTCTTGCGCCGGCAGATAAAACCAAGCTGCTGGCAGCCTTCCGGGACTTCACCATTGCGCGGTATGTTTCCAGCTTCAAACCCGGGACCGATGCCCGATTCACCATGAAGCCGGGCCTTGAAAACTCCCCCGTTGGTGGTAACAAGATCGTGAACACCTATATCGGAGCGGATGACAGCATGCCCGGCACCCCGCTGAGCTACATCATGCACAGCACCCCTTCCGGCTGGAAAATTGTTGATGTGCTGCTGGGCGATTCCCGCATCAGTCAGGCTGCCGCCCAGCGTTCCGACTTCAGCTCCACACTCACCTCTGGTGGCGTGTCGGGCCTGATCAATGTCTTGGAACGTAAAGTTAAAACTTTCTCCAACGACTGAGCAGGATAACGAGCGTGATGCGTAGCGGACATACAAACTGCCCGGTCATGGGCCGCATAGCGGCTGGTTTGTAATGTCCGCTTTCTCCATTCTGGCGCTGGCCAGCAGTGGTCTGGCGGCAGCAGGCTGCCTTCAGTCCATTGCCGGAGCCTCCCTGCTGGCCCGCTTCCGGCGCACGGAACGCCGCCCCGTTACCCTTAAGCCCCTGCCGCCCGTAACCGTTCTCAAACCCCTGTATGGGGATGAACCGTTACTGGAAGAAGCGCTGGAAAGCTTCTGTACGCAGGACTATCCGGAATTCCAGATTCTGTTTGGCGTGCGGGACCATGATGACCCCGCCATAGATATCGTTCATCGCCTTCAGGCCCGTCACCCGCATCTGGACATGCAGCTGGTGGTGGACCCGACCGTTCACGGCCTGAACCGCAAGATCAGCAATCTGATGAATATCCTGCCGTATGCCCAGCATGATCTGCTCATCATTTCCGATTCCGACATTCATGTCAGCCCGGATTACATGCTGCATATCGTCAGCGCCCTGCACAAACCCAATACAGGGCTGGTGACGACGCTTTACGCTGGCCTGCCTGCGCATAACACCATTGTGCAGATGCTGGCCGCTTGCCAGATCAACCATAATTTTCTGCCTGGCGTGCTGCTCTCCCGCTATCTGGGGCGGCAGGACTGTCTGGGTGCCACCATGGCGCTACGGCGCGATGTGCTGGAGGCCGTCGGCGGGCTTGAGGCACTTCTGCCGCATGTGGCGGATGATGCCCTGCTGGGACGTCTGGTCCGCCTGCTGGGCAAAGATATCACCATTGCCGACTGCCTGACCTGGACCACCATCGGTGAGCCCAATTTTGCAGAGCTGCTCTCCCACGAACTGCGCTGGGGCCGTACGGTCTGCACGCTGGCACCGGCTGGCTATGGCGCGTCTTCCATTCAGCTTCCGCTATTCTGGGCAACAATGGCCATTCTGTTTCAGCCGCACGCCCTGTGGCCGCTCGTGCTGTTTGGGTGCGTCTGGGCCATCCGGATTGTCACGGGGCTGGTCATTAACCGCGCCGTAGGCTCACGCCCCGTCTGGCCGCTGCTGTTGCTGCCCATGCGGGACTGGCTTTCTGCCGCCATTATGGTGGGCAGCGCCAGTGGCACCCGGGTGGACTGGCGCGGGCAGACTATGCACGTTGCCCCCCACCCGGTTGGGCCTCCTCCGGCAAGCCAATTATCGCCGGAAGGCTGAGACGGGTTGTCTCGCCTCTTCCGCAAGAGTAAATCCCTACCCATATTCCTCTGATTAACTCAGATCACACGCCTTGGCAGGACACAGAACAATGATGAGAACCCTCTTTCTCCAGCCTCCGTCCTTTGATGGCTTCGATGGCGGAGCCGGTTCGCGCTATCAGGCAAAGCGCGAAATCAAATCGTTCTGGTATCCGACATGGCTGGCCCAGCCCGCTGCCATGGTGGAAGGCAGCCGCCTGATTGACGCGCCTCCGGCCCGCATGGGTATGGAGCCGATTCTGGAAGACGTGAAGAACCGTGATCTGGTGATCCTTCACACCTCCACCCCGTCCTTCGCCAAGGACGTGCAGGTGGCTCAGATGCTCAAGGACGCCAACCCGAACCTGAAAATCGGGATGGTTGGGGCGAAGGTTGCCGTTCAGCCGGATGAAAGCCTGCTGAAGGGTGCTCCGATTGATTTCGTGGCCCGCAACGAGTTCGACTACACCATCAAGGAAATTGCCGAAGGCCGTGACCTGAAGGATGTAGACGGCATTACATGGCGGAACGAGAAAGGTGAGATCATCACCAACCGTGACCGCGCCATGATTGAAGACATGGACAGCCTGCCCTTCGTGACCGAAGTGTACAAGCGTGATCTGAAGATTGAAGATTACTTCATCGGCTATCTGATGCACCCGTACATTTCCATCTATACGGGCCGTGGCTGTAAATCCCGCTGCACGTTCTGCCTGTGGCCGCAGACGGTTGGTGGCCATCGCTACCGCACACGCAGCCCGGAGCATGTGGCTGCTGAAATTCGTCTGGCGAAGCAGTATTTCCCGCAGGTTAAAGAATTCTTCTTTGACGATGACACCTTCACCGATGACCTGCCGCGTGCAGAAGCCATTGCACGTGAGCTGGGCAAGCTGGGTGTGACATGGTCTTGTAACGCCAAAGCCAATGTGCCGCGCGAGACGCTGAAAGTCCTGCGTGACAACGGCCTGCGCCTGCTGCTGGTGGGTTATGAAAGCGGGAACCAGCAGATCCTGCACAACATCAAGAAGGGCATGCGTGTTGAAGTCGCGCGGGAGTTCACCAAGAACTGCCACGAACTCGGCATCAAAATTCACGGCACCTTTATTCTGGGTCTACCGGGCGAAACGAAGGAAACCATTCAGGAAACCATCAACTTCGCCAAGGAAATCAACCCGCATACATTGCAGGTTTCTCTGGCAGCGCCCTACCCCGGCACAGCCCTGCACAAACAGGCTACGGAAAACGGCTGGCTGGACGAAAGCAATGCAGAACTGATTGATGAAAACGGCGTGCAGATGGCGCCGCTGCACTACCCGCATCTGTCCCACACGGAAATCTTCAACAGCGTGGAAGAATTCTACAAGAAGTTCTATTTCCGCGCGCCGAAGATCGCTTCCATCGTGAGCGAAATGGTCCGCTCCCCGCAGATGATGAAGCGTCGCCTGCGTGAAGGTGTGGAGTTCTTCCACTTCCTGCGCGACCGTAACGCCGCCTGATTTCCCCCATCATGCCCCCGCCCGGCTCTGGCTGCGCGGGGGCAGAGTTTTTTAGACTATGAAGCGCGCCATAATTTCTGCCGATGATTTCGGCTTGTCGGTTGAAGTCAACGAGGCGATTGAAATCGCTCATCGTGATGGCCTGCTTTCCACAGCCAGTCTGATGGTGGCTGGGCCCGCGGCAGATGACGCCATTGCACGCGCCAAACGCCTGCCCACTCTGGGCGTCGGCCTGCACCTTGTAGTGATTGAGGGCGCATCCGTGCTCCCGCACCAGCGCCTGCCACTTGTGACACAGCCAGATGGCTGGTTTTCTTCCTCACAGCTTGGGCTGGGTGTGGACTATTTCTTCCGCCCGGAAGGCCGGAAGGAACTTGCTGCGGAAATTACCGCGCAGTTTGAAGCCTTTGCCCGCACCGGCCTGCGGCTGGACCACGCCAATGCCCACAAACACATGCATCTGCACCCCACTGTGGGCCGCATGATGATTGATATTGGCCGCCGCTACGGGCTGCGCGCCGTACGTGTGCCACTGGAGCCGCCCGAACCCCTGTACGCAGCAGGCACCTATACCGATACACTGGGTGACGCTGCCCTCCGCCGCTGGACAAAACTGCTCCGTTATCAGGCCCGCTCGGCAGGTATGGCGACCAATGACTGGTGCTTTGGTCTGGCATGGAGCGGCCATATGACACCGGATCGGGTTGCGGCTTTAGCCGCTCACCTGCCCGAAGGGGTGTCGGAAATCTATTTCCACCCCGCCACTCACAAGAATGCTTTGCTGCAAAAACTGATGCCAACCTATGAGCATGAGGCTGAATTTGAAGCCCTCTGTTCCAGCGGGTTCCGCACCGGTCTGGAGCAGGCCCATGCCATACCGTGCGGATGGCAGGACATTCAGCCAGCCTGACCAGCCACCCTCTGTTATAACAATTTGTTATAACATGATATATTTACCACAATTTTAGCAATTCGCAGATCTTCTCTACTCAAGATCCTGTCATAACTTACAGACCTCGTTGACCGGCCATCGGCTTTCTGATTGTAATTCTGACTGACCAGTTAAATAACAAAAAGAAACGGTCTCCTTATCATGTCAGAATGCCTCTTCCCGCATTCGTTCTGCCAGACGGTATCCTATGCTGTCTTACGGGAAGAACGGATTAAAGGACTGCCCTCTTTTTCTGCCCGCACTCCGGTCAGGCTGGCAGGAACGTTTGCCAGCCTTCAGCTATGGTCTGCAAAAATGGCGTATGTACAGGTGCCTGCGCGGCACGTATTCCTACGCTAGCCATAAAGGAATGGCAGGCTTGGATGCCTGCGTGCCTGAATGGTTCAGATGCCCGGACATTCTCGGTTTTAGCCGTTTTTGTCCGGTCCATATCCCCCATAAAAATCAAAAAGACTGAATGCGGATATGATCTCACACAGACCACGCTGCCCTGCGCCGCGCCGTGCCTCACTGCGTGCCCGGTTCTGTTTTGCCTCAACGCTGGTAGGCCTGCTGGGCCTGAAGGCTGGCGCTCCCATAGCGTATGCCACCCCCCTTGCCACGCAAACACCGGTTGCCCCTGTTTCGGACGTCATCATCAGCCCGGACAGCAAGGCACGCGCTAATCCGCCCATGTCGGACCGCCCTCTGGACGCAGAGGCCATGGGGCCGGAACTCTCCGCCATCCGGCGGCCACCCAATACGCCTATTCCGCCAAGCGGTGTGCCGTTGCTGCCAACCGCTGGCTTTGCAACCATGAGCTTCACGCCTCTGATGCCGTCGGAAGACAAGAACTCCGCCCATCAGATTGAGCTGGATGCACTGCTGCCGAGCGAAGGCCCCTCCGCCCTGCTCCCGCCCCGCCTGGACGCCCTGCGCGACTCTGACCTGAATGACCCGTACTACGTGCCTACGGCTGGCTCCGGGCACCTGCTACGGGCGATCGACCCCATGCGGGAATGGCTGCGCAAGCGCGGTTTTACCTTCTCCTTTTCTTACAAAGGGGAAGCAATGGGACTGATGAGCGGCGGCATCGAAAAAGGCATGAGCTATGTGCATGAGCTCACGTTGCAGGCCATTTTCGATCTCCAGAAGATGGCCGGGCTAAACGGCTGGTCCGTGCATACGCTGGTGATGGAACGTGCCGGGAAGGCCATCCAGAACGGGCGCGTGGGTGAATATTATGTCGCCCTGCAGGAAGTCTATAGCCTCTCCGGCAACGTGGCTGCACATCTGGTGGATTTCTACGCCGAGAAGAAAATGATGCAGAACCGGCTGGACCTCACCTTCGGCCGCATGTCGCTCACCCATGTGTTTGCAACATCCCCCCTGCTCTGCTCCTTCATGGTCACCTGCTCAGCCCCTGTTGGCCTCAAGCAGAATCCGGCCATGAGTGTGTATCCTAAAGCCACATGGGGTGGCCGCCTGCGCTTCCGCCCCACGCGTGATACCGCCGTGCAGGTAGGGGCCTATTCCGTCAGTGCGCTGACGGACAACCCCAGCGGCTGGTCATGGGGCGCGGAAAACACGACCGGGCTTTCCCTGCCCATCGAATTCACCTGGCAGCCGTTTTTAACCCGCAACCGGATGCCCGGCCATTACGTAATCGGCTATGCGCATGACACCACGCGTTATGCCGACAAAATCAGCTCGGTTTACCCGGTAAAACTGGCAGATGTCCGGCGCGGCACACGCTCTGCGCCAGCCGACATGATGTGGGTGGAGGCGGACCAGATGGTGTATCGTCTGGGCGGGCGTAACATGATGGCCGGTGGCTATCTGATGGCGGGCTACGTCCACACCACACCCCGCGTCGCGAACATTTCCGATCAGGCCTATGGCGGCTTTTCCATGGTCGGTATGATCCCCGGCCGCCTGACGGACCGGTTTGGGGTGCTTTACTCCTGGTATCATGTCAGCCACCGGCGGCGGCTCAGCCAGCAACTGGCGCAGGATGCCGGTCTGCCACTGGGGTCCAGCATTCATGGTGTGCAGAACAGTTCTCACATTATTGAGGCCTATTACGGCATTGATGCCTTCCCCGGCATCCTGATCCAGCCGGAATTCCAGTACATGATCCACCCCGGCGAGACCCACCGCATCCCCAACGCCGCCATGGCGGGGCTGAAGCTGATCGCCAACCTCTGATAAGCCAGAACGCTAAGACTACGGGCAGGATGCAGGCCTGATACAGACTGCCTCCTGCCGGAATTCCAGTTTGTGCCGGGAATGCCCGGGCAGGACCCTAGGCATGGCAGCATCGCTCTGCTACTCAGCAGGACGAACGTTCATTTCTGCGATCCTGGCATGACTGATACGCCTTCTTCCTCCTCGTCCGGCACCCGACTGTCTCCCAAAGCGGAGACGGCGCGTGCAGAGCGCGCAGCCCGTCAGGCTGCCGCCCTGCGAGCCAACCTGCGCAGACGCAAACAGCAGGCGCGCAGCAGAGAAGAGATGGAAGCCGAGGCCGCCCTCAGTCCGCCGGACGCCTCTTCCTCACCTTCCGGGCCGGATGAACGTACGGCCCGACAGACCTCATCCGCTCAAAACGACCCGGATAATGGAGATATGCCACCATGCCAGTGATGCCCGATACATGGATCCGCCGTATGGCGCAGGATCACGGCATGATCGAACCGTTTGTGGAATCCCAGAAGCGCGAAGGCGTGATTTCCTACGGCCTGTCCTCCTACGGCTATGACGCCCGCGTGGCAGATGACTTCCGTATTTTTACGGATGTGAACAACGCCATTGTGGACCCCAAAAACTTTAGCCCGGATGGCTTTGTGTCCCGCAAGGCGGATGAATGCATCATCCCGCCCAACAGCTTTGTGCTGGCGCACACCATTGAATATTTCCGCATCCCGCGGGATGTGCTGGTGGTCTGCCTCGGCAAGTCCACCTATGCGCGCTGCGGCATTATTGTGAACGTGACCCCGCTGGAACCGGAATGGGAAGGTCAGGTCACCATCGAGATCAGCAATACCACGCCGCTTCCGGCCCGCATTTATGCGAATGAGGGCATCTGCCAGTTCCTGTTCTTCAAGGGGGAAACTCCGTGTGAGACCAGCTACGCAGACCGCTCCGGCAAGTATATGGGCCAGCGTGGCGTTGCCACGCCGCGTATGTAAGCCCATGGATCGGTTTATTATTCGGGGTGGTCGCCCCCTGCATGGCGAAATTACCATTGGGGGCGCGAAAAACGCCGGCCTGAAACTGCTGGTCGCAGGTCTGCTGACCTCCGAGCGGCTTGTGCTGACCAACGTGCCGCATATTGCCGATATCGCCACCATGCAGGCTCTGCTGCGCCAGCATGGGCTGACCGTGGAAACGGTGGACGGTGACAAGACAAAGCTTTCCGTTGGTGGTGAGATTACCAGCACGGAAGCGCCTTACGATATCGTCTCCAAAATGCGCGCGTCCATTCTGGTGCTCGGCCCGCTGCTGGCCCGCTGCCGGGAAGCCCGCGTGTCCCTGCCCGGTGGCTGCGCCATTGGCACCCGCCCGGTGGACCTGCATCTGAAAGGTCTGGAAACGCTCGGCGCCAAGATCACGCTGGAAAACGGCTACATCAACGCCCGCGCACCCAACGGCCTGACGGGTGACCGGATTGTGCTGCCATTTGCCTCCGTGGGCGCGACCGAAAACCTGATGATGGCTGCCACGCTGGCGCATGGCCGCACAGAAATTGTCAACGCCGCGCGTGAGCCGGAAATGGTGGATCTGGCAGACTGCCTGAACGCCATGGGCGCGCGCATTACCGGCGCGGGCACAGGGCACATCATTATTGACGGCGTGGAAGCCCTGCACGGGGCGGAACACCGCATCATGCCGGACCGGATTGAATGCGGCACCTACGCCTGCGCCGCAGCCATTACGGGCGGTGACCTCCGCCTTGTGGGCGGCAGCGTGGACCATCTGGGCGCAGTAGTACGGGCTTTTGAAGAAGCCGGGGTGGAGGTCACGCAGGAAGGTGACGCCATGCGGGTGCGCCGCACGGGTGCGCTGCGTGGCATTGATATCATGACCGAACCCTATCCGGGCTTTCCCACCGATATGCAGGCTCAGTTCATGGCGCTGCTTTCCGTAGCGGAAGGTGCGTCCATGATTACGGAAACCATTTTTGAAAACCGGTTCATGCATGTGCCGGAACTCAACCGGATGGGTGCCCGCATTAACGTCCATGGCTCGTCTGCCATTATCCGTGGCGTGCACAGCCTGTCTGGCGCACCTGTAATGGCAACGGACCTGCGGGCTTCCTTCTCCCTCATTCTGGCAGGGCTGGCCGCCCATGGGGAAACCATCCTCAGCCGCGTCTATCATCTGGACCGGGGTTATGAGGCTGTGGAACGCAAGCTGGCCGCCTGTGGCGCCCAGATTGAACGCGTTAAAGGCTAACCCTCTTGCTGCGAGGCTGGTGGCATTTTGCCAGCCACCTCGCAGCAGACATTCCCCTTCTTAGCTCCCGCGTCTTTTTGGTCTTGCTGTCAGGGACGCAGGACCACCCGGCTTTAGCGCAGCAGAGGCTCCCTTTACGTCGCAGTGACACACTACAAAGAGCTTCCCATCTTGAGCTCTGCTGTGAAACAAAGACCCGATTCCCTCCATCCGGATCTCTGCTCTATGTATAAAGCTGCTCCCAGAATCCTACTTGGCGCCCTGCTGCTTTTAACCGGCTGTTACAATATCGGGTCCCGGCGGCTGGATCAGGACCAGAGCGATTATTCCCTCGCTCTTATCACCGCAGGCAAACGCCAGACACTGCTAAATATTGTCCGGCTGCGTTATGCAGACACTCCGGGTTTTCTGGATACCACGCAGCTTATTTCCGGTTATCAGCTTCAACGTAGTTTCGCTGTGGGGGTTGGGACAGCAAGCCCCGTGAGACCCAGCGGCAATGCCGGGATTCAGTTTCAGGAAAGCCCGACCTTTACCTTTCAGCCTGTCACGGGCGATGCCTATGCGCAAAGCTTCCTGCGCCCCATGCCGATTGGCAGCCTGCTTCCTCTGGCCATGGGTGGGCTGCCGATTGATGTGCTGTTCCGGCTGGCGGTGCAGTCGGTCAATCTCATCAGCAATGCCGGGTCCATCGGGGGCGATGTTGGGCGCGGGTCTCCCGAATTTTTTGAACTGATCCATGACCTGCGCGTGTTACAGGTTGCGGGCCTGCTCGGCATTCAGCTTGAACATAGTGCTGAAATTCCCGGAAAAATGCCGTCCTTTGACCGGGTTTTCCTCAACGTTTCCTCGACAGATAACCCTATTCTGGCAGAAACCGTTTACGAAACACGCCGTTTTTTCCAGATGAAGCCCAAAGATGAACGTGTGGAAGTCGTCTACGGGGCAGGCCAGCCGCGCCCCGGACAGATCCGTATTCTGACCCGCACCATGCTGGGCGCGCTGGGGCAGATTGCCTATCAGATTGACGTGCCGCAGGATGATATTACGTCCGGCCGCACACAGCCCAGAATTCAGCTTATCGGGCGCGAGACAAAACCCATTGTGGTTGTGCATGTTGGCAAAACGGTGCCAGACAACACGTTCGCCTCAGTCCATTATGACAAGCAGTATTATTATATTTCTGAAAATGACTTTGACAGCAAACTTGCTTTTACAATGCTACAAATTCTTCTCGAACTCTCAAAAACGACCAAGAGTCCGGGAACGATCGTCACGATTCCCGTCAATGGGTAAGCACACCAGCGCGCACCTCCTGAACACCATATCATAAAAAAAAGCCGGATCAGGGGCTCCCCCGATCCGGCTTTTTCAGAGACTTAGACTGGTGTTATTCCCACCAGACAGACAGAGACCGCACGCCCTGCGCACCACGGATCAGCACGCCCTGAATATCTGCCGTGGCAGACGGGCCTGTCATCAGCACACCATAGTTTGCCGTATGGAATTCTGGCCGTTCGACATAAGCCGTGTGCATATTGGCTGTCAGATTTTTCTCGGACAGAATAACCACAATATGCTGCGTCAGATGAGCCGCAGAATTAAGGCTGTTCAGCTGGGCTTCACTTAAAAAGATAGAGCCCATTTCTGAAATTCCGAACGGACTGCGCACCACCAGCACATCCGTTGCTGCCGCCTGCTGCGGAGACGTCACATCTTCCAGCCGAATGGTGCCTTCAAAATCAGGCACAGCAGAACAGATGATCTTGGCATCAGGAAAGCGCCGGGCAATAGCCGTCGCCAGCGTGTCGCCTTCCTGTGGCAGCAGGATCTGACCACCCAGAAGCTGAAGCGCATCTTCAAAACGCGCTTTACCGGCGTCCATATCTCCCAGCACAGCAACGGGAGGCAGTTCATGCGCGGCAGGGTCCGGACGGTTGGCCCGGAGCGTTGCCAGAATTGTGTCGCGGGAACTCATCAGGCTTTCCCTCCCTGTGACTCTTTTTTGTCTTTAAGGCGGTTTTTCTTATACCAGCTATGGAAGGTCTGCTTGACCGGATGCGGCAACTCGCGATGTTTGCCCCACGGATTCAGCCAGTTATACAGCACAAAGCGCGGCAGGGTGCTCAGCGCGACTTCAGTGCCGTTAATAGCCGTACGATACAGCGTTGGCTGCCCCATCAGCTTACCAGCCATGTGCATGATTTCCCGTTTCACAAACGGCAGCTCATGATGTTCAGCCAGCACACGACGCCACTTATAAAGCTGCTCGTGAATATTGATTTTGACCGGGCAGACGTTTGTACAGCTTCCGTTCATGGTGGAAGCAAACGGCAGCGTGCTGTATTTCCGCTCGTTAAAGGTCGGGTCGATAATCGCGCCAATCGGGCCGGAATAAACGGCCCCGTAGGACAGACCACCGGAACGACGATACACCGGGCAGGTGTTCATGCACGCGCCACAACGGATGCATTTGAGCGACGTCCAGAACTCTTCCATCCCCAGACGCGCAGACCGACCATTATCCACCAGCACAATATGCATTTCGCCACCCTTCTGCGGGCCACGGAAATGCGTAGTGTACTGCGTGATGGGAGACCCCAGAGCACTGCGGGACAGCAGACGAATAAAGACACCCATATCCGCCATCCGGGGCACAATGCGCTCAATCCCCAATGTCGCAATATGCAGGTTAGGCACGGTGGCGCTCAGGTCCGCATTACCTTCATTGGTGCAGACCACAAAGGTGCCGGTTTCGGCGACCAGAAAGTTACCACCCGTCATTCCGGCATCGGCTGTCAGAATAACCGGGCGCGCCGCCATACGCTGCGATTCCGCCAGAGACTGCGGGCTGTCATCATTCGGGTCGGTATTATAGTTTTTGGCAAAAATCTTCGCCACGTCCGGCACCAGCTTATGCACGGCGGGCACCACAATATGGCTCGGCATCTGGTCATCAAGCTGCTGAATCCGCTCGCCCAGATCAGTTTCCGTCACGGTCACACCGCGCGGCTCCAGATAAGCGCGCATGTCGCACTCTTCCGTGACCATGGATTTGCTTTTGATCAGCGATTTTGCGCCATGCTTTTCCAGAATTTCGCCGACGATACGGTTATGTTCAGCGCCATCCGCTGCCCAGTGGACATGAATGCCGTTCTTTTTGGCATTCGCTTCAAACTGCTCCAGATATTCGGGCAGATTGGCCAGCGTATGCTCTTTAATGGCGGACGCCCGGCTGCGCAACTCCTGCCATTCCGGCAGCAGATGCATCTGCTGGTCGCGCTTCTGGCGCATGTCCCACAGTCGCTCATCATGGAAGGTCAGATGCGGGGCATCATCCAGAAACTCTTCCGCCGCCTTGGCGTGATTGACGGGTTTGACCTTCATGACCGCGCTCCGTTCAGAATTTCAGCGATATGAATAAAGCGGATGGGCACACCGCCACGTTCTGCACAGCCCTGCTGGTGCATCATGCAGGACGTATCAGCCGAGACAATATATTCCGCACCGGCCTGATGATGGTCCTTAACCTTATCCAGCCCCATACGGGCGGACACAGCCTCTTCCGTGACAGAGAACGTGCCGCCAAAGCCACAGCATTCATCCGGGCGTTTGGGGGTTGCGAAGGAAATGCCTTTAACCTTGTTCAGCAGGTCCATCGGCTTGGAGAAGTACGGTTCACCCAGCTCGGACATGCTCGCCGTGCGCAGAGCACGCAGGGTGCCGCAGCTGTTGTGCAGGCCAACCTTGTGCGGGAACTCCGCCCAGGGGAATTCTTCAACCTTCAGAATATCGTGCAGAAATTCTACCAGCTCAAACGTGTTTTTACGAACGTGCTTGACCTCTTCCGTCTGCGGGATGGCGTCAAAATTATCCCGCACATGGTGCGTGCAGCTGCCGGACGGCATGACAATAGCATCATACTTGGCAAAATTACGTACAAAGAGGGCTTCTGCCGCAGCAGCGTCCGAATTACAGCCGGAATTGGCCATCGGCTGACCACAGCAGGTCTGATCCATCGGGTATTCCACGTCCTGCCCCAGCTTTTCCAGCAGTTCCAGCGTGGCAATCCCCGCGTTTGGATAAAACGCATCAATATAACACGGTATAAAAAGACCTATTTTCATGCAAACCCCCGACGGTAGAACAGGTTTTCAGCCTGTTGTAATCATGATCTCAACAAGAGAGGGGCCATCGGAAGCCAGCGAAGCCTCAATGGCGGGTGCGATATCAGACGCGCGCGTCACCCGGCAGGATGGCACACCCATGGATTTCGCCATGGCCTGATAATCGATACTCGGATTAACAATATCCATTGCCGGATATGTTCCCTCACGTGCAGAAAGGTAATCTTTCTGTTGTCTCATGAAGTTTTTGAGAACGTTGTATTCCTGGTTGTTCATCACTACGAACGTTACAGGAAGTTTTTCATGCGCGGCGGTCCAGATGGCCTGCGGAGAATAGAGCGCAGCCCCATCCCCCACCAGCGAGACCACACGATCCCGCCCTAACCCCAGCGAAGCCCCAACGGCTGCGGGCATTCCCCAGCCGAGCGCACCGCCACGCAAAAAAGAATACTGGCCCGACCATGTGCTTTCCAGAAACAGCCGAACATCGGAGGAGGTTGCAATGGCCTCATCCACAATCGCTACGTCCGGGCCAATGGCGCACACAGCCTCCCATGCCGCCACTCGCGGCGGGATAGCGGCCTCATTGCGCCGGGCTTTGGCTTCCGCCACAGCTTCGGCCCGCTGGGCACGCCGCGCCTGCGTCACCAGCGCGGCCTGCGCCGCGTAATCTGCCTGATGCGGCTTTGCGGCCTTCTGAAGCAACGGCAGCAACGCCTGCAGGGAGGCCTTGATATCCCCCACGACAGAAAGCGGCGTATTAAAGGTGCGACCAAGGTCGCGCACGTCGGACGACATCTGATACACAGCACAACCAGACGGCAGAGCGGGGCCTTCCGTGTAGAGAATGGTGATAAGCGATTTGCCTCCCAGTGCAAAAATTGCATCATAGGCCCCCAGACGTTCCGCAATCGCTGTCGCCTGCGTGGGCAGATTTCCGCACCAGAGCGGATGCGCCGTGGGAAACGGCACGCGGGACGGCCAGGACGATCCAAAGACTGGCGCACCCAGACATTCCGCAACGGCAGCCACTTCTGCCGCAGCATCGGACGCATAGACTTCATCACCCGCAATCAGGGCAATCCGCCCCGGTGCGATGCTGGTCAGAGCTTTGGCCAGATCGTCCAACCCGCCCGCTACAGAGGACCGGTTGATGACGGACGGCGTGCCGATATCCACCCCGCTCATTTCTTCCATCACATCCATAGGCAGGGAGAGGAAGACCGGCCCAGCTGGCGCCGCCATAGAGTCGTGAAAAGCGCGACGCAGCAGAACGGGCAACTGGTCCGCATGCGCCACTTCCTGCGCCCATTTTACGGCGGGACGGGCAATCTGCACCAGATCTCCAAACAGGAGCGGGTCGGAAATTGTATGGCGAGAATCCTGCTGGCCCGCGGTCACAACCAGCGGCGTCTGGGAAACACTGGCATTGAGCAGATTGCCCATACCATGCCCCAGCCCGCCAGCAGTGTGCAGGTTCAGGAAACCGGGCTTACGGGCGGCCTGCGCATAGCCATCCGCCATGGCCACAACACTGGCCTCCTGCAGGCCGAGAATATAGGAGACGTTCGGTACTTCCAGCAGGGCATCCATCAGCGGCAATTCGGTTGTGCCCGGATTGCCAAAAATATAGTCCACACCCTCACTGCGCAGAATTTCGAGCAGCACAGCTGCCCCGCGCCGCATGCCATTCTGCCCGGCTGCATCAAGCGATGAAATCTGCATTCCGATTATCCTTCTGTTGTGCCCTGCAAAGACCTGTCTGCCTGAACGCTCAGGCAGCCTCGTCCTTTATGGCACCCCATCTGTCATCTGGTAACTGCTCCCAACAGTCCGGGACACAGCGCAGACTCTCTCCGCCAACAGGCACAAACGCCCGACAGTCCGGCAAAGATGATGATCTTCCTGCATAATCAGCCCTTAATCTGCATGTGGCGCTTTCTGTTATAACAGAAAGCGCCACATTAAAACAGTTAGAAACAGATTTCTGCTCTGAAAGTTATCAGGCTGCTGCGGATGTTTCCCCAAGCTGGGCCAGCGGCTTCATCAGCAGGTGGTTCTGGGAGTAATCAACCGGCACGGCAATCACCACCGGGCCTTCAATATCCATGGCGGCCTTCAGGGCTTTACCCACACCATCAGCAGATGTGACGGTAATCCCCTTGGCGCCGCAGGCTTCTGCATACATAGCGAAGTCGATCGGCCCGAAGTCCACGCCAGACCCACGGCCATATTTCTTCTTCTCCTGCATTTCCACCATGTTGTAGGCCTGATCAATCCAGACCATGTGGATCAGGTTACATTTCAGGCGCACAGCAGTTTCCAGCTCCATGCTGGACATCATGAATCCGCCATCCCCAGAGATGGAAATGACTTTCTGAGCCGGGTTCAGCAGGCTGGCAGCAATACCCCATGGCAGGCCGACACCCATGGTCTGCTGACCGTTGCTGATCAGAACCTGGCGCGCACGGAAGGACAGCAGGTAACGCGCAAGCCAGATGTGGAACGTGCCCATATCAAGACACAGCGTGACATCCGGTGTGACAATCTGTTCCAGCTCCCGCACGATCTGCAGCGGATGTACAGCCGTGTTGCTCGTGCTGCGGGCATCACGCAGCGCACCGGAGCGGGCAATCTTGTAGCCTTCCAGAATGGCTTCCAGTTCCGGCGCACGGGCCAGCTTCCCAGCTTCCTGCGCAAGAGCCTTCACCGTAGGGGCAATTTCACCCACCAGTTCAACAACCGGCACAAAAGCGTTATCGAGTTCAGCCGCGACAATATCAATATTGATGATTTTGCGGGCGTCGTTCACGTTCCACAGCCAGGGGTCATATTCCACCGGGTTGTAGCCCACGGTCACAACCACATCGGCTTCATGCAACAACTGGTCCCCGTGCTGGTTACGGAACAGGCCAACGCGACCACCAAACCGATCCACCAATTCGTGAGAAACCGCACCAGCGGCCTGATAGGTGCCAACAACCGGGACGCCCGTGGTGGCTACAAAAGCACGAACCGCCTCCGCCACATCCGGACGACTGGCCAGCAGACCCAGCAGAACAACCGGGCGCTTAGCGTTTTTCAGCAGTTTAGCCGCTTCTGCAATCGCATCCGTGGAAGCGGGACCAGATTTCGGGACAGCGCGATCCGCCAGCACAGGCGCATCAGCCGGCATGGACAGCACATCCATTGGCGTGCTGACAAAAGACGCACCCGGACGGCCACTTTCTGCAAAGCGGAAGGCATTGGCCATCACTTCAGAAATTGCCAGCGGGTTAGTAATTTCCACACTGTATTTGGTAATCGGCTTGAACAGGCTGACGGTATCCATGGTCTGATGCGTCAGCTTCAGGCGGTCAGCCAGCTTCACCGCACCACCAATGGCCAGTACCGGGTCACCTTCTGAGTTTGCCGTTGCCAGACCTGTCACAAAATTGGAAGCACCGGGACCAGATGTTGCAATCGCCACACCTGCCTTACCCGTCAGACGCCCAAGGCCACCGGCAATAAAGGCTGCGTTCTGTTCGTGCCGGGTCACCACAGTCTCAATGGGGGAATCAACCAGCGCGTCAAACAGACGGTCAACCTTGGCTCCGGGGATCCCAAAAACATGGGTTACGCCATGTGCCACCAGATTTTTGACAATAAGCTCCGCACCGCATTGTGCGGCGTGATCAGAAGGCTTGGTCATTTCTTTAAGTCCTGCAAAAAGACCACTGCACACGGGGCGCAGTGGTCAAAAAAAGCCTCAGCCGCCTTCGGCAATCCGAATGGCTTCACTCAGATGCTCAGGATTAAGGTTTGCTTTTGCAAACTGCTCTGTGCGCGGCAGCTGAATTTCAAGATCGGAGATCACGGCAATCTCAAGCTGGCCACGGACCAGCCGGTATTCCGTCACGTGACCACCGCGTTTCTGGTCTTCCATCAGAAAGTGCAGATGGTAACCCGCCACGTTCACGCCCTGCATATAAACCGGGGTGCGGAAGCCAATCATGGTGCCGGTCACGGATTCCATGGTCAGGGTGGGCTGCTTTTTCACAACGTCCAGCATGTGCGGATAGGGCTTGCACTGGCAGAACACCGTGCGCGTATCCACCCGCTCAAACTGCCCGGTAAATCGTACGGCACCAAACAGGTTGGGGTTACCCACAAGCTGATCGACCAGTGCTTCAAACGTTTCCTTTGTCTGCGGTGTATCAATATTGAGCGTTTTTTCGGGCTCAAAATATGTCACGCAGGCAAAAGGCGTTTTCAGAGAACCAGGAACCTCGGCAGCCTGCCCTTCTGCGCGGAACTGGCGTGCGACACCATCGGTCACAATCATCTCGCCATCCAGCGCGTTAAAGGTGCCGAGGCCAAAATTGCCATGGTGCAGCACTTCGTCCAGCGTGGTTTCACCATCGTACACGGCATCCAGCAGAGCGGCCATCGTGGAGGTCTGGTAAAGACGGTTGGCGACGGGTTTCTTACCCACACCGTTTCCGAGTGCAGAAGACCGAACGTCCATGTCTGCCACCGGGCTGTTCTTCATGCTGCGCACTGTTTCAAACTCATTGTTGCTGATCTCAATGCACAGACGTTATTACAGCAGCATCTAGTCTTCCAATATATATTGAACGCATTATCCATATCCTATAAATATGGCTCATGGATATCAGACACTTGCGCTATTTTGTAACCGTGGCGGACCACGGCAGTATTACCCGTGCTGCGGAAGAGCTGGGGATGGAACAGCCGCCCCTCAGCCAGCAGATCAAGCAGCTGGAGCAAAAACTGGGCGTGGCCCTGTTTGAGCGGCAGACGCGTGGTGTGAAGCTGACCGAAATTGGCGCCACCCTCCTGCCCCGCGCCCGGACCATCCTGGACCTGCAGGCGCAGTTTCTGGTGACAGCCCACGGGCTGGCCCGGGGTGAGCTGGGGCATATCCGGCTGGGGCTGGCCGGCGCTGTGCCGCTTCTGCCCCTTATTCCGCTGGCCATTCGCCGCTTTCGGGAAAGCGCGCCGGATGTCACACTCTCTTTGGAAGAAAGTAATACGCCTGCGCTATGCGCCGCGCTGCATGACCACAGTACAGATCTGGCCATTATCCGGCCGCCCGTGCCGGACCCGACGCGTCTTTCTGTTTTTCATTTGCTGGATGAGCCTACCGTGATCGCCCTGCCCCGTGGGCACCGGCTGGCGCATCAGCCGGTTATCAGTCTGGATATGGTCGCCAAAGACCCGCTGATTATCTTCCCACGTGAGTTGGGTCCGGGGTTTCATGACGCCATTCTCTCCGCCTACCAGCTGGCCGGAGTCACGCCCCCCATGGGCCAGCAGGCCCCACAGATTGCTGGCACAGTGCCACTGGTTGCAGCGGGACTAGGCGTGTCTGTTGTGCCACGCTCGCTCAGCCAGATTCATGCGGGGGGTGTGACATTCCACACCCTGAGCGAACCTGCGCCACGCGCCACACTGGCCGTTGCCATTCGCTCCGGCCAGAACATGCCGCTGGTATCACGCTTTGTGAAAATTCTCCGCACAGCCTGCCGTAAATGGGAAAATATGAGCCTGGAAGATCAGTTTCCCGCAGCTGACGTATAATGTCTCCGGGCCTTGCCGTGTAGCAAAGCCCGGAAAACCGACGTTAGAGGCCGACAAGTTTCCTGAGAGCCGGTTCAGCAATAATCATCAGCCCACCCGGCGGAAAGCTGGTGCCGGAGAAAGACCCTGACACATCTGCCGAGCTGTTAATGAGCGTTTCTTCCTGATCAAAAATCTTCCTATCTTCTGAGGAAAGTTTCTTTTTATGACCGTTGAGCGCATTCAGCCCGGCCCCAGCCATAACAGCAAGATTGTGAGACGTCGGCACAGCTTCTGAGAGGCCGCGCACAGTCGCCACCTGCTGGAACGCGGCATCATTATCCCGCCAGACCTGCATCTGGGCTTTCAGAGCCGGTGCCACGGAATGATCCCCGGCAACATACTGATCAACCAGCATGCTGAACCGCACAGCGGCGAACGGATCGGGTGACGTCACTTCTCCAATCTCATCCAGCGCATTGTCACGATGGCTGACATAGCGGTTCATGACGTAGTTACGCAGAGGCACCGTGGCACTCACCAGACATTCCACCGGGTCGGCATTGGCAGGTGAGAGCCGCAGCGCCATCCGGTGCGTGTTGGCTTGCGCCTGCAGGCCGGTAATCTGCAATTCTGTGTCCACCACAGCAAGACGACGATACATATCGTTCACGTCCCGCACAGAGGCAGGCGACCAGAATCGCTCGGCAATGGCCGCAGCGCGTGGCCAGTAACGGGCATCCAGCATCTCGTCCGTGACCAGTTCGGACCACAGAGGCGCTTCCCCGCCCAGAATATACTGCTTCTGCTCGTCCGTCAGAGGAGCCGGGGCGGGTTCTTTCAGGAAGGCATTGACCAGATCAGGCCGTCCGCCTTTAGCCAGCAGCTTATCCGCCTGCTCACGCGTGATGCCGTTTGCGGCCGGGTCATACGGGTCTACCAGATAATGCTGGGAGGCAGGTTGGAGCAGATCGAGATAATAGCCGGCCGAGACAATGACCGGGTGATGGTCGGCCGAAGCCGACGCCAGGAATTTTGAACTTCTCCAGACATCCACAACGACTTCTTTGGGAATAGGCGCTTCACTCACCTCATCCCAGCCAACCATGACTTTGCCCTGATCGGCAAGAACCTTCTGAACCTCTGCCGTAAAGTGCGCCTGCAAAGCCTGCGGCGTGGCAAAGCCATTATCCTTCATATAAGCAACAATTTTTGGGTTTTTCATCCATTCTCTGGGGTCCACCTCATCCCCACCGGAATGGAAGTAGGCATCCGGGAACAATTTACCCATTTCCGCATACAACTTGCGGACAAAACGCAGCGTGCCAGGCACCGTCGGGTCCAGCGCGGCATTATTCTTATTTTTGGGCTCCGGATTAACCGGGCTTTGCGCCGCCAGTTCAGGATGCGCCAGCAGCAGGGCCAGCGCATGCCCCGGCACGTCAAACTCCGGCACAATACGAATTCCGCGATCAGCCGCGTACGCCACAAGATCTTTCAACTCTCGCTGCGTGTAATACTGGCCGTGCGAGCCTTTTTCCGTCAGTTCCGGGAATTTCTTACTCTCAACCCGGAACCCGGTGCCATCGCTCAGATGCAGATGCAGTACGTTCATCTTGAGCAATTCCATAGCGTCCAGCTGCCGCTGAAGCGTTGAAACCGCCATGAAATGCCGGGATGTATCAATCATAATGCCGCGCCAGGGAAAACGCGGACTATCGGTAATTTCCGCAAATGCCAGCTGCGGTCCGTTCTCCCCGCGCGTGACGAGCTGCGCCAGCGTTGCCAGACCATGCAGCACACCATCCGGGCCTTCTGCCGTCAGCGTTACACCGGACGCATTCACTTGCAGACTGTATTTTTCCTTGGCGTGGACCGTCAGTGCATCCGGGTCTTCACCCACCTGAATATGCACGGGAATACTGGTAACAGGTCCAGCCAGATCCTTCTGCTGCGGAAGGACACGCCCGGCAAGGGCATCAATCCGATGTGTAAAACGGTCCGCGGCACGGGTAAGCAGGGCTGACGGCTTCTGGTCCCACAGAATGGTCATGCCACCACTCAGCGGCAACGCGCCCACAGGCAAAGAGACCGAAGCCGGAACCGGCATCAGTGAGGGAGTTGCCGTCGTAACACCGGCCGAGACCGCAACGGGCGCTACACCCTGCGTTGCAGCATAGGCCGGAGCCACAGCAAGTATCAGAACAGCGGCGCTGCCCAAAAGCACGCGACGAAATTTTGAAAAACTCTGTTGTGTCATGCTGCGTCCTATTCTTTTGAGCAACGGCACTGAAAGAGGGCCGTGCGTGTGTCGTATACTGCCTTACGCAGAAAGAAATGTGCGCAGCTCCGGATCATGCTGCATCTGCCAGAAAATAGCCTCGCGCTGCGTTAGGCGCGAAGCCGCGGCCCCATCCAGCAGCACGAGGCAATGCGGGTGGAGTTGCAGGGCAGAGCCCGGAACCAGCCCACTAACGGGCCCTTCAATCACCCGCGCCACGATATCGGCTTTCGCCTCCCCTGTGACGACCAGAAGCGCTTCCCGTGAATCCAGAATAGTGCCGGTTCCCATGGTCAGCGCCCGTGCTGGCACCTGCCCCATGTCATTATTAAACATCCCGGCGTTCTGTTTGAGCGTGGCTTGCGCCAGCGTCACCACATGCGTACGGCTGTTCAGAGCAGAAAGCGGTTCATTAAACCCGATATGCCCATTCTCCCCTAATCCCAGCAGCTGGAGGTCGATACCGCCGGCTTCAGAAATCCGCTTTTCATAAGAGCGCGCTTCCGCTTCAACATCCGCAGCGGCTCCGTCCGGCACATGCGTGTTAGCCGTAGGAATATTGATCCGCTGAAACAGGTGGGTCTGCATATAATAACGGTAGGACTGAGGATGATCCGCCGTCAGGCCGATATATTCATCGAGATTAAAGGTGGTGACACTGCTGAAATCCAGAGCCTGCTGCTGCGCCGTTTCCACCAGCTGGGCATAAATTGCTTCCATAGTGCGGCCTGTTGCGAGCCCCAGAACGGATGTCGGTTTGCTTTTAACCTGCTCTGCAAGCACCTGTGCCGCCAGCCGTCGTGTTTGGGCTGCATCGGGACATATGACGATTTTCATAAAAAATCAGTCTCCAACCGAAGTGATCAATGATTTTGGAGCACGCGCACCGGTCTTGGCACGCAGGGCGATGGCCCAGCAGGCAATAAAGAGATACGCCGGAATGACCAGCGCCATAAAGGCATGTAAATTCCCCAGCATGGGGGCAATATGGACAAAAATCTGCGGTAGCACAGCACCACCGGAATAGGCCATGACCAGAAAAGCAGTTGCCTTTGCCCCATCCGATCCGGCCTCGGCCAGCACAATGGGAAAAAGGGCGGGCAAGATCATGGCATTGGCAAAACCCAGCAAGGCGACACAAAAAACCGGGATAAGACCGGGTGCTACCAAAGCCACAAGGCAGATGAGAATACCCAGCACACAGCAGGTGAGCATATACCCATCCTGACTGATGAAGCGCGGTACAATGAGCATGCCCGCCAGATAGCCCAGCATCATGGAGGCCAGCGTAAGAGCTGTCAGATATTTGGTAACATCCAGAGATAACCCAAAAGCATGACCAAACAGGCCAATAGCGTCCCCGGCCATAACCTCCACCCCAACATAGAGGAACATGGCGAACACACCGGTAATCAGCCAGCCGGGCTGAGCCTTACGCACTGGCGCATTCTGCGGATCGGCTGCCTCAAGAGTAATCTCCGGCAACGGTGCTCGCGCTACCAGAATGGCCAGCAGCACCAGCAGCCCCGCCATAACCTGATAGGGCACGTGCACCGCATGCGTAAACTGCGTGAGAACGGCATCCCGCACCGGGCCTGCAGGCGTGTTTCTGATATTGGCGACCACCTGCCCTACATCCGGCATGACAATCAGCGCGAATAAAACCGGGGCAACTATCCCGGCAAATTTGTTGGCAATCCCCATAATGGCAATGCGTTGCGCAGCACGGTCATGGTCACCGAGGAGGCTGACGTAAGGATTAACCGTAATTTGCAGGAGGGAAAGGCCAGCCCCAATTACACTCAGCCCGCTCAGAGCCCCGGCATACCAGCGACCATTGACACATTCCCCAAACAGCAACGTACCAGCAGCCATGATCGCAAGGGCGACGACCAGTCCGCGCCGCAGACCAATCCGCCGGGCCAGCACCGTAGCAGGCAGCGGAAAGACTAAATAGGCCAGATAGAAGCAGACAGGCACCAGAAAGGAGGCCACGTCACTCAGATTAAAAGCAATCTGAACAAAGGTGATCAGCGGTCCATTCAGCCAGGTGACAAAACCGATACTGAAAAACAGGGCCGCCATAATCAGCACGGGGCGCCAGCCATATGCACCTGCCGGACTTGCAATCGGAAACCTGAGCACGCCGCACTCCTTCAGCAACGGGCCGGAGACGAACTCCGGCCCCAATCGACCTGTTTTTCAAGCAAGGCGTTCTGCCCTGCTACCTCTCTTCAGAACCCGGAAGAGACAGAGACCATAGCGGCAAAAACGCCACCCACATAATAGACCGGCGCACTCCCCGCCGCGATAGCCCCGGTGGAGGTTACGTGCGGATGCGCATTGGCCGTATAGCTTGAACCGGACCGGTAGTGGTTATCACCAATATTGGTCAGATTGAGCTGAATCTGCGGATGTTTCAAATAACTAAATGACTTCATGCGATAACCCAGCGTCAGGTTTGATGTGACATAGGCTGGCATTTTTTCATCATTCATGAAGGTGGTATACTGGGTATCTACATAGCGCAGATCAAAGTTTCCAAAGAACCGACCATCATCATAGCTCAGGCCAATGGCACCGGTAAATTTGGGAGCCTGCACCGCCGTTTTCCCGGCCGTTGGCAGATAACCACTTCCGGTATTGAAGTTGTTATCAAATGTGGAATGCAGGAACTGCCCGGACAGATAGGGGCTAAAATGATGCCAGCGCGCCAGCCCGAATTCCGCCTGCACACCCCGGGATGTCTGGCCACCAATGTTGATAGGAGAAGCCACCATCATATTCGTGTTGGGAATATAGCCTGTGGACGTCACCTGATGGTTGGTCAGATTGATATTAAACAGAGACATTGAGAAATTATAGAATTTCCCCTGATGCCGATAACCGATTTCCTCACTGATGGAATATTCCGGCTTAAGGCTCTGCGGCTGCATGGTTGCATGCGCAGAATTTGGATCAAAAATCTGAGAATAGGCTTCCACAGATTCCGGTGCACGGAAAGACGTCGTGCCGTTGATATAAATCTGATCTTTAGGCGTAATCATATAGCTCGCAGAAAACTGTGGGAGCGGCTCAAAATAATTTCCCTGCATTTTATAGGGATCTGCACCGGGCACAAGGTTGGTGCCCTGACGGGAGACCATGGCAACACGGAAGCCTGCACTCAGGGTCAGTTTGTCATTCAAAAGCTTCTGCGTATCAGCAATAAAGAGCGTATTAACCTGCTGCATGAAGTTCAGGTCATACCCGGTAAGAATTTTTCCACCTACGCGGATCACATCACCAGACCACCCGCTTCCATCGGCATAAACCGGACGGAAATCAGAGAGTTCTTCATGCGTGGTATAGGCATACCACCACCCGAAAGAGAGTGTATTGCTCTTGGAAAGGCGCCAGTCGGCTGAGACATTCACACCGCCGGTTTTCTGGTTCCACGGATCGCGGCTGGATGTGAGAATGCTGCCGTTGACCGGCGTGCCAACATTGAGGTCCCCATATTGCTGCGTTCCGAAATATCCACCTGATGCTGGAATATTTTCACCACCAAGAGACGGGCCAAACTGATGCACATAATAAGGCGAAACATGCAGATGCAGGTTATCCGCCAGCGTAAAATGCATAGGCAGAACAACAAGCTGCTGATTCAGGTTCTGCTGGTTCAGCTTGTAATAGGTAGACTCACCCGGCGCAAAATGTTTGGCATAGGAGAAACCGACGCCATACTGATCCCACTGCGCCTTTGTGGGGGAGCGCCAGGATGTTGCTGACTGCTTGTTATAAGAGAAAATTGCGGAGATGCTGTTGCCATCACCCCATTCTTTTACAAATTTTGAATCCACATGATACCGGAGCAGCCCCCCCGGCCCACGCGCTCCATTGTCATACCCTGTGTGCGAGAAAGAGACATAACCCCGCACGCCGGAATTGCCGATATCCCCGGTATCCAGACGGATAAATTCTTTATTATAGCTGTAAGAGCCACCACCAAGATCAACAAACCCACCCGCACGATGTGAGGGATTAAGCGCCGTAGCGGTAATCTGGCCGCCGACAGCATTATAAAACGGAGCGTTCAGATCCGGGGAACCCTGTGAAACTGTTACAGACCCCAGGTTTTCAGAATCAACCAGCGTTGAAGTGTAGGGGGCGTAGTTGATCGGGTCAGCCAGCGGCGCGCCTTCAAACAGATAACCCATCTGCGTTTCATTCAGGCCGCGCACCTGCAGATGATCCCCCGTCATTCCAAACGGGTCCTGACTGGTAACGGTCACACCTGGTAAATCTGCAACCAGAGACGTAATGTTTGAAGAAGGGGCCTGCTTGGCAATAAAATCACGCGTCACACCACTTTGCGAACGCGGTGCCGTCTGATGAGGCATCAAGCCGCCACCGGGCGTACGGTTGGTCACACCGTTGGAAGAGACGGAATGACTGGTCACAGAAATTTCTTCTGTTCCACCTGTATATTGCCCCAGAACGGAAGAACTCAGTCCATTCCCGGAAGAGGATTTTTTCCGTGCCGGACCAGCAGGTTTGGAAACTTTTTTGACCTGACTGCCTGATGACGATGCTGGTGCTGACTGTGCATGCGCTGAAGCGGCCAGAAGCCCCGTCAGCGCAACACAGGAGACTGAAAGCTGACGTAGTGAAAGACGCATGATAACAACCCCCTCCCCGGATCATGGGAATGCCCACTTCATTCCCAAACAGAAACATAATCCTGCAAACTCCGTTGTTAGTATGCAATGGGGGTTCAAGGAGAACGATTTAATTCATATTGAAAACAAACCTTTTGCCGCATGTTCCGCGATATCGTTGCATAAATGACACATTCCGGGTTCGGTCTGAATGGATTTCAGACCCCACCATGCCCAAATATGAAGTAACGGGCAGCAAGGCTGGCCGCCCCCCTAGCAAAACTATCTGGCTCAAAATCACGAAAATTGATCATAGTGTGGGCATTTGTGCGATGCAGGATATGAGATTCGGCCTCATATTGCAGGGCGTGCCCGTACACGCCGTCTTTTAAAGCCGGGTCAAGCATCACAACAACATGGCTGGGATCAAGCATCTGAATCAGCTGGGCTGTTGCTATCCCCATGGCGGACCCGGCCCTGTGCAGAATACTTAAGGCATCTGCATGCCCCTCCGCAGCAAGACGCGTCAGATCCTGCGTATTGGTTGGCAAACCAGCCTGTCTGGCCGCATTACCGATGGCAAGAAGAGAGGCCACAGTCTCCAGACACCCGCGATTCCCACAGCGGCACGGCAGGGCCTTCTGAGCGTCCACCGTGATGGGCGCATGGGAAATTTCACCAGCACCACCAGCATTTCCCCATAATAGCCGACCATTAACAATGTGAGCACAGCCTATGCCATGACTGACAAAAATCATGCTGAAATCCGGGCTGCCTTTGAGGGGGCCAAAAAGCTGCTCCCCGAGAATCAGCGCCTTGGCATCATTTTCGACCCAGACAGGCAGGCCTGCTCGCTCTGCCAGTGTTTCTCCTATCTTGATATTCCGCCATCCCAGCGCCGTACAGGCCAGACAGGTCTGACGGTCCCGGGCAACAAACCCCGGAAGAGCAAGGCCTATCCCAGACAGCGTCCCGCGCTCCTTACCCAGAGACGCCCGCAGAGTTTTGATCGTTTTGACCAGAAGCGACACACAGGCCTCCGGGTCTGCAAGGCGGGGCACTTCAATCCTGTTCAGCGTTGTTCCATGCAGGTCCGTCAGCACCACAACAGCCGGGTCATCCTGTAGCGAAATCCCGACAAACGACGCCGCATTCGCCCGGACAACCAGCGGCACGGAAGGACGCCCCGCTCCATAAACCGGGTCCTGCTCACTTAAAATATCCTGATCCAGAAGATCACGGACCAGTGCAGAAATAGCCGCCTTACTCAGCCTCAGTTCCACCGCAAGTTCTGTCCGGCTTTTTGCCCCGCTGCGACTGAGAACGCTGAGAATTTGATAATGGCCCGAAGACAGCATGGTCTGCCCTTTACCTGCAAAAACGCACGGAAAGATAATTTATGGCATGAAACAAGTCCCGCAAACAGGTGGAATGTTATTTACAAACTCCTTTTGAAACATTAACCCAGAAGACTATAGGCTTAACGAGGCGCACTCTTTGCGCATCGTGTTCTCCAGCGCGTTACAATCACGGATGTCCTTATGCTTCTTTGTGCAGACATCGGCGGATCGTTTATCGATTTTGCTCTCGTCCATCCTGATGGCAGACTGGAACAGCGCCATGCCGTGCCAACGCCGATTAACGACGCCGAGACCTTCATCACCACTCTGCAAACACTTTGCGCGCCTTATCCGGGTGTGCCGCTGCATATCGCCATTGCCGGCGTAGAAAACCCGCAGACCGGCCATGTGCACGCCGCCAACATTCCTGGAATCTGCAGCATACCGCTCAGAGAGCAACTGAGCCTGCGCACACATCGTCCTGTTCGGATCGGGAATGATGCAGACTGTTTTGCTTTGGCTGAAGCGCGCTTTGGCGCGGCCAAGGGACATCGGAATGTCTTCGGGCTTATTCTGGGGACCGGCATTGGGGGCGGTTTTGTGCTGGACGGCCAGATTGTGCCGGGACTGGGCGGTATAACGGGGGAACTGGGTCATGCGCCGGTTGTTATCGCCCCCCCGCTCCTGAAAGACCCGGATGAGATCCGCGCAACCGTGCCGCTTTTCCGCTGCGGGTGTGGCCAGTCAGGCTGCCTTGATACCATTGCCGGTGCCCGCGCTCTTGAGCGCCTGCATCTCTGGGCGGGTGGTCAGGCTGAAACAAGCCACACCATTCTCAAACTTTGGGAAAATGGGGATGTGCAGGCCGCAAAAACCATGTCTGTCTGGATGACGTACACCAGTGCAGCACTGGCTCACATCCTTAATGTCATTGGCAGTACAGTTGTCCCTGTTGCTGGTGGGCTGAGTAATTCCGCCTTGCTTGTTCAGACACTGGACCGCGCTGTGCGGGACCGTATCCTTTCCCCCACCACACAGCCCCTCCTCCGGCGCGCCATTCTTGGAAAAGACGCCGGAATTCTGGGTGCTGCCTGCCTTGGGCCGGAGCTTTGTTATGATCCGTGTTGAAATCTGCTTAGAAACACCGCAAGGCATTGAAGCCGCCCATGCAGCTGGAGCGGACAGGCTTGAACTTTGTGCCTCACTGGATGTTGGCGGTCTGACCCCCAGTATGGGTCTGATGCAGTATGCCGCTCAACGGCCTCTGCCTGCCCTCGCCATGATCCGTCCGCGTGCGGGGACGTTTATTTTTGACGCGGATGAAGCCGCCGTCATGCAGGATGATATCCGTGCCGCACGTGCGGCCGGTCTGGCGGGTGTGGTTCTGGGGGCGCTCCGGCCTGACCGGCATCTGGACCATGAGTTGCTTCTCCGCCTGTCAGACGCATGTGGCGACATGGAACGCACGCTGCACCGCGCGTTTGATCTGACGCAAGATCCTTTTGCTGAGATGGAATTTGCAATTTCCGCGGGCTTTACGCGCATTCTGACATCCGGCCAGAAACCCTCCGCACCGGACGGGGCTGACTGCCTCGCCCGTTTGCAGCAGCAGGCGCGAGGCCGGATTATCATTCTGGCTGGCAGCGGCGTAAACGCTCAAAATGTCGGCCCTTTGATAAGCCAGACAGGTGTTACGGAAGTGCATGCCTCCTGCCGAAAACCTGCTGTTCCCATCGCAGACGATGCTGCTTTTGGTTTTGGTTCCCAACCAGTTGTCACGGACCCGGACGCCATTCGTGCCCTGATTGCCGCTGCAGGACAGACTGACCGGAACCAGCCCGCATGAGCTTTCTCGACCTGACTGTCATGCTGGCCTATCTGGCGGGGATGCCTCTGCTGGCTGTCATGCTGTCCGGTCGGCAATCTTCCACCACAGCCTATCTGGAAGGTGGGCATGATCTGCCTTGGTGGGCACTCTGCCTCTCCATGGTGGCAACAGAAACCTCAACCCTGACAGTTATCAGTGTTCCCGGCGTCGCGTTTGGGAATGGGATGGTGTTTGTCGGGCTGGCGCTGGGCTATCTGTTGGGCCGGGCGATTGTCGCGTGGAAATTCCTGCCTCTTTACTGTTCGGGCCGCATGCTGAGCGCCTATGACTATCTGGGCCAGCGCTTTGGCGCCCGCATGCAGCGGGTTGCCTCCGCCACCTTTCTGGGCACACGCGTACTGGCGGAAGCAGTCCGGCTGTTTGCTGGCATGCTGCCTTTGACGGCTATGCTCGCTGCCACGCATATGGCCGTACCACATTTTGTGCTGCTGACAGGTGTTGTGGGCATCACGCTGTTTTATACCTTGTGCGGTGGCCTGCGCGCTGTGGTGTGGTCTGACGCTATTCAGTTCTGCCTGTATCTGGGAGGCTCGGCCATCTGTGCAGCCCTGCTGATGCACGGCCTGCCTGCAGGCAGCTTCAGCGCCTTACAACACGCTGGAAAATTTGTGCTGTTTGCCCATGCCAGCTCCCCTTTTAGCAGCGCCTTCACTCCTCTTGCCGCCATTGGGGGTGGGACGCTAATGACTCTGGCCTCCCACGGCACCGACCAGTTGATGGTACAGCGTGTGCTGGCAGCCCGGAGTTTGAAAGAAGCCCGCATGGCTCTGATGGGCAGCGCTGTTGGTGTCACGGCTCTGTTCTTTTTGTTGTCTGGTGTTGGTATTTTGCTCTGGCTGTATCATGGTCAGGTGCCGTTACAGGCAACCGGGCTCTCCTCACCGGACGCCATTTTTCCTGACTACATTGTGCATGGTCTGCCTGCCGGCCTGCGCGGCCTGATGGTTGCGGCCATTCTGGCGGCCACCATGGGGTCCCTCTCCTCCACCCTCTCTGCCATGACCGCCGCTACTGTTGGAGATTTCTCTTCTCTCTGCGCATGGCTTAGCCGGAAGCTCTCCCTGAGCCAGCTTGGTCTGGCACGTGCCTTGACGGTGTTCTGGAGTGTCATTCTTGTTGGCTGCTCCTTGCTGTTTGCGCAGGGGAGCCAGTCCGCCGTGCTACTGGGCTTTTCCATTGCAGCCTGCGGCTATGGCCCCATGCTGGGTACATTTCTGGCAGGTATGGCCATCCCCTCTGCCCGTGCGGCGGAACTGATCCCGGCCTTCTGCCTGACCGTGCCGCTCGTGCTGCTGGCCATGGTCGGCCTGCGCCCCGGCGGTCACCCTCTGGCTTTTCCCTGGTTGATTCTGACAGGCATTTGTCTGCTGTTTTTCTTTGCGATCAGTCTGCGTCTGGCACGCAGCATCCTGCCCCGCTCTGAACGGAAACCTGACGCATGACCCAACTCCCCCGCCGTACTCTGGCGCGCCAAACGGGCAAGGCTCTTCTTGGAATAGGTGGCGCCCTGCTTGTGGCTCGTGTTCCGGCACAGGCAGCTCCTGCGCAGGCGGTCACGCCATGCCAGAAACCGCTAACAGGCCGTGTCAAAATTGGTTTTGAGAAAATGCGAGACGGAGGCTACGCCCCCCTTCTGGGTCACAAGGTTGGTGTGATCGCCAATGTCGCCAGCGTGGATAACAGCCTGACATCCATCGTAGACTGTCTGCATCAGGCTCCTTCCGTGCAGTTACAGGCCATTTTTGGGCCGGAGCATGGGTTTCGGGGTTCCATGCGGGAAGGCTTTTCAGAACCGGAAATGCAGGACCCGGAAACGGGCTGCACGGTGTATGATATTTACACCAAAACCGGAGACGCTCTGAAAAGCATTCTCAAAAAATCAGGCATTACGCTTCTCGTTTTTGATATTCAGGATACCGGGTCCCGCTTCTACACCTATATCTGGACCCTGTTTGACTGCATGATGGCCTGTGCAGAGCTGGGGCTCCCCCTGCTGGTGCTGGACCGCCCCAACCCTATTTCCGGGCTGGACGCATTCGGTCCGGTCCTGGACCCACGACTATCGTCTTTTGTGGGTCGTGCGCCCATTGCTCTGCGCCACGGCATGACAGTTGCGGAACTGGCGCGTCTGTTCAACGCTGTGTTTGTGACGAAACAAACTGGCCGGAAAGCCCCGCTCGACATCGTGCCGATGGATGGATGGCAGCGGAGCATGTTTTTTGAAGATACCGGCCTGACATGGTGTCCGCCCAGCCCCAATATGCCAAGCCCGTTAACAGCATTAGTCTATCCCGGAACCTGCCTGTTTGAAGGCACAAGCTTTTCGGTAGGACGAGGCACCACGATGCCTTTTCTCTACCTGGGAAGTGCCACCGTAGATGGTCGGGTCTGGGCAGAAGAAGCCACAAAAGCCGAATGTGCCGGCACGGCCTTTCGGGATGTATGGTTCACGTCTCTTGTTGACCCGTTTAAAAACACGCTGTTGCACGGACTGCATTGTGCAGTCACCGACCGCACCAGCTTTGACCCGATTGCTACGGGCATGACACTCCTCAGCACGGGGCGTCATCTGGCCGGCCCCTCTTTCTGGCGGGGTACTGGTAAAACCTTTGATCAGCTCAGCGGGAATACACACATCCGCACCCTGCTGGACAAAGGCGCCGACGTTCCCGCTCTGGCGGCTCTGTGGGAAAAAGACCTCGCGTCTTTCCGCGCCCTGCGCCAGACGTTTCTTTTGTACTAATCACAGGATTTTTGTTGTATGACCCAGCAGGTTCCATCCTCCGCCGGTGTTCCGGCCAAAACCGAAACATATGATTCCCGGTATGAAGCGCTGGACCTCTGGCCGACTGGCACGCTGCTGGACGCGCTGCTGGAAAGCCAGCTTGGGGCCGTGGCCTCAGTCAAAGCAGCGCTGCCGGGCATGGAAGAGGCCATTACGGCGGCATTGCCCCGCCTGCAGCGTGGCGGGCGTTTGTTTTACGTGGGCGCAGGGACGTCTGGCCGCATTGGTTTGCAGGACGGCGTAGAACTCATCCCGACTTATGGTTGGCCGGAAGAACGTTTGGTTCTGCTGCTGGCAGGTGGCGATGCCGCCCTGTTCCAGCCTGTAGAAGGTGCCGAGGATGATGAAGAGGCTGCCCGCACCGCCATTACAACGCATAAGGCTGGCCCGGATGATGTGGTGATTGGCGTCGCGGCCAGTGGTGGCACGCCTTACACCTGCGCGGCGCTGACCTGTGCCCGTGCCGCTGGGAGCCTGACCATTGGCCTGTCGTGCAGTCCGAACACGCGCCTCCTGCAGGATGCTGAGCTGGGCCTGCTGATTGAAACCGGGCCGGAAGTGGTGGCCGGTTCCACCCGCATGAAAGCTGGCACCGCGCAGAAGGTCGCACTCAACATGCTTTCCACTGCATTGATGGTCCGGCTTGGCCACACATGGCGCGGGCAGATGGTCGATATGAAAATCGTCAACGCCAAGCTGGTACGCCGCGCTCACCGCATGGTGCAACAGCTGACGGACTGCACGGAAGCCGAAGCCAAAGATGCTCTGGAAAAAGCTGAAGGCAGCATCAAACTGGCCGTTCTGGTCTGTTTTGGTTTTGCCCCGGCGGAAGGCCGCGCTCTTTTAAAACAACACGCTGGCAACCTGCGCACAGTGCTGAAAAACCGCTAAACGGCTTTTTGTATTGTCCGCTTTTTAAGGCCGCCCAGCCCGATGGTACGGGTGGCCTGCGGCAATGGCCTGTGCGCGGTAAATCTGTTCAACCAGCATGATCCGCACCAGCATATGCGGCCATGTAAGTGTGCCGAAGGTGAGTTTGGCATCGGCCCGCTGAATGACGGACGCATCCAGCCCCTCCGCGCCCCCAATCACAAAGCAGAGCGGGCGCCCCAGAGCCGACCAGTCCGCTATGGCTGCGGAAAATGCCAGACTGTCAAAAGCGCGCCCGGCCTCATCCAGTGCGACCAGAAAAGCCTGATCCGGGCAGGCGGCGAGAATGGCCTGAGCCTCCCGCCGTTTGATCTCGTCCGGACTACCGCGACCATCGGCCAGCTCTACAATATCAAGCTTAGGGCGAAGGCGTTTGAGATAGCGTGCAACAAGCGCCTGTTCGGATTTGTCCTTCATGCGCCCAACAGCAATCAGCTTCATCCCCCACTCTTCCCCTTGCTATAAAAAAATTGGGGAAGCAAAAGCTGCTTCCCCATTGCGTACGCGCAAATCTTAAACCTGATACAGGATCAGACAGGCGTCACAGCCTCTTCATTCCCGTCATCAAGCTCAGCGCCCCACATTTTTTCCAGACCATACAGCTCACGAGCTTCCGGTTTGAAAATGTGGACAACGATATCGCCCGTATCCAGCAGTACCCAGTCGGACCCGTTTGCGCCTTCAACCAGAACGCGCTTGATGCCGATATCTTTCAGCTTACGCTCGATATGCTGGGCCATGGCGGAAATCTGACGGTCCGCCACACCAGTGGCGATCACCATACGGTCCGCAAAGGACGCGCGGCCCGTCAGATCGATAACAACGATGTTCTCGCCCTTATCATCTTCCAGACTGCTGACGATGAGGTCGAGCGACTGTGCGATGACATCCGGAGAGGCGGCCTCACGCTTGACCTTGCCCTTAGGCCCGGCAGCAGCGGCTTTTTTACGGACAGACCCCGTAACTTTGGCGGCACCGGCCAGAGCCGGTTTGGCAGGGGCTGTCTTCTTGGTGGCTGCCGTGGAGGACCTGCTGCGTGCAGATGCTTCGGCGGGTGGCTTGCTGGTTATGATCATTCTCCTGAATTTAACGTATTGGGCACGGTGGCATGGCCCGCACCATCCCCAAAGCCGCCCCGCTGACGAATTGATGTTGCAGATATACCGTTTTGTCGCCCCGGAAGAAAAGTCCATACTGGGGGTGAAAGATCGGGCAGCAGACGTGCTTGCCGTGATGGCAGGCGATAATGCGCCAGATAATGCGCCGCAGCCCCCCGTAAAGCCTGCATATTCTGCCCCGGACGAGGCATGACAGCCACAGGCACACGATGCAGCAGACGTTTCCACCCTTTCCATTTTGGCAGGGTGACAAAGCCATCTGCCCCAGTCAGCCAGACGAAATGCACGTTAGGAAAGCGCATTTGCAGCTTCCCCAGCGTATCAAACGTATAGCGTGTGCCGAGTCGGGTTTCGATATCCGTGGCAATCAGCCTGTGCCCATCGGCCAGAGAAGCGGCCGAGGCCAGCCGTCTGGCAAAAGGTGCCATCCCGGCCGCAGGCTTGAGCGGATTGCCCGGTGAGACCATGAGCCAGACCTGATCCAGCCCCAGTGCCACCAACGCACGGCGCGCAATGGTCTGGTGCCCCACATGCGCGGGATTGAAAGACCCACCCAGCAGACCAATCCGCGCATAGCGACGGTCACCCCAGGTAGGAATCGTGTCCCGCCAGACCATGCCGGGTTTCAGGTCCGCACCTGCCCTGTGCCGATCACTTCGTAGCGGAAGGTCGTCAGCTGCTCCACGCCCACTGGCCCACGCGCATGGAAACGACCTGTCGCAATGCCGATTTCAGCTCCAAAGCCAAACTCGCCCCCATCACAGAACTGGGTGGAGGCATTCCACATCACCACCGCGCTATCCGTGCCGTTCAGGAAACGGGTTGCGACGGCTTCATCAGACGTAACGATCGCCTCGGTATGGGAAGAGCCATATTTCTGGATATGGTCCAGTGCCTCATCAACACCGTCCACAACGGCAATGTTCAGCACGGCATCCAGCCATTCCGTCGAGAAATCCTGTTCTGTTGCCGCAGGCAGGTCCGGCATAATCGCCCGGGCCTCGGCATCCGCATGGAAGGTGCAGCCAAATTCTGCCAGATCACTCACAATCTGCGGCAGCAGAGAAGGCGCAATCGCGGCATCAATCAGCAGGGTTTCTGTCGCGCCACAAATGCCCACACGTCGCATTTTGGCGTTCAGCACAATGCGGCGAGCCATGCTCGGGTCCGCTGCGGAATGCACATAGGTGTGGCAAAGGCCATCGGCATGCGCCAGAACCGGCACACGCGCTTCCCGCTGCACCCGTTCCACCAGAGAACGGCCACCACGGGGAATGAGCAAGTCCACCAGACCCGCAGCCCCCAGCATATCCGCCACATGAACACGGTCTGCATCCGGGGCAATCAGCACAGCATCTTCCGGCAGATCAGCCGCGCGCAGACCAGCCTGAATAGCTGCATGAATAGCCCGCGCACTGTGCAGGCTTTCCGACCCACCGCGCAGCAGCACGGCATTGCCGGACTTGATGCACAGACCCGCGGCGTCCGCGCCCACATTGGGGCGGCTTTCATAAATCACACCAATCACGCCCACCGGTGTCGCCACACGGCGGAAACGCAGACCATTGGGGCGCGTCCATTCTTCCAGAATCCGGCCAACAGGGTCTGGCAGGTCCGCCATCTCCTCCAGCCCGACGGCCATAGCTTCCACCCGCTCCGGGGTAAGAGTCAGACGGTCACGGAACGCATCGCGCGCCGTTGAGGCTTCCAGATCCTTCGCGTTGGCTGCCAGAATAGCCGGGCTGGCCTCACGAATCGCTGCGGCAGCGGCCCACAAGGCCCTGTCCCGCGCAGAAGACGGGCTTTGTGCCAGAGTGCGGGACGCCAGTCTGGCCCGACGCGCCAGGGCTACCATTGGGCCTGGCACAGCCCCGGAAACCGTCTGCTGTGCCATACCCTGTTGCCCGTCTTCCTGCGCCTTCATGATGGCGTCCTTCATCCCCGTTTCTCTGTTGTCCAAACTGTCTGTGCGGTTTTGCTCAGACGTTAAAGCGGAACAGCAGGACGTCACCGTCCTTCACCACGTAATCCCGCCCTTCAATCCGCAGGCGACCGGCTTCCTTTGCACCGGCCTCACCCCCGAACTGGATGTAATCATCATAGGCTACTGTTTCACATGCAATGAAGCCGCGTTCAAAATCATTGTGAATTACGGCGGCAGCCTGCGGTGCCTTGGTGCCTTCGGTAATGGTCCAGGCCCGGGTTTCCTTCGGCCCCACTGTAAAGTAGGTACGCAGGCCCAGCAGGCCGTAACCCGCTGCAATAACACGGTCCAGACCGCTATCGCTCAGGCCCAGACCTTCCAGAAATTCGCGGCGTTCTTCATCCGCAAGCTGGCTGACTTCGGCCTCAATCGCAGCGGAAACAATCACCACGGCAGCGCCTTCAGCTTCTGCCTTGGCCTGCACTTTTTTGGAGAAATCATTCCCGGTGGCTGCGGAGTCTTCATCCACATTGCACACATACAGAACGGGCTTGGTGGTCATCAGCTGCAGGCGACGCACAGCTTCTTCCGCCCCTGCCGGAATGGCGGTGCGGGCCGGACGGCCTTCCTTCAGCGCTTCGATCAGCGGCTCGACGACTTCAACCTGCGCCATGGCTTCGGCATCACGGTTCTTGGCGCGCTTCTGCAGGGCAGGCAGACGCTTTTCCAGCGAATCCAGATCTGCCAGCATCAGTTCCGTTTCGATGATTTCCGCGTCACGCACGGGGTCCACGCCGCCTTCAACATGCGTGATGTCATCATCTTCAAAGCAGCGCAGCACGTGGATAATAGCGTCAACTTCACGGATATTGGCCAGAAACTGGTTACCCAGCCCTTCCCCGCGGGACGCGCCCCGCACGAGGCCTGCAATATCCACAAACTCCAGACTGGTGGGCACTTCCTTCTGGGATTTGCCAACTTTTGCCAGCTTTTCCAGCCGGGGGTCCGGCACGGCCACGCGGCCCACGTTGGGCTCAATGGTGCAGAACGGATAGTTAGCCGCCTGCGCCGTGGCTGTTGCTGTCAGCGCGTTGAACAGAGTGGACTTACCCACATTGGGAAGACCGACAATACCGCAATTAAACCCCATCAGCCTTTACTCCCATCTGGCAACGCAACCTGCGTCATGAATTGATCCGACCGGCCTTCAGCCAGCAAAGGGGCTGCATCTGCCATTTTGTCCAGCAGAGGCTCAAGCCAGGTCTGTCGGTCTGTATCTGTAAAATTCCCAAGCACCCAGCCATGCACGCGCTCCTTGGCACCGGGGTGTCCGATACCAATCCGCACACGCCAGTAGTCCGGAGTGCTAAGCATCTTGTCCATGGAACGCAGGCCGTTATGCCCTGCTGCCCCGCCACCGCGCTTAACCCGCACCTTACCCGGCGCAAGATCCAGCTCGTCATGAAAAGCGGTAATATGGTCGGGCGTAATCTTATAAAACGCCGCGGCTTCCTGCACACTTGTTCCGGACAGGTTCATGTACGTCATGGGGCGCAGCAACAGCACGCGGTGCGTGCCAATCCGGCCTTCCGAAACGAGTCCCTTGAAACGGGTCCGCCATGGAGAAAATCCGTAGCGGCTGGCAATGGCTTCCACTGCCATGAAACCGACATTGTGCCTGTGTCGGCTCATCGAAGACTCGGGATTACCGAGTCCGGCCCAGAGCAACATCACTGGTCCTGCATCTTGGTGAGTTGGGGGCACGTGCTGCGCACATGCCCCCATCCTCTAATTTTCAGAACGTCCTGTCTGGCGTTCAGGCAGAAGGAGCTTCTGCTTCGCCTTCTTCAGCTTCGTCAGCTGCATCAACGCTCGGTGCGGCGATCGTAGCGATCACGAAGTTCGGGATGTGCACCAGCGGGGTCACGTTTTCCGTGCCCTTCAGGTCTTCCCAACGCACGTTGTCGTTGATGTCCAGAGCGGACAGGTCAACCGTGAAGAATTCAGGGATGTGTTCTGCATCCGCTTCAACTTCAACCGTGTGACGCACGATGTTCAGAACGCCGCCGCGCTTGATGCCCGGAGCTTTTTCTTCACCCGTGAAGTGGACGGAGACTTCAACAGTCACTTTCTGACCAGCAGCCAGACGCATGAAGTCAACATGCTCCGGGGTGTCTTTCACCGGGTGCAGCTGAATGTCACGAATCAGGGCGCGTTCGGTACCACCACCGGCAACCTTGATTTCGTAAACGCGTGAGCGCCAGCCAGAAGCCTGAATCCCTTTGATAACAATGCGGGGGTCAAGAGCGATCAGAGTCGGCTCTTTCTTGCCGCCGTAAATCACAGCAGGAACCAGACCGGCACGTCTCGTTGCACGCGCTGCCCCCTTACCTGCTTTCGCGCGCGCCGAAGCTTCGATAGATGTAATCTTGGACACGTTGAATTCTCCTAAAAACCAGAACGTGCAAGCCTCCAGGGGTGCCTGCACGGTGCGGTCGCCATACCGGAATGGGGGGACAAAAGCAATGCTTCCGACCATTCCGGGGCAGAAAACCCGGCAATAAGGCTATGACGGCCCCGGCTGAAAGCGGTATAGAAGCCCCTCCCCGCGCCCGCCAACCCGGACCATGCCGATGTCAGACAAGCCGCAGCAATTTGCCAGTGACAACTATGCGGGCATCTGCCCGGAAGCACTGGAGGCGATTACCCGCGCTTCCGCCACTGGCTCTGCCCCGGCCTACGGGGATGATGCGTGGACCCGTCTGGCGGTAGACGCCATCTGCACCCTGTTTGGCACACAGGCCTCTGTCTTTTTTGTCCTGACGGGCACGGCCGCTAACGCACTGGCTCTGGCAACACTCTGCCCGCCCTATTGCAGCGTTATTGCCTCTGACATTGCCCATATCGAAACATCCGAACGCGGTGCGCCTGAATTCTTTTCCGGCGGCAGCAAGCTGCTCACCCCGCCCTGCCCGGATGGCAAGCTGACGCCGGAAGCCATCCGCCTGTGCCGCCGCAAGGCCAGCAGCCCGCATGCCTCGGAACCCGCCGTGGTCAGCATCACGCAACCGACAGAGAACGGCCTGCTTTATACGCTGGAAGAGATCCGTGCGCTGGCCGAAGTCTGCAAGGAATGCGGACTGAAACTCCATATGGACGGCTCCCGGTTCGCCAACGCCATCGCCGCACTGGGTTGCACGCCGGCTGCCATGACGTGGGAAGCTGGCGTAGATGTGCTGAGCTTTGGCGGCACCAAAAACGGTCTGGCCGTGGGCGATGCCGTGGTATTTTTTGACCGCTCTCTGGCCCGCGGCTTTGCCGAACGCGCCAAGCAGGCCGGACAACTGGCTTCCAAAATGCGCTTTATCACCGCCCCCTGGCTCAGCCTGATCAAAAGCGGCGCATGGCTGCGTAATGCAGACCATGCCAATGCCAGCGCCCGCCAGTTTGCTCAGGCTGTGGAGGCTATTCCCGGCGTACGACTGGCATGGCCCGCCCAGTCCAATGCCGTGTTTTTACTCATGCCCGAGCAGGCCATGAACAGCCTGCGTGCCAGAGGCTGGCGATTCCATACCTTTTTTGGCGCAGCGGCCCGGTTCCTGTTTGCGTGGGATGCGCAAAGTGCTGCCATTGAGGCGCTTGCAGCCGATATCCGCGCCTGCATGACGCGGCATCCCACGTCTTTCCCTTGACATCTGCGCGGCTCCCCGGCTTCCTCCCGCGCAGTTATAGAAACACAGGCCCTCAATTTCAGGACGAGAGAATGCACCCTTACCGTACCCATAGCTGTTCGGCTCTTCGCGCACAGGATGCCGGCACCACAGCGCGCCTGTCCGGCTGGGTCCATAGCAAACGGGACCACGGCGGCCTGCTGTTTATCGACCTGCGCGACGAAACCGGCATCACCCAGATTGTGATCCCGGCGGGTGACCCGGCCATGGAGCTGGCTGAAAACACCCGCGTTGAAAGCGTGATTACGGTCACGGGTGAGGTGGTCCGCCGTGAGGAAGCCACCCGCAACCCGGATCTGGCCACCGGCGACATTGAAGTGCGCGCCCGTGAGTTTGTGGTGCAGTCCGCCGCCGCCGTCCTGCCCCTGCAGGTCGCTGGCCACGAGAACTATCCAGAAGACCTCCGCCTGCGCTACCGCTACATCGACCTGCGCCGTGAGAGCGTGCACAGCAACATGCTGCTGCGCGCCCGCGTGATCCAGAGCATGCGCAAGCGGATGACGGATCTGAACTTCATTGAACTTCAGACGCCCATCCTGACCGCCTCCTCCCCTGAAGGCGCACGTGACTTCCTCGTTCCGGCCCGCATGCACCCCGGCAAGTTCTATGCCCTGCCGCAGGCTCCGCAGCAGTTCAAACAGCTGGCCATGGTTGCCGGGTTTGACCGCTATTTCCAGATTGCGCCCTGCTTCCGCGATGAAGCCTCCCGCGCGGACCGCTCTCCGGGTGAATTCTACCAGCTCGATTTCGAGATGGCCTTCGCCACGCAAGATGAAGTGTTCGCAACGCTGGAAGACGTCATGTCCGGCCTGTTCACCGAGTTCGGCAATGGCCGCACCGTCAGTCAGGCCCCGTTTGAGCGGATTCCCTACGCCCGCGCCATGAAAGTCTATGGCTCTGACAAGCCGGACCTGCGGAACCCGCTGCTGATTTCTGACGTAACGGAAGAGTTTGCTGGTTCCGGTTTTGGCCTGTTTGCCCGCATTGCTGCGGGTGGTGGCGAAATTCGCGCCATCCCGGCACCGGGCGCTGGTGACAAGCCGCGCGCGTTCTTTGACAAGCTGAACAACTGGGCCCGTGAGTCCGGGGCTGGCGGTCTGGGCTACATCATTTTTGAGGCCGAAGGCGGCAAAGGCCCGATTGCCAAAAATCTGGAAGCTGACCGTGTTGAAGCCATCCGCACCAAGCTGGGCCTGAACGCTGGCGATGCCGTGTTCTTTGCCGCTGGTAAAGGCGATGAAGTGGCCAAGTTCTCCGGTCTGGTCCGCACCCGCATTGCGGAAGAACTGGACCTGATTGAAAAGAACGCTTTCCGCTTCTGCTGGATTACCGACTTCCCGATGTATGAAATGAACGAGGAAACGGGACGCATCGACTTCTCGCACAACCCGTTCTCCATGCCGCAGGGTGGTCTGGAGGCGCTGAACACCAAGGACCCGCTGGAAATCAACGCCTACCAGTATGACATTGTGTGTAACGGCATTGAGCTATCCTCCGGCGCAATCCGTAACCATCTGCCGGAAGTCATGATCCGTGCCTTCGAGATTGCTGGTTATCCGGAAAGCGAAGTGGAAGCCCGGTTTGGTGGTATGCTGAACGCCTTCCGTTACGGTGCACCGCCGCATGGTGGCTCTGCTCCGGGCGTGGACCGTATTGTCATGCTGCTGGCAGATGAACCGAACATTCGTGAAGTCATTCTGTTCCCGCTGAACCAGCAGGGTGAAGACCTGATGATGGGCGCACCGGCTACCGTGCCGCCGGAACGGCTGAAAGAGCTTTCTCTGGCTCTGGACCTGCCCAAGCCGAAACCGACCGTTAAAAAAGACTAACGCACGTCAGATGCCGCATTCGGGGTGGTTGCGCTCCCGCCCCGGATGCTCTTTTCTCACAGGCATGACTGCATTTCTCCGCCGCCATGCCCGTCGGGCTCTCTGCCATAGTCGCCCGGCACCCCGACCAGACGGGGTTCGCCCCTTCCGGGGTTATCTGGCCTCGGCGTTTCTTTTGAGCGCCCTGCCCTCTGCCTGCCTTGCAGCAGCCCCCCATACCTCCCCCACACCCACATCAGCCGCGACACCCGCCACCAGCGCACTGGTTGGCCAACGGGCGCTTTATGACCTCAGCCTGGCAGAATCGAGTGGCAACACCCTCTCGGCCACCGGCAACATGACCTACGTGGTGCGTGATACGTGCTCGGCATGGTCCACTCAGCAGCATCTGGATATTCAAAGCGCGACCCGGAATGGGGGCGCCGTCAACATGGTGTCCGACTACACCACGCTGGAAAGCAAGGATGGGCGGCATCTGGTGTTTCGCACCGTCCAGAAATCCAATGATGCCGTGCTGCAGGTTGTCAGCGGAGAAGCCACTGTGGATGCACAGGGGCATGGTGTTGTGCAATATGACAAGCCGATCAAAAAAACGCTGAAGCTGCCGGATGGCACGCTGTTCCCCATGGCGCACACCGCCGCCATTCTTGCCGCAGCGCAGCAGCACACACCCAATATCGCCCCTTTGCTGTTTGACGGCACCGGCCCCGATGGGGCGCAGGAGACGTACATCACGCTTCTGGGCTGGGGGCCGCCGAAAGACCCGGTCACCTCTCCCGCTCTGGCCAATCAACCAGCCGGGCGCGTGCATGTAGCATTTTTCAGCCGCACGCCGGACAGCATCTTGCCAGACTATGAGATTGGCATGCGCTATTTTGCAAATGGCGTTTCTGACATGCTGGATATGGATTTTGGCGATTTCCGCATTCGCGGCACCCTGCACAGCCTCACCCTTCCGCCGCGTGCAGCCCACTGCTGACGCCGCAAACCCCTCGTAAGACGCGGGAGAACCGCACCACAGGGCCACGCAACAGGCATGGCTGTATGCCCAAAACAGGCTTGTAAGGGGAAAATATCTCGTTTAATTCCGATTGGACGGAAACAGCGAGCAAGAGAAGGTTATGGCACGCCCCAGAACCATCAACCGGGAACGGGTCATGGAGTGTGCAGAGCAGCTTGTCCAGAGAGACGGCGCAATTGCCCTCACACTCGACGCGGTCGCGCGGGAAGCCGGGATTACCAAGGGCGGGTTGCAATACTGCTTTGGCAGTAAGGACGACCTGATTACGGCCCTGATTGACCGCTGGATTACAGCATTCGATTCAGAAGTGCAGAAGCACACACCGCCAGACGCCAGCCCTGCTGATAAGGCCCGTGCGTATGTTCAGGCCTGTGGCCAGCTTGATGATGCAACCCGCACCCGGATTGCGGGCACGCTCATAACTCTTCTGCAATCTCCCGATCATCTCAAGAAAATACGAGACTGGTATGCCAGCTGGCTGACGAATGACGTCTGTCATTCTGATGAAGCACGGCAGATACGCACCATGATTTTTGCCGCAGAAGGTGCTTTTTTTCTCCGCAGCTTTGGCTTTATCACCATGCCAGACGCCGAGTGGCATGCGGCCTTTGCGGATATTCAAAAACTGACGGTACCGGCAGAGGCCGCCAGACCATCAAAAACCTAAATCGTCCAGACAAGATCTTCTATTTTTTGTAGGTGTTTATAGAATGAATATGCCACTATTCAAAAGTATGGGAAACAGCCTGACCCATACTGTGTCTTCCGCCTGTGAGTGGTTGATCAGCCAGCAAAAGCCCGATGGCCACTGGGTTGGGCCTGTCGGGTCCAATGCCTCCATGGAGGCCGAGTGGTGCCTGGCACTGTGGTTTCTTGGTCTGGACGACCATCCGTTGCGCCCGCGTCTGGGTAATGCCCTGCTGCAAACCCAGCGGGATGACGGCTCCTGGGGGATTTATCTGGGCGCAGGCAATGGGGACATCAATGCCACGGTTGAGGCTTATGCAGCGTTACGCTCCCTTGGCTATCCGGAAGATCATCCTGCTCTGCACAAGGCCAGCACGTGGATTGCGCAGAAAGGCGGCCTGAAAAACATCCGTGTTTTCACACGCTACTGGCTTGCGCTGATCGGGGAATGGCCATGGGAGAAAACCCCCAACCTTCCGCCGGAAGTTATCTGGTTCCCCAACAAGTTTGTTTTTTCCATCTATAATTTTGCGCAGTGGGCGCGGGCCACGCTGGTGCCTCTGGCTGTGTTGTCTGCCCGCCGCCCCAGCCGCCCTCTGCGCCCGCAGGACCGCCTGAATGCTCTTTTCCCTGAAGGGCGTGCGAACTTTGACTATACGCTGCCCAAAAAGGAAGGGGTGGATCTCTGGTCAAACTTTTTCCGCACGACGGATAAAGGCCTGCACTGGCTCCAGTCCAAATTTCTCAAACGCAACACAATGCGTGAAGCCGCCATCCGCCACATGCTGGAATGGATTATCCGCCATCAGGATGCGGACGGAGGCTGGGGCGGTATTCAGCCGCCGTGGGTCTATGGCCTGATGGCGCTGCATGGAGAAGGGTTCCAGTTTCACCACCCCGTCATGGCCAAGGCGCTTGATGCCCTGAATGACCCCGGCTGGCGCCATGATAAAGGCGACGCCTCCTGGATTCAGGCCACAAACAGCCCTGTCTGGGATACCATGCTGGCCATTATGGCCCTGCATGATGCCGGGGCCGAAGAGCGCTTTACTCCGCAGATGGACAAGGCTCTGGGCTGGCTGCTGGACCGGCAGGTGCGCGTGAAGGGGGACTGGTCCATCAAACTGCCGGATGTGGAACCCGGTGGCTGGGCCTTTGAATATGCCAATGACTTCTATCCGGATACGGATGATACCGCCGTCGCCCTGATCGCCCTCTCTTCCTGCCGCCACAAGCCGGAATGGAAAGAGCGCGGTGTTGAGGAAGCGATTGCGCGGGCCGTGCGGTGGCTGGTCGGCATGCAGAGCTCCTGCGGCGGCTGGGGGGCTTTTGATAAGGACAACAACAAGACTCTCCTTTCAAAAATCCCGTTCTGTGACTTTGGGGAAGCGCTGGACCCGCCATCTGTGGATGTGACGGCGCATATTCTGGAAGCCTTTGGCATTCTGGGCCTCCCGCGTGATCTGCCGTGCATTCAGCGCGCGCTGGCTTATGTCCGTGCCGAACAGGACCCGCAGGGGCCGTGGTTTGGTCGCTGGGGTGTGAATTACGTCTATGGCACCGGGGCCGTTCTCCCAGCTCTGGCCGCCATTGGGGAGGACATGACGCAGCCCTACATTACCAAAGCCTGTGACTGGCTGGTGGCCTACCAGCAGGAGAATGGCGGGTGGGGTGAAAGTTGTGCATCCTATATGGAAGTTTCTTCCATAGGCCGTGGCAAAACCACGCCCTCTCAGACCGCATGGGCGCTGATGGGGCTGATTGCCGCGGGTCGCCCACAGGATTATCCCGCTATTGAAAAAGGCTGCCGCTATCTGATTGATCTTCAGGAACCCGATGGCAGCTGGACTGAAGAAGAATATACCGGCACCGGCTTCCCCGGCTACGGCGTTGGCCAGACCATTAAGCTGGATGATCCGGCAATCTCAAAACGTCTGCAACAAGGCGCGGAACTCTCGAGGGCATTCATGCTGCGGTATGATCTCTATCGGCAGTTTTTCCCCATCATGGCGCTGAGCCGGGCAAGTCGTCTGATCACGCCGAATGCCGCAACAGAGAGCGCGATCACTGCTGCCAAAAAAAATCTGGCAGAAGCCGTCGCGTAAACTTCATAAAAAACGGGCAGCATATTGAACATGCTGCCCGTCTGATGCTTACTGTGCAGGCGCAGGCTGATGCTCAGCCCGCAAAACAGTAATCAGCTCCTGCAATTCTTGCGGATTGCTCTTCAGAATTGCGACATTCGCCGCGTCCGGTGTCGGGATACTGCCGGTCGCCTGCCCCGGCGGCACATTCATCAGGCTGCCAGTCAGACCGACACAGGTCAGGCTCATAACAAACTCACGCGGCGTAAAACCGTTTGTTTTCAAAATCGGTTCCAGACCCGGCACTTTTCCGACCATATTAATCTGCTCTTCCAGAGACATACCGAAACGTCCCGGCGGCTGAATCTTAGCTGCCTGAATGGATTTAAGCGTAGAGGTCAGTCGGGGCACCACATTGGACGCCAGTTTGTAATGCAGCGCCGTGGTCATATCCCGCTGCAAAGTGGTAATCTGCTCCGGGGTCAGGTTGGGGCGGGTAGCCGGTGCGCCCTGCGTCTGAGCAGGGGCCTGAGCCGGTGCTGCGGTCTGTGCCAGAGCAGGCTGAGCCAGCACACTGCCAGTGGCCAGAGCCGCAGCCAGAGCGACCTTCTTTATTCCATTCATAAAAACACAATCCTTCTTCACAACAGAACTTTTTTTCATAACCCGTATCAGACTGAAATAGCCCATTCGCCTTTGCGCATCAGCGGCACGGCCGTCCCGTTGGCATCAATGCCATCGACATCAATTTCACCCGAGCCGATCATCCAGTCGATATGGATCATGCTGCTATTGGCGCCGCGTGCAGCCAGAGCGGCTTCATCCTGCCCGGCCGTATCCTGCATGCATTTGGTATAGGCCTGCCCAAGGGCTATGTGGCTCGCGGCGTTTTCATCAAACAGCGTGTTCTGGAACAGGATTCCACTCTGCGAGATGGGCGAGGAATGCGGCACTAGGGCCACTTCGCCCAGCCGGCGCGCGCCTTCATCCGTATCCAGCACACGAGCCAGAACCTCCTCCCCTTTTGCTGCGTGCATCTCGACAATTTTGCCGCCTTCAAACCGCACGCGGATCTCATCAATCAGCGTACCCTGATGAGAAAGCGGCTTGGTGCTGGCCACATACCCGTCCACCTTCAGACGGTGCGGGGTGGTAAAGACTTCTTCCGTGGGAATGTTCGGGTTGCAGATAATACCATTGCCCGCTTTTTCGGACCCACCGGCCCAGTCATGCCCATCGGCCAGACCAACCATCAGGTCCGTCCCCGGTCCGGCAAAATGCAGCGCGGCGTAACGGGCGTCATTCAGAAACTTAGCGCGACGATGCAGCGTGGCATTATGCTCCGCCCAGTCTGCCACCGGGTCAGCCCCCGTCAGGCGAGAGGCTGCAAAAATAGCCTCCCATAGGCGCGCCACAGCCTGATCTTCCGGCAGATCAGGAAACACCACTTTGGCCCATGCTGGCGTCGCCGTGGCGACAATATTCCAGTTCACATCAAAATTCGTGATGATCTCCATGGCAGGCCGGTTCACACGCGAGGCAGCCCGGCTGGCGCGGGAAATATGCTCCGGGTTTTGCCCTGCCAGAAGGGCCGGGTTGCTCCCGGTAATAGCCAGACGCGCGGCCCCGGCACGGAACCCCTCCGTCATGCCACGGGCCATCCAGTCGGCTGCGGTATCAAACGTATCCTCATGCCCAAAGCGGTAACGGGCAAGAGTTGTTTCTTCATCCGCGTAGAAGGTGGTGACGAGCGATGCCCCGGCCTTATAGGCATGCTCTGTCACGCGCCGCACCAGCGGCACGGCATCCAGCGGTGCAGTGATAATCACCTGCTGCCCCGGCGCCACATTCAGGCCGGTGCGCACAGCCACTTCTCCCAGCCGGTCCAGCATGCTGGCCTGCGTGTTCTCTCCCGATGCGGCGGTCTGCGCCTGTGACGAACCAGTCATTCCAATCCTTCCCTTACAGGTGCGAGGCATGCATCCTCGCCGTATTCCCGGCCCTGCCGCATGGACTGTGGTGCGGCCTGACCTACGTCCTGCTGATCGGATACTGAAGGCGGGCTTTCGTCAACCGTCTGAGCCGCCACGCAACCCTGATCAGGACGCAGGCAGCAGTACAGGCTTAAGGGCGGCGGGCAGATAAAGTGGGTGACAGGGGCGACCATTGACCCCCACTTTCATGGCATACACCGCAATGCCATGCTGCTGGAGCGTATGCACAACGGCAGGGCCACGGTCGCGCAGGGCCTTATGCTGGGGGGAGCCGTAGGCCGCAATCACCAGGTCCGCCTCGCGCGCCATCTCCAGAAGAGCGGCATCATTCTCCGGTCCCACCGGGTCAGGCGTTTCCAGCAGGCGCTTCTGGTCGGTGCAGCGATAGGCAAACGTATTGCCCACCAGAATACCGCCATAACCCCATGCGCGGGCATAACGCTGGCATTTGGCCACTGTGCGGTCGTCCCCCACTTCCGTCGCAACGGAGGGATTCATCATTAGCCACATCACAACGGGGCGCGACGCATCCCACACACGTTTGAGCGTATAACGGTAGCACTGGTCTGGGCCGCCATAGGTTGCGGTGCTGACAACGTCGTCAGACAAACCCAGCGGTCGGGAATTCCCGACATGATGCGCGTTAAAAAGATCCTGCATGTGTAGCCCCGAGCCGTGGTGAACAACACGCCTTAATTAAAAGACGGATCAGCCGGTTTTAAACAGAAACATCTGTCAGGGAAGATGCAGGACACTGGGTACGGCTGCAAAAAGGGAAAAGGCTGCGCAGGGCAGCAAAGTCGGGCTCTGCTCTGGCAGGCGGCCCGCCCCGGACTGACGTCATCCCTCAGGAATGACGGTCCGGACACCTGTGTTCACCTTAGTAGTGTGGCACAGCGCCACAGCAGAATGACACAGGGGAAAACAGACTGAAACGCGTAAGCGGCTCAGGCTGTACGGTCAGAAAACGCAGTAGCCAGCATCAGCATGGCAACAATCGGCAGGAAGGCAAGCATCGGGGCCATCGGGGCAACCTGCATGGCCGCGGAAATGGAGTCATTAACAACCTGAATAAGCATTATGTATTTTCCTATGGAGTTTTCGTGTGGACGGCTAAAACCACACCTCCCTTCACTGACGCAACAGGAAAATAAAAGAACTCAGATATTCAGAAAATGCAGAGTTAATCACTCTTTTTAAAACCTGATCTTCCAGTAATCATTTCAAACAAGCACTGTATTTTATCACCATACCCCGATAATATTTGTAGTATAAAAAACGGGCAGTCGTGATCGGCGGAGGTGTTCCAGCCGAACGAATAGATCACTTTCAAAGCAATTGATTAAATTTCAGGCATGACGATTTCGTGATGTAAAACTGGCAGTTTTCCGGGATTTTTGCTCTTTTTTCACAAAAAAATTTTGCTTTGCGCTTTGCAGGCCATGCTTACCCTCAGGAAAGGTGGGGAGTCGCACCGCATCCCACCCTCGCGCCATTCCCTTGCACGCAAGCCATTTTGCGCCCAAGTAGCAGGCTCAACAGTTCTCTTGCGCCCTATGGACCAGCGATACCGCATCCCCCCTCTGGCTGCCCTCAATGCTTTTGCTGCCTTTGCCCGCACCGGGGGCATTCGGCGTGCGGCTGCGGAACTGCGCGTGGACCACGCCGCCGTGAGCCGACACGTGCGCGACCTTGAACAGATACTCGGCACACCGCTCCGCAATCGCACCACAGGCGGCCTTACACCGGCAGGGCAGACCTACTACACTCAGATTCTCCCTCATCTGGATGGACTGGCACGAGCAACCGCAGAGATCCGGCAGCAGACACCCAGCCTGACTGTGACCTGCGTACACGGCTTTGCGTATCACTGGTTATTACCGCGCCTTGCCGCGTTCCGCCGGACCTATCCGCGCATGGATTTTCTGCTCCGCCCGATTGATGCGAACACCGCTTTTCACGCCACCGGCATTGCGGCTGAAACGCATGCAGATATTTGCTATGTACGGGATACGAATGCCGCTCTCACCCTGCGGGGCCTGTGCAGCGTCGATATTGCGCGGCCTCCGGTTTTTCCAGTGATCTCCCCTGCTGGTCTGGCTGCACTCGGCGGCCAGCCAGAAACGATCGCTGATCTGCTCCACGCTCCCCTTCTGCAAGAGGAAGATGAAGCTGAATGGCGTTTGTGGTTTCAGGCCCAGCAGGTACCAGCCAAAACCATTCCCTGCGCAGGCCGCCTCTGGCAGGCGCATATTACGCTGGCCGCCGCCCGTGCCGGGGAAGGCATTGCCCTGAGCAACCCGTTCCTGCTGGGGGATGATCTGGAAACAGGCCGCCTGATTCGCATCCAGCCAACCCGGACACCCATCCAGAATATACCCCTCGGCTCCTATGTACTGCGCACCACAGACCGAGGCTGGGAAAACCGGGGCCTGAGCCTGTTCCGGGATTGGCTTCTGGAGGAAATCTCAAGAGAAAGACTAGCGTCCTGATGCGCCCGCAGACACGGTGACAATCGGTCACCACGCCGGCAAGAAAAAATCGCCTCCCGCGCTACCTGAAAACCACTTACGAGATTGAAACAATTCTGTCGGGTTGCTTCTTCTACGCAGCCTTCTTTTTCAGGAGCCAGACGGCATGAGCACAACAAACAAGGACCTTCTGACCCGCCGGGCCAATGCCGTGCCCCGTGGCGTAGCCTCTTCCACCCCTATTTTTGCAGACCGTGCCGAAAACGCGGAACTGTGGGACGTGGAAGGTCGTCGTTATATTGATTTCGGCGGCGGCATTGCAGTGCTGAATGTCGGGCACCGTCACCCCAAGGTTATGGCCGCCGTCAAAGCGCAGCTTGAGCGGTTCACGCATACGGCTTTTCAGGTTTCCCCCTACGAGTCCTATATTGAGCTGGCAGAAAAACTGAACGCACGCGCGCCCTTCTCCGGCCCGGCCAAGACCATTTTCTTCTCCACGGGTGGAGAAGCCACGGAAAACGCAGTGAAAATTGCTCGCGCCGCAACAGGTCGAAATGGCGTCATTGCATTTTGTGGCGGCTTTCATGGCCGCACCCTGCTGGCTTCTGCCATGACAGGAAAAGTGCTCCCTTACAAAGCCCCTTTCGGAACGCTCCCCGGTCAGGTTTACCACATCCCCTTCCCTGACAGTGATGTGAGCGTTGAAGACAGCCTGAAAATGCTGCACTTCCTATTTGCGGCGGATATTGCCCCCACGCAGGTCGCGGCCATTATTATTGAACCTGTGCAGGGTGAAGGTGGTTTCCGTGTCGCCCCCACAGCTCTCCTGAAAGAACTGCGCCGCCTGTGCGATGAACACGGTATCAAGCTGATTGCCGACGAAGTGCAGAGCGGTTTTGCCCGTACCGGCAAGATGTTTGGCATTGAACATTCCGGCGTTGAGCCGGATCTGGTCTCGGTTGCAAAATCTCTTGGAGGTGGCCTGCCCATTTCAGGTGTGATTGGTCGCGCAGACCTGATGGATTCCGTTCCGCCCGGTGGCCTTGGTGGCACCTACGCTGGCGCGCCGCTGGCCTGTGCCGCTGCCCTTGCCGTGCTGGATGTGATTGAAGAAGAAAAGCTTCTGGACCGCGCCAACGCCATGGGTGAGCGCCTGCGCGCCCGCATTGAAAGCTGGTACAAACGCACCGATCTCCTGCCCGTCAGCATGCCGCGTGGGCTGGGAGCGATGGTGGCGTTTGATATTCTGGAAACCCACGGCGGCACAGAACAGCGCGCAGGTGCTGCGGGCAAACTCTGTGCCCTGGCTTGTGAAAAAGGGCTGATCCTGCTGGCTTGTGGTGTGAAAGGCGCGACCATTCGCATTCTTACCCCCCTGACCGCTTCTGATGCCCTGCTGGATGAAGGCCTGGACCTGATTGAACAGACGCTGGCAGAAGCGGCGAAGGCATAACGCCTGACAGAGCCCGAGAAGTTACAAAAAAGGGGATGCGCCAGATCTGGCTGCATCCCCTTTTTTATGGATAGACGGATGACGCACCCTGAAATCCGTTTTTTTCAGAAACGTCTTTCAGGCTTGTGCTTCAGTACGGGCTGCCATAGTTCCCGGTCGGATAGCCCTGCTGCACAGGATAACCGGGGGCAACCGGCACCATCGGGGTAGCTGGAACAACGGGAACAGCCGGTGTAACCGCCGTCATGCCTGCATTTACGACGCCCGCAATAATGCCGGTCGTCAGAGCCGTCAGCAGGAACTGGTTTCCGTAACGCATCCACTGATACCCGCTCGGGGGAGCCCACAGGCCAGGCTGACGCCGCCAGTCATTCACCATCCAGCGTGCTTCACGCGGGCCATCATAGCGTTCGCCACGGCTCCATCTGCGGTTCATATCATAAGCCTGCTGCGGGCCGCCGCGACCATTGCCCATGTTGGGACCACGGTTTCCGTGCTGGCCACCACCACCGGGGCCACCGGGCCCGCCATGGCCGCCCGGCCCGCCCTGACCACGTGGGTCAGCATAGGACTGGGGGGCTGCTACTGCAAAACACCCGAGGGCCAGAGCAAGGATAAATTTTGTCTTCATAAGAGACCTCATCTGTAACATGATCACTGTTCCGCCGGGGGTGTGGCAAAAGTTTGTCCGGGCTCCATTCTTTTCATTTTTGAAATAATGAAAAGCTCCTCTTCCCAAAGCAAAAATCATCACCTTTATGGAAAAGGCTCATACACGCATGGCCTGTATGAAACGATCCTGATGACAAAGGTTTCCCATGATCAGACGTTTACGTATTGGCACTGTCGTGCTCAGCCTCAGCATAACGGGCTGTGCCAGCCATAAAGAAAAAACTGCTGAAAGCACTTGCCAAAACACAGTCCCTGCTCATCAAGGCGCATTCCACGGCAGGATAGAGGTGGGAAATGCCATGCAAACAATGCTGCCCGCTGCCTTGGGGTCATTCCGGGGGCAGGCAATATGGCAGGCGGATTAGCAGGGATGGGCATGCGGCAGGCCATGAACGGCTTTCGCCCACACCCTCACCAGCCCCCTGCGGACAAAACCGATCAGGAAGAACAGCCTGAAGTGACACGTCCTTCTTTTCCCTGTCAGCCGGAAAAAGACATTGTTCCAGATCTGAAGGCTGACGATGTTAAAATGGAAGAAGCTCGTTAACTCAAAGTAGCAGTAATCCTGTAATCTAACCGACCCCGCTCTGGACTTTTTTACAATTTCGGCAACCCCATCCAATGGGGTCGTTTGGCTTCAACCCATGCCAACGCTTTATTAGTGAGACGCTGTAACGGGGGAACGTCGTCAGACAGCAGCAAAAAACCGAGTGGCAGCATCCACACTCCAAACACAGGCAGAATAGCCAGGCACCCACCCAGAATAAAGAACACGCCCGCAGGCATACGCACCCAGCGCGCCTGTGGTCGGCGCAGCCAGTGAACAGCATCCTGCATGCGGGCGGGTAACCGTTTGACCAGGAGTTCTATGCGTCTTTCGCGGTCCTTAATCTCCTGAGCGATATCGTGTTCAATTGCCATCCCTGTGCTTCCTCATCTTTCAAAGAGAGTGAACTCTTGCCCACTCTCTCCTAACTTAAAAAAAAACGACCTGCCCCTTCCCTAAGGTGCTCTTCAACGCCTGGCAAAGCGCTTCGTTTTCTCTCACACCCAAAATCTGCAAACGGCTTCCAAAATTCCGCACCTAGTCGGATGGAAAATTCAAATATTCACGTCAGCATAAACATGTAAAATAGTTAATAATTATGAAAGACAGAAAGACCACCATGATACAAAATAACCGCATATAAATGAATATATTACAATTGATATATTTTTGTTTCTCCGAAGAAAGTTAATTTTCATTATCCGCAACCTAATGGATAGTGTCATGATTAAAGTATTCACATTCTCAGAAAGAATGAAAAATTACAGAACCTATGAAAACATGGTCCGGGCGCGGGCAGATGTCTTTCACACACGCATGAATTGGGATGTGAAAGTTGAACATGAAAGAGAAGAAGATGAATATGACCGGCAATATAATCCTCTTTACATTGTCGTAGAACGTCCGGACGGGTCGCATGCTACGTCCATCAGACTTCTGCCAACAACTGGCCCGACAATGCTGCGAAACGTTTTCTATCGCTTCTTCCCCAACTGCCCCGATATCTACGGCGCAAACATTTGGGAAGTGACGAGGTATTGCGCAACATACCGGAAAGGAGACCCGGCATCCTATACTGGAGAACTTTTTGTAAAGCTTTCCGAAATATGCCTGGATGCAGGAATTGATATTGTAACTGGTGTATTTTTTAAACCGATGTATCGCATTCTGATGCGCTCAGGATGGGATCCTATCCCGGTTACAACATCTGAATGGGATGGCAAACCTATCGTGCTGGGGACGTTTGAAATGTCAGAACCCCGCATGCACGACATCGCGCATCGATACGCCCTCGCCGCATAATAGACACCCTTCAACCTCGCTCGTACAGTATCAGACCCATCCTCTGAATGGTGTCTGTGCTGTATGACGAACTCAGAATTTGACCCGCAGATCATCACCATAAACGATAGTCTTTTTGATGATATATACGAGTCTGAAACACAAAATGATGTTTTGAAAATTATTGAAGAAATCAAAAAAACTTCAGGTATTGAAAACATCACTTATGCCATGCTCTCTTCCATCCCGCAGCAAAGCAAGGCGCCCTCTATTCTTACAACTTATAATGAGAACTGGCAGGAACTTTATTTTTCCAAAGGCTTCCTAAAAGACGACCCTACTGTGAACAGAATTTTTGAAAGCGCTTTACCTTTTGAATGGTCCAAAATCGTCTGTCGTACGCCCCGCGAACAGCACGTAATGGATTTATCCCGGGAATATGGCGTTGGGGAATCTGGGCTCACTATTCCCCTCCGGGGACTACGGGGGGAACTCGGCATACTGACGATAACGGGCCAGAACGCCTTCGATCCTCCTTTAAAAAGCTGTTATGCAAGAACATTCAGCCAGGTTGGCCTTTATCTACACGAATGGCAGGCCCGCAAAGCCGGGCTGCGATCAAGACAGGATATCCCGCGTTTATCGGCACGCGAAAAAGATTGTCTTGCACTCTGCGCAGAAGGCCTGATGGCCCAGAGAATAAGTGAAAGGCTCGGCATTTCTGAAGCAGCAATACGTCTCTATCTGTCTTCAGCACGTACGAAATTACGCAGCCAGACCACATGCGGCGCAGTCGCTAAAGCTATCCGTTTAGGAATTATATGAGGCGGAGTAATGAAATGGCGGAGGGGATGTCCGCCAATTTGAAGGCGCGTAAAAACACCTTAGAGCGCATTTCACCCTAAAAAACAATCTATTAGTTCGGATTGACGAGGCACGCCGACGCACATGGACACACGAAACCGCATGATATAAGATGGGATCTAAGATGGGACTGAAAATCCATGAGCAAGCTTCCGCCGAACCAATTGACCGTGCGCAAGATCGCCAGCCTGAAAGATGGAGTCCATGGTGATGGCGGAAATCTGTGGATCACGATCCGGGGCGAGACACGCGCCTGGACATTTCGCTTCAAGAGCCCCCTGACCGGCAAGCGCCGGGAAATGGGATTAGGACCTGCTCGTGATGTATCGCTCTCCGAAGCGCGTGCCAAGGCAACCGATGCCAGACGTCTGCTGCTGGAGGGAATCGATCCTCTGGAGGAGCAGGCAAGAAAGAGGCGTAGCGCCGTCAGGGAACGGACCTTCGAGGAAGTCGCAGAGCATTACATCACGGAACAGACACCCGCCTGGAAAGACCCGCGTTCCGCGCCGATATGGCGCAGTTCTCTCGGTCGACATGTTTATCCCCTTATGGGGAGCCGCCCGATCGGCCAGGTCCAGACAGAAGACGTGCTGTCCGTGCTGCGCCCCATTTGGGAAACTACCACTGAAACAGCCAGCCGTATTCGTGGGCGGATCGAGCGCATTCTTGACTACGCTCACAGCCATCATTGGCGTGAAGGCGACAACCCGGCCCGATGGCGCGGTCATCTGGCCAATATTCTCCCGAAACCCACGGCCGTGGCCAAGGTTGTTCATCATGCGGCCATTCCCTATCGTGACCTGCCGGCTGTGTTTACACAGCTTGGTCGACAGGATGGCTCTGCCGCTCTCGCCGCCCGCTTCCTCTGCCTGACGGCTGCCCGGTCCGGTGAGGTGCGTCATGCCCTGTGGTCTGAAATCGACTTCGGGAAGCAAATCTGGGTGGTTCCGGCCGAGCGCATGAAAGCGAAGCGCGAGCATCGCGTGCCGTTGACGGCCAGTGCCCTTGATGTGCTCCGGCGGATGAAGATACTGAAATCGCCCGCTTCAACAGGTGGTCTGGTTTTCCCTGGGGGCAAAATCGGATCGCCGCTCAGCGATGTTGCCCTTTCCAAGGCGCTCCATCGTGCAGCTGGCACAAAGGACGTAACCATTCATGGATTACGATCCTGTTTCCGCGACTGGGCTGCGGAGGAGACTGACTTTTCACGTGAGGTGGCGGAAATGGCGCTGGCTCATGCCATTGGAGATAAAGTCGAAGCTGCTTACAGGCGGGGCGATCTGTTCAGCAAGAGGCAAGAGATGATGAGGCAGTGGGAGACGTTCTGCCTGGGGCATGGATAGAGAGAGCTAATACTAATTTGTTGAGGCTGTGACTCATGGGGTACCCATTGGTTTAAAAATGTGATTCACAGGATGCCATTGTTGAAGGAAGGTATCTCTGATGAGCAAGGCAGTCGCACTCCGCGAGGATTATGACGCAGCGAGGGTGCGCAGTCAGGCCCGAGGAAGCAGACATGCCGCCCAGTCCCGGCGCCTTCTGGCGCTTGCCGCGATTTATGACGGGGCGACACGTGGTGAAGCGGCCCGTCTTGCGGGAACAGATCGACAGATCGTTCGGGACTGGGTTTTGCGCTTTAACGCTCAAGGGCCTGCGGGGCTGATTGATCGTCATGGTGGGGGCACTCCTCGTCGCATCACACCTTCCGTCATGGAAGCTCTGGCGCAGCGGATCGAAGATGGCCCCATTCCCGCGGCTCATGGTGTGGTGCGCTGGCGATTGCGTGATCTGTGCGCCTGGCTCCATGAAGAGCACGGGGTCAGCCTGTCTGTATCGTGGTTGAGCAGGATTGTCCGCAATGAGAATTTTCGCCTGCTGACGGCCCGCCCACTGCATTATGCCCAGAACCCGGATGCCCAGGACATTTTTAAAAAGACTTCCCTGATGCCCTTGCAGCAATCAGCGCCTGTCATCCCGGAGAAGACATCGAACTGTGGTGGACGGATGAAGCGAGGATCGGCCAGAAAACAAAGCTGACACGGCGGTGGACGAAGCGGGGAACCCGCCCTCGCGCGACAGCCGACCTACGGACCCGATCCGCCTGGATTTTCGGAGCGATCTGCCCCGCTCAGGGAAAAGGGGCCGCCCTCGTGCTTCCTTCGTGCAACATCCATGCGATGAATTTCCATCTCAAGGAAATCGCCCAGGCCGTTGCACCGCAAAGCCACGCCGTCCTCATCCTGGATCAGGCAGCATGGCATACCAGTCTGAAACTGACGGTTCCCCCCAACATCACTCTCCTACCGCTTCCACCACGGTCACCTGAACTGAACCCGGTGGAAAACGTCTGGCAGTTCATGCGTAATACATGGCTCTCAAACAGAATCTTCAAAACCTATGACGATATCGTCGATATCGCCTGCCATGCGTGGAACCAGCTCACCGACCAGCCATGGCGCATTATGTCTCTCGGATTGCGCGACTGGGCTCATGGGTCATAGCAAAAGCAAATTGGTATAATACCGCTTTGGGGGGATTGTGTTGAAAAAGTCAGATTGAGGTGTCCGCTCAGGATTTTGTATGCAATTGGGAATGAAAATTCCCCATGATTACAACGCTCTATACGTTATGATATCGAACCTAAATGTTGATGAGAAACTCCAGCGGGACTTTTTCAACACTATCGGGGGAGAACGGAAGGTCGGCTTTATGTTTGAAGGCAATAAAAAGCGGCCATGGAAATTGAAAGGAGATGTCTTGCTGTCGTTCGGCATGCTGTTTGCTATGATGGCGCGATGACTCGCAAGAAGCCCATAAAGATTGCATTAACCAAGCAAGTGCCCCCTTCCAGATGGCAGGAGTGGAAAAAGATATTTCCTTTGCTTGGTATAGTCTTATTTCTGTTTTCTGGGGCTGCGGGACTAAGACTATTTCTGACGTCGCAGCAGCATACACAGATTGGCGGGCCTTACACTCTGGTTAATGGTCATGGGCAGACCGTCAGTCAGGCGGATTTTGAAGGGCATTATACGCTTCTGTATTTTGGCTATACGCACTGTGTGGATGTCTGCCCGTTGACACTTGCGACGGTGTCAGCCGCTCTTGATGAGCTTGGTAAGCGGGGACAAAATATTATTCCCGTGTTCATTTCAGTTGATCCCGAACGTGACACTCCTGCAGTTTTACAGGAGTATGTTGAGCGTTTTTCACCTCATATTGTCGGCCTGACGGGATCCGAAAGTCAGCTTCAGCCGGTTATGAAGGCCTTTCATGTCTCAGCACGACGTCATGCCCCCAATGGCTCAGGCTATCTCGTCGATCATAGTTCACTTCTTTATCTCATGGATGGACACAACCATCTGGTTGGCATGATCCCCGTTGATGCCAGTGCCCATCAGATTGCAAGCGAACTCAGACGCCTCTTGCCATCCCCGTGATGTCAGGTCGGATCTAATCTCGCAAACATCCGGTTTGCGAGAACCAGAACAAGTAATGCGGCCCCCAGTTCTGGTAGAAGCAGCCCCAGAATGACAAGGGTCGTCATACCAACCATTCCATATTTTTGAGAGGGCAAGGCAGGTGGAGGCCCCAAGGAACCCGCAGGTTTGCGTTTAAGCCACAACACTGTTGCGGCACAGCTCATCATCAGTAAGCCGACTGCCACTAAAAGGTTAATGGCCTGGTTCATCTTTCCAAAAAGCTGGCCCTCATGCGCCGCAACGCCGTAGCCAATAACCCGATCGATAATACCTTTCTCGGCAAATGTTTCCTGTGTCATCACATGGCCGTCGGGTGTTACTGTCACACTTTCCCGCAAAGGTCGGTTTTGTGTGTCGGAACGCACAGTCCATAGAGAGCCAGACGGTGTAATGATTACCGGAGCTGGCAGGGAAAGAGCGCTCGCAGTCTTTACAACAGTATCCAAACTACTCAGCAAATCTCCTTTCGGAAAAGAGGTTAAAGCGGCTGGCATGTCCATACCGGGCATATCCATATTCTCTTTTGCGGGAAGCTTCTGTGGTTGTCCGAGCGGGTGCCCGGCAATGACAGCTGCGGCTGGCACAGCGCCAATTTCCCAGTCCTTGACAGAGGTCAGACGACCAAGCGTGTTTTCGACCGATTGTAGAGTGTGTCCCCAGACGAAGGACCACGGTAGACCGGATACCAGAAACAGCACCAGAAAGACTGACGTCCAGACACCAGTGACAGCATGGATATCCCGCCAGCGGGTTCGTCCCTTTGTTCCAAGGCGTGGATAGACAATGCCTGCCAGCCCGCGCTGATGGCGCGGCCACCAGAGCAGCACGCCTGTCACGATGAGCACAATGGTCCATGATGCAACCATTTCCATAATGACAGACCCCACATTGCCCAATAGCAACTGCCCATGCAGCCGGAAAACCAGCCGCTCAAATCTGCTTTCTTCCAGAACAGTTTTCACAACAGTGTGGGTGTTCCTGTTCACATAGACCCGCACAGCTTCGCCGTCTGGCCTACTAACAAGAACACGCGCAGCACTCTGCACAGTCCGGGGAAGTTCATAAGCCAGAAAAGCCCCCTGCGGCACGGCTGCTACGGCTGTCTGAACGTCCTGCTCGGGAGAGGGCGACAGGACTATGGGCAAATGGTCATATCGCCAGTCAATCCAGTCATCAATCTGAGGTTTGAAGAGATAAACAGCCCCGGTCAGCGAGAGAAAAGCCACAAAAGGCAGGCAGAATAGCCCTGAGAAGAAATGCCAGCGCCAGAGCGTGCGACGGTCTGGCCAGAGAGTGGCACTGTGTATGGTCATGGTAATAGTCCTCAAAACCTGATCCGCACACCACCGAAATACGCACGGGGCGAACCTGCGTAGATGGAACCTGTGCTGTTTATGAGTGTGGCTGCACCAGCCTGTTGTCCATCTGATTGCAGCTTGTCGCTGATGTTAGTGGCCCCCGCGATATAGGTCTGGTTAGCCACGTTTTGTACTTCGAAATACCAGTGCAGACGATGTGCCCAGCCGAACCTGGCCGGTGGATCATAATGCATTTCAAGATTAAGCAACGCATATCCCGGCGCTTTCAGGCGATTGGCGTTATCGAGCCAGTAAGAATCACGCCACGTGACTTCCGCATATCCGCCCAGCCCTTCCAGTAGGCCGTCAGGTTGATCATAGAGAAAGCGGGCATTAAGGAAATTGGGAATGACCCCGGGGATATAATGCCCTTTACGGCTGAAGCTGCGTGAAAGCGTGCTATTGGAAAGAACCTCGGTGTAGTTGGTATAAACCTGATTATCATAGGTATAACTCAGCTTAACCCGACCACCAGGAAGCATTTTTGGCAACGGCTTCCACTCCACACCAAGAACAACACCACGATGTTCAGACGCAGGTGCGTTGAAAGTGTAGGAGCCAACGGTGTTGACCCCGGCAGACTGGCTGACCAACTCGTTTTTATAAAACTCGTAAAAACCTGTTGCCTGAATGCTGATGGCAGAAGATGGGTGCCAGTCAGCGCCCAGATCAATGCCGACGCTTGTCTGGCTTTTCAGCTGTGTATTGTTCCCGTATTCCCCCTGTGGGGTAATGAAAAGATTGGGAGAGGATGGGGTGCCATAGGCTGTGCCGACACGGGTATGCAGTGTCCAGTTTTTTGACGGCGTATAAATCAACGCGCCTTCTGGCGCGAGATTGAAATAGAAACGGTTGGCTGTGATGGCCCGCTGGCTTCTGCCCATCGCGGAGTAGCCATAGAGTGTTTCGGTTGCGCCAATATCGGAATATGTGCCGCCAAGCCCTGCGACGATGTGCCAGTCGGGTGCAAAATGCCAGTCTTCCTGAAAGCGCGCGCCAAGATTCCACTGGTGCCCGTAGCTTTCGGAACTCATTGCCCCTCGTGTTGCTCCGCCAAGGGGCATGACGTTGTAAGTCTGCGAACCAAAATCGAGATAGTCAAAACTGACGCCAGCAAACGTTTCCAATGCTCTGCCAGCAAGTTCGGCGTGGTTGGTGATGTCGCTACTGACATTATAGGAATTATAAGGACCGACATACGCCATAGGCGACGTCGGTTGGTCGATATGGCGCTGATCGTAGGTAAACTGGTTTCGCCACGTTGTGTAGCTGTTGAAATCATGCTCCCAGCGCAAACCAACCACCGTGCGCCGGTCAAAGCGCCCCAACCCTGCCTCTTCAGGGCTCATGGCAACCTTCGCGCCATAGCGGCCATTGGCCAACAGATTGACAGACGCACAACCGGCCGCCGCACTGGACGCATTGGTGCACCCCCGCTGGTAGGGATTGGCCCGATACTGGTTGAGTGACAATCTTGCTGGCAGAAAAGCATCCGTGACGTTGTTGACGAATTTCAGGATAAGACGATCCGATGACGTCAGATTGACACGCAGCCGCATATTTTCTGTCGAGGTATTATAACGGCTATTGGCAATGAAGCCGTTTCCACGCACATCGCTGCCAAAGATCATCAGATCATAGTGTCTATTGCCAAAACCGAGCGTTGCATAATTGTTGAACATCCCGAAACTGCCGAAATCGGAGCCCAGTTCCAGTCCGTGGATGTCTGTGCCCTTTCGCGTGCGGAAATTGATGGCACCATTAATGGCGTAATTACCATACAGCGTTGAGGCAGGCCCCTCGAAAACATCCACACCCTGATAGGCATGAGGATCAATCAAATCGGCCCGGGCGGTCCCATCGGGTTGGGTCATGGGGAACCCATCTTCCAGAACCTGAATATTTTTAAGTCCCCATGATTGACGATCTCCTGAGCCACGAATGGACACGTTCGTATCGCGAGGGCCATTCCCTTGAGTGAAGCTGACGCCAGGAATAGTCACCACCATATCGGCAACACTTTGGCTAACCTGGTTCGCGAAACTATTTCTGTCGGAACTATAAGTCGTCTGGCCCGCGGGACGCGTAAGGGCAGAGGATCGACTTAATCCCGTTACAAGAATCTGTTCTGTTTTGACGGGATTTTTTTTGGTTCTGGACGCAGGAAGAACACGGTTGCTCAAAGGTGGGCGAGGCTTCTCTGTGCCGACGGCAGCGTAGGTAGTGGTAGCCGAGAAAATGGCGGCAGCGACCATTGTCCCGTAAAACGGGAGTGAAAAATAAACAATACGAAACATGTGAAGGGACCTGAAGAGACAGCACAAAATGCTCACCTGCATGGCAGGTCAGCGGCTCTTTCAATTCAGATCAGGCAGGAGGTCCCTGCGGGCAGAGAGAAGTCCGTTTTGGTGTTGGCGGCCCCCGGATGAATGTGAACATCCATGACTGACGAATGGCAGCAACACATAATCCCACAAAAAGACAGAAAACGATGCCTACAACGAGCAGGTCCAATGCTTCGGACAGAAGAAAGCCGTCATCATCGGGGGCAGTTGAGCGATGGTGCTGTCCGTCTGGATCAGACGAAGTGCTTAGATCGTCGCAAAGAATGCTCAGCTTTGTAAGGGTGTTGAGGGGATCGTCGATTAGTGTCGCAGGGGAAGCAATTCCGCCAAATGTCAGGCGTGCAATCAGTGCAAGCAATACGAGAGGCCAGAAGGCCAGCAGGTAAGTTGGACTGTGAGCACGTGGAGTCATGTGTCACCGTTACAACAAGTTCTCTCTGTTAACCAGTCTATGTTTTTTAATGCCACGTCCCACAGCACAGCCTTATCGAAAAACAGCCCCGTTATAACCCGTTTAAGACTGGCCTTCACGTCTTCAAGCATTGCAGCCGCTGTCATGAAACTCTCCTCGTCCAGCTTACGGAGTCCTGCGTGGAAAAATCCAATTCCAAACGAACGTGTTTTCGGGAAGCACGTCATTACCAACCCATCAAAAATCTGATGTGTGGACAACATTATGAGAGCATTGAGAGGTGTTTGAAAGCGACAAAAACACCGGACTGGTAAATCTGCTTTTGCAGGACGCCCACTCCAACTAGCAGCAGGGTCAGACGCAGCACCGCAGTCAGTAACACCCACGCGGACTTCTTTTCTTCAGACGTGAAATAGGGCCGGCTGAGATACCATAAATCGTCGAAAGCGGCGCGAACGTTCTTCATGCGTCAAAGACCCGTAGCAGTCGATCACGGGAGGCGGTTGCCAACACTTTGACGACTTCTTCGTCCTGCATTGTTGGTCGAGCCGGATTTCCATATTCCCGGATGGAGACGGTTCCGTTTTCTTTTTCTTTTTTCCCGATGACCAGCATGACAGGTATTTTGGCGAGACTATGTTCCCGGATTTTATAGGAGATCTTCTCATTGCGCAGGTCAGGAAGAACCCGGATATCATGGTCTTCGAGTGTTTTGATGAGGTCTCCGGCATGGATATTAGCCTCCTCTGTGATCGTCGCGACAACGACCTGCACCGGTGCGAGCCAGAACGGCAGATGGCCTGCATG
>NZ_JOPG01000028.1 GCF_002153605.1 Acetobacter malorum | reverse complement strand
CCCGGACGGCCGGGGAGGATGGTCTGGGGGCCAAGACGCGGGTTCTGGACGTGGCCAGCACCGCCTCGGCCGAGATCGAGCATATGCGGGGCGTGTGGGCGCGCCAGGTCAACATGGCGCTTGAACGGCACCAGGTCGAGCAGAGGGTGGATCACAGGAGCTTCGAGCGTCAGGGGGCAGCACAGGAGCCGACCCGGCACATGGGGGTGTCAGCAACCGCACTGGAGCGGCAGGCGGCCCGCAAGATTCCCGGCCGGGAGCCGGTGACGGATCTCGGGAAGCAGAATGCGGAGATCCGTGAGCGGAACCGGGTGCTGGAAACGGCCCGCAAGGCCGTGGAGAAGGCCTCGGCGCTGTTCTCCGGCCTTGAGAAGAAGGCCCGGCTAGCGGTCGGTCTGGCCCGGAAGATCGGGCAGCGGATGGAGCGGGAGAGGGAGAGGGAGGCCGAGCGCCAGAGGAAGGAGTTGGTACGTCAGGCTGAAATCAGACGCCAGCAGGACATCCGGGCGGCTGAAGAAGCCAGGAAGGCTGCTGATCTGGAACGCAATCGCTCGAAAGGTCTCTCCAGAGGGCGAAGTCGCCGCTCTGATCGGGGATATGATCCCTGGTGATTCTGTCCTGGGTCCTGACCCAGGACAGAATAGAACATCAGACCTTCAGAGCGTGATTCTCGGAGAGTGTTTCGTCCAGGATATACGGACCTGCGGCTTTGACTTCGATTGCCATCAGGGCGAGGGCTGCTGGTGCGCGTTCTCCCAAGGGGAGCAAAGCATTGCCGCTGGTCCAGCGCATGGTTCCCTCTTCCACGTTGTTCCAGCCTGAGAGCTGGGTATCATGGAGGTGATCGGTCAGCGTGCGTGTCCGGTTGCTTTCGAACAGGGTAACCGTTCCAACCAGAACACCCAGCTGGCGGCGGTCATCGACGAAGGGGCCGATCACATCACAGGGGCGGCTGGCGTTGGAGACGATCCGAACGCTTTCAACTCTGTCGGGGATCATGAACATAACCCGTCCATTGTTGTGCCGTGCTGGCCGAATGATCGCTCCCGTATCCGTGGTCAGGTGCAGGTTGCTTTCGTGCGTTAGGGGCCGGGCTTCGGTGTGGATCGCAAAACCGGCCTTGTCCGCGCGGTTCTCGATCTGGCGGAAGAGAGGCTCGACCGCTTCTCTGGAGACCGTCAGAGGGGCGGCCGCGTCACCCCAGGTCAGATTGCTAGTGCTACCGATCGAGACAACGTTTCCCTTCTGAGAGAAGGCGCGACGGTTTCCGGTATCAAGATAGCTCTCGGTGAGCATGCCATCGGCCATAATGACTGAATGGGCTTCGGTTTCGATGTGGTAGTAGTCGTAAGACGTGATGGACTTGTCGAAGAAGATCGAGCGACCGTTCACCAGCATCCGGGCCGGAACAAACTGTCCATCAAAGAACAGGCAGTGCTCTGCCGTAATCAGCATGTCCTTGAACGGAACTCCGTCCGCGATGGCATCCTTGAGGATGCGGACCGGGTAACCCGCCTCATCATCAGGACGATGGGAGCGAACGTTGCAGTGCGCCTGACCGGTCCAGGTCACACGACGAGGGGTCGCGACACCATCAACATACGCAATGATCTCATCATCAACACTAAGGTCTTCAACGGCCTTCGTGCCATACGGCGTGTTGATGAGGCTGCCGGGGAGGAAGCAGACAAGAACTGCATCGTCACTCTCTTGACCATTAATTGTAACATAGCTTGATGCGCTGATATAAAGATTTGATCCGTCTGTTTTTTGATAAAGAGTTTTGTTAGTTTCAGTATAATCCCCTGATACTTCTATTGTGTATCCATTATCTGTCGTTATTCTTGTTTTTGATCCGTCGTATGTTGAATTTGTAACTTTACCAGCCCCTGGTATTTCTATTGTTGATCCTTTGTGAGAAAAACCATTTATTCCGCTGAATGATAAAATATTAACACCTGAAGATGGAGTTAATACAAGTGTTCCACCACCATCTCCAAAATTTATACTTGCTCCGGATAATGCAGATAGATCTGCACTTTGAACGTTTCCTAAATTAAGTGTTCCGCCATTCTTAATGTGGTAAGTCATTCCGCTAAGAGCGGAAATTGTAGTGGAACCGCTAATGTTGATAGTGCCACCATCAGCAGTAAGAGATGATCCCGTTAGAAGTCCAATAAGAGAGTTCCCAACTTCAACAGTAACATTTGCACCATCAGTCGATGTTACGATATATGGGCATATTGCAGATATTAATGCAGGAGCAAACGAGACAGAAGCAACGACATCAGTGCCTGTGAAAGTAGCGCTTGCTCCTCCTGATTCCAATAGTCCAATATAAACGGTCGGATACATAGTATATGAACCGCTCGTTGTTACAGTATTTCCGTAGCTGTATAGACCAGACATTATTTACATCCTTTTAATTTTATAGATTTATACCAAATCAAGATTGGTATTCAGGCCAGAAATCTTCGTCCATCATCTGGTCGAAGGACCATGGGCAGGCGTTCGGAAAGGTCCCTTCAGGAAAGCCGGTTTCCAAAGCAGCGTCACGGTGGGCACGGCGGTAAGCTGTGTCGATGCTGGCTTCCAGAACACTTCGTAGGCTTGGGTTGTCGGCCAGATGATCAGTCAGCGCATCGCGGGTATTGGCAATTGAAAGACGCCATGAAGCACCACGGCGCATAGGCTGGAACTCCCATTTGAGCAAGTGAAGAAGCAGCACAGTCAGACGACTGATAAGTTCACGCTTCTCAGATTTCCCCATACTCTCGATTTCCTCGGCGATATGTTCAAGGTCCGCCTCGGATAGTTTTCCGGCGCGCAGCAGTCCGACCTGCTCGTTGGCCCATGCGTAGAAGTCATGGTCATAAAGGGTGCTGCTCATGACGCTCCCCCCTGGAGTAATTCAAGTTGCATGGGCGGCCGGGTTTCCGCGGCCTGTGCCTTACGGACGTCCAGCGAGCCGTTCCATGCCACATGCGGGTTGATGAAATATACGGCCATCCCTCGGCCTTGTACGCCTTCAATCCTGCGGCGTTCGCGGCGGATCACACCCATTTTTTCTAGCGTTCCCATGATGGTACTGACGTTTTTGGGTGCGCATCCGATCCGTTCAGCAAGCTGGTCACGCGTAAGCAGCACCTCGCCCGTATCTTGTCGGAGATTGAGCAGTACCAGATCGAAAGCATGACGGACCTGATTGGGGCGATCATCAGACGATAATTCGCGGATGCCATCCCAGATTGCGGCGGTCTGCATACGGCTCAACATGGTGAAACCTCCCGGCCAAAGCCCTTCGGTAGTGTCTGGTCGTGCTGCTTTTTGCAGCGCGTGTGTGGCCCGTGAGATGGCTATGCGCGCCTCTCCGGGCAAATGCTTCAAGAGTTCTTCGGACAGGAGCGAGAGCTGCTCGGCGGCCTGTGCCGCTTCCTCCTGTCCGGATCGCTGCGGCTTGGTGGTGAGGCGCACAATCTGGGCCATGTCTCGCTCCTTGTGGAGAACCTATCTTTAGGTCTCGGATTCCGAGGTCTACTAGTCTCAGAATCTGAGACTTAAAACAATCTGTTTCTGCTGGATTTCTGCGGGGTGTGGCGATCCCTAAGAAAGAGAAAAGAATCTAATCCCCCTGTTGTCCCCCCTTTTTTCGGTGGAAAACTGCTATTTCGAGGTCTGTTCCGGCGCCCTGCGGGCGGGCTCCGCCGCTCCGCGCTCGCCCGGCCCCTGTGACGCCGGCAGAATCGGGCAAGAGAAAATGGCTCAGGAAGCAATGAGGGGACTTGCCGGCTTTCCCATCCCGGTGACGGTCAGGGCAGATACCAGCCGGTTACGTTCCCTTTGGCGTCCGCGTTTGGGAAGCAGACTATCCCACCCTTCCGGCGTTCCGTGGTCCAGCCGTTCCCACGGCACATGGTCAGCAGGTCAAGGTCGCCCTGTCGATCGAGACCATAAGCCCGCTGCCCGGCCGGTGTGTTGGCCCAGCTCGCGGCGGCCTCCTGATTCCGGGCTTTCTGGTATCCGTCCGCGTGCCCAGTTTCCCATCCATCCCGCTGCCCGAAGAAATACCCCCCGCCAAATGCCACCAGAACGATCAGGAAGGCCGTCAGGCCCGTCCATAGTAGAGATGAGCGTATTTCTGTCTTGGCGGCCTGTAGCGCCTTCTGTGAGGCTCCTGTGGCCTGTTTAAGCGCGGCTCGCATTTCGGCCGACAGGTCGTGTTCCTGCTGGTTCCGGGCCGCCTGATCGGACCGGACGGCCCGAAGCAGACGGTTTGTCTCCGCCATTTCCCGGCCGAGCTGGTCGAACGCGGCCAGCCCGTCATCCAGCTCGCGTTCGTCGGTCATGACCGGTCAGGCTCGGGCTTCTGCCAGCCCTCGAACGCCTTGTGGTCATGGTCGCGGGTGATGCGCTTCATCAGTTCGTCAATGACGCGGCCGAAGCGTTCATCCTTCCCGGCCGCGTCGATCAGCAGACCCCCGAGAATGACCTTGCGGCGAGTATCCAGTTTGCGCTCCTCGGCGTTCTGTCTGGCGAGCAAAGCCTGATACCGGGCCTTGGCCTGTTCGACCTGCTGTTTTGCCTTCTCGATAGGTGTCATTTTTCCTCCCGCACCAAGTGGGTGCAATGGTCTGTTGTGATTTCCATTCTCGCGTGACCCTGTTGATGATACCCGATTTTTCGGAAGTTTCCTTGATTCCCCGTGGAGTGCAAACAACCCTTGCGACGAAGGAGTGAAAGGCGCACTTTAGCATTGTTCCAATGCGTGCGTCAGGGACGTTCCTTCCCTGAACCCTTCCTGAACGGAGCGAGACGTGGCGATCTACCACCTGTCCGTCAAATCCATTTCGCGTTCGGCCGGTCGCAGCATCGTGGCTGCTGCTGCCTATCGTGCCGGTCAGGAGCTGACGGACGAACGGCAGGGCCTGACGCACGACTACACCCGGAAACAGGGGGTGGAGGATGCGTTCATCGTGGCCCCGGATGGTGCGGACTGGGCACAGGACCGGAACGCCTTATGGAACGCAGCCGAGGCGGCCGAGAAGCGGAAGGATGCCAAGACCGGCCGGGAATACGAGCTGGCGTTACCGGCCGAACTGGATGGGCGCGCACGGAAAGAACTGGCCCGGGATTTCGCCCGTGAGCTGGTGGCGCGGTACGGGGTGGTGGCGGATGTGGCGATCCATGAACCCGGCCGGGAAGGGGATAACCGGAACCATCACGCCCATATCCTTACCACCACCCGGACGGCCGGGGAGGATGGTCTGGGGGCCAAGACGCGGGTTCTGGACGTGGCCAGCACCGCCTCG
>NZ_JOPG01000027.1 GCF_002153605.1 Acetobacter malorum | reverse complement strand
CCGCCAGCGGCGCGCCCAGCCATTCGGCCACCATGCGCGCCCCGGCGGAGGTCACGGTCTGATTCATGGCGGAGAACAGGGTGTGTTCGGTGCCACCATCCCGTGCACGCAGAATATCCAGACTGGCGCGGGTTGCGGGATCAATCCCCAGAATACCGCCTTCCATCTGCGGGCTGGGGTGCGCAAGGCGTGGCAACTTTCCAGCCTGACTGCGCTGCACGTAGTCGACCGCGACAGAGGCTGCGACAGCTTCCTCATCCGTAAAGGTGCCGAACGCATCCACACTGGCAACATCAAACGCGGCGGCCAGACGCTGGCGTGCCGTCTCCACATTCGGGAACAGCACCTCCGGCGCACGCGCGGATTCATGCTCACCCAGAGCCATCTCTGCGGGAGCCAGAATTTCCGCAGGATCGAGACGGCCCAGCAACGCAGCCAGCGCAGCCTGTGTGACGCGGGCTGTTTCAAACAGGCCGGTGGAGACATCAATCCATGCTGCCCCGATCATGCTCTCGGCTTCCGCCGCCTTGCTTTTCCGGCCTCGCCCGTTACCGGCTTCTCCCGCCAGAGCAAGCAGCAGGTTGGAGCGCCCCGGCTCCAGCAATTCATCTTCTGTCAGGGTGCCTGGTGTCACCACCCGCACGACGGCACGGGCCAGCGGACCTTTGGCCGCACCCTTGCCTTTGCGCGGCGCTTCAGTCTGTTCCGCAACCGCCACCCGAAAGCCGCGACGGATCAACCGGGCCAGATAAGCCGAGGCAGCCCCCACCGGCACGCCGCACATCGGGATGGGGTCACCCGCGTGGCTGCCCCGGGCCGTCAGCGCAATATCCAGCGCTGCGGCTGCCGCCGTGGCATCGTCAAAAAACAGCTCGTAAAAATCGCCCATGCGGAAAAACAGCAGGGCTTCAGGATTTTCGGCCTTCAGCGCAAACCATTGCGCCATGGCGGGGGTGGCACCCTCAGGAGAATAACGCGTCATTTCCTTATCATACGGGCGTCACCCGGCTGGGCAACAGGCGTTGCGGTTACATCTTAACAAGTTTGTGCAAAGCCTCAGCCACAGCCCTCACAGGTTCTTCCCACGGGGTATTGCCCTCACCCGGGGCAGACTGAGAAAACAGACGGAGACTCGGATACCACAGGTTCTCTGCCTGCCCGTCTGGCCGCACGCGGGTTGAGCCTTCCGCCCAGCGCCAATCTCCTCCAAAGCGGTTGAGCAACCAGACAGGTTTCCCAAGCAGACCGGCCAGATGCGCAATGACGGTATCGACCGTAATCACCACATCCAGCCCGGCGACCAAACGGGCGGTGCTGAGCATGTCCCCATCCGGTAACGGCACTACAGAAAAGGGCAGCCCTTCCCCCGTATGGTCGCGCTGAAGAGACTGAAACACCACGCCCGGCACATCCGCCAGCGGCGCAAGGCAGGCGGGCGCCATGGAGCGCCGACGATCAAACCGATAACTCGGGTTCCCCGCCCAGCAGAGACCGACCTTGAGTGACGAAACGGCTGACTGAGGCGCATTACCTTCGCCCGGATCACCCAGAGAGACGCTGACTTCACAGCCGGAAAGGCCGCTTCCTGCGTCCGATTCCTTAAATACCTGCATCCACGGATACGGCGCATCCAGCCCGAGCCGGGCCGGCAGACTGAGCAGAGAACAACAGGCCGTTGCCCCGGCAGACCGGGCCGTCTGCCCTTTTTCCAGAAGCGTTACACGCCCGGCACGGACACTCTCCATCTGCGCCACGAGAGCATGTAGTCCCTCCGGCACGGCCAGAAGGATCGGCGCACGCTCCAGAGCTGGTTCGACATACCGCAGGAACTGGAGCGTATCGCCCAGCCCCTGTTCGCCATAAAGCAGAACCGGGGTACCACCCGTGTCTGCTCCATCCCATTGCCGCAACTCTTCTGTGTGGCGCGCAGGCAGCAAACTCTGCCGGGCCTCAAACGCCTGCCAGCCTTCATGAAAGCGGCCTTCCGCCAGCAGGACTGTGCCCAGATTGAACCGGGCCCGCGCCCGATCCTGCTCTGAAGCCTCCCACATCTGTATTTGCCGAAAAAGCGCTTCTGCTTCCTGCCGCCGTCCAAGGTCTGCCAGCACGGTGCCGTAATTCACTGCCAGCCGGGCATCCTGTTTGCGGAGGGCAAGGGCTGCACCCAGTTCCCGCTCGGCCTCATCCAGAGCGCCCAGCGCCATCTGCACCAGCCCCAGATTGGTGCGTGTTTCCGGTGCGTCCGGCGCACGACGCGCCGAGTCCTGCAACACGCTTCGGGCCTGTTCAAAATCGCCTTTGGCAAACAGAGCAGCGCCATAGTTAGCGAGGGCCGCCGCATCCTCCGGGAAAGCGGTAGCCACCACAGCAAAGAACGGCTCAGCCTCCCGCATCCGGCCAGCACGTTCCAGCAACAGGGCGTGCTGGTTGTGCGCAAACACGTTCTCAGGCGCCAGACGCAGTGCTTTTTCTGACGTCTGCAGAGCCTCATCAACGCGCCTATGGCGTGCGAGAAAAGCCGCGAGACTGAGGTGTTTTTCGCAGTCCAGAGGCCGCAAGCGCAACGCGGTGCGCAACGCCACTTCAGCCTCCTGTACACGGCTCTCCGCTTCCAGAATGGCAGCCATGGCCTCATGCGCCCGAGGGTCACGCGGCGTTGTCATCACCGCGACATTGGCCGCCGCACGTGCAGGCTCTGCATGCCCTTGCTCAAGCAATGCGTAAGCCAGTGTGATGTGGAAATGGCCTTCAGGCCGCAGGCCAATCGCCCGCCCGGCCAGAGCAATAGCGGACTGCGCATCGCCCCCGGCGCGAGCCACGCAGGCCATGGCATGCCAGGCCTCGGCGTCTGACGCATCCTCACGCAGGAGCGTGCGCAATATGGTCGCGGCTCGCTCTGCATCCCCGACAGAAAGAAGAGCCAGCGCCTGCTCAACCGATGGCTCCTGTGTCGCCATCCCGTTTCTATGGGGCATGTGCTTTCCTTCGTTCTTTCAAGTCGTCTTCGCAGAGAGTTCCGTCCCGCGAAGGGATGCTCTACCCTACAGGCCAGCATTGCCACCCTACAGGATCAGATCTCAGCTGATGAATAAAGCCTACCAGAGCCTCGAGCGCCATTTTGCCCGTCTGTCCTCCCTCAATGATGCCATCGGCATTCTGTGCTGGGACAAGGAAGTGATCATGCCCCACGGCGCGGCAGAGCGCCGGGCGGAAAATCTGGCCATGCTGGAAGGGCTACGGCACGAAATTCTGACAGCCCCTGAAATGGGAGAGCTGCTGGCAACGGCAGACGCGGGGGATGATCTCTGGCGGCGTGCCAACCTTGCGGAAATGCGCCGCCTGCACACACACGCCACCGCCCTGCCGGGGGATCTGGTGGAAGCCAGCGCACAGGCCACCGCCCGCAGTGAGATGGTATGGCGTGAGGCTCGCCAGAACAGCGACTTTAAAACCTTCCTCCCCTACCAGCAGGAAGTGCTGAACCTCACGCAGCAGATTGCCAAAGCCAAAGGCGAAGCACTGGGGCTTTCCCCGTATGACGCTCTGCTGGACTCGTTTGACCCCGGCACGCGCAAAACAGATATCGACCCGATTTTCAGCCGCCTGAGCACTGAACTGCCCGGCCTGATTGCCGCCGTGCTGGAAAAGCAGAACAGCCTGCCTGCCCCTACCCCGCTGCCCGGTCCGTTTCTGGTGCCGCAGCAGGAAGCGCTGGGCCGTAAGCTGATGCAGCAGCTGGGCTTTGACATGACGCGTGGTCGGCTGGACGTCAGCCTCCACCCCTTCTGCGGAGGAGCCACGCATGATGTGCGTCTGACCACACGCTATGAAGAAGCAGACTTCCTCCCCGCCATGATGGGCGTGCTGCATGAAACCGGGCACGCGCTGTATGACATGGGGCTCCCCGCAGACTGGCTGTCTCAGCCCGTCGGGCAGGCTGGCGGCATGACGCTGCATGAAAGCCAGTCTCTGACCATGGAAATGCAGGTCTGTCGCTCCCGCGCCTTTGTGGAATGGGTCACGCCGCTGCTCCGCACGGAATTCAACATTGCGGAGGGCACACCCGGATGGCAGGCGGACAATCTCCATCGTCTGGTGACGCATGTGGCCCCGGGCTTTATCCGCGTGGATGCGGATGAGGTGACGTATCCTGCGCACATCCTCGTCCGGTATGAGCTGGAAACGGCAATGATCAACGGGGATCTCGCCGTGAAAGACCTGCCCGCCGCATTCAATGACCGACTCCACGCCCTGCTCGGTCTGACTGTCCCGGATGACCGCCGGGGCTGCCTGCAGGACATCCACTGGCCGGAAGGACTGTTTGGCTATTTCCCATGTTACGCCATGGGTGCGCTGGCAGCGGCGCAGATTCGCACCGCCGCCTTCCAGCAGGACAGCCAGATTGCCCCGGCTCTGGCGCAGGGGAATTTTGCCCCGCTCCTGCACTGGCTGCGTACCAACATCCACAACCGCGCCAGCAGCGCCTCCATGCCTGACATCATCAAGGATGCCACCGGCGCACCGCTGGGAGCCGATGCCTGGCAGGCGCATATCCGCCGCCGCTATCTGGACCGCGCTCCGGACGCTTAAAACGTTTGATATAACCGCCTCTTCGCAGGGTTCTGGCGGGCTATGCGAAGAATGCGGTTGTCGATGTCCGTCAAAACGGGGGAGACTGCCCTCATGTTTTCGCCGCACACGCACAGCAAGGCTGCCAGAAATTTCATGATGATCAGACGCACCCGGCCTTTTACGGGGTTTCGCCGCGCCCTCGCTTTGACAACTCTGACAGCAAGCCTTGCCGCTGCCCTGCCCACACCCGCCGCATGGGCGGTGCATATGCCCAAAGTGCCGGAACTTTCGGCCTCGGCCCTCACACCCTTTACGCAGTCTGACAAACAGATCTGGGATGCGGTGGTACCACTGCCCGATGGCCGGATGCTGTTTGAAGCCCCGACATGGATCGGCAACCCCGGCCCGCAGCTTTCCGTCCGCAATACGGATGGCAGCTTTGCCCCTTACCCTGATGCAGACTGGAACGCCGCAGAAGGTGATGCCGCAAAACGGATTGTCGCTGCCGCGGGCGTGACACTTCTGCCGGATGGTACGCTCTGGGTGCTGGATAGTGGCGTGCCCAATCGCAAGGCCCCGGCCGTTGCCCAGCCTAAGCTGATCCATATCGACACCCGGAACAATACCGTGCTGGGCACCATCGCAATCGAGAAAACGGCTCTCCACCCGGACAGCATTCTCTCAGGCGTGGCTGTGCATGAAAACACGGCCTATGTGACGGATTCCGGCGTGGCCGGGGTGCTGGTGGTGGATATTCCCTCTGCTTCCACCCGTCGCTTTCTGGATCGTCATCCGTCTCTGACGGCCACGCGCCCTATTCAGATTCCGGGTGGCACGCTCAACTGGGGGGACGGTCGGGCCGCGGCCATTGATTCCAGCATGATCGCCGTCAGTCCGGATGGCCGCTGGATTGTCATGCAGGCTCCCGGCAACTACCTCTCCCGCGTGGAAACCAGCACCTTTTCCGACCCGGACATTACTCCGGCAGCTATGGAAGAAATTGTTACCCAATGGTACAAAACGCCCTCGCTGGGTGGTATGACCATCGGGCCGGATGGCACGCTCTACTGGTCGGATGTCAGTACCAACAGCATCCTCAGCTACAGCACGGGGCGCATTCCGCGCCGGCTGATTACGGACCCGCGCCTGAACTTTCCCGGCACACCCGGTCTGGATGCGCACGGACACCTGTTTGTGCCCGCCATGCAGCTTGACCACGCCGCCGCATTTCAAAACGGTAAAGCGACTGTGACATGGCCTGTTACGGTCTATCAGCTCACACTGCCTACCACCCCGCCTCCAACCTAAGCATACGGATGCAGAAGGCTACTTCGCGCCGTCTCGCATTCAGGGTATAAGTCTGGCCATGCGCTATATCTCGACCCGGGGGAAGGCTCCCGCTCTCTCGTTCTCTGATGTCCTGCTGACTGGCCTTGCCGAAGATGGCGGCCTGTATCTGCCGGAAACATGGCCCAGCTTTTCACTCTCCGAGTGGCAAGCCATGCGGGGTCTGCCGTATCCGGAGCTTGCTGCCCGGATTATGCGGCCGTTTGTCGGGGAGGATATTGACCCCGGCACGCTGCGCAGCCTGTGCGAGAAAGCCTATGCCGGCTTTGACCACCCGGCCATTGTTCCGCTGACGCAGGTGGAAGACGGCCTGTTTGTGCAGGAACTGTTCCACGGCCCGACGCTGGCCTTCAAGGATATGGCCATGCAGCTGCTTGGCCAGCTGTTTGAACATGTGCTGACCGAGCGCAACAGCCATGTGACCATTGTAGGCGCAACCTCTGGCGACACTGGGTCTGCCGCCATTGAGGCCTGCCGCGGGCGGGACCGCCTCTCCGTTGTCATTCTGCATCCCAAGGACCGCACGTCTGAAGTGCAGCGCCGCCAGATGACGACGGTGCTGGAACCCAACGTGACCAATCTGGCCATTGAGGGCACGTTTGACGACTGTCAGGATCTCGTCAAATCCCTGTTTGCGGATATGCCGTTCCGGAAAGAGATGCATCTCTCCGCCGTCAATTCCATCAACTGGGCCCGCATTGCGGCGCAGATTCCTTACTATGTCTATGCCGCACTGAACTTTGGCGCGCCGGAACAGGAAGTCTCCTTCGCGGTGCCCACCGGTAACTTCGGCAATATTCTGGCGGCTTGGGCTGCGCGTAAAATGGGCCTGCCCATCCGCCATCTGTGCGTCGGCTCCAACCGCAATGACATTCTGACCCGCTTCCTGAACGCGAATGACATGACGATGAAGTCCGTCATGCCCAGCCTTTCTCCGTCCATGGATATTCAGGTCTCCTCCAATTTCGAGCGTCTGCTGTTTGAACTGCTTGGGCGTGATGCCGAAGCCTGTGCGCGCATCATGACGAATTTCCGCGCAACCGGGCACATGGATGTTCCGGCGGAAGCATGGGAGACGGCCCGCAGCCTCTTCTCCGGTCTGGCGCTGGACGATGCGGCGACCGAAGCGGAAATCAAAGGCCTGCATGACCGTTCCGGTTATCTGGCTGACCCGCACAGCGCCATCGGCATTGCCGCAGGCCGCCGCTTCCGGGAAGCCGGTGTGCCTATGGTCGCCATGGCGACGGCTCACCCAGCCAAATTCCCGGATGCTATGGTGGCCGCCACCGGCATTCGCCCGGCCCTGCCCGTGCATCTGGCAGACCTCTATTCGCGTGAAGAGCGCTACCGCACCGTTCCGGCCACGGCTGACGCCGTGAAAGATGCCGTGCGTGCGGCGGTACTTTCCAACGCCTGAGACGTTTCAATTTTCCTTCTCTTCAGGCCGCGCTTGCGGCCTTTCTTTTCAGGACAAGAATGACCGATCCGATCCAGCTGACCCGTCTGCCCTCGGGCCTGATTGTTGTGACAGAACGTATGGAGCGCGTCGAAACCGTTTCCTTCGGAGCCTATGTCTCCACCGGTACACGGGATGAAACCGCAGAAGAAAACGGTGTTTCTCACTTCCTTGAGCACATGGCCTTCAAAGGCACAGAGCGCCGTTCTGCTCTGCAGATTGCCGAGGAAATTGAAAATGTGGGCGGCCATATCAACGCCTACACCGCGCGGGAACAGACGGCTTATTACGTCAAGCTGCTAAAAGAAAATCTGGATCTGGGGATTGATATCATTGGCGATATCCTCACCCACTCCACGTTTGACCCGACGGAAATCGAACGCGAACGCGGCGTGATCCTGCAGGAAATCGGTCAGGCCAATGATACGCCGGATGATGTGGTGTTCGACCATTTTCAGGCGACAGCTTACCCGAACCAGCCCATGGGCCGCCCCACGCTCGGCACGGAAGATCTGATCCGCACCATGAGCCGTGAGACGCTGATGCGCTACATGAGCGCGCATTACACCACCAGCAACATGGTTGTGGCGGCTGCGGGCAACCTGCACCATGAAGATGTTGTGCGACAGGTTGAACGGCACTTTGCCGACCTCGGCACGACACCGCTCATCCCCGGCACCCCCTCCATTTATGGCGGTGGGGAATTCCGGCAGGAGAAGGATCTGGATCAGGCCCATGTGGTTCTGGGCTTCCCCTCCGTGGGGTATAATGACCCGGATTACTATGCGGCTCTCATGCTGTCCCTGCTGCTGGGCGGAGGCATGTCCTCCCGCCTGTTCCAGGAAATTCGGGAAAAGCGCGGTCTGGTCTATTCCGTCTATTCTTTCAATGCGCCGTTCCTCGATGGCGGTGTGTTCGGCATTTATGCCGGCACGGGTGAGAAAGAATGTGCGGAACTGGTGCCCGTGACACTGGAAGAACTGAAAAAGGTTCAGAAAAGCGTCGGGAAAGATGAGCTGGCCCGCGCCTGTGCGCAGCTCAAGGCCTCCCTGCTGATGTCTCTGGAAAGCACCGGCAGCCGCTGCGAGCAGATTGCCCGCCAGCTCCAGCTGTTTGGTCGCCTGATCCCGGTGGCAGAAACAGTGGCCCGCGTGGAAGCCGTCACGACGGATGATATCCGCCGTGTTGCGTCCCGCATTTTCACCCAGAAGCCCACTCTGGCAGCACTGGGGCCAGTTAAACACGTCCTGCCTCTGGACACGATTACGGAGAACCTCGCGGCATGAGCGAACAAACCCTCGAAAAGATCTCTGATCTTGTCCGCCGCGCGCGCAACGCCGGAGCGGATGCCGCTGATGCGGTTTTTGTCTCCAGCACCGCACTGGGCGCGGGGGTTCGTAACGGTGTGACGGAAGAGCTGGAACGCTCGGAAACCACAGACCTGGGCCTGCGTGTATTTGCAGGCCAGAAAACCGCCATTGTCTCCACCACCACACTGGACCCGGCCCGCTTTGACGGGCTGATTGAGCAGGCGCTGGCCATGGCCCGCATGCTGCCGGATGATAAATATGCCGGTCTGGCCCCGCAGGCACTCACCGGCATGGTTACCCAGAATACGCTGGACCTGACCGATACTGCGGAACCAGACGCCAATGCTCTTCTGGCCCGCGCCCGTGAGGGCGAAGAAGCCGCTCTGGCCATTGAGGGTGTGACCAACAGTGCAGGCAGCAGTGCCTCTTTTGGCCGCACGGAGGTTATCCTCGTCACCTCGCAGGATTTTGCCGGCACGTACGCCCGCACCCGCCACTCTACCTCTGTCTGCGTTCTGGCTGGCAAGGGTGATGGTATGCAGCGCGATTATGACTATCACGGCACCGTCCATCTGGCTGATCTGGATGACGCCGCAACGCTGGGCCGGAGCGCGGGCCGCAATGCTGTAGCGCGCCTGAACCCAACTCGTCCGCGCACCGGCAAATATCCGGTTGTGTTCCACCCCCGCGTGGCGAACAGCTTTCTGGGGCATCTGGTGGGTGCCATCAGCGGCTCTTCTATTGCGCGCGGCACGTCTTTCCTGAAGGACAAGCTCGGCCAGCAGATTTTTGCCAAAGAGATCACCATCACGGATGACCCGACGCGCCTGCGCGGCCTGCGCTCCCGCCCGTTTGATGGTGAAGCTGTGCAGGGCAAGCCGCTGACGCTGGTTGAAAACGGCGTTTTGCAAAGCTGGATTCTGGATACACGCAGCGCCCGCCACCTTGGCCTGACCAGCAATGGCCGGGCGGCACGCGGCGCTTCCAGCCAGCCCGCGCCCTCCCCGAGCAATCTGGCCTTCCAGCCCGGCAGCGTGTCTCCCGCGGCTCTGATGGCAGATATCAAGGAAGGCGTATTCATCACGGAGATGATGGGTTCTTCCATTAATGGCCTGACGGGCGATTACAGCCGTGGCGCATCGGGCTTTATGATCCGTGATGGTCAGATTGCCGAGGCCGCAGAAGAATTCACGCTGGCAGGCAACCTGCTGGAAATTTTCGCGTCCATGACATTAGCGGACGATTTGCAGTTCCGTTTTGGCAGTGACGCCCCCACATTAAGGGTAGATGCCCTGAGCCTTGCCGGGGCCTAACACCGTCCGGAGAGACCAGACACCGTGAAAAAGCGTTTTCTTACGCCTGTTTTAACCGCTTTTCTGACCATCAGCATGCTTGGTGGCCCGCTGGCGCAGCATGCCGATGCCCGCCCCGGTCAGGGCAGTTCCATGGGCAGCCGTGGCAGCCGGACATGGAGCGCCCCTCCGTCCACTAACACCACGCCCTATGGCGCGGCCCCTATGGACCGCTCCATTACGCCGCGCTCGCCGGCTCCCGGTTACAACGGCTACCCCGGCCAGAGTAATTACGGCGCACCGTTTAACCGGGGCATGGGCACGGCATCACGCCACCCATTCCTGACAGGGTTTGCCGGTGGCATGCTCGGCGCCGGGTTGTTCGGGCTGCTGAGCGGGCACGGCTTTATGGGCGGCGTCCATGGTCTGTTCAGCTTTATCGGGCTGATGATCCAGATCGGGCTGATTGTCATGGTCGTGATGTGGCTGGTCCGCCGCTTTACCGGCAATGGATCCTCCCGCAGCGGCAACTCGGGCTTCCCGCTGAATCAGGGTGCCCCAGGATCTGGTCCCTCTCCCACGCCCGCAGGCTTCCCGGCCAGCGGGAGTTCTTCTCTGGCTATTACCAGTGCGGACTATCAGGCGTTCCAGCAGACCCTGCTGGATATCCAGACCGCGTGGAACCAGCAGAATGTTCCGGCACTCCAGCAAATGGCCACGCCGGAAATGGTCTCCTACTTCAACCAGCAGCTTGCCACGCTGGCCAGTCAGGGTGCCCGCAATGTGGTGTCTGATGTGCACTTCATTCAGGGTGATCTGGCGGAAGCCTGGCAGGAAAGCGGCATGGATTACGCCACGGTTGCCATGCGCTACAGCCTGATTGATCTGACGACCAATGCCACCGGGCAGGTGATTGAAGGCAGTTCGACAGAACCTGTGACAGTCACGGAACTCTGGACCTTCACCCGGCCTTCCCGCGGGGGCCGCTGGTTGCTCTCCGCCATTCAGCAGGGGCGTGGCGCGTAACGCCTCGCTTTTTCCATCAGCCTGCACGGCTCCCCCAAGAGCGTGCAGGCTTTTTTTTGAGCATTTGTTCTCGGGATTAAAGACATGGTGTTTCTGGAAATTGCCGTCGTAGTGCTGGCGGTCTCGGCCTCAGCTTTTGGCGTATTCCTGCATTTCTGGAGCAAGCGCAAAATTGCTGATCTGGAAGCTGATATCCTCAAGCTTCAGGAAAAAGGTGTGAACGTCCAGATGGATAGCCTGCTGCAAACAGCACGCACGCCCGGGCAGAAAGAAGCCTGAGCGGAATCAGCTTTTTTCGGGATTGTAAAATACGCTTTTGAAACTGCGGAGACCGCAGAGACTTAAGCACTCAGCATATTAGACTGCTGACTGACAGGGCAAAAAATGCCCCAGCCGAACGCACTTCTTTTTAGAAGTGCGTAAACGTCAGGCCGTACATGACCCCGACAATAAGCACCATGAAGGCCAGCATGGCACGGAGGCGCTCTTTTTGCCGCCGCTGCTTTTCCGCAATTTCCTGCGGGTTCAGAACGCTAAGATTTTCCATCAGCCTATCCACCCCATCACCATATGGTCGGCCAGCAGCCCGCAGAACAGCAGGAACAGGTAGGCCAGAGAAAAGCGGAACGACAGACGCGCCGCTTTATCGCCATTCAGGCTAATGCCACTTGCATCCTGCGGCTCACGCAGCACGCGCACCGCACAGGCGACAAAGCCCAGCCCCAGCACCAGAGCCGTGCCCGTATAGAGCCAGCCACACAGATGCAGGAAGGATGGCACCAGAGAAACCGCCAGCAACACCAGCGTATAGACAAAGATGTTCCACCGCGTATGCCGCGCGCCTTTGACAACCGGCAGCATCGGAATGCCCGCCCGGCCATAATCCTTGCACGCATACAGGGAGAGCGACCAGAAATGCGGCGGTGTCCAGAAGAACACGATGCCAAACATGACGACCGGCAACACGGCCATGTGGCCAGTTGCGGCGGCCCAGCCGATCATGGGCGGGAAAGCTCCGGCAGCGCCACCAATCACAATATTCTGCGGCGTGGAGCGCTTGAGCCACATGGTGTAAATGACGGAATAGAAGAAGATGGAGAACGCCAGAATACCAGCAGCCAGCGCGTTGGTCGCCATCCACATCAGGCAGACAGACAGACAGGACAGCCCAACGCCATAGGCCAGCGCCTCCTGCGGCGGAATGCGCCCGCCCGGGATAGGCCGGGTAATGGTGCGCTGCATCACGGCATCAATATCGCGGTCATACCACATATTGATGGCCCCGGCGGCACCGGAAGCCATGCAGATACACAGAATAGCCACCGCCGCTACAAACGGGTTCAGATGCCCCGGCGCCATGATCATCCCGGCAGCGCCCGTAAACACCACCAGTGAAATCACGCGCGGCTTGAGAAGCTGCACCCAGTCTTTGGCAGTCGTGCCGACGCGATCCGCCTTGAAGCGAATGCGTCCCGCCGGAGCGTCGGTTGCTACGGTATCGCTCATGACTGCACCGTTCCTTCAGAAGAAGATGCCATGACGGACGGAGTTGAAGCCTCGCTGCCTTCCGTGACTTTCCGGTTCTGTATGAAGCTCATGCCCATGGTGCCCATAAAGCACAGAAGAGACGCGCCCAGCAGCCCCCCGCTCCAGATCTGCGCGGCGGCAGAGAGCGGAGAAAAGGATAGTGCGGTCGCGGCAGCCATCAGGACAAACTGTAAAACCGCCAGAGAACGGGGATACCAATATCCGCCATTTTCTCCACGCCACAGGTAGAGGCCACAGAAAGCCGCATACACAGCACCCAGCTGGAGTGCTGAATGCAGTCCATCGCCCTGCATCAACTGAGCAACCCAGCCCGTAGAGACAACAGCCAGAAAACCAAGTCCCCACAGCATAGGAACCCGCAGGGAAAGACGGCTACGCCATGTGCCAGCCATCCACAGGCCTGCCAGCAGGACAGAAGCCAGCGTGGACGCAAACAGCACAGCATTTTCAGGAGAGGTCAGTGCGCCCATCGGCTGCGTATTGGCAGCCAGCCCGTGTGCAAACACACCCCGCACCCAAGCGATGACAGAAGCGGCAGCCGTTGCCGTCATGATGGCGATAACGGGTTTTTCAGAGAAACGACTAGCCCGCGCTCCAGTCTCGAACACAAGCCCAAAACCAGCGAGCAGCGTGACGAGGGTCACAGGCTCAGAAAAACCATCCAGAAGCGGCAGCATATCGGTTTGAGTGCCGGAGAGCAGCTGATGCGTCATCACGGCAGCCAGAACCGGCACAGTCAGAAGCAGCACGGCAGACGCCAGCATTTCCCCCCAGACAAACGGTGAAAACGGCAGCTTCTGTTCTGTATCAGCGCGGCTATCAAAAATGGTCGCCAGCACGGTCATAACGGCACAGAGCAGGCCCACGCACCAGAGCAAAATGGCCGGAGCCTGCGCCCCGCTCACCACAGCCAGAATGCCGGATATGCCAACCAGCCCGAGCCCTGCATAGTTCAATGCCGGCAAAACCATACCCGCACGCCCGAGCGCTCGTGGCAACCAAAGATTACTGAAGCCACACACTAATGCAGGGATCACAACAAACAGAAGCATCAGCGGTGCATGAATATGTTCCAGAACAGGCCAGACGCCATGATCAGGCATCAGACCAGCCTGACGCAGCACGGAAGCTCCGCCACCAAGCAGTCCTGCCACCGCAGCGACAAGCAGATATCCTGCTCCCACACCTGTAGTCGATGCAGCCTGCTTGCTCATGCTCTTCTTCCCGTTCCGGCTTTTTGCCCGGCAAAGGCCATTTTCCGTAACCTGTACCTTATTCAGACCCCATAGCGCTATGCGCTCTGCGGACTCTGTAAAAAAGGCATAATAACGGTTTTTCGACAGACCGACGACCCGTTAAGTCCCGCGCCGCCGTCTGCCCTGCCTTGTTCAGAAAGAGAGACAAAAGCGGCGGGAGCAGGGAATTTTACGTCCGGTCGAGTGTCACAAGTGTAAACAGACCCAGCGGGGGCACCGGCTGAATCCGTGCACGGGCCAGATCATCCGGCGGCAGCAGGGATTCCATAGCAAAATCCGGATGCCAGCCCAGAGAACGGGACGCACGCGCCATGCCACGTTCCACCGCACCACGAACACCATTAGGTGCCAGAAAGTGGTTTACGAAGAGAATATGGCCACCGGGGCGCACAACGCGCTTGAGTTCACACAGCAATTTGCGCGGATGCGGGACCACAGAAGCCACGAACATGGCCACAGCGATATCGAAAGACGCATCAGCAAAGCTGGTCTCTTCCGCATCCATTTCCAGCAGACCTTCAACGTTGGTCAGATGCTCTCTCTGCACGCGTTCACGCGCACGGGCGAGCATGTCGCCAGACAGGTCAATACCGGTAATCTGTTTGTCCTGAGTGTAACAGGGCAACGCAAGGCCCGTCCCCACACCAACTTCCAGCACCTTGGTGCCCGAGAGCGCGTTGACAGCCTCAACCGCACGCCTGCGGCCAACGCCTGAAATACCGCCAAAGACAGTATCATAGCAGGCAGCCCACCGACGGTAAGCAACTTTTACAGCCTCTGCATCCAGCGCCGAGCGTGAAGGAGGAGGCACCGGATCTTCACCCTGACCGGGCGGGCATTCGTGGAGAACGTCACTCATGTTCTCTCTCTGCCTGCTTGCTGTAATTTCTTCAAGAGCCACAACGCATCTTCCCTGTATTAAATAACGCCCGCCATAAAAGCGCCCTTGTCTTCGGCCCCATTGTGCCCTTACCTTCCGCTCCGAAAGAACGGGTTGAAAAGAAAAACTGCCATGCTGAATCTGGTTATTGCCATCCTTGCGTTCATCATCTGGTCGTCCGTTGTCATTTACTACTTCCGGACACCTCTGATGCACTGGTTTGACAACCGTTTTGGAAAAGATCCCGTCCTGCCTGATCTGGACGGTGACCCGGAACAGCCCCCCGCAGAGAACCATCCCGCATCTTCAGCCTCGCCCGCCCCTCCGGCCGACAAAGCGTCCTGAAATCAGGACGCCTTTCCCGCCAGCTTTGCTTCAATACAATCCCAGATCAGCCCGGCGGCGTTAATGCCGTCAAAGCGTTCCAGTTCCTGAAGCCCCGTCGGGGATGTCACGTTGATTTCCGTCAGGTAATCCCCGATCACATCAATCCCAACAAAAATCAGGCCGTGTTCTTTCAGGAACGGCCCGATCGCGGCACAGATTTCCTCATCACGCGCCGTCAGCCCGACTTTCCGCGCGACACCCCCCACATGCATATTGGAGCGATGGTCCTCACCGGACGGCACCCGGTTGATCGCCCCCACTGGTTTGCCATCCACCAGAATAATCCGCTTATCACCGGCTTTTACCGCAGGCTCATAACGCTGGATCATCAGCGGCTCGCGAGAGCGGGCAAAATGCATTTCCAGCAGCGCGTTCAGATTCTGGTCGTCCTCACGAATACGGAAGATGCCGCTTCCGCCATTCCCGAAAAGCGGCTTGACGATAATATCCCGCCACTTACGGCGGAACGCGCGAATTTCTTCCACATCCCACGTCACCAGTGTTGGCGGCATCAGGCCGGGGAAGTGGGTAACCAGCAGTTTTTCTGGCGAATCCCGCACCCAGCGCGGATCATTCACCACTAGGGCCTTGCCCGGACCGATACCATGCACGTGGTCCAGCAGATGGGTTGCCGTAATATAGGCCATGTCAAAAGGCGGATCCTGGCGCATCAGCACCACGTCCATTTCTCCCAGTGAGCGCCGCTCCACGGGACCAAAGCTGGCATGCCGGCCCTGTTCACGCTGCACGGTCACGGGGCGCACAGCCGCACTTACGCGCGTCCTGACGGCACCACCGGGTTCGGTCACACCTTCACCCAGCGCCATGGAGCCGACTTCATACACAAACAGCGCATGCCCCCGGGCCTGCGCTTCCAGCATCATGGCGAATGTGGAATCACCATCAATATTGATGTGCTCCAGAGGATCCATCTGGACGGCCACATTCAGTGGAGATGACATACGCCCCCGCTTTCCTTTTTTATTACTCTCAGAGCACCGTAATCCCGTTCCGCCCCTCTGTCCAAACGGACAAAGCATTCATCAGGGTGGAACATGCGCTTTTCAGGCTTCTTTTTCAGGGCAGCATGACGGCATCCAGACTATGCCCTGCCTCATTACACCGCATCCGCACATGAAAAACCGAGTACGTATCAGCCACAGCCCCATGACGCTGGCGGACCTGAGGCTCGCCCTCCCCCAGCACGACAAAGTGAGCCGCATCCGGCTGATCATGCCGCCTGTGGCTGCGAATCAGGTACCCTTCTCCACATGCGGCGCGCGGCAGATCAAACAGCATCCAGCGTGGCTCGACCGCCATCACCTGCCTGTCTTTGGGCCCGTAAAAGGACAGCTCGGCCGCCAGACCATACTCATCTGCAATCAGCACAGAAGACGCTGGCGTGCGGGCGGCAATGGTCTGCGCAAAATTCTGCCAGCCGCCCATCATCCGCAAGGTCATGTCAAAATGCGGAGAAAGTGTTACGGGCGAGAAGACAGCCTGCATCACAATCACCCCGACCAGCGCCATACCAAACAGGCTGGATGCCATCCATCCGCGCCAGACCGGCAGGACTGCAGCTACAGCAAGAGCCGGATAAAGCACGACAGGCCAGTTCGCCTGCACGCGGGCACCAAAAGCATGCTGCACAAACACGGCGGCGGGCAGCAGGATCATCCATAGCAAGAGGCGAGAAAAGCCGTCTTTCTGACGCCACAGCAGCCAGACACCGCCCAGAAAAAACACAAAGACGCCGGGAGAGGCCAGACCGACCTGCCCGCCCAGCAATTCACTAAAATAGCTCAGTATTTTTGCAGGATGCCAGTCGCCTGTTCGACCACCCTGCTTGAGAAAGCTCACCCAGCCATGCGTCGCATTCCACCAGATCACCGGCCCGGCACACAGCACGGCAACGGCCCCACCGGCCCATGGCCAGGGTGTCTTCAACCAGCTGCGTCCAGCGCGCGTCAGGAAGAGCCAGACCACAACCCCAAAAACAGGCAGGACGGCAGTATATTTACTTTCAAACCCTAGTCCGGCAGCCAGCCCGACCACAAGCCAGCCAGCCCCCTGCCCGGCCAGACAGACACGCCCGAGGCTCCAGACAAGCAACGCCATAAAAAACAGAAGCGGCGTATCGGGTGTCATGATGAGTGTGCCAACACCCAGCGCCACGGTGCCGTTCAGCAGCAGGCCGGTCCGCACCATCCCGGCATCAGGCGTCAGGGCGGCACCGGCCTGCGCCGCCTGCCCCCGAACCCGCAGCCAGTCCCGTGCCGTAAGGGCAAGCAAAACCGTGCCCGCCAATGCGGAAACCGGCCCCATGGCCCGCACACCCAAAGCTGTATCGCCAAAAAGCGCCATCCCGGCCCGGATCCAGACGGCCACCAACGGCGGATGGTCCAGATACCCAGCGGCAGGCGCTAAAGCCCAGATCCGGTAATAGGCTTCATCAGGCGTAAGGGGCACCCATGCCGCCATAAGCAGGCGGCACAGCGTCAACACCCCGAGCGCGACGCCCCACATCCATAGGCTGGCGCCTGACACGCGTCGGGTCACGGCCGCCAGACAATGGTGGAGGACATGGCGTAATTCCACACAACCGCAATCAGAGCGCCTGCCACACTGGCCTCATTAAACTCGCGGTTCTGATTATAAACCATATCCGCCACCCCGACATTGGCCAGCGCGCCAACTGAGCAGACCAGCATGAACAGCAGCAGCCCCCAGACACAGCGCACACCACGCAGGCGTCTGTCACGATAGGTGAAGTTATTATCGAGCTGGAAATTGACGATCATGGCCACAACCGTGCCAATCCCCTGCGCCGTGGAAAAGTCCGCGCCCAGTGCCCGGACGGCCTGCATGACCAGTAGATTCGTGCCGATCCCGATCAGCCCGACAACCGCAAACGCCACAAAGCGCAACGGCAACCAGCCACGGCAGAGTTTGTCCGCCAGCAAGGCAACAAACTGTAGCATGACCAGCGCATCAAGCTTGCTTTCCCCTGCCAGCCGCTCCCGGAACCCGCATGCAATTTCCTGCACCCGCAAGGGCTGAGGAGAAGACAGCAACAGATCGACCAGAATTTTAAAGCCCGTGCCAGACAGATGCGGTGCAATCCGGGCAAACGTGTCTTGCCGCAAGGCAAAAAAACCGCTCATCGGATCACCCAGCCTGACGGGCAGGATCATCTGCGCAAGTTTGATCCCACTATCAGACAACGCATGCCGCCAGGCATTCGCCAGACCGGAATTATCGCCGCCTTCCACATGGCGGCTCCCCACTGCAACATCGCAGGCACCACTCTGCACGGCATCCACCAGTGCGCCGAGACGGCTTTCATCGTGCTGCATGTCCCCGTCCATCACAGCGACAACCTGCGCGGAGGACGACAAAACGCCCTCAATCACCGCAGAGGACAAACCTCGACGCCCAATACGGCAGAGGCCGCGCACACGGGAATCCGTCTGCGCGATGGCCCGAACCGCAGCGGTTGTGCCGTCGGGTGAGTTATCATCCACAAAAATGACTTCCCACCGCCGCCCTGCCAGCGCGCGCTCCAGCGCGGCGACCAGCGGGCCGACATTCCCGACTTCATTATAACATGGGACGACAACGCTGATCTCGGGGCCAGCCTGCACGCCTGCGGCAATGGCCACCGGAGCCTCCGTCACGCTACACCGCCCTCGCTACCCGGAAAAATCGGCACGCCGGTGCGGTCCAGACTTGTGCGGATTGTCTGCAACGTCTGAACACGAATGACGTGCGGTCCTTCCGTCAGGCGACGGGTCAGAGAATTCTCATGTGCTGCATCACGGGCAATCAGGCGAACAAGAAAATCCCCTCCCCCGCGAATCATGTGGCACTCACGCACCTCCGGCCAGCGGGCCAGTTCTTCCTCAAATTCGGATAGAACAGCCTCTTTCTGGCTATCCAGACCAATCAGCGCAAAAAAGGTGATCGGCCAGCCCAGCGCCCCGGCATCCGGGTCTGCATGGTAGCCATGGATCACACCCAGCTCTTCCAGCCTCCGCACACGCCGCAGGCAGGGCGGGGCAGAAATTCCAACGCGGCGGGCCAGCTCGACGTTGGTCATGCGCCCGTCTTCCTGAAGTTCCGCCACAATACGAAGGTCAACAGCGTCTAGTTCCGTCACCTTGCCTGATCCATTTCTCGCCGCAGCCTTTTTCCAAACAATGTGCGGTGTATATGCCACGCACACGCATACGCCGCAAACGCGTTCCGCTCTTGCTCTCCATGCACGCACCCGCCATATCGCAAGGCAAGAGAGTGCGTCTCAACGCATCATGGTTCCCTGCACGCAAAGGTCTGCCTTACTCATGAGTGAAACCATCACCACCGATCTGCTTGTTATTGGCGCCGGCCCCGCGGGCTACACTGCCGCCATTTATGCCGCGCGCGCCAATCTGGCCCCCGTGCTGGTGGCGGGTTTGCAGCCCGGTGGTCAGCTGACCATCACCACAGACGTTGAAAATTACCCCGGCTTTGCCGAGGCCGTTCAGGGCCCGTGGCTGATGGAGCAGATGGCCGCACAGGCGCAGAATGTCGGCACCCGGATTGAATACGACATCATCACCTCCGTGGATTTCAAATCAGGCTCCCCGTTCCGCCTGAAGGGCGATTCCGGCACGGAATATGTTGCAAAGTCCGTTATCATCGCCACGGGGGCTCAGGCCAAATGGCTGGGTCTGCCCAGTGAGAAAACCTTGCAGGGTGCGGGTGTCTCCGCCTGCGCAACCTGCGATGGCTTCTTTTATCGCGGCAAGAATGTTGTTGTTGTGGGCGGCGGCAATACCGCTGTGGAAGAGGCACTGTATCTGACCCATCATGCAGCACACGTCACACTCGTGCATCGGCGTGACACGTTGCGGGCCGAAAAAATTTTGCAGGATCGTTTTTTCAAAAACCCGAAAACGTCCATCCTGTGGAACACAACAGTGGAAGACATTCTGGCCAGCGGCACACCGCCGACGGTCAGCGCCATACGTGTACGTAACACACAGGATGGCACCACACAGGATGTGCCGGCGGATGGTATTTTCATCGCCATTGGCCACGCCCCCACCACCGATATTTTTCAGGGACAGGTCACGCTGGATGCTGAAGGGTATATTGAAACCACCCCCGGTACTACCCGCACCTCCGTCCCCGGCGTTTTTGCCGCAGGCGATGTGCAGGACAAAATTTATCGTCAGGCCGTAACCGCTGCCGGAACCGGTTGCATGGCGGCTCTGGATGCCGAACGCTATCTGGCAGAACTGGGGGGCGAATAACAGGTCATCCCTTGACCCGTCCCGGCAATTACTGCACGTAATGAAATCCGAAGCATGATAATTATGCTCTGATAACTTCATTCAATTTGCAGGAGGCGTGCGTGGACTGGGACAAACTCCGGGTATTCCATGCTGTGGCGGAAGCCGGTTCCTTTACCCACGCGGGAGATGTGCTTAACCTAAGCCAATCTGCTGTTTCACGGCAGATTTCCGCGCTGGAGGACGTCCTTCAGGTTCCTCTTTTTCATCGCCACGCCCGAGGACTGATCCTCACCGAACAGGGCGAGACGCTGCACAAGACGGTGCGCGAGGTCTTTTCAAAACTTGAAATGACTCAAACGCTTTTGACCGAAAGTAAGGAAAAAGCCGCAGGACGTCTGCGGGTTACGACAACCACAGGCTTTGGCAACTGCTGGCTTATGCCGCGGCTGCACAAGTTTATGGCTGCCAATCCAGACATTGATATCTGCCTTATCTTGGAAGACAGCGATCTTGATCTGGGGATGAGAGAAGCTGACGTTGCCGTGCGCATGCACGCGCCCCGCCAGCCTGACCTTATCCAGCGGCATCTGGCAGACTTCCATCTGCCGATTTTTGCTGCTCCGCTCTACATCGAAAAATACGGGATGCCGCGAAGCATTGAAGAAATCTCTTCGCATCAGCTCGTCTTATTCGGAGAGCATCATCCGCCGGTTGCCCATATTAACTGGCTGGCTGAAAGCACACGGCACGGCACAACCAGACAGAATGCCCGTCTGGAAGTGAACAGTATGGCCGCCATGGCATCCGCCATTGCTGCCGGGCTGGGTATTGGGTCCATTCCGACCTATGCGGCCGCGCAGTTCCCTGATCTTATTCAGATTCTGCCTGACCTGACGACCCCGACCGTCGATGCCTATTTTGTCTATCCGGAAGAGCTGCGCAGCTCCAAACGCGTTGCTGTTTTCCGGGATTTCCTGATGAGCGAGCTCGGCATTCGCTGAACGCAGACTTTTCAGACTCGGTTGCCTGTCGACCCGTAAGAACGAGTCGGACGGATGACATAAAAAAAGCTCCCCTTTCCGGGAGCTTTTTTTATGCCTTTACTCACTCTTTATTTATCAATTTCTATTATAACTGTCTTCCAGTCTTATAATATCGTCTTCCCCCAGATAGGCTCCCGACTGAACCTCAATGAGCGTTAGCGGAATTTTTCCCGGGTTTTCCAGCCGGTGCACACAGCCCTGCGGCAGATAGACGCTCTCATTTTCGCGCACCAGCAACTCCTCGTCACCTTTTGTGACCAGCGCGACGCCTTCCACAACAACCCAATGCTCCGCCCGGTGGAAATGCTTCTGGAGAGACAACTTGCCGCCCGGATTGACCACAATCCGCTTCACCTGAAAGCGCTCATTGCGGATCAGTCCTTCATAGAACCCCCACGGACGATAATTCTTCTGGTGGGCAGATGCCTCTGACCGTCCCTCGTTCTTGAGACGATCCACAACCTTCTTTACGTCCTGCGCGCGGTCTTTATGGGTCACCAGCACAGCGTCACTGGTCACCACAACCACCACATCATCCAGACCAGTCACAGCCGTCAGCGGCCCCTCGGAGCGCACGTAACATCCATGCGCATCTTCCGCTAAAACATCGCCCAGCAGCACGTTTCCTTCGGCCGTCTTTGGGCTGATGTCCCACAGCGCGTCCCAACTCCCAACATCCGACCAGCCCAGATCCGCGGGGATAACGGCTGACACCTGAGTATGTTCAGCGACGGCATAATCGATGGAAATATCCGGTGCCTGCGCAAACGCCTCTTTATCGAGCCGGATAAAATCAAGATCTGTCTTCCGTTTTTCAAAAGCATCCTGCACGCTTTGCAAAACCTGCGGAGCGTACCGGCGCATTTCCTCCAGCAGCACATCTGCCCGAAAGACAAACATGCCGGAGTTCCAGAAGTAATTGCCGTCTTTTACAAAGCCTTCCGCAACGGCCTGCACGGGCTTTTCCCGGAAGGAACGGATTGTAAAAGCCCCGTCCACACCCGGCAGCGGGTCACCTTTTTCAATATAGCCATATCCGGTTTCCGGGCGGGTGGGAGTCATCCCGAATGTCACCACCCGTCCCTGCTCCGCCGCCTGCACGGCTTTTTCCATAGCCTGCGTCAGCGCATCTGATTTCTTGATGTCCGCATCGGCCGCCATCATCCATAACACGGCATCCGGATGCGTCTGCGCCACAAGTAAGGCGGCTGCCGTAATAGCGGGAGCGGAATTCCGACCGACTGGCTCCAGCATAATACTGGGATGTGCCACCGAGACTTCCCGCAATTGCTCGGCAATCAAAAACCGATGCTCTTCATTACAAACAATCACAGGCGGCGCAAAACCCGCGACCTTGCCGCGCAGCACTGTTTCCTGAAGCATGCTGCGTTCACTCACCAGCGACCAAAGCTGTTTGGGGAAACTGGCACGTGACATGGGCCACAGCCGGCTCCCCGTTCCACCAGACAGCACAACAGGCACGATCATCTTGCTGCCAGCGTGGCGTGACGTCATTTCTAGCAGTCCTTATTCCGGTATCTTACAAATATTAAAGAGTTATCGGGGCCAATCGGTGCCTATTAAGAGGGGTGCCGGCACACAGCATGAGCATTTTGGATAGTAGGCTAAACCGTAAAGTCAATTATGCTGTTTGCAAATACCATCGTCTCAAAAACAAAATCGACCCACGCCTCATCACAGCTCCGCAAACAGAGCGAACAAGACAAATCATCCTTAAAATAGATTACCAAATGTTTATTTTACTTGCATACATCGCCTCTTTCACTCTCCCTCAGGCATGTTTTTCCTGACACATTCCATTTTATTCAATCACATTGCTATATTCTCTATTCACAAACAAGAATTGTAATAGTATGGGTGACTTATTCAGCCCAACAAATAAACGGAATTGTCATGACAGAGAACCAGAGCTATCCCAACATTCTTGATCTGGCTGCAGAAATCGTTTCGGCGCATGTTTCCAACAACCAGACCGATCCTGCCCTGATCCCCACCCTGATCCGTGATGTGTATCAGGCTCTGAAAACGGCTGATCAGCCGCAGAACGAACCGGAAAAGCTCCAGCCTGCCGTACCAGTGAAACGCTCTGTGTTCCCTGACTACATTGTCTGTCTGGAAGACGGTAAGAAACTGAAAATGCTCAAGCGCCACCTGCAGAGCGCCTATGGCATTACACCGGAACAGTATCGTGAGCGCTGGGGCCTGCCGGCTGACTACCCCATGGTTGCTCCGAACTATGCAGAACGTCGCTCCACTCTGGCGCGTGAAATCGGCCTGGGCCGCAAGATCCACGCAACACCGGAAGGTGAAGACGCTGGCGCACGGGGCCGCCGCGGCAAAAAAACGACAGCCTGATCTGTAAAGTCTGACAGTATTCCTCTGGTTCGTGCTGTCAGATTATTTATGTATTGACGGATCATACCGGCTTAGTGAATTTTGAAGTGCGCACCGGCCTTATGGCTGGGAGCGCACTTTTTTGTTTTGGCGTCCCTTTTTGTCACGCAGATCCGCTGGCCCCTAGATTGTCCGGCAGGTTGATATTCCAGAATTTGGAAGGTGGACCATGACCAAGTCTGAGCTTATTGCCGCACTTATGCAGAAGCATCCGCATCTGCAGCTCAAGGACATCAATCTGATCGTCAATACTGTCTTCGACTCTATTTCCAGCAGTCTGGCGGACAATAACCGGGTGGAATTACGGGGCTTCGGAGCTTTTTCCATCAAGGAACGCGACCCGCGCATTGGTCGTAATCCGAAAACAGGCGAACAGGTACAGGTCTCTAAAAAATACATTCCGTTCTTTAAAACGGGGAAAGACCTGCACGCCCGCATCAATAAAGCGCGTAAAGCCTGACATCACCCCGGGCGCATCTTTGCGCCTGCACGGGTCCCGGACGTCAGGCCAGACTGTCTATAAATGTTTTGACGCGCCCCAGATCTTCTACAAAGCGAGCATATTCTCGCTGCTTATCGGCCTCACTCGGTAGCCGAAGCAGGTAGGAAGGGTGGACTGTCACCAGCCCCTGGCTCCCCTCTCCCAACGGAAAAATACGGGATCGTTCACGAGAAATCGTCACCGGACGATGCAGCAGACTTTGCGCAGCCGTCACCCCCATCATGACAATCAAGGCGGGCTGAATCAGACGTCGTTCGGCATCCAGCCACATCTGGCAGGCTTGCACAGACTCCTGCTCGGGCTTTTGGTGCAGCCGACGACCATTCCGCCATGTAAAACGGAAATGTTTGACGGCATTAGTAACATAAACGGAGCTGCGGCTCAGGCCGGCCTCTTCCAGTGCCCGCTCCAGCACCTGACCAGCCGGCCCCACAAATGGACGCCCCGCCTGATCCTCCTGATCCCCCGGCTGCTCGCCCACCAGCATGACACGCGCAGCGGCAGACCCTTCCCCGAAAACAGTGCGTGAAGCCGGACGCCAGAGGGTGCAGGACCGGCAATCCATTGCCTCAGCGCCCAGAGCATCCAACGATGCCGTCGTTTCGACTTCCACAGCATCCGGTACCAGAACCGTACGGGGCCAGTCCTGCCACATCCCTTGCCCGGCCTGCTGCCAGCCTCCCTGCGGTTCAGCCATAGGCTCAGTACTGCCCGCGCCAAACCAGAGGGCTTTGCCATCCCATTTCATGCTACGATAGTGCGTTCGGATTTCCCACGGTCGGGCATAGCGAGCCATACAATAGGCCGCGTTGCCTTCCACCAGATAAGCCGTTGGCGTGGCTGACCAGACGGTCTGAGCAGGGTCCGCAAAAATACGGGCAAATTCCAGCCGGAAGCGCTCTGTTTCCGCTTTGACGGCCTCCGCAAATTCTACAACAGCGCGGACGTCAGGGTCTTCAAGCGCAGTCGTCAGATCCAGATGATCCCGCACAACGCGAAAAACCAGACGATACAGCGCATCAAATCGCTCAGGGTGCGGTGCCTGAAGCCCCAGAAGAATCCACTCCACCAGCCGACGCGGCAAGTGAAGGACGGCATTGGGATCTTTTTGCTCTGCCGGACCAGACTGAAAAACCTGCTGAGCCTCCGCCACCGACTGCGCCACCCGCCAGGACAAGGTCTCAGGCGGCACGCCAGCCAGAGCATAGTGCCGCGCAGCCTTTCGCCATGTTTTCAGATCAACCTGATGCGCCAGAACAATTTCCGTCACGGTCTTCCCCTCATTCCTTCAGCGACGCAGCTCAATGCACAAAGCACTGATGCAGGCCACAAGCGCTCTGCCGTAACACTTCAGGCGCGACGCTTACGCAAACGCTGCTGAAGGCGTGCCAGCACATCTGCGGCATTCATGATGCCAAACACATGCAGCAGCGCACCATATAAAACAGCTCCAAGACCAACCATGCAGCACAGCCAGAGAACCCGAACACTCAACCCGGCGGGAAACGCAAGGAGAGCCTCAGCGCCGAGCAACAATCCTCCCATAAGAAGTGCTGCACAGGCCGTCTTGAACATTCTGAACTGCTCACCCCCGGAAACCTGCAAAGCTTTGCGCCGCATGAGCAGAATTGCCAGACAGGCTACGTTTGTACAGGCTGCCAGACTACTGGCCAGCGGGGGCCCCATATGAGCAAGCGGCTTCATGAACAGCAGGTTCAGGAGAAAATTCAGGATCAGAATGCCAATGCCGACATAGACCGGCGTCCGCGTATCCCCCCGCGCAAAAAAAGCCGGAGAAAAGACTTTCACCAGGACAAAAGCCGGAAGCCCGATGGCGTAGGTGCGCAGAGCCTGAGCGGACAAAAGCGCGTCATGCTCGGTAAAGGAGCCATGACCAAACAGGACAATCATGATGGGGCCAGCCAGCACCAGCAACCCGGCCACAGCGGGAAGTGTAAGGATCAGCACGTAACTCATAGCCCGGTTCTGGGCGGAATGAGCCGCATCATGCTCGCCAGCAGCCAGATGGCGCGTCAGTACCGGCAGCAACGTCGTCCCCGCCGCAGCGCCCAGAACCCCCAGCGGCAACTGGTTGATGCGATCCGCAAAATACATCAGCGAAACGCTCCCCGAAGGCAGCAGGGTTCCTATGATCGTATCAATCGTGAGGTTGATCTGCCCGACGCCACTCCCCACCAGCCCCGGCACCATGCGGCGGACCAGCAGGCGGATGCGCGGCGTCAGGGCTGGCCAGAGTGGCATCAGCCCAAAGTGCGCCCGATGTGTGGCCCACAACAGCAGGCCAAGCTGCGCTACGCCAGAGGCTGTCACACCCCATGCGGCTGCATACGCCACATTTGGCAAAAACGGCGAGGCGAACAGGATGGCCGCAATCCCCACCACATTGAACGCCAGATAGGCCGCCGCGGCCATGCCAAAGCGATGCAGCCCGTTAAGAACGCCCGCGACCAGAGCGGCCGCGCAGATCAGCACAAGATACGGAAAGGTAATGCGGCTGAGGCTGACGCCCAGCGCATAGCGTTCACCTGTCTGCAAAAAACCGGGGGCAATCAGCCGCAGCACCTGCGGCATGAAGATTTCCCCCAGCACGCACAGAAACAGCAGCCAGAGCAGCATGACGCCCAGCGCCCGCCGCGCAAATGTCCGTGCTTCTTCCTCCCCTTCCTTGGTCAGGACAGAGGAAAACAGCGGGACAAAGGCCGCGTTAAATGCGCCCTCGCCAAAAAGCCGCCGAAACATGTTCGGCAGCCGGAACGCCACCTGATAGGCATCCTGCAAGGGGCCTGCGCCCATAAAGGCCGCCAGAAGCTGATCTCGCACCAGACCAAGGATACGGCTGAGCATGGTCCAGCCGCCAACAGTAAGAAAATTTTTGAGCATGACAGACTGCTTATACGAGGAGCCTTCCCTTTAGAGATAGAGGGATAAACTTTCAAAGCTCAAATAAAAGCCGCCCCTGTGCAGACCCCCTCTGCCTCTATATTTTGCTCGACCGAAAGCGTGCGAGCGCGCAAACTTGTCAATAATGATATTTTTCACTGGGTAAGAGGAGAGGCGCCCCATATGCCAGACACGACAAGCCAGCCTGCGGGTTCCGGGCATCCACGCTGTATTCTGGTCAAGCCAAGCCAGCGCTCTAGAAAAGGGCAGGAAACAGCGCGGAACGTTCTGGCATTTTTTATCTTCGCCGTCGCACTTTACACGATCCATGGCTTTTTGCCGGCTCTGGTGTGGGGTGGGGTGTTCGCAATTGCCACATGGCCGCTCTATACGCGCGCTCAGGCAGCCTGGCCTAAAGCGGCCAATGGCTCTGTCTTGCCGCTTCTCTTTACAGCAGCGATGGCACTGATTTTTGTCATCCCGCTGATGCTCATCACGCTGGAAGCCGTAGGCGAGGCACAGAGTGCGCTCAGCTGGCTGGAACAGGCCCGGCAAAACGGCGTGCCCGTGCCTGATGCCCTTGGCCGCCTCCCCTTTGGTAGTCAGACCCTTACGCACTGGTGGCAGGCCCATCTGTCCAACCCGGAAGATGTTTCCAACCTGACAGGGGCTCTGGACAGCAAGGGCATGGCGATTACCAAGGCTCTTGGTTCACAGATTGCGCATCGCGGCACGCTGTTCTGCTTTTCAATCGTGACTCTGTTTTTTCTTTATAAGGACGGCACCTCGGTCATCCGCCAGTGCCGCATTGCCTCCCGCCGGGCCTTTGGCAAGCGCGGGGAAACCATTGCCCGCCAGATTGTCGCCTCTGTGCACGGTACGGTGCTGGGTCTTGTGCTCGTTGGCATTGGTGAAGGGCTACTGATGGGCATTGTCTACACCATTGCCGGCGCACCACATCCTGCCCTGTTTGGCGTGATCACAGCCGTTGCCGCCATGATCCCCTTCTGCGCCATGATTGCCGTGGGCCTTGTGTCTCTGCTGATCCTCGTCAAGGGAGCCTCCCTTGCAGGCGTCGTGACCTTCTGTATTGGCGCTGTGGTAATTTTTGTGGCTGACCACTTCATCCGCCCGGTTCTTATTGGCGGCAGCACACAGCTCCCCTTCCTGTGGGTTCTGCTGGGTATTCTGGGCGGTGCGGAAACATGGGGCCTGCTGGGCCTGTTTGTCGGCCCTGCGGCTATGGCGGCCCTCAATCTGCTGTGGCGCCGCTGGACTGCGGGCAACAACGCCGTAGAGGCCTGAACAGCAAAAAGGGTGTTCAAGTTCTGAACACCCACTCAACTGCTCTGAAATTTTTCAGAAAACCAAATATCGGGCAGGCGGGATTCGAACCCACGACCCCCAGTCCCCCAGACTGATGCGCTACCAGACTGCGCTACTGCCCGTCCATTTGGTGAAAGGGTCTTTAGCAGTCCCTTTCATAACGCACAAGCCACCTTACGGATTTTTTCATGCCGTCAGGCGGCTACGGAACGCTTCGAGCTCAACCAGAATATCAGCCAGATCATTTTTCAGCTGCCCATTCTGCTTTTCCAGCCGACGCAGCAACTCACCTGAAACACTGTCCGCCACCGGTGCAGGTGCAGGTGCAGGTGCAGGTGCAGGTGCAGGTGCAGGTGCAGCCTCAACCGCCTGTTCGGGCTGTTCAACAGGAACCTCGTGAAAGTCCTGCTCCACACCGCCTTGCGGCTCCTGAACCTCTGAGAGCGGCGTAAGAGCCGGATTTTCCACCACCTCTTCCTGCTCTTCTGGATTCGCGACAAAAGCTGGCTCAACCGAGATGGGAGTGCCCGTGTCCCCAGCAACAGGCTCCGCTGACACGTGCGTCTCTTCAGACGAAGACACAACAGGTTCGGGCGCAATCACTTCAGGCACAACTTCTGCTGCTACAGGAGCCTGCTGAACAGCTTCAGCCTCCCCTTCACGCAGGAGGCGCTGCACACCTTTTACAGTGTAGCCCTTGGCATAAAGAAGATCGGAAATGTGGCGGAGCAGTTCGACATCAGCCGGGCGATAATACCGCCGGCCGCCGCCTCTTTTCAGAGGGCGCACCTGCTCGAAACGCGTTTCCCAGAATCGCAGAACATGCTGCGGCACATGCAATTCATCAGCCACTTCACTGATCGTACGAAACGCGAGCGGCCCTTTTTCCGTGCGGGCCAGCGCACCATTTTCTTCTTCCGGCAGGCCGGAAGAATCCATCATGGAAGGAGACTGGTCGGTGTCACTCATCGTCATACGCCTCGCCACCCTCGAGCGGCTCGTGATTAATGGCTGCACGCAGCAGCTGACTCGGGCGGAATACCAGCACGGAACGTGGAAGAATCGGGACTTCTTCACCCGTTTTCGGGTTGCGTCCGCAGCGCTGGCCTTTTTGCCTTACGGAAAAAGTACCAAACCCACTGATCTTGACGCTTTCCCCGCACTCAAGCGCAAGCATGACTGTTTCCAGAATATCTTCCAGAAGCACAGCCGATTCTTTACGGGACAGCCCAACCTGCTGATAGATCTGCTCGACCAGAGAGGCACGCGTGACAGTTTCCATACTGATGAAAGTAACACGTTGGGCGACCTCGTCAATTCTCTCGTGAGACCGCCCGGCGTCCTGCCATCAGAATTTTGAAAATGCCGTTAGAAACGGGCCAGCGCGGAACCCCATGTCAGGCCGCCACCCAGTGCTTCCATCAGCACCAGATCACCTTTCTGGATACGGCCATCCCGCACGGCTTCATCAAGCGCCAGCGGAATGGAGGCTGCCGAGGTATTGGCATGCCGATCTACCGTAATCACCACCTGCTCGGCAGGGAGGTTCAGCTTTTTGGCCACACCTTCAATGATGCGGATATTCGCCTGATGCGGCACCAGCCAGGCGACGTCTGAATACTCCAGACCTTCTGCCTTCAGGGCCTCATCCACGGAAGAGGAAAGCTTGGCAACAGCGTGCCGGAACACATCCCGGCCGCTCATCTTCAGGAAACCACTTTTGTCACGGCGGCCCACAGCCCCGTCCACATACAGCAGATCACCCGCTGTGCCGTCAGAATGCAGATGGGTGGAGAGCAGCCCCCGTTCACCCGGTGCATCAGAACCGGAAAGGACAACCGCCCCTGCCCCATCCCCAAACAGCACGCAGGTGCCACGGTCAGACCAGTCAACAATGCGGGAATAGACTTCACTGCCGATGACCAGAATATTCCGCGCCTGTCCGGCCCGAATAAATGCATCAGCCGTGGAAAGGCCGTAGATAAACCCGGAGCACGCTGCCGCCAGATCGAATCCGAACCCTTGCTTCATCCCCAGTTCAGCCTGAATCCGCACGGCTGTCGCCGGGAAAGCCTGATCCGGGGTGGATGTCGCCACAATCACGGCATCAATGTCATCAGCGGTCAGACCCGCATAGTCCAGCGCCTTGCGCGCGGCAGCGGCCCCCATGCTGGTTGCCGTATCATGCTCACCTGCAATGTGGCGCTGGGTGATGCCAGTACGGGTTTTTATCCATTCATCGGAGGTTTCAAGCCGGGCTGCCAGTTCATCGTTAGACACGACCCGATCCGGCAGGAACCCGCCAAACCCTACCAGAAGCGAACGTCTCGCCATTACCGTTCTTTCATTATCAAACACCGGCATTCAGGACTGCCTGACGGCCAGTGCCCCGAACCTTGTCTGATCAGGAAGCCGTCGCCTCAGGCTCACGCTCCAGCGAGGCCTGCTGACGGGAAAGAAGCGCCCCCATATGGGTCAGACGCTCACGAATACCATCATTAAATCCATGCGTGACCATATCCATGGCCACATCCACTGCCGCGGCAAATCCTTCGGCATCGGTTCCGCCATGGGACTTCACCACCACGCCATTCAGGCCGACAAAAACCGCACCGTTACGACGGCGAGGATCAAGCCATTCCTTCATGCGCTCAAGACCGGGCCGAACGAGCAGATAGCCAATTTTGGAAATAATGCCGCGATTGAAGACCTGCCGCAGCAGGGAGGTGGCCATTTTCAGCACACCTTCTCCCGTCTTGAGAGCCACGTTCCCGGTAAAGCCGTCGGTCACCACCACGTCGGTTGTGCCCGCCGTAATGTCATGACCTTCGATAAACCCGTGGAACTGGTCTGCGAGCGGGCTTTCACGCAGGGCTTCATACGCGACACGCAGCTTCTCATCACCCTTCAGCTCTTCCGAACCGATGTTGAGAAGCCCGATACGCGGTGCGGGAAGCCCCAGCACAGCCTTGGCAAAGGCCTCGCCCATCACGGCAAATTCAACCAGATTGCGCCAGTCACACGCCACGTTGGCCCCAAGGTCCAGCATGACCACATCGCCCTTGATGGTGGGGCTGATGGCTGCCATGGCAGGCCGGGAAATACCGGGCATGGTTTTAACGACAATTTTGGCCAGAGCCAGCATCGCACCACTATTGCCAGCGGACACAACGCCTCTGGCGCGGCCACTTGCAACGGCATCCATCCCCAGACGCATGGAAGACCGACGCACGCGCAGAGCGGCTGTAGGCTTCATGTCCATGGGGACTGAGGCATCTGTGTGCCAGATGGTGCAGATTGCTTCTGCCTTGGGATGCTGCGCCAGAAGCGGACGCAGACGGGCTTCGTCACCCGTCAGAAGCACACGCATCCCGGGATGGCGATCAGCTGCAATGGCAAGCCCGGCAACGACCACGTCGGGAGCTCCGTCCCCCCCCATTCCATCAACCGCAAGGCTGAAAACCTCACTCTGTTCAGCGGGGGAATTCTCGGAAATCTCTCTATCGCTCATGCCTGCTTCTCTGCCATGCCGCAGATGCCTACTCCCGTACAACCACATTACCTCATGGCAATGTGAGCCGCCTGCCCTCAGGCGCGAACAGCGACTTTCAGTGCCTTGCCAGCTGCAATCACTTCACGACCATCGTAGTGGCCGCAGTGGCTGCAGATGTTGTGCGGGCGCTTCAGCTCACCACAGTTGGAGCATTCAGCATGAGCCTCCACACGCAGAGCCTGATGGCTGCGACGCATGCCACGACGTGAAGGCGAAGTTTTTCTTTTGGGTACAGCCATGGGACCGAGCCCCTCCAAACAGATCAAAGACTACCGGCACCGTGGACAATCCACACCACCGAAAGACAAAACAGGTTAATCACCAGATTGAGGGCGGCCTCTAGCAGAGAGCCGCCACTTTCGCAAGCAAGAGCGCAATAAAACCTACTGCCACACGTCAGCTATCTTTGCGACGCAACCGTGCAAGATCGGCAAACGGATTAACTTTTTTCTCCGCTGCGTCCTGCTTAGCCAGCTTTTCCGCCTCTTCCTCGCTTATCACAAGCCCTTCGGGCAGGCTGGCGTCCGGAGCATGCGGATAGGGCTCCAGATCCAGAGCAAACTGCTCAACAGCGGCTTCCCCAAGGTCTATCGATTCCCCTTCATAGGGAATCTCATCCACGGCTTCCAGATCCGGGGCCGCACTTTCCTCAAAATGTTCCTCGGGCACAAACTGCACCGCAAAGGAGCCTGCAAGCATATCCTCAAACGGCTCCAGCGTACGAACACATGTCTGTTTAAAGCGCGCGGCCAGCGCACCATGGGCAGACACAAGGTCCCGCCGGCCCAGAGTGAGCGTATATTTGCAGCGAAACATGCTGATTTCAGGCAGACCAAGCCGTCTGGCAATCTGTCCGCACTCCGCAGGCGTTGCCTCGACCGTGAGATCCAGTCCGGACGCGCCGATTCGACGCACGGCAACGGGACGGGAAAATTCCGGCTTATGGGGCATGGAAACCTCCTGAAACTCTAGCTTCTTAAAAAACAGACAGGCTTCCCGCTGCGAATTTGCAGGAGCACCTTTTTGCAGCCCTAACATAAAGTGCCCCAAGCGCAATGATCAGCCTGAAAACCTGCCTCCTGAGCAATTCAGGAATTGACGCACAGAGCCCGTTGGGGCATCCGACAGAGTAGGTCTTCCTGCATGCCGCAGCCTGAAAGGTCATACCTTGTCAGAGTGACCGCACAGATTTGGGGACGCCTTACCGCCATGACACCGCACCGCAAGAAAAGTATGACGCGCTTCAGCACCGCCTGTGGTGCCCTTGCTGCTGTCTTTGTCATTTCCGGCTGTTCCGTGTTTGCCCCCAGCCCCATTCCGCGTGGCTCGCTGATTGAAGCGGATGATTACAATCAGCTGACACCCGGCACAAGCACACGTGCAGACGCGGTGGATCTTCTGGGCTCCCCCACCACCAAAGGGGCCTTTGACGATAATACGTGGATTTACATTTCCATGACCACCTACATGAAGCCGCTGGACTTTCCCGGCATCGACAAGCAACAGGTGGTTGTTCTGAAGTTTGACGGGGCCGGTATGCTGCAAAGCCTGCGGACGCTGAACCGTAAAGACAGCCGCTCCGTGGCCATGATCAGCAAGGTCACCCCCACACCGGGCACCAGCATCAACATCCTTCAGCAGATTCTGGGCAACGTCGGTCGCTACAACCCGATGCAGAACATGATGAATTCCAGCGGTGGCGGCACCGGCACTGGTATGATGGGCGGCAACAGCGGCCCGGGCCACTTCGGCGCAGGCAACACGCTTTAAACCCCGTCCTGCTCTCAGGGCAGGATCAGTTTGACGCGTAGCCCTCCGGCGGGCGAGACATCCAGTTCCATGTCTCCCCCATGGGCCCGCACAATATCGCGCGAAATTGTCAAGCCCAGACCTGTCCCGCCGCCACGGCCACTTTCAAAAGCCCGAAAAACGGATTCGCGCCGTTCAGGGCGGATCCCCGGCCCGTCATCATCCACCAGCACACAGATCCCCTCCTGCATGGCATAGGCCGTGATGGCTATCGCACCACCATGTCTGCGGGCATTGTCCAGCAGATTGGTCAGGGCGCGCTTCATGGCATCCGGCCGCATATGGACAGTGAGACCTGGCTGCACCGTGACAGAGTCCACCCGCGCCCCTGCCCGCCGCGCCGCCGTCACAACGTCCTCAATAAACGGCACCATCTCAACCTGCTCCGGCGTTTCTGCGCCTTCGCCTCGAGCAAATGCCAGATAGCTGCCGATCATGTGTTCCATCTCGACAACATCGCCAATCATGTCATCGACGTCCTGACTCAGCTCTTCCCCCTTAACCGTTCCGGTGCGGGGCATCATGGCCAGAGAAAGACGGAGGCGCGTCAGAGGTGTGCGCAGATCATGCGAGACACCAGCCAGAACGCCGGTACGTTGCGAGACAAAGCGATAGATCCGGTCCTGCATGCGGTTAAACGCCACAGCAGCCTTACGCACTTCCTGCGCGCCTTCCGGCTTGATGGGACCAATATCCCGGCCCAGCCCGAACTGCTCCGCCGCCCGCGCCAGACGGCGGATGGCCCGCACCTGATTGCGCATGAATAAACTGGCCACCACAAACAGCAGAATGGAGCTGCTGAGCGCCCAGCCCACAAACAGCCAGATCTGCCCCATATCCAGCCGTTTCCGCGGGGCATCCACATCCAGCACCCCATCAGGCAACTGAATGGCAATTTTTACGGTATGCGGATCACTCTTCCAGTTCACGAAGAACGGATAATCAATGGCACTATCCAACGCATGCGCCAGATCATCATCCATCGGGCCGGTGATGTGGTTGAACCCGAAGCGACGCAGCCGCGCCCCCGGGTGCCATGTTTCCACCAGTTGCAAGTGGTCCCGTGCCTGCGCCACGAACCAGTCCTTGTCACTCCGCTTTTGCAGATGCTCCAGCGCATTTAGCGAGAGGACAATATCGGCCGTCACACTGTCGGACAGGCGACGGGACACAACCTTGAGAAAGTTGCCGTAAAACAGTTCCAGCGAAATCGCCTGCGTGACCAGCAGCGGGATCAAGACAATCAGCAGAGAGCGCCCCAGCAGGGAGCGTGGCAACACCCGCCGCACGGATTTTTCCATGCTGCGGGATTTCAGCACGCCCGAGGGGAAAAGCTTGAGGGGTCGTCTTTTCATGCCCGCAACACTGACGAAAACCCCTTACTGAACACCGGGCTTGAGCACATAGCCGCGTCCACGAATGGTGTGCAGAAAGCGCGGTTCCCGCGGGTCCGGCTCAATCCGCCGCCGCAGGCGTGTCACCTGCACATCCACAGCACGCTCTCCAATTTCAGCCATATCCAGCGCACGGGCGATTTCCTCCCGGGAGAAAACCTCATTTGGGCGACGCGCCAGCACGGACAGCAGCGCGGCCTCACCGCCCGTCAGATGCACATTGCCCTCCGGGCCGGAAAGCAGCGCCCGCACAGGGTCGAACTCCTTCTCACCCAGGCGAATAATCCGCAAATTGTCTGACGCAGGCACCGGAGCCAGTCTCCGCAGGTGGGCTTTAAGCCGCAGCAGCAGTTCCCGTGGTTCAAACGGCTTGCCCAGATAATCATCCGCACCTGCTTCCAGACCGGAAATCCGATCCGCTGGCTCGCCCCGTGCGGTCAGCAGCACAATCGGCAGGTCCTGCCCGGCGTCACGCAGGGCACGGGTGAGTTCCAGCCCGTTTTCCCCCGGCATGGTCACGTCCAGCACCATGGCGTCGGGCTGAATCCCCTGCAAAGTCTGCCGGGCCTCCGCCGCATTGGCGGCCACGCTGATCCGAAACCCCTGCTCAGACAGATACCGTTGCAGCAGACGCCGCAGACGCGGGTCGTCATCCACCACAATGACATGCGGTGCCATCCCTTCTTCCGGCACAAGATCGCGGTGGCTAAGTTCCATTGCGTCCCTTTCTTCGTCCTGCGGCATCATCTGCCATCATGGCGCGACTGCTTTCGGAGAGCATCCCGTGCATTACGCGCCGGAACCCTTCCACGGCCGCCCCGCCCGCTTCTCTATAGGCTGCACTCAGACGCTGGCGCACAACTGCAAAAAGTCGTGCTTCTACAGCCTGCCCGTCTTTACTGAGGCGCAACAGCCGTTGCCGCCGGTCCCGCAGGCTGGCCTCACTGTCCAGATAACCGCGCTCCTGCAACTCCCCCAGTGTCCGCCCGAGGCTCTGCTTGGTCACACCGAGCGTGTCCTGAAGGCGACTGACCGGAATACCGGGACTGAAGGCCAGCACCTGCAACACCCGGTAATGCGCACTTCCCAGCTTTTCTTCTGTCAGAATCGGTTCCAGCGCTGCGGCCATATCGCGCCCCGCCAGAAACATCATTGCCTGCGCCAGCCGGAGTTGCTCTTCCCGCAGGAACAGCAGGCCCGCGCCGGCTTCATCATGCGGGCGATATCCGGAGTTCATCAGCGCGTGCCGTGTTGCCGCATGGAAGGACGCTCAGACCGGGACCGGACGCGCAACGGGACGCTGGCCGCTCAGCCGCGCCCGCAGCTTACCCAAACGCAGCACCCCGGCCAGACGACGATCAATAAAGGCAGCCAAAGCAGCTTCATTCTGCCCGCGCGCCAGCCAATAAAGCAGAGTCGTGGCATAGACCGCGCCCAGCGTCAGGCGCTTGGTGACGTAGGTCATGCCTGATGAGTCATCCTGCGCCGCCTGCCAGATCGCATTGATGGTCCGCATTAGAGACCGCCGTAACGCGCCGCGCGCGCAAGGCGTAGCCAGCGTAGCAAATCCGGTTCTGGCCCCCGCCCGCATGGCCTGACCCACAGGCAGACGCAGCAAAAGGGCCTCCCGCACACGCCGGCTCAGACGCGGCTCGGTCGTCTCCAGCATGGCGGCAACCATCTCGCGGTCACACAGGTCAGACCAGGCCTCGACCATTTCCACCGCCCCACCCGGGAACAGCAGATCCGCCTGCGGCCCGGCCACGTCCCTCAGCACAGGCACGCTCCAGCCGCGCTCCCCGGCTACAGCAGCCAGCTTGCGCAGGGCTTCATCCCGCACAGCATCCCGCTCTATGGGCGCGGGCATACTGCCTGTGGCCAGTCCTGCCACGGCAAGAGAAATTGCCTGCTCGACCTTGCCCCATCCTATGGTCATGTCCGCACTCCGTATCGCGTTATCTCGGTATCAAATCCGAGCTTTCCCAGATCATCCATTCGCATGGGATAGAGAATCCCGTCCAGATGATCCATTTCATGCTGCATGACATTTGCCCGGAAGCCCGAGGCTACCCCTTCCACCGGCTGGCCCCTGTGATCATATCCCGCATAGCGGACCCGTTTGTAACGCGGAACTTCCCCGCGCAGGCCGGGAATAGAGAGGCATCCTTCCAGACGCGGCACCTGCTCATCCCCCACCGGTTCCAGAACCGGGTTAATGAGAACCTGCACACCGCATGGCGGATCGTCCTCGCCCTCGCTCCGGCTTTCCGGCACGGAATACAGGAAAAGCCTTTTTGAAACATAGACTTGTGGCGCAGCCAGCCCAACGCCACCGGCGTCTGCCAGCGTTTCCATCATGTCCTGTATCAAACGCCCGACATCCGGCGCGCTGACGTCCGCCACATCTTCTGCCCGTTTGAGTAAAACCGGATGCCCCATCCGTGCAATTTTCAAGATCGCCATACCCGCCTCCTTATAGCTCTGTTAAATAGTCACAAGAGTTTGTTGATGAGAGGCAAGAACGAATTGTGTCTTTCCGCAAGCCCGTGCTATAGACGCCGCCAATAGAGGAATCGGTAGCACGCAGGTGTTTTACCGAGTCTTTTTCCATATCACGTCAAAACCGGGATCATCCGGGTTTTCTGAAACAGGGGTTAGTGGCCAAGTGCACGTTCTCGTCCGTGACAACAATGTCGATCAGGCTCTCAAAGCGCTCAAGAAAAAAATGCAGCGTGAAGGCATCTTCCGTGAAATGAAGCTGCGTCGTCATTTCGAAAAGCCTTCCGAGCGTAAAGCGCGTGAGTCTGCTGAGGCCGTGCGCCGCGCCCGTAAAATGGAACGCAAGCGTCTCGAGCGCGAAGGCTTCTAAAGCTTCCGCACTCCATGCGCTAAAAAGGGCGGGACACAGCACGTGTCCCGCCCTTTTTTTGTTTTGCGCCTGAACGTCCACAGTCCTGCCGCTTAACCGCAACCGGATGAACCCCGCAGAACAGACGACAGAACCGGAAGCAGACCACCCCGCCCCCGGCTCTCTCATCATCTGGCAGCATATCTGCCGAACAAGAACACTCAGTCCGCATCCATCAGGCGGTGAGATAAATAGACTGCTTCCAGCGCCCGCTCGTGCGCTACTTCCGGCGCATTAACCGTCCCGGAATGGCCGCCTTCAATATCCTCATAATAGAAAAACGGTTTGCCTAGCGCTTCCAGCCGCGCCGCAAAACGCCGGGCATGCACCGGGCCAACGCGATCATCACTAGTCGCTGTAAAAATGAACGGCTCCGGGTAGGACACATCTGCTTTCAAATGCTGCACGGGGGAAATGGACCGCAGGAAATCAGCCTCTGCGGGAACAGACATGGAGCCATATTCCGCAGCCCATGAGGCCCCGGCGGACATCGTTTCGAAATGCTCCATATCCAGCAGCGGCACGCCAATAATTACCGCGTTCCACAAATCCGGATGCTGCGTCATCTGCACGCCAGACAACAGGCCACCATTGGAGCGCCCGCGAATACCCAGATCGCGCGGAGAGGTAATCTTGCGGCTGATCAAATCAAGCCCGACAGACGCAAAGTCATCATAGACTTTCTGCCGCCCGGATTTCCGACCCGCCTCATGCCATGCCGGACCGAACTCTCCGCCGCCACGGATATTGGCCACAACATACACACCACCTCGATCCAGCCAGAGCTGCCCAATTTCCGGCGCATACAGCGGCGTGTAGGACACCTGAAAACCACCATAAGCCGTCAGCAGTGTCGGGTTTGCGCCGTTCAGCTTCATGTCCCGCCGATGCACAATAAAATACGGAACACGCGTGCCATCTGTAGACGTGGCCCAATACTGCTCTGTCACCAGCTTATCGGCTTTGAACCGGGCCGGAGCGGATTTAACCTTATGTGGCTGCCCCTTGCCCTCCAGCAACCAGAGCTGAGACGGCTCCAGATACCCTTCCACGCTCAGAAACGCGGTATCCGACGCATGATCGGTATCCACAATATGAACGGACGTCATATCCGGCAGCGCAAGAGCCGTCGCCTGCCAAGGTTTGCCAGCCTCTGTGGGCGTAAAGCGCATAGCGCGGCCACGCACGTTGTCAAACAAACTGACCAGAACGGTGTTTTTGGTCACGCCCACCTGATCGATCGACTGAGACGGACCGGGGGTGAAGATCACCTGCACACCCTGCTCTACCGCAGCAGGATCGACGGAAAGCAGGCTACCGGCAGGAATGCTTGTCTGTCCGGTCGGGCGCCAGTCTTCCTCAACAGAGACAATCAGACGGCCTTTGAGCAACCCCTGAATTTCACTTTTGGCAGGCAGCGCCAGCCAGCGCAGGGCTTTGCCTCCGTCCACCACAGCATAACGGGTTTCAAAGAAGTTCACGCTCCGCTGGATCATCACCAGTTGATGCCCGTCCCCATCTGTCAGCACCATGGGCATGACGGCCATATCGGATGCTTCACCCCGGAAGAGTTCCTTTTCCTCTCCCGCAGCCGCCCCACGCACCATGGTTTTGACAACAAACGGATAACCCGACGGCGTCAGCGTGGTGCCTTTTCCATCCCAGTCACGGGCCAGCAGAATCGTGTTGTCATCCACCCAGGCCGCTGTCTGCTTGGAGCGTGAGAAGACAAAGCCGCCCGACACAAACTGCCCGGTTTTTGTGTTGAATTCCCGCAGCGTCTCGGCATCTTCCCCACCATCGGAGAGCGCCACAAGGCAATGCTCATCCGCCGGGGCAAGGCAGTTTGCGCCTTTAAAGACCCAGTTCACGCCATCCTGTTTCGCCAGAGCATCCACGTCCAGCCGCACGGTCCAGTCGGGTATTTTTTTCAGGTAAGAGGCCTGCGTAGCTTCTCGCCAGATCCCATGCGGATGCGCGGCATCCTGCCAGAAATTCCAGATTGCCCCACCCATGATTGACGGCATGGCAAGACGGTCCGGAGCCTGAAGGCCGGACAGCACATCCCTATAAAACCCGGCATAACGCGGGTCTTTTTCCAGCGTGCTGGTCGTGTGCAGGTTTTGGGCACGCACCCACGCCATAGCCTGCGGACCATGGATCTCATCCAGAAACGTGGTGTTTGTCGTGGCCGTGATAACGGGCGCAGCATCTGCACCGGCAGTCTCTGCCCGTCCACCGGGCGCCGCTGCCGCCATGACAAGCGCTGAGGCCGCCCCTGTCAAAATCCAATGTTTCAAGCGCATTTTCACCGTTCCCGGAATTCTCTGATGTGTCATGCAGACTGTTTTTTCACCGTATTGAAAAACAGTCCACCAAAAGAAAAACCCCCGATGCGAGGCACCGGGGGCTTGATCTGGTCAGGCGAGAAAACAGCCGTCAGAAAGTGCGTTCTTACTTCTGAAGCTTGTCCAGTTCACGGACAATAGCCTCGCCCATTACGGACGTGCCAACACGGGCCTTGCCTTCGCTCATGATGTCCGCCGTGCGCAGGCCGCTTTCCAGCACGCGGGAGACGGCTTCTTCCACCATCTTCGCTTCATCCTGCAGGTTCAGCGAATAACGCAGCAGCATGGCAAAGGAGAGGATCTGTGCGATCGGGTTGGCAATGCCCTGACCGGCAATATCCGGCGCACTCCCGTGGATCGGCTCATACAGAGCAGCGCATTTCCCATCAGCCCGCACAGCACCCAGCGTGGCGGACGGCAGCATGCCGAGGCTGCCTGTCAGCATGGAGGCCAGATCGGACAGGATGTCGCCAAACAGGTTGCCAGTCACAATCACATCAAACTGGCGCGGGTTGCGCACCAGCTGCATGGCGCAGTTATCGGCCAGCATGTGCGTGAGTTTCACATCAGAAAATTCACGTGCATGGAGGTCGGTCACAACCTCTTTCCACAGCAGGCCGCTTTCCATCACGTTGCACTTTTCAACGGAACAGACATGGCCAGACCGCTTACGGGCCATTTCAAACGCCACACGGGCCACGCGCTCGATTTCCGGCGTCGTATAGACTTCGGTATTAATGCCACGGCGCGTGCCATCCGGCAGGGTTTCAATCCCGCGCGGATCACCAAAGTAGATGCCACCCACTGTCTCTCGGACAATCATGATGTCCAGACCACGCACCACATCGGGCTTCAGCGTGCTGGCATCAACCAGCGCATCAAACACCTTGGCCGGGCGCAGGTTGGCAAACAGCTCAAGTTCCTGACGGAGCTTGAGAATGGCTACTTCCGGGCGCTTCTCAAAACCAACATGGCCCCAGCGCGGATCACCCACGGAACCAAACAGCACCGCATCCGCTGCACGAGCCTTTTCAATCACCTCGTTGCGGATTGGCTCACCATATTCAGCCAGAGACGCACCGCCGACCAGATCTTCCGTGATCTCAAACGCAAGACCACGATTTTTTTCCAGCCAGCTGATAACGCGGCCAACTTCCCGCATCACTTCCGGGCCGATACCATCCCCCGGCAGAACAAGCAGTTTTGCAGGCTGAGCACTCATGACTTTTCCAATTCTTCAATCAAGGGTGATTGTCGGCATCCAGGGGCGTTCCCCGGCAACCTTGTGTTCAAAGGACTTAATTTCAGTCTCGTGCTGGAGCGTCTGGCCAATATCATCCAGTCCTTCAAGCAGCATGTGCTTGCGGAACGGATCAATCTCAAACGGCACTTCTTCCCCATCCGGACGGATCACCACCTGCCGGGGCAGGTCAATGGTCAGCCGGGCATTGCTGCCCATGGTGGAATCAGACATCAGCTGATCACAGACTTCACGCGGCAGGGTGATGGGCAGGATGCCGTTCTTGAAGCAGTTATTGAAGAAAATATCTGCAAAAGACGGGGCAATCACACAACGAATGCCGAAATCCAGCAGCGCCCAGGGGGCATGCTCACGAGAAGAGCCGCAACCGAGATTGTCATAAGTGATGAGAATCTCAGCTTTCCGCCAGGGCTCCTTGTTCAGGATGAAGTCCGGGTTTTCAGACCCGTCCGGGCGATAGCGCATGCTGTCAAACGCGTATTTGCCCAAACCGGTCCGCTGCGTGGTTTTCAGAAAGCGGGCCGGAATGATTTTATCCGTATCAATGTTGTCTTCTGGCAAAGCCGCAGCAACAGCTGACAGGGTCGTGAATTTTTCCATCAGACCAGTTCCCTTGAATCCGTCAGGCAGCCCGTAACAGCCGCCGCAGCCGCCATGGCCGGAGAGAGCAGATGTGTGCGCCCACCCGGGCCCTGACGCCCTTCAAAATTACGGTTGGAGGTTGAGGCGCAACGCTGGCCCGGTGTCAGCTTATCCGGGTTCATACCCAGACACATGGAGCACCCGGCCTCACGCCATTCAAACCCGGCGTCCAGAAAAATCTGGTCCAGACCTTCTTCTTCCGCCTGCATTTTTACCAGACCAGAACCCGGCACGATCATGGCGCGCACGCCGTCCGCGACCTTGCGACCTGCGGCCACCTGAGCAGCGGCACGGAGGTCTTCAATCCGGCTGTTGGTGCAGGAGCCAATGAACACGACATCCACCGGCGTTCCGGCAATTTTCTGCCCGGCTTCCAGCCCCATATAGTCCAGCATGCGCTGCATCTGCGTGCGTTTGGACTCATCAGGCTCCTGCGCGGGGTCCGGCACCGTGCCAGTGATAGGCAGAACCGTTTCCGGGCTGGTCCCCCATGTCAGGCTCGGGGCAATATCTTCGGCCCGCAGAGAGACTTCCTTGTCAAAGTGCGCGCCCTCATCGGTGGCCAGTGTGCGCCAGAACGCAACGGCCTTCTCGAAGTCTTCCCCTTTGGGGGCAAACGGACGGTTGCGCACATAGTCAAACGTGGTGTCATCCGGGGCCACAAGCCCGGCGCGCGCGCCAGCCTCGATGGACATGTTGCAGATGGTCATACGACCAGCCATGTCCAGCCCGCGAATGGCGGAGCCAGCGAACTCGATCACATGCCCGGTGCCGCCTGCGGTGCCGATATGCCCGATAATGGCCAGCATCACGTCCTTGGCGGACACACCCGGTGCAAGCTGCCCTTCTACCATCACGCGCATGTTTTTGGCAGGACGTTGCAGGATGGTCTGGGTGGCCATCACATGCTCGACTTCAGACGTGCCAATACCGAACGCCAGAGAGCCCATCGCACCGTGCGTCGATGTATGGGAGTCACCGCACACAATGGTCATGCCCGGCAGGGAAATGCCCTGCTCCGGCCCGACCACATGCACAATGCCCTGCGAGGCTGAAAGCAGCGGGAAATACGGAACCCCGAATTCCTTCACATTCCGTTCCAGCGTTTCAATCTGGTTCCGGCTTTCCGGTTCTTCTATGGGTTTGGTACGGTCAGACGTGGGAACATTATGGTCCACCACAGCCATGGTCATTTCAGGATGACGCAGCTTACGCCCGGCCAGACGCAGGCCTTCAAACGCCTGCGGGCTTGTCACTTCATGCAGAAGGTGACGGTCGATATAAAGGATAGAGGTGCCATCCGGCAAAGTTTCGACAACATGGTGGTCCCAGATCTTGTCGAATAACGTACGCGGCGCCATGGCCCTCCCCTTTCATGGAACGGCACGGACTCGCGCAGATCAGCCTGAACTCAGCCCTGGTCTGACAGACGAAAAACCCGCGCCTTCATCTTCTCAGCACCCGAAAACCCGGCGAGCCGAAGCCCCACCGGGTTTTTGAGGTCAGGCAGGCTACCCGAAGGCGGCCTGCTTTAACGCGATATTAGCTGGCAGCTGCCGGAGCAGCAACGTCACGCGGACGCTCAGCGATACGAGCGGACTTACCGCTACGGCCACGCAGATAGTACAGCTTTGCACGACGCACTTTACCGCGACGCACAACCTTGATTTCAGCAATGGTCGGTGCATACAGCGGGAACACACGCTCCACACCTTCACCATTGGAGATTTTGCGCACGGTGAAGTTGCTGTTCAGGCCCTTGTTGGAACGGGCAATCACAACACCTTCAAATGCCTGAAGACGCTTACGCTCACCTTCAACAACCTGCACGGACACGCGCACCGTATCACCGGCTGCGAATTCCGGCACGGCGCGTGCGGCGGTCAGACGTTCGATTTCTGCAGCTTCATACTGCTGAATAATGTTCATTTCGGTATCCTTCCTCAAACCCCTGTTGGGTCTGTCTGCCCGGTTTTTCCGAGTGCAGCAGTCCCGTTTTTCTCCCTGCGAGCCAGCCAGGCAGACCACAGGTCCGGCCGTCTTTCCCGCGTGATTTCTTCCGCCTGCTTCTGGCGCCACGCAGCAATTGCCGCGTGGTTTCCTGACAGCAGGACTTCAGGCACGTTTTGACCTTCCCATACAGCAGGACGGGTATAGTGAGGATATTCCAGCAGGCCTTCGGAAAAACTTTCCTCAACCCCGCTTTCCTCACTCCCCATCACGCCGGGCAGCAGTCGGACGCAGGCATCCAGCAGCACAAGGGCGGCAGTTTCTCCACCGGACAGAACATAATCCCCAATGGAGATCTGTTCGATTTTCCGGCTTTCAAGAACCCGCTCGTCCACCCCTTCAAACCGGCCACACAGCAGCACGAGGCCCGGCCCCTGTGCGTAACGCTGTACGTCCTGCTGGCGCAGTGGCCGGCCACGCGGTGTTAAAAACACACGCGGCACATCCACCGGAGCCTGCGTGGCAGCCAGAGCGGCATCCACCACATCCGGGCGGATCACCATGCCTGCACCCCCACCAAACGGGGAATCATCCACCGCCCGATGCCGGCCCAGACCCTGCTCACGCAGGTCCTCCGCAACACAGGACCACACACCGTTTTCCAGCGCTCGTCCGGCCAGAGACAATCCCAGCGGACCGGGAAACATCTCCGGGAACAGCGTCAGCACCGTTGCCTGCCAGCTCACGCCGCAGGTCCCGCTGCTTTAGCCGTCCCCACGCCACGCCCTTCCTCGCCAGAGACCTCAACAGGACGCACGATGGTGACCACCCGCCCCTTCAGATCAATCTCCGGCACGCAGGCGCGTGTGAACGGAACAAGCACGCCACCGGTCAGCTCCAGACTGGCGCCACCCCCGTAATCATGCACCATGACAACCCGCCCCAAAGAGCAGTCGCCTTCCCGTGCCTCCATACCGATCAGATCAGCATGGTAGAATTCTTCTTCCTCAGGCTCGGGCAGCACATCACGCGGCACGAAAAGACGGGTATTGACCAGCGCCTGCGCTGCGGTCCGGTCGGCCAGAGGCTTGCCCTGCGCATCCCGCAGTTCCGCCACACCGTCCGCCCCGCGCCAGCGCAGAGACCATTCCCGCCCCTTTTCATCCACCAGAACCTTATAAGCTTCCAGCGAGGCCGCATCGGCAGCATGGCTGTGCACATGCACAAGCCCACGCACACCGTGCGGTCTGCCAACAATGCCTATCTGAATCAGGTCTGCGCGCATGATCGGGTCAGCTTAGCTCGCTCTGGCCTCAGGCTGCGGCTTCAGCAGCTGCGGCTGCAGCCTTAGCGCGTTCCTGAGCTTTCTTCTTCGGAGCAGATTTCTTGGGCTGCTCAGCGTAAGCGGGCTTGGGAGCCAGACCAGCGTTACCAAGGAAGCGAGCAACACGGTCGGTTGCCTGCGCACCCTGAGACAGCCAGTGCGTGATGCGCTCGTTAACCAGACGCACGCGTTCTGCGTGGTCGGACGGCAGCATCGGGTTGTAAGACCCTACTTTTTCAATAAAGCGGCCATCACGCGGGGAACGGCTATCAGCCACCACGATGTGGTAGTAAGGACGCTTCTTGGCCCCTGCGCGGGCAAGACGAATTTTAAGACTCATTCAGACTTCTCCAAAACCCTGAAAAACTTCGGATAGAAACAGGCCGCTTTAGCGGAAGGGAGAGCCGCCACCCGGCGGCCCTCCACCCATTCCTTTAGGCATGAGCGCGGACATTCCCTGGCGCATGAGACCTTTCACGCCCAGCTTGTTAAAGCGCTTCATCATTGAGGACATCATATCAAACTGCTTGAGCAGCTTGTTGACCTCCTGAACACTCGTCCCTGACCCGGCTGCGATCCGCTTTTTGCGGGAGGCCTTGATAATGGCCGGCGCTTTGCGCTCGCCCTTGGTCATGGAAGAAATAATGGCCAGATGCGTCTTCAGGATGGAGGTATCAAGGTCCTTGTCGCCAAGAGCTTCCTTGATTTTCCCCATACCCGGCAGCATGCCGACAATTCCGGAAATAGACCCCAGCTTGCTGATCTGTTTGATCTGCGATGCGTAATCATCAAGATCGAACTTGCCGGCCATCATCTTCTTGGCCAGCCGTTCCCCTTCTTCATGATCGAGGGTGTCAGCCGCTTTTTCAACCAGCCCGGCAATGTCGCCCAGACCCAGAATACGGCCAGCCACACGCTCGGGGTGGAATTCTTCAAGCGCATCCAGCTTTTCACCGGAACCGGTCAGCTTGATGGGTGCGCCGGTGATGGCCTTCATGGACAGGGCCGCGCCACCGCGGGCATCACCGTCCATCCGGGTCATCACCACGCCGGTCACGCCCACGGCGTCATTAAACGCCTTGGCCGTGTTCACGGCGTCCTGCCCGGTCATGGCATCCACAACCAGCAGGGTTTCAGCAGGCTGGGTCACGGCACGAACCTGCCGGACCTCTTCCATCAACGCTTCGTCGATAGACAGACGGCCTGCTGTATCCAGAATAACAACGTCGTAGCCTTCGCGCCGACCCACATCCATCGCACGCTGTGCAATTTCAACCGGGGTCTGGCCCGCTACGATCGGCAGAGAAGCCACATGCGCCTGCTCGGCCAGCTGTGCCAGCTGCAACTGGGCAGCGGGGCGCTGGGTATCCAGAGACGCCAGCAGCACTTTCTTCCGCTCACGCGTGGAAAGGCGCAGGGCGATCTTGCCCGAAGTCGTGGTTTTACCAGAGCCCTGCAAACCCACCATCAGGACGGGCACAGGCGGAATAGCGTTCAGGTTAAGCGGAACAGCGCCCGCTCCACCAAGGGCATCAATCAGCGCATCGTTAACAATCTTCGCAACGGCCTGACCGGGGGAAATGCTTTCCAGCACTTCCGCACCCACGGCGCGTTCCTTAACCTTATTAACGAAGTCCTTGACCACAGGCAGCGCGACGTCTGCATCCAGCATAGCCAGACGAACTTCGCGCATTGCCTCCATAACGTCGGCTTCTGACAGCGCGCCACGTTTGGCGAGTCCATCAAAAACCCCAGAAAGCCTGCCTGAAAGAGCCTCGAACAAAAGCGTACTACCCCAAAAGGTGACGCGCCACTGCGCGAACACTCGCGGAGTGGCGGTCCTGATTTGTGAGAGGGAGTTACAACCCCGCTCTCACCGAGTCAAGAAACGTCTGTTTTTTACTTGTCAGACGCCGGCGGGGCCGGGTGTTCAACTTCGCGCAGCTGTTCCATCAGATCATGGATTTTAGCCTGACGGGCCTTAACCTGAGCCAGCTGGTCTGCCGTCAGCACATCATGGATGCGGGAGGCAACTTCCAGATGGCGCGCCTCAGCCTGCGCACGCAGGGTGGCCTGCTGCTGCTGCAGAGTCGCAATCTTGTCTTTATCAACCGGGCCCGGGGTCGTCAGGATATCCTGAATCTGCTGATGAATTTTGGAGGATTCATCACGCATATCGTCCGCATGGTCCTGATCGTGGGCTTCACGCAGGATGGTGTCGATCTTCTTGCGCTGCTGCTTGGTCAGGTCCAGCCCTTCCAGCATGCTCATGCCACCACCGTGGCCACCCGGCATGCAGGCACCCGGACCACCGGGGCCACCAGGACCGCCCGGCGGCGGGAAACCACCCTTACCGGGGTGGGCGTGGGCAGGCAGCGCGGCGACAGAGAGGCCAATAACCGCTGCTGCGGCAAGGAAACCGTTTCTGTAATTCATGGGCTCTTACAACTCCTGAAAAATTCTATGTCCTGATAAATACTTGGCGATCATTCCTGCGGACGCAAGATGTGTCACCACAGTGTCATCAGGGAGCTTTTGTCTCAGCTCATGGAATAGATGATGACCAGAACCGGAATCAGTCCCAGCAAAAACCATGATCCCATGGCACAGGTTGCAACTGCATGGGCAACGCGCCCCTGCAACCGTGCGCGTGAACCGGGACCTGACAGAACCTGACGCCGAGGTTCTCCACCTGTCGATTCATATCGCATCTGAATGCTCCTCATCGGGTGACATGACCTTGTCTTCAGGCTGAGAGAACGCGCTCGTTCATCAGTCTGTAAGGTCATGTCTGGAAGCAGACCGGGGCAAATTCATGGCATGTCAGTGTCGATCAACACACAAAACACGCTCCCGTGTGGACAGGCAGAATCAGCCTTTCCGCAGGAGCGCTAAAAACTGAGCCGCATCCGTCACGTCACGCAGCCGGGTGGCAATGCGGTCCGTCACGTCGGTATCCTCACCCCAGATTGCCATCTGTTCCCGCTCATCCAGCGTGGCACAGGCCACCAGCTCTTCCGGCTCCCCCTGCCCTTTCACCAGAGCGAGGCCCAGATACAGGCTGCCCAATGCAGGTACAGCCACGCCCAGCACCGCCAGCTCTGCATCGGAAAGAGACTCGAGCAGAGCGCGCAGGGTCTTCATTGTGGCCTCGGGCTGGATGATGGGCATCACCCCTTCCGTCGTCCGCAGCTCCATGCCGAATGTGTCCTGACACCAGTCCAGCCAGGGTCCCCACAGTTCGCGCTGCCGCCGCGCCAGCCTTGAATTTCCAGCCTCGCGGTAACACAGCAAGTCACTATGCGCATAAGCCAGCAGACTATCGACCACGCCAGCCCGTGCGCCGGGAATACGCTCCAGCATGGAGCCGGCTATGCGGGTCAGCGGCAGATCTTCCGGGCGGAAATGGCCACCAACCGTCAGGCCAGCCGCCTGCCATTCTGCTGCCAGCGCCTCTGCCAAAGCACGGGAGGACACAGACAGCATGGTGCGTTCCGGCAGCCGGACCGGCCTGCCGTCCAGCTGCACGGCAAAGCCCTCCTGTTCGGGCACGACAGTCGCCTGCTTCCAGAACCGTTTGCGGGCTCCGGCGGGGGCTGGTTTTTTCTCCAGATCGCTCATTTAAACAGCCCCAGTCCGCGCAACATGTTCATCACCTTTCCGTCTTTTCCAGCTTTGGGGGCAGACGGTGCGGGACCTGCGCCCCCTTCCCGTGCAGCAGAGAGCAACGCGGGGCAATTATCGTTCCCGCCATCATCTCCACCAATATTGAGGCCATAGCGGCCGCCATAAGACGGCTCCATCTTCGGCACAGGCGCGGCAAACGTGCCCGTCACCCGCAGGTCAGAGGCAGCAGACGCCCCGCCAAGCAGGACACGCGGCGAGAGATGCAGGTCCAGCGCGTGTGTGCCTAACCCCACCGTGCCGTGGCCATGCAGGGAAAGGAATGGCGTTTCCATGGCCAGCAGATCAACCTGCGCTGCACCATCAGCAAGCTGCATATGCGTGCCAAAACACCGCACGGGCATTTTGCCTTTCAGCGGAATATCCGGTCCGAGCAAGTTACGAAGTGCCGCACCACCAATAGAACCATCCACAACAGACGCACCGATATGCCCGGCCAGCGTGCGCCGGCGGGTCTCATCATCATCTCCCTGCATGCTAACGGTGCCGACAAGCATCAGCGGCCCCTGCATCAGAGAAGGCGCACCCATCCAGCCCTGCACGGCAGCAACCGGCAGAACAACCGGATGCATCGCAATCTCGTAGGCGGGGGTGTTACCAGATGCATCGTAAACAAACCGGGCGGACTGCGCGGTGCCGGAACCGTCTGCCTGCACAGGGTCCGCCACCAGTCGGCCGCCCTGCACCACAACGTGGCTGGTAAGCTGAGTCCATGTCAGGTCGCGCCAGGCAACGTGCGGCGTTTCCACATTGGCGTTCAACGTCAGTCCGCGGATCAGGTCCTGCGGTGCATGCTTTTTCACCAACGCCAGCGTGGAAGCCGTTTCCACATGACCATCCACCTTGACGTCTTCTGCCGTCGGGAAAATGCCGCCGGGAGCCAACTGATCCAGCACGCCATGCACATCCACGGAGGAGTGCCCGCCACCCAGCGTTCCCGCCAGTTTCAGATTGGACGCGCCGTCCACAAGGGTCAGGTCCACAGGCGTTTCAGTTTTTTCGGGCGCCAGTGCGAGGGCTGTCATCTGCGCCAGTGTGCCGAGCGTGCCGCGTAGCCCCAGAGCCTGCGCTCCAAGCTGCCCGTCAATCTGCACAGCCAGAGGCTCATCAGGCTTTGTGGCATCCAGCATCGCGCGGCTCAGCTTGCTGCCGGGCACAAAGCGGCCCAGTTCAACCTGCCCTGTATGCACATGGAGGCCTTGTGCCACCGGCTGCTCGCCAGCACCGGCAATCTGCGCATCGACAGAAATATTCTGTCCGTCCGGCAGATCAGCGCGGGGGAAGAACTGCTCCAGATCCCGCAACTGCCCCAGCGAACCGCCGACCTGCAACGCATAAGCGCGTGCGCCGTCCGGGTCCGTTACCGTGCCATCCAGATGCGCCAGCCCGGCGGGATGACCGGCAATGTTAAGAGCGAGCTTGAACTGCACAGGGAAATCTTTGGCGCGCACCGGCAAGAGGCGACCTGTCTGGCCGGTCAGAACAAACTGGCCTTTGCCTTTCTCACCCTGCACATCAAAGCTGGGGGTGGCCCCATCCAGATCCTTTGCCTGAATATGCCCAAAATTGATCTGGCCGGTTTTGTGCCGAATCTGATCGTCCCACTGCACGTCCGCTTTGGAAATACGGACGGTGGACACACTGACATCCCAATGCATCTTGCCGGAAGACGGGCTGCCCCCTCCGGTATCCGGATGCACAGGCGGCGTGAAGACCCAGTCCGCTCGCCCATCTGGCAGACGCCGCAGAGAGACGCGGGGCTGAATGATGCTGACGTCATTAAACACAATGCGATGCTGGAACAGCGGCAGCAGCCCAAGGCGAGCACGGACTTCCCCTGCATCCACCATATTCGGCGCAGACTGCCCGGTCCCGGCGGCATCAGCCTCTTCCACGCCGGAAAGATGCACGCCACGGGCTTCCACCCACGGGAACGGCAGGAGCCACACATGCAGCTGATCAACCGTCAGATGGCGGCCTGTCTGTTCTTCCACAGCGGCAACCAGCCGCACGCGCAGCCAGTTTGCATCCTGCATGGCGGAGACAACGCTGCCCCCGCCGACCAGCAGCACAGCAACCCCGGCTACCAGAGCGATCTTCCATTTCAGCCGCATTGGCTTTCCTCCTGCGTTCCAGAAGTCGCTGTTATCCGCCGCGACGAGACGGCTTGGGCGTAGCCCCCGGCGCAAACCCCAGAGAACGGAAGGTCTCACGCATATGCGGCGGGAGTTCGGCAGTCACAGTCAGCCGCCCCCCTGCCGGGTGTGGCATATCCAGCTGCCGGGCATGCAGATGCAGCTGGTCCGTAAAGCCATCCACATGCGCGGTGGCCCCACCATATTTCGGGTCGCCCAGAATGGGGGTGCCGAGCGATTCACAATGCACACGCAGCTGATGCGTCCGCCCGGTGAGCGGAGACAGCGCCAGCCATGAGAATTTGCGGGCGGCCGAATCCACAACCTCATAGGTCGTGCGGGCATACTGGCCGTCCGGGTCCTTACGGTCCGCTGCCACCATGATGGCATTAGCCCCCACACCAAGGCGCGCCAGAGGCTGGTCAATCTCGCCCGCCATCGGGTCAGGCCGACCGACCACAACAGCCCAGTAGGTCTTTTTCACATCCCGCCCACGGAAGGCTTCCGCCAGCTTGGCCGCCACACCGGGGGTGCGGGCCAGCAGCAGCAGACCGGACGTATCCCGGTCAATCCGATGCACAAGACGCGGGCGCGGATCATCCGGCTCGGCCCGCAGGCCATCCAGCATCATGTCCACATGTTTGGTAATGCCGGGGCCACCCTGCACCGGCAGGCCTGCGGGTTTGTTCAGAACAATCACCTGCTTGTCCTGATATAGCACCATGCCCTTGATCTCGCGCACCAGCCGCTCATCCAGCGGGCGAGGGGCATCCTTTGCCGGTCTGGCCGCCATGGGGATGGGCGGCACGCGCACGGACTGGCCCGGTTGCAGGCGGGTAGAGGCCTCAACGCGTTTGCCATCCACCCGAATCTGGCCAGTACGGCACAGCTTTTGCAGCGCGCCCTGCGTCAGATGCGGGTAATGGCGACGAAAATAGCGATCAAGGCGAATATCCGCCTCGTCCTCGCTGACAGTCAGAATCACAACACTCATGCGACGATATTCACGACTGACGCCGATCCCGCAAGCGGGCCCATGTTTCCAGACGGTGGCGGATCTCCCGCTCAAACCCTTTTCCGGTCGGATTATAGAAGGTCTGACGCTTCATCTCGTCCGGAAAATAATTCTGCCCGGAGAAGCCTTCTTCCGTATCATGATCATACTGATAGCCCTTTCCGTAGCCGATTTCCTGCATCAGCTTGGTGGGCGCGTTCAGAATATGCGCGGGGGGCATCAGGCTGCCGGTGGCCTTTGCGGCACGTCGAGCCGCCCCGTAGGCTTTATAAACACCATTGGATTTAGGCGCCGTAGCCAGATGCACCACAAGCTGCGCCAGAGCCAGTTCGCCCTCCGGTGAGCCAAGGCGTTCGTAAGTTTCCCACGCGGCAATCGCCAGCGGGAGGGCATGCGGGTCGGCCATTCCAACATCTTCCGCAGCAAAGCGCGTCATACGGCGCGCAAGGTAACGCGGGTCCTCCCCGCCTTCCAGCATCCGGGCAAACCAGTACAGGGCCGCATCCGGGTCTGAACCGCGCATAGATTTATGCAGGCCGGAAATCAGGTTGTAATGCTCTTCCCGGTCCCGGTCATACAGCACAGCGCGCTTGGCCAGCAGACGGGCCAGCGCCTGCGCATCCAATGGCGTATCGGTTTTCAGGCTGAGAATCTGCTCAACCATGTTCAGCAGATAACGGCCATCCCCATCCGCCATGGCGCGGAGGGTCGCCCGACCTTCTTCCGTCAGTGGCAGCGGTCGGCCTGTTTCTTCCTCCGCCCGCGCCAGCAGGGCTTCCTCCGCCGGGTCATCCAGACGGTTCAGCACCATCACCTGACAGCGGGACAGCAAAGCCGAATTGAGCGCGAAGGACGGATTTTCCGTGGTCGCCCCAACCAGCACAATGGTGCCGTCTTCCACTACAGGCAGAAAACCGTCCTGCTGGGCACGGTTAAAGCGATGGATTTCATCCACAAACAGCAGCGTGCCACCACCGGCTTCTGCCTGCCTGCGGGCGTTCTCAAAGGCTTTCTTCAGGTCTGCAACGCCGGAAAATACAGCGGAAAGCTGCACAAACCGCAGCCCCGCGGCCTGAGCCAGCAGGCGTGCAATGGTCGTTTTGCCGACACCGGGACCGCCCCAGAGAATCAGACTAGCGAGAGAGCCCCGCTCCAGCATCCGCGTCAGCGTGCCATCCGGCCCCAGCAGATGCCCCTGCCCGACCACATCTTCCAGCCGGTTTGGCCGCAACCTGTCCGCCAGAGGCTGATTAGGCGCAGGCCGCCCTGCATGCGCGGCAGACGGCTCACGGTCCGGCGGCGGAGCCTGATTACCAAAAAGATCCCCACCCGGAGCCATGTCCGAAGGTGCTGTGCGCCGTGCCGCCATACCTGCCTGTCCTGAAGAAATACTATCCCTAATATCGGGCTGCCGTGCCTGTTTTGCCACCTCTGCGCTCAGAAGAAAGTCCGGCAGCCCCGCCTGCGCTGTTTTATTCCGGCTGCGCTGGCAGCGTGAAGGTACCTGCGGGAATGGTAATTCCGCTCTTCACATCAAACAGGGTCACGCGCGTCTCGCGCCCCTGCGCATCCACCACGCTCCATGACCGCAGCGCCACCGGATTATCATAAAACACCAGTGTCAGGCTGCCATCGCCGGGGGAAGAGGTGCGCACAACCGTAACCTGCACCAGCCCGCCCTCATGCTGGAAGCCGGTAATGGTGACATCATTCGCCAGACTGACATGCTGCCGCAGCAGCAACCCCAGCGGCGTGCGCTCCATGGGGATAACGGTGGTCTGATCAAGCTGGTTATCCCGGAACACCACTTTGCCCTGATTAGCCACCAGCAGCAGCGGCGTTGGCGGATCATACGCCAGTCGCATCTGGCCGGGGCGCTGCATCAAAACAACGCCGGTAGTGCGTTTTCCGTCCGCATCCAGCTGCTGCATATGCGCCTGAAAGGTGGTGACGCTGTTGAGGGCCTTTTCAATCTTCCCAAGCCAGACCTTGTCCGACGCGGAAAGCGTGATGCCTTGCGGTGCATCGGCCTGCGGGGCGGTCTGAGCCGCCACCTGCGCCATGGCCGGAGTGACAGGAGCCACAGCGCTCACACCACCCCCTACAGAAAGAGCCAGACAGAGGGCTGAAAATTTGCCGGAACGTGATGTCATACGCGCTGTCATTCCCATTGGTGACCATAAGCCGCCAGCAAACACCTTGCCCGGGCCTTTATTATGGCAGGCGCAGTATGCCACCAGCCGCAGCGGGATAACAGAGGACGGTGCTCAGGAACTGCCGATCAGCACCCCGGCCAGAAAAACCAGCGCTCCGCCAAACACAATCTGCACAATGGCCGAGCCAAAGGGCGTGTCCTGATAGCGCCACCGGATCCATGAGATCAGGAACAGCTCAATCACCACCACGGCAATAGCCACCGTCATAGCTGCGCTGAAGGAGTCAATCAGGAACGGCAGGGTATGACCAATACCACCCGCCATGGTCATAGCCCCGCACACCAGCCCCCGGATGAGCGGCTTGCCGCGCCCGGACAACGCGCCATCATCAGAAAGCGCTTCCGCGAACCCCATGGAGATCCCGGCCCCCAAAGAGGCCGCCAGCCCGACCAGAAATGCGCTGTGCGGGTCATGCGTGGCAAAGGCTGCGGCGAAAACCGGGGCGAGTGTGGAGACAGAGCCGTCCATCAGCCCCACAAGACCGGGCTGCACAATCTGGAGCACAAAGCGCCGCCGGGCGTTTTCGTCTTCATCATCCCGCTTGTCGTCCGTCAGATGGCGAGAGGCCATATCACTGGCGGCACGCCCATGCTGATCTTCTGCTGTTGCGAGGTCACCCAGCAGTTTGCGGGTTTCAGCATCGTTGGTGCGGAGGGCTGCCTGACGGTAAAAGCGGGCCGCATCGCGCTCCATGTCCTCCGCGTAGCGCCGCACGACCTCAATACCCTGCCCCTGAATTTGCCAGGCAGGCTTACGCGGCATGAACCCGGCAATATCCTGCCGACGAATGAGAGGAATATGATCCCCAAAACGCCGGACATAGACATCAATCAGATGCCGCCTGTGGTCATCTTCCTCATGCACCATATCCGCGAAGATTTTCGCGGTATCAGGGTAGTTTTCCTGCAAGGCATAGGAAAAGTCCGCATAGATGCGGCCGTCCTCTTCCTCATTGGAAATGGCCAGAGCAAGAATTTCCTGTTCAGTCAGGGCTGTAAATTTACGCATCTGCCCCGCATATACATTTTCAGGATAAGTCTCAATTTATTCTTACATAATGAGAATATTTCTCATTTTCAGAACAACTGTGCCAATGACTTTCCTATAAAACAGAAAAGAGCGGGGTCATAACCTGACCTAGCCCCATTCATTACTGTCCCGACAGAAAGATTATGTTCTCTCTTGATGCTGCCAGCTTAACAAACACAACGCCGGCAGCTGCTTTTAAAAGGCGACCAAACCCGCCAGCAGCGCCAGCGCCACCGCAAAACCAATTTCCCGGTTGGCACGGAACTGCGCCAGACACAAAGCGGGGTCGGCTGGATTAACCCCCACAACCTGCCGCCACAGCAGAAAGACCGGCAGCAACAAGACCGGCCAGAAAAGAATGTCCACACCAGCAAGCAGTGCCGCCACCGCCAGCAACACCACCATCAGCACGTAACAGGTGCCAATAAAAGCCCGTGCCCGCCCGGCCATGAGGCGTGATGTGGATTTCACACCAATGCGGGCGTCATCTTCCATATCCTGAAAGCCGTAGATGGTATCAAACCCCAGCTGCCAGACGATGGTTGCCGCATACAGCGCCAGCTGTGCGAGGGAGAGATGGCCTGCCGCAGCCGCGTAGCCCAGCGGCGCCCCGAACCCGAAGGTAAAGCCCATCACAAGCTGCGGCCACCATGTAAACCGCTTGGCTAGCGGATACAGGGCCACCAGCACCAGCGAGGACGCCCCGAGAATCTGAGAAAGCCCGTTCAGTTGCAGCAGGATGGACAGACCAATCGCCAGCAGGATAGCCAGAAACAGCACAGCATGCCGCATCCGCAGAGCACCGGAGGCCAGCGGGCGGCCAGCCGTGCGGGCCACCTGCCGGTCAATATCACGGTCCCACATGTCATTCACCACGCAGCCCGCTGCCCGCATGACAAGACTGCCAATGCCAAACAGCACAATCAGCCGCACACGCTCCGCAACGGGCACGCCCTGCGGCAGCAGAATCCCCCAGATACCCGGCAAAAACAGCAGCCATGTGCCAATAGGCCGGTCCAGCCGCGCCAGCAGAGCATAAGGGCGCAGGGCCGGAGGCAGGCGGGCAATCCAGCCCGTGACCCGGATGTCGGTATGACCGGAAGAAGCTGACACGATACAGGCGGTCCTTTAACCAAACACAGCAGTGCCGGGGGTATGCCATAAATTACCCTCTGGCATGAACCTCTTTGCGCAGAACGGCATTACCGCCTAAACAACCATATCACTGCGAGAACGATCCGCCGGACCGTGTCTCCCTTCCCGTTCCAACCTGCCTGATCGCTGAATGCCATGAGTTCGCCCGAGCATCTTCCCCGTCTTTTTGTGCCGCAGGACGCCGCAGATGGCCCGGCGGAAGCTGGCACGTCCTGCCTGCTCAGCCCGGCACAGGCGCGCTATCTGGGCACGGTGATGCGCAAAAAGGCCGGGGATTCCGTTCGCGTCTTCAATGCAGACATGGGTGAATGGCTGGCCAGTCTGGGCGAGATTCGCAAGGATCGCGGCAGCCTGACACTCACGGAACGTCTGCGCCCTCCCAGCCAGCAACCGGACCTTGTTCTCGCCTTCGCGCTGCTCAAGCGCGACGCAACGGATATGGTCCTGCGCATGGGCACGGAACTGGGGGTAACGCGCTTCCTGCCCCTCATCACCGAACGCACCAACACCCACCGCACCAACCCGGAACGGCTGGCGACCATCGCCACCGAAGCCTCCGAACAGTGTGAGCGGCTGGATATCCCCACCATTGCCGAGCCCTGCCCGCTGGCCAGCCTTCTGGGCGCATGGCCTGAGGATGCACGCCTGTTTACGGCTATGGAACGGGCTGAAGACCGGGGTGTTTCCCTCCACCACACCCTGCGGGATGCCCGTGCGGGAGATGGCCTGCTGATTGGCCCGGAAGGCGGCTTTTCCGATGCGGAATGCCGCACCCTCCTTGCACGTCCTGCCATTATCCCCATTTCTCTGGGGCCGCTGGTTTTGCGGGCTGATACCGCAGTTGCCGCAGGACTGGCGCTTATGGGCGACGGCTTGCGCTCTGCTCAGGATTAGTCAGAATACCTTTACCTTCGTTCTGGCCCGCGTCCTGCAGCCGGGCTGTTTTTCAAGGAACAGTGATTTCTAATGTCTCACGCCGATGCCCACGACGACACACCCGTTCGCTCAGTTTCTCAGCTGGCTGAGGTTTTTGCCAAAGGGTGCAAGCCCCGCGACTCATGGCGCATTGGCACAGAGCATGAAAAATTTGGCTGGGTGCGGCCGGAAGCTGCTGCCAACGGTTCCAGCCCGCAGGCTGGCCGCCCGGCCTACGCCACACCACCCTACAGCCCGGCAGGCATTGAAGATCTGCTGAATGGCCTGCAGGAAGTGGAGCCGGATGACTGGGAACCCATTCTGGATGAAGGCAAGATTATTGGCCTGAAGGGCATTGAAGACGCCAAAGGCGCAGGCATTTCTCTGGAGCCTGCCGGGCAGTTCGAGCTCTCTGGTGCGCCGCTGCAAACGCTGCATGAAACCGCGGAAGAGCTGGACAGACATTATGAGTCCGTGCGCCCGCTGGCCCGCAAGCTGGGTCTGGGGTTCAGCCCGCTGGGCTTCCACCCGACCGCCACGCGGGAAGATCTGCCGTGGATGCCCAAATCCCGCTACGCCATCATGCGCAACTATATGCCCAAGGTCGGCAAGCTCGGGCTGGACATGATGCAGCGCACCTGCACCGTGCAGGTTAATCTGGATTTCGGGTCCGAGCAGGATATGGTCCGCAAGATGCAGGTCGCCCTCGCCCTGCAGCCGGTGGCCACCGCTCTGTTCGCCAACTCCCCGTTCTTTGAGGGCAAGCCGAACAACTACCTCTCCAACCGCGCCCGCATCTGGACGGATACGGACAACGCCCGCTCTGGCATGCCAGCCTGCGTGTTTGAAAAAGACTTTGGCTTTGAACGCTATGCGGAATGGGTGCTGGATGTGCCCATGTATTTCATCATGCGTGATGGCAAGATGCGGGATGTCTCTGGCCGCTCCTTCCGCGCCTGGATGAACGGAGACCGTCAGGACGGTCTGGAAGACGTCACCCCCACGCTGGCCGACTTTGAAAACCACATCTCCACCGCCTTCCCGGATGTGCGCCTCAAGCAGTTTCTGGAAATGCGCGGGGCCGATGCAGGCTCAGCAGAAATGATGCTCGCCCAGTCTGCCCTGTGGGTTGGCCTGCTTTATGACGATGCTGCTCTTGAATCCGCCTATGAACTGGTGTGTGACCGCCCGTGGGAAGATTACGTCAAGCTGCGCTCTCTCGTGCCGTCTCAGGCGCTGAATACGCCGTGGGGCCAGGGCACCGTGCGGGATCTGGCTGCACAGGTCATCGGTATTGCCATGGATGGCCTTCAGGCCCGTGGCTTTGTGGATGAGAATGAGCGGGAAGAATGGGCCTATCTCGCCCCGCTGACCGCCATGGCTGCCGGCGGCCCCACGCAGGCCGAACGCTGGCTGGAGCGCTATTACGGCGCATGGAGCGGCGATGTGACCCGCATTTTTGGTGAAAGCGAGATCTGATCCCGCTTCCATTTTTCGGGCTGGCCGCTCCCCGCGTGCCAGCCCTTTTTTTATCTGTTTTCTCTCAGGCCTTTTTTGCGATCTTCTTTCTTGCCAGCAGTCGGCTTGAACTCAGCAACGCCGCAAAGGCCGCTACACAGCTGGCCATAAGCAGGCATTTCAGCGCCGCCCCGTGTGCAAACAGGGAGAAAAAGGCCGCAACCCCCATCGCCCCACACGTCTGCCCGGCCTGACGCGCGACCTGCACCATCCCGCTGGCGCCCCCGGCCCGCGCATGGGACGCCGAGACCATCATGGCGCGGTTATTGGGCGGCTGAAACAAGCCAAAACCACACCCGGCCAGCCATGTCCGCCAGACGATATCAAAGGCGGTGGGATGAGCGGGCATCATCCACAACAGGAAAAACCCTGTCGCCGTCATCAGCAGGCCGATGGATGAAAGCACACCAGCGGACACCGTATCCGCCAGCCGCCGCACCAGTGGCGCTGCGGACATAATGCCGATTGGCCATGGCGTAATCAGCAGGCCCGTCGCAGCCGGGCTCATCCCCAGCACATCATGCAGCGTAAACGGCATGGAAATGATGTAGAAATTGGAGGCCACAAAGCCGCAAAAGCCCGTCATGAAGGCAATGGCAAAATCCGGCTTCGCCAGCATATCAACCGGCAGAATAGGCTGCGGCAGTCCGCTTTCCCGCTGAATCAGCAACAGACCGGACAGTAACCCGACACCAATCAGAACACAGGACAGCAATATGCCGGACTGATGCGCCAGCCCGTCCCCGCCCATTACCAGCGCGCCAAAGGCCAGCATGCACAAGACGCTGCCGGTAATATCCGGGCGGGACGTGCTGCGTGGCGTTACTGGCAGAGCACGAAAGGCCATGAACAGGGCCGCAGCGCCCAGCGGCAAATTGACCCAGAACAACCACGGCCAGGATGCTACTGTCAGAATAGCCGCCGCCGCCGTTGGCCCAAGGGCCACACCCATAGCGACCACAACGCCATTCAGCGCAATGCCCTTCCCAATTTCTGCATGCGGATAAATGTAACGGACCAGCGCAATATTCACGCTCAGAATACAGGCCCCACCAACCCCTTGCAGCACACGGGCCGCAGCCAGCGCAGGGAGGGTCGTGGCCATCGCACACAGCACGGAAGACCCCATGAACAGGATGATCCCGAACTGGCACATGCGGGAAAACCCGACTTTGCTCCCCAGCGCCGCCAGAGGCAGCAGAGAAACCAGACTAGCCAGCTGATACGCATTCACCACCCAGATGGACGCTGATGACGACGCGTGCAGATCCCGCGCAATGTCAGGCAGGGCCACATTGGCAATGGCATAATCCAGCAAGGCCATCAGCACGGAGAGGGAAACCGCCAGCATGGCCCATGTCCGGGCGGGGCCAAACAGACCATCGGCACTTTTTGTCTGGGGGGATTTGCCTGCTGTTTGCGCAAGTTCATTCATCAGCCTGGTCGTTCCTTTTCTGATACGTAACGTCTTGCGCCGGGGGGCTTCTGTGCCATCCTGAGCCTTAAAGGGAAAGACCAAACAGGCTGCGGCAGTCTTTATAAGAGCCTCACCACGCGGCAGGCTGCCTGAGAAGCACACGCGATTGTGCTTCCATATGAAATATTACTTATTCGTTTTTCAAATAAAGAAAATCTCTTTTTCTTGATTGGTTTAGGGTTTTCTACCCCTGCTTCTGTCAGGAAGTGGCTCCGTAACGCCCCAAGCAAATGGTTGACATTCGCGCCGCGTCCCGCTCCATCCTCAGCAGATGACGCCTTTTCTTGCCTCTGGCCTGACAGCCGCCGCCATCGTCCTGCTCATGCTCCTGATCGGCGTGGTGCGCCTCAACCCCTTCGTCACGCTTTTTATCGTGTCCGTCGGGCTGGCTCTGGCCACAGGCATGCCAACCGAGCAGGCCATTGCCTCCTTTGAAAACGGCATGGGTCATGTGCTGGGTCATGTGGCCGGAGTTGTGGCCCTTGGCACCATGCTGGGGAAAATTCTGGCCGAAACAGGCGGCGCGGATCAGATCGCCCTGACCATCTCCCGCATTGCCGGAAAAAAGCGGCTGAACTGGGCCATGATGGTCATTGGCCTGCTGGTCGGACTGCCGGTGTTTTTTGAGGTCGGGTTTGTGCTGCTCATCCCGCTGGTCATCATCCTGTCCCGCCGGAATAATCTGCCCCTGCCTGTGCTGGCCTTCCCGATGGCAGCAGCCCTTTCTGTCACGCACGCCATGGTGCCGCCGCACCCGGCCACCTTGCTGGCCATTACCGCCTACCATGCGGATACAGCCCGCACACTGTTCTGGGGCATTGTGATTGGCACGCCCATCGCAGCGCTCGCCGGGCCAGTTTACACCTGGTACATAGCGCCACGCATTGGCACGCTGGCCCCCACTGCGCTGGAAGCCCAGTTTACCGGGCAGATTGAGCACGAAAAGCTACCCTCTTTTGCTCTCTCCTGTGCAACCCTGCTAATGCCCGTTGTCCTGATGCTGGGTGGCGCGCTGGCAGAACTCCTCTGGCCGGCCACAGCCCTGCCCTACCGGGTTCTGCATTTTCTGGGCAACACAGACATTGCCCTGCTGGTGGCCACTCTGATGTCCTTCTGGCTGATGGGCAGCCTGAGCGGCCTGTCGCGTGAGACCATTCTCCGCTTCAGCAACGAGTGCCTTGCGCCCACAGCCACCATCATGCTGCTGATTGGCGCCGGCGGCGGCTTCGGGCGGGAGCTGATTGACAGCGGACTTTCTGCCTCCATCACCAATCTGGCGCTTGGAGCCCATGTGCCGCTGCTGGTTCTGGCCTGGATGCTGGCGCTGCTGGTCCGCATCGCCACCGGGTCCGCCACCGTCGCCACCACCACCGCCTCCGGCATTGTCGGCCCTATTCTGGCAACCTCACATTCTGTCTCGCCCGAACTGCTGGTGCTGGTTACCGGAGCAGGTTCCGTGGGACTGAGCCTGATGAACGATGCCGGGTTCTGGCAGATGAAGGAATATCTGGGCATGAACCTCTCCCAGACCCTGCGCAGCTGGACCATGATCGAAACGCTGATTGCCGTGCTCGGCCTGCTGATCTGCCTGCCTCTGTCCTGGGTCATTCATTAAGGCAAAAGAAAAGGGCTTCATGTTGCCATGAAGCCCTTTTGAGCAAACCCAGCTTTATGATCTGGATTTGGTATTATAGGGGTTTTTCGTGCCCCGTGTTTGCAGACGGATCGGCACGCCCGGCAGATTAAATGTCTCACGCAGCCCGTTGACCAGATAGCGCTTGTAGTCTTCCGGGGTCTGCTCGGCACGGGTGCCAAAAATCACGAACGTCGGCGGACGAGACTTCACCTGCGTCATGTAACGCAGCTTCAGGCGGCGGCCTTCCACCAGTGGGGCGGCATGGCGTTCCAGAGCATCCTCAAACCAGCGGTTCAGCTCACCGGTCGGCACACGTGCATTCCACACGGCACAAGCCTCACGGACAGCAGGCAGAAGCCTATGAATGGATGCGCCTGTCAGGGCAGAGAACGTCACCACCGGCACACCGCGCATCTGCGCCAGAGAAATGCTCAGACGGTCCAAAATAGCCTGACGCGTGGCATTTCTGTCTTCCACCGCATCCCATTTGTTCAGCGCCAGAACACAGGCACGGCCTTCGCGCTCAATCAGGCGGGCAATCTGCAAATCCTGCTCATGCACACCCAGCGTGGCATCCAGAACCAGCACCGCCACTTCCGCCATTTTCAGGGCTTCGATGGAGGCTGAGACCGACATTTTTTCCAGAGCTTCATCAATCCGCGCTTTACGACGCAGACCGGCCGTATCCACCACCTCAAACACGTCGCCTTCATCATGCAGCGTCACCGCCACAGAATCGCGCGTCAGGCCGGGTTCGGGGCCGGTAATCATCCGCTCTTCACCCAGCAGGGCGTTCAGAAGGGTTGATTTCCCCGCATTGGGGCGACCCACAATGGCAATACGGATCGGGCCGGGCGGCCGGGCCGGGAGAACGATTTCCGCATCCGGGTCCAGTGCTTCCGCATCAGCCTCAAATGCGTCCTCGTCTTCCTCAAACTCGACTTCCGGTTCCGGCGGCAGATGTTCGACAATTTCGCCCATCAGGTCGGACAGGCCTTCGCCATGCTCGGCAGAAACCGCAACCGGTTCACCAAGCCCCAGAGAATAGGCTTCCATAGCCGAAGCCGCACCGCCACGCCCTTCGGCCTTGTTCGCCACGAGCATAACCGGACGGCCCTGCTTGCGCACCCAGGCCGCAAAATGCTCATCCGCGGGCGTAATACCGGCACGGGCATCAATGCAGAACAGGACGAGCACAGCCTCGCGCACAGCACTTTCCGAAGAGGCACGCATACGGCCAAACAGGCTGTTCGGAGCGGCTTCTTCCAGGCCGGCCGTATCTACCAGACGGATGGTGCGTCCGCGCAGCAGGGCAAGGCCTTCTTTACGGTCACGCGTAACACCGGGGGTATCTGCCACCAGCGCCTGACGACGGCCGACAAGGCGGTTAAACAGTGTTGATTTCCCCACATTCGGGCGACCAACAATGGCCACCAGAGGGAGATCAGCAGAAGGTACAGGCGCAACAGGCCGCATGGGCCGCCGGCGATCAGCCATAAGAGCGAAGCTTTCCGTCGTTGGTGACAATCAGCATCTGCTCATCAACAACAATTGGGGGAACAAAAGAAACCTGATCCGTGGAATCCACGGAAATGATGGCACCGGTCGTCGGGTTGACGCGTGCAATACCGTTGCCCGGCATGGTGCTGACGCACACAAGCTGGCCACCGGCCATGACCGGACCAATCCATGTCACAATATTTTTGCTGACATCAACGCGCTCAAAGCGGCGCAGCTGCGTGATCCAGCGCACATGTCCGGAGAGACGGTCGATACAGGCCAGCTGGTCATCCTGAGACAGCACGTAGAGCCAGTCACCCACGCACAGCAGGCTGTTCTGGCTCCCAACGGCACGCTCCCACAGGCGGCGACCTGTACGGATATCGACCGCAGCGAGAACCTGCGCCATGCTGACAGCATAAACGGTGCTGTCCACCACCACGGGCAGACCGCGCACACAGGTGAGGTTCAGCGTGCTCGCCTGACTGCCGACGTTGCCGAGCATATCGCTCCACACAACCTCGCCACTTTCTGCACGGAAGGCTACAAGATCGCCCCCGCCAAAGCCGGCGACCACAACACCATTCACCACAGCCGGAGCAGGCTGGCCGAACACGGTCGTATCCGCTGCTGTCGCCGTATAGGACCACAGCTGATTGCCGGTTGCAGCATCCAGCGCAAACAGGCGCTCATCAATGGTGGCAAAGAAGACGCGGCCATCTGCGATGGTCGGAGCAGAGCGGCCCGGCGTTCCAAAGTCGGAACGCCATTTCACCTTACCTGTCGCCGCATTAACAGCCAGCGCCTGAGAAATACCGTCCACAATATAGACAGTATCCCCCTCCACACCGATGCCGCCGCCAACATTGCTGGACTGGAGCTTTTTCGGTTTGGGGTTGATGGTCCACAAATGCGACATATGCGGCCAGCTAAAGGCCCGCACAACGCAGCGCGCGTCCATAATGAACAGTCGCCCGTTATGCACCACCGGCGGAGACTGGATCAGCCCGCGGCCGAAATCCCCCAAAGCAGCCCATGCCAGAAGATCAGGTTCGGAAATGCCGGCCCCGATATCTTTCGTCCAGCGCGGATGCAGGCCGCCCCAGCGATAGTTGCTCCCGACATGCGACGTTACGCGCCCCACCAGCGGCCAGTCTGAAACAGAAATCGCTTCCGGCAGGGTAATGGCCGTATGGTCTTCCTTATCGACCGTCAGGCCAGCGCCGGAAGACAGCACATTCGTGCGGTGGCCCGCCAGAATGGGTTTTTCATCTTCATCAAACAGGCTGCAACCTGCCAGCACGGGCATCATGGCGGCCCCGGCCAGTAATTTTCTGCGCGCTACAGACGGACGACCAAAAAAACCGGAACGTGTTTTGTTACTCATGGTGCCTTACCCTGCCGACGGATCAAGAGCCTGGGACAGCGCCTGAGCCCTGTTCCGCACGCCCGAAGGAACGTCCTGCGCCGCGGCGAGCACGGCAAATTTCTTACGGGCGTCATCCAGATGCCCTTCACGAATATCCAGCGTCGCCAGAGCTTCTGTCGCCAGACCATTCCATGCCTTACCGCTACCGGTCAGCAGGGAAAGACGGGACCGCAGCGTTGCCGGGTCTCCCGCATCAAGCTGTTTCTGGCACCACAGAAGCGTCGCCAGATCCCGCAGAACTGGGTCCGCACTCTGGTCCGTCTGCACGGCATCCCATGCTGCAAGTGCTGCTTTCACATCACCATGCGCAGCCTGCACGCCGCCTTCCTGCAGGCGCGCAAGAGTTGCAACGCCTTTCGGTCCGGTGGCGACAAGCTTCTGCAGGGCAGCAAGACCGGTCTGGGCGGTTTCCCCCAGCGGTGTCTGTGTTGTGGAAGCAGGCGGAAGGTGGTCTGTCTCACGCAGGGCCGTCAGATAAGACCCCGTTGCCCCGAGAGACGCAGACTTCAGGCTGGACAGGTGCCAGGACCATGCGCCTGCCCCAATCACGACGGCGGCAATGACCCCCAGTCCCAATCCGGCATAACGGCGAGCAGTCTGACGCAGGCGTTCAGCCTTCAATTCGTCATCAACTTCCTTGAAAACATCTTCTGCCACGTCTGGCTGGTCCCGTTCTGACTATGATGCGTGTGTAATCGGCACTTCTGCCCTATGCACACACATCATACAAGTCACCTGCGAGAAAGACACCCCTTATCATACGCGGCAGAAGGAGGCGCTTTAGTGCGCGCCACCGCCGAATTTTGCGCTGGCTGCTTTCAGGAAGGCCGTCAGATGCACAAAATTCCCGGCAATCCGCTTCTGCACCACAGCGCTGCCTTCATGAATATGCGCGATTTTCTCACGCGCTTCATTACTGATGGCGGTCTCTTCCTTGTTGGCGGTGCGCGCCACACAGGTGTTGTATGCCCGGGCGGCCTTTTCATACGCCGTCACCTTGTCCACGCTGGCATTGTACCGCTCAACGGAAGACACATCGACAGACGGTGCCGTGGGCTCTGCCCCACATGCAGGGGCACCCCATGCGCCGGTTGCTGCCTGAGCGGCCCCGGAGTCTGCCAGGGCAACGCCCGCCAGCAGACCACCCAAAACCAGAAAAAAACCTTTCCTCATTCCCAATTTCCCTGTCCTGCACGACGTGTCCTGCCCGAACCTTCGGGCGGATGTCGGAATACCTGCGGTTCATGACACAGGCCGTGCAAATGTCCATCCCCAGCCCTTGTGGACCCGCTTGTGGGCCAGAATACGGCATAGCGGCGGCTATCTCCTTCTTACTCTTGGAAAAACAGGGCGAGGCCCGTATAGAATCCGTCCAATGCGCATTCTCTTCATCACGGCCACACGGCTTGGCGATGCCGTGCTCTCCACCGGCCTTCTGGCCCACCTCATCCGCACCTATCCCAATGCGCGCTTTACCATTGCCTGCGGGCCTGTGGCGGCCGGATTATTTGAGAACTTGCCCGGACTCGAGCGCGTGATCGTCATGACCAAGCGCACGCATGACCGGCACTGGCTGGATTTGTGGAAAGCCTGCATCGGCCAGAAGTGGGATCTGGCGATCGATCTGCGCGGCTCCGCCACCACATTTTTCCTGCGCACCCGCAAACGGCTGATTATGCGCGGGGGCCGTCGCCCCGGCCTGCGCCTGAACCATCTCGGCCAGTTGCTCCGCCTTTCCCCGCCGCCGATGCCGACTGTCTGGCTGTCTGAGGCGGACAAGACGCTAGCCAGCCAGATCATTCCCTCAGATGCCGGGCCGATCATCGCCCTTGGCCCCACAGCCAACTGGACCGGAAAAATCTGGCCAACAGAGCGTTATCTGCCGCTTTGGGCCGACCTGTCCCGCCAATACCCCGCAGCCCGACCGGCTATTTTCTACGGCCCCGGAGAGCAGGAACGTGCCCTCGCCTTACCCCTGCTGGAAGCCTTGCCTGACGCCATTGATGCCGGAGGCCGCTTCTCTCTGACTCAGGTTGCTGCCATGCTGGCCCGGTGCAGTCTGTTTATCGGGAACGATTCCGGCCTGATGCATCTGGCTGCCGCCGCAGGCACACCGACTCTGGGGCTGTTCGGCCCCTCACGGGCCTCGGAATATGCCCCCTCCGGGCGCTGTGCCACATGGGTTGCCGCTCCCGGACCAGAGGGAGACGCACCTATTGCCGGATTATCTCTGGATGTTGTTGCTCAGGCCGCATCCACCCTGCTGGCGGAGACCAGGTCATGACTGCGCATTCCCCTTCTGCCGCCCCGCTGCGCGTTGCGCATGTCATGGCCGGTGCGCCCACGGGCGGGGCGGAACTGTTTTTTGAACGACTCTGCATGGCGCAGGCTGCCTCCGGCCTGTCTGTTCTCCCCATCATCCGGCGAGACCCTGCCCGCACCGCCCGGCTCAAGGCGGGTGGCGTCACTCCCTGTGAGCTTAAATTTGGAGGCCTGACAGACTGGCGCACCCGCCCGCAGCTCCGCACACAGCTCAAACAGTTTGCCCCTCGCGTCACCGTTGCGTGGATGAACAGGGCCGCCCGCTTCACCCCGCAAGGGGACTGGATTCTGGCAGGCCGCCTCGGCGGGTTTTATGATCTGTCTTATTACCGCCGCTGTTCACACCTTATCGGCAATACGCACGGACTGGTGCGCTGGATGCGGGAACAGGGCTGGCCGCAGGACCGGGTGCATTACCTTCCCAATTTTGCAACGGAACTGGCCCATACTGCGCCGGCCCGGCCCGCTGGCCTGCCCCCCGGCGCGCCCTTTCTGCTGGCATTAGGCCGTCTGCATACCAACAAGGCGTTTGATGTGCTGATCCGCGCCATGGCCCATTTGCCGGGCGTATGGCTGGTTATTGCCGGGGAAGGCCCGGAACGCGCCGCACTGGAAGACCTTGCCCGCAAGGAAGGCGTGGCGGACCGTGTGCTGATGCCCGGCTGGGCTACGCATCCGGGTGGCCTGATTCGTGCCTGCACAGCCCTTGTCTGCCCCTCGCGCCATGAACCGTTGGGGAATGTGGTGATTGAGGGCTTCTCGGCAGAAAAGCCGGTGGTTGCAGCGGCGTCACAAGGCCCCACGGAACTGATTCGTTCAGGAGAAAACGGTCTGCTGGCCCCGGTTGAAGATGACCGCACTCTCGCCCGTCAGCTTGCCGCCGTGCTGGAAGACCCGGTGCGAGCCACTAAACTCGCCGCAGCAGGCCGTGCGGATTATGAGCAGACTTTTGCAACCGCGCCTGTACTGAAAGCATGGTTGGACTTTCTTTCCACTGTGGAGAAAGCCTGATGTGCGGCATTGGCGGTCTGGTTTACACACGCGGCACCCAGCCCTGCGGGCAGGATGTGCTGGACCGGATGGCCGCTGCCCTCCAGCATCGCGGCCCCGATGGTGCGCATTTTGCCCACTTTCCGCATGCTGACCTGATCCATACCCGCCTGTCCATCATTGATATTGCGGGCGGCGACCAGCCTCTTTCCGCTGGCTCTGGCACGCTGATCGCCAATGGCGAAATTTATAATGACCCGGAAATTCGGGCTCAGATTGGCCCGGAGCACTTCAAAACCGGCAGTGACTGCGAATCTCCCCTCCGGCTGTGGGAACGCTACGGCGCGGACTTCCCCCGCCATCTGCGCGGCATGTATGCCATTGCGCTGTATGACAGTTCACAGGACGAGCTACTGCTGTGCCGTGACCCGTTTGGCATAAAGCCCCTGTATTTCACAGAGTTTGAGGGCGGTGTAGCCTTTGCATCGGAACCTGCCGTGCTGCTGGCAGCCAACCTTGCGCCCCGCACAGTCGCCTCCACCGCGCGGGATGAACTGCTGCAACTTCAGTTCACCACCGGGCGGGACACTATTTTCAAAGGCATTTCCCGCGTGCTGCCGGGTGAAACTATCCGCATTGTGCAGGGCCGTATTCTGGACCGCCAGCGTCTGTCGCCCCTGCCGTCTTCCCCCAAAGTGCAGCCGCCCCTGACGGAAGAAACCGCACTGGCGCAGCTGGATGAGGCGCTCATGAACAGCGTGCAGACCCATGAACGCGCTGACGTGCCGTTCGGCCTGTTTCTGTCTGGCGGGATTGACAGCGCCAGCCTGCTAACCGCCATGAGTCGCCTGCCGCGCCCTGAAAAATTGCGCACCTGGACAGCCGTTTTTGATGCGCCCAACGCCGCGAATGAAGCGGAAGCCGCAGCAGCCCTCGCCCGTAGCGCGCAGGCGGAACACCAGACCGTGCGCATTACCGCCAATAAGGTCTGGCAGCATCTGCCTGCCATTGTGGCCTGCATGGATGACCCGGCAGCCGATTACGCCATTATCCCCACATGGTTTCTGGCGCAGGAAGCCACAAAGGATGTCCGCGTGATCCTCTCCGGTGAGGGCGGCGACGAACTCTTTGCTGGCTATGGCCGGTACCGCTCTGCCATGCGCCCGTGGTGGCAGGGGGGCCGGCGCATGTGGCGGCGCGGGATGTTTGACAGTCTGGACATTCTCCGCAGTCGCCCGACCCGCTGGCGCGATGGTATTATGGCCGCCGAAATGGCTGCGCCCTCTGCCCCAACCCGCCTTTCCGCCGCGCAGGCCGTTGATATTGCCGAATGGCTCCCCAATGATCTGCTGCTCAAGCTGGACCGTTGCCTGATGGCGCACGGGCTGGAAGGGCGCACTCCCCTGCTCGACCCCGTGGTGGCGGATCTGGCATGGCGTCTGCCCGACACGCTGCGCGTGCGGGGGGATAAAGGCAAATGGCTGCTGCGCCGCTGGCTGGAACAGCATTGCCCGGCAGCCCGCCCCTTTGCCCCCAAACAGGGCTTTACCGTGCCCATTGGCGCATGGATTGCACAGGACGGTGCGCGACTGGGGCAACTGGTTGCACAACAGGCGTGCATTCAGGAAATTGCCAAACCCGAGCGGGTACGCGCACTCTTTCAAGCTGCGGCAGGCCGTAAAACCGGCCCCGCTGCCTGGACGTTACTGTTCTATGCCTTATGGCACCGGACCCATATCCGCGGGCTGGCCCCGGCGGGTGACGTTTTTGAAACACTCAACCAGTCCTCTTGAGGTCTGCACCATCATCGGGAGCACCTGTCATGCCTACCCCTTCCCATAGTGCCCTGCTGGAAAACCGGACCGTCCTTAAACTCTCAGGCGCGGACCGCGTAAAGTTCCTGCAAGGGCTCGTCACAGCAGATGTCGCCGCCCTTGAACCCGGACAGGCCACATGGTCCGCCTGCCTCACCCCACAAGGCCGCTGGCAGGCCGATTTCTTTCTGGTGGCAGACCCGGACGACACCTGCCTGCTGCTGGACTGCGCCAGTGAACAGGCCGAAGGCCTGTGCAAGCAGCTTCTCCGTTTCCGCCTGCGCGCCGATGTGCAGATGGAAGCCACCGGTATGCGCGTCATGGTCGCATGGGGCGAGGCACCCGATGCCGCCCTGATGGAAAACACCATCAGCTTTGCAGACCCGCGTCTGCCTGCCGCCGGGTGGCGTCTGCTTGATGTGCCAGAGGGCACAGAACCCACGGACACCCCGCAGGACTACAACCTGCACCGGCTGGTTCTGGGCCTGCCTGATGGCGTGCAGGATTGCGAAGTGGGCCGCACACTGGCCGCAGAAGCCAATATGGATCTGCTTGGCGGCGTCTCATGGAGCAAGGGCTGCTATATGGGGCAGGAAGTCACAGCCCGTATGCATTACCGCACTCTGGTCAAACGCCGGATGGTTCCTGTTGCCTGCACCGGCCCCTTGCCCGCCCCCGGCACCCCTGTTCTGGCGAACGGCGTGGAGGTTGGCACGCTCTGCTCCTCACAGGATCATGTCGGGCTTGCCTTGCTCAAAACCAGCGCGGTTGCACAAACGCTGGACTGCGGCGGCCACCATGTTGTGCCCCGCCCGCCCGTCTGGCTGACCGCAGCACTCACGCCGCCTCAGCCTTCCTCTTCCACACCCAACCCGGACTCGTCTGCATCCTCATGACCTATCAGGCCCCAACACCCGCCGCCCTTTCCAGCATGCTGGACGTTGTAAAATTTGATGGCTCAGGCCTGATTGCCGCCATTGCCCAGCAGCATGACACGGGCGAGGTGCTGATGATTGCGTGGATGACGCGTGAAGCCCTGCAGGAAACGCTGCAAACAGGCCGCGTCTGCTACTTCTCCCGCAGCCGCCAGAAGCTGTGGCGCAAAGGGGAAACCTCCGGGCAAATTCAGCATCTGATTGAAGCGCGTCTGGATTGCGACGCCGATGCTGTTCTGCTGCTGGTCAACCAGATTGGCGTGGCCTGCCACACGGGTCGCCGCAGTTGCTTCTACCGCGCATTTGGCCCGGAAGGGCTGGTGGAACTCACCAAACCCGAGATCGACCCCAACGCCCTGTATGGCAAAAAGGCCTGAACAGGGCGTTCCGGCAGGGGCGAATACCCCCCTGCCGAAAATTTTCTCAAAAAATTCGTTTAAACCCAAACGTATTTTCCAAAGAGCGGTAGAGAATTTTTGCGCTCAATAGATTCGAAAAAAACGGGTATAATCCGGTGCAGAAAGACGACCCGACTGCACGCAACAAATACGATGAAGTCAGAAAAATCCCTTAATACAGAACCGATTTTCTGTTAAACATTTTGCTTAGATCAAATTTTTTCTGATCCGCTCTTTTTCTGCGCCGCATCTTCCAAAAGCTGAAGCACAGCCTCTGCCGCCGCATCCGCTGGCAATTTACCCCCCGGCCCCTGCAAACCATGCAGAACGGTTTTGAAGGCATCTTTCTGCCCATTCGCCAGCTTTGGGTTTTCAAACAGCGCCCGCACGGCACTGGCCAGAACGGAAGGGCGGCACTGTTCCTGCAACAGTTCTGGCACAATAGCCCGCCCGGCCAGCAGATTGACCATCGCTACATACGGCACCCGGATCAGCCGCCGCGCCATAAAGGCCGTCAGCGGATTAACACGATAGGTTACAGCCATCGGCACGCCAGCCAGCGCGAGTTCCAGCGTTGAGGTGCCTGATTTTGTCAGAGCCGCCCCGGCTGCGGCAAATGCATCATGCTTATCCTGCACATCCGTTACAATCACGGGGCGAACCGGCCAGCGCGCCGTCTCTCGTGCTACTGTGGCCGCCACAACGGGAGAGACCGGGATAACCGGCACCACGTCAGGCATGTCCCGCTGCAACAGGGCGAGCATCTTCCCGAAGACGGGCAAAAGACGCGGCGCTTCCGAACGACGACTGCCGGGCATCAGGATCAACACCCGCGCGCCCTGTTTCAGACCATGCTGCTGATAAAACCGAGCCGCATCCCCTGTCTCCGCACCGGATTGCAAAACCGGATGCCCGACAAATTTGGTCAGCAGGCCATGCTTGCTGAAAAACTTTTCCTCAAACGGTAACAGGCACAGAAGCTCTTCCCACAGGCCGGGGAATTCCTTCACCCGCTTCTGCCGCCATGCCCAGACCTGCGGGGCCACATAATGCACACGCGGAATGCCGAGCCCGGCAATGCGCTTCAGCAACCGCAGGGTAAAGCCGGGGCTATCGATGGTCACCACAAGGTCTGGCCTGCGGGCTTCAATATCCTGCACGGCTTCATTCAGCCGGGCGGAAAGCGAACGCAGGCGCGGCAACACTTCCACAAGTCCCATCACGGCCAGATCCCGCATGGGGAACAGGCTGCGCAGCCCCTGCTCTTCCATGCGCACACCGCCCACCCCGGCAAAGCGGATAGCCGGGTTCCGGGCGCGCAAAGCGTGCATCAGGCGCGCGCCCAGCACGTCACCACTGGCCTCACCAGCCAGAATCCAGATCAGAGGGGCAGCGGGAGAAGGAGCGTTCACAACCATACCTCACGCATACCGGGCCACCTGAGGCAGCACAATGTCCACTTTATGTTCGATATCGGCTTATGACGTCATAAAGCCCGGCGCACCAACGGATAGCGGCTGCTCGCAAACGCCAGATGACCGCATGCAAGGGCTGTAAACCTCAGAAAAACCTTTCCGTTACGGGCGCGTCCATCTTATGCCCTCCTGTATCAGAGAAAACACCAGACATGGCAGAAAGGGGTCTCGTGACTGTTAGCCAATATCTCAAAGAATGGACGGATGATCCGGTCAAAAACGTTCTGGCCGGGATGGTCGGAACCTTTGCGCTGATCCCGGAAGTCATCGCCTTTTCTTACGCAGCGGGCGTGGCCCCTGCGGTGGGGCTGTTTGCCTCCTTTGTCATCAGCATTGCCATTGCCATTACGGGCGGCAGACCGGGGATGATTTCCGGGGCCGCTGGCTCCGTTGCTCTGGTGGCGGCGGACCTCGTGCATGGGTATGGGTTTGATTACCTGCTCCTCGCTACCCTGCTGGCTGGGGCGTTCCAGATTGTGTTTGGCCTGCTCAAGCTGCAAAGCATGATGCGCTTTGTCTCACGGGAAGTAGAAACAGGCTTTGTGAACGCGCTCGGCCTGCTGATCTTTTCCGCCCAAATTCCGCAGATGCTGCATGTCACATGGCACACCTACGCGCTGATCGCTCTGGGGCTGGCCATTGTCTATCTGCTGCCGCGCATCACCACCGTCATTCCCTCCCCGCTTATCTGCATTCTGGTGCTCACCGGACTGACCATGGTCGTCCCCATGCCGGTGCATGTGGTGTCTGATCTGGGCGCGCTGCCCACCGGCCTGCCGTCCCTCACGCTGCCGCACGTGCCGATGACGGTCGAAACCTTTAAAATCGTGCTACCCTATGCCTTCGCCATGGCGATGGTCGGCCTGCTGGAATCCCTCATGACTGCCACCGTAGTGGATGAAATGACGGACACCCACAGCAACAAGCGCATGGAATGCACAGGGCTTGGGATTTCCAACATGTTTGTTGGCCTGTTTGGCGGCATGGCGGGCTGCGGGATGATCGGCCAGACCGTGGGCAACCTCCGCTACGGTGGACGCGGTCGTCTCTCCACCTTTACTGCCGGGGCCTTCCTGCTTCTGCTGCTGGTGGCCTGCCACGGGTTTGTGGCGCGCGTGCCGGTAGCGGCTCTGGTGGCCATCATGATCATGGTGTCCGTCAGCACGTTCTCATGGTCGTCCCTGCGTGACCTTGTGCGGCATCCGCGTCTGTCTTCCACTGTCATGCTGGTGACGGTTATCGTGGTGGTCCTCACGCATGATCTGGCCGCCGGGGTGGCCTGTGGCGTGTTGCTCAGCGGGCTGTTCTTCTCCTTTCAGGTCATGACGCTTCTGAAAGTGAACAACACGCTGAGCGCTGATGGCACCACCCGCACCTACCACGTGCAGGGGCAGGTCTTTTTTGCCTCCGCCAGCCTGCTGTCTGACGCCGTCGATTTTCAGGATACCGCCAGCCACATCGTGCTGGACCTGAAAGACGCGCGGCTGTGGGACATCAGTGCGGCTGATACGCTGGAAAAAATCGTCTCCCGCCTGCAAGGACGCGGCAAGACAGTGCAGATCATGAATCCCGACGCCCGCGCAGCACAGCTGCTCAACGCACTGGGGCATGACACCCTGCTAGCAGATACACAAACGCACCCTGCGGCTTAATCCGCTTTTCAAAACGCTCTGCAAAAAGCCCCGCCAGAACCAACGTCTGGCGGGGCTTTTTCTATTCAAACATCAGACTGTGCGTTTCCCTGCCTTCGGCACCAGTCGCAAGGAAAGCAAAACTCCTGCAATCGCCGCATAAATAAACGGCTCCGTGTGCCAGGTTTTAAAGGCGATGGCGTAGTGAACAGAGGCCAGAATCATGGCCACATAAACCAGCTTATGCAGCTTCGCCCAGCGCCTCCCCAAAGCGATGATCGCCCTGCGGGTGGAGGTCAGCGCCAGCGCCAGTAAAATCAGGAATGTCAGTAGCCCGAAGGTCAGGAACGGACGGCTGGTAAAGTCCTTCCACAAGACATGCGCATCAAAATGCCGGGCCACACCAACGTAAAACACCACATGCAGCGCCGCATAACTAAAGGCCAGCAACCCAAGCGGACGGCGATAGACCATAAAGTCCAGCCCGACAAAACGCTTAAGCGGACTGACTGCCAGCGAGATCAGCAAGAACCGGAACGCCCAGCGCCCGAAATCGTGCAAACAGACCGAGACCGGGTTTGGTCCCAGCGTATTCGCCATCCCCTGCGCAATATCGGACACGGCGGGGATCAGACAAAACAGATAAAGAAAAACCTGACGTGTCAGCGGAGAAAAACGGGACCGCCGCCGCGGGCCAGAAGAGGGTGGTGCCATCCGCCTAAAAATCCTTCCGCAAATCCATACCGCGATACAAAGAGGCCACCTGCTCTGCATAGCCGTTGAACAGCCGCGTTGGCCGTCGGGCGGTTCTGAACAGGCTGCCTTCCCCGATAATCTGCTCGCTCGACTGGCTCCAGCGCGGGTGGTCCACATCCGGGTTCACATTGGCGTAAAAACCATATTCATCCGGGGCCATCTGGTTCCAGCTTGTCGGCGGTTGCTGATCTGTCACGGTAATGCGGGTAATGGATTTGATGCCTTTAAATCCATACTTCCATGGCACCACAAGCCGGATGGGCGCACCATTTTGCGCAGGCAGCGCCTCGCCATACACACCCGTCGCCAGCAAAGTAAGCGGATGCATGGCTTCGTCCAGCCGCAGCCCTTCCACATAGGGCCAGCGAAGGGAGAACAGGCCACCCCGCTGTCCGGGCATTTCAGACGGTCGCACAACGGACGTGAACGCCACATATTTTGCTCCCGCCTTCACCCCTGCCGCCCGCAGCAACGCCCCCAGTTCAAACCCCTGCCAGGGAATGACCATAGACCACGCTTCCACGCACCGCATGCGATACAGACGGTCTTCATGCCCAAAACGGGCATTCAGCGCGTCCAGATCCCAGACCTGCGGATGCTCAACCAACCCATCCACCTGCACTTGCCAGGGGCGAGGATGAAAGCCGCCGGACAGTTCTGCCGGGTCGCTCTTCTCCATCCCGAATTCATAAAAATTATTATAATGTGTGACATCATCCCGAGGCGTGGGTGTTTCCGCCGCAGGGCAGCCCCGTGCGGACGGCGCAACAGGCGCATCAGCCTGCGCCATGCCGGAATTCAACCCGCCTGCCAGAACCCCACCCACTGCCGTGCCAAGCAAAGCCCGGCGTGAGAAAAACAGCCGTCGGGGCGTAATGTCCGAGGAAGCCGGGCGAGGATAGCGATACACAGCCATAGGAAAGCCCCTTCCTTTTTACGTGAGCAGAACTGCTCCGTGCAGTGAAAACAAAAGTGCCGCTACTGTATATGGAAAAACGTCCTGAATACGCTTTCTTCTTATGCAGCATTCAGCGCAAAGGAACCATGCAGGAAACCACATGAGAAGTTCTGCCGTTTCTGCCATAGTTGCCGCACGCAAAATGACAGGAACTTGCAGAATGACCACGCAGCAGACCATTGGATTTATTGGCTTTGGGGCCATGGCCAGCCGTATGGGAGACAATCTCAAAAAAGCCGGATACGCGCTGGTGGCCTACACACCCTCCGGCAAAGGCGGCGACGGCTCCACGCCCTTCCTGCCCTCCCCTGCCGACGTTGCAAAAAAAGCGGACATCGTCCTCGTCTGCGTGCCGGATGATGAAGCCCTTGCCGCCGCCATGTATGGTGAGAACGGCGCACTGGCAGGAATGCGCGAAAATCAGCTTTTACTGAACACCAGCTCCGTCTCACCCGAAGCCACGGACGCCCTGCAGAAAGCCGGTGAAGAAAAGGGCATTTCCGTCATTGACTGCCCTGTTTCCGGCAGCACACCGGAAGCAGAAGCCGGTGCACTGGTTGTGCTGGCAGGCGGCGATGACGCCCTGATTGCCCGCGCAAAGCCGGTGTTTGACTGCATTGGCAAGACCACCGTCCACGCAGGCCCCTCCGGCAGTGGCACACGACTGAAACTGGTGATTAACGGCATTATGGGCGCAGGTCTGGCCGCTGTAGCGGAAACCATTGCCTATGGGCTGGCTGCCGGGCTGGACCGATCCATGCTGTTTGATGCGCTGGGCGAGGTTGCCGTCATTTCCCCGCACCACAAACGCAAGATCCGTGCCGCCAAAGATGGTGACTTCACGCCGCAGTTCCCCACCCGCCTGATGCAGAAAGACATGCGCCTGCTGCTGGATGCCGGGGCGCGTCTGGCCGTCCCCATGCCCACCATGGCCGCAACCACGCAGCAACTCTCCCTTACCCGCCGCGCTGCGGCGAACGAGGATTACTCTGCGCTGATCGGCGTGATGGAACACATCGTCGCCAATGATGCCTGAGGACACTGCCACACAGAAAGACACCCGCAGCCTTACCGACCTCCGCAATGTCGGCAAGGCTGCGCTGGCCGATTTTGCCGTTCTGGGTATTCAGACTGTGCCGCAGCTTGCTGAGCAGGAGCCGGATACTCTGTATCTGGCGCTCTGCCAGAAAACCCGGCAACGGCATGATCCGTGTGTGCATGATGTTTTTGCCGCCGCCATCCATCAGGCCCGCACCGGAGAGGCACGAGACTAGTGGCGCTTCACGCCCCAACGGAAAAGCCGTCAACAGGCCGGCATCTTTCCTGTCTACAATGCCGCCGCGCCAGAACGCTGAAAGGCGCGAGCAGCTTTCCACCCTGCTCGCATGACAGCCAGACGGTCCCCCAGCCCTCGAGGCTGTCCTGCCTGTGCACTGTTGCGGGCGAGATCCCGCTCAGCCAGCACAGCTGGCAAGACCGCCAGTCGGCCGGCGGGCGGTAGAGAAGCCACGTCACACGCAGCCAGAAACGCCTCACCTTCCTGCCGCAACCCGACCTCATCGCCCGGAAACAGATAACGTCCGCTCAGTTGCAGGCGCGGCCAGTGCCGCAGCATGGCCCCGGTGCCATAAGCCGCTCCGCAGGCTTCCAGCCGAACGAGAATGCTCTCATCCTGCACACCCAGTGCTTCACCCACAGCGCGCTGAACCCCTCCAGCGCCATCCTGCATCATCTTTCGCCAGATGCGGATATCTGGCTGCGGGTCCAGCTCAGCCTCCCGTGCGCTGAGAATGCGTAACAGCGTCTCCCGGCAAAATATGCCTCGCTCAAGTGCGGATAAAAGCGGAGGGGCAAGTTCGTGGTCAGGCGTCCGCGCCCCCTCCAGCACATCTCGCCACCATTGGAGCCTGATCAGCCCCGCGATAGGGCCAGCTATCGCCGCAGAGCGTGCCGGGGCAAGCGCACGTGTCAGTTCTGTATGGAACGCCAGCAACACCCCCACATCCGCGCGAACAGAGGCAGGCAGAAAGCGCGCGCACAAGGCCCTGTCCGGGTCAGCACGCCGCACACTCTCCGCCAGATAGTCTGCCGTCAAAGCCCCCTCCTGCCGCATGCCCTGCCCGTCTTTCGTCATCCTGCCCTTTCCACTCCTTTACACCCCACAAAGCCACCGGTTCCGCACATGTTCTGCAGAGCAGCCGCCGCCACACCGGCACCGGCTGCTCCCAGCACTCTGGCGCGGTCAGGGTGTTTTAAAGGATCTTTTTCCCGTGCGAGACGTTAGCGGCAAAGACGGAACATCAGGGACAACTGTGTGTGACTGGCCCGGTGGAAAGCAACATTGTCACACCGCAGTCCCTTGACGCATGTGCCGCCGCCCCATAGCTCTGGATCATGGCGCATGGTCGCCCGCTTTTACCTTTATGGAGTATGTCATGGCTTTTGAACTGCCAGCCCTTCCCTATTCCTACAACGCTCTTGCCGCACGCGGCATGTGCCAGGAAACGCTTGAACTGCATCATGACAAGCACCATCAGGCCTATGTCACGGCTCTGAACAATTTTGTTGAAGCCAACCCCGCTCTGCAGGGCAAGTCTCTCGACGAAATTATTCTGGCTGTTAAAGGCGACAGCGCTCAGGCTCCCGTGTTCAACAATGCAGGTCAGCATTGGAACCACATCCTGTTCTGGCAGAACCTCTCCTCTGCTGGCGGTGCGATTCCGGACAAGCTGGCTGCAAAAATCAACGGTGACTTCGGCAGCGTTGATGCCTTCAAGGACCAGTTCAAAAAGGCAGCGGCCTCTCAGTTCGGTTCCGGCTGGGCCTGGCTGGTTCTGGGTCAGGACGGCAAACTGGCCGTGACCAAAACCGCCAACGGCTCCAACCCGCTGGCTGAAGGTCAGGGCAAAGTGCTGCTGGGTCTGGATGTGTGGGAACACGCTTACTATCTGGACTTCCGCAACCGTCGTCCGGACTACATCACCAACTACCTGGACAAGCTGGCAAACTACGAGTTCGCTGAAGCTCAGCTGAACGCTGCCTGAGTTTTTTCAGCTCAGTCCGGAAAGAACGCCTCCCTCACCGGAGGCGTTTTTTTTGCCCTGTTGCCGGCAAAAAATAGCAGCCCTGCATCCCCCCCTCTTGATTGTTGCAACGGATATTCCAATCTCTGTTAGCGAGAAAAGACCATGCCGCCATTGCCATAATGGGATGGGGACAAGGCCTTCAGTCGCCTGAGTAGAAGGGACAAGAGGGAAACTATGGATATCGCAAAATTTACTGAACGTTCTCGCGGTTTTTTGCAGGCCGCACAGACTATTGCCATTCGGGATTTTAACCAGCAGCTCACGCCGGAGCATCTGCTCAAGGCCATGCTGGATGATGAGGAAGGCGCTGCGTCCTCCCTTATCCGCGCCGCAGGTGGTGCACCGGATGCAGTAAGAGCAGCTAATGAACAGGCTCTGGCCAAACTGCCCAAAGTACAGGGCGGCGGGGCTGGTCAGCCCTCTGCCACACCGGATCTGGTCCGTGTGCTGGATGCCGCCGAACAGGGCGCGCAGAAAGCCGGAGATTCCTTTGTGGCGCAGGACCGTCTGCTGGTGGCCATTGCCGCCTCTGACAGCCCTGCCGGTCGCGCTTTGAAAGAGCATGGCGCAACGCCCGACGCTCTGGACAAAGCCATTGCCACCATCCGCAAAGGACGCACTGTGACCAGCGAAAACGCTGAAGCCAATTTTGATGCTTTGAAAAAATATGCCCGTGATGTGACGGAAGTTGCACAGGCAGGCAAGCTGGACCCCGTGATTGGCCGTGATGAAGAAATTCGTCGTGCCATTCAGGTTCTCGCCCGCCGCAGCAAAAACAATCCGGTTCTGATTGGTGAACCCGGCGTGGGTAAGACCGCCATTGTGGAAGGTCTGGCGCAGCGCATCGTCAATGGTGACGTGCCGGAAGCTCTGAAGAACAAGAAGTTGCTCTCGCTCGACATGGGCGCACTGGTGGCTGGCGCGAAATATCGCGGTGAATTTGAAGAACGCCTGAAAGCGGTTCTGAAAGAAATTGAATCTGCCGAAGGGCAGGTCATTCTCTTTATTGATGAGATGCATACGCTGGTAGGCGCAGGCCGCACCGACGGGGCGATGGATGCGTCCAACCTCATCAAGCCGGAACTGGCCCGCGGCACGTTGCATTGTATTGGTGCCACCACGCTGGACGAATACCGCAAATATATCGAGAAGGATGCCGCCCTCGCCCGGCGCTTCCAGCCTGTGTTTGTTGGTGAGCCCTCCGTCGCGGATACCATTTCCATCCTGCGCGGGATCAAGGAAAAGTACGAACTGCATCACGGTGTCCGGATTACCGACGGCGCACTGGTGTCTGCCGCAACACTTTCCAACCGCTACATCACCGACCGCTTCCTGCCGGATAAAGCCATCGATCTGATTGACGAGGCAGCCAGCCGCCTACGTATGCAGATTGACAGCAAGCCGGAAGAACTGGACGAACTCGACCGCCGCATCATTCAGCTCAAGATTGAGCGTGAAGCCCTGCGCAAGGAAGATGACAGCGCCAGCAAGGACCGTCTGGAAGCCGTGGAAGCGGAACTGGCCGATCTGGAAGAAAAGTCTGACGCCATGAGTGCGGCCTGGCATGCGGAAAAAGACCGCGTGAATGCTGTGCAGAAGTTGCAGGAACAGCTTGATCAGGCCCGGTCCGAAGTGGAGGTTGCTCAGCGTAAGGGTGACCTCGGCAAGGCGTCCGAGCTGATGTATGGCGTCATCCCCAACCTGCAGGCCCAGATTGCACAGGCGCAGGAAACGCAGTCTGAAGCTGGGAAAACGGATCTTGTGTCCGAAGCCGTGACAGATCAGGGCGTGGCCTCCGTTGTCTCCCGCTGGACGGGTGTACCGGTGGACCGCATGCTGGAAGGTGAACGCGCCAAACTGCTGCGGATGGAAGATGATCTGCGGAAATCCGTAGTCGGTCAGGAAGCAGCCCTTAAAGCTGTGTCCAACGCGGTGCGGCGTGCGCGCGCAGGGTTGCAGGACCCCAATCGCCCGATTGGCTCCTTCCTGTTCCTCGGCCCGACGGGTGTGGGGAAAACCGAGCTGACCAAGGCTCTGGCCCGCTTCCTGTTTGACGATGAAAAGGCTCTGCTCCGCATCGACATGAGTGAATTCATGGAGAAGCACGCGGTCGCCCGTCTGATTGGTGCCCCTCCGGGTTACGTTGGGTATGAAGAAGGCGGTGTGCTGACAGAAGCAGTGCGGCGTCGGCCTTATCAGGTCATTCTGTTCGACGAAGTTGAAAAAGCGCATGAAGATGTCTTCAACATTCTTCTTCAGGTGCTCGACGATGGTCGCCTGACGGATGGTCAGGGCCGCACAGTGGACTTCCGTAACACCATTATTGTGCTCACCAGTAACCTCGGCTCGGATGTGCTGGCACATCAGCCGGACGGTGAATCGACCGACATGGTGCAGGCACAGGTCATGAAGGTGGTGCGCGAGCACTTCCGTCCGGAATTCCTGAACCGTCTGGACGAGATCATCCTGTTCTCCCGCCTGCAGAAAGCGGACATGACCAAGATTGTCGATATCCAGATGCGTCGCCTGCAGAACCTGCTGGATGATCGCAAGATCACTCTCACGCTGGATGATCTGGCCCACGCATGGCTGGCGAATGAAGGCTATGACCCTGTGTATGGTGCCCGTCCGTTGAAACGGGTTATCCAGCGCAGCCTGCAAAACCCGCTGGCGGAACTGCTGCTGCAGGGGACCATTCACGATGGCGAGAATGTCAAAATCTCTGCCAACGGGGATGGCCTGCTCATCAACGGTCAGGAAGCCGCTGCGGCTCTTGCCTGATCGCCCTGCAAAGAGGCACAACAGAAACGGGAAGGCTCAGGCCTTCCCGTTTTTTATTGCGCGCATCACAAAGGGAGTTTCCTTATGGCAGAACCCAACTGGCTGATCTGGGCCCGTGAAATTCAGGGCATTTCCCAGACCGGCCTGACCTACGCCAAAGACCCTTTTGACAAAGAACGCTATGAAATGCTGCGCACCCTCGCCGCCCGGATGATGGCGGAAGGAAGCGGTCTCCCTGCAGGAAAAATCGAAACCATTTTTCAGGAACAGGCTGGCTACGCGACACCTAAACTGGAAGTGCGTGTCGGTGTGTTTGACAAAGACGGCCGTATTCTGATGGTGCGGGAAGTGCTGGACCATAACAAATGGACCGTGCCCGGTGGATGGACCGATGTGAACCTGACTGCTGCTGACTGTGCGGCCAAAGAAGTGTGGGAAGAAACGGGCTACACCGTACGCATTACCAAACTCGCCATGGCGCTGGACCGCTCCACGCAGGGGCACCAGCCCCCGGAAGCCTTTACCGTCACCAAACTGTTCTTTCTGGGAGAACTGACGGGCGGCAGCCCCACCACCAGTATTGAAACCAGTGAAGTGCGCTTTTTTGCCCATGATGAAATTCCAGAAGAGCTTTCTCTAGGCCGGGTGCTCCCGCATCAGATCGAACGCCTCTTTGCGCACCACGCTACCCCTTCCCTGCCGACCGAATTCGACTGACCTTCCTTCTTTCTAACCTTACCCTCCGCCACCCCGTCAGCACCTTCATGACGACTGGGGGCCGGAGATGCTAAGATAGACGTCTTTCCCTTACCGAGACCCAACTTATGCCGAATGCGAAGCCCCTGATTCTGTCCTTTGGAAGCATCAATATTGACGTTACCGCCCGGGCTGCCCGTTTACCGCGCCCGGGTGAGACTGTGCACGGTGAAAGCTATGCCGTCATGCTTGGCGGCAAAGGCAGTAATCAGGCCGCCGCTGCCGGGCGACTGGCTGCCGGATCGGGCATTCAGGTGGCTTTAGCCGGGCGCATCGGTCAGGACAGCTTTGGAGCGCAGGCCCGTCGGGAACTTGAGCGTTTTGGTGTCGATCTTACTCCGCTCCGGGAAGATGCGGCTCAGGCAACAGGGATTGCGTTGATTGGGATTGATGGCAGCGGAGAGAACTGCATCACGGTTGTTGGCGGCGCAAACATGGCTGTGGATGAGACGGACGTTGACGCCGCGTCAGACTGGCTGGAACGGGCAACAGTCCTCTTATTGCAGCTTGAAGTGCCTCAACAGGCCGTTCTGGCTGCCGCCCGTAAAGCACGGGCGGCTGGTGCTGTGGTCGTGCTTGATCCTGCCCCGGCTCCGGAGCACGGGCTTCTGGATGCGCTATGGCACGAGATTGATATTTTGACACCAAACGAGAGCGAGACGTTCCAGCTCACAGGTCTTCGGCCAGACACAGTAGAAGACGCGGCAAAGGCGGCTGAAGTGCTTTTGGCCAGAGGTGTAAAAGCCGTTCTTGTCAAAATGGGAAGCCGCGGTGTGTTCTGGCATGATGGAACGCAGAGCGGCCATAGTGCGCCATTCCGTATTGAACCTGTTGATACTGTGGCTGCCGGGGACTGTTTTAACGCTGGCCTCGCCTTTGCACTGGCACAGGGAAAACCTTTTCCCGAAGCTGTTCGTATAGCCTCAGCCTGCGGGGCGCTGGCCACCACCCGCCATGGCGCGGCAGACGCGGCACCCGAATGGGAGGCTGTTGCCGCGTTAATGGCGGCTCAGCCAGAAGCGTAAACCCATCACTTGCTTGTCAATTAAGGGACTTTCCCACAAGCCTCACGATCGCGATACGCTAACTGCCCCAACAGAGCGACAAGTGTTTTGGCACAGCGCCCGTCCGGGTCTTTCTCCGGATCATAAATGGAAACTGTCATCCCCAGACAGCGTCTGTCAGAAACAAGCGGATTAAGAAGCGACACCATTTCAGCGGGTGAAAGCCCCGGAGATCCGGGGCAATCAACCGCTGGCATGATGACCTGATCCAGCACATCAACATCAAAATGAATCCAGAATCCGGCCTCTGAGTGTGACGTCAGCAGAGCTTGAATTTTTGCACAGGCTGCCGCTACGCCTATCCTTTGAAAATCAAAAATATCAATCTGTGTGATGGCAGTCTCGGCAATGTCGGGCCATGCAAAATCGGCATCATGGCTTTCCCGCTCACCAATCTGAATAACATGGTCATCCTGCACGAGCGGACCTTCAATATCAGGCCATTGGGTTAGAAAATGCTCTCCGCGCCCTGTCGCCAGTGCGAGGTCCATTCCCGCAACACCGCTCATAATCCGGCTGGACTCATAATTCCCCGGATGCCGAAAATCACTATGGCCATCAAAATGAATAAGAGACAGAGACCCGCTCTGCCGCGCACCCGCAAGCGCCCCCAGTAGAATCGAACAGTCCCCACCCAGAACCAGCGCAAAATTTCCACTCTGAACACTCTGCGCCACATGCTCCGCCAGTGTCAGGCTGAAATCCCGGATCGCGCAGGCGTTTCGGATAAGTGTTCCCGCAGGCGGCACCGGGCAATATGTCGGCCGAAGGAGTGTCGTAACGGACGCCTCAGCGCCCAGAGCCTTTGCCAGCCCGGTGGCCATCAGCACATCCGGTGCCCGCCATGTGCCCGGTTCATGCCGCGCATAGAGCGGACTAAGCCCAAGATTTGTGGGGGCCAGAATAATATCCATCTTAGCTGGCCTCCTGCGTGCGCGCCTTAAAACATTACGGAAAAAGAATAGTCAGACAAGATAATAAAAAACGGTCAGGCTCATACAGAACCTGACCGTTTCCAAACCATGCACGCTGCGAAAATTTTACGCCAGCAGCGGCTCAACCTGCTTGAACAGCATTTCAAACCGCGCGCGGTCTTCTGCCTTGATGCGCACGGTAATGTCCACGCCGCTTTCATCATCCTTACGGTTCAGCACTTCTCCATGCTGATAGAGCCATGCAGACGCTGCCCCGTCAGACAAGGGCACGCGGTAGCGCACCTCTTCCATGGTGGCGGTCATCTGCTGGTCGATCAGCGCCATCAGTTCCGGCAAACCGTCCCCGGTTATCGCGGAAATACCGATAGCATCGCCCAGCTGCGCCAGCTCTTCCGGGCCGCCCAGCAGATCAATCTTGTTCAGCACTTCAATCATGCGACCGGACCAGTCCGGCTCAATCATGTTATCTCGTGCCATGCCTTCCAGAACGTGGAACACATCCTTTTTCTGGGCGGCACTGTCCGGATGCGCAATGTCGCGCACATGCAGAATGATGTCGGCTTCCGCCACTTCTTCAAGCGTGGCACGGAAGGCAGCAATCAGTTCCGTCGGCAGATCACTAATGAACCCCACCGTGTCCGACAGGATCACCCGGCGGCCAGATGGTAGGGTGATAGCCCGCATGGTGGGGTCCAGCGTCGCAAACAACTGGTCTTTTGCGTAAACCGCAGCACCCGTCAGCGCATTGAACAGGGTCGATTTGCCCGCGTTGGTATAGCCAACCAGTGCCACAACCGGGAACGGCACCCGCTTACGCGCCTGCCGATGCAGCCCGCGTGTGCGGCGCACCTGCTCCAGATCTTTCTTGAGGCGGACAATCCGATCACCAATCATCCGGCGGTCAGCCTCAATCTGTGTTTCACCCGGACCACCAAGAAAGCCGAAGCCCCCGCGCTGACGTTCCAGATGGGTCCACAACCGCACAAGCCGGGAACGCTGATATTCCAGATGCGCCAGCTCGACCTGTAGCGTCCCTTCCTTCGTTGCAGCACGCGCACCGAAGATGTCCAGAATCAGCCCGGTCCGGTCAATGACCTTACAGCCAAACTCGGTTTCCAGATTGCGTTGCTGGGCGGGGCTGAGGCGAGCATCCACCACCAGAACGTCAATTTTTTCAGCCTGAACAGCAATTTTGAGCGAATCGACCTGCCCTTTACCCAGCAGGGTGGCGGAGCGTCTGGTCCGCAGCAGCAACGTCGCCTGTAAAACAATTACCAGCCCGATGGAGGCCGCCAGACCAACGGCCTCTTCCAGCCGGGCTTCCGCAGCCCTTACATCCTGGTCATGGGCGGATTTTTCCCAGGGGAGAATAACCGCGCCACGGGTGGCAACGGGTTTTGTATCAGATAAAATCGTCGCCAAGTGTGGGCTCTCTGTCTGTCTGCGCACCAGAATTTGGTGCTTCAAAGATATTAATAGGCACAGTCGGCATGACCGTGCTGATGGCGTGCTTGTAAATCAGCTGTGTATGCTCATCGCGTTTCAGCAAAACGGCGGCATCATCAAACCACGTAATATTGCCCTGCAATTTTACGCCATTCACAAGAAAAACTGTCACAGATGAGCGTGAACGGCGAATCTGACTCAGAAACGCGTCCTGCACATTGTATCCGGTGTCCTTATCCACGATGGGAGGCCCTATTCTCATTTTTTGTTACAGCCGGACGATGGCTTGCAGAAGAACTGCAAACACGTCAGCCGACCCCTCGTTCCTCGGACGTTACACCAAGCTGCTTCAGTTTGCGATGCAATGCACTGCGTTCCATGCCAACAAATATTGCTGTCCGGCTGATATTCCCCCCAAAACGGAGCAGCTGGGCCTGCAAGTACTGCGTTTCAAACATATCTCGCGCCTCGCGCAGCGGCAGACTCATGACATCGGCCGAGGCATCAAACTTCAGCAGGGCCGGAGCGCCCTCCCCGATGGTAGAGGGCAGCATTTCCGCGCGGATGGGCTCGACACTGTTGCCCGGCATCATAATCAGCACGCGTTCCATCAGGTTGCGCAGTTCACGCGCATTGCCCGGCCAGTCATAGGCCTGCAGGGCGGCAATGGCATCAGCCGAGAGTTCACGCTGGGGCAGACCAGCCATCTCCGCAGCGCGACGCAAAAACAGTTCTGCAAGGCCCGGAATATCATCCCGCCGTTCCCGCAGGCCCGGCAGACGGAGCGGTACAACCGCCAGCCGGTAATACAGGTCTTCCCGGAAGCGCCCGGCCATGATCTCGGACTGCAAATCCCGATTGGTGGTCGCCAGAACGCGGACATCCACTTTGACGCGGGTTGAACCACCCAGCCGTTCAAAGGTCTGGTCCTGCAAGGCGCGGACAATCTTGCCCTGCGTTTCCAGCGGCATATCGGCCACTTCATCCAGCACCAGCGTGCCACCATGCGCCCGTTCCAGCACACCGGTCCGCCGCCCCGTGCCGTCAGGCGCGCCTTCCAGCCCGAACAGCTCTTCTTCAAACCGGTTCGGGGCAAGGATGGCGCAGTTCAGGGCAACAAACGGTCCGTCTGTCCGGCGGGAGCGCGCATGGATCATGCGGGCTGCCACTTCCTTACCGGAACCGGGGCCACCCGTAATCAGCACACGAGACCCTGTGGGGGCTACGCGCTCAATCTGGCCACGCACTGCTGTAATTAGCGCACTATTGCCAAACAGTTCCGTGTCCTGCCCGGCCCGCAGGCGCAGTTCCTCATTTTCTCTGGCCAGACGCGAGGCTTCCAGCGCCCGGCGCACCACAACCAGTAAGCGGTCTGCCTGAAATGGCTTTTCAATAAAATCATACGCGCCGTGCTGGAGGGCCGCCACGGCGGTCTCAATCGTGCCGTGACCGGAAATCATGATGACCGGCACAGACGGTTCTTCCGCATGCAGGACATTCAGAATCCCCAGCCCATCAAGCTGAGAGTCCCGTAACCAGACATCCAGAATGACCAGAGACGGTCTGCGGGCCCGGAAGGCGGCTATGGCTGCATCAGATGTCGCAGCAACCCGTGTTTCGTAACCCTCATCTTCAAGAATGCCCTCAATGAGCATCCGGATATCGGGCTCATCATCAACAATCAGGATTTCATGAGCCATGGTCGTCCTTCATCGGCAAAATCAGAATAGCCACAGTTCCTGTTTCCTCCGCCCTGTCTTCCAGACGCACCGCACCCCCATGGTCTTCCATAATCTTTTTGACAATGGCCAGACCAAGCCCGGTGCCCTTAGCCTTGTGCGTCACGTATGGCTCGGTCAACCGATGCCTGTCGCCCGACGGCAAACCAACGCCATTATCTGCAACAGAAATTTCGACGTTGCCTTCACTGTCCTTCAGGTCAATCCATACCGCATTGGCTGTGTTTAAGCCATTTCCCTCAACATCACCCTGTTTTGCTGTCATGGCAATGGCATCGGCTGCATTCTGCAGCAGGTTGATCAACGCCTGGCTGATCAGTCGCCGGTCACACCGCACCACCGGACCTCTGTCCGGCAGGCTGACGTGATAGGTAATTTCAGGGTGCGCGTTACGCTGGAGCACCAGAACTTCCCGTATAATGCGGGAAAGATCCTCATTGGTCATCACCGGCTGCGGCATGCGGGCAAAGGCGGAGAATTCATCCACCATACGCCCAATATCCCCCACCTGCCGCACAATAGTGTCCGCACATTGCGCAAATGTTTCCGGGTCCGACGTAATTTCCCGCAGGAAGCGCCGCTTGAGCCGTTCCGCCGCAAGCTGGATCGGGGTCAGCGGGTTTTTGATTTCATGCGCAATGCGCCGCGCCACATCCGCCCATGCTGCTTTCCGCTGGGCCTGTTGCAGGGCCGTGATGTCATCGAAGGTCATCACGTAGCCCTCCGTCACCGTCCCGCGTAGTTCCGCGCCAATCCGCACCAGCAACATACGCCGGCTGGTCTCGGGGCCGGTCTGCACTTCCCGCGTAATCACCTGATCCGGCACAGAACGCACTTCGGCCAGAAGCTCGGCAAATTCCGGCACGCGCGTCGCCAGAGGTTCGCCTATGGCGTCCATCAGATCTGTTTGCAAAAGCAGACTGGCGGCACGATTAGGCAGCTCAATCCGCTGTTCCACATCCAGCCCGATCACCCCGGCAGACACGCCGGACAAAACGGCTTCGGTAAAACGACGCCGCTCATTAATCTGCCCGTACGCAGCCATCAGTTCTGAGCGCTGGCTGGCCAGCTGTTCCGTCATGCGGTTGAAGGCACGGGAAAGGCTCGTCACCTCATCATCACGGTTGGCCTCGGGCACATGCACGCCCAGATCGCCCTCACTAATCCGGCGAGCCGCCAGAATGAGCAGCCCCAGCGGCTTGGCAATCTGGTTGGCGAGCGCCAGACCAATCAGCGCCGCTGCCGCCAGCACCAGCAGAGCCACCAGCGCAAAAATCATCACGAACGTCAGCTGGATTTTCGCACGGTTCCCGTTCAGGCGCCGGTAATCCGCAATCACTTTTTCCGTGCGGTGCATATGTTCCAGAATGGTGGGGTCCACCAGACGAGTAATCACCAGCATTAGCGCCGGGGTCTGGGAAAGCTCAACCACCGCCCGCACCGTGCGTTCATCGGGGGAATCGAGAATAGCGATATCATTGGAGCGCGCCATCATGGTGGCGGCTGGTGGTGGGAGTGCCTGATCTCCGGCGCGGCTCATCAGGCCGCCTGCTGCCACCACCTTATTGGTAATGGGGTCATACACTAGTGCGTCTGTCAGCCCGCGCATGGTGGCCTGACTGTCCAGCATCTCGCCCAACGCATCATGGTCCTGCAGCAGGTTCATGCCACTGGCCGCCAGTTCATTTTGCGCACTCATGATGTAGTTGGACATGGAGAACGCATCGGTGCGGATATTGGCGTTATGTTCCGTCAGGTAGCCGCGGGAGGCCTCCATGGCTTCATTCAGCGCCGTATTCACCCGGTCGGAAAACCAGATCTGAACGCCATAATGAAAAAACAGAGTGGCGAACACGCCCACAACAAGCGTCGGCGCGACCGCCACAATCCCGAACAGTGTCACCAGTCGAACGTGCAGTTTGGCCCCGGCCAGCCCTTTCCGATGCTCCACCAGCATCGGCCCCACCCGCATGGCCACAGCCAGCAGCAGCAGACCCAGCACCAGACTGTTCAGCAGCAACACCAGCGGTTCGATCACCGCATAATGGCCAAAGGACATGCCGCCGGACAGCACCACAAAGGTTGCAAAGCCAAGGCATAGCGCCAGAGCGGCCAACGTGAGAGCCACGCTTTTCCGTTCCAGAGACCGCAAAAGCCAGTGGAGCCGGGTCCGGGCCAGAAGAGTGCTCAAAGAAGAGAAAAAGCGCTGCATAAAGGCAGGTTAGACCACTCCGCGCACAACGGGAATTTCCAGCTCGCGAATTTTTTTGCGCAGCGTGTTCCGGTTCAGTCCCAACATGGCCGCTGCCTTGATCTGATTTCCACGCGTTTCCTGCAATGTCATCTGAATAAGAGGTCGTTCCACCTCTGCAATCACACGTGCGTACAGATCATGCAAGGGCATCCCCTCCCGCCCTGCTGTCAGATACCGCATGATATGGCGGGAAATGGCATCGGACAGCGGCTCTTCCACCATTGCCTTTTCCGCAATCACCTCATGCGCCAGCGGTTCTGCCAGTTCCGCATCAATCAGATCACTGCTGATGGTTTCCTGCGGATAAAGGGCGACAATGCGCCGCATAAGGTTTTCAAGCTCACGCACATTGCCAGGCCAGCGCCAGGATTGCAGACGCGCCACCGCGGAATCATCCAGCACACGTGCCCCGGCCCCGGCCTCCCGGCTCTGCGCCAGAAAATGGCGGGCCAGCAGTGGAATATCCTCCAACCGCTCCCGCAAGGGCGGCAGGCGCAGCGGCACAACATTCAGCCGGTAATACAAATCTTCCCGGAACGTACCGGCCCGAATAGCCTGCCGCAGGTCCCGATGCGTTGCGGCAATAATCCGCACATCCGCCCGGATCGGCGCGCGACCGCCCACGGTGGTAAATTCGCCTTCCTGCAATACACGCAGCAGCCGCGTCTGCGCTTCCGGCGGCATATCGCCAATTTCATCCAGAAACAGCGTGCCACCCGTTGCCTGCTCAAAACGTCCGGGGCTTCGGCCTGTCACAGCGCCCGGCACCCGCTCCTGCCCGAACAATTCACTTTCAATCTGGTCACGCGGAATGGCGGCCATGTTCACGGCCACAAACGGGCCACCCCGTCTGCGCCCATATTCATGCAGGGCACGTGCAACCAGTTCCTTGCCTGTGCCACTCTCTCCGCTAATCATCACCGTCAGATCGGACGTCGTCAGACGGGCAATGCTCCGGTAAATCCCCTGCATAACCGGGGACTGACCAATCAACGGCAGGCGCTCTTCCGGGGGCGAGGCCACCGCAGGCTTATCCGCCTCATGCGCCGGGGCAACCAGCGCGCGCGCCACAACGCTCAGCAGCTCTTTCAGATCAAACGGTTTGGCAAGGTATTCAAACGCACCACGCTGGGTGGCCTTGACCGCTGTCACCAGATTGGACTGCGCGCTCATGACAATAATGCGCAGATCTGGCCGGGCCTGCCGGATACGCGGGATCAGATCCAGGCCGCTGCCATCCGGCATCACCACATCGGTAATCACCAGATCCCCTTCGCCTTCCTCCACCCACTGCCAGAGCGTTGCGGCGTTAGGGGTGGACTGAACCTGATACCCGGCCCGCCCCAGCGCCTGCCCGAGCACGGTACGAATGGAGCGATCATCATCAGCAACAAGAATAGTGGGCAAAGGTGTCATAGGGATCAGGTTACACTCAGATACGAAAAGATCATTACAAAAAAAGAACGAAGCTGTCAGATGCTTTCGTTGCCATCCGGCACCACGGGCAAATACAGACTGATTTCCGTGCGTCCGGGGCGGCTTTCCACTTCAATCACGCCGCCATGGTCGTCCATAATCTTGCCGACAAGGGCCAGCCCCAGCCCGCTCCCGCTCATTTTGGTGCTGATAAACGGCTCAAACAGATGCGGACGGATGGTCTCTGAAATACCCGGCCCTGTATCCCGCACCGTCACCACCAGCGGCAGGTGCCGCCATTGTGAAGTGCCGGGCACTGCCAGCCGAATTCCGGGGCGGTAACTGGTGCTCAGCGTGATCTCACCCGGCTTTTCCGTCTCGCGGATCGCCTCGGCAGCGTTCTTGACCAGATTGAGCAGCATCTGCACCAGCTGGTCCCGATTCCCCCAGACATGCGGCAGAGACGGGTCATACCGTTCCACAATCCGCAGCCCCGCAGCGCAGCCTTTGCTGGCCAGCAGACGGACATGCTCCAGAACGCGATGAATATTCAGGGAGCGATAATCTGCCGGGGCCTCATTAAACACGCCCATTCGTTCAACGAGCGCATCAATGCGATCCACTTCATCGCAGATCAGGGTCGCCAGCTCCTTGTCGCTTTCCCCAACGGAATGCTCAAGAATCTGCGCAGCGCCTTTAATGCCCGAGAGCGGATTACGCACTTCATGCGCCAGCATTTCGGCCATGCCGGACACGCTGCGCGCTGCGGAGCGGAACGCAAGCTGGCGATCCAGCGCCCGCGCAGCTGAGGAGTCATGAAACGTCAGCAGAATGGAGCCCGGATAATCCAGCACATCCGCCCCCTGCACCGTCACCCCTTCATGGTGAAAGCGCGGGCTGCTGAATACCAGTTCATGCTCGGTAATGGTGCCGCCTTCCTTCCGCACATGCTGCACAAGCAAAAAGACCGGATGGTCTTCCGGCACCAGTTCGTCCAGCGCGCTCTGGCAGAGCTGATGGCGAGAGGTTGCAAAAAACTCTTCCGCCGCCGCATTAGCAAAGCGTAGCCTGTTCGTGGGACCAAGTTCCAGCACCGGCACCGGCAGGCTGTCCAGCAGCAGACCAGCGGACGGGCTCCCGTCCTGAGGCGATGCGGGGCGCTTCATGCAGCCTGTGTCATGCCGCGTGCGCCTGCGCATCGGCATGGCGGGAGGCGCGGGG
>NZ_JOPG01000026.1 GCF_002153605.1 Acetobacter malorum | reverse complement strand
CAAATCCTGCCCCCGCAACCAATATCCTAAAAAAATAAAGCAAATTATAACCCGATGCAGAAATGTAGCGGGGTGTCGTGCTATCGTGCGCTGGGAATACTCTCTTATCCCAAGGTAGCATAAAGAGAGCGTCGCATAGTGCAGGGGCTACAAAAATACGGTCCGCGCAGCTCTTCCCTTTATCCATATCGCGAAAAGTGATGCCAAGGGGTATGGTACGAGTATAATGAAGATATCGCAAAAAAAGCAGGTAGCGGCTTCATCCTCCTCTCCGGACACGTATGAGGAGTTGATCCGCGTTATCCATGATCGCTACGCTGATCTGAGTAATTCTTATCAGAAAATCGCTTTATATATAACGCAGAATCCGAATGATGTTGCTGTTGATTCGGTCTATGTCGCGGCAGAAAAATGCGGCGTGCATGCATCTGGTTGTGTCCGTTTTGCCCAGTCCCTGGGCTATAAAGGATACAAGGATTTGCAGGCCATATTCAGGCATCGTCTTTCTACAGCGGCAGTAGGATTCAACGCTCGTGTCAGAGCGCTGGAAGACGAGCTTGATACCCGCGAAGATCGCACCGAGATGGGGTTCCTGCAGGACCTGATCGGGCGCGATATCTCGTCTTTGCAGGAATTGTTGGTAAATATTAGTCCAGAGCAGGTGGCACAGGCTGTCGACCTTATGGAACAGGCCGATACGATCTACCTGATAGGCCAGTTACGTTCTGCTCCTGTGGTCGAGCTTCTGCGTTATACGCTGACAATGTTGGGGAAGCGTACAGTACTGCTGGATAGCGCGGGCGGCCTTGCAACCCATATGGCCCGAGTCATTCGCACCACTGATCTGCTGTTCGCAGTGTCCTTCCGCTTCTATGCTAGCGAAGTTGCCAATATTATTGAGGAAACAGCAGCACGGGATGTTCCGGTGGTAGCGATCAGCGACAACACCCTTTCTCCGCTGACGCGTAGCGCAAAGGTACTGTTTTGTGTGCCAGAGCATGAATATACGTTTTCACGTTCACTCGCAGCTCCCATGTGTCTAACTCAGGCATTGGTTGTGGCCTTGGCATCGCGACTACAAAACGACCCACACGAACCACGGATACCTGTCGCTACACAGAAATAACGAGAGGATACACGCAGACTGGAAGAATTCAGCCTTAAGAACTGGCGGGCCAGTGCATTGGTCCTTCAGGTGTTGGCATGCCGCGGGCGGCAGCGCCCCACACGGACTGATCAAAATTGACAATCGCACCGGTCATGAGCCCGGCGTCACCGGAAACGAGGAAGTTCACGGCTCGCGCCACCTCTTCTGGTGACACTAGTCGGCCAAACGGAAGGTGGGCGGCGGCTTTTTCCATCCAGTCCGGATCATTCGTTTCCGCTATCTGAATTTCTTGTTCCTTGTCCGACGCCATCCACCCGATATTAAGCTGGTTCACACGGATCCTGTTGGCCACTACGGAAAACGCCGTATTGGCTGTCAGGGTAGCCAATGCGCCCTTTGATGCACAGTAAGCGCTAATGAAGGGTTGTCCCGAAAGTGCCGAGATTGAACCGATATTGCAGATCGCCCCTTCAATCCCGTCACGGATCATATGCCGAATTGCTTCCTGCATAAGGAAATAGGGACCGCGCACATTGGTTGCGAATATGCGGTCAAACAGCTCGGGGTCTGTATCCAGTATGGTGCCCCGCTGCGTGAGTGCCCCAGCATTTACCAGTACATCCACATGGCCAAAATGCTGGTGGGTCTGAGCAATAACAGCCCGACATTCAACGACGGATTCCAGATCGGCGCGAATAAACAGAACAGATAAGCCCGAACGCTCCGTAATATCCCGCGCAAGTGCTGCTCCGCGTGCCTCACTCCGTCCGGTAATGGTGATTCCCGCGGCGCCAGCAGCAGCAAGGCGACGCGCAATGGCCGCCCCAAGACCCTGCGTGGCCCCCGTGACCACGCAGATTTTATTCTCCATCCGGTTCATGATGCGACGCTGTATTCCGCCTGCTCCATAAGCTGCATAAGGGCAGCATGTCCCTTGCGGGCCATTTCCAGGGGCGGGTTAAGAGTCGGGTCCTGTTCGGCTTCAACAACAAACCAGCCTTCGTAATCATAGGATGAAAGCCGTTCAAAAATAGGCAGGAAATCGATCGAACCATCTCCCGGTACGGTAAAGGCTCCCTTTACGACGGCATCAAGGAAACTCTCTTTTTCGCGGTCAAGGCGATCGATCACGGGTTTGCGCACATCTTTGGTATGAACGTGGCTGATGCGAGCGTGATGGTTATCAATAACACGGAGCAGGTTGCCGCCCGCAAAATAGAGATGTCCCGTATCAAACAGCAGATGCAGCGCTTTGCCTGAATGTCTCATCAGGAGGTCAAGCTCGGCTTCGGTCTCAATCGGGGCTGCCATGTGATGGTGATAGGCGAGGGGCATGCCCTCATCGGCGCACCATTCGGCAAATGTTGTCATCTTGCGGCCATAGGTTCGAATGTCTTCTTCCGAAAGGCGCGGCTTGGTTGCGAGAGGGGCTGAACGAATCCCCTGAATAGAGCGTGCAGTTTCGCCATACACGATACAGGGCGCGCCTGCGGCAATGAAAAAATCCATCTGAGCACGGATGCGGTCTTTCTCCGCTTCCATATCTCCATCCAGTAGCAGCCCGGAAAACCATCCTCCACAGACTGAGATGCCGTAGCGTTTCAAGATTGGCCCCAATTCGTTCATGTCCATCGGGAAACGCCGTCCGGTTTCCATACCGGTAAAGCCTGCCTCACTGGCCTGACGCAGACATTCCTCAAGGCTGACATCATCGGAGAGCTCTGCAAGATCGTCATTCCACCATGCAATCGGTGCGATGCCCAGTTTTGCTTTCATGATCATTATACTCCCACACGCTGTTTTGCGCGGATTTCTTCTTGTTGTTTTCTTGCCGCCTGCACGGATGCGCGGGAGGAGACTTCCGGAACGCCTACATCCCAGTCTGCATCACCGGGTGCCCAGGCATGGGCATCTGTAGTAATGGTTAAAACAGTTGTACGGTCGGTAGTTTTTGCCCATTCAAGGGCAGATGTCAGTTCGGTCAGGCTGTCGCACTTGCGCGCGAGTGCGCCCATGGATTCAGCATGTTTGACAAAATCGACATGGAGAGGATTGGTTGGCTGCTGCACCCGGCAGTCGACAAGCAGGTTGTTGAAACCGGGAACGCCCTTGGCTTGCTGAAGGCGGTTGATGACTGCAAAACCCCCGTTGTCACAGACCACGATAATCATTTTGTGGCCTGTTAGTACGGAGGAATAGATGTCAGAATTCATCATCATGTAAGTGCCGTCGCCAATCATGACGATGGGCGTGCCGCCAGTTCCTCCCGGCCCCTTGCTGGCCATGGCATGACCCCAGCCTGCGGCTATTTCATATCCCATGCATGAAAAGCCAAATTCAAGGTCGAAGGTATTGGGGGCTTTGACCCGCCAGCCTTTACACACTTCGCCGGGCAGACCGCCCGCAGCGGTAATGATGGTGTCGTTTTCACTCGCAACATCATTCACTGCATGCACAACCTGTGCATAGGTGGGTATGGGGGCGTTGGTCGGGGTCTGCAATTGTGTTAGCAGCTTGTCCCATTCTCCAAACAGATGCTGGGCATGCTGCATATGCTGTGAGTCGGCCTTCCAGTTTCCCAGAAGCGCATCAAATTCGGTTACTGTTTCCAGGGCATCGCCTACAACCGCAACCGCGCGGTGCTTGACCGCATCAAACCGTGCTGTGTTGATGGAAATGAACCGCGCTGTCTGGCTGAAGACCGTCCATGACCCGGTCGTAAAATCCTGCAACCGGGTGCCAATTGCAACAATCACATCCGCTTCTCCCGCCAATGCATTGGCTGACGTGGAGCCGATAATGCCAATCGGGCCAGCATGGGCTTCGTGATGATGGGTAAGGCTGCCTTTGCCTGCAATTGTTTCTACAATCGGGATGCCATGTTTTATCGCAAACGCCGCGACAGCATCTTCTGCCAGGGAATACCGCACCCCACCGCCTGCGATCAGAAGTGGTTTTTTAGCAGTTTTTAACAGTTCCACGGCCTGCGCGAGCTTGTGCCGGTCCGGTCGCGGACGGGGAATGCTCCATATTTTTTCTTCAAAGAAAGCGATAGGATAATCAAAGGCGATTTCCTGAATATCCTGCGGCAGGGAAATAAATGCCGGTCCGGAATCAGCTGGATCAAGCATTGTAGCGGTGGCTTGCGGCAGAGAGGGCAGGATTTGCGCCGGATGCATAATCCGGTCCCAGTAACGGGTTACGGATCTGAACGCATCATTAACGGTTATTGAGGGGTTATTAAAATGTTCGACCTGTTGCAGAACCGGGTCGGGCAAGCGGGAAGCAAAAGTATCTCCCGCCAGCAAAAATAAAGGCAGGCGATTCGCATGGGCTGTGCCAGCGGCTGTCACCATATTCAGCGCGCCCGGTCCGATGGATGATGCAGCAATCATGATCTGCCGCCGCCGTTGGGCTTTGGCAAAACCCGTTGCTGCCAGTGCCATGGACTGCTCATTCTGCCCGCGCCATGTGGGCAGCCTGTCCTGCACGGCTTCGAGTGCTTCTGAGAGACAACTGACGTTCCCGTGCCCGAAAATGCCAAAGACTCCGGGAAAAAGTGGAACGCGTTGACCTTCAATTTCCGTAAACTGATTGACCAGCCACTGAACAATGGCCTGAGCCGTAGTGAGGCGTATTGTCGCCTGTGTCATTTTTGTTTCCTCCCTTGACGGGTGACAGTCACCATATCCAAACGCAATATATGTTGACAATAAAATAAATGAGCAACATTAGTTGCAATGTAAAAGAGGAAGAGAGGAGCTTGGTGATCCAGTCGGGTGATCGCAGGGACGTCTCGCACATCTGGATAGACTGATGGTCTGCCCGTGGTGAACGCCGCAACGCAGAGGTTGGTTCACTGTGTTGTCTGCCCGTCATTTCCCTGTGTTGGGATAATGAACCGCCACCAGACTGTTTTTTACTAGTTCGTGAAAAAAACACTTCTGCTGTTATGGAGTTGACTGCTGGGCCTCAGGCAGAAGGGCTACCAACAAATAATACGGTTTTACTACGACAGGGAACGCAAAAGACCTGTCTTCTTTTACCGTAGCGGTGATCAGGTCAATCGCCGCATGTCGTGTCATAATAATAACAGGGACCGAATAATGTACACGAATTTCGGATTGTTTATTGATGGTGCATGGCGCAAGGCGGCTAAGGAAGCCACCGAGCCGGTCATCAGCCCCGTTTCGGAAAGCTCTCTTGGAGACGTGCCAAGTGCAGGTGTTGAGGATACGCAGGCAGCCATAGAAGCTGCACAGGCAGGACTGGCGCGATGGTCTGCCACCCCTGCCCAGGTGCGTGCAGATGCCCTGCATGCCATTGCCAATGAAATGGTCAAACGCACGGAAGAAGCTGCGCGGATGATTTCAAGTGAAACAGGCAAGCCACTGGCACAGTCGCGTCGTGAATGGGGGCTGAGTATTGACCAGTTCCGATGGTATGCTGAAGAAGCTCGCCGTATTTATGGCCGCATTATAGAAAGCCGCGTGCCGGGTGGCCGGTTTGATGTGAGCCATGAGCCAGTTGGCGTGGTTGCTGCGTTTACAGCGTGGAATTTTCCCGCATCTCTGCTGGCCCGCAAGATGGCGCCCGCACTGGCTGCGGGCTGTTCCGTCATCGCGCGTCCATCGTCCCAGACGCCGGGCACTGCCATGGTCATGTTTGACTGTTGCCGGGCCGGAAATTTGCCGCCGGGTGCTATTAATCTGGTGGTGGGATCAACCGACGCGACTTACCGGCCCATCATGGCGACAAAAGCTGTGCGGAAGGTCTCCTTGACCGGGTCCACGCGCATCGGCCAGCAGATGATTCGTGATGCCGCCGACACCATGAAAAAAGTGTCCATGGAGTTGGGCGGCAACGCACCGCTGATTGTTTACGATGATGCGGATCTGGAGCTGGCCGTCACGACGGCAGCGCAGGCAAAGTTTGGCAATACGGGGCAGGTTTGCGTGGCGCCTGACCGCTTTTTTATCCATGACCGCCTGTATGAAGCGTTTGTCGACGGACTCGTCGGGCGTGCCAAAGCCCTCAGGCTCGGTGACGGTCTGGATGAAAATGTGGGCATGGGGCCGCTCATCAATGCACACAGGCTTGCGGAAATAGAGGCCATTGTTGCTGATGCAGTTGCCGGTGGCGCGCAGGTGCGCACCGGCGGTCAGCGGTCATTAGGGTTCAATAGTGGCTATTTCTATGAACCAACGGTCCTGACCGATGTGACAGATGATATGCGCGTGATGGCGGAAGAAAATTTCGGTCCTATTGCCGCCATCACCCGTTTTGCAAGTGATGACGAAGTGCTGACCCGAGCGAATGCCTCGGATATGGGGCTAGCCGCCTACGCCTTTACCCGCTCGCCCACGCGAGCGCGCCGCACGATTGCAGAACTGAAGGCGGGGATGGTTGGGATCAATTCCACAGCGCTTGCCGCAGCGGAGGCTCCTTTTGGAGGCACCAATTTCTCTGGCATGGGCCGGGAAGGGGGGAGCGAAGGCATTCTGGATTATCTGGATGTAAAACTGGCACAGGTGGTGTTCTGACATGATCCCCAACCGTCTCAAACAACTCTGGGCCGAGGGAAAACCCACGCTGAATGGCTGGTGTTCCATTGGCAATCCTTTCACGGCTGAAATCATGGCCGCGCAAGGCTACGACTCAGTCACCATAGACGTGCAACACGGTGCGCTGGATTACTCCAATGCCCTGCCCATGATGCAAGCCATGCGTGCATCCGGTGTGGTGCCTATGGTCCGTGTGCCGTGGAGGGAACCCGGCATTATCATGAAAATGCTTGATGCTGGCGCGTATGGTGTCATTTGCCCGATGGTCAACACGGCAGAACAGGCCGCCGAATTTGTAAGTTACATGCGCTATCCTCCTCATGGGCAACGTAGCTTTGGTCCCACGCGGGTCTCGTTTGCTGCGGGCAGTAACTATGCCGGCGGAGCAAATGACGAAATTCTTGCCTTTGCCATGATCGAGACGCAGCAAGGCATGGATAATCTTGCCGAAATTGCTGCAACACCGGGCCTTGATGGCATTTATGTTGGCCCTGCAGATCTGACGTTCAGTCTGGCTGCCGGACGGCTACCTCCCGGTTTTGACCGTGAGGAGCCGGAGATTATTGAAAGTCTGCATGAAATCCTTGCTGCCTGTCAGGACAGTGGCATTCGCGCAGCCTTGCATTGCGGGACGCCCGAATATGCGGCTCGAGCCATAGGCTGGGGATTCAACATGACGACCGTGTCAGGGGATTCCCGGCTGCTTGCTGCTGCCGCAGGAGCCAGTGTCGCGCAGTTTCGCAAGCTGCTTAGCCGCGAGAGCGTGCGAGTTGTCGAGGGAGGCGTGTACTGATGCCACATATCCTTGTTGCGGGGCACCTCCATTCAGCCGGTCTGGCTCTGCTCGATCGTACTTCGGGTATAACTTATGATTATATCGAGGACATATCGGAAGACAGTTACGCTCCCTTCATCGCGAATGCCGACGCGCTGGTCCTGCGAACCCAGCCTCTTTCTGCCGCAACAGTGGCAAGGGCGTCGAAGCTGAAAATCGTTTCCCGGCACGGTGTTGGGTATGACGCCGTTGATCTGCCCGCGCTCGATGTCCGGGGTATTACCCTCTGTATTGCGGGCGACGTCAATTCTGTCTCCGTTGCTGAACATGCGATGACGCTCATTCTGGCCTGCGCCAAGTACCTTGTCCGTGCAGATCAGGCGGTGCGTGATGGGCAGTGGGAATGGCGCAACAAGCTTATGGCAGGGGAGGTGGGGGGCAGGCGGCTTCTGATACTCGGCTATGGCCGCACGGGACGTCATCTCGCCACCATGGCAGCCGGATTTGACATGGAGATCCGGGCCTATGACCCGTATCTTGCCGCTCAGGGGAAATGGCCGCCCGGTATGGTGGGCAACGTTGAAACGCTGCAGGACGGGCTTGAATGGGCGGATATCATTTCCGTCAACGTGCCCAAGGGGGACCATCCGCTTTTAGGGGCGGCAGAACTCCAGCGCGTCCGGCCGGGAGCCATTCTTGTCAACACCGCGCGCGGCGGTGTGGTGGATGAGGTTGCCCTGGCGGAAGCCTTGTCTACCGGCCGCATTGCTGCCGCCGGGCTGGATGTGTTCGACCCCGAACCTCCTTCCACCCATAACCCGTTGCTGGAGATGGAGCAGGTTATCCTGACTCCCCATATTGCGGGGCTGACCACGCAGGCGGCTGAACGCATGGCTGTCTATTCTGTCAAAAATGTTCTGGATTTTTTTACAGGGGCGCTTGATCCCGCTCTTATTGTGAACAGGGAGTTTGTGAAATGAGCAAACGTAAACTGCGCATTGGCCTGATTGGCAGTGGCTTTATGGGCCGCACTCACGCCTTTGGCTATTCAACCGCGTCCCGTGTGTTTGATCTTCCGTTTCAGCCGGAACTGACGTGTCTGGCTGATATTTCCGATGAAGCCGCTGCGAAGGCGGCAGATGCTCTGGGATTTGCCCGCTCTACCAGTGACTGGCGCACGCTTGTCAACGATCCTGAAATCGACGTGGTCAACATCACCGCTCCTAATGCGTTTCATAAGGAAATGGCGTTGGCAGCGATTGCCGCGGGCAAGCACGTCTATTGTGAAAAACCTCTCGCGCCACTTGCAGCAGATGCCCGTGAAATGGCCGAAGCGGCAGAGGCAAAGGGCGTAAAAACACAGGTCGGCTTTAACTACCTGTGCAACCCCATGCTCGCACTGGCACGAGACATGATTGCCGCAGGTGAACTGGGTGAAATCCGGGGATATCGCGGCCTGCATGCGGAAGATTATATGGCGGACGCATCGTCCCCCTTTACGTTCCGTCTTGACCCGGCGGGAGGAGGGGCTCTTGCTGATATTGGTAGTCACGCCCTTGCAACAGCTGAATTTCTTATGGGGCCAGCCGCAGGCGCGATTACGCAGGTAATGGGGGACTGCGTGACGGTTATCAAGACGCGGCCTGACGGCAAAGGCGGCACGCGTGCCGTGGAGGTGGATGATATTGGCCGCGCACTCCTGCGCTTTGAGAACGGAGCGACGGGATCGGTTGAAGGAAACTGGATTGCGACTGGCCGCACCATGCAGCATGACTTCGAGATATACGGCACGAAAGGCGCACTGGCCTTTACCCAGCAGCGATTCAATGAACTGCACTTCTTCTCTAGTGCCGATGCGCGGGGGCGCAAAGGATTCCGCCGTATTGAGGCGGGCCCAGAGCATGCACCCTATGGTCTGTTCTGCGTAGCACCGGGCCATCAGCTGGGTTTCAATGACCTCAAGGCGATAGAAGTTGCCCGGTATCTGGAAGCACTGGCCGGCCATCAGCCGGAACCGTTCAATTTCCGGGCGGGACTGCGCATCCAGATACTGGTGGAAGCCATTCATGCTTCAAGCAAATCTGCAGCCTGGCGGGACGTGCCGACGGACAAGGTGCAGCATCAGGCGAAATCCCGGCAGCACGAAAAGGCATAACGCCATCCATCCCATGACTTCATGGAGGAACGACCATGAACCAGCCTGTCTATGACAAAAAAATTCGCTATGCCGTGATCGGCTGCGGGCAAATCTCCCAGCAGTCCTTTATCCCCGGTATCGCGCGCGCTGCCAATTCCACTCTGGCGGCTCTGGTGACCGGTGATATGAAAAAGGCCGAAGCCCTTGAAGCCCGCTACGGTGTCCGCGTCTGGCATTATGATGATCTGCCCGAGCTTCTGACATCGGGGGAGATTGATGCCGTTTATCTGGCAACGCCGAACGGGCTGCACAGGCAATATGCCGTGCCAGTGCTGGAGGCCGGGTTGCATCTTCTGCTTGAAAAACCCATGGCAACCAGCCTGGAAGATTGTGAAGCCATTTTGCAGGCCCAGCGTAACGGCGGCGGCAAACTTATGATCGCCTACCGTCTGCATTGTGAACCTTCAACAGTGGAGCTGGTAACACGTTGCCGTAATGGGGATTTCGGAACTCTGCTCGGTTTCAGCTCAGTATTTGGGCAGGATGTGCCGCAATCAAACCATCGTGCCCGTGGCGGATACTGGTCCGGTCCGGTGCCGGACCTTGGTAATTATCCTATTAACGCGGTGCGTCATCTCTTTGGGGCTGAACCCGTGGAAGTCACGGCTGTTGGCACACGCACGCCGGGTCGGGACTTCAATTTTGATGATACGGTTTCAGTCGTGCTGCGGTTTGCTGATGGCCAGATTGCAGATTTCATGGTCAGCTATGCCTGCGCTACGGTTGAAGGTCTTACGCTGTTTGGCAGCAAGGGCAGCGTCAAGGTTGACCCTTGCTATACTTTCGGCCCATCCGTCGCCATTACGTACACCACGCTGATTGACGGGAAGAAGGACCGGCAGAGTTATGGTCCTGTTGAGCATTTTGGTGGAGAAACCTTCTATTTTTCTGAATGTATCCTGAATGATCGGGATCCCGAGCCCGATGGCGAGGACGGGGTGCGGGATGTGCGGGTTCTGGTTGCAGTAGAAGAAGCTCTGCGCACGGGGAAACCACAATCTCTGCCACCCCTTGCTGCGCGGGAGGGGATACAGCAGGACCAGATGGTCAGTCTGCCCCCGGTCGAGCAACCATTGGAAAGCGATCTGATTGGCGTCATGGCGCAGGCTGCTTCATGACCCGGAACCCTATGGCCTTACTCATGCAAGGGCAGAAATCATGACAGCCACCACCTGTCCCCGGCCGCTAAATCATATCGGTATCAGTGTGCCGGATATTGACCGTGCCATTGCATGGTATGGGGAAGTTCTGGGCTACCGGCTGTTCAGCGGACCATTTGATCTGGTCACCAGCCCGCCGGGAGTAGCTCAGTTTCAGGATGCGCTGGGTGAGCGCTGCAAGCATGTGCGTATCGCGCATCTTTCCACGGGTGGGGGAGTAGGCATTGAGCTGTTTCAGCCAGTCTTGCCAGCTGCGTTGCCCCACACGACCGATATCCGGTTTGATCAGCCCGGCCCGTTCCACATATGCGTAACGGACCCGGACATAGAAGGGCTGATCAGCAAGATTGTCGAAACCGGAGGGAGCCAGATTTCAGAGATATGGGATGACCGTCCCCCGTCAGGAATTTACCGGATGGTGTACTGTCGTGACCCGTTTGGCACCATTATCGAAATTCACACGCATTCTTATGAAATTGTTCAGGGATGGCGTGTGGTGGGTGAAACACAGTCCTCATAATACAGACCGTCGGTGTGATTTCCGGAAAAAAACCGGCATCGCGTAGCATATTCTACAGTTGCGTTCACTAAAAGGCGCAGGAGTTATTTCCGCGTCACTCTGCTGAAACAGAACAACAAGAACAAAGAGCTGCTGGAGTAGTGAAAAATGAAAAGATCCATAAAGGATATTATGTTTGTCCAATCGGACAAGCATGATGTAGGCTACGTGCTGCGGATATGTGCGATCGCAGCACTTGGTGGCATTCTGTTTGGTTATGATACCGCCGTTATTTCGGGGGCGGTTGGGTCGTTGCAGTCCTATTTCCACCTCTCACCAGCAGAAATTGGCTGGGCTGTTTCCAACGTGCTGCTTGGTTGTATTCTGGGTGCTGCGGTTTCGGGCTGGCTGGCAGATCGCTTTGGCCGCCGCCCGACATTGGCGGTCTCCGCTGTGCTGTTTACGGCATCAGCCGTTGGGGCGGCGCTGGCAACTGGTTTTGCATGGTTCGTGATCTATCGCTTTATTGGCGGGGTTGCGGTGGGTGTGGCTTCTTCAGTTTCTCCTATGTATATGTCGGAAGTTTCGCCAAAAGACATGCGTGGGAGAGCGCTTTATATGGAATCCTTTGCCATCGTCGGCGGCCAGCTGGCCGTCTTCATTGTCAATTATCTGATCGCTCGGAGTGCTACCGAGACATGGCTCACAAATGTGGGCTGGCGTTGGATGCTGGGCTCCGAAGTTATACCCTGCGTTGTATTCTGCATCGCAATTTTCTTCATGCCGGAATCTCCACGCTGGCACGTCCTGCGCGGACGGGATGATGATGCGATGCGGACCCTGACCCGTATTTCCAACGAAAACCATGCGCGATCTGTCCTGACAGAAATCAAGGACTCACTGGAGCATAAGATCGAGACGTCTGAGCTGGGCCGGGCTGTTGCCTCAAAGGGGGCGCGGTGGATTATCTTTGTAGGCGCAGCGGTTGCCATGTTGCAGCAGCTAACGGGCGTGAACAGCATGATGTACTATGCACCGCTGGTATTGGGTTCGGTGAGTGGCAGTGTGCAGAATGCCTTGTTCCAGACCATATGGATCGGGGTGGCATCCGTATCGGGTGCGGTGCTGGGCAGTTGGGTTATTGACCACAAAGGACGGTTGCCGCTGTTTCGGTTCGGCTCAATCGGCATGATTATTGGCCTTCTGGCAACGTCCTGGGCACTTTATACCCAGACGCAGGGGTATTCCGCTCTGGCGGGCATGCTGGTCTACATGCTGCTATTTGGTCTGTCCTGGGGGCCGCTCACATGGGTTCTGATTGCTGAAATTTTTCCAAACCGGATCCGCGGCGTGGGCATGAGTATTGCAGTATCGGCCAACTGGGTGATGAACTTCATCGTCAGCCAGCTTTTCCCGATGATTGCACAGAACGAGAGGCTTGATTCGCTTTTTCACGGTGCGCTGCCAATGTGGCTTTTCGCGCTCTTTACTCTTTTTTCATGGTGGTTTGTGGAACGGTATGTGCCGGAAACCAAAGGTATCGCGCTTGAGAAAATTGAAAGCGTTATGCTGGCCCCAAAGCGCCGACGTGGCGATAATACGCCGACGGTTGCGAAAGAGAAAGCCTGACTGATCTGCCAGGTCAGAAGTGAAACGGCTGGAGAAAAAGGCATGTGGCAAAAAGTGCCTCATGCCTGTTTAGGGGGCAGGGTGGGCGGTGAGGATGTCGCGCATAGTCCAGTGATTGGTAAGAAAGAATTGATACCAATTATTCGGTGTTGGTCATTGTGGCCTCGGATAGAACAAGAGCCGTCCAGAAAAATTTCGTAACCCTATGCCATAGATAACGAGTATATGGACCAGCAGCGGGGGCAGTAAAAATAGACGGCCAGTTGAAGAACCTGAAAGGCTGAAACTTCAGAATGGCAGAATTGGCCATGCAGTTTCAGCCGCATGGCCTGAACGTTGATGTTACCCGATTTCACTTACGTCCACGATACGTCCTTCCTGCAGAGATTTCAGCGCGGCTTCGGCAAGGACGAGTGCCTGCCTTCCGTCATTGTAGCTTACGGCAACAGGGGTGCTATTTTCCACGGCATCTACAAAAGCATCAATCTCCGCATCAAACGCCTCGCGATAGCGTTCTATGAAAAAATTCAGCAAAGGAGCCGCGTGGTCGGTAAACGTGCTGCCAGACAACACCATATGATGGGGGCGTCGGTTTTCAGAAATCGCCATTCCCAGGCTGCCAAAGGCTTCAACACGCTGGTCATAGCCATAGGTGGCTTCACGTGAATTAATAAGAATGGCCTGCTTGCCTGAGGAGGTTGTCATGACAACTGTGATCGTATCCTCATCATTCAGCGCATTCATAAGAACAGGGTCAGCAAGGCGCGACCCCACAGCAAATACGCGCGTAGGCTCTTCACCCAGAATGAAGCGAGCCATATCAAAATCGTGGATCGTCATATCGCGCAGGATCCCGCCAGATTTTTCCAGATAAGCTTCTGGTGGAAAGCCGGGGTCACGTGAGGTAACGATAAGCTGATGCAGCTCTCCTATGGTGCCGTTACGAACGGCTTCAAACACTGCCCTATGGCCGGGGTCAAAACGCCGCACGAACCCGATCTGGACAGGCAAGGTCGTGTGTGCGATGGCAGCAGCACAGCGGTCTACCCGCTCAAGGCTGAGGTCAATCGGTTTTTCGCACAGCACGGGCTTACCTGCCGCCAGTGCCTGCTCCAGCAAATCGGCGTGGGTATCGGTTGCTGTTGCTATCAGCACAGCATCGACATCGGGTGAGGCAAAGACTTCCTCCGCTGATGCCATCACAGGGGCGCCGGTTGCGTCAGATACAGCCTGTGCGGCCGCACGGTTGATGTCATACACTGCCGCTACACGCGCTCTGGTATGGGCAGCAATATTGGCGGCGTGCATGGCACCGATACGGCCACAGCCCAGAACTCCAATTCCAAGCATAAGAAATTTTCCTGTTTTGATAGATGATGGATAAAAGACAATGCTTATCCAGCTGTTTTTCAGCATAGGAAAGAACAGCCGAGACTATTTGTTGGTTCCCTTTTGTCCAGAGGAAGGTCACTGTCCAATAATCTGACAGAATCCCTGTAGGGAAGGAGTTGAAGAATGAAGAACATTCGATCAGGCCAACGGCCTGCTCTCTACCTGTTGCTGGCAGCAGCGTCCCTGCTTTGCAGTTCAGAAGCACGGGCTGCGCCACAGGATATTCCTGTTTACGGTTCTGAATTACAGGGTTTTTCCTATCCGTGGCCTGTATTGAAATTTTCCTTTCAGTCCCAGCGACAGACGTTGCATATGGCTTACATGGATATCCGGCCGGACCATCCTAACGGGCGGGTCGCTGTGCTTCTGCACGGAAAAAACTTCTGTGCTGCCACATGGGACAATACGATTCATGTTCTGGCTAACCGCGGCTACCGGGTGATAGCCCCAGACCAGATTGGCTTTTGCAAATCCAGCAAGCCGCAGGCCTATCAGTTCAGTTTCGGTCAGCTTGCCAGCAATACTCATGAGCTTCTAAAGCACCTGAATATCTCACGGGTCTCTTTGGTGGGGCACTCCACTGGCGGAATGCTGGCTATTCGTTATGCTCTTATGTTTCCAAAGGATATTTCCAGACTGGTTCTGGTTGACCCTGTGGGGCTGGAGGACTGGCAAGCTAAGGGTGTGCCATATCGGACAGTTGATGCATGGTATGCCCGTGAACGGGGCAAGACGGCTGAGCAGATCCGGGCTTACGAACAAAAAGTCTATTATGCAGATGAATGGCGACCGGACTACGAACCGTGGGTCCAGATGCTTGCAGGCATGTATCGGGGGCCAGATGCCGATAGTGTCGCATGGAATTCCGCCTTGCTATACGACATGATTGCCACACAGCCTGTGATCTATGACTTGCCACGGCTCACTCCTCCGACAACATTGATGATCGGGGATAAAGATGTGACCGCAATTGGCAGTGATGGCGCTCCCCCTGATGTGCGCGCAAAGTTGGGACACTACCCCGAACTCGGCAAAGCCGCAGCGGCAGCCATTCCCGGTGCAAAGCTGGTTGAATTTCCCAATGTGGGGCACACGCCGCAGTTACAGGCTCCAGAGGCTTTTCATAAAGCGTTGCTTCAGGCTCTGAATTAAAAACGAGATTGTCCGTCATGACGTCCCGTCCGCATGCGGGGTGACGGAGGTTTCTCTGTGAAACACCTGCGCAGAATGGCTCAGGCTCTCACAAACAATGGTGAGAGTATGACATGACCACCCCTGTAACGCAGGAGCATACAGAGGGTGGTCACGGAAATCAGATTGTTATGAGGCTAGGTAATCAGTTTTTAGAGGGCACCGACGTTCGGGATAATGTGCCGGCCATGGGCGGTGTCGGTGCGGCTGTTGTCAGATTCTCGTACTGTTCAGGATTGGGCGTAATATCAATACCACCAACGGGAGCAGGGTGATGCAATCCTTCATACTGAAAGCCTGTGAACGTCATGGTCTGATCAGGCGAGGGGAGGAGTTTGTCGTTCCAGCCACCACCCAAGGCACGAACCATGCCGACGGTGGCCTGAAGGGCACGGGCTTGCACCTGTGCCTGTTCAATACGGGCATCAAGCGTGTTGACCTGAGCAATCAAGGCATCCAGATAGCCGTCAGCGCCACCTTTATACAGTGTCATGGTTAAAGTCTGTGACTGCATTGCGGCCTCAACAGCCTGTTTCAGGCGGTTATTTTCTGCCCGAAGGCGTGCCGTCATGGACAGGCCGTTTTCGACATCTTTAAAGGCAGACAGAACCGCCATACGATAATGGTCGCGTGTTTCCCGGTAGTTTGACCATGTGCGTTGAAGCTGGGCTCTGCGCAGCCCCCCTTCAAACAGCGGCATAGTAACAGAGGCGCCGTAAGACCACATGCTGTTTGCCAGATTGGCCAGATCAAACCCGTTTGCGTCAAAGCCGCCATTCGCGTTGAAAGACACATGCGGGTAAAATGCGGCACGCGCAATCCCAATGGCCCGGTTGGCCTGCGCCATTTCACGCTCGGCGACGGCAATGTCCGGACGGCGCTGCAGCAGTTCGGACGGCATACCCAGCGGAAAAACAGGTTCCGCCGTATCCTGATCGGCAATTTCAGGGATATGAAAGGATGAAGGCGACGCATTGACCAGAACAGCCAGAGCATGTTCCAGCACTTCACGTTGTGCCTGCACATCCAGCTGGCGTGCCTGCGTCATGAAAAGCTGGTTTTTGGCGCGTGCTACATCAATGCCTGTTGCATCCTGATTATCAAGGCGTGTCTGCGTCACACGGAGTGCCTGCTGATAATAGCTGATGGATTGCTCATAAATAGCATTCTGTGCATCAAGCCCGCGGAGCGCAAAAAAATCGGTTGCCAGTTCGGCCTGAAGGCTAAGCCGGGCAGAGGCATACTGTGCTGCCTGTGCCTGTGCGTAATACTTCTGCGCCCGCACGCGGTTGCGAATAGAAGACCAGATGTCCGGCTCCCAACTGGCCATGCCTCCATAAAACTCATCCGTGGCGGTAATCGGCCCTTTGTAGCGGAACAGCCTGTCTGAAGAGCTTTTGTTGTTACTGGACCCAAATGCCAGTGCAAAGTGCGGTAGCAGGTCAGACCGGGCTTCCATAACAATGGATCTCGCCTGAACAAAACGTTCCGCTGCGGCTTGCAGGTCTGCATTGCCGTCCATCGCCTGAGCTTCAAGCGTATTCAGCGTTGGGTCATTGAACAGTGTCCACCAGTCAGACCGTATGACAGTATCCTGCGGCTGTGCCTCACGGAACAAGCCTTGCCCGTGCCAGGAGGCAGGCACAATGAAGTGAGGAGCCTGATAGGTTGGAGCCAAATCACACGCGCTAAGTGCCATCAGTGCCGCAAGAGTGGCACCTTTTGAAATCTGATGACGCAAGAAGGTTTTTCCGAGAAGAGATTTGGCTTTGTTAGCCACGAGCATATTCTTGTCGGGAGATGTCTGGGGGCCTGTAAGGATCATGCTCATTCGTCATCCTCCTCGTCACTGTTGCTGCTGGAAGCCAGATATCCTTTTTCTGGTACACTCAGGCGCACGGTCTGCCCCTCGAGAAGATCCGCCGGAGGGTTGTTGATAATATGGTCGCTCGGGCTCAATCCGGCATCCACTTCCGTATAGGCATCTGACATCCGGCCTACGGTTATATTTTTATAGTGGGCCTTGTTCTGCGGATCGACAGTGACAACCTGCATGCCTTTTTCCTGAAATACTAATGCTCCAGTTGGAATTGTATAAATTCCGCCTTCAGCAGGAGCGGAGAGCGAGACGCTGGCAAACGTGCCCGGCCACAATTTCTGGTCAGCATTATCGATTGTGAATTCTGTAACGGCAGTGCGGGTGTTCGGGTCATAGCCCTTGGCAATTGTCAGAAAATTGGCCGTAAAAACTTGGTTGGGATATTGGGGAACTATCACATGGGCTTTCAATCCCGGTTTCAGAACATAAGAGAAAACTTCTGGCACGGAGACGAAAAGACGCATCTCATGGGTATCAGCTACGGTAAACAGTTCACTGGCCGTGCCATTGGCGTTCAGATTGCCGCCCCCTGCGGCAACATAATCTCCCACACTGATGTTTCGGGCCGTTACAACGCCGTCAAACGGGGCTTCAATGGTTTTGAAGCGTTCAAGCGCGTCATAATGGTCCACATTGTGCTGGGCTGCCTCAAGCGCAGCACGGGCCGACTGTTCATTCGCATTCTGAACAGAAACAGACTGCCCCGATACCGCTTGTGATTTTCCCATTGAACGCCAACGGTTGGCCGTCACAGTGGCCAGTCCGTATTTCGCCTGCGCTACCTGAAGGTCAGCCTTGGCCTGTGCATATTGCGCGTCCAGCCCTGGCGCATTGATTTCCGCCAGGGTATCTCCTTTTTTTACTGGCGCGCCGTAATCCTTGTGCCACATTTTTACATAACCGGAGACCTGCGCATAAATGGGGGCTTCGTACCAGGCGTTAATATTTCCGGGCAGCGTCATTGCCAGTGTCGATGGCGCTGGTTTGGGTTGAACTACAGCAACATCGGGGACACTGGCATGGGTTGCATCAGCCTGGATCGTGACCTGATTACGGAGGTGCTGGAGTTCCAGATAAGCCACATATCCCACAAGCACACACAGCAGGGCGCCCATAAACAGACGGTTTTTTGTAAGTGCGGACATCAGACGGCCTCCTGCCCATTGTCATGGCCCGTTTCAGACGGACTGCGGTTTTTTGTATGAGAGGTATTGTGGAAAATTGCGTAAACACACGGCACAAACAGAAGCGTTGAAATCGTTGCGACAATAAGGCCGCCGATAACAGCCTTACCTAACGGTGCATTTTGCGAATTACTGGTCGCCATTGGCACCATACCGATCACCATGGCAGAGGCTGTCATAATAACCGGGCGGATACGTCCAAACCCGGCTTCTACAGCTGCAACAAGGGCGTTGCCGTGCAGGGAGAAACGCTCTTTCGCAAAAGAGACAACCAGAATGGAATTGGCCGTTGCTGTTCCCATGCACATAATGGCTCCCGTCAAGGCCGGAACAGAAAGGCGAGTTTGGGTCAGGAACAGGCTCCAGGCGATTCCGGCTAGTGCTCCCGGCAGTGCGGAAATAATGATGAAAGGATCAATCCATGACTGGAAGTTGATAACAATCAGCATGTAGATCAGCACAATAGAGACAACCAGCCCCGCAATGAGTTCTCCATACGCCCCATGCATTGTGACTGCCTGACCACGGATATCGACAGCGGCTGTTTGTGGAAGGTCTTTTTGCGTGCTGGCTACGGTTTGCTTCACTTTTGCCAGAACTGACCCCAAATCCGTGCCTTCAGCGGAAACATAGACATCAATTTCCGGCATGGAATTGTAGTGGGATACCTGGCCGGGTGTTCCGGTTGGCGTCACAGTGCTGATGCTGCCCAGAAGCTGCATATCTGTGCCTTTAGGGTCATTATCGCCTTTATCGACAGGGATAGTTAGCAAATCATTGTAATGGGTCAGCTGATCTTGTGAGACATAGACGTTAAGCGGAAACGTGATACCTGTTTTCGGGTCAAGCCAGTATTGGGGATCAACCGTCTGACTGCCAGAGAGTGTCATCAGTTCGTTATTGGCAATATCCGCTTCTGTCATGCCTGTGGCCTGACCAAATGTACGGTTGCCATGCACAAACAAGGTCGGTGTTTTCATGGTTTGCTGGATCACCACATCCGCCGTGCCGGGAATGGTGCGCAGTTTGTTCACCAAAAGGCGGGCATACTGATAATTGTCACGGATATCCGGACCAGAAACCTGAATATCAATAGGCGCGGGTGATCCGAAGTTGAGTATTTTTTCTGTCAGGTCAGCAGGTTGAAACGTAAAGACGCTGCCTGGGAACCTGGCCGATAAATCGCTTCGGAGCAGTTTACGATACGTCCAGACCGGAGATTCCTCATCCTTGAGCGAGATTGTCAGGTCACAATCCTGCGTGCCGATAGAAGGGGTTGGGATGAAAGCCTGATTATGAGGCCCTTCGGGCAAGCCACAGTTGTTGATGATGCCGGAGACTTTCCCCGGAAGGAGTTTCTGAATCCGGTCATCAACCAGAGAGACGATGCGGCCTGTTGTTTCAATACGCATACCCAGCGGCGTACGCATGTGCATCTGCATCATGCCTGATTTTACTTCCGGGAAAAAATCCTGGCCGGATATCAGGAACAATCCCATAGAAAGAACGGATAGTCCCAGAAAGCTCAAAGCGAAAATGCCACGTCGCGCAATGATACGTTCGAGCAATCGACCGTAGCCAGACCGAAAATTATGGAATGCGTGTTCAAACCGATTCTGAAAACGCCCCAGAAAACCTTTGGGGAGAGCAAGATGCTCATCACTGTGCAGACCCGGATGGACCTGCCCGGCCAGAAGATATTTGGCCATGGTCGGCACTAAGGTGCGTGACAGAATGAAGGATGCCAGCATGGCATAGACAATGGCTTCTGCCATAGGCATGAACAGCCAGCCGGCAACACCGCTTAACCGGAAGAGCGGTGTCCAGACAATGCAGATACACAAGGTTGATACCAGTGTCGGGACCACAATCTGGTTGGCTGCGTCAATAATCGCAGGCTCCAGCTCTTTGCCTTCTTCAAGGTGGGTATCAATGTTTTCAATCATGACGGTGGCGTCGTCCACCAGAATACCGACAGCCAGCGCCAACCCGCCCAGTGTCATGACATTGATAGTCTGACCGGACAGCAGAAGGCAGATAATAGCGGTGAGAATGGCCAGTGGAATGGATGTGGCGATAATAAGGGTGGAGCGCCATGACCCCAGAAATAGCAGAACCACAAGGCCTGTCAGAATGGCAGCCGTTACCATCTCACGCACAACATCCTTGATGGCATCTTTCACAAAAACTGATGCGTCACTAAGGAGAGAAATATGCACGTCAGGTGGAACAAGTTTCTGGAGGCGCGGGAGAAGTGCCTTGGTGCGTGCCACAACATCCAGTGTCGAAGCGTCACCACTTTTCATCACGACCACTTCAACGCCCTGACGGCCCTGAACCAGAACAAGGTTGGTCTGTGGGTGGCCGCCACGGTAAACCTGCGCCACGTCATGCACGTAAATAACGGCATTTCCAACGCGTTTGACCGGAATGTCGCCGAGTTCCTTCATGGAACGCGGGGTGGCGTTGGTCTGGACCATCCAGTCTGTTGTGGCGATTTTCTGATCGCCTGCCGGTAGCACAATGTTCTGTTTGCGCAGGGCATTCTGCACATCCATTGCTGAAAGATGATGTGCCTGTAACTGCTTCTGGTTCAGGGCAACCATAATAAAGCTGTCCATGCCCCCATAAGGATGAGGCAGAACTGCACCCGGAACTGTTACCAGAATGGGCCGAATACGCGTCATGGCGATTTTATATAGATCAGACGGGGTCTGTTTTTCAGAGGTGATCTGAAGGGCCAGAACGGGAACGGATGATGCTTCCAGCCGCATGACCATGGGGGCAGGGATATTGTCGGGTAACTGTTTGATAACAGTTTGAGAAATGGCCGTGACTTCAGCCTCAGCTTCCCCAATATCTGTGCCGGGCTGGAAATAGATGTTGACGATGCTCCTGCCATAATAGGAGCTGCTTTCCATATGTTCGATACCCTCTACCGTGGAGGTTACGGCCAGTTCGTAATTATAGGTGATACGGCCAGCAAATTCCTCAGGCAGCATGCCGCCGTATGTCCATACCACAGACACAACGGGAATCCGGATATTTGGAAACACATCGGTCGGAGCATTGAAAAGGGACAGCACACCAAAAGCGAGAATGAGCAGCGACAGGACAATAAATGTGTAAGGTCGCTTCAGCGCCGTCACAACGATGGCATTCATGCGTTTCCTTCCTTGCTGGGATCAGTGGAATTCACCGCACGATAGAATTGGAGTTATTCGAAAATCTTTTAAAAAAAATATTATTGAGATATATAAATTTTTAATAAATAAAATTTCAAAATGAATTTTCTTAGAGTTTTTACGATAGAAAATAATTTGGTGATTGTAGGTCTGTCGTCAGTCAATAATTCTCTAGTTTTGGGGCAAGACCGTTTTGGGGAATATTGCTGCGATAGCGATACCACACGACTGTGCTCAATAGAGGATATTGGCTGTCATGTTATAAATGGCGGCCTTATGGTCGGGCAGAAAATCCTTTATCGCCCCCCAACAGATCATCTTGTAATATCCCCTTTCTTCTCTGGTAAACAGGACGGCACACATTAGGGATAAGCAATGAGGGGAAAGCTAGTGACGCTACCGTAATTTAAATGAAAGGATCAATAATATTTCGATATAAGAAGAAAAACGTAAATTTTTATTTTAATCCTATGACATTTATTTATGAAATATTTGTAATTATCTTTTTGGTTTGGAACTTCATTTGCTCCACGGGGTTTGCCATGTGATGGCCAGACGAAGAAGGCCGTCTCTTCTCAGAAAAAAGGAATGGTAAAATGGCTAACCAAGGCGGTAACCATGACCAGCACAGCAAAGCTGGCGAGCAGAGCCACAAAAACACCGGTGGCACCCATACCGAAAAGAGCACAGGTGAGCATGGCTCCGGAACCCGGGGCGGCACGCATGAACAGCACGTTAAGGCTGGGGAGCAAAGCCATAAAAATACCACTGGGTCTCAGACTGAAAAGGGCACCGGTGAGCATAGCTCTGGCACCCGTGGCGGCACGCATGAGCAGCACGTCAAAGCTGGTCAGCAGAGCCACAAAAAAATCTGACGTTACGTCAGGTGCCGGGGGGAGCGGCAATGCTGCTGGTGCCCCCGGAGCCTCCATATTCCAAGCAGTCTGCCAAATGTTTTATATCCGCCAAACGGTAGATATATTTTTGGAAAGGAACTGAGAAAATGGGATTCTTTTCGAAACCTATAAACACTCTTGATGATTTGTTCGTGCATACTCTGCAGGATATTTACTATGCCGAAAACCAGATCGTTAAGAACTTGCCCATTATGGCCGAAGAGGCTTCCGACCCGGAGTTGAAGGCTGCCTTCCGACGTCATTTGACGGAAACAGAAGGGCAGGTGCGGAGATTGGAGCAGGTGTTTGAGCTCCACGGCCAGCCTGTTAAAGGTGTAACATGTCAGGCTATGGATGGTATCATCGCTGAGGCAAAGGATATCATTAGTGACTGTGATGATCCGGAAGTTCGTGATGCTGCTATGCTCTCGGCTGCTCAGGCCGTAGAGCATTATGAAATTACTCGTTATGGCAGCCTGATCGCCTATGCAACACAGCTTGGCCGCGCAGAGTGTGCAGCTCTTTTGCGACAGACGTTGGAAGAAGAAAAATCTGCCGATCAAAAACTGACCCGCATTGCTGAGAAAAGTGTGAATCAGCACGCTGTCTGACGGGGAAGTATTGTTTACAGCGGTTTGAGACGGAAAAAGTGGCGATATTGTTCTCTGTAAAATTTTCTGCCTAAATAAAGAAAATGAGTGAGGCAGATTAATGAAACGCGCCCAAAAGATCCTTCAACAAGGATGCTCAGAGACTATATCGCTACCTCACCGAGAAAAACAAAAAATCCTCTTCAATATGAAAAGGTTACTTGCTTTTCCGGGGTTTATCGCCTTTTTGTGTTGAAGCAGGAGGTCCCTCTGTCGGGCGATGAGCCGATGCATCGGCATTTTTCTTCCTGCTTTTTGGAGAGTGTTCAGGCGTCACGTCATGACCTCTGCCTGAACCGCTTTTTTTACCACCCCCTGTTTCCTTGTTAACGGTAGCCCATGCACGGCGCTCGGCCTCTTTTTCATTGACGCCTCGCTGCTCATAACTTTGTTCGATATGCTGTGCTTGTCTCTTCTGCTTGTCCGTATAGGAAGATTTGTCACCTCGAGGCATGATTTGTGCTCCTGTTGGTTTTTGTTAGATCATAAGAGACCATCCAGAGAAAAGTTTCCCAATAGAGACAATGAAAAATTCCCAGACCGTGCTAGATACTTAGTGCTGTCACTCTACGGGACGGTCGATCGTGAGGGATAGGAATGCCCCGCAATGTGGCTCTCAGGTTCCAAGAAGTTCAAAAACTAAAAGAGAGTATCCGGTTACGGTGAATAATGCTTTTTGCTGGAAAGTATTCTTCTCTATTTCTGCTCCATCATCCGGGCGATTAGTGTCGAGAAGCATCTTCCATGCGCCGCCTTCTGCTTCAGGAAGGGTAAATTCCACAACGTCATTCCAGCTGTTGAGGATGAGTAGGAGGGTGGCATCTGCACCGCGTTGGATGATACCGCTTGGCTGGGCGCGGCCATCCAGCATCAGGCCAAAACATTGCGCATGATCCCATTCTTCCTGCTGCATTTCCTGACCGCTGGCGCTAACCCACGTCAACTCCTTAACGTCGAGATCCTTATTGTAGGCTTCCGTCAGAAAACGACTGCGTCTTAAAATAGGAAAGCGTTTTCTGAGACTGATAACGCGTTGCGTAAAAGATTGAAGGCTCTTTCCTTCTTTTTCAATGGCCCAGTTCAACCAGGAAATCGCATTATCCTGACAGTAGGCATTGTTATTGCCATTTTGGGTGCGACCAAACTCATCGCCAGCCAGTAGCATGGGAGTGCCTTGGGAGAGCAGCAGGGTGGCCAGCATGTTGCGGCATTGTCTCCAACGCAGCGTGTTAATGGCGTCATCATCTGTAGGGCCTTCGGCGCCGTAGTTACAGGAGCGGTTGACGTTGGAACCGTCCTCACCATTTTCGCCGTTTTCCTGATTATGTTTATGCTCGTAAGAAACACAATCTTTAAGCGTGAAACCGTCATGCGCCGCAATGAAGTTGACACTAGACCATGCCTGACGTCCGCTATGGTTGAACAGGTCCGGACTGCCAAGAAGGCGTGTAGCTAAAGCGGAAGCACGCTCTTCAGTGCGCCAGAAATCTCTAACCGTATCACGAAATTTATCATTCCACTCTGCCCAGCTGGGAGGGAATTTCCCAACCTGATAGCCGCCAGGGCCGATATCCCACGGTTCTGCAATCAGCTTCAGGTGCGCTAAAGTCGGGTCTTGTCGGCAAACACGTAAAAAACCAGCTTCAGGATCGAAGCCCTCTTTTTCTCGTGCTAAAATGGTGCCTAGGTCGAACCGGAAACCATCCACCCCCATATCTTCGGCCCAGTAACGCAGGCTGTCTGCTACAAACTGTATGGCGCGCAAGTTCGTCAGGTTAAATGTGTTTCCCGTCCCGGTGTCATTAATATAATAGCGCAAATTATCAGGAATAAGGCGGTAGTATGAGGCATTGTCCAGGCCTTTAAAGGACAGCGTAGGGCCCAGCTCATTTCCTTCCGCTGTGTGATTATAGACAACATCCATAATGACTTCGAGACCCGCAGCATGGCAACTGGCCACCATATGCCTGAATTCTGTCGCCGGGTCCGCATGGTTGGCTGCGTAGCGTGTATCGGGGGAGAAAAAACCGATCGTATTATAGCCCCAGTAATTTGTGAGGCCCTTTTCTATAAGATACTGGTCATTGACAAAACTTTGAACGGGAAGAAGCTCAACGGAGGTTATCCCCAGCGACTTCAGGTAATCCAGCATTGAGCGATGGCAGAGACCGGCATAGGTGCCTCGCAGACGTTTAGGGACAAGCGGATTGGTTTGTGTGAAACCTTTGACGTGGGTCTCGTAAATAATGCTATCAGACCATCGTGTTTTCAGAGGTTTGTTTCTGCGGCGGGATGGTGTGGAAATAATACATTTTGGGATAAAGGGCGCGCTGTCCCGCTCATCAAAACTCAAATCAAGATCGGGATGACCTAACTGATAGCCAAACAGGGCAGGGTCCCATTGCAGACTGCCAGAATGTCCTTTGGCATAGGGGTCCAGCAGGAGTTTGTTGGGGTTGAAGCGGTGTCCGGCATCTGGCTCATAAGGGCCGTGGACGCGCAGACCATAAAGCTGACCCGGGTGCAGGTCCGGTATCCAGCCATGAAAGACCTGGTCTGTGTATTCAGGCAGGCGAATGCGGTCTGTTTCAGTTTTGCCATCCGTATCAAAGAGACAGATGTCGACGGCCTTAGCGTTCGCGGAAAACACTGCAAAATTGACGCCTGATCCATCATACGTGGCGCCTCGCTCCACGGGGTTCCCTTCACGTAAGCCTTGACGACGCGGAAAGCTCATGGGTGGCGGTCCAACTTAGCTCAGAATGCTCTGCCAGCTTCTCGCCCCATGGCGAAACCGTGGCATTCTTGAGGTGGTAACGCACTTTCAATGAAGAGATTTGATAACATAATCGTGTGCCGGGGACGTTCCGCCATAGCCAGCGTTTTTTGTTTGACCGTCTCTGACACCCAGCATCATGTCCGTCGGTGAACAGCGATACGACCAAGACACTCAAGAGGCATGAGCCATGACGCAGATCCCTGTTGCAATGCCGCCTGCTACTCTGAACGTCCTTTCCGTCGCTTCAGAAATGTATCCACTGATAAAAACCGGTGGGTTAGGGGACGTTGTCGGGTCTCTGCCGGCGGCGTTGATGCCTTATGGAATAAGAACCCATACCTTGCTGCCGGGCTATCCGTCCGTCATGAAAGGTCTGACAGAGCGGCGGATTGTAAAACAGTTTGAAAACGTCCTTGGGTATGCCGTGACCTTATGGGAAGGTGTCGCCAGAGGACGGTCACTTTTCGTAGTTGATGTTGCTGCGCTTTATGACCGGCCGGGGAACCCTTACGGAAGCCCGACGGGGCAGGACTGGCCCGACAATGGCATACGGTATGCCGTTCTGGCGCGCGTCGGCGCTTTTATTGCGCAGGGATGCCTGGAACATTGGCGGCCCGCTGTCGTGCAAACGCATGACTGGCAGGGAGCGCTCGTGGCGGCCTACCTGCATTATGATGGCGTAGAGGCTCCGCCTGTTTCCCACGTCATTCATAACCTCGCGTTTCAGGGCATTTTTCCGCGAGAGACTCTTGAAACATACGGCCTGCCATCAACGGCTTTTGCTCTGGAAGGTCTGGAATTTCATGGGCAGATCAGCTTTCTGAAAGCAGGACTTTTGTTTGCAAATAGTCTTACCGCGGTCTCTCCTACCTATGCGGAAGAAATTCAGACGCCCGAATATGGGATGGGGCTTGATGGTTTGTTGCGGACGCGCTCCGCTGCGTTGAGCGGTATTCTAAATGGTCTGGATCTCAAAGAGTGGGACCCTCTGACAGACCCGGCCGTGACCTTTCCTTATGCTGTGGGTGATACTGTTGGACGGCGTGCCAATAAAAGAGTTTTTCAGGCAGAGTTTGGTTTGCCGCAAAAGGCAGAGACCTTTTTACTAGGGCTTGTCAGCCGTCTGACAACCCAGAAAGGCGTCGATATTTTGGCTGAAATTGTGCCTCGCCTGTTTGAATGGGATGTGCAGCTTGCCATTGTCGGTGTGGGTGACCGAGAGATCATGCACTCTCTTGCGGAATTGCAAAGCCGATATCCGCATCAGTTAGCCTGCCACCTGAACTATAGTGAAATTTTGGGGCATAAACTGCATTCTGCGGTTGATGCGTCTCTTATTCCCTCTCGGTTTGAACCGTGTGGCCTGACCCAGATGCATGCTTTGCGCTATGGGTCTGTCCCGATTGCAGCGCGGGTCGGTGGTTTGTCCGACACGATTGTCGATGCCAACTCCGCAGCCATTTCTGAAGGTGTGGCAAACGGCATTTTGTTCGCACCGACCAATAGTGAAACACTTCTGGGCGCTGTGCGGCGGGCTTATACGCTGTTCCAGCAGAAGTCTGTTTGGGCACGCTTGCAGCGCAATGGGGCTCTTCACGATGTTTCGTGGGAAGGGAAGGCCGCTGACTATGCCAAACTCTTCAGAGAACTGGCTGGCTGCTCGTCCTCTTATAAAGCGCCACACGATGAAATTGCACCACGGCGCGGAGATGTTCTGAAACGCCCAGTGCGTACGCTGCGCAGAGTTCAGCCCGCGCGCATGCCGCCCGGTGGTTCGAGAAGTACAGGGCCCGAGAGCCTGAAGCGTACAGGCACCCACGCCTGACGTTACGATAAGCAGTCCTCTTATTGGCAGGATAAAGCGGTATGTATTGCAATGCTTTCTAATTCTACACCCAAAAACAGAAAAACAGCCGATATTGCTCTTCAGCAGCAGATTGAGGATCTGGCACACGGCGTTAGCTCCAATCCATTTGCCGTGCTGGGCCGCCATCCTGATGGGCGGGGCGATATTGTGCGCGTCTTTTTTCCGGATGCTCTTGAAGTCATGGTGGTCTCCACTCCGGCAAAAGGTCTCCCGCTTGAGCAGAAGATGTATCGTATTCATCCTCATGGTGTGTACAGCGCAACAATTCCCAAAAGGAGCCTGCGTTATTTTGTAAGGGTCAGATGGGCTGATGGCTGGCAGGATGTTGTTGATCCTTACAGTTTTGGAAAATTGCTGGGGGATCTGGATCTGCATCTGTTTTCAGAAGGGCGGCATCATTCACCCGATGAGATGATGGGCGCGCATTGTCTGGAAATAAACGGTGTGAAGGGTGTGCGTTTTACTGTCTGGGCCCCTAACGCACGCAGGGTTGCCGTTATTGGTGATTTCAACATATGGGATGGGCGACGTCACCCCATGCGCGTGCGGCATGGAGCAGGTGTCTGGGAGCTTTTTATTCCCGGCCTTAATGCAGGAGAGCGTTATAAATATGAAATTCTTTCTGCTGAAGGCAAGATTTTACCAGCAAAGGCGGACCCTTATGCGCGGTTTGCCGAAAAGCCGCCTGCAACAGCGTCACGGGTCGCAGGACCGCTGGCTTATGAATGGCATGATGCTGACTGGATGCAGAAAAGAGGTCAACGACAAGCGGTAAACTCTCCTATTTCTATTTACGAACTGCACGCGCCGTCCTGGAGGCTTCCGGATAGTGGAGAGCGGTTTATCTCATGGAGCAGTCTCGCAGATGCCCTTATTCCGTATATTCAGGAGCTTGGTTTTACACACATAGAATTGCTTCCGGTCACTGAATATCCTTTTGCGGGATCCTGGGGGTATCAGCCTGTCAGTTTATATGCCCCTACAGCCCGGCATGGTTCTCCGGATGACTTTGCAGCGTTTGTAGACCGATGCCATCAGGCAGGGATTGGGGTAATTATGGACTGGGTGCCTGCCCATTTCCCTTCTGACCCGCATGGACTGGCATGTTTTGATGGAACCCATCTGTATGAACATGCTGACCCGCAGGAGGGGTTTCATCAGGACTGGCACACTCTGATTTTCAATTTTGGCCGAAACGAAGTCCGCGGCTTCCTGCTGGGCAGCGCATTTTACTGGCTGCGACGTTTTCATATTGATGGCCTGCGGGTCGATGCCGTCGCATCCATGCTGTATCGCGATTACAGCCGTAAAGAAGGGGAGTGGAAGCCCAACATTTATGGGGGGCGTGAAAATCTGGAGGCCGTTTCCTTTTTTCATGAACTCTCAACGTTGATACGGGACCAGCATGAGGATGTGATGCTCATCGCGGAGGAATCGACAGCCTGGCCGGGAGTAACGGCACCGCCGGAAACAGGCGGGCTGGGGTTTCGGTTCAAGTGGAATATGGGCTGGATGCACGATACGCTCCGCTATATGCAAATGGACCCGCTCTGGCGCGGATATCATGCGCATGATCTGACGTTCGGCATGGTCTATGCCTATTCTGAACGATTTATTCTTCCTCTTTCTCACGATGAAGTTGTGCACGGCAAAGGCTCTCTTCTATCTCGTATGCCCGGAGATGAATGGCAGAAGCACGCTAATCTCAGATGTCTGTATGGGCTCATGTGGGCGTATCCCGGTAAGCAATTGCTTTTTATGGGCGGAGAGCTGGCGCAAAGAGAGGAATGGAACCATGACGGGCAGATTGCCTGGCACCGGCTGGAGGATGCCACTGGCAAAGGAATGCACGAGACTGTTGCAGCTCTTAATCGACTCTATCGTGCTTATCCCGCTTTATACGCAGGTGATTACAGCGATCACGGCTTTCAGTGGCTTATTACTGACGATACGCAGAACTGTGTTTTTGCCTGGGTGCGGCATGCGCCTGACGCTGCCCCTGTTCTGATTGTCTGCAATATGACGCCCGTGCCGCGCTATAATTACCGCATTGGCGTGCCACACACCGGATACTGGTACGAAATCCTCAATACTGATGCCTCGTGTTTTGGCGGTTCCAATGTTGGGAATGCCGGAGGGCTGCAAGCGCAGGATGTGCCTGCTCATGGAATGCCAGCCTGTGTCGTGGCAACGCTTCCGCCTCTTTCGGTTCTTTATTTTAGTCCGGTTGCCCCATAGGCATTTGCCCTCATTCAAAAGGCTTCTGACCATGCAGACATTTCGTTTTAGAAAAACGTTTGGTGCGGAACTGCTCGCAGATGAGCAGACAGTGTTCACGCTCTGGGCGCCGTCAAGTGACGAGGTGTTTTTGGAGATTGAAGGGATGGCCGCTCAGAAAATGAGGTCTGACGGGCAAGGGCACTTCAGTCTGAAGGCAGCGTGCGGAGCAGGGGCGCGTTATCTGTTTCGTGTTTCCGGAGGCCAGTCCGTTCCCGATCCCGCAAGCCGTAGTCAACCAGAGGGGGTGTTGGGACCCAGTGTTGTGACTGATCCTGATGCTTATCAGTGGCAATGCCCTGAATGGCAGGGAAGGCCGTGGAATGAAGCTGTAATTTACGAACTCCATGCAGGTTTGCTTGGGGGATACAGCGGCATCAGTCAGAGGCTGGATGAACTGGCATCACTGGGCATAACCGCTATTGAGTTGATGCCTATCAACAGTTTCGGAGGGACCAGAAACTGGGGGTATGATGGGGTGTTACCCTATACCCCGGCGGCTCCTTACGGTTCTCCGGACGAACTGAAAAGCCTGATTGACGCAGCGCATGCGCGCGGGCTTATGGTTATTTTGGACGTTGTCTATAATCATTTTGGTCCTGAAGGAAATTTTCTGCCCGTCTATGCCGACGCGTTTTTTGACCATGAAAAGAATTCGACCTGGGGCACAGGAATTGCCTTTGATAAACCGGAAGTCGCCAAGTTTTTTATTGAGAATGTGCTGTACTGGCTGATGGAATATCGGTTTGATGGTGTGCGGATTGATGCCGTATCGGCCATTTCAGACCATACATGGTTCGGTGCTTTACGAGAGAGAGTCAAGGCAACTGTTGAGCCGGGGCGCCATGTTCATTTGATTCTGGAAAACGAGAATAATGATGCCGGTTTGCTCCGGGACGGCTTTACAGCCCAATGGAATGATGATGGGCATAATGCCCTTCATGTTCTGCTAACCGGAGAACATGAAGGCTATTATAAAATGTTTTCTAAAGATCCCACGCAGGATCTGGCGCGGGTTTTGGCGGAAGGCTTTGTGTATCAAGGGCAGTTCAACCCTTATTCCGGTAAAAACCGGGGGATGGCGAGTGGAGATCTCCCTGCTACGAAATTTATTCTCTTTTTGCAAAATCATGACCAGACGGGAAACCGAGCGCTAGGAGAACGGTTGCTGGCTTTGGCAAAGCCAGAGGCGGTCAAAGCAGCTTACGCGCTGCTTCTTTTAAGCCCGATGATTCCTATGATTTTTATGGGAGAAGAATGGGGCTGCCTGACGCCCTTTTATTTTTTCTGTGATTTTCATGGTGAACTGGCCGAACAGGTCAGGGAAGGGCGGCGGAAAGAATTTTCCCAGTTTGCAGCTTTTCAGGATAAGAAAAATCGGAACCGTATTCCTGACCCGAATGCGCTGGAGACCTTTGAAGCCTCGCGGCCAGAGAGAGCTGCGCGAGAGACGGAGACTGGAACGACCTGGCTTGCCCTGACCCGGCAGCTTTTGACTTTGCGTAGGGAATGGATTGTCCCGTATTTGCACAATGTTCAGAGTGCTGGCGTCCACGTATTAGGTGTCGGTGCTCTTTATGCCCGATGGCGACTGGATGCCGGAAAAATTCTTACTATTTTTATGAATTTTTCTGAAAATCAGTACGATATCCTGGAGACGTATCATCTCATTTATGAATCTTCTGAAAACAGACGGGTAGGGCTATTACCGCCTTTCTCGCTGGTCGCTTGTATGGAGGATGTGGCATGACACTATCATTGCGGGCGACTTACCGGATTCAGTTCCATAAAGATTATACTTTGTATGATGCTATTCTGCTGGTCCCATATCTTAAAAAACTAGGTATTAGCCATATTTATGCGTCTCCGCTTTTGGCATCAGCCTCAGGTTCTCTCCATGGGTATGATACAATAAGCTGGGATTTTATTGACCGGGAGCGAGGCGGGGAAGAGGGGCTTCTGGCTCTGGTCGCAACGCTGCGCACGCACGATATGGGCCTTATTCTTGATATTGTGCCTAATCACATGACGACAAACCCGCAAAACGCCTGGTGGCAGGATGTTTTGCAATACGGTCGACAGAGTCACTATGCGCATTATTTCGATATCGACTGGAGTGTTTCCACTGAGCGGGAGACACATAAAGTTATTCTTCCGTTCCTCGAAAAACCATTGGAAGAAATTTTAGAAGACCAAAAAATCCGTGTCTCTTATCAGGAAGATACACGCTCTTTTGTCATCACTTACGAAGATAAAATTTTTCCTCTCGCACCGGAAAGTCTGTCCCACGCTCAAAAAGGGTGTTTTGCAGAGTTTTTCAATCCTGAGACCCTGGAGGGGAAATCCAATCTTCTGGCTCTTTTGCAAAAGCAACATTATCAACTTGTCTGGTGGCAGACTGCGGGTGATCTGATTAACTGGCGACGGTTTTTTGATGTGACGGCGCTTATTGCTCTGCGGATGGAACGACCTGACGTTTTTGCGCGTACGCATGCCTATGTGTTTGATCTTTACCGGCGAGGCCTGATTGATGGCCTGCGCATTGATCATGTGGATGGATTGCTTCAGCCTGCGCGGTATTGTCAGGAGTTAAAGCAGGCATTGAACGCTCTGACGCATGAGAGACCAGAAAACCTGCGCAATGAGCCCTTCATTTTTGTAGAGAAAATCCTCTCAACCGGCGAACTTCTGCCGGAAGAATGGTGCGTAAGCGGCACAACGGGTTACGATTTTCTGGAACAGGCCTCTCTGCTCCAGCATCATCCGGCGGGCGAAGAAAAGCTGAGTGCCCTATGGGCGCAGTTGGGGCCGCACCCTTATGAAAAAGTCGTGAGGGTCGCTCGAGATGAAAAACTGAACTCTTCATTCTATAAGATGTTTCAGGATTTAATCGTATCACTTGCCGAATTCTTCTCTCCGGAACAGGACGTTACGCCCCACGCCGTTGCCTGTGTATTAAAAGAGATACTGTTGGCTTTCCCTGTGTATCGTGTTTATTTTTCCGGGACGGGATTGAGTGAGCAGAGCCGTTCGTATTTATGCGCAGCCTGTGAACGTGCGAAGAAAAAGCTGCCAGCGCACGCCACGCCTTTGCTGATGACCTTGCAAAAGCTTTTAAGCCAGACGTCTTCTCAGAGTTTTGAGAGAAAAGACTTTCAGGATATGTTTGTACATTTGACGGCGCCTCTTGTTGCCAAGTCAGGTGAGGATACGGCTTTCTACCGTTATGCCCGACTACTCTCCCGAAATGAAGTCGGGACAGACCCGGCTCTTTTTTCCAAAAACAGAGAGGCGTTTCATCAGACAAATCTGGCGCGCCTTACGTCTCACCCTCAATCTTTGCTGTGCACCGCTACACACGATCACAAAAGAGGTGAAGACGGCAGGGCACGCCTTATGGTTCTCAGTGAACCTGAGGCGAACTGGGCGGAGGTGGTAGCTGTCTGGTTTGCAAACAATAAATTCTTACGCGATGTCGGAAACGCAGATACTTCTGTGAGTAAAGCCGATGAATTTTTTTTCTACCAGACCCTTATTTCGGCATGGCCACTCGATGCACGGGAGTTTTCTGATTTGCCCGACAGGCTGGAGTTGTATCTGACCAAAGCTATGCGTGAGAGAGGAATAAGAACAAGCTGGGCTGACCCGGATATGGGTTATGAAGACAATTGCCAGAATTTTGTAAGACAGCTTTTGCATACCTCGTTTGTCAAAGATCTCTCCGCATTTGTGGATCATATTTCTCCGGCTGCTGCTCTGAACAGCCTTACCCAGGTCATATTACGGTCTACAGTTCCCGGCGTGCCAGATTTATATCAGGGGCGGGAAGGGTGGGATTTTAGTCTTGTTGATCCGGATAACAGACGGGCTGTAGACTATTCCACGCTCAGAAAAAATCTTGAAGATGACGACAATCTGGCGACATTGGCGTCCAGTTGGCGGGATGGGCGGATCAAGCAGAACCTTATTTGTAAGCTTCTCAAGCTCCGAGAAGATTATCCCGAACTCTTTATAAACCCTCGATACCACGCTGTTTCAGTTCAAGGTGTGCTGTCTGATAATGTCGTGGCATTTCAATGTTTTTCGGAAGATATGAAAATGCTTGTTATTGTGACGCGCTTCGCTCTGTCTCTTTCCTTGGATGAAATTTTGCGAAGTCAGCAGAATGGATGGAAGACAACACAGCTCTCTCTAAACGAGGGGGAGAGGAGTGGGGAGTGGAAAAGCATTTTATGGGGACATTCTTTTAGAAATTCATCTACCTTTGATCTGAATAATTTTTATGGATCTGTGCCCTTGGATGTTCTTATTGCGTCCCGTTAGGCACGCTGTGCGTGCCGGGAAAAGAGGCTGGTTTTGCAAGTATTTGTGATGGGGAAATGAGCGGCGTGGTGGAGATGTAACGACTTTCGTTTTCGCACCCACCGGTAAGAAGGAGGTATTTTCAACATAAAGTGACCAGAAGTCACTCATCAATGCAGCATCCGGAAACACTGGCCATACGTTACAGAATGGACGGTAATGGGGATGGGTGCTGAAATATGCGGACTTCAGATGAAAAGACGTCCCTGAAGGATCTTTCTCGTTTCCGAGCAGATATAAAAACTTTTTTCGATAAATGGAAAGCAGCATCCTGCATCCCGGGAGAAAATGTTTTTCCCATAGAATTTCTTAAGGCCCTGCGTGAAGTTGGCGCGTTAGAAGCTCTTTTATCGCAGGACGAGGGTGGGCTTGATCTTTGTCGGTTACCTGAGGGAGGACTTGTTCTTTTAACCCTCTTGCGGCGAACGGGTTACGTAAGCTTGTCCTTGGGACGTTGTCTGGAAGGACACGTTAATGTTGTGCGTCTTGTAGAGCTTTACGGGACAGCAGAGCAGCGGTGTGCATTTGCTCTGCGTCTGCGTGGCGGAATATTGGCAGGGATATGGGTGACTGACGGCGTGCCCCCTGTCACGATCAGACAAGAGAATGGGGGGTACAGACTGGCTGGTAGTAAGGGGTTTGCCAGCGGCATCAGGCAGGTCAGTCTGGCTTTGATAACAGCGACGACTTCGCAAGGGCACTCCATCATGCTTCTGGTGCCCACAACTGAGGCTGATCGCAGGAGGCCGGGGCCGGGAGCCTTAATGGGAATGCAGGCGAGTGGCACGGGCGCCTATGATTTTACAGATGTTATGATCTCTCCAGATCATATTCTCGGATCATCAGGAGATTATTTGCGGCAGCCCGAATTCTCTGCAGGAGCCTGGAGAGGGTCCGCTGTTGCTCTGGGAGGAATGGACCGGTTGATTGATCTTTTCAGGCAAGAACTGGTGGAACGAGGGCGAGCGGAAAACCTACATCAACTCTGCCGGATTGGGGAGGCGCTCATCCTGCAAAAAACGGCTGCCATGTGGGTGGAGCAGGCTGCAAAAGCCGCTTATTCGACCCGGATGAGTTCGGAAGAGGTGGTCGCAACTGTTAATCTTGCTCGCCTTGCTGTTGAACGGGCCGCTTTGGAGCTGATAACGCTTGTTCAAAGAGGCCTGGGGTTGTCTGCGTTTGTGAAAGGCAAAGCGGTTGAGCTGGTCATGAGAGATTTGATGACCTACCTGCGACAGCCAGCCCCGGACGAGACCCTGACAGACGCCGCCAGATGGTTTGTCAATCATGACTGGCCGGAAGAAAGTCTATGAAGGTTCACGAAATACTTGAGCGTTTTAGCCGGTTTCCGGTCGCTTCTTTTGATGACATTGCGCCGGGAACGTCCCTGATACTGGCCCCCCACCCGGATGATGAAAGTCTGGGATGTGGGGGCTTTATCGCGAAGGCCGTCATGCAGGGGCGTCCACCTGTGGTGGTGTTTGTGTCAGACGGAGCAGCGTCACATCCCGGTTCGCGCCTCTGGCCACCTGAACGACTGGCTCTCCGCCGGCAGGAAGAGAGCAGGAATGCGGCCCATGCGCTGGGGCTTGTTTCCGATCGCCTTTTTTTCCTGGGGCTTCAGGATTCCGCTGTTCCACAGGCAGGAGGCATTTTCGAGAAGACTGTGGAGCATTTGCTCGATCTTGCGGAACGGTATCATTGCCAGAATATCCTTGTTCCGTGGCTTCATGATCCTCATTGCGATCATGAAGCAGTCTGGGTCATGGCGCAGAGATTAAGAGCTTTACGACCAGACCTCAGGCTCCTGGCTTATCCCGTCTGGGGGCTGACACTTCCTCCTGACAAAGAACTCAATGAGAGGCAGCCTACGGGGTGGCGTCTCAATGTCGAAGCTTTTCTACATACAAAACGGCGCGCCATTGAGGCTCATCGGAGCCAGATGGGTCTTGTTGTGGAAGATGATCCAAACGGTTTTGTTTTGCCTGAGCACTTACTGGAAAAAATGCTCCAGCCGTATGAGATTTTTATCGCGTCATGAGCAAGGAAACATGGAGACCAGACGTTTTTGAAAATCTCTTCCAGAAAAGGCATGACCCCTGGGATTTTGAAAACAGTCTTTACGAACAGAAGAAACTAGCCAGGGTTCTGGAATGTCTCCCCGCTCGTCCTGTGTCTTTCGCTCTGGAATTGGGATGTGCAATAGGGGTTAGTACTCTGGCTCTTGCTCAGTACTGCAAACGGATAGTGAGCGTGGATGCCTCAGAGACAGCTCTTCACAAAGCTAGGAACCGGTGTGAGGGGCTGGGACATGTTACTTTTATAAAGGCGTTCTTGCCGGAGGACTATCCTGTTCTGGCAGCATCTGGATGCGATTTCGTCCTGATTTCCGAAATTCTTTATTTTCTCAGTGCCTGTGATATTCAGCGCCTTGCAGTTAGGGTGACACAAAGCCTGACAGAAACGGGGTGCATTCTGATTGTAAACTGGACTGGTCCGACGGATACCCCATGCACGGGCGATCAGGCTTCTGAGTGTTTCATTCAGGCTTGTCGCGACTTGCAGTGGGAACCAGATCTTAGCGTGCGGGAGAGCAGCTATCGCATTGATCGGCTGTCTTACGTTCCAAACTCTCAGGAAGGAGAGAGCGAGCCTGGCGCAGAAAGCTAAGCACGCGTCGCGCGCGTTTTACGTGATTTTCCAAATCATCCCGACGGATACGTAAAGGAGGAAGTTCAGTAAGAACTGGTGTGGAGTGGTTTTTGTTTTTGTCTGCCAGCTCTTTGCGAACGCGGAGTAATCTGCTCGAGACTGTTTCAAAAATGTCGTCAATATAATCATCCTGCGCACGTATCCTGCGCGCCAGGGTTTCCGCCATGCCGCCTTGTGCACGGCCAGATAGGCGCGCAGAAACGTAAACGACCACGTCTGGTGCATGACGCACACGAATGCTGTGTTGTCTTAATGTTTTATAAAATTGCCGATCTTCTCCTGTTGCAACATCCGGAATTCCGCCCACCAGCGCCCACGCCTGACGTGTTACGGCGATGCTGGCTCCCGAATGTTCGATATGACGAGGCCAGGGGTCGTGGGGTTCCGGGCACAATTCCAGACTAATCTGTTCCAGGAGTGCGCCGTAGGCCTGCTCAGCTCTTTCATCCTGATGCAGGTGAAAGGGAATTTTCTCAGCTTCCGACGGTAAGAGAAGGGCCCGCCCAAAAATGGCGTCGACCGGGTAATGAGCAAACGCTTCAAGCGTGCGATATATCCAGTCTTTTGCGGCCTCTCCGTCTGCATCGGTCGTAAAGAGCAGCGCATTGGAGGGAGCATGTCTGGCGGCATGCGCCAGAGCGTCTCTGCGCGCTAGTCCGGCACTTGCCAGATGAGATGGATAAACCGTCTGGATAATCTCCAGCGTAAAGGGGAGCGTATCCTGGAGGGAGTGTGCCAGATCGTAAGTTTTGTCTGTGGTATTGTTGATCCACAGAATAACCTTATCCGGAAAAGTATATGATTGCTTTGCAAGTGCCATAAGGCAGGGAATAATGTGGTCTTCTTCATTACAGGCAGGAATAGCAACAATTCTTTGTTTTTTCCAAAAAGGGCTTCTTTTGAGAGCGAGAGCAGCCGTGTCACTAATCCTATTGTCCGGGTACCGAGAAGACATAATGACAAGCCTCATCGCAAGAAGAGATATTTTCTTCCTGAGACGCCTCAGCCTGTAAAAAAGTTCACTGTTGTAACCGTAAAGAATATTAATATTAGTTTATAATGATGCTGAGGGGGTTGGTTGTTTGTGGTAAAGTATAAGTGATGCAGAAATGATCTTTTTATGAATAAGCATATTCATTTTGTGTTTAGCAGAAAGAAAAAATACCAGTTCATGTGTGGTATGACGAGTTTCCATGAAACTTTCACTCAAGCCTCTCGCTAACACTAAATGTTTCCGCATGGAAAAGTTTTTAGGAGCAGGTTAATGACATTTACCATCCCCCCCCAAAGCCAGGACCATCAGCCGGGCGTTGAAAAACTCATGAAGCCTTTGGCGGTCCATATCCGTCCTGATTATAAAGGAAGCGGTAAGCTTGATGGGAAAAAGGCGCTGATTACCGGGGGTGATAGCGGCATTGGTCGTGCAGCAGCACTTCATTTTGCCCGGGAGGGAGCGGATGTCTCCATCCTCTATTTCGATGAACATGAAGATGCGCAGGAAACGGTGCGGCTCATTGAAGCTGAAGGACGCAAAGCTCTTGCGATTGCGGGTGATGTTGCGAGCAGTGCTTTCTGTAATGATGCTGTGGCCGAAACGGTGAAGATTCTGGGCGGTCTTGATATCATCGTGAACAATGCCGGGGTACAATACGTCAGTGAAGATCTGACAGACATTACCGATGAAGTCTGGCAGCATCATATGGATGTCAATATCAACGGGTATTTCTATATAACCCGCGCGGCTCTCCCCCATTTAAAAAAGGGTGCCGCAATCATATCGACGTCCTCCATTAACGCTTTTGCAGGCAATAAATCTCTGGTTGCGTATACGACCACCAAAGCTGCTGAGATGGGCTTTACGCGCGCCCTTGCGCTACAGCTTGCGGACAAAGGCATCCGTGTTAATGCTGTGGCACCGGGGCCGGTCTGGACACCCCTCCAGCCTGCCAGCTGGGGGCCGGTTGATCCTGAGGCTGTGGCTGATCTGGGAGCCGATACACCAATGGGCCGCTGTGGTGAGCCTGCGGAGCTGGGGCCGGCTTACGTGTATCTGGCTTCCGCAGATTCAAGCTTCGTGACAGGGCAGACCTTGCATGTAAATGGCGGGAAAATCGTCAATGGCTGAAATGCTGCCTTCCCTGATGGTGCCTGCGTCAAGCTGGCTACGCTCTACACCGCACCGCTACTGGCTGGAACATCAGGGGCTAAGGTTGCTTGATTTTTCCAAGGCCTCTCGCTTGAGCGTGGGCTTTGGACCTTTGGATAACAAAGGCGCCCTCGTGCCCAACGCGCAGCCGGACACGACGCTCACAGCGCGGATGACGCATTCTTATGCGATTGGCGGCCTGCGCGGTGTGCCGGGGTGTCTGGCTTTGGCGACGCACGGCGTGCGGTCTCTTCTGGGACCTTTGCGTGACGCAGAACATGAAGGATGGTTTGGCGGTCTGACTAATGGCTGCCCGACAAGCGAGCAGACCCGTAAGCAGAACTATTTGCACGCTTTTGTATGTCTCGTGGGGTCCACAGCAGTCGTGGCGCGTATTTCTGGCGCTGAGCAGCTTTTAGAGCTGGCAACATCAGTGTGGGAAAAGCATTTCTGGAGTGAAGAAGAAGGCGTTTTCCGCGAGAGTTTTTCTGCATGCTGGACTGATGAGGAAGATTATCGGGGCGCAAACTCCAACATGCACTCAGTAGAAGCCTGTATGGCTCTTGCTGATGTTACGGGTGATTCTGTCTGGCGACATCGCGCCTTGCGCATAGTCCAACGCTTTATTCATGATTTGGCTCGTAAGGCGAACTATGTGGTGCGTGAGCACTATGATCGCCAGTGGCAATACCTGTCACACTATCATGAGGATCAGCCCGCTGATGACTTGCGCCCCTATGGGTTAACACCGGGGCACTTTGTGGAATGGTCTCATTTGTTGCTTAAGCTGGAGGCTGCTTTCCTGCGTGAAGAAGGTGCTGCTCCGGAATGGTTGCTGACAGACAGCACTGCGCTGTTTGAAAGTGGCATGTCGGCTGGGTGGAGCAGGAACGGGAAGGGAGGCCTTCTTTACACGGTCGATAATGATCTGGTTCCCGTGATTGAAAATCGACCCACTGGGTTCAGGCCGAAGCGCTGACCGCAGCTGCGGCACTTTTAAAACGGACTGGCCATGCACGATATGAGACATGGTATCGGACAATCTGGGATTATATTGATCTTTGCATGATTGATCGCGAGCAGGGTGGCTGGATTCAGGAAGTTGATGCCGATAACCAGCCCTCTGAGGTTGTTTATCCCGGCAAGGCTGATCTTTATCACGCGTGGCAGTCTACGCTGACACCTCTTTTGCCGTTATCTCCCAGCTTTGCGACAGCGGCGCGTGATCTGTTTTGAGGGAAAGTTCTGGCAGCAGGTTATTTGCCAGATAACCTGCCAGCCAGACGATCAAATGCCGGCTGGTAAATCTGGGTGGGCATGCGCGTCTGCATGGCAGAAGCATGCTCGGGATCCGCTTCAAACTGTCCTTTCCAGCGGATAAAGGTGCGGTCGCCATTTGTTACGGGCAACAGCATGAGTGTCGAACGATAATTCCAGATGGGCAGTGCTGATTCAATAATCGAGAATGTCACCGCATGATCGGTGTCGGACAGGGCGAGAAGCTGTTCACGGATAAGACCGACGTCACCCATCTCAAGGCACCGAATAGCGCCGACGCGATCGCCCGGATCATTCCCTTCGATATGGCAGCTTTTAACACCCGGCAGCCATGTCCCGATGGCGCCAAAATCCCGGATAAGGGGCCAGACGGCGGCAAGAGGGGCATTGAGAACGCTGCTGGCCATAACGTCTATCATCGTATTTTCCTTAATCAATTCTGGCTCGTGTTACAGTGACTGGCCACCAGTGACTTCGATCCTCTGCCCATTAACCCACTGCATGTTGTCAGAGAGAAGAGCTGCCACGGCCGCGCCAATGTCATCCGGTTGCCCGACACGACCAAGAGGGGTGATTTCTGCCAGACTATTGTTCACCTCAGCGTTGTCACGCACCAGCCCACCACCAAAGTCAGACGCAATAGCCCCGGGTGCTACGGCATTGACGGTAATGCGACGTTCACCAAGTTCTTTTGCCATATAAAGCGAGATCACTTCGGTTGCCCCTTTCATGGCTGAATAAGGACCATGATCAGGCAGATAAAAACGTGTGGCCGCCGAGGTAATGTTCAGAATATGGCCGCCATTACAGAGGAACGGCAGAAGGGCTACGGTCAGCAGATACGGGCCCTTGAAGTGAATGGTGTACTGATTATCGAGCTGTTCGGGTGTCGCCATATCAAAACACGTGTGAATGATATTCCCTGCATTCTGGACAATGTATTTTAACGTAGTCTGGGTAAGGTCTTCCTCAAGGAGCTTTCTGACATGTGCTGTGAATGTCGGAAAAGTAGTGTGGTCTGAAATATCCAGAGGTAGCATACGTAATTTTGCGGCGTCAGTGCTGAGAGCTTCCTCCGCGGATTTCGCTTCAGCTTCATTCGTGTGATAGGTGCCAATCACATCAACACCTGCTGCAATAAGATGCTTTGCGATACTATAACCGATCCCGCGATTAGCGCCCGTGACAAGAGCTGCATACTTCTGGGTCATGACCAATTTCCTTTGAGGGTGTTTGTGAGGCGCAGGCTGTCGGGTTGAGATGACTTATTTAAAGACTGATCGATACATAAGTTGGGTGAGAGGGTCCGTCAATAAATTTAAGACTGATCGGTATAGATATTATGTTAACAGAATGACGGTCTATAGGACCGTCAGGAGAGCTTTAGGGCGGCAGACATGCCTTTTGGGTGCACGGCAAGGCTGTCCCAGACCTGCATAAGTGTTGTAATGGCTGCGTCCAGTTTCTTTGGCCTGTCGCCATCCCGAGCTTCACAGGCCATGCCGTGGAGAAAGGTTGAGAATAAAGTGGGCAGGGCTTCGGTGAGTGGTGTGTCGGGGAGTTCACCCTGTTCCACGGCCCGTGTCACACAGGCCTGAAATCCTTTTCGGCTCCGCTTCCTCTCGGCTGCCAGAAGGGTCTGCACAGGCTGGTTTTCAGGCGAGCAGTTGGACGCGCCCAGCACAATCAGGCAGCCGGTCGGGTGGGAACGGGTTGTCTGCATGCGGGCAGAGCGCCGGAGTGTTTGTTCGATGGCATCCCGCGGTGGGAGTGTTTCATCCCACAGTGGGGCCATCACCTGCCCGTAAGTTTCCACATAACGCTGCACGACTTCACGGAACAGAGCTTCCTTCGAACCAAACGCAGCATAAAAACTTGCTGGCGAAATATTGCCCATACAGGCTTTGAGCTGGTTCAGAGAGGTTGGTTCATAACCCTGCGTCCAGAACAGCGTGAGCGCGGCATCCAGCGCCTTGTCCCGGTCAAACTCGCGGGGCCGTCCTGTCCGGGCCATGTCTTGTCTCCGTCTGTGTGAAGAATTTTCTATACTAAGCGGTCCGGAACTGGATTTCCAGCGTTATGCGCTAAAGCCTCCATCAATGGTCTGCATTGCCCCGGTAATGCCGCGCGCCGCATGTCCGGCCAGAAACGACACATAAGCCGCAACATCCTCTGCCGAGCCATGTTCCTTGATGGCCATAACGCTGTGCATGAGGTCAGCCTCCGGACCATTTGCCGGGTTCATGTCCGTATCGGTTGGGCCGGGCTGGATGACGTTGACCGTGATGTGTCGCTCTCCAAAGTCTCGCGCCAGACCGCGCACCATGCTTTGCAGGGCAGATTTTGTCATGCTGTAAGCGGCCAGTCCCTTGAAGGGGACACGGTTGGCGTTTGTAGAGCCGATCAGGATAATTCGACCACCGTCCGGCATGGAACGGGCGGCTTCAATTGCACAATGATAGGCTGCTCGAATGTTGATATCGATCATGCGGTCAACGTCATCAGGGTTGAGCGTTAGCGGGTCTCCCGCAATGCAGATTCCGGCATTGAAGACGAAAATGTCGATGGGGCCTGCATCCCGTGTGGCGGTGACAATGGCTGAACGGTCAGTAGCATCCGCCTGAATGGCTTCTGTGCCGGTCTGGCGGGCGAGGTCCTCGGCTTTTGTGCGTGATCCGGCCCATGTGAAACGCACTGATGCACCTTCACTTGCCAGACGTCGCACGATAGCGGCACCAATCCCGCGGCTACCGCCAATGATGAAGGCTTTTTTGCCTGCAAAATCTTCCATGTCGTGTTTCCCTTATTCTGTACCGTTCAATACAGAATAAGGTTGGGGTGAAATGCAAGTTAATTTTGTATCGAATGATATAGAAATCGTGTTTTCTGCCTTTTCATAGAGAAAGCCGTTGCCTGCACGGTCGATATTCATATATCTGTATCGACCGATCTATTTATGTGAGTCCCAGATGGCCGAAAATCTCCTCTCAACGTCTGACAACCGCTTGCCGGTTGCTAGTCTTCTGGCACTCGCGATGACCGGGTTTCTTTGCATCATGACGGAAACGCTGCCTGCAGGCCTGTTGCCTGAGATTAGCTCCGGCCTGCATGTGTCTGCTGCCTATGCCGGTCAGATGGTTACGGCTTATGCAGTGGGTTCCCTGAGTGCGGCCATTCCACTTACCCTCGCTACTCAAAGATGGCGACGGCGCGCCGTGTTGCTTCTGGCGATTATCGGCTTTCTGATATTCAATTCTGTCACGGCGTTTTCATCCAATTACTGGCTGACACTTGTCGCCCGCTACTGTGCAGGAGCTGCTGCTGGTCTGGCATGGGCTCTACTGGCCGGTTATGCGCGGCGGATGGTAACGCGGGCCCAGCAGGGGCAGGCGCTGGCTATTGCCATGGTGGGTACACCTGTTGCGTTGTCTCTTGGGGTTCCAGCAGGCACATGGCTGGGTGCTGCGTTGGGATGGCGACTGGCATTTGGCGTGATGTCGGCCTTCACTTTGCTGCTGGTTGGCTGGGTGCTGGCCACGGTGCCGGATTTTCCGGGAACACCCCACACGGAGCGTCTTCCATTCCGGCATGTTCTGATGATGCCCGGGGTCAGATCAGTTTTGGCGGTGGTGCTGACGTGGATGTTCGCGCACAACATTCTCTACACCTACATCGTGCCTTTCCTTGTGCCATCAGGTCTGGCGGGGAAAGCGGATCTTGTGCTGCTGGTTTTCGGTGTTGCGGCCCTTGGGGGGATCGGTCTGACCGGACGACTGGTAGACCATGCGTTGCGTAAAGCGGTTTTGGTCAGTCTGGCTGTTTTCGCAATGGTCTGCGCTGCGTTTACTATTGGAGCGAACTCTCCGGTGGCAATCTGGGCAGGTGTCACGGTATGGGGACTCACCTTCGGTGGGGCGGCGACATTGCTGCAAACTGCGCTGGCTGATGCGGCAGGAGACGGAGCCGATGTGGCATTGTCCATGAATGTCGTTGCCTGGAACAGTGCTATTGCCGGAGGTGGTCTGTTGGGAGGGGCTCTGCTTGATCTGTGGGGAGCGTCCTCTTTCCCGTGGGCGATGCTAAGCCTTCTGGCCTGTGGTTTCGGGATCGCTTGGCAAGCGTGTTCTCATGGATTTCCGGCGGGTCACCGTCTCGCGTCCCGACACTCGGAAAATCCATAATATTCTGGTTTTGCTATGAAGCGGCTTATCTTAATTTTGTCTCCATCCACGCACTGATTTTGGTAATGACATCGTCTTCAATACCAAAGTAACCATGCGGACTAAGAGAGCCACACGTCTTTTTCGAGAGGGTTGATCCTCCAGTAACTCTTAATATCTGCACGTCTGAACTGCCTGTCATAGAAGCAGCAATAGGACTTGCTTCTTGTGGAGGAGCCACATTGCAGCGGTCAGTATGATTGGCAACTATGAGGACCGGGGCATGAATGTCCTGCGGGGTGGCACTAAAAACAGTTTCTTTGCTGCCGCCCATAACGGAGACTGCTTCACTCAGCACAACGCCAGCAAGAGCAGTAGGCGGTGCATGAGCTGCACCGTTGGCAGCAGCGATTGCACCCTGACTTGTGCCAAGAAGAAAAACAGGACCGGTTTTTTCTTGCTGCGCAAAGGTCAGGAGATCTTCAATAATACGCTCATAGGATGCGGAGCTGCGGTGTCCCCTCAGATTTAGAGAGTTAACTGTATCTGGAATAAGGATTGCGTAGTGGCGCTGGTTCCATAGTTCTCGCGTCCGGACAACAAAATTTTCCCCGTGCCGGATGCTGCCATCCAGCCCCAGACCAATGTCGCCAGAGCCACCGGGAAACATGATAATTGTCGCCTTTGGCTGTGTGGGGGCGGAAAAAAGAGCTCTTATAGAGCTACCGTCACTCAGGGGGATGTTAACAACTTTTTCGTTCCCCCCGGGATTTATAGAGCGGACAGGCAGTCCCGGTTCAGGGAGGCTGTGGGCATACGTGGTGATTGGTGAGAGTGCCAAAAAAGGAACCAGAGCAACCACGTTATATAAATATTTCCACATGGGCTTTACGGGTATGGGGTTTCGTTAGGACGAATGAAGCATGGTTCAGGTCGTCCTCACAAGGCGAGAGGCCCATGTAATGGTCAGCAGAGAGGGGGCTGCGTGTATTGTTTTCACAAATGAACAGAGTATTTCCAGTCACGCATTCAGGGATTGCGGACTGAAAATGCTCTGAGGTCTGACGATTGTGGTGGTCAGCGTGGGACGGCTGGCTGGGCGTTGATTGCGGCGCGTGCCTTGCTGACATCTGCTGCGGAAAGAGCCGGAGCGGCATTGCCCCAGCTATTGCGGATGTAAGTCAGAACGTTAGCAATCTGCTCATCCTGCAATTTCCAGCCGAAGCCAGGCATTGCGGCACCGGTGGGATTGGCGAGAGTGGCCGGCCCTTCTGTTCCTTTCAGCACGATATTAAGCAGGCTATCCGGGTTTTGAGCTTTGACGGCAGGGTTGTTCCGGAGGTCCGGGATCATGTTCGAGATACCCGCGCCACTGCTCCGATGGCAGGCGCTACATTCTACCATAAAGTCGCGCTGTCCCGCTGTGACCTGTGCATTGGAGGCTGGCAGGGGCTGGGGTGGGGAGACCGTTCGGGGCGGTAAGGATTTGAAATAGGCGGCAATAGCCTGCAAATCTGCGTCCGTCAGGTGCTGTGTGGAATTTACGATGGCTTCCGTCATGGGGCCGGAGGCTGCGGTATAGCGATTGGTACCGCTGCGCAGATACGTCACGATGTCGTCCGCAGTCCATTGTCCGAGGCCGGTATGGGCATTGTTGGTGAGGTCGGGCGCAAACCACCCCTGAAGGGATGCTCCCTGGAACGTATCCTTTGTATCCCCGCCAAGGGCATTCTTGGGGGTGTGGCATGTGCCACAATGTCCGAGGCTTTGGACCAGATAGGCGCCACGATTGATTTCGGCGCTCTTTGAATTATCGGGCACAAAAGCGGCATCCTTAAAGAACAAAAGGTTCCAGAACACGAGCAGCGTGCGGATATTGTAAGGGAAGGGGAGCTTATTACTCTCCACCTTGTGGTTTACTGGGGGAAGAGTGCGGATATATTCCCACAGATCGGCAATGTCGGCATCGGTAATCTGGCTGTAAGCCGTGTAGGGCATGGCAGGGTAAAGGTGCCCATTCGGTCCTTTGCCGTGGCGCACAGCATCATCAAACTGCTGGAATGTCCAGTTGCCAATGCCCGTCTCTTTGTCAGAGGTAATATTGCTGGTGGTGATGATGCCAAAAGGTGTTTTCAGATCAAGACCACCGGCAAAAGGCTTACCATCCGCAGCTGTATGGCAAGCAAGGCAGTCCCCCGCAACGGCGAGGTAACGGCCATGTTCCATGCGCGCATTGACTGGTGCATTTTGCGCGTGGACCACGTTGACCGGAAGAGCCGCAAGAGAGAGCATAAAGCCACTGTGAAAACTGATGCGCAGAGCACGCTGAAACAGATTTCGTGTCATGATTATAATCTCACCAGTGGGCCAGGGTTTTTGAGGTAAAGGTCCTTAATGGCCTTTGCCGTCCATAGGGTCGTTGCGCCCACAGCAACCGTAGGATTATATCCGGCATTGTTGGGGAAAGAGGATGCGCCGATGACGAACAGATTGGGCACGTCCCAGTTCTGCTGATAGCGGTTTTGCACACTGGTTCTCGGGTCTTCTCCCATGACCACACCGCCCTGAACATGAGAGGAATCCCATGGGGTGTAGCCTGAATAGGGATCGTCAGCCAGAGAAACGCCTTTGATTTCGCGCGCTCCCATTTCTTTGGCGATTTCCACACATTTATCGCGAATAAACCGGCCTGAGCGGCGGTCATTTTCATTATAGTCGTAGGTAATACGCAGGAGGGGCTGCCCAAACCGATCCTTGTAGGTTGGGTCCAGATCCATAAACTGCTCACGATGCGCAAAATTGGTGCCCTGACCCTGAATTTGCGCGTAATTCTGGTAGCTTTTCTGAAAAGCCTTTTTCCAGCCTTTACCCCATCGTGGACTGCCTTCCGGCACAAGGCCGGACATGCCAATGGGAAGCCCTTGATTACACAGGGACTGAATGCCAGCCCCGCCGATAAATCCCAGCCCGGTATGGTCAAAGTTATCGCCGTTGAAATCGTCAATCTGGGTTGCAAGCGCACCCGTGTTCATGAACGGATTGAGATATTCATTTTCAAAAAACATGAAGGCCCAGGAAAGGGTCTGAAACGTGAAGGCACGGCCCACAACGCCTTGCCCCGTATTGACATCGTAAGGCGTGCTGATCCCCGACAGGAGCAGGAGCCGCGTGTTATCAAGCGTGAAGGTCGCGGTAATGACAATATCGGCTGGCTGTTCCCCAATGTTGCCATCTGAATCCACAAACGTGACGCCGGTGGCCATTTTTTTATCAGCCGTCGTGTTAATCCGCACAACTTCGGACTCTGTGACCACTGTAAAATTGGGACGCTGCATGAGGACAGGCAGAATGCAGATGTTCGGGCTGGATTTGGACCAGTTGCCACATCCGTAAAGCTGGCAATAGCCACAGTAGGTGCAGGGAGCCAGATTGATGCCGAGTGCGTTGGTGTAGGGGCCGCCGATCATGGCGGAGGGAACGGGGAAAGGTGAGTAGCCCATCCGTGTTGTGGCTTCTGAAAACAGAATATTGGCGCGTGTGCGTTCCAGAGCGGGAGTGGGGTAGGGGCTTGTCCGGGAATCTTCAAAAGGATTGCCGCCGGGCTGCTTTACGCCATTGATGACGCCAGCTGTGCCGGATGTGCCCGCAATTTTCTCAAAGCGATCATAGAACGGTTCCAGATCATGATATGACGCCCCCCAATCCTGCAGGATCAGGCCGTCTACTAGTTGCTTGGCACCATAACGCTCCATAACACGGCTATAAGGCTGGTGGTCAAAGGACTGCCAGCGCCAGCTGGCACCCGCCCAGTGGGTTCCGGCCCCGCCAACGTTATTGCCCAGAGTGAGATTATGGTATTTGCGGAGCGGGAGCGCTGTCTCGCCCGGCCGGTTCCGGACCGTATAGGTTTCCGTGACAGGGGCCTGAAGAATGTCCTTGCGGATAGAGCCACTTAACTCATCCGGGTTACGCGTTGTAGGAAAACTTGTTGAAGTATCGCGCCATGCTCCGCGTTCAATGGCCACAACATTCAGGCCTGCGCGGGTCAGCTCTTCGGCCATGGTGGAACCAGCCCACCCCAGCCCGACAATAACAACATCGGCTTTTGGTCTTTTATAATGCATTGAACTGCACCTTGTTTTTATACTGTGTCCTGGAGCGTCAAATCGTCTTTTCCAGTGGTCAGACGGACGCGGCCTCTGTCAGGTCGTTCTCAGAAGGCTGACGGGTTGCACATCAATCTTTTTCCCGCGTTTGGAAACAATCCAGTCACGGTAATCATAAACAGCGCCGGGAAACCCGACGAGCTTCCACCCGACCATATCGCGGTTGCCCCCATACATTGGGTCCGCCAGATATCCTTCACGCACGTTCTGAAGCAGGAGGGTGAAGAAGTCTTTGGCTTTCACGGTTTCAAACTGGATTGTTCCGGCTTCCATGCCCTCAAGGAAGGCGACCTTCTGATCTTCGCTCAGATCCGGAAATGCTTTGTCGAATTTTTTCCGGGTGACAGTGTTTAGCTCAGCCAGCCCTTTGCGGTAAATTTCCGCAGGTGTTGCAATGCTTTGTGGACCCTGCTGTGGCGTTCCTTCCACCACCGGGCCCAGCTTGTAGTCTTTTGCTGCTGAGCCAAAGGGGCCGGCAAGCTGATGATCAAGGAAGGTTACGCATCCAGCTTCGGTCGCACCCATACCAAGTTCGTCGGCAGGAATGAGCACGTCAAAGACTGTGCCCACCAGTTTTGCCTCATCCTGTGTCAGATAAACCAGTCGACTGGAATCAACGACCGACAAAGGCGGTGGAGGCTGCGCTTTCCATGCGCCGCTTCCACCAACAAGTGTTTTTGAATAAGCAGGTTTATAAATGGAGGCCAGCGTGCTGGTTGCTAACAGAACCAGCCCTCCTTTTAAGGCGTCACGGCGTCTCATAAGTGTCGTCCTCTCGGGTTTCTGTGGAAAAAGAGCCAGAAATGCCAAGTATTTTGATGATTTTGAGATCGGCTTTCAGAGACTGCTGACAACGTTCCCCAGACGGTGGCCATGCAGGGTTTCCGGCAGCGGGAAAGAAAGACTGATGAATGGCGGTTTCAGGGCGTTTACACCGCCGTTGTTGGCTGGCAGGCGCTCTGTCTGCGGAATTGGCACCAGCATGTGGCGATCAGCCGTAATAAACAGCGCATCGCCATCAACCAGTCGCGGGTCTTCAAACAGAACGAGCTTCTTTTTCTCTGGTGTCAGCACCATAATCCGGCCGCGTTCTGCATCGGCAAAGTAGAAATTGTCCAGTGTATCAATCGCCGTTCCCATCATGGTGGGCATGTCTGTCACGGTTTCAATTTTCTCAGCAAGTTGGGCATCTGTCAGACTGTTGTCCAGCAGAGCAGAAGTGGGCAGGCGACGCAGCGGGCCGATGGGGGTGGAGAAATAAAACCATTTTCGGTCAGCCGTGATTTCCAGCATGTCCGAGTGGACAAGGGGGCGTTTGCCATCCTTATCCCGGAACGTGTGTCCGTCACGCCCGATCATGGGCTTGGCGTATGTGGCCCGTAGAAGCGGATGCTCGGAGAGGCGTCGCACAGTGTTCCCGCTGCGCATATTGTGAACAATAATGCCGCCCAGTCCGGAATCTGTGATGAACATGAGATCCCCGGCAATGCGCAGATCATTCATGGTCGCACCCGGGGGCAGGATATCGTCACCCCAGCGCAGAACTTGCAGAACCTTGCCGCTTTGCGGATCAAGCTGAACCAGCTTCTGGCCACCGGGGACAGCGGTATTTGTGGAGGGATCTATACCCTGATCCACAACCCATAAGGTATCATCACTGAAAATGTGCAGACCGTTGACCATTAGAAACGCCGTGGCAGGGTCTGCGCTGTGTGTCCACTGGTTCCACGTGCCACCGGGGAAGGGCTGAAGCGCGCCATCCGAAGAGACACGGAAAACGCCGGGAGTATCGTCCATGGTTTCCCAGCGGGGGGAGCCGAGAAAGAGCGTGCCATTCCGTGTTGCTGCAATGGCGTTACACAGGAAACGGGGAGAAGACGCAATGACCTTTGCCGGGAGATGCGGGAGCTGGTCCGCAGCCAGTGCGCGTGAGGTACCGGCTACACCAAGGGCACCCAGCGCAACACCACCAGCAAGGCCCTTGAGAGCGGAACGCCGTGAGAGAGCGTGACTTAACAGAGGGAGATTATTGAACATGGTCGTCTCTTCTTTTTTATTATTTTTACAATTTTATGAGAGAACAGCGCTTTAGGTCGGAAGGGAAAGTCTCCGTATTTTGCCGACAACAAAGAGATAGAGGGCAATCGCCACGATGCAGTGTGCGGCGACGAAAATGAGCGCTCCATCATAGGATTTTGTCAAGGCGACGATATAGCCAATGACGATGGGCGTGACGATCCCGGCAATATTCCCAACCCCGTTAAAAATGCCAGCCGCAAGGCCGGGTGTTTCTTTTGGGGCAATATCGGAAATGACAGCCCAGCCAATGGCCGCAATCCCTTTCCCGAAGAAGGCGAAGGACATGACAGCAACAATCAGCCATCCGGACTGGATGAAGTTGCACAGACAAATGGAGGACGCTACCGCCATGCCCAGCACGTAGGGCGTCTTACGGGCGATGTTTTCAGAACGACCGGCCCGCAGCAGCTTGTCCGACAGTGCCCCGCCAAAGATTGCCCCCGCAAGGCCGCACAAAGCCGGAATGCTGGCCGCAAACCCTGTTGCCGTGAGTGAAAACCCGCGTGACTGGTGGAGGTAAAGCGGAAACCAGGTCAGGAAGAAATACAGCAGCGCCGTAATGCAGTACTGGCCACCATACACACCAAGCAGAGTTCTGTTGGTCAGCATGAAGCGGATCTGTTTGCGAGTGAGCGTCTGTTTGACCTGCAAGGCACGGTCATCAATATCCACCAGCGCCCCGCCATCGCGCATATAGGCCAGCTCTGCGGCATTCACGCCGGGATGCCGGGCGGGGGGATACATTTTGGCCAGCCAGATAATGGCCAGCACCATGCCCAGCGCACCCATCAGGCTGAAAATGTATTTCCAGCCGAATGTCTGGGTGACCCAGCCCATCAGCGGGGCAAAGAAAGCGACCGCTACATACTGCGCAGAATTGAAAATGGACGTGGCCAGACCACGCTCTGATGTTGGAAACCAGCTTGAGACAATGCGGCTGTTAGCGGGGAAGGTTGGTGCTTCCACAAGCCCCAGAGCGGCCCAGAGCAGAAAGAGGGTCGAGAAAATCAGGGCATGAGGAACATGGGAAATGCCTGCAATGGCCAGTGTACAGACAGACCACGCAAAGAGACTGACGCCGTAAACGCGAATGGAGCCATACCGGTCCAGCAGCCAGCCGCCGGGCACCTGATTCAGTACATAGGCCCATCCGAAAGCGGAAAAGATGTAGCCCATGGAAATGGGGGTAAGGCCAAGATCTTGTGAGATGTTGGTGCCTGCAATCCCCAGTGTAGCGCGATCTCCGTAGTTGATAGCGGTGATCGTGAACAGCAACGCAAGGACACTATAGCGGACGGCGCTCCGCTGCCCCACGCGCGCGGGTTCGGACGTTCCTGTAGCATGTGTGACGGTGGAGCTTGTCGGCCCTCTTGTTCTGGTCACCCTGTTTTCTCCTTTGTGCGTGTTGTGCCGGAGCGTCACGCGATCTTTCAGAAAACAGGGAACGCATGCGATCTGATTACGTCAAAATTAAACTTCGTATGGATCGATGCAGGATGAGTATTGCTGGCGTGGAAAAGGCGAGGCGCGTTGCTGCGCTGTTATAACGGAAGGGCGGGAACAGGTGTGGTCTCTTTCGTAATCTGGCTGACAACAGCCATCACACTGCGCAGGAGGGGGCTGGTGTCCTGCGCGCGATGGGCCATGTAAAGCTCGGCCAGAATGTCATCCCCAAAGGCCAGCGGACGGCAGATAACATTTCCGATATCAAGCCGCGATGCGGATTCGGGAATCAGCGCCATGCCCACGCCGCTTCTAACGAGGGAGAGAAGGGCATGGATTTGCGTGAGGTGATGGATCAGCCGCGGCTGGATGTTTGCGCTGACGAGGAGCCGCTGCACAAGATCGTGAAAATAGCCGCCCCCCAGCACGGAATACATAATGAGATCCTGCCCTTCCAGATCCATAGGGGTGAGGGCTTCATGGCTTGCCAGCGGGTGATGGGATGGCAACGCCGCCACAATACGTTCGGACCGGACGGGCTGGAAAGTGACGTCTGTTGCGCCAAAGGGGGGCCGTACAAAGGCCAGATCAAGCCGGTTTGACGTGAGAGCGGTAATCTGATCCCGCGTGATCATCTCTTCCAGAATGAGTTCAATATCCGGATACTCGGTCTGAAGAGCGGAAATCAGCCGCGGCAGGAAGTCGTAGCTGCTGGAAGGGGTGAACCCGATGGCAATCTGCCCCAGAGCGCCGCGCCCGGCGCGACGAGCGGCCAGAACGGCATCCTCAGCGCCCCGGAGCAGGCGTCGGGCTTCCGGCAGGAAGACAATCCCGGCCTGTGTCAGGCGCACATGCCGACTGGTGCGTTCCAGCAGTGCGACGCCCAGCGCATGCTCAAGGAGCTGGATCTGCCGGCTGAGGGGCGGTTGCGTCATATTCAGGCGGGTAGCAGCGCGCCCAAAATGAAGTTCTTCTGCAACGGCGACAAAACAACGCACCTGGGTGAGCTGAAGCATCGATATCAATCCTATCTTGATCAATGCTGTATCTAAGTTGGACACCCTTCGTCTGTCACGTCCTAACTTGCCGCACAAACACCCGCCCCCTGTTTTGGAGAAGGCGGGGCAAGGAGAGTGAGAGCATGACGAAAGATGCCGGAGCTCAGCCAGGTGCGGCTGCGAATGCTCCCGAAAAGCGCAAGCTTCGGAGTGAGAGATGGTTTGGCCCGGCCGATTTACGTAGCTTCGGGCATCGTTCCCGCGCAATGCAGATGGGGTATGACCCGCAAGACTGGGCGGGGAAACCCGTTATTGCCATCCTTAATACCTGGTCGGACATCAACCCTTGCCACATGCATTTCAGGCAGCGGGCAGAAGATGTAAAACGCGGAATACTGGAGGCTGGCGGCTTTCCGCTGGAACTCCCGGCCATTTCACTTTCCGAAAACTTCATGAAACCCACAACCATGTTGTATCGCAACATGCTGGCAATGGAAGCTGAGGAACTGCTGCGGGCCTACCCGGTGGATGGGGCGGTGCTGATGGGCGGGTGTGACAAAACCACACCCGGCCTTCTGCTTGGCGCCACCAGCATGGACATTCCCGCAATCTACGTGCCCGCAGGGCCAATGCTGCGGGGCAACTGGCATGGAAAAACCCTCGGTTCTGGCGCCGATTCCTGGAAATACTGGGACGAACTGCGGGCAGGGAAAATCACGCAGGAAGACTGGGCAGGTGTGGAAGCGGGGATTGCCCGGAGTGCCGGCACCTGCATGACAATGGGCACGGCCAGCACCATGACGGCGATTGCTGAAGCAATTGGCCTCTCATTACCCGGCGCCAGCTCGATCCCCGCCGTTGATTCCAATCACATCCGGATGGCAAAAAGCTCAGGCCGGCGTATTGTTGAGATGGTTTGGGAAGATCTGAAGCCATCAAAAATTCAGACAAAACCAGCATTTTTTAATGCTATTGCTGTGGCCATGGCTATGGGCTGTTCAACAAACGCCATTATCCATGTGATTGCCATGGCGCGGCGTGCAGGGGTTGATATCGGTCTTGATGATTTCGACCGGGCCAGCAGGGTGGTGCCGGTTATCGCCAATGTGCGCCCCACCGGTCAGACCTACCTGATGGAAGATTTCTATTACGCGGGCGGCATTGCCGCGTTGATGAACCGGATTTCCGATTTCCTGAACCTGACCTGCCTGACGGTAACGGGCAAAACGGTTGGTGAAAATATCGGGAAGGCTGAGGTTTATAACGATGATGTGATCCGCCCGCTCGATAAACCGATGTTTACCGGAAAAGATGGCGGCGCGCTGACAGTACTGCGCGGAAACCTTGCGCCTGATGGCTGTGTGATGAAGCCCGCCTGTTGTGATCCAAAGTTTCATAAACATAGCGGACCTGCTCTGGTTTTTGATGACTATCCCAGCCTGAAGAAAGCGGTTGAGGACGAAACGCTGGATGTCACGCCTGATCACGTTCTCGTGCTGCGTAATGCAGGACCGTTGGGTGGCCCCGGCATGCCGGAGTGGGGCATGCTGCCGATCCCCAAAAAGCTGATCAAGCAAGGGGTGCGCGACATGCTGCGCCTTTCGGACGCCCGCATGAGCGGGACCAGTTATGGGGCCTGCGTGCTGCATGTGGCTCCGGAGAGTTATGTCGGCGGTCCATTGGCGCTTTTGAAAACAGGAGACATCATTTCCATTGATGTTGAAAATCGCTCCATTTCGATGGATGTTCCGCAGGACGAACTGGAACGGCGTCGTGCCGCGTGGGTACCCCCAAAACCCCGTTATGAGCGCGGTTATGGCTGGATGGCTGCCCACCATATGCGGCAGGCCAATGAAGGCTGCGATTTTGATTTTCTCCAGACAGATTTTGGCGCGCCTGTGCCGGAACCGGTCATTTATTAAGCCTCTCCGGCCGAACAGGCAGGCACAGGGTGACGACAATGCAGAGAAATCCGATACGTAAAATCTGGGCGGAGGGAAGAGGGGCCATCAACGGCTGGCTCTCTATCGCAAGCTCTTTTTCTGCCGAGATCATGGCGTCCTGCGGATATGATTCAGTGACGATTGACACGCAGCATGGCGCCGTTGGCTATGAGACCATGCTGCTCATGCTTCAGGCGCTGCGGGCTTCTGGCGTAGCCCCTATGGTGCGTGCCCCCTGGCTTGAGCCGGGCGCTATCATGAAGGCGCTTGATGCCGGGGCATGGGGCGTCATCTGCCCTATGGTTAATACCCGTGCCGATGCGGAGCGACTGGTGTCCTATGTTCGCTATCCCCCGCACGGTTGCCGAAGTTTCGGGCCCACGCGGGCAAATTTTGCACTTGGAAGCGATTATGCGGCTGTCGCTGATGATGAAGTGCTGTGCTTTGCGATGATCGAAACAGCCGAGGCGATGAGCAATCTGGAAGAGATTGTCCGCACACCCGGTCTGGATGGCGTTTATGTCGGCCCGGCAGATCTCACGCTGGGGCTGACAGGACGGCGCTACCGCACCGGTTTTGATCGTGAAGAACCTGAGATGCTTGAAGCAATCCATCATATCAGGACAACGGCGCACGCGGCTGGTCTCCGCATGGGATTGCATAACGGTTCGGCAGCTTATGCTGCCAAAGCGCTCTCATGGGGGTGTGATCTGGTTACGGTTTCCAATGATGTGCGTCTGCTTGCGCAGGCCGCTCAGGAAAGCGTTGCGGAGGTGCGGCGGCTGATCGGGCCAGGTGAGCGCACGCCGGAAAAAGAAGCAGCCATCCGGCACGAAGTCCCGGCCTCTTACTAACCTTCCTTTTCTATTCGATTTTTTTAGACAGCAGGAGCAAAAAAATGGTGACAATACCGCACGTTATTGGTGGACAGCATACGGAGGGTCACGGCACGCGGCGCTCTGATGTTTTTAACCCGGCAACGGGTGAGGTCGCGCATCAGGTGGCATTGGGCGATGCGAACGATCTGGAAGCAGCGATTGCAGCGGCAGAGAAGGCTTTTCCGGACTGGGCCGAGACACCCCCGCTAACGCGTGCACGTATCCTGTTTAAAGCGCGCGATTTGATCGAAGCGCATCGTGATGAACTGGCTGCCATTATTACCGCTGAACACGGTAAGGTGCTCTCAGATGCCAAAGGCGAAGTGACACGCGGTCTGGAAGTGGTGGAGTTCGCCACGGGAGCTCCGGAGCTTCTCAAAGGTGAATATACCGAGCAGGTTAGCCGTGGCATTGATGCGTGGACCATGCGCCAGCCGCTGGGCATTGCCGCAGGGATTACGCCCTTTAACTTCCCGGTTATGGTGCCCTTATGGATGGCCCCCATGGCTATTTCGACGGGGAACTGCTTCATTTTGAAGCCTTCTGAGCGTGACCCTTCAGCCTCTGTTCTGCTGGCGGATCTCTTCAGGGAAGCCGGGCTGCCGGACGGTGTGTTCCAGGTGGTGCATGGTGACAAGGATATGGTCAATGCCATCCTTGAGCATCCAGCCATCTCGGCCGTCAGCTTTGTTGGCTCAACCCCTATTGCAAAACATGTGTATGCAACAGGCACGGCAGCCGGCAAGCGTGTGCAGGCCCTTGGCGGGGCGAAAAACCATGCAATCGTTATGCCGGATTGCGACCTTGAAAAGACCGTCGATGCCCTGATTGGCGCAGCGTATGGATCCGCAGGGGAGCGCTGTATGGCCATTTCCGTTGCTGTAGCCGTCGGGCCGGTGGCGGACCCGCTTGTCGAGATGATTGCAGAGCGGGCCCGGGCGCTCCGGATTGGTGCTGGCACCGATGACAGCAGCGAGATGGGGCCGGTTGTCACTGCGCAGCACCGGGCAAAAATCAAGCAGCTGATTGATACCGGTGTGGAACAGGGAGCCACGTTGGTTGTCGATGGGCGTGAACTTGTGGTGACAGGGCATGAAAAGGGCTTTTTCCTCGGCGGTACGCTCTTTGATAATGTGACACCGGAAATGGAGATCTACCGGGAGGAGATTTTTGGCCCGGTTCTGTGTGTGATGCGTGCGCCGGATTTTGAAACGGCGCTCGAGCTTGTAAATGGCAGCCCATATGGAAATGGCACTGCGATCTTTACGCGGGATGGTGATAGTGCACGCACCTTTACGCACCGTGTCACGGCAGGAATGGTCGGGATTAACGTGCCGATCCCGGTACCGATGGCGTTTCATTCTTTTGGAGGATGGAAGGATTCTCTGTTTGGGGATCATCATATGCACGGCCCAGAGGGGATACGCTTCTTCACACGCATGAAGGCTGTTACGCAGCGCTGGCCGGCTGGTATTCGGACCGGGGCTGAGTTTTCTATGCCGACGCACGGCTAAATCGGCAGCAGGTTAAAAAGGAGCGCGTAAGCCATCAGCAAGATGGCAGCGTTCCGGCTCTTACAAAAACAACAAAGAAATCGAGAACAAAAAAAATAAAAGAGGTTTCAGAATGTTTTACTTCCGTTCATCTCTGTAGTGGCCGCGTGTCATGCGGTATTTTCCATTCATCGTGGCTTTGCTGGTTGCGATGCTGGTTCCTGCTGGCGAAGCCTGGGCACAGGCAACAGTGACGGGTCCGGGCGCCCGGCCAGAAATTCTTAACGCGATACCGCCTGATTCCGACTATCCTCCTCCACCGCCCGTCACGCACCTTCTTGAAGGCGAAGTTGGACGCTGGCGCTCATCGCTTTCAAAAAAAGGCATTGATATTCTGCTGGATGACTGGTCGGAATTTGCAGGCAATCTTACCGGAGGCACGCGCAAGGCACAGGTTTTTGCAGGGCAGGTTGCGATGGAGGTGGATCTGGATTGGGGGAAGATCTTCAATATTCCGGATTTCACAACCACAATTACCGTTGTTCAGCGTCATGGCAGACGGCTTTCGACGGATGCCCTGCAGGATGGGGTGGTCAACCCGGAGCAGATCTATGGCGGAGGCGGGAACGTGGTCATACATCTTGTGTATTTCTATGCACAAAAGAAATGGCTTCATGGCCGGATTATTCTGACGGCAGGACGGTATGCGCCGGGACCGGATTTTGATTCCAGCCCGCTGCAATGTCTGGTGATGGGGCAGGCGACCTGTAGCCAGCCTCGAGCAACGACATTGACAGATGGCTATTCGTCATGGCCCGGCACGGCCTGGTCCGCAGTTTTGCGTGTGCGGCCCACCAAGCCGACCTACATCACGTTTGGTGCGTATGAGACCAGTCCGCTCAAAGGCGGCACAGCCGGGACGGACTGGGGTGGTGACCATATAACGGGTGTCACGCTGGCTCTGGGTGGGGGGTATGAACCTGTTTTTGGGCGGCACAGACTTAATGGTCACTATAAAGCCGGTCTGTTGTGGGATTCTTCACCGCATGCCTACAACGATGCGACGACAGACAACCCAACACGGTGGCGACACGGGCAGATGATCAGTTACGTCGCATTCGATCAGATGCTGATGCGGAACGGGCATTATTCAGATAGCGGGCTTATTGTTCTGGGGGGCTATACGCATGTGACGTCCGGGATATCCATTATCTCGGATCAGGCTTATGTGGGGGTTGAAAATGTCGGGATGTTTGCAGGCCGCCCGCGTGATGCGCTGGGCCTGACGTGGTCCGTGTTGCGGTATGGCCCGAATGTGAAATCAATCTGGCAACCGGGACAGGGGACTATTCTGCTGGATCCACTCTCACCCAACAAACCTCTCCTGGCAAGCCGGGAGTCCATCTTTGATGCGACTTACAATGTCCATGTCAGCAACGGGATCGATATTGCTCCGGATTTTCAGTATTTCTGGCGTCCGGGCGGCTCTGGGCGCGTTAAAAATGCTGCGGTATTGGGGGTGAATGCCCATGTGACGTTATGAGAATGCAGCAGGAAGAATTAACGATAGGATCACGCATTTTGCATGACCAGAAACAGCTTGCCATTCATGGTCATGGGGTTTGGCATCTTTCACAAGAAGAAAAACAATGTTTATGAAGCCAAATGTTTTGGTTCCGTCTTTTGCAGCCTTGAGCCCGCGTTATGTGCCCTTCTGGCTCCTGTGGGTGGCTCTGGCTGTTTCTGTCAGCACAATGGTCTATTCGTCTTTTATCGTGCCGGTTATTCCCGATTTTGCACGTTTTTCCACCATCGGGCTGGATATCCTTGCGCTGATCATCGCAGTTTTTGTCATGCCAAAAAGCTTTGTGGTTGGGTTTTTGGGAGCACTTCTGCCTTTCATTATCAGTTGGCGGGTTGCGGCTATCCATGGTTCATTTCCTGGTATGGCAAGTTCCAGCCTCACATTTCTGATTTATCTCGCCCTTTATGCTGACTGCATGGTTCATGACTGGACGCATTTTCGGTCGTCTGGCTGGAATGGACATTTGCAGTGGCAGATGGCGACAATCCGTATCTACTTTGGATTTGATATGGTCGGGCATTTTGCAGAAAAACTTTTTGCAGGTGCGGACTCCTTCCATCATATGGCGCAGGTGTTTGTGGGTTTCGGGCTCTCATCCGGTGGTCCTGCCGTTATTGTCGCAGGCCTGTGTGAACTGGCAATCGCGATTGGTGTCGGTATGGGGTTTCTGACCCGGCTGGCTGGGGTTGGGGCAGCGCTTTATTATGTGATTGCCAATCAATATGGCCGTCATTTTGAGGATGGCTTTACGTGGAATAATGCCCCGGTCGGGGGGTGGGAATATCCGATGCTGATGATTGTGCTTTTCGCCAGTTTTGCCATTGCCGGTGCAGGAAAATTCTCACTGGATGGCTGGCTTATTGCGCATGGCTGGATGCCCCGCATCCTGTTGCCGGTCTGTGTTTCAACGCAACCCGATTATGTGAAGACGGAAGACTGAAGTGTTGATGTGTTCGTAGGGGCATGCTGAGTGAACAGACGGATGGCGGCCTTCTGTGTTGTGTATTGGAATTGAAATAAAAAGTTTATTTAGGAACAATTTAAAGAAATAATAATCACAGAAGCGTGATATTTAAAATATTGATTTGATTTATACTGTTCTGATTGTAAGTTGTTTTTCGATGCGGTGGTCGTTATATCGCATTTTCTACTGTGTGACGTTTACGATTTTGCAATCTTGGCGGAGGGAAAGAGTAAACGTCACGACTGGGTCAATAATAACATCTCCCATAAGGTACCCTTTGCAATGAAAAAAATACTTGCAGCGTTTGCGTCCACACTCTTGTGTGCGTCACCCGCGTTTGCGCAGTCTGCATCCACAGCACCTCAGCTCAACATTACGACAGAGGCGGCGATGGATATGGCGCATTATGCGGTTGGTCTGGCTGAAAGCCGCCACCTTAAGCTGTGCATTGCTGTTGAAGACACAGATGGAAATCTCGTTGCTTTCATCCGGATGCAGGGTGCTTACGCAGGGTGCGTAGAGGCTTCCATTGCCAAAGCCAAATCTGCAGCACGATTTGCCCGTAACACGATTGAGTTTTTTGACGCAGCGCGCGCGCAGAACCTTCCTATCGGCTTTGTGCCCGGTATCCTTCCGTCAGCAGGCGGCGCAGTTTTCAAGCAGGGTGAGACTGTCGTCGGGAGCATTGGCACCAGCGGGGACACGAACGAAGCGGAACAGGCGCTTGTTGTGGATACGGCAAAGCATTTCCACTGAACTCTCACGACAGGGAAAATGCTTTTCATAAAAGAGTTAGTAAAACCTCTTCAGGTCAGGACGTCACATGAAACTTAAATTTCTCGGGCCTTTGGCTCTTCTGGCGGGATTATCTACAATGACTGCGGCGCACGCTGATGATAGCAAGGTGTTAACGCGCACTGTGTTGAGCAGTGCTGGCGCAAAAAGTTTGCTGAATGCGGCAGAAGCCGCTGCAAAGCAGCGAAACATGAAAGTGAGCATCGCCATTGTGGATGGATCAGGCAGGTTGCTGGCATTTATCCGAATGGATGATTCTCAGACCGGAACTGATGAAACAGCTATCAAGAAGGCACGCACGGCGGCTCTCTATAGCTCGCGCGGGAAAGTTCTGGCTGAACGCGTTAGTCAGAATCAGGCATTTTTAACAACGCTTCCGGGTATTACCGCGGTGCCGGGTTCAGCCCCGGTCATGAACGGCCAGTATCTTATTGGCGCTGTGGGCGTGAGTGGTGCCACGGATGATCTGGATGATGCTGTGGCGACAGATACTGCGGGCGCTTTTCATCCATGAATGTTCAGAGGCGGGAAAAATGCCAAGTCATGGCTTTTCCTGCCTCGCAAAATATTTAGAGTAGATTTTCATAACCAGGCATTCTGATGAATGGCCTGGTTATGTTGTTTTTATTTATTATAGTAAATAAATGACTGTATGATTTTCACCATCATCTTTGAGCTCAAGTCTGTCTGTTTTCCCCATAGGGATATTATCTACGGTCAGGCTCGGTGATGTGCTGTAATTGACACCCTTGGGGTTTTTGATGATGCATTGATACCGACTGCTGCGCCAGCGGAGCAGAACTTCAAATTCCTTCCAGTCCTGTGGGATACAGGGCGTGATTAAAAGTGTTTCTCCCTGAATACGGATGCCGAGAAGGGATTCAATGCCTGTGCGCTGCATCCATCCGGCAGAACCGGTATACCAGGACCAGCCGCCTCGTCCGGTATGGGGCTCTACGGAATAAATATCCGCAGCAACCACATAAGGTTCCAGTTTGTAACGGTCCGCCTGTTCTTGTGTCCGGGCATGCTGGATCGGGTTAAGCATGCTGAACAAAGCATGGGCCTGATTGCCGTCTCCCTGTGCGGCAATTGCCATGACCGTCCAGAGGGCAGCATGGGTGTATTGCCCGCCATTTTCCCGGACACCGGGTGGGTAGCCTCGGATGTATCCCGGGTCAGGCTGCGCTTTATCAAATGGCGGTGTAAGAACAAGGATCAGTCCATCCTTCGGCCGAACAAGATGTTCAACGGCGGAATACATGGCGTGATGCGTGCGTTCAGGCGAGGCTGCGTTAGAGAGAACAGCCCAGGATTGGGAAATGGCATCAATCTGACATTCCGTGTTCCTGTGAGAGCCAAGAGGCGTGCCGTCGTCAAAGTAGGCGCGGAGATACCAGTCTCCATCCCACGCACGTTCCAGAGCGTTGGCAAGCTTTTCAGTATGGTTCTGCCAGAGTGTGGCACGAACAGTGTCATGCCGCTCAAGAGCCAGAGGAATGAACATCTTCAGCGTCGTGTAGAGGAACCAGCCAAGCCACACGCTTTCTCCTCGCCCTTGTTCTCCCACCCTGTTCATGCCGTCATTCCAGTCTCCTGTGCCCATAAGCGGCAGGCCATGGGATCCCACAGTCAGACTATGGTCGAGCGCCCGGGCGCAATGCTCAAAGAGGCTTGCTTTTTCAGAAGAAACGGCGGGAACCGCAAAATGGTCATGCTGTGTGATTGGCAGAGGAGGAGCCTCAAGAAAGCCTATGTTCTCGTCCAGAACTGTCTTGTCTCCGGTTGTCGTAATATAGTGTGTAACGGTGTAGGCCAGCCAGGTACAATCATCGGAAATATGGGTGCGGACACCTGAACCCGTTTGAGGAAGCCACCAGTGTTGCACATCGCCTTCAGGAAACTGGCGCGATGCTGCCCGTAAAATGTGCTCCCTGACACGCTCAGGAGAAGATGTTGCGAGTGCCATGCCATCCTGAAGCTGATCCCGGAAGCCAAAGGCACCGCTGGCCTGATAAAAGCCCGCTCTGGCCAGAACGCGGCTGGAGAGGGTCTGATACAAAAGCCAGCCATTGAGCATGATATCCATGCTCCTGTCCGGAGTTTTGACCTGAATGGCATGGCAGACAGCATTCCATCGTTCGGTAACGGCCTGCAGAACGGCATCAAGGTCAGTCGTGCGATATCGCAGAATGAGCTGTCTTGCTTCGGTTGCATCCGACGCTTCACCAAGCAGAAAGACAATTTCGACGCGACCGTTGGCCGGCAGTGTAATCAGGGTTTGCAGAATGCCGCAGGGGTCCAGTCCTGCTCCTGTTACGCTATTCAGGCCATCAGAATGGGTAAAGGCGGCAGGGTTGTCCAGTGACCCATTCCGCCCGATAAAACTCTTACGATCTCCGGAAACGGTCGTGACGTAGCTTCCGAGATCAGCAAAGGCGACACGGGAACCGTAAGTCCCATCCCATTGATTTCTGGCAAAGAGAGCCCCGGTTTTTGGGTCAGTTTCTGTGGTGATGAAAGGCGCGGTTTTCGTGCGGGATGTTCCCAGAACCCATTCTACATAGCTTGTAAGAGACAAGGTTCGAGACTGCCCCGAAAGATTATGAAGCTGAATGCGTGAGATCTTTATTGGGTCTGCTGGTGGAACATATTGCAGCAGGCTGCTGGCAATGCCGTGGGCGATCCGCTCGTAGCGCGTATATCCCCGTCCATGATGTGTGACGTAGGTTGCCGCGACGTCTCTGCGTGCTGCGGCGGTAAGGCTCCAGAGAGTATGAGTGTCTTCGTCGCGCAGATAGAAAATCTCTCCAGGAGGATTGCTGACCGGGTCATTAGACCAGGGAGTGATCTGATGTTCCCGGCTGTTCAGGGCCCATGTGTGCCCGCTTCCTTCCGCCGAGGCCAGAAAACCGAAGGTCTCGTTGGCGATGACGTTAATCCATGGGGCAGGCGTAGAGGTGCCCGGGGACAGCAGAACAACATAGGTTTCTCCATTGTCTGCAAACCCACCGTAACCATTGAAGAATTCCAGCTCTGGAAGAGGTGGAGTGCCAAATGCGCTGGGACCAGCAATGGGAAGCGGCTGAAAGGCGGCCGGTGTCTGCGCTGGCTGAGATTCTGCCAGATCAAGCTGTTCTGCAAGACTGTCTTTTGTGCCGAGAACGACGCGCGCGACGGAAAGCAGAAGTGTCAGGGTGCCGGGCGAGAGCAGGTCAGTTCGTAAAATACGAACGGAACCGGCGCCGGTTGCTGCTTTAGGAATAGAACGTACCAGATTCTCCAAAGAGATCTGGAGGTCTTGCAGATATGAAGAGGGATGGTCGTTCAGGATAACCAGATCGATCGGAAGCTGTTTGAGGCGGAAATATTCATGAGCCAACAAAACCTGACGCACGATCTCTGTCCCGGAATTTTCCTTGATTGTCAGAACAACGAGAGGAAGGTCACCTGAAATGCCAAGTTCCCACAAACCTGTTTGAGGGCCAGCGCCAACCCTGATGGCTTCGGACGATGCGCGCAGAGAGGAGCCAGCAAAGAGGATATGGCTTGCCAGACGCTGGAACAGGTCAGCTTCAGTCGGGTTAATATCAAGGTGGCGCAACTGGATCTGCGCCTGCGTCCAGGCCAGGGTGCGCACGCGGTCAAGGGCGGCAGCATCCTTGTGTGTATCAATCAGGTCCAGAAGTTTTTCCCGGGTCGATGCCGCCATCGTCCAGAAAGAAATGCGGGTAGTAGTCCCCGGTTTGAGAGCGATCCGGCAACGAAGAGAGAAAGAGGCGTCAAGAACGGTTCCTGTGCGACCTGATAACGTATTTTTTCTTGTCATGGCGGCCGGTGACCGCACTGTTGCATTGCGACCGATGAAGTCTGCCCGGTCTGTTCCCATGCTGACGGAAAGGGCAGAAACAGCGAGATGGGCAACCCAGAGTTCTGGCTCATCCGGGGTTCTGCGTCTGCGTGTGGCAATAAGGGCTTTAGCTTCCGGAAGATATTCGGTCTGAACGAACAGTTTCGTAAAGGCCGGATGAGCAAGGTCTGCGTCTTGTGTCAGAAGCGCAAGTTCAGCATAGGATGTGATATCAATTTCCTGCGTCTCATGGCCTGCGTTGGAGAGCGTGAGGTGGCGGACTTCAGCATCATCTTCCGCTGAAACCATGATGTCTACAGTTGTGGTGAGAGCACCATCCCGGCGGGAAAATTCTGCACGGTCTTCGTGAAAGCCCACCAGATAATCGTCAGGTATAGTGCCACAGGGCTGGATGCCAGAAGACCAGACAAAACCCGTTTTGACATTTTTCAGATAGAAATAAGACCCATACTGATCGAGTGTGGGGTCTTCCCGCCACCGTGTGAGCACATGCCCTGCCAGCTACTATAGCCAGAGCCTGCGGATGTGAGCATGACGGTATAACGACCGTTTGAAAGCAGGTGGGTGACAGGTTCCTGAGTGTAAGCGGTGCTATAGTAACGGCCTGCGCGTATTGTCGCTTCCGGCGCTGGTGCGGGAATAGCCTGTTCGGCAGGGAGCGGGCGGGCCACTGCGCTTTTGTCTGGAGCGCGCTCCTGTAGCAGAAGTTCAGCCGATGCCATGGTCGGGTCATTATGAAAACGTGTTCTCATAATACCGTTCAGAACCGTATCGGCGACCGCGAGAATGGACATGCCCTGATGGTGCGCCATGTAAGCACGGACAATGGCTACAGTCTGGTTCTCAGGGATGCGCTCGGGCGTATAATCCAGCGCTTCAAAAAAGCCATAGCGCCCTTGTGCGCCGGTTTTTTCCAGAACGGAGAGATTGGCAACAGCTTTTTGAGGATCAATCATTGCGGCCAGCAGGGTGGCGTAGGGGGCCACAACCATATCCTGCGCCAGACCACGCTTGAGCCCTAGTCCAGGAACGCCAAAATTTGAATACTGATAGGTATAATCAAGGTCGCGGACATTGTAAGCAGCCTCGGAAATACCCCACGGAATGTTGCGGCTTTGCCCATAGGCAATCTGGCGCTGCACAATCCGTGCATTTGTCTCCTGCAGCAGGCTCCCTACGGGCGCACGCATGACGAGGGATGGCATGAGATATTCGAACATGGAGCCGGACCAGGACACAAGAGCCGCGCCACTGCCGGAAGGGGTTATGGTCCGGCCAAGGCGGAACCAGTCCCGTGCTGGAATGTCCCCTTTGGCAATGGCAAAATACACAGCAAGTCGCGCCTCAGATGCCAGAAGGTCGTAACAGTTGCTATCCGCTGTATCGTCCTGAACAAGAAAGCCGATGGAAAGCAGTTTGCGTGATGTATCGCGGAGAAAACTGAAATCCATCTCATTGGCAAGCTGTTGGGATTCACGTTTCAGATTTTGGAGGCGTTCGGGTAAGCCTGATTTTCGGGATTGATCAAAATCGCGCAGGTGACTTTCCAGAGTGCGGAGAGGGGCGGAAGCCCAGAAGACCGGGTCTCTGGATGAGGTTATGGATGGATCTTCCGGGAACGGAAAAAGATGGACTGCATGATCGGCAATGATTTTAGCCTGCAGCAAGAAGTGCGTGAGGGTCAGGCTGGTTTTGTCTGCCGGTGCGGATAAAATGGCATTCTTTAATTTTCCAAGAGATCTGAGAAGGACGCGCTGCTGTTTGGTGAGTTGCAGCCGTACTCCGTTTTTAAACGTTATTTCCATAATGGCGATTGTGATGGCGTCGGAAAGGCCTGCCCGCCAGTCATGGAGGTCCGCTTCCTGCGTAAGCCATTCGCAGCAGGTGCTGGCAACGGTTATGAGATGCCCGGCGAAATTGCCGCTATCCACCGTAGAAACGTAGAGGGGATTCAGCGGCTCCAAAGTTTCAGTATTATACCAGTTGTATAAATGCCCCCGGTATTTCTCCATGTTTCGGACTGTTTTCAGGGTGGATTCCAGTCGTTCTACCGTATCCTGAAGGCCAGACCAGCCAAAGTCGCGTGCATTGATGGCGCAGAGAAGGTATAGGCCGATATTGGTTGGCGACGTGCGTCTGGCCAGAACAGGACTGGGGTCTTCCTGAAAATTGTCCGGCGGCAGCATATTGTCGGCAGGTGTGACGAATGTTTCAAAAAAGCGCCATGTCCTGCGCGCCGTAAGGCGTAAAGTCCTGATATCGGTTCTGGATGGGCGTGACTGGGACGGTATGATTGGAGAGCGGCTGGTCCATAAGGCGAGAGCGGGGGACAAAACCCACAGGCAGGCAAGCGGCGCGCATAAAAGCAGTGTCTCGGGATCTGTCCATGTCACATAGAGTGAAAGAACGACGGCAAAAATGGGTGCTGCCAGCATTTTCTGGTAATATTCTGCCATCCCTGACTGGAGCAGGTTTGCCGTATGGGCGGCCGGGACCCACTGCAAGAGCAGCCGCCGCGTTATGAAGACGCGCACGAAAGTGCGGCTGATTGCATCAAGCATGAGAAAGGCCTGATGGGCCAGAAAGGTAAGATTGAGTGCCGTCATGACGGCTGCGGTCACGAGGTGTGACGTGATAACGCTGAAATAGCTCCGAAAGGTGATCCATTCCCGCCGTGGGAAAAGAAAAGGCAGAACAGGCAGGAATGCAGGAAGAGCGACCATCACGAGAATAAAAAGCGTCCAGATGGCGGCATTCGCTGGCGTAAGAAGCCAGCAGGCGAGTAAGGTAAAGAGTGTGAACGGAGCACACAATGTCCGGCGCAGGTTATCAACCATTTTCCAGCGCGCTATGCCGGACAGTCGGTCATGCGGTAGCGGAGTTTTTGTTGTGCCGGAAATAATCCAGGGGAGGAGCTGCCAGTCACCGCGCGTCCAGCGATGCAGCCGTTGGGCAGACACCATGTAATCGGTCGGGAATTCCTCAACGACTTCTATATCAGAGGCCAGAGCGGCTCGGGCAAAAATGCCTTCAAACAGATCATGGCTTAGAAGAGTGCCTTCCGGGACACGATCAGCCAGAGCGGCTTCAAAAGCATCAATGTCATAAATGCCTTTTCCAGCGTAGGAGCCTTCTCCAAACATATCCTGATAAAGATCTGATATGGCTGCGGAATAGGCGTCAATCCCGCTCGATGTCGAATAGATTTTTTGAAAGACGGTGCTGTGATGCCCAACGGGGAGAGAAGGCGTCACGCGGGGTTGCAGGATGGCGTAGCCTTTTTCAATCCTTCGGGTCTCAGGATTGAACTGGGGGGCATTGAGAGGATGTGCGAGCTTGCCAACCAGCCGCCGAACCGTTTCCAGAGGCAGCCGTGTATCCGCATCAAGTGTCACAACATAGCGGACATTTTGCGGCAAACGACGGCCCTGATCCTCAAGAAATGTCGTGTTTGATGCGCCGCGCAGCAGGCGGTTCAGTTCATGGAGTTTGCCGCGTTTACGCTCCCATCCCATCCACACGCCCTCACTCTCGCTCCAGACCCGGCGGCGGTGCAACAGGAGAAATCTGTCTCCGTTTACGGAGGGGCCGAAGCGTTGATTGAGCAGGGCGATACCGGCAACGGCCTGATGTAACAGTGCGCCATCATGAGGATTGCTTTCGGTGTCACAATCCTTCCAGTCTGTGAGGAGGGCAAAATGGACGCTTCTGTCATGCGTGGCCAGATAGTGGATTTCCAGTCGGTCCAGAAGCTCTTTGACTGTTTTCGCATCAGTCAGCAGGGCGGGAATGACAACAAGAGTGCGCATATGGTCCGGAATGCCCTGCAATAACTCAAGACCCGGTAGCATGGTAACTTTGACAGCACGGAGGGCGAGCCTGTTTATGCAGGCAACAGCGGCCTCAGACGTTGGGACACAGGCGCAGATAACCACAAGGACCAGCCATAAGGTCGTGGGATATTCTTTTTCTGAAATCCAGATGGGAATGCTGAGAAATAAAATAGAAAAAATGAGAATAGCAAGACTATATCCTGTAATACCGCGATGGCAGAAGTCCCGTACGAATTTTCTGGAAAGGGGAGGTGTAAACCCCAATTCAGCCTCAAGCTCAAGGCGTCCGTCCATCAGAAGGTAGTAGCCAGGGTCGCTTTTGCGCGGGTCTGATGCGTGTGCGTCCTGTGCTTGTTGTGCGAGGCCAATGGCGCGATGAGCAATTTCGAGTTCTGAGGCTTTACTGCCAAGCGCCAAATCTTCAATGGCCTTGCGATACAGGTCCCGGCTTGAAAAATCAGCTTGTGTAAAGCTGGGATAATGCGTGAAGGCCTTATCAATCAGACAAACCTGCTCAAAAATCTCCGTCCAGTCCAGCCCGGTAATGAGCCGCAGGCTTGTGATGATATTGCGAACGGTTGCATTGAACGCCCCCTGATTCTGAAAATCATCCTGAACTGTTTTTTCAATACTGCTACTTTTGTCTGCCATGCGCTGCTCTAGCCAGACCAGAGCGGGATCCTTTTCCAGATCCAATCCTCTTGACCGATGGACAAGGCGGGCAACAAACGCCGGGGTCAGACTTTCTGGTTCAACGAGAGATAAAACTTTTTGGATAGAGAGTTCTTCGTCTTTACGGGTTTTTTCAAGGTTGTCGGCAAGCAGGTCGGCTGCGCGCCGACTGTTATTATTTTCGATAATGGCGTGAGCTGTGCGGCGCAGATTTTCAATCAGTACAATCCGCAAGGTAATGGGAACAGCCCAAAGTTCTCCGATTGTGAGGGGAGCCACGCTTTGATAGGCGAGCAGATAACGGCAAAGGATGTCCTGATGAAGGTGGCTGTCAGTATGTGCGACAAGAGCCCATGTTACACCAAATATCCGTGGTAATCCTTCAAACGGGCCGCTGGCCAGCTTAGGCAGCCGCGCATAGTAACCTGGAGAGAGATCAAGGCTTGTTTCCCTGATCTGCATATCAATAAGTGCATAATTGTCGGCAAGCCACTGAGCGGCGGGTGTCAGCAATTTCCCTGCCTGCAGTGCTTCGGTGATAGCCGTATCTGTCTTGCGAAGAAAAACGCCATTTTCGGCAAGTCGATGTTTTAACGGATAACTGCTTGTTTTGGATTTATAAGTAATTGTCTGAGCAACAGCCAGACTGCGTGCATGGGCCTCAAGACGCTCAATTCCGAAAATTTCACTTTTCACCGGTGTCCCGTCGTTCTGCCAGTAAAAGGATGTATCGGGCTTGAACAAGCTCCGCCAAAAAGAAAGGTGTGTGGACCCGACGCGTGCATTTTGAGAAAAATCCGTAGAGCCGTCCATGTTGTTGCTCCGTCATCCCACTTTGAAGAGGGAAAGGTTTTTGTTTTTTTGAAGGCTTCTGCGTAGTCGGACTGCTGGTCTTGGAATTTTGTCGTAGATGAGGTGCTCGTCCTGAGGTCTGTTTCTGAACTTTTCAAGGCATAACGAATAGGCGATCAGGAAAGCCGTTCAGCAGAGAGAGAGCTGATGAGGCATAGTTTTTTACCTCGGTCTCCAGGCAGCACAGAAGAGTTAAAACGCTTTGATTTATAGAGAAAAGTACCTGCCTCCCACTTTGTGAAAAGGGAAGGGGATCTGTAATATCAACGTGGGGAAGGGGGAATAGTTCCACACCCTTGGTGCTGTATTATTGTTCAGGATCGTAGGATTCGACTGAACCAGCCTCATCATCAGCATAGTTAGTTGCCAAGGGGCAGCTGAAGGGGAGGGGCGTGTGAGGCAGAGGACCGTAGCCCGTGAAGGGCCACGGATTTAAAAAGAGAGGGGAGCGTATGAGAGTAAGTTGCAGAGGGTTCAATAGAGCGCGTTAATTATACACCACTTCAAAATAGATGCTGCGACCGTAGTTTTCTTTTGCTTCGAGGCGGTTAAGGTTTTTGCCGTAATACATCCGTGTATGTGACCCCGCCAGATTATAAACCTCGTATTTAAAGCGTAAATTGTCCGTAATATCGTGCCATGCGCCGATGTCTAAACTTGGCTGAGAGCCATACCCATAAATTTGGGTCGGATCATCATTCAAGCCTTCGAGATATTTTGCTGAGTAAGAAAAGGACGCTTTCAGAGCGCCACGTATTTGCGGAATGTGCCAGGTCACGCTGCCGTTGAAAATATACTTTGGCTGCTCGGGCAGTTCATGAAGTTTATAGGAAACATTTGCTCCCTCATAAGTCATGCGGCCACGCATCCATGTGCCACTGGCATTGAGGTCAAAAGACTGATTCCATGGGCCTTTAAGATTGCGATTAACCACCGAGACTTCAACGCCCATAAGAGTAGAGGTGTTGGCATTACGCGGCTGTTTAACATACGTTAGTTCATCATTAATAAGCTCTGTCGCTCTCGTTGTGTAAATATCATGTTTTATGATTTTGTCGAAGTAAGCGACACTAAAGACACCGCGCCTATGGTTAAAGAATTTATCAATAGAAACATCAAAATTCTGTGCCTCACGGGGGCGGAGGTTAGGGTTGCCGCGCGTCAGTGAGCAATTCACACTGCCTGCCTGCGTATCATCACTATTACCGCAGCTATATTGCTCGGCCTGTGCAAGATCCGTCGGCTGCGGACGGCCAACGGATTGGCTGTAGACAGCGTGGAGAATCAAATCCCGAGGAAACTCATGCACAAAGGTTAAAGAAGGCAGCGGGTTGATATAACCGCCGTTCTTTTTATTGATATTGCCTGTTGCGTTTGCACCGTCTGTTTCAGGGATAAACGCATTAAATTTCACAGCGTCCGCCCGAACCCCGGCAATGAGCTGAGAATGCCGCCATTTGTAATGGAGCGACACATATCCATCAAAAAGTTGCTCTTTATAGCGGAAATAAGCAAGTTGCGTGTAACTGCGGGATTTATCAGCATCAAGAGTTTGCTTATCCCACGCAAAATGGGTCAGATCAAAAAACGGTCCATTAGGATTTTTCATGTCTGGGATAAACATACTGGAGGCAGCGCTTCCTCCCGGATTATACCAAAGCTGGTCCGAAGAATTGGTCGCATCAAGGCTGCGCCATTCAAAGCCACTGGCAAACCCAAATCCATGAGAATCAGGGTTAAGGTTGCGTGTATAATCCAGGCGTACATTTGCAACGCCTTCGTGGTCACGGTCATACTCTTGCTGAACCGTCTGGAATGTATAACCGCTGTTAAGCAGCTTATTCATATCGCTAATATCTGTAAGCGTTGCTACTTTTTCTTTATCAATAGTGTAATCGGCAAAAACGGCCTTATTGCCTTTTTCACTGGGGTAAACTCGCGCTGTGACATAAGGCTCATGATTGAAGTAATCTTCCCATGTATAGCCCGCGCGTAATTTAAGGGTGGAAATATTATCGTGCCAGTTTAAATTGCCCAAAACGCCATTGGTGTTCATTTTCCAGTTATCTTTGCGGCCAATAGTGCGCGCTCTGTAAATATATTCGCGCCCGCTGGTCGGTGTTTGATTCCATATCCCCGTATCATCAAGAAGATATTCGTTGTGCTCCATAAAGGAATTTTCCCACCTCTGGTAGGCGTATCCCATAACAGAAGCACTAAGCCCGGTATTTTTTGGACGCCATTCCAAACGGGCCGCGCCCCCTAACGTATTCAGATCGTTGGAGTAGCTACCGCCATCTACATAACGCGGTGCGGTCATGCCATTCCAGCCGGGCGTGGTGGATGCATTGGGTTTAAGAATTTTACCTTTCGTGTCGTAATAGTTGTAACTATCTTCCTGCCAGGTCTTACTCGTATTACGCGTCCGTTTTTGGTAACGGAATGAGGTCATAATCCCAAATTCCTTGTTTTTACCAAATCTGTCGGAAAAAACGGCTTTCGCGCCTTGTCCAAGGTGAGGGGACATGCCGGGGATCCTGTTCGCGCCAGCAGACCCTTTTTCGGTCGAATAGATGCCATAAGCATTGATGTATTTGTAGAGGCCTTTGTGGTCAAAGGCGCTGCGGGGGTTCATGTCAATCACCGCGCCGATGGCTCCACCGTCCTGTTCAGCGGTAAAAGTTTTATAAATACTATCTTCACCAGTCATTTCTGCCGGTATGTTCTGTAAGTTTACGCGGCGTCTGATGCTGCCGCCATCACTGATACTGGCAACCGTTATGCCATCTAATGTGGTTTGGTTCAGGTCGGAAGAAACACCACGCACACTGATATAGCGGGGTTCATCACCGTTACGAATACCCGTAACGCCCGGTAGCTGCGTAAGCATCTGGGCGATGGAGGTGGCACCGCCTAGGTTAGACAGGTCATCATAGGTAGCGGTGTCGACCACACCGGCAAAATTGCGTTTAGTGCGGAGTTCCCGTCTATGACCTTGGACGGTCAGGTTGTCCTCGGCAGTCTGTTCTGAGCTTTTAGTTTTTTTTGCTGTTTTTGTACGGAGTGTTATGAAATTTTTATTAGAGGCATCAATTTTGAAAGTATTTTTTCCGAGAAGTTTATGCAGTGCTAAGAAATTATCCATTTTTCCATAGAGAGGGGCAGAACGCAGGTTGTCTGCGATTTTGCCGTCAAACGCGATATGGAGCCCCGTCTGCCGACTAAAAGCCATGAGGGCACCGGTTAGTTTTTGTGCCGGAATTGCAAAAGTACTTTGTGTATCCTGCGCAATGGAAAGGGTTGGGATAAAGCACGCTACAGAAGTAGAAAGCGCGAGCAGGCGAGACCGACCAGAAAAAGACATTCTTGGAACCTTAGTGAGACAGACACATCATACTTTCAATGAGTCTTTTCCCCGGTTATTCCCGCCGCCTTTTTTTGTGACAGTTTCGAGACAGCCTTTATTCAAGGAAAATGTGGTGGGCATCTTCCGTGATGCGTCCACCGAGAATGGCTTTAACGGCCTGAGCAAAGACATCCGGTCGGTTCAGGTCAAACAGGCCAGAAAGGCGCATATCTGCGAGCCTGAAAGATGGTACAAGCTGTTTCTGGTTGTATCTGTTAAAAATATCTGTGGCTTCAGACAGTGTTTCTGTCGCCAGAGAGACCTGGCCTTGTGTCCATGCGGTCAGACGCGCAAGGGTGTCCTGATCGACCGTGCTAAAGTGCAGTCTGCCCTGCGGGGTGACAGTCACTTGTGCGCCTACGGAGAGGTGTTTGCGTTCTTTCAGTCTGTGGCCCTGCATGGTTGCAGTGCCATTCACCACGACGGCATTATCGTATGAAGAACCCTTTGCGAGCAAAAGGCCGCCATCAATCAGAAACCGTAAATTTTGCGTTCTAACACAGCGATGCTTATCGGTAATGAAACATTGCCCCATGAGTAAAGAGGTTTGTTCTGATTTCTCTTCAAGCTGAGTATAGCAATCCAGCACTATCTGGCGCTGTTTTGTGTTCTCGCAGTGCAGTATATTTTTTTGCGTCTTATAGCGGGTTCTGGCTTCCCCACTTTCTGCAGGGATGACACATGCGGCGACAGAAGCGGCCACGGCGGCGGACATAAACGCACGTCGGGAAGGCTTTTGTGTGCGCTGAAAGGGCGCGAGGGTTGGAGTATAAAGGGCTTTGGCTCGCTCTGTGGCATGCCATACGGCCTGACTGCGTAAGAAAGCGCCTTTATGCCGGATATCTGCCTGAAGCCAGGTTTCCAGTTCCTGCGTTTCTTGTTCTGTAAGGGGAGCGCGATCTATGTGGGCGACCCAGTGTGCAGCAACGTCATCAGGAGAGTCTTTTGTTGCCACGGGTCAGTCCTGTTGGTGTGTTATGTGGGGCTTTTTCACGTTGTCCATAAAATCTGGAGATCAGGACAAGCGCTCTGGCAAGCCGCTTTTCGACACTTCTTTCTGATATGCCTAGTCTCCTTGCGCAATCTTTTTGTGCGTAGCCATTTATTTTTCTGTCAATAAAGACATATCGACAGGTTTCGGGGAGTTGCTGAACAACGTCTTCCAGAAACCGGAGTTCTGCGCGAGCATTGGTAATGTCTTCCGCAGAAGGGGTTTGATCAATCAGGCTGTCATTTTGCAAATCAGCAATGGCAGTTACACTGACAATCTGTGCTTTTTTGTAGTGCCGTATAACAAGATTGCGGCAAATGGTATGGAAGTAGCCGACAGGATTGGTGACGTTGCTGATGTCGGCTTCCGAGAGAATGACATAGGCTTCCTGAATAATGTCATCGGCCTCAAAGTCCGGGAAGCGTGCAAGCCATGAGCGGACAATATGCTCATTTGGTACGATATAACGCGCCAGCCAATGGCTACGCTCTGTGTTCGGCAGCATAACCTTGTGTCACCTCTCAATGCAGAGGCTATTTAGCAGTTTGCCGTTGCTTGTTTGTGAAACTATTATGACACTCTGAGTATTATGAAATTTTTGTCATTGTATGCTTCGTTAGCGGCCTTTGTTTTCTTTCTCTAAAAAGGCATAGAGACGGGCGTGGCTGGAGTGTGTGACGTTAAACCGGAACCACTGTGACTCTGACCGTTCGGGGCGGAACAGGGAGCCAGGTGCCAGCAGGATATCGTTCTTAGCAGCACGTTCTGCAACAGCGTGTGCGGTGACGTCTTTCTTAAAACGTGCCCACACAAACAGGCCGCCCATAGGACGAAGGGGCAGCGTCATGCCGATAGTGAGTAAAGACTGGCAAACAGTTTTCTGGGCGTGAAACAGGCGTTCTCTCAGGTCAGTCAAATGATGGCCGTATTGACCGGTTTTTATAATATTCAGGACCATTGCTTCATTTAATCCGGGGCTGGTCAGGCTGGTGGCCATTTTGTAGCGCAGAATACGTTTGCCAATATCAGGAGCGCAGGCGAGATAGCCAACGCGCAGGCCCGGCGCAATAGTTTTTGAAAAACTGCCAATATGAATGATGTTCTGGAGTTTATCATAGCGTGCATGACATGGCTGGCTTTCGGGTGCCAAATCCAGAAAAATGTTATCTTCAACAAGGGTAACGCCATGTTTGACGGTCAGAGCATGGATGGTCGCGACATTATCCGTTGTGACACAGCTTCCTGTCGGGTTGTGAAGGATGGAGGTCGTTATAAATAGTTTGGGCTGATGCGCCTTGAGGGCACGCTCAAATAATTCCGGACAGGGGCCGGCAGGCGTTCGGGCTATGCCAACGGCTTTGAGGCCCAGACTTTGGAGAAGCGGATACAGGTTGCAGTAGCCGGGATCATCCACCAGCACAGTATCATCTGGTTGTGTTAAGGTCCGCAAGACCAGTTCCAGCGCCTGACTGGCACCATGTGTCAGAATGATGCCATCTTCAGCGCAGGGAATATCACGTTTTGCCAGCAACCGCCGAATGGATCGGCGCAGTTCACTCAGGCCGTAAGGGCTTCCGTAATCCAGCATGGAGGCCAGATTGGAGGATTGTTCAAGAGCTTTCAGCCCTTGCTTCACAGCATTTGTAAAAATATAGGGCTGCGCCAGCCAGCCGCATCCGGCTTTGATAATGGGCGCGTTGTCCTCATACGCATGTTGTAAAAGCCAGAGTGAGTCGATGGGGGGGCGTTGTGTCGCCTGAAGGGGTGAGGCCTTGACGGAATACCCACCCCGATCACGCACGTCGAGCAGGCCTGCGGAGACTAGCCGGGTGTAAGCGTTGGCGACTGTAACGGGGCTGACGTTGCAGAGCATCGCCATGCGGCGAATAGAGGGAAGCCGCTCCTGCACGACAAGGGTGCCATTGTGAATCTGTGCGGTAATGGCCTCGACAAGTTGGGCGACGAGGGGTGTTGGCAGATTTGGATCAAGCGCAAGGGGCGGGGAGGCTGTCTTAACCATTAGAGAGCAGTACAGTTTCTGAAAAATATGCGCAACTGTACATAGGCGTAAAACACGGAGACCGTTACTATTTGTTACCGAATGCGCCTGTGCGGTGTGCTGGCGGTAAGAAGGGGACAGCAGTCTATGTCAAATGTGACGGGAAATTTTGATCCAGTTGCCGCTGCGGAAAAAGGAACATACTGGCAGCCTTTTACGGTCAGCCGAATGCTGCAGGCCAATCCTGCGCCTCGCACGCTGGTGTCCGCTAAAGGGGCTTATTATCAAACACTTGATGGAAAAAAGGTGTTTGATACGCTGTCTGGCTTGTGGTGCACCCCTTTGGGGCACGGGCATCCTCTGATTGCGGAAGCTGTCAGGAAACAGGTTGAGACGCTTGATTTTGCCCCGTGTTTTCAGCTGACGCACGAAGGAGCGCTGTCTCTGGCGCAGCGTATCGCTGATATGGCTCCCGAAGGCATGAACCATGTGTTTTTTGCTAATTCCGGGTCTGAAGCCGTCGATACAGCCCTGAAAGTGGCTCTGGGTTACCATCGGCTGAAAGGGGCAGGCAATCGCTTCCGCATGCTCGGGCGGGAGCGTGGATATCATGGTGTCGGGTTTGGCGGTATGTCGGTGGGGGGAATTCTCTCTAATCGCAAGATGTTCGCTGCGGGTATGATGTCAGGGGTGGATCATCTGCGGCATACCTATGAGCCTCAGCACATGGCGTTCACCCGCGGCCAGCCGACATGGGGCGCGCATCGGGCAGAGGATCTGGAACGGCTGGTGGCATTGCACGATGCGTCAACCATTGCGGCGGTGATTGTGGAGCCTGTTCAGGGCTCAACTGGTGTGATTGTGCCTCCTCTCGGTTATTTGCAGCGGCTGCGTGAACTCTGCACACAATACGGTATTTTGCTGATTTTTGATGAAGTGATTACCGGTTTTGGGCGGATGGGCGCGCCTTTTGCAGCGCAGCGTTTTGGGGTTAAGCCGGATATCATCACGTTCGCCAAGGCCGTGACCAATGGTGTGGTGCCGATGGGTGGCGTGATTGTAACGGATGAGATTTACAAGACGTTCATGACGGGGCCCCAGAGTGCCATCGAATTTTGCCATGGCTACACCTATTCCGGTCACCCACTTGCAGCCGCTGTGGGGCATGTCGTGCTGGATGTGATGGAAGGTGAAGGGCTGTTTGAGCGTGTGCGTGCGCTGGAACCTGTGCTGGAAGATGCCGCCCATAACCTCAAAGGCGTCAAAAATATTGCAGATATTCGCAATATCGGCCTCACTGCTGCGGTTGAGTTGAAGCCTGCAGAAGCCGGGGCGGGGGTGCGCGGCACAGCCGTATTCGAGGAAGGACTGCGGCAGGGTCTTCTGCTGCGTGTGACGGGGGATATCATTTCCTTTGGGCCGCCTTTCATCTCCACAGAGCAGGAGTTGAAAAGCATGATGCGCACACTCCAAAACGTGATCGAAACCGTCGGCTAAGTTTCGAGTTTTTACTAATTCTTTCTAAAAAGGATTGTTTTTTATGCCTCTTCTGCATTTTCACATTGTCAAAGGTAGCCGGAGCGCGACCGAAATTCGTGAGCTTCTGGATTCCGCTCATGCTGCCATGCTGGACTCCTTCAAGGTGCCAGAGCGTGACCGGTATCAGCTCGTTTCCGAGCACGATAAAACCCACATGATTATTGAAGATACGGGGCTGGATATCCCCCGTACCGATAAAGTGGTTCTGCTTCAGGTGGTGTCTCGTCCACGCTCCAAAGAGCAGATTACCGAGTTTTATCGCCTTCTGGCGGAAAAGCTTGAGAAAGACTGTGGCCTGAAGCCAGCTGATCTCATGGTGTCCATTGTGCAGAATTCTGACGAGCATTGGAGCTTTGGTCTGGGGCGCGCTCAGTTTTTGACCGGCGACCTCTGAAGTCAGGCATCAGTCATTATATTTCTATAAATATAGTTGTGGTGACTGATGCGCTCTCGTCCTGATTTTAAGAAATTAAATTGGGTTTTTGGCGATATGTAAGGGGAAGATACACAATTAAGGCTGCTACCGTATGTGTGTATTGGGTCTCTATAATGGAAATATCTTCTGAAAAGATGGGTATGTGCATTTTTAGTGCGCTCTCTGGCCGAGAATGAGGTATCCTCTCAGGCAGATATCCACCACAATTGCAGTAAGGCCGGGCTCGCATGAGGTTTGATCTCAAAATCAATGGTGTGGTACGCGAGGTCGATGTGCCGCCAGATATGCCGGTGCTTTGGGTGCTGCGCGATATTCTTCGTCTGACAGGCACAAAATACGGGTGCGGGGTGGCGCAGTGCGGGGCATGTACTGTGCATCTGGATGGGCAGCCTGTCAGAGCTTGTCTGCTGACGGTCGCTGCTGCTGCCGAGCATGATATCCTGACCATTGAGGCGATTGAACACACAGAAACTGGGGCGAAGGTGCAGCAGGCCTGGCTGGATGAGGAAGTCATCCAGTGTGGCTATTGTCAGTCCGGGCAGATTATGGCCGCTACTGCCCTCTTGCAGCAGATTCCTCAGCCAACCGACGCAGATATTGATGAGGCCATGGCCGGTAATATCTGCCGTTGCGGGACATATGTGCGCATTCGCAAAGCTATTCATAAAGCTGCCTCCCATGAAGCTTAAAAACGTGTCGACATCCCGTCGGGCTTTGTTGGGAGCTGCCTTAAGCGGGGGCGGTGGTTTTCTGTTGTCCGCATTTCTGCCGGGCCTACCCCTTTTAAAAGCCTCTCAGGCGCAGGATACAGCGACGGGCGTTGTGTTCAGGCCGAATGCGTTCATTCGGATTACGCAGCAGGGCGCTGTGACACTCATTATGCGTTATGCAGAAATGGGGCAGGGAATTTACACTGGCATCTCCATGCTGCTGGCGGAAGAACTGGGCGTGACACTGGATCAGGTGTCTGTTGAGGCCGCCCCGGCTGACCCTGCCTATGTTGATAGCGTGGCCGGTGAAGAGGAAACCGGTGGGTCTTCTTCAACGAGGGACAGCTGGATCCCGTTGCGGGAAGCAGGTGCTGCGGCCCGTATGATGCTGGTCGCGGCAGCTGCGCAAATCTGGAAAGTGCCGGAAAGTGCGTGTCAGGCGCGGGACGGGCGGGTTTTTCATCCCGCTGATGAGCGGAGCTTGGCTTATGGCGAGCTTGCTGAGGCTGCAATGCATCAGCCTGTGCCGGCAAAAGTTGCTCTTAAACCGGCCTCTGATTTCACCCTGATTGGCACCAGCCCGCGCAGGCTGGATACAAAAGCCAAAACAAACGGAAGCGCGCAGTTCGGGATAGATGCCCAAATACCGGGTATGAAAATCGGCCGCATCATGGCCTGTCCGGTCAAGGGCGGTCATTTGACCGGCTATAATCGGGATGCAGCACTGGCAGTTCCGGGCGTGGTCGATGTGCTGACGCTCCCCGATGCCATTGCCATCATAGGTGAGCATATGTGGGCGGCGATCAAGGGGATGGAAGCGGCCTTTCCGCAGTGGGAATACGGTCCAAACGCGACAACGTCGATAGGCGATATTGTTGCACGGATGAAAAAGGCATCAGAACAGTCTGGTGTTGTGGCTGTCAAAAACGGCAATGCGTTAGAGGCTTTAAAGCAGGCGCATACGCGTATTGATGCCGTTTATGAACTCCCCTTTCTGGCGCATGCGCCGTTGGAGCCGATCAATACAACCGTGCATATCAGGCCAGACGGGGCGGATGTCTGGGTTGGTACGCAGGTGCCGGGCCGCGCGCGGCAGGAGGTTGCTGATGCAACGGGTTTACGTCCAGAGACTATTGCTGTGCATAATCACCTGATAGGCGGTGGGTTCGGCCGCAGGCTGGATTCCAATTCTATTGGTCAAGCATCGCATTTTGCAAAACAGGTGTCTTATCCTGTGAAGCTGATCTGGACGCGGGAAGAGGACATCACGCAGGATCAGTTCCGCCCGTATTATTATGATCGGATTTCTGCTGGGCTGACACAGGATGGAGCCCTAAGCGGGTGGCATCATCGCACGACCGGTTCATCTGTCACGGCGCGCTGGTATCCGGAGGGGATGCAGAACGGTCTTGACCCTGATGCGGTGGAAGGGGCGGCCCAAACACCGTATGCGATGCCGGATCAACTGGTTGAATTTGTCCGGGATGAACCCGATGCGGTGACGACGCTCTGGTGGCGGGGGGTCGGTCCAACCCATAATGTGTTTGTTGTTGAGAGCATGATTGATGAACTTGCGCATCAATCCGGGCAGGATCCGCTGGCGCTTCGTAAAAAGCTGGCGGCTCATCAGCCTCGGGCGCTGAAAGTTCTGGATGAAGTCGAGAAGCAGTCCGGTTGGGGTAAAGAGCTTCCGCCCGGGCATGGTATGGGGATCGCGCTCCATTATTCTTTTCAGACATGGGCTGCAACCGTCATGGAAGTCGCTGTAGAGAAAAATGGGCAGATCCGTCTTGTTCAGGCACACAGCGCTGTGGATTGCGGGCCGGTCGTCTTTCCCGATGGTATTGTCGCGCAAATTCAGGGTGGCCTCATTTTTGGACTAACCATGGCGCTCTATAATGAAATCACTTTGAAAGATGGTCGGGTTGAACAAACCAACTTTCATAATTATCGCATGATGCGGCTGAACGAAGCGCCAGATATTCAGGTGCATCTGGTCTCGGACCCTGATGCGGAAATTGGTGGTATTGGGGAAGTGGGCACCGTTGCAGCGGCTCCGGCGCTGGCAAATGCCCTGTTTGCGGCAACAGGAAAACGCCTGCGTCGCATTCCGTTTGCCAAACAGCTTGGCGGAGAAAAGGCATGATGTCGTTCCGCTATTTGAAAAATGTTATGCAAGGGACGGCAGTCTTCACGCTCTGCTTCCATGGTAGCATGGCTTTTGCTGAGAGCGCTCCTGAGTCTGGGCCCGATACGCGCCCGGAGATAATCAAACGTGGCGAGTATCTTTTCCGGGCAGCAGATTGTGCCGCCTGCCACGCTGCGCCGGATGGAAAAGGGCTTACGGGCGGACGTCCTTTTGCGCTGCCGTTTGGTACAATTTTTGCCGTTAATATTACGCCAGACAAGCAAACTGGCATTGGTGCTTACACGGATGCCGAGTGGCTTAAAATGTTGCGGGAAGGTGTGGGGCGCGGAGGAAAGCATCTTTATCCCGTTATGCCGTATACGGCGTATACGTTGCTGAATGATGCGGATGCGTTGGCGATCAAGGCGTATCTGTTTAGTCTGAAGCCAGAAAATGCACCGGCTCCGCAAAACTCCCTGTATTTTCCATTTAACCAGCGATGGAGCATGATGTTCTGGAACTGGCTGAATAATCCGAATGAGCGTTTCCAGCCCAATCCGGCTCAATCGGAACAATGGAACCGCGGGGCTTATCTGACGGAAGCGTTAGGGCATTGCAGCCAGTGCCATACCCCCCGAACCATAACGTATGGCCTGAGCAGTAAGGCCTATGCCGGAGCCGTACAGGTGGGCTGGCGCGCCTATAATCTGACATCAGACAAACAGCACGGTTTGGGCGGCTGGACAGACGAACAGCTGACTTCATACCTTTCGACCGGTAAAGCAAGCGGCAAAGGGGCGGCATCAGGCCCGATGGCAGAAGCTGTGGAGCATGGTCTGCGCTATATGACGCAAACTGATATTGCGGCCATGGTTACGTATTTGCGTAGTCTTCCTCCCATTGCCCAAGGGCCGGTAGCGCAGACTATGGCTACCGACCCAGACCATGCCTTAAGTGAAACGGCACGAAGGGGGCAGGGGCTTTTTGCGCAGGCCTGTGCCGGGTGCCATTTGCCGGATGGACGAGGCCGACAGTCTGAGTGGGCAGCGCTTGCTGGAGCGCATAGTGTGTCAGACCCGGCCGCAGATAACCTGGTGCAGGTTTTGAGCGACGGCACGGCGCTTGAAACCGGGCGGGGACGTGCTTTTATGCCCGGTTTTTCAAAGGCCTATACAGAGGAAGAGCTGGCGGCCATTGCCTCTTATGTGCTGGCCCATTTTGGCAATACGCAGACAGAGATCAAACCGTCTGCCTTTAAAAACTAGGGGGCGTTGCGGCGCTGACAATATGGCAGGGGTCCTTGCCAATATTGCGGAAGCGGTGCGGGAGATTGCTGTCAAAATAGTAGGCGTCTCCGGGGCCGAGAATGGCGCGCTGGTCTGCGACGGTGACTTCTATTTCCCCACTGATGACAACGCCTCCTTCCTCCCCCGTATGGTGCAGCATGGTTTTACCGGTATCTGTGCGGGGGGCGTAGACTTCATCCAGCATTTGTAAGGCGCGACCATTCAGGTTGGTGCCAATCTGGCGGTAAGAAATCCCTTTGCCGCCAATTTCCCGCAGTTCAGACGCACGGTAGAAAAGCTTACGCTCTTCCAGATGCTCGAATGCAAAAAATTCAGATAAATTCATAGGCAGAGCATGGACAATCTGGCGAAGCAGTCCGACGGAAGGATTGATGGCGTTGGATTCAATCAGTGAAATTGTGCCATTGGCAACGCCGCAGCGTCTTGCCAGTTCGCGCTGGGACAGTCCGCGTTGTGTGCGTAAAGCGTAAAGTGTGCCGCCAACATCCATAACGTCTGATTCTTTCGCTGCTCTATATTTTTTAATCGTAATGAAAAATTATAGGCTCTGGCAAGAGGGATGGGTGAGGCAAAAAAAGGGACCTGCGAGGGCGGCGTTGTGTTTGAAGTGTTTTTTATAATGAACGCATGCTGTGGAGAACGGTTGCAGTCCGCGGGGTTTTGAAAAACATACAAAACTGTTGCGATATGGCACTGTTCTCCATATCATCACATAAATGAAACGTTTCTTGTGGGACCTGTAAGGTGCTTCTGGCGCCTGATCTGTTTTGTATCTGTGCAAGAAAGTTCACATCCTGCGGCGAACTGCGCAGAGGCCTTGCCGGGTCACCTGAACGTAGCAAAGCGTTTTAATCCTTGCCCTGTCCGGCATTTTAAAGTGGAAGAAACAGACGTGAGCAGAAAAAAGAAACTTGCAGATGTGGTCACGTCTCGCCGCAAACTGCCTCTTCGATGTGCATTGTCATTCTCAGCTTTAACAATGCCGGTGCTGCTTGCACCAGATTCCGCAAAAGCGGCGACGGGTGAGGTTTCTGCGCCGGTATCTACGCAGGCACATCATACGCCCCGGGGTAAGCGGCCTGTGCGTGGCGTGTCTAAGGCCTCTCATGTGCCTGCGGGCCGTGCTGCCGGAGCAGCGGCACCTGTTGCACGGCATCGGGATCATGGGCCGGTGCAGGGTGGGAGTGAAGCGCTTGAGGTCAGCTCTCATCGTAGCGTTTCACGCGGTGCGGACAATGTGGTGTCCAAGGCTGTCATGGAGCAGTTCACGCCCGGTACGTCCGTGCTGAAAGCAGCGGACCGCCTGCCCGGGGTCAGTTTCAGCTCGACCGACCCTCTGGGGATCGACCTGTGGGGTGCCAGTATTTATGTGCGCGGGTTTTTTATGGATCAGCTTGGCGTGACGCTGGATGGTATTCCGCTGAATGACCAGACCTATGAGAGCAATAACGGGCTGAACATCATTCAGGCAGCAATTTCTGATGATATTGACCGTAGTATCATCTCGGAAGGGCCGGGTGGCGTTAATGTGCCCTCCACGTCCACATTGGGTGGGACAATGCAGTTTGAAACCGCAGACCCTAAAGACCAGCTAGGGGGCAAAGTTTCTCAGGGGTTTGGCAGCTATAGCTCTTTCCGGACGTACGCGCGGCTGGATAGTGGCAAGCTGAACAGCACAGGTACCAAGTTTATGACAGCCTATTCCCGCTCGGATGAAGGGATGTGGGCTGGAGGTGGCTCCCAGTTTCAACAACAGGTCGATGCCAAGCTGGTGCAGCCTATCGGGCATGAAAGCGTCATGAAGGCGTTCTTCAACTGGAGCGACCTGGCGGAGTGGAACTATTGGGATACGTCTCTGGCAATGCTGAAAGGACTTGGGTGGCGCACGCCGCATCTTTATCCTAATTACGCAAAAGCTTATAATTATGTTGCCGGAAATATCTCTCTTCCGACCACGGATGCCATTGAGGCCAATGGGGATGAGCCCTATCTGTATGACGGTGGCCAGCAGGAGACCAACTACACGGGCGGCCTGAATTTTGATCTGGCTCTGACGGAACGGCTGCGCTGGCGCACTAATCTTTATGGCACCAGCCAGACCGGGTATTATACGTATTCTGATACGTCGACGCCCTCTGCTGATACAGAAGCGCCATTTTCACAGGAAGTCTGGCAGAACCGGCAGGAGCGGTATGGTTTTACAAGCAGCTTCCTTTACAAAATTGCCAACCATAGTCTTGATACCGGCGTCTGGTATGAAAACAATAATCAGGAAGCCGGGCTGTTCTGGTATAATGAGCCAACGTTAGGAGAGGGTGCCCCTCTGAAAACGGTTGGCCCATACAATACCTATGGCAAAGCGTTCCAGCAGGGGTATGGGTTTAACTGGAGAACCAATAACTTTGCGTTCCATTTGCAGGATACCTGGCGTCCTGTTGAGAACCTGCGTGTGACCGCAGGCTTTAAATCCGTTCTGGCGACGACGGCTGGTGGTGCGACCTATAACAATTCAGATTATACCGGCGTTGATGCGCTGCCCAATGGGAGTATGACGGCGTCCAGCGCATTTCTGCCCCATGTTGGCGCGAGCTACCGCTTCCTGAAAAATCATGAATTCTATTTTGATCTTGCGGAGAATATGCGGACTTATCAGGTTCTGCCAAACGGGGTTGGGAATTCTCCTTGGTCTGTGCAGGATCAGGATGCTTTCAAAAAGCTCCAGCATGGTGTTTCGCCTGAAAAAGACTGGGTCTACGCAGTCGGGTATCGCTATACCGATAAATTGATACAGGCCAGTCTGGCCGGATATCATGCGGATGCCAGAAATCGCCTTCAGGCTGCAACGGAAGGCACTATTCTGGCTCCTGTTTCCACCGTTGTGCCAACCACGGTGCATACAAATGGGGTGGATGCCGCCGTTACGCTTACGCCCATCAAAGGGCTGGCAATCTATAATAGTGTCAGCTATAATCACTCGACATATGGCGGAAATATTACTACATCAGATGGTATTTATTACACCAAAGGTAAGAAGATCGTAAACTTTCCGCAGTTTATGTATAAGGCTAATCTGTCTTATCGCTGGAAAGGGCTCGAGACACATTTTGATGTGCACTATTATTCAAAGCGCTATTACAGCTATGTGAATGATACGTCTGTGCCGGGCTACTGGCTGGCCAGCACAGGGGCACGTTATAACTTTGGGAAAGTTGGTTTTGCCAAAAACCTCTCGGTGGATTTCAATGTCTACAACCTGTTCAACTCCAAATACATCTCCATGATGGGGCAGAACGGTAACCCTATGTCAGGAGATTATCAGTCTCTGGAACGTGGGGCGGTGCGCGAATTCTTCGGCACTGTCAGCGCGGAATTCTGACGCTGTGATGAAGGCCTTTCCCCAACCCAACAATGCTGAGGTCCGCATGGCATCACGCAGGATGAGTGGGGAAGGTGAGTGGGAGCTTTCAGGACATGGGCAGTATCGGGCTGAAGGGGAGCGTCCATGACTGCCCCGACGCCTAGCTCCCAACTGGCTCATAGCCTCAGGCCGCGCCATATCACCATGATTTCTCTTGGTGGCGTGATTGGCGCGGGGCTTTTTATTGGCTCTTCGGGTGCTATCCTGACGGCTGGGCCGAGTGTCCTGATTTCTTATGCTCTCTCCGGGCTGATCGTCTTTCTGGTCAATATCATGCTGCGGGACATTGCCTTGCACGCGCCGGGGCATGGGTCTTTTGTCAGCCAGATCCGGCATGCGCTGGGGCCGTTGCCCGGGTTTGTGGCCGGTTGGGTCTATTGGGCGGTATGGGTCACAACGCTTGGGGTGGAAGTTATCGCCTCAGCGTCTCTCATCGCGCCTTATGTGCCTGTGCCGTATGCAGTTATTGAAATTGTCATTCTTGCCGTCATGACCGCGATTAATCTGATGTCTGTCAGAAATTACGGTGAATGTGAGTATTGGTTTGCTCTCATAAAGGTTGCGGCACTCTGTGTGTTTGTTGTGATTGGTGTTGTGTTGCTGGGTGGACATTCTGTCCCTGTGACGGAGAACCTATTTGGGCATGGTGGCTTTATGCCGCTGGGGGCTTTTGCCTTTCTGGCGGCAGTGCCCACGGCTTTGTTTTCCATGACGGGGAGTGAGGTCGCGACCATTGCTGCTTTGGAATCAGACCACCCGGACCGCAATATTGCCCGTATTACGCGTACGGTCGCACTCCGGTTGCTGGTGTTTTACCTGAGTTCAATCACCTTGATTTTGTGCCTGATGCCATGGTCAGAGACTGTGCGTGGGGTCTCTCCTTTTCTCCTCACGCTTGAACGCTTTCATGTGCCGTATGCCAGTACGGTGATGACGCTGGTCATTTTGTCGGCAACCTTGTCCACGCTCAATTCCGGTTTATACGCCACATCCCGCGTGGTGTATGAAATGGCGTGCAGGGGAGACGTGCCGCGTGCCCTGCAGGTCATGGCTCCCCGGGCGCATTTGCCGCGTCGGGCTGTGCTGGCCAGTTCTGCCGTGGCGCTGCTGGTCTCTGCGACTGCCGTGCTCTCCCCGGGTGTTGTGTTTGCCTTTCTGGTAGCCACAACGGGCGCATTCATCATGGTCTATAATCTCCTCATTGTCTGTGCGCGGTTGCGGTTATATCGGTCGGGCGCGTGGAAGGGGTGGCTGGCTATTGTCATGCTCGTGGGCGTTTTGCTCTCCATGCTTGGCGCGCCGGAAACACGGCATGAACTGGCTGTGGGGGCGGTGGCCCTGTGCCTGATTACGCTGGGTGGTTGGATAAAACTTCGTTGCGGGAGCGTTGCGTCCGATGCCAGAGAATGACACTCTTCTTCTCCCTGCGCAGTGTTGCTGCGTATTCATCTGCTTTATCAGCCAAGGGGTTTGATTTTATGCGCTATTCCACAGCTCTCCGGTCTGGCACGGCGGCTCTCGTGCTGGGTCTTGTGGCACTGGGAGCGTCTTCCGTGGCGTCCCTTAAAGCGTGGGCAGATGAGCCGGTTGTGCAGGAAGAAGAAAGCGACATTATTAAGCTTTCTCCGGTCACGCCGCATCGTATTCTGGTGCAGGATACTGCGGGCACGCACGCTAAGGATGGCCGTATTTACGTGGTGGATGCAGACAAGGGCAAGCTGCTGGGCATGGTGCAGGCGGCCTATAACGGCAACGTGGTGCAGGACCCCAGGGGCCGGGCGTTTTATGTCGCGGAGACGGTCTGGTCACGCGGTAATCGCGGCGATCGTCTTGACCTTTTGCCCGCGTATGACCCGCAAACGCTGACCATTACCAATGACGAAGTGCTGCCGGGCCGGGCGTTGGTCACCCCCAAGAAAAACGATCTTGCTATCAGTCAGGATGGCGGGCGGGTCTATGTGTTTTCCATGGTGCCGACTAATGCCGTGCATGTTGTGGATACAGCTACGCATAAGGTCAGCCAGACGGTTGATTTGCCGGGGTGTGCACTGGCCTATCCGTGGGGGAATGACGGGTTTACGTCCATCTGTGCGGACGGTGGTCTTGCCAATGTCAGCCTGAAGAATGGCAAAGCGGAGGTTGTACATACCAAGCCGTTTTTTGATCCGGAGAAGGATGCTGTTTTTGAACACAGCCCCACCCGGCGGCCTGATGGCAAAACGTGGTTTATTTCCTACAGCGGGCTTGTCTATCCCACGGCACTTTCAGCCGATAGCAAGGTGGAGGCCCCCTGGTCTATCCAGGAAGCAGCCGGCATGAAAAAAGCGCCTGCGGCTGAAGCGCCTTTTGCCAAAACATGGCGTCCGGGTGGTTGGCAGTTATCCGCACTGCATTATGCCAGCGGACACCTGTTTGTGCTGATGCATGAAGGGACGTTCTGGACCCATAAAAAGGCAGGCACGGAAATCTGGGAGCTGGATACTTCAACGCATAAACTTGTGCGCCGTATTCCTCTGCCTGTGCCCGCCACGATGGTGGGGGTCACGCAGGATGACAAGCCGCTCCTGTTTACCAACGACAATGCGGGTGATCTGTTTATCTGGGACATGAAAAGCGGGAAGCAACTGCACAAGATGCCGCATCTTGGTGATGACCTCTACTTCACCATCGCGCTGGGTGAATGAGCGTGCATAGTCTTTTACTTCACATGCTGGGGGCGTTAGGGAGCGGGGCGTTTGGTGCGCTGTTCCTGTTCACGGGGATTGGGAAGGCTACAGACAGCGCCCGGTTTGCCTCAGATATTGCAGCCTATCGTCTGTTGCCGCTGGATGCGGCGTTCCCCGCTGCCTACGCCATTATCGTGACGGAAACCCTTTTGGGGATATGGTTGTTTTCCGGTGCAGCCACACTGGCGGCTGGACTGGTCTCGGCCGTACTGCTGCTGGTGTTTGCAGGGGCGATGGGGATCAATGTGGCACGGGGCCGCACTCATCTGTCCTGCGGATGCATTCCGGGTGTGGATGCGCGTCTGTCATGGGCTTCTGTGTTCCGTAATGTGGCGCTGGCGGTGCTGGTTTTTCTGGTAGGGCTGTGTGGTCAGCCGGAGTTTGGTCTGCTGTGTGTTGAAGGGTTGCTTATGGGCGTTTCCCTTTTGCTGCTCTGCGTGGCAACGGCGTCTCTTACAGGGTCGGAGGCGCTGAGCTGATGCTGATTATTCTCACAGTTTCTACATTATTGCTGACAGTTTTTACACTTGGGCTGGCGCTGGGTGTGTTTGTGCTGGCCCGCCAGATTGGTGTGCTGCATGAGAGACTGGCCCCTATTGGCGTGCAGCCGGTTCTGTCTGGCTTGCAGGCCGGACAGGCGCTGCCGCAGGTTACAGCCCGCACGCTGGCCGATGCGCCAGTTGCCATTGGGGGGACCAGTGCAACTGGCCGCGCCGTGATGCTGATGTTTGTCTCTGCGGATTGCCCCGTTTGTAAGCGGGCGCTGCCTGTGGCGCGTGGGGTAGCGCAGGAGCATGGCGTTGATCTGGTTCTGATAGGAGAGGGCGATGTCACCGCTCTTTCCGCCATGGCGCAGCGGACGCCGCTTGAGGGTGTGCCGTTGCTTGTGAGTATGGAACTGCTTTTGCTGGTGCAGATTGGCCGTTTGCCGACTTTGGTGGTGCTTGACCCCCGTGGTGTCATTACGGCGCGGGACGTTGCCAGCAGCCGCCGCGAAATTGAAGCTTTGGTTGCCACGTTGCCGCAGGCACGTCCGGCCCAAATGAAGGAGACCTCTCATGTTGCAGTCTGATGTGTCCGCACGGTCTGGAGCGCGCGCTGAAAAAGAGGGCACAGCACACAGCCTGCTGGACCGCACGATTGAGCGTTTCACCCGTCATGTGGCGGGTCACAGCTCCCGCCGTGGCTTGCTGGGGCGTGTGGGCGCGTGGGTGACGTTTGGGGCGTTGATCCCGACCTTGCCGGTTGAGCGGGCTTCCGCCGCGCAGACGGCTAAACCCAAATTCAAGGCCCCCACGCCCTTTGCTGCTGATGCGCAGACGACGGACGCTACGGCCTGTAATTACTGGCGTTATTGCGCGATTGACGGGTTCCTGTGTGCGTCCTGCGGCGGTGGTGTTCATAGCTGCCCACCGGGGACCAGCCCGTCCCCGACCTCATGGATTGGCACCTGCTTTAACCCCGGAGATGGGCAGTCCTACCTTGTTGCGTATCGGGACTGTTGCGGACAAGATGCGTGTAGCCAGCCCATGTGCGTTGGCACGGAGGGTGACCAGCCAAGCTACCGGCCTCAGGCCAATAATGATATCATCTGGTGCTTTGGTACAGGCGCACTGATCTATAATTGTTCGACTTCTGTTATTGTTGGGAATGCATCATGATTAAACACGGTTTACGTCTTCTGGCTGGTGTTCTTGCCGCGGCTCCGGTTCTGGCGGGTTCTGCCCACGCCGCATCCGATGGGCTGACGGTCTACAACACCAACTGCTCCGTGTGCCATCAGGCTGGTGGGGCAGGGATGCCGGGCCAGTTTCCTGTTCTGAAAAACCGGATTGATAAAATTGCAGCCACGCCTGAAGGCAAGAAATACCTGATGGATGTTGTGCTGAATGGCTTGCATGGGCCCATTCAGGCCGGGGGCGCTGCCTATGCCGGGTTTATGCCGTCTCTGAAAGCGCTTTCTGATGACGATATTGCGGCCGTGCTGACCTACATTGCGTCTTTGGGGGATACCTCAACGGCCCCGACCATTACGGCTGATGATGTAAAGGCCGCTCGCGCGACCCCTAAAAAGGGACCGGAAATGCAGGCTGAACGGAATGCGCTGAATGCTGCACACCCTATTCCGTAATGTTGTAGGGGGACGCACGCTGCGGCCTGCCAGACGTATCCTTTGTCTGGTAGGGGCGGTGTCCGCGTTTCTGTTCTGTGCTGATATGTCTCCCGGAGCGCAGGCCGCGCTACTGGACCATGCCACCACAAACTATCTGACCCATTGTGGTGGGTGCCACGGGATTGAGGGTGTTTCAGCCCGCACGTTTGTGCCGATTTTGCGAGACCATGTCGGCACATTTGCCTGCTCTGCGGAGGGGCGGGCCTACATCGGGCGGGTGCCCGGTGTTTCCATGTCCCTGATCCGGGATGATCAGGAGCTGGCGGATGTCATGAATTTTGTGCTGTTTCGCATGGGCGGTGCCAGCACGCCAATGGGCACCAAGCCTTTTACGGCTGCGGAAATTCATACCTTACGTGCACAGGCCATTGCCTCAACTGATCTTCTGGCCTTACGGGCCGAGGTGCTGGCCCGCGCTGCGGCGCAGTGCCCCCGTTAAGAGGGCGAAAGAGCATGCGGGTTGGCTTCCAGAAAAGACTGAATGGAGCTGTGGCCCGTTTCCATGACGCTCAGCAGACTTTCCAGATGTTCCCGATTGTTGACCAGTCCGCGGGCTTCCACGGTGCCATCCGCAGCCAGAAGTACGGCAAAGGGAACACGGTCCACCCCCAGCAGGCGGCCGATTGTGGCGGAGTTGACCATGTCACGCGGGGTGATGCCGAGAGTGGATATCGCCTCTTCCTGCGCCTGCGGCGTATCATCCCCCACAAACAGCAGGTCGAGTTTTTCCCGGACGCAGAAATCACGCGTGATGGAAACCATTTTTTGCGAAATGGGGCAGGTGCCGGAGACAAACAGCAACAGCAATTTTCTGCCACTGGGCCGCTGACCACCGATAATAACATCCTGCCCGTTCAGCGTTGTCTCGGGATGGGCGTCCAGCCGGGAGGCTGTGGGGGCGACCGGAGCCAGAGCGCCAAGGGGCGCAATTTTGCGGTAAAGCGCTTTAACCTGTTTGAGCAGCAGCAGGGCGACAGCGGCAGTCAGCACCATGATGATCCACAGTGTGCCCTGCGCCAGTATCAGAGCCTTCATATCCATCAGTTCCCGGTTGTTTGTATGACTATTGCAACAAATGCCCTGATGGTCGATCAAAATATCATCCTTTAAGGAACGAGCACGCCATGTCTCATGCTTTGCAATTTTATTATGACGGCCAGTGGGTTAACCCGGTTGGTAGCCGCACGCTGGATGTTATCAACCCAGCAACGGAAGAAGTGTGCAGCACGATCGCCCTTGGGGAAGCCGAAGACGTAAACCGGGCTGTGGCGGCGGCACGCAAGGCTTTTCCGGCATGGTCCGTCACCACGCGGGAAGAGCGGCTGGCTGTGCTGGAGCGTATTCTTGTTATTTATAAAAAACGCTCTGAAGATATGGCGCAGGCAATTTCTCAGGAAATGGGCTCTCCCATTGCCCGGGCGCGGGACAGCCAGACATGGGCCGGTCTGGCGCATCTGGAAGAAATGATTTCAGCCCTGAAAACCTACGTGTTTGAGGAAATGCGGGATGATATTCTGATCACCCGGGAAGCCGTTGGGGTTGCGGGGCTGATTACGCCCTGGAACTGGCCGATGAACCAGATTATGTGCAAGGTCGCCCCCGCGCTGGCCGCAGGGTGCACGGTAGTGATGAAACCCAGCGAGGTCGCACCGCTCAGCGCATTGGTCTTTACAGAAATTCTGGATGAAGCAGGCCTGCCGCCAGGTGTTTATAATATGGTCAATGGTGACGGGCCCGGAGTGGGGGAGGCCATTGCCAGCCATCCTGATGTGGATATGGTTTCTATTACCGGCTCGACCCGTGCCGGTATTGCTGTTGCAAAACTGGCTGCGGAAACGGTCAAGCGTGTGCATCAGGAACTTGGCGGGAAATCACCAAACATCATTCTGCCTGATGCTGACTTTGAAGATGCCGTAACGCGTGGCGTTAAAGGCTGCTTTAGTAATTCAGGCCAGTCCTGTGACGCGCCAACGCGTATGCTGGTGCCGCGTGCGCAGATGGAACAGGCTATGCAGATTGCCAAAAAGACTGCTGAGTCCTTCAAAATGGGCTCTCCGGCGGATGAAAGCACGCAGCTTGGCCCGGTTGTGAGTGCTGTGCAGTATGACCGGATTCAGAAGCTGATTGCCAAAGGCATTGAAGAAGGAGCGACCCTTGTAACGGGCGGGCTTGGGAAACCGGAGGGGCTGGAAACAGGGTATTACGTCAAGCCCACCGTGTTTGGGAATGTTGCGCCGGATATGACTATCTCGCGTGAGGAAATCTTCGGGCCGGTTCTGTCCATTCTGGCTTACGATGATGAAGAGCAGGCCATTCAGATTGCCAATGATACCCCTTATGGTTTGGGGGCCTATGTTCAGTCTGGTGACCTGAAGCACGCCAGAGCCGTGGCGCGCCGCTTGCGGGCCGGGAACGTGAATATCAACGGGGCCGCATGGACTGTGGCAGCCCCGTTTGGCGGCTATGGTCAGTCTGGGAACGGGCGCGAATGTAGTTCCTTCGGATTGACAGACTTTCTGGAAATCAAAGCCATTATTGGATACGGCGAGGACGCATGAACACTGTAGCCAGCCTTTATGCAGCAGACGGCGGGGGTGGTCTGGTTTATCCGCCCCTTGATGGCAGCACGCGTGCCGATATCGCCATTATAGGGGCTGGTGTCACCGGGCTTTCGACCGCACTTCACCTTGCTGAAAAAGGTGTGCAGGTGGTTGTGCTGGAGGCCGAACAGCCCGGCTGGGGGGCGTCCGGTCGCAATGGCGGGCAGGTGAACCCTGGCCTCAAGCCTCTACCCTCGCAGGTTGAGCAGGATTTTGGCCCTGCTTACGGGCCAGCTCTGGTGGAAGCCGCCTGGAACGCGCCCAATCTGGTTTTTAATCTGATTGAGCGGCACGGCATTGCGTGTGCGGCCCTGCGAGGTGGCACACTCAGAGCCGCCACAGCGCCCGCGCAACTCGCACCTTTGCGGGCCCTGACAGACGAGTGCCTGACGCGCGGCTGGCCGGTGCAATGGCTGGAACCTGCGGACATGGAGGCACGGTCCGGTAACGCTTCGTATTGCGGTGGAATGCTGGATGCTCGCGGGGGGCAGATTGATCCTCTGGCTTATACACGGGGCCTTGCACGGGCTGCGGTCAAAGCCGGGGCGAACCTTTATGGAGGAACGCGGGTCACCTCTTTTAGTCGTCAGGGGGATGCATGGCAGGTGCAGACGGCACAGGGTTTTGTGCGTGCTGATAAGCTGCTGTTTGCAACGAATGGCTATACAGACAAAGCGTGGGATGCGCTGCGGCGGTCTGTGGTGCCGGTCCATAGCGGCATTGTAGCCAGTACGCCTTTGCCGGATGACTATGTGGCCCGGATTTTGGCGCAGCATGAAGTTTTGTATGAACTGGGTCAGATTACCACGTACTACCGGGTGGATGCGCAGCGACGTTTGCTGATGGGCGGACGGTCCTATTCTCATCATTTACAGGGGGCTTCGGCTTTTCCGTATCTGATGCAGCGGGCTTTGACGCTTTGGCCAGAGTTGCGTGATATCAGCTGGACCCATGGCTGGAACGGGCAACTGGGTATCACGCTGGACCATTATCCGCACTGGCATGAGCCAGAACCGGGCTTGCTGGCCTGTGTGGGCTATAACGGGCGGGGCGTGGCCATGGCGACGGTCATGGGGCAGAACATTGCGCACTCTGTGACGGGGGAGGGGACGCCGCTGTTTCCGCCAACTCCGGTTAAACCGATTATGGGGCATTTTGCCTGGAAAATGGGTGTAGCAGGCCGCATTGTGTGGGGGCGGCTGGCGGATCGGCTCGGGCGCGTTTGAGGTAAGGTGAGGGGGCAGCGTCTCTTCAACGCCTTGAAAAAGTCTGACTGGTTCCATACAGGCAAAGGGGTACGTTCCCATGCTGTCTGAAGATAGACGTCAGGGAGCGGCAGCCGCAGCCCGCTGGATTCAGGATGACAATGCCCGGTTCACTTCTTGCCTGCATGATTGCCAGTGCCAGCCACTATCATATTCCGCCGCGGGTTTTGCCCGTGATCCAGAAGGTCGAAGGCGGTGTGACGGGGATGGTGCACCCTAATGGGGATGGCAGTGCGGATCTGGGTCTGATGCAGATCAATACGCGCTGGGTGCAGCCGTTGGCGGATATGCATCATCTTTCTGTGCCTGTGACAGCAACGCGCCTGATTTCTGACCCTTGCTTTAATGTAGCGGCCTCGGCGCTCATTATGCGGACCTATATTGATGAGGCGCATGGCGATGTGATGCGGGCGATTGGCTACTATCATTCCCACACGCCAATGCTGAGTGCGGCTTACAGGCGGAAGGTGCTGAACATGGCCACAACCATGTTTGCCGCCAATAAGTGACGGGGCGTGTTTTGGTTCGTGCCAGCCATTAACCCTGGCTTTAAGGGGTGCACTTTTCAAACACTTTGCGCGAGACCCTGAAAAGCGTTTCCCGCAGCCAGCGATGGACCGGGTCTGTATCCCGCCTTGGGTGCCAGGCCTGAAAGGCTTCAACGCTTGGCAGAGAAAGCGGGAATTCAAAAGACGCCAGCCCCAGAGCCTTGAGAGAAATATGGTTGATGACGAGACCGGGGAGGGGAAGAATGAGGTCCGTCTCTTTCATGCTTTCCACCATGCAATGGTAGGTGGGAACCACCATGGCGATCCGGCGTGTCAGGCCGTACTGGTTTTGCAGCATCCAGTCTATGGGGCCGCGTGCCCGGCCACGGCGGGAGACGCTGATATAATCATACAGCACCATGCTCTGAGGCGTGATGGGGCCGGCCAGAATGGGGTGGTCCTTCCGCACAAGCCCCTGCATGTGGTCGCGCAGGACAGTCTGGCGGCGGATTTCGGGCTTCATCAGCTCAGTTGCGCCCAGATAGAGGTCAATGCCGCCATCCCGTAACGGGTCAGAAGCGGCGGCATCCAGTTCCGGGGCCCACACCACCTCGCAGCGCGGGCAATCCTGCTTGAGCGCTTCCAGAAGGGGCAGGGCGAGGGCCGCGACGACCAGATCATTCGCGCGGATGGTGAAGGTTGGGGCCATGTTGGCCAGATTGGCGAGGGCGCGCGTTTCCAGCAGGCTATCAGCGTTGCGGACCAGATCCTGCACCTGATTGAGAACGCCGGTCGCAAAGGCCGAAGGGATCATGCGCCGACCGGCCTGCACCAGAATGGGGTCCGCAAAAGCTGTGCGGAGCTTGGCCAGCTGGCGGCTCATGGCGGGTTCACTGACCTTCATGCGGCGGGCCGCACGGGATACGCTCTCTTCTTCAGTCAGTACCTGAAGGTAGCGCAGCAGATCGAGATCGTAGCCTTTCATCCCTCCAGAAATAGATTTTGTCTGGCGGATTGACCAGAAAATATTCTTCCGAAAATCGAAGTCGTCGCTTTCCACAAATGAGGGTTGTCGGTAGCGGCCTCTCAGGATCATGTGCGGCTATGAACAACGTCGCCCCTCCACAGGCGGTCGGTGAGCCAGTCGTTCACGCCTCGCCGCCGCGGCCCTCCTATATTCCGCCTTTTGGTCTGCGGACCGTCATCGGCTGCCTTGGCATGCTGCTGGCAGTGCATATTGCGGGCTTTAATGAACATGTGACCGAAATCGGCCTGTCCGACATTCGTGGCGCGATGCATATCGGCCACGATGAGGGGACGTGGGTCATCTCCATTTACGAGGCGTTCAATATTGCCGCCATGGCCTTCACGCCGTGGTTCTATATGACGTTCTCGATCTACCGCTTTTCCATTTTCATGACGGCGGTTATGGCGCTGCTGTCTATTCCGGCCCCCTTTATGCCGGACGTGACATCCCTTTGTATTTTGCGGGCTTTTCAAGGGCTGGCAGGGGGCTGCCTGCCGCCTGTGCTTATGACCGTGATGCTCAAATATTTGCCACCACAGATCCGGGTGTTCGGCATTGGTGGCTATGCCATGAGTGCGACGTTCGGCCCTAATCTTGGTCTGCCGCTGGAAGCGTTCTGGTTTGAGCATGTGGGCTGGCACTGGCTGTATTGGGAGATTATTCCGCTTGCCGTGATTGCAGTGGGCATGATGGCGTATGGCCTGCCACGTGACCCCATGCATTTTGAGCGGTTCGAGAAGTTCAACTGGTTCGGGCTGATTGTGGGCGTGCCTGCCATCTGCTCGCTGGTGACGGTGCTGTATCAGGGGGACCGGCTCGACTGGTTTCGCTCGCCCGTCATCACCAATCTGACGTTCTGGGGTATGGCGGCCTTTATCGTGTTCGTCATCAACGAGGCCTATCACCCCAGTCCCTATTTCCGCATCCAGTACTGGCGGTCCCGCAATATTCAGGCGTCGTTGCTCTCGCTGGTCGGTATTCTGGCGATCTGCTCCATTATGGGGGAAATCCCCGCTTTGTATCTGGAGGCTGTGCGTGGCTACCGGCCCATTCAGGCGGCTCCTGTCTCACTGGTGGTCGCACTCCCGCAGCTGATTATGCTGCCGCTGATTGCGGCAATTTGTAACCGTCGCAAGGTGGACTGCCGCTTTGTGCTGGCTGGCGGCATGCTGTGCCTTGCGGCTTCTGCCTGGATGGGCACGTGGCTGACAGTGGACTGGGTGCGGGACAATTTCTACCCGCTCCAGATCCTGCAGGTCTTCGGTCAGCCGATGACGGTCATCCCGACCCTGATGCTGGCGACCATGGCGATGGGGCCTGCAGACGGGCCGTTCATCTCCGGGATGGTGAACATGCTCAAAGGGCTGGCCAATGCGGTGGCCTACGCGCTGTTTGCCGCGCTCAGCCGCCGGCGTGAGCAGTATCATTCCACCATGTTGCTGGACCATCACGGCACGCATGCTCTGGCTTTACAGGGGATGGGGAACCCCATTACGCAGCAGCTTTCCGGCACATCGCCCGATAGCGGGCATGTGGCCCGGAACGCCCTGCAGGTCTTCCATACCTATGTGCATGAGCAGTCTCTCGTGCTCGCGCTCAACGATATCTACATGCTGCTGATTTTTGTCTGCCTTGGCTATGCGGCGATGAACCTGCTGCTGCCGCATCGCGTCTATCCGCCTCGTGCGCCGTCTCCCAATACTCCCGCTCGTTAATCCGGAACTCTGAACATGATTTACAAAAAACCTCTGCTTTATGCAGGCTGTGCCGCAGGTGTTCTTGCCCTTATTGCGTGGGGCGGAGCGCATTGGGTCAACGGGGATGGTGTGAACCAGTACACCAATGATGCGTATGTGACGGCGGATTTTCCCACGGTTGCGCCCAAGGTGTCCGGGCGTATTGATCGCGTCATTGCGCAGGATAACGAGCAGGTGCATGCGGGCGAGGAGCTTGCCCATATTGAGGATGATGATTACCGCGCGGCACTGGACGTGGCGAAGGGTAACCGGATGGCTGCGCAGGGCGATGTGACGAACCTGGAGGCTGAACTGGCCCGGCAGGATTCCGTCATTGCGGAAGCACGGGCGGCTGTTCTGGCGGATCAGGCCAATCTGATGTTTGCCCGGCAGAATGCGGTGCGGTACCGCAACCTGTCTTCGGGCGGGGCGGGAACCATTGAGCAGAAGCAGTCCTCCGAAGCGCATGAGAAAGAAGCCGAAGCCGCCATTGCGCGTGATCAGGCCGGAGTAGATGCCGCCATCCGGCAGGTAGCTGTGCTGAAAGGCCAGCTTGAGCGGGCACGCGGTGTGCTGGTGCGCGCGCAGGGGGATGAAAAGCAGGCCGAACTGAACCTGTCCTACTGCACCATTCCGGCCCCCATGGATGGCGTGGTGGGTGAACGTGGCGTGCGCGTGGGGAATTATGTGCATCCGGGCACGGGTATTCTGGCTGTTGTGCCGACCCATGCGGCCTATGTGCTGGCCAACTTTCAGGAAACCCAGCTGACCAGGGTTCAGGCCGGGCAGCGGGCGACCATCTGGGTGGATACGTTCCCCGGGCATCCGCTCAAGGCGCATGTGGATTCACTGGCTCCGGCAACTGGCGTGGCGTTTGCCCCCATCCAGCCGGACAATGCCACCGGTAACTTTACCAAGGTGGTGCAGCGTATTCCGGTCAAGCTGACGTTTGACGCGGACCAGCCGCTGGCGGCCAGAGTGCGCGTTGGGATGTCGGTCGAAGCCAATATCGATACGTCTTCAAAGCCGGAAGGGCCACATGCCAATGACACCCGCTATGTCTGGCAGTAACGCCATGAAGCGCTTTCTTCTTGCCGGGTTTTCCATGGTGGCCCTTGCGGGCTGCACGGTCGGGCCGACGTATCACAAGCCGCAGGTGAAGGCACCTGCCGCATGGCGGGATACGCAGCCGCCAGCGGAAAGCCGCATCACCACGGCCTCCACAGATCCGCAATGGTGGAAACTGTTCAACGATCCCGCTTTGACGAAGCTGGAAAATGAGGTTGCGTCCTCCAATCTGGACCTGAAAGCGGCCAGCCTGCGCCTGATGCAAAGTCAGGCGGAACGGCGCATTGCCAGTGCCGCGCAGATGCCGCATGTGGAAGCCAATGCCTCCTATGGGCGGGAGCGGGCCAGCACGAATGGCGTGCTGGGGCTGCTGGGCACCATGGAGCGGGAGCAGGCGGGCACTATTGCCTCCGGCTCACAGGGGTTTGGGCCGACGGCGTTGCCGGGGAGCGTGGGCAATCCCTCCTTTAACCTGCCGCAATACGGTATGAATGCCTCATGGGAAGTGGATTTCTGGGGGCATGTCCGGCGTCAGGTGGAAGCAGCCACAGCCGCCACGCAGGAAACCGAGGAAATGCGCCGCGATACGCTGGTCTCCCTGATGGCGGAGACGGCGCAGGATTATATCGATCTGCGGGCCACGCAAACGCAGGTTGGTATTCTTGAGCATAATATCGAGGTAGCCAGCAACAGCGTCCGGCTGACGAGCCTGCGGTTCCAGCAGGGGGCCGCAACGCGCCTTGATGTGGCAGAGGCGACAGGCCAGTTGCATACCTTCACCTCGCGTCTGGCGCCCCTTAAGGCGCAGGAAACACATATGCTGAATGCACTGAGTTTCCTCGTGGCGCGGGAGCCGGGGGCGCTGGATGCCGAGCTGGGTAAGCCTTCCGGCATTCCGTCTGTGCCCGCGGTTGTGCCGGTTGGGCTGCCGTCTGAACTGGCGGAGCGGCGGCCCGATATCCGCATGGCCGCAGACCATCTGCATGCGGCCACAGCGGCCATTGGTGTGGCAATTGCCGACTTTTTCCCACGTGTGACGCTCTCGGGCAGTCTGGATATTCAGGCGCTTCAGTTTAGTGGACTCGGGTCATGGGCCTCGCGCCAGTATGGCTTTGGTCCGACAGCGACCCTGCCGCTTTTTGAGGGTGGCCGTCTGACGGGCCAGCTGCATCTGCGCAAGGCTCAGCAGAAAGAAGCCGCCACATTATTTCAGCGCACGGTGCTGAAAGCCTGGCAGGAAATTGATGACGCTATGGCCGATTTCACCGCCGCCCAGAGACGGCGCGATGAACTGGCGGAAGCCGTGCATGAGAACGAGATTGCTGTGGAAACGGCCAAGACCCAGTATGTGCAGGGGGCATCGGATTTCCTGAATGTGCTGACTTTGCAGAATGCGCTGCTGTCCTCACAGAGTGCTTTGGCAACAGCTACAGCGCAGGTGGCGGGGGCTGTTACCCATCTCTATCGTGCTGTTGGCGGAGGGTGGCAGGATATCTATCCTGAAAAGACGCCTGCCAGAACGCCGGCTTGAGGGATACGCCATGATAACAGTGAGACGGGCCGCAACCCTTGGGTCTGCAAAGTCGGATACGCTAACGCTCCGGTGCCATTTTGCTTTTGCGGACTATCAGGACCCTGCGCATCAGCACGATGGGCGGTTGCGGGTTCTCAATCAGGGCGCGTTGCGTCCGTCCGAGGCGTATCATCTGGGGCCAGAATCATCGGTCGATCTGGTGACATGGGTGCGGGCCGGGAGTCTGACGGCGCAGATTGATGACTTTGCGTCGGAGGACATTCAGGCTGACGGACTGCATCTCATCAGCACCGGCTCAGGCTGCCAGAAACTGGCATGGCAGGCGGGGCCGGAGGGTGCATCTTTTCTCCAGTTCTGGTTTCTGCCGGATACGGATGAAGGGATGCCCCGGCAGGAAAGCCGCCTCAGTTTTCCGCAAGGGGAAGATGGGGGCTTTAGAATTCTGGCGTCTGGTTTCCCTGAAGACGATCCTGAGGAAAGTGAGATCATCACAGACGGCGCGCCGGTAGCTCTGAGTGCGGGGGCGCGCCTGCTGCATGCGGCTATTCCGGCTGGTGAGGGCGCAGCGTACAGCACCAGTGCAAGCCGTGACCTGTATCTGCTGGTGGTCTCGGGTGTTGTCAGTGTGGAAGATGCCGTGTTGCAGGCAGGGGATGCGGCTGCTGTAACGGATGTCAGAGATCTGACCGTGATGGCGCAGGAGGAGGCTGTTGTCTTGCTGACGGATGTGGCCTCCGCCTGACCGGGCGAGGAGGCTGGCCTCGTCTCGCCGGTGGTCAGGTATCTGGTTGTTACGGTGCTTTCCCGAAACAGGCTTTGCTCTGTGCAATTTTGCCGGAGCCGATAACGCTGATGATCAGAAACAGCGTCGTTTCGCAGAACGCCAGCATCCATAAGGGAAGCGACTGCCCGGCAAACCCGACCAGAAGCAGCAGAGCTACGCCGACCATCTGGCTGGAGGCCAGCCGGCGAGTGGCCACCCAGCGGTACGCGGTGCTGGCCAGCAGGTAGAGGGCGGGCCCGAGCGTCATGACCAGAGCAGGGGCACCTTTGGCTTCTTCGACCGGGTTTTCCAGCAGCATGTCCATAGCGACGGCGGTGACGATAATCCCGCCAATCAGAATGACGTGCAGATAATGGAAATAGGCTCCCATCCGGCCTGGATCGGAGGAACTGGTGATGGCGTGCTCGGCTTCCTCGCTGGAGGTTTCAAAATAGAGCCACCACATGGCCAGGGTGCAGAGAAAACTTGCGCCAAATCCGCCAAACTCAATCCATGACCAGTGCTCACTTTCCGCAAGGGAGAGACCGGAGGCCATGATGGTTTCCCCAAGGGCGACAATCACAAACAACTGGCAGCGTTCCACAATGTGGCTGCCTGAAATGGTCCAGTCTGACGTATGGGAGCGGCCCAGCCCCGGCAGCCAGAAGCCGAACATGGGAGAAAAATATTCGCACGCAACCCCGGCGGCCCACAGCGGCACGCGGGCTTCCGGTGAGGCAAGGCCACCCGCAATCCAGAAACAGGCCGCAATGATGCCCCAGCCCAGAATGCGGCGGTAATTGGGGGAGAGGGGGTGAGAGGCCGGGAGGCTGAACACAATAAACGCGGAGCGCCCCACCTGCATGAGGGTGTAACACAGCGCAAAGGCCAGCCCGCGCTCCCCAAAAGCCTCTGGTGCCGCAGCACCGCACACAAGGGCCAGTGCCATGGTGAGGAAGAGCACCCCGCGCAGGGCTGGCACTCGTGGGTCAAACCAGTTTGTCACCCAGCCGGTATATTGCCACCCAAGCCATGCCGCGAACCACAGGATGAGGGTTTGCAGGCCACCGAGCGGTGTCAGATGATGCAGCAGGCCATGACTGATCTGGGTGACAAGAAATACATAGACCAGATCAAAAAACAGTTCCTCATTCATCACGCGGGTATTGTCTGCTCCCGGCTGGCGCATGAGGGGATGAGATGAGGCATCCTGTGCAGTCATGAAGAACTCCGTTGAGAAGGGGGCGCCTTGAACGCTTCTGCGGCAAACCCGCGTTGCGTAGCACATTCCTGTGCCAGAAAATCAAGCAGGGCGCGCACGGCGGGCACAAGCCCGCGTCGGGACGGGAACACTGCGTGGATAATGCCTGCGCGGGGTTGCCAGCCGGGCAGAACCTGCACAAGCCGTCCGGCTTCAATATCCTGCCAGATCATCATGGTGGGGAGCTGCACAATCCCGCTGCCAATAAGGGCGGCCTCCCGCAGCACGGCCATGTCATCCGTGGCAAGGCGGGGTTCATGAAAGACGGTGGCAGTCTGCCCCTGCTGATTTTCCAGCAGCCAGGAATGGGTGCCGGGATGGGTTTTGAAGTCCAGACTGGGCAGGCCGTTCAGATCAGCTGGGGACGTGAGGGGCTTGGGCACCAGAGAGGGCGCGGCAATGAGGCATTGCGTGCTGGTGTCGAGCGTCCGCATGACGAGGTCAGACGGAGCAAGGGGCGGGAAGCGCACCCGGATGGCAAGGTCAAACCCTTCCTTCAGCACATCCACTTGCCGGTTGGTGCTTTCAAGCTGAAGGGTGACAGCGGGGTAGCGCAGCATGAAGCGCGCCAGTAATGCGCCGAATTGAAACGTCAGGAGAGCGACCGGACAGCTCAGCCGGATTTGCCCGCAGGGTTCGGCCTGAAGCTGGGCGACAGATTGTTCGGCAGTATCGGCGGCCGCCAGCATTGTCAGGCAGTGCTCGTAAAACCGATGCCCGGTTTCCGTCACGCTGAAATGGCGGGACGAGCGCTGGATGAGGCGCGTATGCAGGCGGTCTTCCAGCAGGCGCACCCGTCGGCTGAGCAGCGATTTCTGGTGGCCGGTAGCCCGTGCTGCCGCAGAAAAGCCGCCGTGTTTGACGACCTGCGCAAAATATTCAAAGTCGTTGAGGTCTCTCATCGTCCTGCCTGTGGAACGCATTGTTCGATTATACGCTCTTCCTGAGACAATAGGAGGAACGCATATTTCTTATCAAGCAAAGAGGCTGAAGCCTCCCGCAATCAGACAGGATGATGACAATGCAAAAGAAAATTCTTGGCACTTATGGGAATGACCGGGGGCACTGGGTGGGGGATGGTTTTCCTGTCCGCTCGCTGTTTTCCTACAATCAGTTTGGCACGCATCTCAGCCCGTTTCTGCTGCTTGATTATGCCGGGCCGCATGAATTCAAACCCACCGACGCACGGCGGGGCGTAGGCGAGCATCCGCACAAGGGGTTCGAGACCGTGACCATCGTTTATGATGGGGAGGTTGAACACCGGGATTCCTCTGGTGGCGGTGGTATTATCGGGCCGGGGGACGTGCAGTGGATGACGGCAGGCAATGGCGTCCAGCATGAGGAATTCCATTCTCCGGCCTATGCCAAAACTGGCGGCAGCTTCCACATGGTGCAGCTGTGGGTGAACCTGCCCGCAAAGGATAAAGCTGTGCCTGCGGCGTATCAGACCATCCTTGCGGGGGATATCCCGACTGTGCCTCTGGCCAGCAAGGCCGGGGCGCTGCGGATTATTGCTGGCGACTATGAGGGAACCCGCGGACCGGCCCGCATCTTTTCCCCACTGAACGTGTGGGACGGTGTGCTGCATGAAGGCGCGCAGGTTACGCTGAACCTGCCTAAAGGGCACAACGCGGCCGTTGTTTTGCTGGAAGGGCATCTGATTCTGAACGGAACGCAGGAACTCGGCGCAGCGCAGTTTGCGTTGTTGGAGCATGCGGGCGCTGAGGTGACGTTGCAGGCCTCCAGAGAGTCCAGCTTTCTGGTGTTGACGGGGGAACCGCTAAATGAGCCGATTGCAGGGTACGGACCCTTCGTTATGAACACGCAGGAGGAAATCCGGCAGGCGATTGAGGATTTCAATGCCGGGCGGTTTGGCGGCATTCACGCCTGATAAATTAAGAAAAATCATAAAAGGGAAAAAACTCATGACGCAGACTGTACCACTTCATTTCGTCACGCTTCTGGGGAGCCTGCGTAAAGGGTCCTTGAACGGCATTGTGGCTCGGACACTGCCTGAACTGGCTCCGGAAGGTGTGACCATTACGTCTCTGGAGTCAGTCGGGGAGTTTCCGCATTACGATCAGGATGTGCAGGAGCAGGGGTTTCCTGCTCCCGTTCTGGACATGGCAGAACAGATCCGTGCGGCGGATGGCCTGATTATTGTGACGCCGGAATATAATTATTCCATGCCGGGTGTTTTGAAAAACGCGCTGGACTGGCTATCCCGCGTGACGCCACACCCTTTGGCGCGCAAGCCTGTGGCGTTGCAGACGGTCTCTCCCGGGGCTATCGGCGGGGCGCGGGCGCAATATCATCTGCGGCAAAGTCTGGTCTTTCTGGATGCCTTTGTTCTGAACAGGCCCGAAGTGATGATCGGGCAGGCGATGAGCAAATTTGATACGGACCGGATGGCGCTGACCGACCAGCCAACCCGAGCTTATCTGACACGCCAGATTGCCGCTCTTGCTGATTTGGCGCGTCAGGTTGCTCCACGGAAGCCAGAAGACGTGTGAAAGCGGCCGGTTTGTAAAAATGTTTTTTAATGAGTGCTTAGGCAGACTTGGGGAGAGTGTGCGCTAAGTTTACCTGAGGAGTGGAAGCGTTGGGTTGTAGGCGGTGGTCGTATCCAGCCTATGCTATCGCTTAGTGCTCTGAGGTTACTGTGTCTTCCTGCTGCTGCACGCGGCATTGGCCAGCGGGTTGGTGCTGCGCGAACCATGATCGGTTACCAAAAGCCTGGGGTGTTCGCGCAGTAAGTAATGGATTGTTTTCAAAAGAAATTTTTGTAGCCGTCCATATTTTTCGGGAGAGGGTGCGTCATCACCTGAAAGGTTCGCGCAAAACACCTGATTTTGCCCGTTTCGATCTGGTGATATAGTCGCGGCGTCGCTCCCCGTGCAGAAGTGTAGAGAGGCACTCTCCTGCATGGGCGCTTTATGTCGTGATAGCTGTCTGTTTTTAATAGGAAAATCTCATGCTGGATGCTGTGTTGCATCCAGCATGAGACGCAGAAAAACTTTACTTGGAAGCTGACTGAGGAAGCGGCGTTCCTGTTTCAGGATCAAGCAGGAGAGGGGTAAGGCGCGGGGGCGCGTTGAAGTCGAACAGGTCGTTGAGGTCGTGGGCTACGGCATCAAAAGAGCCGCCACCAAGGCGCTGACCGTTCAGCCAGTTGTCCTCGATAAAGCGAGGAATGGAACTTTGGGTGATCTGGACGTGGCTGACTGCATTGCTGCGGGCCCACGGCGAGATGAGGATAAACGGGATGCGCGTGCCCGGCCCGCAACGTCCATTGACAGGCTTTCCTTCAACGCCGGCAAAAGGCGTCCCGGTCCCACAGCGTCCCGGACCATTGAGCTGGTCAGCTTCTGCATCAAACGAGCCGTGCTGAGGTTTGATAAAGGCATGGTCATACCAGCCGTCTGAGTCATCATAGGCAATAAGGATGGCGGTATCGCGCCATTCCGGCTGCTGTTGCAGCATGTTGACCAGCGGTACGATGCCTTGCTGTTCATCCAGCGGGTCAGAATAGCCTGCATGACCATCCTGAAACGCCGGCAGTTTGATGAAAGAGACAGCCGGAAGACGATGGGCCGCGACAACAGCTTTGAAGTCTTCCAGATCATATTCATGGTTGGCAGGGTCGGGTGTTTTACCATCTGCACTCAGGGTATGGCCAATGGCGGCGAGTGAGCTGGGGCGTGCGTGTGTGGGGTTTGCCGTGCTGGCGTAATACTGGAACCAGTTGTGGTGTGAAATGTAGTCTGTAATCATTTCATGCACGACGGGGGAGTACGTCGCGCGCTGGCAGCCTGTTGTGCCGTCACTATTCTTGGTCTGAAGGTTGAAGCCGCCCATAAAACCGCCCCAGGAGACATTCCCGGCTGTCAGCAGATCACCGATATTTTTACCGGTCATCATCACCTGATTGCCTTTGACGGAGCAGACATCCCCGGCCGGATCAATATCATTGATCATGGTCCAGCCGCCCTGACCATCCGCGATATACGGAGAGACAGCGTCTTTGGTGGAGGGCTTTTGGGTGGTGGCAATAATTTTCATGCCATTAGTCTGGCCAGATACGGCCTCCAGAGCGCCGGGAGTGGAGGGGCCGTAGGTGTCCGTATAGGCCGCATCGCTCATGGCAAAACGCTGGGCATAATTCCACAGCGCGGTGACGGTATTGCCGTCAAAATAGCCCATGACCTGCCCTCGGGTGGCAAATGCTCCCGTGCCGCCTGACGTGCCGCGGCCAGTATAGCGGGGGAACAGGTCGGCATGGCCGTCATGATAGGCCATCTGTTCAGCTGTATAGAGATGGTTCTGGTCTGCGGTGCTGGCCTGTGTGCGGTCTAGCCGAAACGGAAGCGCCGCATTTTTTCCGTTCTCCGGGTTTGTATTCGGGTTTGTTTCCAGCAAATGCGCACTGAGCAGGGTATTGGCGTGCGGCGTTTGGGGAGAGGCCGTGAAAGCGGGTTCTCCTGCCGGATTGGCCGCCACGGGATAAGTGCCGAAGTAATGATCGAACGCGACGTTTTCCTGATAGATTACGACCAGATGTTTGATTGGCGTTTTGGTCGTCGTGTCAGGCTCGGCTGCCCATGCGGAAGAGGCGAGTGTCAGCAGTGATGTGCTCAGGCACAAAATGCTGCAAAAAGTTTTGAACATGGACATCCCTGCAAAATAGGCTTCAACGCGGCGCTTATAGCATAAGGTCTCCTCTCTGATGAAGAACGGAATAAAGGACGATTTCTATAAAAATTCAGGCATCTTTACAGGGGGATGAAGGTTCTTTGAGAAAATAAGCGATAAAAAGGTGAGTGTGAAATTTCAAAAAACGTTAACATTACTTGCATGTAAGGAAAAATGCGCGGCCAGTTATACACACCCCTTCTGGGGAAGGGGTGAAGGTGAGCAGGCCTTTATAAGAATGTTCAGGATGTAAAGAACTGGCTCAGGCCAATGTTGCGTAACGCCCGGCGGTAGGCGATGGAGCTACGGTCTGCCATGACGTGCACTTCCAGCGATGTATCCAGCGGCAGGTTTTCCGGTTTCTGTGCTTCGACCAGTGCGCGGTCTTCTTCAAAAACCTTACGGTTAAAATCGTAAACATCCTGCACAGGGAGTGTTGTATCAAAGTTACGGCAGATAGGGGCGAACATGCGAGTTTTGCGGGCAGAAACAGGCGAGGCGGCGTTCATAATTACCAGCCGTTTCTCCTCTGGGAAATGAATTTCCAGCGTTGCCGTAAAAGGCACATGCACCCGGAAGTGGCGCAGCCATTCAAACCCGCTCCCTTTATGGTCCTTATGCCCCACCGGATAGTTGCTCACATCGCTACGATATTCGGCCTCAAAGCCATAAGGGGTGATTTTGGGCATGTAAGAAGGCACAACCGCGTTGTCCGGGTCTGCAAATGTTTCTGTATGCACAAAGGCAAAATGGGCGACGTCAATAAACCCCTCTACCTGTCGTCCTGCAAAGCCGCCAATATCTATCCACGGACAGGTAATTTGCTGAAATCCTGCGTCGTCCCAATGGGGCATGGTGGGAAGGCTGAGGTCTCCCCGCGGCCGCAGGCAGGTCCAGATCACGCCGTACCGTTCGACTGCGGGATAAGTGTGCAGTGTCAGGCGTTTCGGGATGGCATTGTCTGGTTGCGCAGGCACCTTCACACACCGCCCCTGCGCACCAAACTGGAAGCCGTGATAGGCACAGGCGACGGTCTGCCCGTTCCCTTTACCCATGCTGAGAGGCACGCCGCGATGGGGACAAAGATCATCCGCAATAACAATCTCATCCCCGGCCCGATACAGGACAAGCGGGGCGTCAAGTAGTGTTACACCCAGCGGTTTCTCTTCAAGCTCGCGCACAAGAGCGACCGGATACCAGTAAGACGCCAGAATAAGCCAGTCATCTTCATCAAAACTCAGATCACGGGGTAGTCTGGCGTGAGTCTTACTGGTGCTGGCGGATGTCGTCACGTCAAGGCTCCTGATGGGGCGAAGGCGAGGCGCTTTCGCTGGATCAGGTCAACTATGTCATTGATTATATTCTTATGGATATACTCGTTTTACGTTGTGGCCATTCTGGAAATGAGAGCAGGCGAAGAAGGCGCTCAATACCGTGTCTAACGGGGTTATTTTTGCACCTGCAACAGTTCTTTGCCCGCCAGATAGATGGCGGAAAATCCGCAAACAAGCCCTTCAAAGCCAGCAATGGTGGTGAAAATAGCCTGACCCGTAAATTCTCCGGCTGCAAGCAGCAGGAAGAGAATGACCAGTGTGGCAAAAATAACCTGCAATTCCCGCGATGCTCTGAGTGTGGCGATAAAGAGGATTGCAGTAAAAAAGCCCCATATAAGCAGATAACTACCAATGAGGGCGGGGGAGGACGCTGCGATCACCCCAAAATGGGGCAGAACAATAAGCAGGACAAAGGAAATCCAGAACGCGCCAAAGGAGGTAAAGGCCGTCAGCCCAAACGTGTTGCCGTTGAAAAATTCCAGTATCCCGGCAAAAATCTGCGCGGCACCACCAAAAATGAGGCCCATGGCCAGAATAGCTGACCCCATGGAAACCAGCCCGGCATTATGAAGGTTGAGGAGAACCGTCGTCATGCCAAATCCCATCAGACCCAGCGGGCCGGGATTGGCGTAGAGTTTTTCGTTATTCACCGGATTTATTCCTGTTTCTTATTATTGTTATTCCTCATTCTATGGGCGCGTGATGGTGAAAGATATTAAAATTCGATTTTGTGCCGATCACATTCTGGATTGCTCACAAACCTGTCAGGATACGGGTTCGTCTGGGGGCTGAGTGCTTAATCCAGACGCACGGGCGGCCGGATGATGGTTTCCACCCAGTCGGCAAAAATGGAAGCCATACCGCGGAAGACCCCGAACAGTTCCATCTGGTGCCTGCGATACAACATGATGTGGCCCATCCGGGCGGAAAGCCCGTGCAGGAGACCGCCTCCTACGACGCGGCCTCCCGGAAAAGCGGCCCAGCCATTGTAATTGCCAAGAGCGACAATAGCCCCTTTGTTATGGAAGATACAGGAGGGAACGGGCTTCCCCTGTTCCAGCCAGGCGGGCAGATGTGTGGCCAGATGGCAGGCCTGCTGCCGCGCCACCTGGGCCGTGGCAGGCAAAGGCTCCTCGGCAATAAAGGAGCAGTCACCCATGGCAAAAATCCTGTCATCATCCACAGAGCTCAGATTGGGGTTCACCACAATCTGTCCGGAACGGCTGAGGGAAAGACCGCCATAGGCCTTGGTGACTTCGGGGGCTTTGACGCCTGCCGCCCAGACCCGCAGAGTGGCGGAAACGTGAGAGCCGTCCTTGAGGGTAAAGCCGGTCGCATCTGCCGCGGCAACGCGGGCCGAGGTGCGGACATTCACGCCTAGCCGTTCAAGTTCCTGCTGTGCTGCGGCTGAGACGGATTCAGGAAAGGCGGGGAGGATGCGCGGGCCGGACTGGAGCAGCGTGACGCTGAGTTTTGGCGGGGCTTTGCCAAAGGCATGCAGGCTGACCGGGTCCACAATTTCCAGAGACTTGTGGAGTTCCGCAGCAAGCTGTGTGCCGGTGGCCCCGCCGCCTACAATGGCAATATCCAGCTTGGAACTATTGGCAAAGGACTTGAGAATTTCCATTCTGAACTTCTCATTGAAAGCATTGGCTTCAACAAGATTATCAATAAACAGGCAATGCTCTGTTACGCCGGGGGTACCAAAATCATTGGCGCAACTGCCGACAGCCAGAACAATGGCATCATACGTCATGGTGCGGCTTTCCAGCACTTTAGTGCCGTCAGACGCATGGAAAGGGCTTAAAACAACCTCGCGTTTGGCGCGATCAACCGAAATGACCTCACCGGGCCAGAATTCAAAATGATGCTGACTGGCCTGAGAGATAAAGCTGATCCGATCATTTTCATTCAGCACCGTGCCGGCTGCAAAGCAGTGCAGCATGGGTTTCCAGACGTGCGAGAAGCTTTTATCAATCAGCGTAATGCGTGCTTTACCTTGCCTGCCAAGCGTTTTTCCTAAACGTGTTGCAAGAGCCAGCCCCGCCACGCCGCCACCAACAATCAGAATTTCAGACCTGGGTGCCATGAGTTTTACGTGCCTCTTTTGAGAAAGTCAGCCGAAGGATGGTTTTTGGGAAAAGGCTTTGCGCGCAAAGGATCGGTTCATGAAACGCGAGGTCTCATGAATAAAAAGACTGTTTAATTTTTATGGAGAGCGACTGTGTAGAAAGGCAGGCCCCGTAAAGGGACCTGCCGGTAAGCGTGATCAGGCCGGAGCGTCGATGTCGACGATGTTAATCAGCTTGTGGTTGACGAATTCCTTGATGCCAAGGCCAACCAGCTCGCGCCCGAAACCGGAGCGTTTGATCCCGCCAAAGGGCAGATCTGCCTTGGGGATCAGCGGGTGGTTGATGTTGACCATGCCGGTGCGGATCTTGGCTGCAACGCGGGCGCCACGGGCTTCATCTTTGGTGAAGACAGAGCCGCCGAGGCCATACGGGGAGTCATTGGCGATGCGGATGGCGTCTGCCTCATCCTTGGCGTGGTAAAGCTGCGTCACGGGGCCGAAGAATTCCCAGTGGCGGGCTTCATTCTCACCGTCCAGACCGGTCATAAGCAGCGGACGGAAGAAGGTGCCTTTTTCCGGCACTTCCGGACCAATGGCTTCAACCTTGGCACCATGCTTGATGGCTTCTTCAACCTGACGGTGCAGGTCTTCAACCGCAGCGCGGGAGCAGAGCGGAGCCAGCGTGGTGGACGCGTCCATCGGGTCACCAGCTTTCAGCTCGGCAACGCCTTTTTTGTAGAGGTCCAGGAAGCGGTCATAAATCGCATCAGCCACAATCAGGCGCTTGGCGGACACACAGACCTGGCCAGCGTTCCAGTGGCGACCCATGACAGCCCATTTAGCAGCTTTTTCAACGTCTGCGTCATCCAGAACGACGAAGGCGTCTGCGCCACCGAGTTCCATCATGGATTTTTTCAGGGCTTTACCGGCAACGCCAGCAATGATGGAGCCAGCACCTTCAGACCCTGTCAGCGCCACACCGCAAACGCGGGGATCTTCCAGGATCATGGCCGTGTGAGAACGGGCCGTGTAGAGGTTGCGGAACAGCCCTTTGGGCAGCCCGGCTTCAAGCATCAGCGCTTCACACGCGGCAGCGCACTGCGGCAGGTTGGACGCATGCTTGAGGATGACTGCGTTACCGGCTGAAAGCTGCGGCGCGATGATGCGGACGACCTGATAGAACGGGAAGTTCCACGGCTCAATGGCGAACACAATGCCGAGCGGCTCATGCACAAGCACGGCTTTGCCGGTTGCCGGATCGGCTACGGGCAGAGCTTCCGGCTTCAGAAGTTCTTCGGAATATTTTGCGTAATATTCAAAAATTTCGGCTGAAAGGATGACTTCTGCTTTGGATTCAGCAAACGTCTTGCCCATTTCAAGCGTGCCGAGGGCGGCATATTTATCAACATCACGCCGCAGAATGGCGGCGGCGGCGTTTATAATACGTGCACGTTCAGCAAAAGATGTGTCACGCCATTTTTCAAAGGCAGCGTGGGCTTCAGAAAGGGCAGTCTGAACTTCCTGATCTGTTGCTTCAGGAAAAGTGGCAACCACTTCCTCTGTATAAGGGTTCGTTGTCGCGTAAGCCATTAGTACCTCATAAAAACTCAAAAACAGGAAAAGGAGAGCGATCCCGCTGCTGCGGTATCCGATCAGGACGAGCAGAGTGAGACACGCTGCATCATCGCCAACCCTTAGGCCTGAGAAAAATATAGACCGGTCACTTTCAGGCAGAAAGGGGGTGCGCTTCTGCAATACCCGTGGAGGGGGAGCAAAAGGGGGCCTCGCTCACTGCTGCTGCAAACCGTTCCGTTGCTGTTTGTCTATATATGAGTGGATACAGACATGGTCAATCTATAAATAATATGGGATTTTTGATAACACTTAATCTGAATCAGTATGGAAATAACGTCCTTATTCGCATAATATCATAAATTCGTGATAACAATGACATTATTTTAACGCGTCTGATGTGTATGAATTTTTAGTATTTCTATGTCCCACAATTTCGTGATCATTTATTTACAGGGTATTTAATATTTTATTCTGTTGTTTTATCTTCTGTGAAGTTTTTGTGGAAGAACGAAGTTCGATGCTTTGAAGGGCGCAGTAGAATAAAAAGAAATCGATCCATTCGTTTTTTTTATCTAACGAGTGCGGCAGATCGTGTCGATTTTTCTCTGATCCGGGACAGAAATGCCAAGATCAGCAGAGTGAAAGAGATGTTCTCTGTCTTCCCTGAGGGCTTAATGCGGTAAAATATGCACGTTTTCTGTATATAAATAAATATAGACAAAGCTGCACTTCAGAACGGCCGTTTTGTAGATTGGCGCTATTTCAACAGCGGTAACGGGCAGATGGCTTTGTTTAGTCCGTGGACTGTTTATCAGAGAGAAATGCGGTTGCCCCCCGGACATTCCCTGCTGCCATGCAGCCGGAGATGCGGGCTGTCTCATCAATATCCAGCAGCGGGTTGCGCGCCATATAGAGCAGGGATTCAAGGCCCATTGTCAGGAGGGTGGCCGCAATAAAGCTCAACCGGTCTGGTGAGATGGTTTTAATCGGCATCAGGCGCAGAATATTCTGCTTGAGGTCCTCCAGCATGTCCCGCGTTTCCTTCATGGTGAACAGGCGGGCGCGGATATGATGCTGGTTGAGTTCAAAAAAGCGCGGTGCGCCGTTAATGCTGATCAGCTCGCGCAGAACGGCCTCGTGGCTTCTGGTGAGCATCTTTTCCAGATCATCCGTGGGGCAACGCGATTGCTGGACAATGTGCCTGACGCGATCCGCAACTTTGATCAGCAGAATGTCAAAGATTTTTTCTTTGGTTTTGTAATAATTATAGAAGCTGCCGGGGGAAACATTGCTCAGAGAGACAATGTCTCGCACCGTAGCCGCATCCAGCCCGATGGTTGAAAACACATTCCACGCCGCACGCTCAAAAGCCTCCTCTTTGAAGGCTCTCGTCATTTCTCTCTTCTTGGAGGTCCGGTAGGCCTTCCGTTTGGCAGGCGCTTCTGCTGGGGCGTCCTGGGGAGAGGGCTGCTGGTTGGTGCTCAACTCTTTTTAGGCTCCTTCAGGCCTTATCAGGCTGCGTGACGGGTTGGATCTTATTCAATCCCTGAATAATCTTTGTGTTCCAATGTCATACGGAAAGCAAGCGGGATGCTGTTTGGATTATGACGGGAACTGACTACTCCATCCGCCCCCCAGAGCACGGGCCAGCTGAATGGTGCTCAGAGCCTGCCGCGTCTGCGCGCTCACCAGATCATCCTGCGCGGTAATCTTCTTGATGCGCGTTGTCAGTACGTCCTGCATGGTAAACTGGCCACCTTCATACAATCCACGGGCCTGAGAGCTTGCCTGCGTGAGTGCCGTGACTTCTGCCATCAGGCTGGCGATGTTCTGGTCTGCGCTGCTCCGGCTTTCATACGCATCTTCCACCTCCGCCAGAGCCGTCAGAACAGTCTGGTCATAAGTGGCGAGAGCCTGATGGAGCTGAGCATCGGAGGCACGGATTTTGGCCTGTATCCGCCCGGCGGTGAAAATGGGCAAATAGGCATTCACTGCCATCAGGCCACCAGTGCTGGAAACGCCGGGAATGCCGTCAAACCGCAGGCGACCATCCCCGCCAAAAAATTCCAGGCCGAAGCGGGGCAGGAGGTCGGTCTTGGTGCTGATGAGCCGTTGCAGATTGGCTTCCAGAACATGCTTTTCCAGCCGGACATCCGGTCTGCGCTCCAGAACGGTGGAGGGGAGTTCGGTCGCCGGCGGGGCAGGGACGCGGTACTGAGCCGGCGTGGAAAGATCAGGCGCCTGTTCTGGCGGCTGGCCGGAGAGAATGGCCAGTCGATGGCGGCATGCATCCAGAGAGGAGACCAGCATGGGGCGCTGCGCCTGCACCTGCGCAATCTGGCCACGGATAGTTTCCAGGTCAGCCTGCGTGGTCTGGCCAGCATCAAAGCGCCCTGAGGCGTAGCGCAGGAGAGACTGAAGCGTGCTGACAGACTGGTCCAGCAATACAATCCGCTGTTGCAGGCCCCGCGCCGTGACGTAATTGGCCGCAACGTCCGCAGCAATCGCCATGTGGGTGCCGTGCAGCATCTCTTCCGAGGCCAGCGCCATCTGTTTTGCGCCGCGCTTTTTGGCCAGATTACCACCCCAGATATCCGGCTCCCACGCCATGGTGATGCCTGCAAGGTGACCATCCGTTGCGGGGTCCTGAATATTCGGGGCCGCCATTTTCATCAGCGGCGGAACGGGGTGCCGCCAGTCCACCCCACCGCCCATCATGCCAGCCGTGGCGCCAATGGTTGGATATAGGGCGGATTTGGCCATCTGGGTATAAGCGCGGGATTCTTGCACGCGGGCCTGCGCGACACGAATATCCGGGTTGGCGGCCAGAGCCTGCTGCACAAGCTGGTTCAGAAGCGGGTCCTGCCAGGCTGTCCACCATGCTGTGAGATCCGTAGCCTGAGTGGAGGCCGGAGCCTCTGTAAACTGGGCTGGCACAGAGACCGTGGACGCGGGCATCTCGGTCTTGAAGGGTGAGCAGGCCACAACGCCCGAGCACAGGAGCGTGGTGAGCAGCAGGCGGGCGGAAGGTGCTGAAAAAGACATCGGCATTCAGTCCTGACGGGCAAGCATGGAGCGGAAGCGGAGCAGCGCCATGGCAAGAAAAAGAGTGGAGGAGAACACAATGGCCAGCAACGAGGGCCAGATACTCTCAAGGCCAGCACCGCGATACAGGATGGATTGTGAGATTTTCACGAACTGGGTCGTGGGGAAGAAGCGCACGAGGGACTGCACAAGGTCCGGCATGCTTTCCACCGGTGTGGCCGCCCCGGAGAGCAGATAAGCCACGGCATAAACAGGCACCACCAGCAGCCCGAACTGCGGCATGTTGGGGGCAATGGTAGCCAGCATCATGCCCAGAGAGGTGACGGAGAAAAGATACAGAATGAGGCAGGCAGCAAACAGAAGCTGGCTGCCCGCAATGGGCACGCCAAGCCACAGATGCACCGTCAGCCAGAGGGAGAGCAGGCTGGCAACAAGGATGACTGCGCCATTGGCCAGAATTTTACCCACGGCAATCTGACTGGCGGAGACGGGCAGCACCAGCAGATGCTCAATGGTGCCGTGTTCCCGCTCACGGATAACGGCCGCGCCAACCAGAACAATAGAGAGAACCGTCGCGTTAGTGACAACCTGCATGACGGAGGTGAACCATGCGGACTCACTATTGGGGTTAAAGCGGATGCGGCTTTCCCCGTGGAAGGGCATCAGCCTGGTCAGGTCTGGCGAATGCAGCTGAGCCTGTATTTCGCCCATAAAGATCTGCTGAAGATAGACGGCACCAAGCCCGGCCTGCGTCATAGCCGTGGCATCAATCAGTTCCTGTATGTCCGGGGTGCGGCCTGCCAGCGTGTCCGCCTCAAAACGGGGCGGGATATCAATCACGAAGTTATAGGTGCCGTTATCCATCCCCGCCTTGCTGTGGGCGCGGTCTGTCAGGGTTGGTGGCTTGAAGTATGGCGGCAGCACTACGGAGCGGAGCTGGCGGGAGAGGGCGGAGTGGTCCTCATCAATAAACGCCACCGTGGCGTTGGAGACGTCAATCTTCACGCCGTGTGCGACCAGCACAATGGCGACGGAGAACGAGAAGACAATTAGCCCCATCAGGACAAAGTCCCGCATCAGGCTGTAGAATTCCTTGCGGCACAGCAGGCCGACATTCATGACCCAGCGCAGCATTATGAATCCTGCTTCTTGAGGAAAAGGCGTGCGCCCAGCATGTAAACCGCCGCAAAAGTGCCAAGAGCAGCATACATGGAGAGGAAAGAGGTAACCCCCAGCCCCTTTGTGAAGCTGCCCAGACAAATGAGCTGGAACCATGAGGCCGGGAACGTCTCGGCAAGGTAGTACGTCACGCCCGTAAGGGTGGAGATGGGGTAAAGCAGCCCGGAGAAGTTGGCGGACATAATCAGGCAGATAATGGCTGTGCCGAAAATGGCCGCGACCTGAGAGCTGACGAAGGTTGAAATCAGCAGTCCCAGCCCGGTGCAGGCCTGAATATAGAGCAGTGCCCCGATCGTCAGGCCAATGAACGAGCCTTTGAGCGGCACGCCCAGTACAGTGACGGACAGCACGACAAGCACCAGATAGGCGATGATAGCCAGCGCCACGTAAGGCAACTGCTTACCCACCAGATATTGCCCGGAACTGGCCGGGGAGGCGTAGAGGTTCATGATGGAGCCAATCTCCTTCTCCCGCACCACGCCAAGGGCTGTCAGCATGGTGGGGATCAGGATCAGGGCCAGCATGATGGTGCCCGGCGTCATGGCGTAAATGCTGCGGAATTCCTGATTATAGACAAAGCGCGGGATAATATGGACGGGTGTCAGATGTGCCGTGGCGGAGGGTGGCAGGGTTTTCTGCATACTGGCCGCGTAGGTCAGCAACACGGCATCCACATAGGCGCGGACGTTGGCGCTGAGGAACGGCATTGCGCCGTCAATCACCACGCCGACTGTCGGGTTGCGGCCTGCGGCCAGATCTCGCCCGAAGCCATCCGGAATATCCAGCCCGAGGGCGACTTTCCCTTGCCGAATACGTGTTTCCACCGTTTCGCGGTCTGGAGAATAGGCGGTCTCATGGAAATAGTGCGACCCGCGAAACTGCTCGACAAGCTCCCGGCTGGCATGGGTGTGATCATAATCCGCCACGGTGTAGCGAATGGTATTGATGTCAAACGAGACGCTATAGGCCGAGATAAGCAGCAGGATGGTCGGGCCAAGGATGGCGAACATCAGGCGCAGGCGGTCACGCGTCAGTTCCACGGCCTCTCGGCGGGCAAAAGCCCAGCAGCGTGAGAACCAGCGAATATAGGAGGGGATTTTTCGCCCCGGAGCGGTGCTGGCCGGAGCCTGTTGCTGTGGCGTGCTGGCGGCGTTGACGCTGTTGCCGGCATGCTCAAGGAACGTGATGAACGCATCTTCCAGCGTAGCAGCATGGGCTTCCTGAATGATCTCAGCCGGGGTGCCCATAGCCAGCACTTTCCCTTTGTCCATCAGGGAAATGCGGTCACAGCGTGCTGCTTCATTCATGAAGTGGGTGGAGACAAAAATGGTCACATGCTGATCGCGCGAGAGGGCGACAAGATGCTTCCAGAACATGTCTCGCGCAGCCGGGTCCACGCCGGAGGTGGGTTCATCCAGAATAAGAATGTCGGGGGAGTTGATGCAGGCTGCGGCAAGTTGCAGGCGTTGCCGGATACCGAGTGGCAGACCCGTCGGGCGGCTGTCGGCGTGCTCATCCAGCTTGAAGCTTGAGAGCATTTCTGCGACGCGCTTTTTTGCCTCCGCAACCGGCAGGCGGAACAGTTCCGCCTGAAGCATCAGGTTCTGCCGGACGGTCAGTTCCTCATACAGAGAGAACCCCTGCGACATGTAGCCAATGCGCATGCGCGTAGACATGTCTCCCGGTGTCACCTTGCGGCCAAACAGGGTGGCCGTGCCGCTGGTAATGTCCAGCAGTCCGGTGAGCATCTTCATGGTGGTGGACTTGCCGCAGCCATTGGAGCCAAGAAAGCCGAAAATCTCACCGCGCTTGATCCGGAAGCTGACGTTATCGACCGCCTTGAAGGAGCCGAACTGACGGGTCAGATTTTCCGCATCAATAACGGGCGGGCTGCCATCATCCTGATACGGGGGGATGGTGAAGTCGGAAATTTCCTTCTGGTCGGCTTCCGGCAGCATGGAGGTATAGGCGGCCTCCACAGTGGTGGTGCCGGTCTGTTTCTTGACGTCCGCTGTGGGGGCGGAGGCCAGAATACGTCCGTCATTCATGGCCACCAGCCAGGAAAACCGCTCGGCCTCATCCATATAGGCCGTGGAGACAATCACGGTCATGGAGGGCCGTTCTGCGCGCATCTGGTCCACAAGCGCCCAGAACTGGCGGCGGGAGAGCGGGTCCACGCCGGTGGTGGGTTCATCCAGAATCAGCAGGTCTGGATTATGGACCAGAGAGCAGCACAGGCTGACCTTCTGCTTCATGCCGCCCGAGAGCTGACCCGCCGGGCGGTTGGGGAAGGGCGCAAGGCCGGTTGAGTCCAGCAGATGCGTAATACGGTTGGCGCGGGTGGTGGCATCCAGCGCAAACAGACGACCAAAGAAGTCGATGTTTTCCCGCACGGACAATGTTGGGTAAAGGTTTTTCCCCAGGCCCTGCGGCATGAAGGCGAGGCGGCTTAGAAAGGCTTCACGCTCGGCCTTGTTGCTCACATCCACGCCCAGCGTGTGAATACTGCCGGTTTGCAGGTGTCGCACACCGGCAATCAGCCCCAGCAGGGTGGATTTCCCAACGCCATCCGGCCCGACAAAGACGATGGTCTGTCCGGCAGGGAGGGTGAGAGAAACATCGTGCAGAACGTCGCGGCCATTATAGGCATGGCGCACGCCCTCTACACGGATTTCAGACGGAGGGGCGCTCATTACTCAGCGCTGCTCCGCTGGGCTGCGTTGGGCCATGCCGCATCCGGGCGCTGCCTGATATAGCCTTCCCCCGTCATGCCCGCTTTCAGAAGAGCGCCAAGATGCTGCTGCTCTTCCGGTGTGACGCGCAGTTTGACGCGATAGACAAGCTGCTCCCGCTCGGTCGCCGTTTCCACATATTTGGGGGTGAACTGGGCCTGACTATCAATGAAGGAGACGGTGGCCAGCACGGGAGAGGCGACACCATCAAACTTGATGCGGGCTTCATCCCCCACCTTAAGCGTGCTCATGGCGGCGGTCGGGAAGAAGAGGGTCATATACGGGTCAACCGGGTCCAGCATGGAATACACACGGCCGCCGGGTGCCAGCACGCTGCCGGGCTCCACAATGCGATATTCAATGCGGCCTGCGACAGGGGCGCGGATTGTCATATCATCCAGAACGGTCTGGATCTGCCGGACCTGTGCTGCGGCTCCCTCCTTTGCATGAAGGGCTTCCTGCACGCCCTGCGTTGCAGCGCGGACGGCAGCCTGAGCAGATGCAAACTGGGTGCGGCGCTGCGTGACTTCCATGTCAGAAACAAGGTTTTGCCGCCGCATGGTTTGCGCATGACGGAGCTCATCCTCCGCAAGGTGCAGAGAGGCCTGATGTGCGGACAGTTCCGCTGTGGCGCGGTCTGCCGCGCTGCTGGCGCGGCTTTGCTGGGCGGCAGCCTGATCATACTGGGCCTGCACGGAGGCGCTGTCTTCCTGCGCCAGAACCTGATTGGCGGCGACGGTATCGCCCTCATGCACCAGAAGTTTTGTGACCCGGCCGGGATATTTTACGGCTACATCCACGCGGGTAAATTCCAGCCGTCCGTTCCCGTAGAGGATGCCGTCAGGAACGCTTTCAGCCAGCTGGTGATGGTGCCATGCAAAGGCTCCTCCTGCGATTACAAGAAGGGAGGCGGCAATAATCGTGATTTTTACAGGAGCTTTCACAACAAACCTTGTATGGCAAAAAAGCGAATGGGTGATGAAAAGGTGTCATTTATGGAGGCGGCACTATGCTTAATTTATGACGGAAACGTCAAGTTATTATTCAGAACCTGATTGAACGCCATACGGAACCATTTAAGTCTGGATTGATAGCGGTTTCTCGCGGAAATATCGTTTTTTCTATGCCGCAATAATCCAGATCAATAAATCCATAAAAATTCTTCATTTTTCATAAAGTTGTAAAGTTGACAGAGTGTTCGTGTTTTATATGGTGGCACCCTGAATGACGTGTCGGGCGTGCCTGCTGCTGTTTTGCTCAGTGCCTTAAATTTTGTGCCGCACGCGACGGGGGAATGACAATGCCTATGAAGCTCCACGATATGACCCAGATTATGCAGGACACTGCGCGGCGGGGTGTGGGAAGCCGACGGTGGCAGCGGCCGGTTTACGAACATTTTCTGCCGCCTTGTAATCAGGCCTGTCCGGCGGGTGAGGATATTCAGGGCTGGCTTTCCCACGCGCAGGCTGGAGCGTATGAGGAGGCGTGGCGTGCGCTGGTGGCGAACAACCCCATGCCTGCTGTGCATGGGCGTGCCTGTTACCATCCGTGTGAGAGTGGGTGTAACCGTGGGTCTCTGGATGAGTCGGTCTCCATCCATGCGGTAGAGCGGTTTCTGGGCGATGAAGCACTCAAAAATGGCTGGACGTTTGAGTCTGCGCCTTCAACCGGCAAGAAGGTTCTGATTGTCGGCGCTGGCCCGGCCGGTTTGTCCTGTGCCTATCATCTGGCGCGGCAGGGCCACACGGTGGAAGTGCGGGATGCCGCAGCGGAACCGGGCGGCATGATGATGCACGGTATTCCGGCTTATCGTCTGCCCCGCACAGAACTCCAGCAGGAAATTGCCCGGATTACCGCCATGCCGGGCGTGACGCTGACATGCGGCGTGAAAGTGGAGGATCTGGCTAAAGCAAAGGTTGAGGGCGGGTTTGATGCCGTTTTTGTGGCTGTGGGCGCCCAACTGGCCAATCACCTGAACGTGCCAACCGGTGACGGTAAGCGTCTGGTTGATGCCGTCAGTCTGCTGGATGATGTCAGCGAACAGAAAAAGCCGCAGCTTGGCCGCGTGGTGGCCGTTGTGGGCGGTGGCAACGTGGCAATGGATGCCGCGCGCACGGCTGAACGCCTTGGCGCGAAAGATGTTGTGATCGTCTTCCGTTACGATAAAGACCATATGGAAGCTCTGCCCGGTGAGGCTGCGGAAGCCTTTGCCGAGGGTGTAAAAATTCGCTGGCTGAATGTGGTGGATCACTTCGGCGCGGACGGAATTACCGTTGAAAACGTGACCATGAATGCGGACGGCAGCGTCACGCCCACCGGCGAGACCACTATGCTGGCTGCGGACTCTGTCGTGATGGCGGTGGGGCAGCATAGTGATTTGTCCCTGCTGGCGACGATGCCCAAAATCACCGTGCAGAAAAACGACACGGTTGCGGTGGACGCCACCACGCTGATGACCGGTGAGGCCGGGATTTTTGCAGGCGGTGACTGCATTGGCGG
>NZ_JOPG01000025.1 GCF_002153605.1 Acetobacter malorum | reverse complement strand
GTTCTGAACTTTGGCATCCTCCCGCACGGGGCGGACATGCCGTTTCTGGCCATGGCTATCATCCCGGTTATTTTTGGGGGATGCCTGCTGCTGATGAACCCCAAAACCGCAACCATTGGCTTTAATGCCGGGGTGTTCTTCTTCGTCATTCTGGGGGTCGCGAACCAGCAGAATTACGAGCCATCGGCCTTTATTGACCGGAATGTGCTGTATCTGTTTGCCGCCATTGTTATCTTCATCTCCCTCGTGCTGCTGCTGCCGCCCTCCGCCAACCGCCGGCGCTTCCGCGTGGCGATCACCATCGGGCATGATCTGCGGCTCCAGCTTGAAGGCCATGGGGAACAGGCAGGGTCTGCGCTGATCAGCCGCCATTACGACCGGCTCTGCAAAATCCTCGACTGGAACAGTTACCTCCCGAACACGAAATCCAAGGTCCGCGTGTTCAACCGGCTATCCAGTCTGGATGAACTGAATGTGGAACTCGCCCGCGCCCGCCGCCATCTGCAACGCGCGGCCACTATTCCGGCCATCCGGGCCGACGCCGAGGCGGCCTTCCGGTCAACCGTGGTCTACAACATCAATTCCGCTCTGTACCGCATGCGGAAACACGCCCGTATCCTGCTTGATCACGCCATTACCCTACCGCACGGTGAAATGGCGACAGCACTGGCGGCCGTCTCCGGCATGGTCGGAGCCATCCGGCTGCTGGAACATAATCGCTCTGCCCTGCAAATTTACGACATCATTCCCGTCCCCGATCAGCAATGGAAGGCCTTCTGACCATGGAGCTTCGTGCTGTTCTGGATATTGATGGCCTGCTGGTGTCCTCTTTTCTGGTCCACGCGGGTCTGGCCATTGTCACGCTGCTGGTGCTCAACCCCATTTTGGCAAAAGTGGGTGCCCGCCGGGTGATCTGGAACCTGCCTCTGGCTGAATTCGGGCTGTTTGTCTGCCTGATCGGCCTCTACACCATTCTCTTGTAAAAGGATTGTCCAACCGTGTTTGAACGCGCCCGCCGCGCCCTGCAGTTTGTCACGACCGGGACAATTCTCGCCATTGCTGGCATTGTCGGCCTTGTCTTGTGGGATTACTACACCGCCGCTCCCTGGACCCGGAACGGGCAGGTCCGCGTACAGGTGGCCGATATTGCGCCCCGTGTCTCCGGCCAGATTATTGCTGTGCGGGTCAGGGACAACCAGTTTGTCCATGCCGGGGATATTCTCTACGAAATTGATCCATTCGACTTCAAGGTCGCCGTCGCCTCAGCCACAGCCCGCGTGAATGAGCGTCAGGCCGACATGGTGCTGAAGGACACGCAGGAAAGCCGGCGGAATAAACTGACGGAAGTTGCTGCCTCCCGCGAGGAAAAGCAGGTTTATCAGGCAACGGCAGACATGGCCAAAGCCCAGTATGGGGAGGCCATGGCGGCTCTCTCTCAGGCCAAGATCAATCTGGACCGAACTTACGTCCGCAGCACAGTAACGGGCTACGTCACCAACCTGATTATGCGGGTGGGTGATTATGCAACGGCAGGCAAATCCAATGTGCAGGTGATTGATGCCTCATCCTACTGGGTGGACGGCTATTTTGAAGAAACCAAAATCCGCTCCATCCATGTAGGGGACCGCGTGCGGATGGATCTGATGGGCTTCCGGGAACCCATGTGGGGTCATGTTGTCAGCGTGACACGCGGTATTGCCACTCCTAACGCCACCCCCTCCACACAGGGCCTGCCCTCCGTGGACCCGGTTTATACCTGGGTGCGTCTGGCCCAGCGTATTCCGGTGCGCGTGCATATCGACAGCATCCCGCCCGGCACCCAGATTGCTGCTGGCATGACCACGACTGTCACCATTGTCGGCAGTAAGGGTAAGCGTGCGCATGATACACTTGCTGAGACCTTCGACCGCTTGCATGACGCTTTGATGGGGGGAGCCGGAGGAAGTGGTGTACGAAATTAGTTTCGTACACCACCCATTATAAATCCTGATACTTCCACACATTCCACTGCAATCAGAAGATGCACAATTCATTAAATTTTTAAATAAAAAATTTATATTTATGAAAATTACGTTATTTACATTCGTTAATGTTAAAAATATATGTGCGTTCGGTAATTTTAAGACATTAAAAGGCTTGTAATAAATATGAGAAATTCCAACTATAGTTTTTATAATAATTATACCTCAAGAAACCAGAACAATAAAATCCAAACAAAAAACAATATTTCAATATATTCAGGCGTACATAGCTCTGTAAGTAATGGATTTTTATGGAATAATACCACGATTTTAAGTGGAGGAAGTCTTACCGTTTCAAATGGTGGGCAAGCCAGCGGCATTCAACTGGAAGGCGGCACGCTTTCTATTCTGCAGGGTGGTTACACAAACGGTACAGTTTTTGGCACATCTGGAGGAACTGTAGAACTTGGCGATGGTGTCACCATGCAGGGTGTCGCATCCAACACGGTTAAGAATGGCGGCATTCTCATAGTAAAAAATGGCGCAACATTGTTGGATGGTTCCGCTGGCTCGAACGGCTCCATTGTTGTGCAGGATGGCGGTCGCGTCAGCGGCACACAGGTCAACGGAGGCACGCTGGATGTTTATGGTGGTGGCACAACGTCCAACACCTCTTTCGGCTCAGACGGCCATGGCGGACACCTGATTCTTGAAAACGGAGCAGAATGGGATGGCGATTACTCGCGCACCATCCCCTCAGGCGGCAGCGTAACCGTTAAGAGCGGAGCAGAGCTGGATAACGGCGTTATTGGCTCAGGTGTCACCCTCACCGTTTCTAATGGGGGCTTGATTTCCACGACTGACCTGCAGGGCGGCACGCTGGTGCTCCATAATGGTGCCCAGACTGCTGACACATCCTTTGGGTCCGCAGGCCATGGTGGCCACCTTGTCCTGACAGATTCAGCACAATGGAGCGGAGATAACAGCTACGCCGTCCCAGCTGGTGGCTCCATCAGCGTAGAAAGTGGCGCTGTGCTGGATCATGAAACCATTGGGTCGGGCGTAACTCTCACCGTTTCTTCCGGCGGCCAGATTGGAACGTCTGGCGTTACCATTTCCTCTGGCGGTAAAGCCATTCTTGATGGCACCAGCACGGGAGGCACCGTCACTCTGGCAGACTCCGGAGCACATCTTGTCATCAGTGGGATGACCATGCCCACCAATACGATTTCCGGCTTTGGCGATGGCACGCAGATTGATCTGGCCTCCATCCCGGCGGACAGCATTACAAGCGTTACAACCTCCGGTAACATCCTCTCCGTTCACACCACCGACAAAACCTATTCTCTCACCGTCGCCAACGTCGGTAATTTTGGCACCAGACTTGTCTCAGACGGACACGGTGGCACCTATTATGAGGCCTGCTACTGTGCCGATACCCTTATCCTGACAGATAAAGGGGAACGGCCTGTGCAAGATCTGCAGCCCGGCGACCATGTCATCGCCTTTACAGATCATGGCGAAGAAACAAGAGAAATTGTGTGGGCTGGCCATAAGCAGGCTAAAGTGCGTGCTCATTTGCCTCTGACAGAAGCCGGTTATCCGGTGCGTGTCCTGAAGAATGCCTTGCAGGAAGGTGTTCCGCATAAGGATATGCTGATTACCCCTGAACACTGCCTGTTCATGGAAGGCACTTTTATCCCGGTCCGTATGCTGGTCAATGGAAGAAGCATCTTCTTTGATACGTCCGTGACAGACTATACTTATTACCATATCGAAACTGACAGGCATTCTGTCATTCAGGCTGATGGCGCGCTGTCTGAAAGTTTCCTGAACACCGGCAATAAGGCTCAGTTTACAGGCCTTACAGGTTGTGTCCGATTACTGCATGAAACAGCGCGGTGCTGGGCAAACGATGCAGCAGCCACCCTGGAGACGGACAGGCTCGTCGTGGAGCCGATTTATCAGGCTTTGGCTATTCGCGCAGAGAAGCAGGCCTTCCCGCTTCATACTCAGCCCGTTACCTTAACAGATGAGCCTGACCTGCATCTTGAAACAGCCTCTGGTCTTCGTATCAACCCACAGTCTCAGACCAACGGCCGCATGCGCTTTATGCTGCCGGCACAGATGACGGATGTTCGTCTCGTCTCCCGCGCGGCCAGCCCTGCAGAAACGGTGGGACCTTTTGTTGATGATCGTCGTCAGCTTGGTGTCTGCGTTGGTCAGATAACTCTGATAATGGGGAACAACCGTCAGACCGTCACCACTCATCTGGAAGCGGACCATCTGCCGGGGTGGCACGCAAAGGAAAATGGTCGCGCACGCTGGACCGATGGAAATGCTCTTCTTCCGTTAGGCGTGACCGATCAGCTCTGCCTTCAGGCGCTTGATATCGAAATTTTAAACACAGGCCGCTATCCGGTCACACAACCAGAATTCATGACCACAGCGCGACGCGCCTAAGTTCCCAAAATCTGCCGGGTCCTTCTTCCAAAAGAAAACGGCCCGGCAGATATCCTTCAGCGTGGTATTAAAGCGCGGGCACCGGCTGGGCCAAAGCCTCGTTCAACACGCTGTCCCAGACCGGCGAAAACTGGTCGGAATGACCATACGGCGCGAAGCGGTCAAGATATCCTGCCAGATAGGAAGGCTCCTCGCGGATATGCCCGATCAGGTCAGGGTCGTCCGTATGCCGTACGACCAGCAGACGCGCTGGCCCATAGGGCGCTATGGCGTGCGCAAGGCCTTCCGCCACGTCATGCGGTAGATTTTCATTTCGTTTGTAAACAAGAATGACTGAGGGGTCGGCGAGACGCCGAATGAATTTCCCGACCAGATAATCAATCTTTTCTTTTTCGTTTTTATAGATGTCCCGCCGCGTCTCTTCCGGTTCCACCCACTGAAGATTTTTTGAAAATATTTCTGTATGGAAAACAAATCCATACTGGGAATCACTCACCATATTATCCCAATAAGGAGAAAGATTTTCAAAAGCATAGAGCCCTTCAAACCGGTTCTGGAGCCCCCTTACCAAGGCATCAGGAGAGGAAAGAACCCACCGCAACAAACCGCCGCCTTCATCCCCGTGGGCTCTTTTCACAAAGCCAAACTCACAATTATCGCCAATATTTTCAAATCGCTCTATATTCATGAGTCTCTTTCCGGGATCGGGATCATTTCTTGCATTATTCATCTCATACCCGGCTAACCGGTCGAATTAAAGACAGCGGAATGCCACCCTTTCTTCTCCATTCCTGTAACTGGACGCCCCGGCAGGGTGCTGGCACAAATGGACGCATGTCAGGCCCATTCTTCTCTCCTCAACGCGCCATGCTGGCTGCGTTCTGTTTTCTTCTTTCCACGGCCGGCGGCTATGCTGAGGCCGCGACGACGCTGCTGGTCCACACACCCTGCCTGCAAAACCTGCACCTTGTCAGCAACAGCAAGCTGGCCGAGGCCGCACGCATTGAAGGCCCCATTCCGCCCGGCGTTACCCTCACGACGGCAGCCAATGGCGAAACCACCCTTAACCAGACGACCTGCCCCCGGAGTGGCACCCTGACGGTTTCTGTCCGGCCCGATATCAGCCTGACCATTGACGACGCTGGCACGACGAACATCACGGTGGCTGATCGCACCGGCCCTACCTTCATTCATGCAGGTAGCGGCACGCTGATGCTCGGGAAAACCGGAGAGCTGGGTCTGTTCTCTGATTCCTCCGGCCCGATCACCATTTCCACACTGGCTGAGTCCGCCCGCATCCGGTCGGAACAGAGCGCACCTGTTACTATCAACACGGTCGCCGCCCCTGCTCTGGCCCTGTATCTGGGAGGGAGCGCCAGCTTTACAGCCAGAGGCGGTCAGCTCAAAGCGCTGGAAATTACATCCAGCAGCACAGGAGACGCGGTTTTTCATGGGGTGACGGACGTTGGCATGTTCCATGTTGAGCAGAGCGGGGGGATCAGTGTTGACAAAGTCACAGGTCCACTGGCAACGGAACGAGACGGAAGCGGAAAGATTATCAGCGATGCCGCAGCCCCTCCACCACTCACCCGGGCAGACCGGGCCAACGTCCTGCCCTAAGGCTGGACGCGCTTTTTCTGCGGCTTGGCAGGGTGGTTTTCGGGGTGTGAGGGATTTCTGGCCGGTTGAGAGAGACCGAAGATTGATCTTTTGCTGCTTCGTTTAACGCCACGCTGGCCCCACTCGCCCGCCAGCCTTGATCCTGGGTAAGGAAGACCACTTTTGTCCATCTGCCGGCTTTTTATCATGCGTCCCGTCGGCACTCTTCTGATGGCCATGGCTTTTGTTCTGGCAGGTATTTTTGCCTATCGCGCTATGCCGGTGGCCGACCTGCCCAACATTTCCGTACCGGTTATCTACGTTGTGGCGTCCCAGCCCGGCAGTTCTCCGCAGCAGATGGCGAGTTCGCTCACCACACCGCTTGAGCGCCATCTGGGCCAGATTGCCGGTCTGACCAGTATGCGGTCCGATTCAACGGACACCAGCGCCTTCATCCTGATGTTTTTTGATAACAGCCGGGACATTAACGGGGCAGCGCGTGATGTAGAAGCCGCCTTGCAGGCCGCTCGCGCAGATATGCCGCACACGCTGCTGATGCCACCACAGTATTACAAGGCCAACCCGTCTGACAGCCCGATCATGCTGGCGACCATGACCTCCCCCACCCGCACCCCCACAGCCCTGCGGGATCTGGCGGAAACCCGCATGAAGCCGCTTCTGGCTGGCGTGAAGGGCGTTGGCTGGGTGGAAATGGTCGGGGCTTCCAAACCCGCCGTGCGCGTGGAGATGAACCCGATGATGCTGTATAAATACGGCATCGGGTTTGAGGACGTGCGCTCGGCTCTGGCCTCAGCCAACGCCAACACACCGAAAGGCTTTCTGGATTCCGGCGGCCAGCGCCTGACACTGGAAACAAACGATCAGGCCCGCACGGCAAACGAATATCGGGACCTCGTCATCGGCTACCGCAATGGCCGCCCCGTCCGCCTGACTGACGTGGCTATTGTGCGGGATGGCCCGCAGGATGAACGCAAGGCGGCCTGGTATAATGAGAAGCCTGCCATCATCACCATTATCCGCCCGCAGCCGGGCGCGAATGTTATTGAAGTAACGGACGCCATCCGGGCGCGCGCAGATATTCTGGCCAATGCACTGCCTGCGGACGTGGAGTTCAAACTGGTCTCGGACCGTTCCGTGTCCATCCGTGGCGCACTGGAAGACACCCAATACACGCTGGTTATTTCTGTCGTGCTGGTGGTGCTGGTCGTGCTTGCGTTTCTGCGCAGCTGGCGCTCCACGCTCATTCCGGCCATTACCGTACCGATCTCACTGGCTGGCTCTCTGGGTGTCATGCACCTGATGGGCTTCTCGCTTGATACTCTGTCCCTCATGGCACTGACCATTGCCACAGGCTTTGTGGTGGATGACGCCATTGTGGTGGTGGAAAATATTGCCCGACATATGGAAGCGGGCATGAGCCGGATGGACGCCACGCTCCTTGGCTCGCGTGAGATTGCGTTTACCATTCTTTCCATCACCATTTCGCTGATTGCCGTCTTCCTCCCGCTCCTGCTGCTGGGTGGCGTTCCGGGCAAGATTTTCTTTGAGTTTGCGATGACGCTGACCACAGCGGTCTCCGTCTCCTTCTTTCTGTCTATCTCGCTCACACCCATGATGTGCGCCTACATGCTGGAAATCCATCATGAGCCAGACCCCAATGCCCCGCCGCCCAAAAAAGGTGCCTTCACCCACGCAGCACATCTGCTGGCCGATGGCACGGATAAGGGGCTGGAATGGCTGATCCATGGCTATGAACGCTCTTTGAACTGGGCGTTACGGCACCCCTGGCTGATTTTCTGCTCCCTCCCCGCCAGCTTTTTTGCGACCATCGGCATTCTGATTGTCATGTCCAAAACCGTGCTGCCAGCAGAAGATATTTCCTTGCTGGAAAGCTATCTGAGCTCTGACCAGACCAGCTCCTTCGCTGCCATGTCCGGCAAGACGAAAGAGGTCATCAAAGCCATGATGGTGGACCATGATGTCAGTGATGTTCTGGGCTTTGCCGGGGAAGATGCCGCTAATGAATCTCAGGTCTTCGCCCAGCTGACAGACAAATCTGGCCGCAGCTCCACCCCGGAGCAGATTGCGGCCCGTGTGCGGGAACGCGTGAAAAACATTCCGGGCATGAGTGCCAGCATTTCCAATGCCGGGGACATCAATGGCGGTGGCGGACGCCAGCATGAAGGCACATATGAATATGTCTTCCAAAGTGACAACGCGGAAGACATTTACACGTGGGTGCCGCGCATTACGGAAGCCCTGCGCAAAAGCAAGGTCATTGTTGGCGTAACCAGTCATCTGTCCGGCAATGGCACGGCCATGCATGTGCGCATCCAGCGTGATACGGCGGCGCGTTATCTCGTCACGCCGCAGCTGATTGGCAATGCGTTGTATGATGCCTACGGGCAGCGCACCGCCTCCGCCATCTCCACGCCACTCACCACCTATTACGTGGTGATGGAAGTGGAAAAGCAGTTCCGCGAGAACCCGGACATGCTCAAAACCCTCTGGGTTTCCACCGCAGGCGGCACGGCAGCGGGGGCCACGGCATCCAACACGGTGCGCGTGGTCAAACCTTCGGACACCACGGAATCCAAAGAAGCCTCTCTCAGCCAGCAGTCCTTCCGCAACTCTATCGCCAACCGTCTGGCGGGTGGTGGTGCGGGGGCTTCCAACGGCTCTGCTGTGTCCTCCTCCTCCGAAACCATGGTGCCTCTGCCCACCGTTGCGACGCTGGAAACTGCCCCCACCCCGCTTCAGGTCAGCCATGAGAACGGGTTTATTTCCGGGTCCATCGCGTTTGACCTCGCCCCCGGAAAATCTCTGGGGGATGCCACGACCGAAATTCAGCACGCCATGCTCAGCCTGCACACGCCCCAGAGTCTGCGGGGCGATTTCTCCGGTCAGGCCGGGGATATGCAGAAAGATCTCATTAATGAACTGCTGGTTTTCATCGCCGCTATCGTGACGATGTATGTCACGCTCGGCATTCTGTATGAGAGCTACATCCAGCCGCTGACCATTCTTTCCACCCTGCCCTCGGCCGCCGTGGGTGCAGTGCTGACGTTGTGGATCTGTCAGGAACCGTTCTCTCTCATCGCCATGATCAGCGTGATTTTGCTGATTGGCATTGTGAAGAAAAACGCCATTCTGATGATCGACTTCGCCCTGCATGTGGAGCGGGAGCACAACCTGCCCCCGGAAGAAGCCATCCGCACGGCCTGCCTGACGCGCTTCCGCCCGATCCTGATGACCACGCTGGCCGCAGCCTTTGGCGCGGTCCCGCTGGTCTTTGGCCACGGCTATGGCTCAGAACTGCGCCGCCCGCTGGGCATTGCCGTTATTGGCGGGCTGGCCACCAGCCAGTTGCTCACCCTGTATTCCACACCGGTTGTCTATCTGTTCATGCATCGGCTGGGCCGCTGGGTGCAGCGGAAAGGAGCAGCAATTGGGGCCAGGCTGCGCTTTACGCGGGCCGCCTGAGAGGGCGATAGGCATTCCGGCCAAAACTCGCTAAGAAAACAGCGTTTAAGACCCTTATCTGCAAGGAATGGTTCATCATGACCGATACTACCGTCCCCGATCGCCTGTCCGTTAATCCGGCGAGCCCGTATTTTAATGAAGCCCTGCTGGAACGCGGCGTTGGCATTCGCTTTAAGGGCGTAGAGAAAACCAACGTGGAAGAATACTGCATCAGCGAAGGTTGGGTGCGCGTGGCTGTTGGCAAAACCGTGGACCGCAATGGCAACCCGCTGACCATGAAACTGCAGGGCCCCGTGGAGGCATGGATTAAAGACTAACCTGCGCTACAAACATGCCTCCCCAATAATTAATGACTTTATTAAATTATTGATGTTTGGGATACTGCACTCATCAATCGGATGTGAACACGTCTCAGGGAGAGCATGAATGGCCCAGTCTGAAGCCGGGAAAACCCCGGATCTCCGCTATACAGTCGTCATCGTAGGCGGCGGTGCTGCTGGTATCGCAGTGGCTGCCCGCCTGCTGCATGAACGGCCGACACTGGATGTCGCCGTGATTGACCCCTCCACCACCCACGCCTACCAGCCCGGCTGGACGCTGGTGGGGGCCGGGGTCATGACGCTGAAAAGCACGCTGAAGCAGGAAGGCGGGCTGATCCCCAATGGCTGCACCTGGCTGCGGGCTGCCGTCGACTCCTTCCAGCCGGATGAAAAGCAGGTCACGCTGACCGATGGCCGCACAGTTGCCTATAACCGTCTGGTCGTCTGCCCCGGCCTCCAGCTGGACTGGGACAAGATTGAAGGTCTGCCCGAAACACTGGGCCGCAACGGCGTGTGCAGCAACTATTCCAAAGACACAGTGGAATATACCTGGACGTGCATCCAGTCCCTCTCCGGTGGCACGGCTCTCTTCACACAGCCGCCCATGCCGATCAAATGTGCTGGTGCTCCCCAGAAGATTGCCTATCTGGCCGCTGATTACTGGCGCAAGGAAGGCACGCTGAACCGCACCAACGTAGAATTCTGCCTTGCCGGGGATGCGCTGTTTGGTGTGGCCTATTATCGCCCTGCGCTGCAGCAGGCCGTCGATTATTACGGCATTAACCTGCAGTACAAACACACCCTGATTGCCGTGAACGGCCCGGAACGCAAAGCGACCTTTGCTGTAACAGGTCCGGACGGCAAAACGGAAAATGTTGTCAAAGATTTTGACATGCTGCATGTCACGCCGCCGCAAAGCGCGCCGGACTTTATCAAGAAAAGCCCGCTGGCCAATGCAGGCGGCTGGGTCGATGTAGACCCCTCCACTCTGCGCCACACGAAGTATGACTCCATCTTCGGGCTGGGCGATGTGATTGGCACATCCAACGCCAAGACCATGGCCGCTGCCCGTGCCCAGACCCCGGTTGTAACGGCAAACCTGCTGGCCTCTCTGGATGGCAAGCCCTTCAGCGGGATTTATGATGGCTACGGTGCCTGCCCGCTGACGGTAGGCTATGGCAAAATTGTTCTGGCGGAATTCCTGTATGGCGGCAAACCCGCTCCCAGCTTCCCTTACGACCAGCGCAAGCCGAGCCGCTTTGCATGGTTCCTGAAAACGACAGTCTTCCCGCGGGTGTATTGGGACATGATGCTCAAAGGACGTGACATCAGTGTGCCGCACCACCCGGAATGGATTAAGCCCTGAAATTCGGCTTAATCAGACTTTTAAAACCCTCGCTTAACAGCGGGGGTTTTTTATTGGCTTGATCGGCACGGGGCGCGCTCTGCCAACAGCAACGCCCCCCTTACCCCTGATATTACGCCTGTTTTTCTCGGTCAGCTCTCATGTTGCCTGAAATCCTGTACGGCCCCTGCTGCGCAAGAGTGAGTGTGAGTTGAGCAAGACCGTCAGACTGTCGCGGACCAAGCATCAGGACAGCATCGCCGGTTGTCCAGCGCGCGCCGCCTCCTTCGGGGGCGTGCCAGCCAGAGAGTGAAGCGTCTGTAAGATGGTCCGTTACTCTTGTGGTGTGCCCCTGCTCCACCAGCCTGATGGTGCCGACAGCGACGCCCAGCATACGACGGTCATCCACAAACGGCCCGAAAACATCACAGGGGCGGCTCTTGTTGGAAACAATCCTGACAGATTCAACGGCACCCGGAAGCATAAAGGTCACCTCACCCTCATGACATCTGGTGGGGCGCAGGATATCCCCTTCCGCCGTTATCAGATGCAGATCTGACTGATAAGTCAGGTCGGGTTTTTCAGAGTGCAGAGCAAATCCCCTGGTTTTTGCACGGGTGTCAATCTGACGAAAAATTGGCTCCACAAAATCACGCTCGACGCCCAAGGGAGCCGCCGCGTGCCGGGCCCAGTTTTTAGGCTTTCCGCCCAGAATGAAAACTTTACCATCCTGCCGGAAGGAACGTCGGTTTCCTGTATCCAGATAGCTTTCAGTCAGCACACCATCTGCCATAATGACGGAATGCTCTTCTGTCTCGATATGATAATAGGTGTAGTCTGTTACTGACCGGTCGTAAAAAATAGAGCGATCATTCACGAGCATCCGAACCGGAATAAACTGGCCGTTTAAAAACAGACAATGCTCTGCCGTAATCAGCATGTCTTTATAGGGAACACCCTCCGCCAGAGCATCTTTAAGAAGACGCACAGGGTATCCTGCTTCATCATCGGCAAGATCCGGGCGTATAACCGACTGTTTTTTACCAATCCAGACAATGGTACGCGGCGTTTTCTGGCCCTGCTGGTACGTCAGAATTTTCTGCCCGACAGTCAGATCCTGCACCGGGCAAGCCCCGGACACAGTCTCGATCATGCTGTCCGCCAGAAAACAGACAGGGAGATAAACCTCATTCCCCTGGCTGCTCAGGATATTGGTCATATCCACAGTCTCGTCATCAGGGAGGTTAAAAATGTTCCCCGAATACTGGAAAGTAAAAATTTGTTGGTATGGGCTGCCATTCAGGAAGGAGAGCAACGTGCTTTTGGTCGCCGAAGAATAAGAACCCTGAACCGTTTGATACAGATTTTCGGGAATGACGATATTCCCCAGTCCTCCAGAAGCATCGACCACTGTAATAAGAGCCTGCCCCTGCCCGCTCGTCATATCAACGTTTGTAACGTTTAGGGTGCCTCCACCATTTTGAAAGGTGACGGTATACATCGCCTCTTCATCAGGCTGCTCAGGAAACGTAATAGTACAATCCTGCTGAATCCCATTTTCAACGGTGACATCTTCCATAGCAGGCTCCACACCAAAACACGTTACAACAAGGAAAAATACGTTCCCTTTTGTAACCTGACAGTTCACGAACTCACTATGGATGCCCGTATTTTTCTCTTTTATTCAACAATACTGAATATTTTCCTGAAATTTTCTTTCAGACCATAAAAAAAGCCGCCCTCAGAATGGAGGCGGCTTTTTTATGCAATGGCCTGACGTTCTCAGGCTTCGTCCGTCGGTCGCTTCGGCAGCAGAGCGGGAACAAACACCAACGTCGCCAGCAGCGTGCAGCCCAGTGAGAGCAGCAGCAGGCGCCCCATGCTGGCTGTGCCGGGGTGATGCGAGAGCGCCAGAGAACCAAAGGCTGTGCCCGTTGTCAGAGCGGAAAAGAGCACGGCGCGGGCGGTGGGAGATGCCAGCGGGAATTTCACTCCGTCCCGCCAGTTCATGACGAAATAGATATTGAAGGAAACGCCAACCCCCAGCAGCAACGGCAGGGCGATAATGTTGGCGAAGTTGAGCGTTTCCGGCAGCAGCACCACCAGAATAACCGTCATCAGGGCAGACAGCATCAGCGGGGCCAGAACCAGCAACATATCCTTCACCCGGCGGAGGGCGAGGAAGAGGATCAGCGCGATCATAATAATCGCCGCCGCCGCAGCCTGTTCAAACGCGCGTACAATGGAGCGCGCGCTTTCCACAATATCAACTGCCGTGCCAGCAATCTCCGGCTCGACCTTTTGCAGCGCCGTCACAAATTTCCGCAGAGCCCCACTGCTGGACATCACGCCCGTTGGGTGGACTTCCACCAGCGCGCGGCCATCTGGCAGCAGATAGTCATTAGCGATGGAGGGCGGCACGTCTTTCAGCGTCACCGGCGTAGCCTGCAACATGGTGCGCAGCTGCTCCAGCTGGGCAGGCAGAAACCGAACCAGAGCATTATTGGCAGCCATGACCTGCGCGTCCGGCGCAGTAGAGAGTTTGACCAGTGCAGCCTGAATGCGCCGCAACGGGTCCTGCGCAGAGAGTTTGTCCAGCACGCCACCCAGCGCCGCAGCCGTTGCGCCCGCAGAGGCCCGGAGTTCATCGGCACTCGGAGCGGGTTTGGGGTTAGGCACAATCAGGGTGGGCAGCAGAATGGAGCTGGCATCCTGAATCAGCGCCAGCTTCTCATCCTGTTTGGTCGGCACAAAAGAGCCCAGCCAGAGCACGTCATGCACCTGCGGCACGGTGGACAGGCGGTCAGCCTGCTTCTGCGCATCATCCAGAGACTTCACCAGCAGTTCTGCACTGTAAGGGGAAGACTGCGGATTGCTCATCAGCAGATGCAGAGCGCGCATGCCTTCGGAATTCGGATTTTTGGTGTGCAGCGGGTCACCGTCAAACTGGAGTTTGGGTACCAGTGCGATGCCGACCACAGCCACGACACCAAACAGCCCCAGCAGCAACGTGCGGTGATGCCGGATTTTGACATCCACCGGCTTCATGAAGCTGTAGCCCATATCCGGGCAATCCAGCTTGGGGTGGAAGATTTTCAGCAGCGCAGGCAGCAGGCTGGTGGTGGAAACAAACGCCACCAGCATGCCGATCCCGGCAATCAGCCCCAGCTGCGCAACCCCCAGAAAAGCCGTGGGGGTAAAGGCCAGAAAGCCCGCAGAGGTTGCAAGAGCCGCTACCAGAATCTGGTGGCCGGTTTCTTCACCCGTTTCCCGCAGCGCTTCCAGAATACCGGCATTACCAGAATCTGCATGCTGAGCCCGGAAACGGACGGAAAACTGGATGGCAAAATCGACCGCAATGCCGACAAACAGAATGGCAAAGGCCACGGAAATCAGATTAAGCGTACCCACCGCCACGGCCGCAAAGCCAGTCGTCAGCAGCAGCCCCACAACCAGTGTCACCACAATTGGCAGGACCACGCGCCATGACCGCACGGCAAGGGTCAGCCAGAGAGTGACGAGCACCAGAGAGCCAACCAGACCGCTGACCATACCTTCAGCGACGGTCGCAAACTCTTCATCATCCAGCTTCACCTGCCCGGTCATATGCACTTTGACCTGGCCGCTTTTGACAAATTCGAGGGATTTGATGGCCTGCACCATGGCATCAGACGCCGCACCACCCGGCTGGAAAGAGCCATAATCCAGCTTCGGCTTGGTAATAACGAACTGATACCGCCCCGCCAGATCGGACAACTGGCCGCCCAGAAGCTGCTGCCATGAGAGCGGCTGAGGCTGGCCTGCAGCGGCCTTTTCAAGATTATCGGCAAACCCGGCCAGCGGGGTCTGGAAGCTTTTCAGACCGTCCGCCTGCCCCTGTTTGATCCCCTCGGAGATCAGGGACATCGCGCCAAACAGGCCGCGGGCAGACGGATCCTGCGCCAGTGCGGACAGGAACGGCTGAGCTGTAATGGTGTCATTCAGCACTTGTGAAAGCGGCTGTGGCTCCAGAAACATCAGGCCATTGCGGATCAGATACGGGTTAGCATCGGGCCGCTCGGCAAAATTGAAGTGCGTATGGTCGGCGGAGAGCTTTTCGGCCAGCTCGCGTGCCGTCTCCCGCCCCTCTTCCGGCAGATCAGCTTCAATCACTGCAACCAGCAGGTTTTCCTTCTGCGGGAACAGACGGCCCATTTCATCCGAGCGCTGCTTCCACTCCAGACGGTCGGACAGCATCTTGCTGGTGTCTGTCGTTACGCCAAGGCAGGTCATGCCCGCATATACCGCCCCACAGGACAGCAGCAGGAACAAGGCCACCACCGCATAGGCATGACGAGCACAGAATGTAATGAAGCGACCTATGGGGGCAGAGAGCATGACTGACGATCAGATCCTGAAAAGTTCACGGCACAAGGCCCAAAGCTGCTTTCGTTTGGACCAACCCAATGGCCCGATGCAAGGGAGGATATGCAGATCACGCCTGACGGGCTTACAGACCAGAACGGGAAAGCGGATTTTTGCACCCGTTTTGAGACCGCGCATCCCACCGGTGTTCCAGCCATTGCCAGACCAGCAGCGAGGGCACGCCCCATGCAATTTCCCGCACACGTTTAATAAGAGACAGAGCAATAGCCAGAGCAGGACTAATGCCAAACAGGCTGCCGATCAGCAGATAACCGCCTTCTGAAACACCCAGCGCGCCCGGCACGGCAAAGCCAACGGACTTGGCGGCCTCACCCACACCCTCAATGACAAAACCGACCGAGAGCGAGCAGTCATGCCCCATGAAATGCAGAATGAGGCAGACTTCCACCGCCCCCAGCGCCCAGGCTACAAACTGGAGCCACAGGGCCATCACGGCATTCCGCTTGACCTTGTACAGGCCCAGCACCGCCTGATGCAGGCCCCGGATGCCATCCACACCGCTCCAGCCCAGATGCCCGGCAATTTTAACCAGAAGCACTTCCACAAAGGCCACCGCCCCCAGCCACTGGCTGATAAACAGCGCAAGACCCACGGCGAGCGCAATCAGGGCGCTTTCCAGCAGTTCGTCGGTAATGGGGGAGCGTTTGACCAGAAACAGCAGCAGGCCCAGCCCCATGAACGTGAACAGGACCTGACTGAGCAGTTCGAGCGTAAGATCACAAATGGTCGAGGCGGCTGCGTGTTTGATGCCCAGGCCACGGCGCGCCAGCAGGCGGCTGGACCAGACCTCCCCCCCAACCTGCGCTACGGGGAGAAGGTTGTTGATCCCTTCCCGCACACACCGCAGCACAAAATAGTCGCGCCACGGCAGAGAGGGGGAAAGGCTGTGACCTGCAATCGTCCGCCAGGCCTGCGCGGACAGCGCGACCTGCACGGTATGAAACAGAATGGCGGCCAGAATGCCCCAGCCACCCGTCATGATAAGTGAAAGAATGGAGCGCGCGCCGAACTGCATCAGCATCCACACAGTCAGCCCCAGACCTAAAAGACCCGCGATGACGGTAACCCGCTTCATTCTTCCCCCTGCGTTAGAGGGCCGCTGACTCCGTATTGCAGCCCTTTTGCATCAGACCCTGATCTGACGCAGCAAAGCAAGAGACTCCACGCAGGCAGCTGCTGCTTCACGCCCTTTGTTATGAATATCATCGCGGGAACGGACTTCAGCCTGCTCATCCGTGTAGGTGGTCAGCACACCAAAGGCGATGGGCGTTTCCGTTGCCAGAGAGGCCTGCATCAGCCCGACCGTGGTGCCGAGGCTGATAAATTCAAAATGAGCCGTATCGCCTTTGATCACGCAGCCAAGGCAGATCACCCCTTCAAAGCGGCCACTTTTAGCGAGTGTCTGCGCCAGCAGCGGCATTTCAAACGCGCCGGGGGCCGCAAAAATATCCTGCTCAGCAACCGTAATGCCGTGCTCGCCCAGCCATGCCAGTGCGCCATCCCGCAGGCCACCTGTCACGTCTTCATTAAAGCGGCTGACAATCAGGGCCAGACGCGGCATGGGCGTAAGGTTGAGGTCCGGGAGAGAGACAGGAATCCGTGTGCTCATGAAATTATCCTTAAAGAAAGCTGTGTAAAATCAGACTGTGGCGTCGGCCGGCGCATCGCTCACAGAAAAGTGACTCAGGCTGTGCCCCATCCGCTGCCGCTTGGCATGCAGATAGGCCCGGTTGTGCGGATTAACGGGTGTTTCCAGACCGATTCTCTTGCGGACATGGAAACCACGCGCTTCCAGCGCCCGCACCTTATCGGGATTATTGGTCAGCAGATCGAGCTGCCCCACGCCCAGATCCCGCAGGATTCCGGCTGCCGCCGTCCAGTCCCGCACATCCGTGGCAAAGCCCAGCCGATGGTTGGCATCAACCGTATCCAGACCGGCATCCTGCAATTCATACGCGCGGATCTTGTTGACCAGACCGATACCCCGGCCTTCATGCCCACGCACATAAACCAGCACACCACAGTCCGCCTTGCCGATGGCTTTGAGCGCCGCATGCAGCTGCGTGCCGCAGTCACACCGCAAAGACCCCAGCGCATCGCCCGTCACACATTCGGAGTGCATGCGCACCAGGGGCACAGCACCGGCGGCGGCAGGATTGCCCTTAACCAGCGCCACATGCTCCACGCCTCGTGAATCCCGGAAGGCATGAATTGCCAGATCTTCCCCGCCATAGGCACTGGGCAGCGCTGCGGTGGCGAGATCCGCCATAGCTTCTTCTGCCACAGCCTCTGCATCTGACGTTTCATGATCATGCCCTGCCGGAGCCACAGCATTTTCCGTATCCGTCGTAAGCGGCGTCAGACCGTGGGCGCTGATCCATGTAACCAGCTCCGCGATGGAGATAATCGGCATGTCATGCTGCTGACCGTAAATTTCCAGCGCTGGACGGCGGGCCATGGTGCCGTCTTCATTCAGAATTTCACAGATCACCGCCGCAGGGCGGAGGCCCGCCAGACGCAACAGGTCAATAGAGCCTTCCGTATGCCCAATCCGCTCCAGAACCCCTCCGGGGGCGGCCCGCAGCGGGAAGATATGGCCGGGTGTTGCCAGATCCATGGGCTGTGCCGTCTCAGACGCCGCCACCTGAATGGTATGGGCGCGATCCGCGGCGGAAATGCCGGTTGTCACCCCTTCCCGCGCCTCAATAGACACTGTGAAGGCCGTGCCATGCCGGGCGGTGTTGTCCCGCACCATCATGGGCAGTTGCAGCTTGTCCACCTGTGCGGGGGTCAACGGCAGACAGACCAGCCCGCGGGCGTGAGTAATCATGAAGTTCATGGCGGCTGGCGTCATGAATTCCGCTGCCATCACGAGGTCACCCTCGTTTTCGCGGTCTTCATCATCCACCATAATCACCATGCGGCCCGCACGCAGAGCCTCTACAGCGCGGCGCATGGATTCAGACGGCTGAGCCGCCACGGGTGCGCCGTTTTTCACCGGTTCTGACATAGAACCTCCACATATTTGGCAATCACATCAACTTCCACATTCACCGCGTCACCCGGCTGGAGTTTGCCGAGGTTGGTGTGGGTCCATGTGTGCGGGATAATCATCAGCGCGATGCGGAACACATCGTCCTTCACCTCGCTGAGTTCATTCAGGGTCAGGCTGATGCCATCCAGCGTGATGGAGCCTTTTTCCACCATGTAGCGCCGCAGGCTGGCGGGCACTTCAAACATCACGCGGTATGCATCACCGGAGGGCGTGCTTTCTACAAAGCGGGCGGTGCCATCCACATGGCCCTGCACGATGTGGCCGGAGAGGCGAGTGGCCGGTGTTACGGCACGTTCCAGATTCACATGGCTTCCGGTCCGGAGCGCACCCAGCGTGGTGCGGTCCAGCGTCTCACTGCTGACAAAGAACTGCACCAGGCCGGTTTCGGACGGTGCCGTGGCGGTCAGACACACCCCGTTGACGGCAATGCTCTCCCCTTCAGCCACATCCCGCAGACCGGTTTCCACTTCCAGCATGACAGATTTGGCACCGGGTTCGACTTTAAGCACAGGGCCGAGTGATTCGATGATTCCGGAAAACATGGTTACTCCTCAGCGCACCGTGCCCACTCCGGAAACAGAGCAAGCGGCGTTGTTGCATGACGGGTTGTGACGGAAAAATGGTCTGCGCCCTGGGCATCCTGACGAATGGTCAGCCAGTCATCCCACAGGTTCTGCTCCCGCAGGGCGGCCAGCACAGTCGGGCCGGCTTCCACCATTGCCCAGAGAGAGGACGTTTCTGCCAGCAGAGCGGGAAGCTTTTGAATGTCCGGGCAGAACTGCACATCAAAGCGCGTACGGGCCTGCTCCAGCCAGTGCGTCGGCACATGGGCAGAGTGACCGCAGACCACCAGATCTCTGCGGCGGTCGGCATGGTCCTGCACATGCCGCACCGTAAAGGACGGGTTATCTGCCACCACCGTACCCGTGCCGGTTATAACCAGATCAGTCGCCCGACGCAGAGCATGAGCAAAGCGGAGCGACTCTGGGGTTGTGAAGGTTGTCTGCCCGGCAGGCGGCACCATGCTACCGTGCTGGTCCAGCGCCTGTTTGACCGTGATCCACGGCCGACCCTGCGTCATCCGCATGGCGAACGGGGCCAGCAGAGCACGACAGCGAGCGGCAAGGTCAGCACCATTCGGGCTTTCCGCCAGCCAGTGCACAGAAACACCAGCCTTTGCCAAAGCCGCTGCCCCGCCGCCAGCGACATGCGGGTTGGGGTCCGGGCAGCCGATCCAGACAGTCTGCACAGGAGACTCCAGCAGAGCTTCCGTGCAGGGGCGCGTACGACCTGTGTGATTGCAGGGTTCGAGCGTGACAACCGCCGTGTGCACACGGTCAAACACTCCGGCTCGCTTAGCCTGCTCCAGCGCCAGCCGTTCCGCATGTAACTGCCCGGCACGATGATGCGCCGCGACAATCAGCACCTCACCGGCCTCATCCAGCAGTGTGCAGCCTACGGCGGGATTAGGAGCCGTCTGGCCCACAAATCGCCATGCTTCTGCAACCGCCACCTCAAAGGCCTGCGCCACACAGTTCGGCATCATTTTTGAAGGGCCTTGCGTCACACCCTGCACCCATCTGCCAAAAACAAAACACCAGACAGACTCAGGGCAGATAGCAGGGAACACCCCTTACGCCTCCGCTTTAGACGCGAAGACCCAAAGGCCTGCACCGTTCTCTCTCATCCGGACTGTAACCGTCGGCTCCGGAATTACACCGGATCTGCTGACCCTGCCGAAGCAGGCGCTCGCGGGCTTATAACGGAAAACCGTTACTTACCGCCGGTAGGGACTTGCACCCTGCCCTGAGAACGTCACGGTCATACAAGAGATGACCGCACTTGTTATGATGGGGTGAATAAAGCCTGCTTGCAAGAGACAATGCATGCAAAGCAGGCCAAAGAATGCGTGAGGTCCGGGTTAAGCGCCGCGTTTTCAAAAAGCCCAGATCGCGTCACAACTGAACCAGAGCATATTATTGGTGCCGTTGTTCACGATAGGATTGGACACCGTGCCAGCCTGATTAAACGGGTGGGTGCTGTTGAGCGATTTATCCAGACGCATTTCCGGCCGGATGGTCAGAGCGCCAAGCCCAAGGCGCTTATTGATGAATTCCGGCTGGTAGGACACCCCGACCGTCAGTTCCCCATACGTGGTGGGAGGTGCTGCGTAATAGGGATAAGGCTCGTTGCTGAGGGACTTGGTATAGGACGTAAAGCTGGAATACTGCGCCGTCACCGCGCCCGTATTGTCACGGTAGATTTCGCCACGGGCATTCAGGGTCAGCCAGGGGCGGATAGCCCAGGCCAGATAGGATGAAACCCCATACACATCATCATGCGTCAGATCATCATGCAGATAGATGCCGTCCACCGTGACGGTCACCTTCTTGTTCACATGGTAGGCCGCCATGATGTTCCCGTTATACTGCATCTTCTCGTTCGCGAGGGGGCCCATCCCGGCACTTGACCATCCATCCGGGGACATGATGGCGCGCCCGTTATTGCCCTGCGGGCCAAAGTGGCCAATGGCATGCACATCCAGTTTGCCATCCAGAAGGTGATTAAACGCAAACCCGAAATAGCCTTTGGGCTTATTATTGTTTCCAGACCGCCCGAACGTGGTGGAATTGCCCGCATCCACACCCAGAATCCAGTCCATATGTTTTGTCAGATGCATGGTGGCAAGAATGCCAACTGTCTCAAACGGCACGATATAATCAGATGCGTAATTGAACGTGTAGAATGGCCGCGCCTGCGCAGGCGTGCCCTCTACCCCCATTATCCCGTACATCTGCCCCACCTGCACATCTATCCCGTGGCGGAACAGCCAGGGCAGATGCGCATCAAGATGCGCCTGCGTGGGTGCCCACTGATACAGGCTGTTCAGAGAGCCAGACCCCATCCCTATGGTCGGGTCAAACCGGGCGTCCGAACCATACATGGCCTCAAAAACAAAGCCGATGCCATAGCCGCCGCCCACACTGGTGACGGGATGAGAGAGGGACCCCATAATCTGGTTGAGCGTAAAAGTGTTGGCGCGGTCAGTATAATACTGCGCAAAGTTTCGGCCCGAGCGCGTCCACGGGTTACCGGAAATCCCGGCCTCAACGCTCAGGTGCCCTTCCAGACCATCCCAGTATGTCAGCTTATGCCCCGGTTTGGGATGAAACAGATTGCCAACATGCAGCTTTGGCATATCCGCCTGATCCGGCGTGATGGCAGGAACCACCAGTTGTCCATCCGATGGTGTACCAGCAGATTTTTCAGCTTGAGGAGGCTGCGCCACAGGCTTTTGCACGGCCCCCGGCTGCACCCGCTTTTTTGGCACAGACGCACGCCGCGAAAGAGGCTGCTCCGGCGATGCAGCCTGAGTGTTCGGGGAGAAAATCGCACAGCCCACCAGCAATAAAGAAGCCAGAGAAACCTGCTTCAGTCTGTTGTGCTTTGCCATCCGCCTCAATCCATTCCAGACACTATGGGGGTCACAAGACATGATCTGGCCGCTCTATTGAACCGGCTGTTTTCTGGACAGAGCCATGAACAGAACAGACAGCACCACCATGAACCCCAGATAAATGCAGAAAATCGTGGCATTGCAGGAGATGACCGCCACCAGAGCAATCACCGCCCCAACCAGCGCAATACCGGGCAGAACCGGGTAGAGGGGCGCACGATAGGAGCGATGCAGATCAGGCTCCGTGCGGCGCAAACGGAACAGGCTGACCATGCTCAGCACATACATGGTCAGCGCCCCGAAGACGGACATGGTAACCAGCGTTGCAGTGAGCGACTGCCCGTTAATGGAAATGAAATCGTCCGAAAAAATGGCAGCAATGCCGATCACGCCGCCAGCGATGGTCGCCATATACGGAGTCTGAAACCGGGGGTGCAACTGCCCCAGCACTTTGGGCAGGAAACCTGCACGGGCGAGTGCGAAAATCTGCCGGGCATAGCCCATGATAATCCCATGCAGGGACGCCACCAGACCAAACAGCCCAAGCCAGACCAGCATATGCAACCAGCCGCTATTGCTCCCTACCACACGCTTCATGGCCTGCGGCAGCGGATCATTCAGGTTGGCAAGGCTGTGCCAGTCCCCTACCCCGCCTGCAAACAGCATGACCCCAAAGGCGAGAGACACCAGCGTGAGCACCCCGGCAATATAGGCAATGGGAATAGCGCGCTTAGGATCTTTCGCCTCTTCCGCCGCCATGGCGACGCCTTCAATGGCAAGAAAGAACCAGATAGCAAACGGGATGGCCGCAAAAATGCCTCCCATAGCCTCCCAGCCAAAATGCGGGGCCGCACCCCAGCCATCATGCAGAAAATTCTGCCATGAAAAGGCCGGAGCAACGACACCCATAAACACCAGCAATTCGATAATGGCTGCAATGGTAATGAAGAGTTCAAAGGTTGCTGCGATATGCACGCCAACAATATTCAGCGCCATGAACACCAGATACGCGCCACAGGCTGCCACCTTTGGCGAAAGCCCGGGAAACTGCACATTCAGATACGCCCCAATGGCCAGTGCAATGGCAGGAGGTGCAAAAATGAACTCCACTAAAGTCGCCAGTCCTACAACCAGACCGCCCCAGCGGCCCAGCGCACGGGAACTGTAGGTAAACGGGCCACCGGCCTGTGGAATGGCGCAGGTGAGTTCCGTAAAACTGAAGATGAAGGCTGTATAAATCACTGCGACAAACACAGTGGCGACCAGAAAGCCCAGCGTGCCGGCCGTGGCCCAGCCATAACTCCAGCCAAAATATTCACCCGAAATCACCAGACCGACGGCAATGCCCCACAGGTGGAAGGCCCCCAGCGTTTTGTGCAGATTCGTCGGGCTCTGGCTCATGCGTGCGGGTCCTTTTCTATTGAAGGAAGGGAATGTTCAGGAAGGCTGCTGTCAGGGGCGGCATCTTTCAGCCCCACCCCCGTCAGCTTCAGGTGCATGGCTTCCTGCATCAGCCATGCCAGCTTGTCCGCCGCCACGGAGGTAGGCAGACCATGTTGATGGATATTGGAGAGACAATTCCGCGCGGAATCCGGGCAGCCAACGTAGGGCGCATACGTCAGGTAAACACCCATGCTATCGGCCACACTCAGGCCGGGGCGCTCGCCAATCATCATCACAACCATGCGCGCGCCCAGAGCCGAGGCAATCTCATCGCCCAGCGCCACCCGGCCCTGTGTGGCGATCACCAGTGGTGCAATACGCCAGCCTTTCAGCCGTGCCAGCATCGCCCGAAATAAGGGGATAGCCCCTTTCTGCGTTGCAATAGAGGAGAGGCCATCCGCCGCGACAAACACAACATCCCACTCGCCTTTTTGCAAAAAGGCCTGACTTTCCGGCGCAAGCCTACGGCCCAGATCAGGCCGGCGCAGATAGGTTGAGCGGTCCGCAGCGCGGCTCCGCACACACAGGCAGGAGATCCCGTTAAGTTCCTCCAGCATGGCCTGCACATCCAGCGGCGTATGCACGGCATCCCGCGCCTGCGCATGGGCGGCCTGAAACGTCAGCACATCCGTTGTGCGCTGCGCGTTACCACTGCGGCCCAGCCCGATCCGCGCACGCGTGAGAGACCGGAGGTCCTGCCAGACATCCGGCGCGCCATCTTTGTTTTTTGCAGGAGGAAGAGGGTTTTTGGTCATGGGTCAGCCAACCAGCTGCGCGAGGCGGGTCTGGTGCGGTGCAAGTTCCCGCATGCGGCCAGAGTGCGCGTCAAACAGCCCCATCTGCTCCAGCCATGCCGCAAATTCAGGCGCGGGGCGGAGGTTGAGCATGCTGCGCAAGGTCAGAATATCGTGGAAAGACAGGCTTTGATAATTGAGCATGATGTCATCCGCGCCCGGCACACCGATCAGGAAGGTAATGCCCGCAGCGCCCAGCAGCACCATCAGGTTGTCCATGTCATCCTGATCAGCTTCGGCGTGGTTGGTGTAGCAGGCGTCACACCCCATCGGCACACCCAGCAGCTTGGCGCAGAAATGATCTTCCAGCCCGGCGCGGATAATCTGCTTGCCGTCGTACAGATATTCCGGGCCGATAAAGCCGACGACCGTATTCACCAGCAAAGGCCGGAACGCACGGGCCACGGCATAGGCACGGGCTTCCACCGTCTGCTGGTCCAGCCCGTGATGCGCCTCAGCAGAGAGGGCCGCCCCCTGCCCGGTTTCAAAATACATGACGTTATCGCCCACCGTGCCGCGTTTGAGCGACAGGGCGGCCTCATGCGCTTCCTTCAAAATACCCAGCGTGACACCAAAGCCTTCATTGGCTTTCTGCGTGCCAGCAATGGACTGGAAGACCAGGTCCACCGCACCGCCTTTGTTCATGATCTCAAGCGTATTGGTCACATGAGTCAGCACACAGGTCTGGGTCGGGATGTCATACCGTCGGCGGGCATGGTCCAGCATATCCAGCAGGGCCAGACCGTTGGCGACGCTGTCCGTCGCGGGGTTGATGCCAATTACGGCATCCCCCATGCCATAGAGCAGTCCGTCCAGCGTGGAAGCAGCAATCCCCTTCAGGTCATCTGTCGGGTGGTTGGGTTGCAGGCGAGACGCCAGACAGCCTTCCAGACCAATGGTGTTGCGGAAGCGGGTCACCACACGCATTTTCCGGGCCGCACTCATCAGGTCCTGATTGCGCATGATTTTACTGACCGCCGCTGCCATTTCCGGCGTAAAGCCCGGCGCTGCGGCTGTCAGGGCTGCTGGCGTAGCCTCATGCGACAGCAGCCAGTCCCGCAGGTCCCCCACCGTCATAGATGCAAACGGGGCAAATGCCGCCGTATCGTGCGTATCCATAATCAGACGGGTGACGTCATCGGCCTCGTAGGGAATCAGTTCAGTCCGCACAAAAAGGTCGAGCGGCACATCCGCCAGCGCATAGCGGGCAGCAATACGCTGCGCATCAGACGTAGCGGACAGGCCGGCCAGCTCATCCCCGGAACGCAAGGGAGAGGCTGCGGCCATCAGGGCCTTCAAATCATCAAAGACATAGCGTTCACCGCCAAGACTGTACTGAAAGCCCATGCCAGCATGCCTCCCGAGACTCTGCGGAAATCCGCCAGAAACAAACCGGGACTCGGTATCCTGCCCCGTTATTTCTGTTTCGTTCGATACTGAAATGATACGCGTTCCGGGGGCTGGCTGACTTGACGGATACCAACAAACTTTTGACACTTTACAACGTTCAAAATGGTAAACACCGCCACTCTTGCATTGAGGACACCATGCCCCGCTTTCCCGGCACAGGAGAAAACGCCAGCGTTCTCGCCGCCGCCGCGTGGGGAGTAGAGCGCTTCATGCAGGACCGTGGCGGGGACATTGACCGCATTGCGGGACGTGCGGGCCTCTCCACCCGCCAGTTTTCTCTGCCGACCGATGCGCTGGATCTGGGGGCCTATTGCCGCCTGTTTCAGGAAGCCGCAGCCGACACACAGGATGGCAATATCGGCCTCTGGTTTGGCCAGCAGTTTGACCCGCGCAAGCTGGGGCTGATCGGCTATGTCGCCCTTCTCTCCCCCACGGTGTCAGATGCCCTGCACAATCTGGCCTCGCATTTCGGCTATCATCAGGCTCGCACAGAAACCCGATTTGTGCAGCAAGGGGACCTGCTTCGGCTGGATTATGCCATTCGGGACCCGGCCATTCTCACCCGGCGACACGATGCAGAACTCACCATGGGGATGTTCTGCAACATTCTGCGCCATGCGCTGGGGCCGGACTGGGCACCGGAAGAAGTGCATTTTGAACACAGCCAGCCAGAGCAGGCGGAAGAACATCGGCAGGCGTTTCAGGCGGAGATCCGTTTTCAATGCCCGACCAATGCTCTGGTGTTCCGCAAAACAGGGCTGGACCGCCCCATGCCGGATGCAGACCCGATCATGCTGGAGGTCATCCGCTCCTCCCTCATTTCTCTTTCCCGCAGCAGGCCGGATCTCGCCGCCCCGCAACTCTCCCTGAAAGAACAGGTGGTTCAGTACATCCGGGCCGCCCTTGAAGACGGACATATCGAATTCCCCGATATCGCCGCCCGGATGAACCTGCCGCCCTGGACCCTGCAACGCAGGCTGGCGCAGCTCAATCTGTCCTATTCTGCTCTGCTGGAAGAAACCCGATACGCCGAAGCGCTCCGCTATCTGGCCATTCCCACGCATGACATCAGCGAAATTGCCCGTAGGCTGGCTTATACGGAAACCAGTGCTTTTAGCCGGGCTTTCCGAAAATGGAGTAGCATGTCGCCCCGCGCATGGCGGCAACAGACCCGGGGGGATTTCACTCCCTGAGTTGGAGATGACATCTCGAAAACGGTTCTTATCGTGCCCCGGCGTGGATGGCATGGTGCCCTGACGACTTCACAAACGCGCCGCCAACACGGCACATCCCGATAAGGAAAGAGAGAATGTCCGACGTTCTTGTTGTTTATCATTCCGGCTATGGTCACACGCGCAAGGTTGCGGAGCATGTGGCACAGGGTGCAAATGCGACCCTCATCACCATTGATGAAAACGGCAATATCCCGGAAGATGCATGGGACAAGCTGAACGCCGCCAAAGCCATTATTTTCGGCGCGCCGACCTACATGGGCAATGCCAGCTGGCAGTTCAAAAAATTTGCTGATGCCACCTCGAAAATCTGGTTTACCCGCGGATGGGAAAACAAGATTTTCGGCGGCTTTACCAATAGCGCCAGCCTGAATGGCGATAAATCCGTGACGCTGGAATGGCTGAACACGCTGGCCTCCCAGCATGGGGGCATCTGGGTCAGCCTTGGCCTTGCCCCGGCCAACACCAAAGCCGCGAAGCGCACGGACATCAACAACCTTGGCGGGTCCGTTGGCCTGCTGGTGCAAAGCCCGGCTGATGCCAGCGTGGATGAAATTCCGCAGGGCGATCTGGACACAGCGACTCTGTATGGCAAACGCGTAGCTGATATCGCTGCCCGTTTTTCTGCGGCGTAACGCATTACTGCTTTAATCTAATGATGTGGCTTCAGGGGCTGCTCACAGCCGACCCTGAAGCCCTTGCCTGTTTCCCCGGCCCGGATCTTTCAGGAGACTGCATGGCAGGGCTGCCATAAGCTGGCCGCAGATTGACCGGAGCCAGAAAAGAATGGACAAGCTGCGGTCAGAAAATTCATACCAGTTCAGACAACACGATGAAGGCGGAAACGTAATGACTGTAGGAAAAAAAGTAGCCTTGGTTGTACTGGTCGCATTCACGCTGTCTGGCTGCAAAAACTTCTATCACAGCAGCTGCCCCGGCTTTTCAGGCGAAAACCCTGAGGCCCGCGATGGCATCAAATCCGTTATCCAGACCTGCAACTAAGTTCCGTTACGGTTGAGTTCTGACAGCTCTATAAAGAATAAACGCTCTACAGGCTTATACAAACTGCCTGTAGAGAATACTTACAGAACTCTATATTAAAAAAATAGAGATAAGCTAAAGCGGCATCTAAGATTGGGATTGTGTAATTGTCTCAATAAGGTGTTGACCTGCATGAGCCAGAGATTCGGCTGATTGATACAACTTATCACCGCGCTCGACAGCTTTCTGAGCGACGCCGAAAGTTGAGAGAAGCTTTTGATAAATAGACCTACTCTCTTTCTTTTTCGTAGTTTCCTGTGTGGGAATTAGCCGATCAGCTTGGTGAGCCGTGAGTGTCACGCTCCCAAGTTTTTCAAGAGTATCCTGAACATTTAGGCATTCTGGATGTTCCAAATAAAGTATGATTTGATTGATTTGACGTTTCAGACGGAATTTAAGCTCGTGAGACAATGGAGAATCGTCAAGAAGCGACAAAACCTCTCCTAATCCCGTTACTATAGCTGAAATATCTTCTTCTGAAAAGCGGCTCTCAGGAAATTCGGATTCAATATTGGCACCAAGGAGACCCAAATGGCCACACATAGTTTCACTGCATTGCGCGCGATAGCCAGATGCATTTTGATTTAGTTTAGAAATATTTGTGAATATCTCACAATTACTTAATAATTGAATAGAGGACTGCCTGCGACTTTCATTAAAACGAGACCCTGAACGTATCTGGGATTTAAGCAACTCTATATCGCTTGCAACATCTCGAATGCGATCAAAAAGATAAAAATCTCCCCGAGAATTATCGCTATCAAACATTTGCCTCCACATTTGTAAAATAGAGACATTCTGAGATGCGTTTATCGGAAGAAATTTTCTCAACTCATTAAACGTATCTTCCAATCTTTCTGCTACGTTTGTTTTTTCTGGGTTACCACTATACATTTTAAAAAGCATCCTTATTAATGATATATACGTCGTAATATTTTCTTTAAAAAATCGTCGATAGAATCTCAAGAGCAATGCAGAGCCATAATAAACGCATTTGTTGTTGAATTGCTGCTTTTGTTGTTAGCAATTAACTATGAGAAAAACCTATACATGCAACCGCAATTGTCTGCGATTTTTTAAGAAAAACTGTGTACCCAGTAGTTTATATTTTTTTCTCTGGCGGAGAGGGAGGGATTCGAACCCTCGGTACGATTGCTCGCACAACGGTTTTCGAGACCGCCCCGTTCGACCGCTCCGGCACCTCTCCGTTGGCCCGGCTTATAAGCAGGGTTTTTATGGCGCGCAAGCAGAGATCCCCGGCTTTAGCAAGTTCTTGTTGACGAGCGGGGGAGACTCCCCGTAAAAAGCCGCACCACTCCACACAGATGGAGCCATGCCGCCAATGCGGCCAAGGAACAAAAAGCGACCAGACCCTTCGCCTGCGCCTGTGCCGCGGAAGGTCAAGAGATCGGAAAGAGAGACAGGTTTTATGTTCGCAGTTATCCGCACCGGCGGCAAGCAGTATCGGGTTGAGCCCAACATGGTGCTCAAGGTTGAAAAGCTGGAAACCGAAGCTGGCGCTACCATCACCTTTGATGAAGTTCTTGCCGTAGGTGGCGAAGGCACCACCACCATTGGCGCCCCCACCGTTGCTGGCGCAAAGGTGACGGCAACCGTCATCGCTCAGGACCGCCTCAAGAAGGTCATCATCTTCAAGAAGCGCCGCCGGCAGAACAGCCGCCGCAAGAATGGCCACCGCCAGCCGGTTACCGTTCTGCGCATTCAAGAGATTAACGCCGCCTGAGCCCAACTGGGTTCGGCTGGTAAGACCAAGGAGGACTTAGGTCATGGCACAAAAAAAAGCAGGCGGTTCATCCCGTAACGGGCGCGACAGCGCCGGACGCCGTCTTGGCGTCAAAAAATTTGGTGGCGAACAGGTTATCGCTGGCAACATCATCATCCGCCAGCGCGGCACGAAGATGAAGCCGGGCGCTAACGTTGGTGTTGGTCGCGACCACACCATCTTCGCTCTGGTTGACGGCAGCGTTCGCTTTGAGCGTCGCGCCGAAGGCCGCGTGCACGTTTCCGTGGACGCGCTGCCGGCAGCTGCTGAATAAGTATTCGGTAAGCTCCACCACGCGTTTTTCCCGTGGCCGGAATGGCAAGGGGCCGGTCCTCACAGGATCGGCCCCTTTTCATGTTCAGGCGTTGAAAGTATCCCATGAAGTTTCTTGATCAGGCAAAAATCTACGTCCGCTCCGGCGATGGCGGAGATGGTGTCACCGCCTTCCGCCGGGAAAAATATATTGAATTCGGCGGCCCGGATGGCGGGAATGGCGGCCGTGGTGGCGATATCATTTTTGAAGCCGTCCCTAACCTCAACACCCTGATCGACTTCCGGTACACCCAGCATTTCCGCGCCCGTAAGGGCGGTAACGGAGCCGGGTCTGACCGCACGGGGGCTGCTGCGCAGAACGTGGTCATCAAGGTGCCGATCGGCACCCAGATTTTTGATGATGACCGGGAAACCCTGCTGGCGGATCTGGATGAAGCCGGAAAGACCATCACCCTTTGCCGGGGTGGTGACGGCGGCTTTGGGAACGCGAATTACAAAAGCAGCACCAACCGCGCCCCGCGCCGGTCCGACAAGGGCTGGCCGGGTGAAGAGCGCTGGGTCTGGCTGCGTCTGAAGCTGATTGCCGATGTTGGTCTGGTCGGCCTCCCCAACGCCGGGAAGTCTACATTCCTGTCGGTTGTGTCCGCCGCACGTCCTAAAATTGCAGATTATCCCTTCACCACCCTGCACCCTCAACTGGGGGTTGTGCGCCTGTCCATGACAGAAGAGTTTGTGGTGGCGGATATTCCGGGGCTGATTGAAGGCGCGCATGAAGGCACCGGTCTGGGTGACCGTTTTCTGGGCCATGTGGAACGCTGCGCCGTTCTGCTGCATCTGATTGATGGCGCTGCGGGTGACGTCGTAGATGCCTGGCGCACCATCCGGCACGAGCTGGATGCCTATGGCGGTGGTCTGGCCGACAAGCCGGAAATTATCGCCCTGAACAAGAATGATGCCATGACCCCGCGGGAAGCCTCTGCCCGCAAACGCGCGCTGGAAAAAGCCAGTGGCGCCCCGGTCATGCTGATTTCCGCCGCCACGCGGCAGGGTGTTCCGGAACTGCTCCGGGCCATTCAGACACAGGTCACAACCATCCGTAAGGATGAAGAAGACCCCGCTTAAGCCTGCAAGCCCCTCCGGGGGCCACGACAAAGAATGGATTGTTTTCCATGACCGGACGCCCCACCAGCCCTTCCCTTTCTTCCGCCCGTCGGCTTGTTATCAAGATCGGCAGCGCGCTGGTGGTGGACCCGGATAAAGCAGCTCCACGGCAGGCCTGGCTGGCCAGTGTAGCGGAGGACATCGCCCAGCTCCGGCAGCAGGGCACAGACGTAACCGTCGTCTCCTCCGGGGCCATTGCTCTGGCCCGCCATACGCTGGGATTAACAAACCGCACCCTCCGCCTGCCGGAAAAACAGGCCGCTGCCGCCGTAGGCCAGATCAGTCTGGCGCAGGCATGGAGCCATGCCCTTTCCACACAAGGCCTGACGGCGGCTCAGCTTTTGCTGACACCGGAAGACACAGAAGACCGCCAGCGTTACCTGAACGCGCGCGCCACGCTGGATACGTTGCTGGGTCTGGGCTGTGTGCCAGTTATCAACGAGAACGACACCATCGCCACGGCAGAAATCCGTTTTGGCGATAATGACCGCCTTGCCGCGCGTGTCGCCCAGATGACCGATGCGGATCAGCTCATTCTGCTGTCCGATATTGACGGCCTGTACACAGCAGACCCCCGCACAAACCCGGATGCCCAGCATCTGCCGGTCATTGAGGCATTGACCCCAGAAATTGAAGCCATGGGAGGCGAACCACCGCCGGGCTATTCTTCCGGCGGCATGCGGACCAAACTTCTGGCGGCGGGCATTGCTACGCGCTCCGGCTGCGCCATGGCCATTGCTCTTGGCAAGCAGAACCACCCGCTGCGCGCCCTGCTGGAAGGCGCACGCTGCTCATGGTTCCTGCCGCAGGCCTGTGCACAGACAGCCCGTAAACAATGGATTGCCGGAAGCCTGACACCTGCGGGTGAAATCATGATTGATGACGGAGCGGCAGATGCCCTGCGGCATGGTGGCTCCCTGCTGCCCGCAGGTGTGCTGGGCGTCAAAGGAGACTTCACTCAGGGCGATCTGGTTGTGGTTGTGGATAATGATGGCCGCGTTCTGGCGCGAGGCCTGTCCTCTTACGATGCCGATGATGCCCGCCAGATTGCGGGACATCGCTCTTCAGAAGTCTCTGAAATTCTGGGCTGGCAGGGACGGGACGAGATCATCCACAGAGACGACCTCGTTATGGCCTGAAGGAGGGGGCATCCCCTCCGGTTTTTTAGAAATCAGCAGGCTTACGGGACGGCCAGTTCAGTACAGGCTCAGCCCGGCCTGTGTCTTCATCGTAAGACCGGTTGACCCGCGGTTCTGCCGGCTGTTCTGCATTCCGTAAAAAATCAGGCCGATACGGCGGCTGATCAGCATCAGGCGCACGGTAACGGCGCATGGTATCCGCCAGCGGCTCCTTGCGCCCGGACGCATCTTTCTGCGGCTCATGCCAGGGCATGACCCGGCGGGCAGAACCCTCCCGCGGCTCCGGCTCCAGATTAGGAGCCGGCGGGGCCTCGCGGCGCGCTTCATACGCGTCGGAAACCTTGGGGGTGCGCAGCGGCGTCAGCACAGGGGCGGACAGAATGGGAGAGGGGCGGGTTGGTTCCGGCGGACGGATTTCCTCCACCTGCACACCCTCCGGCACGGATGGACGGCTCAGAGCCTCATCCACGGCCGAACGCGTGCCCTGCCCCTGCCCTGCCGCCAGACGCATGGCCAGCGCCCGCACCTCGGCCTGCATTTCCTGAATTTGCAGCTCCAGCTCCGCCAGCCGGCCTTTTACGCCAAAGACAGCAAAAGGCATCATCAGGAACGCAAGCCCAAAGACGATAACAACCGCTATCACCAAAAGCTGCGCCCAGAGCGGCATCCAGTCTGGAAACACTACAGACATCATTTCCTACAGACCCCACATGTCAGGTTTCCATGCCGTGCCAGCGGCCTCCCTTGCGGCAACCCGCTGCCCGGCACGGCCTTCATTACATTCCAAGGGCGCGACGATAGATATCAAGCAGGGTTTCCTGCTCTTCCACTTCACTCGGCTCCTGCTTGCGCAGGCGGATGATCTGCCGAATGACCTTGACATCAAACCCGGCGGACTTGGCTTCGGTAAAGATATCCTTGATATCGCCTGCAAGCGCCTTGCGCTCTTCTTCCAGACGCTCGACCCGCTCGATGATGCTTCTCAGCCGGTCAGCGGCAATGCCACCCACAGCGGCATCGTCACCACCGGAAAATCCTTCGGTATCCATGCTCCAGTTCCCCCGTTTACAGACCGTGTTCAGGGCACGACTGCGGCAGGCCTTTCGCCCGCCACGCCCGAACACCAAAGGCGCGGGCTTATCGCGAGCCGCCCGCGCGGTCAATTACCTTGACAGCCAGAAGCCTTATGGACAAACCGTCTGCCACAACGCTTTCCCGGCTGCCCCGTTCTCAATGCACACTCAGGGGGAAGAAAGTCTTTGTTTGGGGCTTTTCAAGGGCACCCACGATCTTGCGGGAGTACTATGGCCATGGCGCACATTAATCGGATTGACCCTTTCGATTTCATTATTTTCGGCGCCACGGGCGATCTGACAATGCGCAAGCTGCTGCCTGCGTTTTTACAGCGGTTCCATGCGCAGGAATTTCAGGATGATGCGCGCATTATCTGCGTGGCACGCTCCGCCCATTCCACCGATCAGTACCGCGAACAGGTGCGCAACGCCCTCCGGGAATTTGCCCCCACCGCCGCGCGGGATGCGGAAACGCTGAACAAGTTTCTTGCTCTGGTGCAGTATGTTGCTCTGGACGCTACAAAAGAAGGCAGTGACTGGAGCGGACTGGAAGAGCATCTGAGTGATGCGCAGCGGACGCGAGTCTTCTATCTGGCCACCAGTCCCGCCCTGTATGCCCCGCTCTGCGCTGCCCTTGCGGACCATTCCCTGATTACGCCCATCACGCGTGTGGTGCTGGAAAAGCCCATTGGCGTCAGCATGCAAACCGCGGCGGAAATTAATGACGGCGTGGGACGCTTCTTCCCTGAAGAATCGATCTACCGGATTGATCATTATCTGGGGAAAGAAGGGGTTCAGAACATTCTGGCCCTGCGCTTTGCCAACCCGGCACTGGAAAAGCTCTGGTCTTCCGACGCAATTGCTCACGTGCAGATTACGGCGGCTGAGACGGTCGGCGTCGGCAAGCGCGGACCTTATTATGACGAATCCGGCGCACTGCGTGACATGGTGCAGAACCACCTGCTGCAGGTGTTGTGCATGGTGGCAATGGATGCCCCGGCCTCGTTGCAGGCCGATGACCTGCGGAACGAAAAGCTGAAGGTGCTGAACGCCCTGCGCCCGATGACGCCGGATATGGTGCGCCATAACGTCATTCGCGGGCAGTATACTGCCGGCCGTATTGATAGCCAGGACGTGCCCAGCTACGCGGAGGATCTGGGGCAGGACCGCGCCAGCAATACGGAAACCTTTGTCGCCATCCGCGCAAAAATCCGCTCTGCGCGCTGGGGCAATACCCCGTTCTACCTGCGCACCGGTAAGCGACTGGCCGCCAAGACCACGGAAATTGTGCTGCAGTTCCGCCCGCAGATGTGGCCGATTTTCACCAACACACCTTCTCCGGGGCGGCTGGTCATTCGTATTGCGCCCAAGGAAGGCCTCTCACTGGTTCTTGCGACCAAGGACCCCGGCGCAGGCGGTTTCCGGGTGCGGAATGCGGCTCTTGATATGTCGTATGAAAATCAGTTCACCATCGAGTATCACGATTCCTACGAGCGCCTGCTTCTGGACGCCGTACGCGGCAACCCGGCCCTGTTCATCCGCCGGGATGAAGTGGAAGCCTCCTGGCGCTGGATTGAACCGATTCTGGACTCCTGGCGTCACGCCCTCTCGCCGCTGGAACCCTATCCGGCTGGCAGCTGGGGTCCTGCCTCAACCCGCGCCCTGCTGGCGCGAGATGGTGCCCTCTGGCATGAAGATATGCTGACATGAGCCTAAAACCCTCCCCCCTGTCCCAGCGCGGCCCGTTCCGCAAACGTACCTTGCGCCAGCATGTTCTGCGCCGTCTGGCGCTGGTCGTGCCCATTTCCGTGCTGATGATTGTGCTGGCCAAAACCGGGGTGATCGACACCCTGACAGACCGCTACACCTTCCGGCCAGAAAGCTGGTTTGATGATACCGCGCTGGTGCGCCACCTGCGAGTGGTGGTGACGCATAACGGCATGACAAACATCAAACCGGACTGCCTGCTGTTTGTGGTGAACGGGAATGACCCGCCAACGGGCTCCCGCATTGACGTGATGCAAAAAACCTCTGGCTCCTGCCCCGGCCCCAAAGGTGAACTGCCTAAGCTGTTCACCCTGCGGATTGACCGGATGAACCACGTCATCATGTCGGATCAGGGTTCCCCGACGCTGTTCCACCCGATGCCTTAAGGGCCTTTTGAGGCAAAGGCCTTTCGTAAGGCCCGGCCACCAAACCGCAGTGCGGCCTTACCCTGAGGCATGAGGGCGTAAAAGTTCAGGAAGCCATGCACCGCGCCGCGATAGCATTTATACTGCACGGGCACGCCCGCCTGCTGTAGAGCCTGCGCGTAGGCCATGCCTTCATCCCGCATCGGGTCACATTCCGCCGTAACAATCACGGCAGGCGGCAGGCCCGACAGATTGGGATTAAGGCCTGGTACAAAACGCGGCGCAGTCCAGTCTTCCTCGCGCGCTATATACTGATCCCCATACCACTGCATGGAGGCGCGGGAGAGGAAATACCCCTCCGCATACAGGTCATGTGACGGGAAAACCTGCGCCCCATACAGTGAGGGATAATAGAGCAGCTGCAACGCCGGAACCGGCCCGTGCCCCGCTGCGCCATCCTGCGCCAGAACAGCAGCCAGATTTCCCCCCGCACTATCCCCCGCCACAGCGATCTTGCCGCCCCAGAAGCGGGCAGAAACAGCGGCGAGCCAGCGCAAGGCGGCCTGACTATCATCCGCCGCAGCAGGATAAGGATGCTCCGGTGCAAGCCGATAATCGGGCAACAGCACCGCCGCACCGGAAACCCGCGCCAGACGGCAGCACATGCCGTGATGCGAATTCAGCCCGCAATGCACAAAACCACCACCATGGAGAAACAGGACAGCGCCCCTCACCCGCCCGTAAGGCAGATAAAGCCGCGCCCGCATGGGGCCGGCTGCACCGGGCACGGAAATGGACAGAACTTTTTTGACCCCCAGAGCCGAAAGGCGCGTTGGGAATGAGGGCGTATCCATCGCTTTGCGCAGCACGGCCAGAAATTCGGCGCGTTCTGCGGCTGCATCCCGAAGAGTGGCCGCCACAGGCTGAAATTTTTGGGACGGTCCGGCTTTACTACGCGCCCCCTGCCAGCGGATCCACCCCAACAGAAGGCGGGAGTAGAAATTGGGACGAGCGGGAATGCCCTGAGCGGTCTCAGGCTCTGCGGAAACTCTCATAGCATCAGCATACTGCATTCTTGCGCCATGCCGAGACGATTCCGTCACGCTTGCCCCTTGACCTGCTGTGCAGCCCGACGCAGGGTGGCGCCGCCAGACGGTCGGACGGTCGCTGTTCTGCATACTGTGCAGGAGGGAGGAAAGTCCGGGCTCCACGGGAGAACGGTGCCAGCTAACAGCTGGCGAGGGTGACCTTAGGGAAAGTGCCACAGAAAACAAACCGCCTTCCGGGCGATGATCCATGGGAAACCATGGGACAAAGCTGAAGGTAAGGGTGAAACGGTGCGGTAAGAGCGCACCGCTCCTCTGGTAACAGAGGAGGCAGGGTAAACCCCACCGGGAGCAAGACCGAATAGGAGCGGCGGAAACCTGCAAGGGTTTCAGGGGTTCTCCCGCCCCGCTGCTCGGGTTGGTTGCGTGAGGCATGTCGCGAGGCGTGTCCCAGACGAATGACCGTCCAGGCTCTTCGGAGCTGGACAGAACCCGGCTTACAGACCGTCTGGCATTTTCTGTTTCTGCCTCATTTCATTACGCTCCCCACGGCGTTCTGCCGATATCTGCACGTATATGCAGAACATTTGAAGAACATGGCGTGGCAAAGTTTTGTTGGTCTCTATTTTACCATTGCTTTCATGGCTTCAAACAGTTCTGCGGAACTACTTCATAAATGGCGGTTTTCTGCTGTTTTTTCTGCCTTTTTAATTTGCGTCCCATAAAATCCCATGCTATCCCACATTACACCATGAAAGTGGTGGAGGCGGCTTCGTTCCCCGCTGTTCTGCGAACGGAAAGGTCTGAATCAGAAGGACATCGTCTTACGTGAGTGTGTTTCTCGGCACGCATGAGAATCGGTTTGACGCGAAGGGTCGCGTTTCGATTCCTGCCGGATTCCGCACTGTTCTGAAGGCGCAGCATACGGAAGGCGATTCACTGGTGATCCTGCGACCATCCCATACAATGCCCTGCATTGAAGCGTGGCCTGCCGGAGCCTTCTCACGCCTGACCCAGCCGCTGGACCGGCTGGATATGTTTTCTGATGAGCATGACGACCTTGCCGCGGCCCTGTATGCCGATGCCTACCCGCTTGATCCGGACCGCGAAGGCCGCATTATCATTCCCGATTTTTTGCGTGAACACGCAGGTATTACGGAAAGCACGACCGTTGCTTTCATGGGCGTAGGCCGCACCTTTCAGATCTGGGAACCCGAGGCCGCACGCCAGCGCCGTGCAGAGGCCCGTCAGCGGTCCCGCCGCATCAGCATCCCCGCAGCGCGTGACGGGCAGGAAGGAGGGTCCGCATGAATGCTCTGACCACATCCTCCACGCTGCACCCAGCCTCTGGCACACCCGCTCCGGGCCATGTGCCCGTGATGCTGGCCGAAGTGCTGGAAAGCCTGAAACCTGCTGATGGCGATGCCATTCTTGACTGCACCTTTGGCGGCGGTGGTTACACCTCCGCTATTCTGAAAAGTGCAGACTGCGCCGTATGGGCTATTGACCGGGACCCGGACGCCATTGCGCGTGGCCATGCCATGGCCGCAGATTTTACCAATGCCGCCGGCCAGCCCCGCCTGCACATGCTGCATGGTGGGTTTGGCAGCATGAAGGATCTGACAGAAGCCGCTCATGCCCCGGCCTTTGACGGCATTGTGCTGGATCTGGGCGTTTCCTCCTTCCAGCTGGATGAAGCCGAGCGTGGCTTTTCCTTCCGTATGGATGGTCCGCTGGATATGCGCATGGCAAAGAGTGGCCCCTCTGCTGCGGATATCGTGAATAAAGCGCCGGAAAGCGAACTGGCTGACATTTTCCATTTTTATGGCGAAGAGCGCCACGCCCGCCGCGTGGCCCGCGCCATTGTGGCCGACCGCGTAGAAACGCCGTTTGAAACAACGGCGCAACTGGCCGGGCTGATCCGTCGCGTGGTGCCGGCTGATCGTTCAGGCATTGATGCCGCTACTCGTTCTTTTCAGGGCCTGCGCATTGCCGTCAATGACGAGCTTGGCGAGATTGAACGCGGCCTGACGCAGGCGCTTGATCTGCTGGCTCCCGGTGGCCGTCTGGTTGTGGTCTCCTTCCATTCTCTGGAAGACCGCATCGCCAAACGGGTGATGGGCGCTGCAACAGGCAAAACCACAAGTTTTTCACGCTATGACCCGCGTGCAGCATTGACGAAGGGGGATGAACCCGCCTTTATCGCGCTCACCGGGAGGCCCCTCCGTCCTGGTGACGCCGAATGCGTCGCCAACCCGCGTGCCCGTAGCGCCCGCCTCCGCGCTGTGGAAAAACGCCCGACCGATGTTTCCTCCTTCGGCAAAGGATTGACCCCATGATCCCCCGGCCCTTTACCTGCTGCTGCGCTGTCCTGGCCATTGCCTCGGGATTCTTCCTTTATACGAAGAAGCATCAGACCACGCTTCTGGATCAGCAGATTTCCAAAATCGTGTCTGATACGGAACGCGTGCGCTCTCAGACAGCCATGCTGCGCACGGAATGGGCTCTGGAAAACCAGCCGGAACGTCTGACCCGTCTGGCGGAACATCATCTGGCAGGCCTCCACACCATGGACCCGGCACAGTTTGTCCGTATGGCCGATCTTTCTGCCCGCCTGCCCGCACCGACCGTTAAAACCCCGACGGAAGATCCGCGCGCTGGCATGACAGCCGCAACACTGGCCTCTGCCCAGCCGAGCGCACCTGTGCCGGCAGCGCATCCGGCTGTTGTCGCGGTTGCGGAGGCCAAACCGGCGCGCCCTGCTCCGCATCATGATCGCAGTGTGGAAGACGACGAAGCCCCGACGCCGCGCGCTGCTGTGACCGTTGCGGAAGAAACGCCGGTGCGCGCTGCGCCCGCCATTCGTCCCGTTGTGCATCATGACCGTGCCCCGCGCCCGGCTCTGGATGATGCGGATGATGCCGCCGTTCGTACAGCACAGCTGACCGTGCCGGTTCCGGCCGCTCGGCCTGTCGCGCCGCGCCGCGCCGCAACGCAGGTGGCGGATGCTGCGCGCACCAGCCAGCCCGTAGCCCGCACGCCAGTCACTGTGGCCAGTGCAGCCGATGCGCCGCAGCCTGTGCGCCATGCCCAGACGGCTCCCGCGCCGACCCGCGTTGCTGCCGTGACACCCAAACCCAGCGTGACGGACAGCGATGGCGACTCTCAGGTTCGGCATCCGCTGCCTGTGACGGTGGCAAGCTGGCATGCAACCCGGCAGCATCGCGCCGCAACGCCGTCCGCTGGTTATGTTGAGGCACGGGCAACGTCTTCTTACAGCAGTGGCTCTCTGCTGAACCACAGTGGTGACGCATTGCCAGCCCCTGTGCCGATGACCAACTGATTTTCCAGACAATAAGGTGACTTCAACCCGATATGGCCGTTCCGCCGCACGATTATGATACCCCGCCCCCCGTGACGCGCACTGTGCGCATCACGGGTGAGGATCTTCGTGCACGCGCCCATCGGGACCAGATGCATGTCAGATTGCTGGGCGTTGCAGGCGGATTTTGCCTGCTTTTTGCTATTGTGGCCGTCAAACTGTCCATCGCGACAGTTTTGCACCCCATGGCACCGGAAAAGCGGCAAATTGCCCCGCAGGTTCCGGAAATTCCCAAAATCGACCCTAAAGGCAGTCTGGCAGGAGACTTCTCTCTCCCGCAGGTGCACCGGGCATCCATTGTGGACCGCAATGGTCAGACGCTTGCGCTGTCTTTGCCGGTTGCGCAGGTTTACGCCAATCCGCAGGAACTGATTGACCCGCAGGATGTCACCAAAAAGCTGAAAACCGTCCTGAAAGATCTGGACGAGGCCGACACCACCCGCAAGCTCTCACTGCCCAAGCAGTTTGTGTATATCGCCCGTAACATTACCCCCCAGCAGGAACTGGCCATCAACAGCATGGGCATTCCGGGGATCTATTTTGAACCGGGTGAGCGCCGCCATTATCCGCTGGGTCACATGGCCGCGCAGATTATGGGCACAGTGGATATTGATGACCACGGCGTGGCCGGTGTTGAGCGCTATTTCGACAAACGCCTGATGAGCGACCATCGCCCGCTACGGCTTTCACTGGACGTGCGCGTTCAGTCCGTGGTGCGGGATGAACTCGCCAACGCCATGACTACCTTTCAGGCCATCGGGGCGTGCGCCATTGTGATGGATGTGCGGACGGGGGAAATTATCGCCATGGTCAGCCTGCCTGATTATGACGTGAACGAGTTTTCGCACGCCACAAATGACGCCCGCTTTAACCGCGCGGTGACGGGCCTGTATGAACCCGGCTCGACCTTCAAGCTACAGACAGCAGCAATGGGTCTGGAAACCGGCACCATTCATATCTGGGACCGTTTTTCTTCCACGCCGATCCATATTGGTCGCTTCACCATTTCGGATATGAAGAACGACCACTTCGCCCCGTGGATGACCCTGCCGGAAGTGATGGCCTTTTCTTCCAACCCGGCCGCAGCGCATATCGCGCTGGATGTGGGTGGTACACGGCAGGCGCAATGGTTCCGTGACATGGGCTTTTTTGCCCCTGTCCCGATTGAATTGCCGGAAGCTGCCCGTCCGCTGGTGCCGCACCAGTGGGGAATTTCCACAACCATGACGGTCGGGTTCGGGCACGGTATGGCCGAACCGCCGCTGGCCATTGTGCGCGGCACAGCCGCTACGGTGAATGGCGGCATTCTTGTCACACCCACCCTTCTGGAAAAGGAAGAGGGGCCGCCCCCCACGCAGGAGGCGGCGCTTTCTCAGGGTGTGCAGAACGTCGCTCTGGAGCAGGCCGAAGCCGATACCAGCACGAACAGAACCACCATCGGGAGTGATGGTCTGGCCGTGCCGCAGGGCACGCGGGTTATTTCTGAGAAAAATTCCGCTCTGTTGCGCCGCCTGCTGCGGCTGGACGTCACCGGCGGCACTGGCCGCACGGCAGAATCACCGGGCTATTTTGTGGGTGGTAAAACCGGCACGGCGGAAAAAATCGGTCCGCATGGCGGATACCTGAAGCACGTCAACATCTCGGCTTTTACCGGCATTTTCCCGATGAACGCACCGCGCTACGCCGTGTATGTCATGCTGGACAGCCCCAAACCCACACCGCAGACTCACGGCTGGACGACAGCAGGCTGGAACGCCGCCCCGACCGTTTCCAAAATTGTCTCGCGCATTGGGCCGATGCTGCAAATCTTCCCCGATACAGCGCACGCGGAACAGATTGACGCCAGCATGGCGCTGCCTATGCATCCTGCGGTGCCGCGTGGCGTCCGTCCGCTTGGTCCGGGGAATGACCCGGGCGACCCGCGCAAGGCGGAAGCCGAACACCGGGCCGCCAAGGCTGCGGAGCAGAAAGAACGTGCAGCCCATAAAGCTGCCCTGAAAAAACAGGCTCAGGAGGTGATGGACGAATGACCACACGCCTTTCCACCCTTCTCAAGACTGTAGGCCTTACGGCAACCGGGGCCGAGGATGATCCGGTGATTACCGCCATCACGCCAGACAGCCGCGCCGTCAAACCCGGCACGCTGTTTGCAGCCCTCCCCGGCGTTAAGGTCGATGGCCGCACCTTTATTCAGGCTGCCGTGCAGAATGGGGCTGCCGCTGTGCTGGCTCCGGTCGGCACGGTCTGGCCTGCGGATGCAGCACCCTGCCCGCTGGTACTGGCAGAAAACCCGCGCCATGTTCTGGCCGTTCTGGCGACGGCGCTGGCTGGCCGTCAGCCGGACTGCCTTGTGGCGATTACCGGTACCAATGGCAAAACCAGCACCACGGATTTCCTCCGCCAGCTCTGGGCTTTGCTGGGGCTGAAAGCTGCTGGCGTAGGTACGCTGGGCCTGACAGGTGTGAACGGTCTGGGCATTACCATGCCATCCCTCACCACGCCGGACCCGGTGGCACTGGCCAATGGGCTGGCCGCCCTTGCGCAGGCCGGGGTTGAGCATGTGGCGCTGGAAGCATCCTCCCACGGGCTGGAACAGGGGCGGCTGGACGGCCTGCACCTGTCTGCTGCCGGGTTCACCAACCTGACCCGGGATCATCTGGATTATCACGGCACGGTCGAAGCCTACCGCGCCGCCAAGCTGAAACTGTTTGAAACGGTTCTGCCCGAAGGTGGTCTGGCCGTTGCCAATGCAGATATGGACGCTCAGACGCTGGCAGAGCTACGCGCCATCGCCACACGGCGTGGGCTGACCTTGCGGCTGACAGGCGAAAACGGCACCACGCTGCGCCTGCTGCGCCACACACCGCTGCCTGCCGGGCAGGAGCTGGAACTGGAGGTTTGCGGCCAGCGCCAGACTGTCACGCTGGCGCTGCCGGGCCGTTTCCAGACAGATAACGCCCTTCTGGCCGCCGCTCTTGCAGCACCGGATGAAGCGTCCCTGCCCGCCATTCTCGCTCTGTTGCCGCAGCTTACCGGGGTGCGCGGTCGCATGGAACGCGCAGTCGTGCTGCCCAATGGGGCCAGTGCCTACGTAGATTATGCCCACACGCCAGATGCCCTTGCCCGCCTGCTAGCCTCTCTGCGTCCACATGCGCGGGGCAAGCTGGTTGTGGTGTTTGGCGCAGGCGGTGACCGTGACCGGGGCAAACGCCCGCTGATGGCGCAGGAAGCGGCACGCGGAGCAGACGTCGCCATTATTACGGATGACAACCCTCGCACGGAAAACGCCGCGGCCATCCGTGCAGAAGTCCGCACAGGCGCACCAGATGCGCTGGAAATTGGTGGACGCAGGCAGGCCATTGCCGAGGCTCTGAGCATGCTCGGCCCGGATGACGTGTTGGTTGTGGCGGGCAAAGGGCATGAACAGGGGCAGATTATCGGCACGGAAGTGCATCCGTTTGATGATGCCGCCGTGCTGCGCGACCTGGGCGGGGCTCAGACCAGCACCACCTCAAAACAGGCAAACCCGACATGACGGCTCTCTGGACACGCGATGAACTGGAAACCGCCACAGGTGGCAAATTTGCAGGCCCCTGCACGCCGGTTGTGACCGGCATTTCCATTGACACCCGGACCATCGCCCCCGGCGATCTGTTTGTGGCCCTGAAAGGCGATAACAGCGACGGGCATGCGCATATCGCAGTCGCTCTGGACAAAGGTGCGGCAGCAGTGCTGGTGCATGACACCACCGGCTGCACCGATCCACGCCTGCTGATGGTGACGGACACCATGGCAGGCCTACAGGCTCTGGCCCGTGCCGCACGGGCACGCTTTGCCGGCAAGATGGTGGCTGTCACCGGCAGTGTCGGTAAAACCACCACCAAGGAAATGCTCCGCCTGTGCCTTGGCGCTCTTGGCCCGACCCATGCGGCGGAAGCCTCTTACAACAATCACTGGGGCGTGCCGCTCACGCTGGCACGTCTGCCGCGTGACGTGGCGTTCTGCATCAGTGAAATCGGCATGAACCACCCGGGCGAAATCCTGCCTCTGGCCAGCATGGCGCGCCCGGATATTGCCGTCATCACCACCATTGGCTCGGCACATCTGGGCTATATGGGCAGCGTGGATGCCATTGCGCAGGAAAAAGCGGAGCTGATTACCGCCCTGCCGACTGGCGGTGTGGCTATTGTGCCGGATGATGCCCACGGCCAGTCCTTTTTTACCGCAGCCGCGCGGCAGGCCAATGCCACCCTGTGGCATACCGGCCTGAAACGGGACAGCTTTGTGCATCTTTCCGGCCTGAAGGCCATTGAAGGTGGCAGCCAGTTTACCGCCCATGCAGGCAGCCGCTCCGTGCCGGTTACGTTGCACGCACCGGGCACGCATCTGGCCCGCAATGCGCTGACGGCTCTGGCCGTGTGTGCTGCTCTGGGTGGGGATCTGAGCAAAGCTGCGCAGGCTCTTACCAGCTTCCGCCCCGGCAAGGGGCGTGGCGCTCTGGTCCAGATTGCTGGCGGGGACGTAACCCTGCTGGATGAAAGCTATAATGCCTCCTCCGCCTCCATCCGCGCGGCGCTGGATGTTCTTCGTCATCTCCCGGCTTCACGCCGCATTGCCGTTCTGGGCGATATGCGTGAACTGGGCGATTTTTCCCTCTCCGAGCACCAGGCGCTGGCTCAGCCCGCCGCCGCCGGTGCCGACCTTGTTTTCTGTTGCGGACCCCACATGAAATCCCTTTTTGATGCCCTGCCCAAAACGGCGCAGGGTGCCTGGGCGCAAGACGCCGCCACTCTGGCTCCTCTGGTTTGCGCGGCTCTGCGCAAGGGGGACGCCGTTCTGGTCAAAGGCAGTCTGGGGAGCCGCATGCGGGATGTGATTACGGCTCTGAACAGCCTGAGCGCCGTGGAGCCTGCCTGATGCTATATTTTCTGGTCTCTCACCCGCTGACAGACGCACATATTCCGCTGCTCAACCTGCTCCGCTACATCACCTTCCGGGCCGGGGCAGCCTGCTTTACCGCGCTGGCCATCAGCCTGATGCTGGGCCGCCCGCTCATTGCCATGCTGCGCCGTATTCAGCGCGGAGGTCAGCCAATCCGCGCCCTTGGGCCGGAACGGCATCTGCTGGAAAAAACCGGCACCCCGACCATGGGCGGCGTGCTGATCCTGATTGCCCTTTTCGGCTCCACCCTGCTGTGGGGGGACCTTGAAAACGGCTTTGTGTGGGCTGTCATGCTCACCACACTGGCGTTTGGCGCTGTGGGCTTTGCGGATGATTACCGCAAGCTGGCCCGCCGGAATACGGATGGTGTGTCCAAACGGATGCGGCTGGGATGTGAGTTTTCGGCGTCCCTGCTGTGTGGCTGGTTCCTGCAAAGCCTGATGCCGGATGACCTGACCAATCAGCTGGCCTTCCCCTTTGTGAAAGATCTGCTGCTGCCGCTTGGGTTTGCCTATCCCATCTTCGCCATGATCACCATTACCGGCTTCGGCAACGCCGTAAACTTTACGGACGGGCTGGATGGTCTGGCCATTGTGCCGGTAGTCATTGCCGCTCTGGTGTTTGCCATCCTGTCCTACATTGTCGGCAACCATGTTTTTGCAGATTATCTGCAGGTCCATGCCGTGCCGGGCACCGGAGAACTAGCGGTTTTCTGCGCCGCTTTGGTCGGGGCTGGTCTCGGCTTCCTGTGGTTTAATGCCCCTCCGGCTTCCGTCTTTATGGGCGATACCGGATCTCTTTCTCTGGGTGGCGCTCTGGGGGCGCTGGCTGTGGCCATCAAGCACGAGCTGGTGCTGTGCATTGTGGGTGGCCTGTTTGTGGTGGAAACGCTCTCCGTCGTTATTCAGGTCTTCTGGTACAAGCGCACCGGGCGGCGGGTGTTCCTGATGGCCCCCATCCATCACCATTTTGAAAAGAAGGGCTGGGCCGAGCCGAAAATTGTCATACGCTTCTGGATTGTTTCCGTCATTCTGGGGATGTGTGGTCTGGCCACGCTGAAATTGAGATGAGCAATTTTCCCGCCACTCTTTTTACCGGCCAGCATTTTGCTGTGCTGGGACTGGGCCGGAACGGTCTGCCCGCCGTGTGCGCTCTCGCACAAAGCGGGGCTACAGTTCAGGCGTGGGATGATGGCGAGGCTGCCCGTGCAGCACTCGCCAAAGCTGTAACAGGCCTGCCGCAAGACGTGGCGGCACGGATAACCTGTGCCCCCATCGAGACCCTGACGGGGGCAAATGGCCTCGTTCTCTCCCCCGGCATTCCGCATGTGCTGCCCAAACCGCACCCTGTCGCCATCATGGCGCAAGAGGCTGGTGTGCCGATTTTGTCCGATGCGGAACTGCTGTTCAGGGCAGTCCGCAAAGCGGGCAGCAAGGCGCGGTTTGCGGGCATTACCGGCACCAACGGGAAATCGACCACCACCACGCTTCTGGCCCATATTCTGGCCGAAGCCGGTGTTCCGGTTGCTGCTGGCGGAAATCTTGGCCCCGCGGCATTAGCCCTGCCTTTGCTGCCGGATAACGGCGTGTATGTGCTGGAAATGTCCTCCTACATGCTGGAACGGCTGGACATGCTGCATTTTGATGCCGCCTGCCTGCTAAACCTCACACCCGACCATCTGGACCGCCATGCCGGTATGGACGGGTATGCCCGTGCCAAGACCCGCGTCTTTACTCACCAGATCGCGCAAGATCTGGCCGTGATTGGCGTGGACGACGACTGGTGTCGGGATATTGCCAAAACCCTTCAGGCTGGCCCGGCGCAGTGCCTGACCATTTCCGGTGCCAACGCAGACTGTGATGTGTACGGGCAAAACAACGCCATCTGGCAGGCGGGACAGTGCCTTGCGCGCCTTGGCCCCTCTCTGCCCGGCAGCCATAACGCAGAAAACGCCGCCGCCGCCTGTGCCATGGCGCGCTTTCTGGGCGTGCCAGACGACAAGCTGGCTGCGGCCATTCTCTCCTTCCCCGGCCTCCCCCATCGCCAGAAACTGGTGGCAGAGCAGGATGGCGTAGCCTTTATTGATGACAGTAAAGCCACCAATGCCGATGCCTCCGCCCGTGCCCTGGGCTGTTATGACCGGCTGATCTGGATTGCAGGCGGGATGGCGAAAGAGGGTGGCATTGCCTCTCTCACGCCCTATTTTCCACGCATTGTGCATGCGTTCCTCATCGGGCGGGATGCCGCACAACTGGCGGAAACGCTGGCAGCACATGGCGTGGCGTTCACACTTTCCGGCACGCTGGAAAACGCTGTGCCCGCAGCCTATGACGCAGCCCGGAAAACGGGCACGCCCGTCGTGCTGTTGTCCCCCGCCTGCGCCAGTTTTGACCAGTTTTCCGGGTTTGAAGCCCGTGGGCTGCGCTTTCTGGAACTCGCCCGCACGGTGACGGAACAGCCGCAAACAGGAAAGGCCGACTGATGGCAGGCTCCCGCATTGATGACTCCCGGTTTGGGCGCTGGTGGCGCAATGTGGACCGGACGACGCTGATCTGCGCGTTCATCCTGATCGGCTTTGGCTATATTCTGATGCTGGCCGCAAGCCCGGCTGTTGCGGTGCGTATTGGCGCATCCCGCAACATGTTCATTTTCAAACAGGTGATGTTTCTGACAATTGCGGGGCTGATTGTGGTGAGTGTCTCCATGCTCTCCCGCAAGACAGTGCTCAGGCTTTCCCTTGTGGGCGGCGCGCTGATGCTGGGGGCCACAGCTCTCACGCTGGTGCATGGGATTGAAATCAAGGGCGCGCGGCGGTGGATCGCCCTGCCGCTGATGTCGCTCCAGCCTTCAGAATTCCTCAAACCCTGCTTTGCCGTGGTGACGGGCTGGCTGCTCACACAACGCCGCGTCACCCGCTATTTTCCGGGGATGCTGCTGGCCTTCGCGCTGTTTGGCGTCATTCTGATGCTGCTCAAGTCCCAGCCGGATATCGGGATGCTCACGGTTATCACCACCGTCTTCATGACGCAGCTTTTTGTGGACGGTCTGAACCTGATTCTGGTGGGGCTTGGCGTTGCTGTCATGATTGGCGCGGGCATTGCCGCCTTCTTCCTGTTCCCGCATGTGCGCTCCCGCGTGGAACGCTTCCTGCATCCTAATGTGGGCGACCATTACCAGATTGATACCGCGCTCCGCGCCTTCGGCAATGGCGGCCTGACGGGCCGTGGACCGGGTGAAGGCCGCGTGAAGGATCTGCTGCCCGATGCCCACGCGGACTTTGTGTTTGCTGTGGCGGGTGAAGAATATGGTCTGATTGTCTGCATGCTCATCATCTGCGTGTTTGGCGTGATTGTGGTGCGCACCCTGCTCCGGCTGATCCGGGAGGATGACCCGTTTATCGTCATTTCCACCACCGGACTGGTGACAGGTTTTGGCCTGCAGGCCTTTGTGAATATGGCATCCTCCTTGCATCTCATCCCCACCAAGGGCATGACGCTGCCTTTCATTTCCTATGGCGGGTCTTCCGCTATGTCCGTGGCGCTGGCCGTGGGCATGGTGCTGGCTCTCACGCGGCATCAGCCGGGTGAACGGTTGCCACGCAGCGGAGGCTTCATGACCACTCTCAGACAATGGCGGCCCGTATGACCCAACGCACTATCGTCATTGCCGCAGGCGGCACCGGCGGACACTTCTTTCCTGCTGAAGCACTGGCCGATGCTCTGGCCGAACGCGGCCACAAACTGGTCCTGATGACGGACGCCCGCGCAGGTGCGCGCACAGAAGGCGTCTTTTCTCGCGGTCAGCAATATGTGCTGCCCGGTGCCGGTGTTGCCGGCCGTGGGCCGATGCGCGCCTTTAAGGCTGGTCTCACCCTGCTGAGCAGCGCTTGGAAGGCCCGTGCCATTCTGCGCAGCGTGCAGCCGGATGCCGTGGTGGGGTTTGGCGGTTATCCCTCCGTACCGCCGCTGCTGGGCGCACGCCTGCTGGGCCGCAAGCATCCGGCCCTGATTATTCACGAAGGCAATGCCGTTCTGGGCAAGGCCAATGCGGTGCTGTCCCGTTTTGCGGATGTGATTGCCACCTCCTTCCCCTCCGTTGCCAAACTGCCGATCGGCGCGCGGACAGCCTTTACCGGCATGCCGGTTCGCCCGGCTATTGCCGCGCTCGCGGGTGAAGGCTGGACCATGCCGGATCAGACCATCAACCTGCTGGTGTGGGGTGGCTCTCTGGGGGCCAGCGTGTTTGCACAGGTGGTGCCCTCTGCCCTTGCCAAACTGCCCGCAGAGCTGCGCGCCCGCCTGAACGTCACGCAGCAGGCGCGGAAGGATGACGTTGAGGCCACGCGCAAAGCCTATGCCGATATGGGCGTGACAGCCCGCGTGGAACCGTTTCTGAATGATGTGCCTGCCTTGTTGCAGAGCGCGCATCTGGTGATTGGCCGGGCCGGTGGCTCCTCCGTTGCAGAGATCACCACCGCTGGCCGCCCCTCCATTCTGGTGCCCCTGCCCATTGCCGCGAGCGATGAGCAAACGGAAAACGCCCGTGCCATCACCACAGCCGGCGCTGGCTGGATGATCCGCCAGCCGGACTTTACCTCTGCCGCTCTGGCAGATCGCCTGAATGACCTCCTTACGGCCCCGGAAGAGCTGGCGCGCGCAGCGGCCGCCGCAGCCTCACTCGCCCGCCCGGATGCCGCCACCCGCCTGGCCGATGTTGTAGAAGAATGCTTGCACCTTTCCCCCTCGCCCGCCTATCCGACACCTCCCAGCCAGACGGAGTTCAGCGCATGAGAGCCCTGCCCCTTTCCATCGGAACCATTCATTTTGTCGGGATTGGTGGCATCGGCATGTCCGGCATTGCCGAGGTGCTGTCCATGCTTGGCTATTCCGTGCAGGGGTCGGACATTGCGGAAAACGCCAATGTCAAACGGCTGCGCGCTGCGGGTATTCCCATCACCGTGGGTCACGCTGCGGAAAATCTGGGGGAAGCTCAGGTTGTCGTTATCTCCACGGCTGTCAGCCGGGATAACCCGGAAGTGGTCGCCGCCCGCAGCCGTCTGATCCCGGTTGTGCGCCGTGCGGAAATGCTGGCGGAACTGATGCGCCTGCGCTGGTCCGTCGCGGTTGGCGGCACACACGGCAAAACCACCACCACCAGCCTGATTGCGGCTGTGCTGGAAGCCGCGCGTCTGGACCCCACCGTGATTAACGGCGGCATTATTGAGGCCTACGGCACCAACACCCGCATGGGCAAAGGCGACTGGATGGTGGCGGAAGCGGATGAGAGCGACGGCTCCTTCCTGCGTCTGCCCTCCGTGATTTCCGTTGTGACCAACATGGACCCGGAACATCTGGACCACTGGGGTTCCGCCGAGGCCATGGAAGCGGCGTATGACCAGTTTGTCTCCAACGTGCCGTTCTATGGCTTTGCCGTGCTGTGCATTGACCACCCCGCCGTGCAGCAGATGATCCCCCGCATGTCCGACCACCGGATTGTCACCTACGGGTTCTCCCCGCAGGCAGACGTGCGGGCTGAAAAGCTGATTACCGACAAGATGGGGGCGACGTTTGAAGTCACGCTGACAGACCGCTCCACCCGCCGCACCCGTAAGGCAGGCCCGTTCCGCCTGCCCATGCTGGGCTCCCACAACGTGCAGAACGCGCTGGCCGCCATTGCCGTGGCAACAGAGATGGATATCAGTGACGACGTTATCCGCTCAGGCCTGGCTGCTTTCCGGGGTGTGAAGCGTCGCTTTACCCGCACGGGTGAATGCAACGGCGTGACGGTGATTGATGATTACGGCCATCACCCCGTGGAAATTGCTGCGGTGCTGAAAGCCGCGCGGCAGGCCGGGGCGAATAACGTGATTGCGGTCATGCAGCCGCACCGTTATTCGCGCCTGAAAATGCTGTTCCCGGATTTCTGCACCTGCATGAATGATGCCGATACCGTCATTGTGGCCGATGTCTATGCCGCAGGCGAACAGCCGGACCCGGAAATGACGCGTGACAAGCTGATTGAAGGCCTGCGTGAACGCGGCCACCGCTCTGTAGTGCCGCTCTCCAGCCCTGACCATCTGGCGGAAATGATCAACGCCATCGCCAAGCCGGGGGATTATGTTGTGTGTCTCGGCGCAGGCACTATCACCAACTGGGCACAGGCTCTGCCGGAACAGCTTAAGGCACTGCACGCAGCCGATGGCGGGCGCGCAGCATGAGCCTGTCTTCCGCCTCCATGACGGATCTGGTGCAGCAGGCATTTGCGGAAACCCGTGGCCGCCTGACACCGCAGGCTCCGCTTGGCCCGCGCACATGGTTCCGCGTGGGCGGTGCGGCGGAATGGCTGTATCAGCCTGCGGATGCGGAAGATCTTGCATCTGTCATGCAGCGTCTGTCCCCCGAGCTCCCCGTGACAGCACTGGGCGCCTGCTCCAACGTGATTATCCGCGACGGCGGACTGGATGGCATTGTCATCCGTCTGGCACGCGGGTTTTCTGACATCACGGTTGAAGAAGACGGGCTTGTGGTCGGCAGCGCCTGTCTGGATGCCACCGTGGCCGAATACGCCGCACAGGCGGGTCTGGCCGGTCTGGAATTTCTGGCGGGTATTCCCGGCTCCATTGGCGGCGCCGTGCGGATGAATGCCGGGGCCTACGGGTCCGACATCGCGACCGTGCTGGACTGGGCGGAGATCATTACGCGGGATGGCAGCCTGATGCGGCTGGATGCCGGCGCGCTGAAATTTGGCTATAGACGGTCCGGCCTGCCGGAAGGCGCGCTGGTTATCCGTGCCCGCCTGCGGGGTACGCCGGATAAACAGGCCGATATTTCCGCCCGCATTGCAGAAATCCGCGCAGCGCGTGAACTTTCTCAGCCCGTGCGCGCCAGAACCGGCGGTTCCACCTTCCGCAATCCGGACCCGGATATCTCCCCCCGCAAGGCGTGGGAACTGATTGATGCCGCTGGGTGCCGTGGGCTGACGCGTGGAGATGCGCAGGTGAGCGAGAAGCACTGCAACTTCCTGATCAATCTCGGTCAGGCGACCGCCGCCGACCTTGAAGGTCTGGGGGATGAGGTGCGGCATCGCGTAGCCCAGCAGTCTGGCGTTCAGCTGCACTGGGAAATCAAACGCATCGGCAAGGCAGAAGGACCCTCCGCATGAGCAACAGCAAACGGATTACCGTTCTGATGGGCGGGATTTCTTCTGAGCGTGAGGTCAGCCTCGCCTCCGGCAAAGGGGTGGTCGAAGCGCTGCGCAGCCTTGGCCATACCGTCAGCACACTGGACCCGGGGGCTGATCTGGCGGCACTCGTCACAACGCTGACGGAACAGAAACCCGACGTGGTGTTCAACGCCCTGCACGGGCGCTTTGGCGAAGATGGCTGTATTCAGGGTGTGCTCAACTGGATTGGCGTGCCTTACACCCATTCCGGCATCCGCGCTTCCGCCACAGCCATGGACAAGGCCGCTGCCCGCGCTGTCTTCCTTTCCGCCGGCCTACCGGTTGCGGACGGCAAGCTGGTTGCCATTGAGGATCTGGCCAAAGCCGACCCCATGCCAGCACCGTATGTGGTCAAGCCGGTGAGCGAAGGCTCGTCCGTCGGGGTCTCCATTGTCCGCTCCGGCTCCAATACGCGGCAGGAAATTGTTGAAAACTGGCGCTATGGCCCGCATGCGCTGGTGGAAGCCTTTATTCCCGGCAAGGAAATCACGATTGGTGTGCTGGGGGACCGCGCCTTGACCGTGACAGACATCACACCTGCACCCGGCGGCGGCCATGATTTCTATGATTATGACGCCAAATACACCAGCGGCGGCTCCAGCCATGTCCTGCCTGCGGCGATTGATGACGCCGTGAGCAAACAGGCCTGCGAGATTGCCGTTGCAGCGCATCAGGCACTTGGCTGCTCCGGCGCGTCCCGCTCGGACTTCCGGCTGGATGATACCGGCCCCGGTCCCGCACGGCTTGTGCTGCTGGAGGTTAACACCCAGCCGGGTATGACAGCGACCTCTCTGCTGCCGGAACAGGCCGCCTATTGTGGCATAAGCTATCCGGAACTGTGCGGCTGGCTGGTTGAGCAGGCAGCCTGTCCCCAATGAGAATCCCCTCTTCCCCTTCTGATCGTCCGTCACGCATCGGGCTGTTTGCCCGGCGGCAGAAGCGGCTGATCCGCCCCTTATTCGGCCTGCTGTTTCTGGCGGCGCTGGGGGGAGGAGGTTACCTGTATTTGCAGCAACCCGGCGCACAGGAACGTCTGGCTCCCTTGCGGGAGAAAGTTCTGAGCGCTGCCCCGCTGCGGATAACCAAAATTCAGGTGCAGGGCGCGCAGCTCACCAGCGATTCCGCTATTCGCAAGGCTCTTGGCGTGTCCGTTGGGGACCCGGTGCTGAATTTCAGCGTCTCCGAAGCACGGGACCGTTTGAACGCCCTGCCCTTTGTCGATCATGTGGTTGTTGAACGGCATCTTTCGGGCGAAATTGACGTCACCATTACCGAGCGTCCGCCCTTTGCTGTCTGGCAGCATCAGGGGCATTTTGAGCTCATCGACCGGCAAGGCAAGCGCGTGCCGGATCAGGGCATGACGGGCAAGGACGCCGAGGCTTTCACCAAACTGCCGCTGGTGGTGGGGGATGGCGCGAATGACGCCGCCTCTGCCCTGATTGACGCGCTGACGCAGGAACCCTCCGTGCGCGAGCATGTAACGGCTGCCGTACGGGTGAGTGACCGCCGCTGGAACCTGACCTTGCGGGATGGCGCCACGGTCTTTCTGCCCGAGGGCGAGGAAGTTCCGGCCATTCACCGGCTGGCCAAGCTGGATGCTACCACGCATCTGCTGGACCGCCCGGTGGTGCTGATTGATATGCGTCTGCCCGACCGCCTGACCATTCGGGAGCGCCCCCCGCAGCCCGCCCCCTCCGGCACTGATGCCGCATCGCCTCCATCACAGCCCGGCAGCCCCTCCCCCGCTGGCCGGCAGGGAAGTCCTGCATGACGAACCGCTCGCGCCCGTCCTTCTCGCTCAATTCCGCTGCGCAGTCCCGTTTGCGCAAGAAAGCCAGCACGACATCCGCCTCTTCCAGCCTGCGGATGAGCGGGGATGACACCATTCTGCCGCTGCCCCCTTCCGAGACCAACAAGCGCCCGCGCACCTGGCGCAATGGCTATTCGGCTGTGCTGGATATTGGTTCCACCAAAATCACCTGCCTGATTGGCAAGGGAGAGCCCAACGGCAGCCTGAAAGTCATCGGCTGTGGCTGGCGGCGCTCCGCTGGCGTGCGGAACGGGGCCATTACTGACCTGCAGGCAGCGGAAGCCGCCATTCGTGCCACCGTTGGGCAGGCTGAGCTAATGGCCGAACGCACGATTGACCGGGTGGTGGTCAATCTCTCCTGCGGGCATCCTGCCAGCCGCCTGTTCAATGTACGCTGGCCGGTTGGCGGGCGTGTCGTGACGGAAGCCGATATTCGCCGGGTCGTCACGGAAGGCCGTGTTCAGGCCACAGTAGAAGGCCGGGATGTTGTCCACACCCTGCCAATTGATTTCACTGTGGATGATACGGAAGGCGTGGCTGACCCGCGGGGCCATCTGTGCGACACCCTGAAGGCGCGCCTGCATATTATTGATGCCGCCTCCACCGCGCTGCTTAATCTTGAAACCGTTCTGAGCCGTGCGGAACTCAAGATGGAAGCGCTGGTGTCCTCCCCCCTCGCCTCCGGCCTGTCCGTGCTGGATGCAGATGAGCGGGAACTGGGCACCACGGTTGTGGAAATGGGCGGCGGCACGACATCACTCGCTGTATTTGGAGAAGGACAGATTCTCCATACCGCGCAGATCAGTGTCGGCGGCCTGCACGTTACGCGCGATATTGCACGGGGCCTGAGCACATCCTTAGAAAATGCTGAACGGCTCAAGACAGTTTACGGCAGTGCTGATCTCTCTTCCGATGTGGAAGATGAAATTCTGACTGTTGAACTGCTGGGCAATGACGTTCCTCATTTTGAACAGATTTCCCGCGCACAACTTGGTCGCATCATCCGCCCCCGCATGGAAGAAACGCTGGAGCTGGTGAGAGAAAAACTGGATGGTGCGGGGCTGGGCAATGCCGCCAGTGGCCGCATTGTGCTGACAGGCGGTGCCTCCCTGCTGGATGGCATGCGTCCGCTGGCAGAACGTATTCTAGGTGCCTCGGCATCCAAAGGGCGCAGTGGCGGACCGGCTTTTACACGGTCTGTCCGGCTTGGAAGACCCAAGCATATTCTGGGTCTTCCCGAAAACACGGCGGCGGCTGCGGGCTTTGCAACCGCTGCGGGCCTGCTGTCCTGGGCCGCCAGTGCAGAGCGTCCATTCGGCGATGTTGAGTTCCGCGAGGCCCCACCCTCCGGCATGTTACAAAGACTCGTCGCTTTTATTCGTGACAGAGTTTGATATACTTAGAGAAATATTGATAACTTCGCTCTAGCATCCATCTGAAGACTTCGTTAGTTTGCCGCAGCTGCCCGGGAGAGCCACATGACACTGAACCTGACCGTTCCACCTCAGACACATGCTGATTTTTCACCGAGAATTACGGTTTTCGGTGTCGGGGGCGGCGGCACGAACGCAGTTGACAACATGATTGCGTCCAGCCTTCAGGGTGTGGAATTTGTTGTTGCCAACACGGATGCGCAGAGCCTTGCCAAGAGCCGTGCAGACCGCCGCGTGCAGCTTGGCCCGCACCTTACCCACGGGCTGGGCGCTGGCGCAAAACCGGAAGTTGGCCGTGGTGCAGCGGAAGAAGCAGCAGACGAGCTGGCCCGGTATCTGGATGGCTGCCACATGGTGTTCATCACCACCGGCATGGGTGGCGGCACCGGCACCGGGGCGGCACCGGTTATTGCCCGCATGGCGCGTGAGCGGAATATTCTGACGGTTGGCGTTGTCAGCAAGCCGTTTGATTACGAAGGTAAACGCCGCGCCCGCATTGCGGAAGAAGGCATCAAGGAACTGCAGCAGTACGTTGATACGCTGATTGTGATTCCGAACCAGAACCTGTTCCGCGTGGCCAGCGAACGTACAACTCTGCGTGAAGCCTACAAGATGGCTGACCACGTGCTCTACATGGGCGTGCGTGGCGTGACCGATCTGATGATGGCTCCGGGCTACATCAACCTCGACTTTGCCGACATCCGCAGCGTGATGGCAGAAATGGGCAAGGCCATGATGGGCACGGGTGAAGGCGAAGGTGAAAACCGCGCTGTTGAAGCCGCCGAGGCCGCTATTGCCAACCCGCTGCTGGAAGACACCTGCATGTCCGGCGCGCAGGGCCTGCTGGTCAACGTGACCGGTGGCGAAGACATGACGTTCTTTGAAGTGGACGAAGCCTGTAACCGTATCCGCCGTGAAGTGGCGGAAGACGCGAACATGATCTTCGGTTCCATTATTGATGAGAACATGAACGGCAAGATCCGCGTGTCCGTTGTGGCAACGGGGATCGATATCGGCACGCAGGCGAATGATCGCCCGCATCTGGTTGCTGTGGATGGTGAAGTTCCGGCTGAACAGCAGACACTGGCAACCGGCACCGGTCCGTCAGTCACGGCCAATCCGGCTCAGCCTGCTTCCACCATGCAGCAGCCTGCCGCACCCCGTATGGATGCCGGCATGCAGCAGCCTCGTCCGGCAACAGCTCCTGCCCCGCAGGCTTATCAGCCGCAGCCGGGTGGGCAGCACGTCTCTCCGCCGCCTGCACACAGCGTCCCCGGCCAGATCAATACGGCTCCGGCTGCTTCTGCTCCGGCACAGGCTCAGCCGCAGCGTCCGGCGGCGTCCCCGCGGGCCGGCCTGTTTACGGAAGCCCCACGCTCTCCGTATCTGCCTGAGTCCAACCAGCCGTCCTCACGCAGCCTCTTTGGCCGCGTAACCGGCGCGTTCCGTCGCGCAGGTGCAGCTGAAGAACAGCGGAGCGAGCCGGCTATTGAACCGCAGCGCCCGATGGTCAGCCCGGCTGGTCAGCAGGGTCCGAGCGTACGCCCGGCTGATACAGATGATGCCGGGCTTGAAATCCCGACCTTCCTGCGCCGCCAGTAAAAAAGCGCAGTTTTCTGCCGCGCTGCTCGCTCCGGGCAGCGCGGTTTTTTTATGTAATAGACGGCAATAATGATTGACTCGCCAGAACAGCAGGCGGGCTTTAGCGTTAACCTGCACGTCTTTTAAACCGCGCAGGAAAGAAGCCAGAGCCATGGACAGTCTGCTTATGGAACCCAAGAACCGCTCCACCACGCTGGAGCCTGTTTCTGGCCCTGCCCAGCCTTCTGCAAAATATCAGCCTGCGGTCCAGCATACGTTGCACCATGCCATTTCTTGCGTGGGTATCGGTTTGCACACAGGGGCACGTATTACGCTCACCCTCCAGCCCGCCCCTGCCGGGCATGGCGTTGTATTTAAACGCTCGGATCTGAACGCGGCCCTACTGCCTGCGCGATTCGACTACGTGGTGGACACACGCCTCAGCACTGTTCTGGGGGATGTCACTAACCCGGCCAACCGGATTGCCACTGTTGAACACCTGATGGCGGCCCTGAATGGCTGCGGGATTGATAATGTTCTGGTGCTGGTCGATGGGCCGGAAATCCCAGTATTTGATGGCTCTGCCGCCGATTTCGTCTTCCTGATGGACTGCGCCGGCCGCGTGGAGCAGGACGCTGTGCGGCACCGGATTGATGTGCTGCGCCCCGTGCGCGTTGAGCAGGGCGATGCCTTTGTTGAACTCAGCCCGGCCCCCGTCCAGAACCTGCATCTGGACCTGAGCATTGATTTCCCTGCGGAAGCTATCGGCAAACAGACCTTTTCTACAGAGCTGACCCCCACCACCTTCCGGCAGGATCTGGCACGCAACCGCACCTTCACGCTGCGGCAGGAAATTGAAGCCCTGCACAAAGCCGGTCTGGCGCGGGGTGGCTCGCTGGATAACGCTATTGTTGTGGATGGGCATGAGATTCTCAACCCGTCCGGCCTGCGCTGCCCGGATGAGTTTATCCGCCACAAGGTGATGGATGCTGTGGGTGATCTGTATCTGGCAGGAGCCCCCCTGCGTGCCCGCTTTACCGGCCACCGCTCGGGCCATTGCCTGAACAATAAGGTGTTGCGCGCCCTGTTTGCAGACCCCTCTGCATGGCGCTATGTCCCTGCCCATGCGAGCTTTTCCCTCGCCGCAGCGTAAGATGCGTAACCCCAAAATACAAAGAGCCTCTTCATTCTCTTTTCTTGAGCGCCATGCGTGCTATAAGACAAGTTCAATTTGAAGAGCCGGAATGTCTGTGAGCCTCATTAATTCTCTTTCCGTTCGCTGCCGCATACGCCGCCTGGCTTCGGCTGGTCTGCTTTTGGGCTTGTCCGGGTGCAGCCTGTTTGGCGGAGGGAAACCCGCTCCGGCTCCTAAGCTCGCCTCTCCGGAAACCCTGTATAATAACGGGATTGATGCTCTGCGGACCCAGCGTTACACGCTGGCCTCTGCCGAGTTCGAGGTTTTGCAGCAGAATTACCCCTATTCCGGCTACATTGCGAACGCTCAGCTGATGGAAGGGTATTCCTACTACCTTAAAGGCAAATACCCTGAGGCCGTGCAGCAGCTAAACCGCTTTATTGGCCTGCACCCCACCAGTGCTGACGCTGCCTACGCTTATTACCTGCGCGCTCTGTGCTTTTATGAGCAGATTGCAGACGTCAAGCGTGACCAGCAGGGCACTGTGGAAGCTATGGATGCGCTGGAAGAGGTCATTACCCGCTTCCCGCAGTCTCAATATGCGCGTGATGCTCAGCTGAAGATTGACCTCTGCCGTGACCATTTGGCCGGTAAGGAAATGCTGGTTGGCCGTTACTACCAGCAGGAACGCAATTACGAAGCCGCCATCAACCGCTATCAGCGCGTGATTCAGGATTTCCAGACAACCAACCATGTGCCTGAAGCGCTTGAACGCATGGTGGAAGTCTATCTGGACCTCGGCCTGACCGATCAGGCCCGTAAATCTGGTATTGTGCTTGGCTATAACTATCCGGGCAGCAAATGGTATCGGTACGCCTATAGCAACCTGAAGCGTTACAAGCTGCTCAGCAGCAACTTCCCGATCCCGGGCAAAGTTGTCACTGCGCAGCCCACAGCGCCCGCGGCAACAACGCAGCCGCCCACGGCTGCCGGAACCGCTCCTGCCCCTGCGGCTATGGATATCAAGGCCGCACCGGTTCAGCCTGTTAAGAAACAGCGTATTGAACCGCAAGTCGATCAGGCTCCGGCCCTGCGTTAAGCAAAAGCGGAATGCGACAAAAACCAGACCCACGCCGGAGCCACCGCCTCCGCGTGGGTTTGTTGTTTTATGGGCAGACAAAGCGGTGGATGAAGGCTATAAGCCGCAAGAACGTATAGTGAACAGTCTTTCAGACCGGACATCATCATGCTGACAAACCTTTCCATCAGGGACGTCGTGCTGATTGAAGCACTGGATCTTTCCCTGCACGCCGGTTTTACGGCCCTGACGGGTGAAACCGGGGCGGGTAAATCCATCCTGCTGGACAGTCTCGGGCTGGCTCTGGGTGAGCGCGCCAACGCCGGACTTGTCCGCGCCGGAGCGCAAGAAGCCCGCGTAACAGCCAGTTTTGACATCCCCCAGACTCACACAGCCTATGACGTGCTAAAAGAGCAGGGCATTCCGGCAGAGCCGGGTGAACCGCTCATGCTGCGCCGGATTGTCTCCAAGGAAGGCCGGTCTCGCGCATGGATCAATGACCAGCCGGTTGGCATTACGCTCATGCGCCGGGTCGCGGTGTCACTGGTGGAAATTCAGGGCCAGCATGAGCAGATGGGACTAGCCGATTCCAGCACCCATCGCGGCCTGCTGGATGCCTATGGTGTATCCAGCAGCCTGCTGAAAGACGTGGCCGGAACCTTTGACTCCTGGCAGACCCTGAGCCGGGATCTGGAAGCCGCCCGCAAAAGCCTGCATGAGGCTGCGCGGGAAGAAGAGTGGTTGCGCCATACGGTTGAGGAACTCAGCACTCTCAACCCGCAAGCGGGGGAAGAAGAGCAACTGGCCGTGCAGCGCCATAGCCTGCAACAGTCTGAGCGTCGGGGCGAAGCTATTGCCGCCGCTCTCTCAGAACTCACGCCGCGTGACAGACGCAACAGCGGTCCGGCGGCAGCCCTCCGTGGGGCAAGCCGCGCCCTGCAACGCCTGCTCCCTGCCCCCACGGCTGAAAAAAACGCCATTGACCCGCTGGAAACCCGCACGAATGAGGCTCTGAACGCGCTGGAAAGTGCCGAGAATGCGCTGGCCGAAGCGGAGAATCTTCTTTCCCGTCTGGCCGACGATTCTGAAGCAAATCCGCGCTTGCTGGAAGAAATTGAAGAGCGTCTGTTTGCCCTGCGCGCCGCCGCCCGTAAACATGACGTGACGGTAGATGATCTCCCCACCTTTCTGGCCGACCTCTCTGCACGCTTAACCGCGCTTGAAACCGGGGCCACACAGCTGGACGCGCTGGAACAGGCGGTTAAAGAAGCCCGCGCTCAGTATGAACAGGCCGCAACCCGCC
>NZ_JOPG01000024.1 GCF_002153605.1 Acetobacter malorum | reverse complement strand
ACTTAGCGGCATTGGAGCGCTGGATATGGCGGGGCATAAGCTGGAGACCCGCAAAAACCGGGTAATTTTTGGCGAAGTGGGCCGGCTTGATGACGTCGAGGTTGCGGGGCACACCAAGGGTATCATTCGGACCGATTTCCACGATACCCGTCGTTGATTTCGCCGGTTTTGCCGACTTTCAGGCAGAGTCAGCCTGCGGTTTCTAGACGCTCGTGGAAGATCAGCCAATTGAAGTTGTAGGCCAGGTTGCAAAGGGTCAGTTTCGCCTCAGCGCGGGCGAGGCCGATGGTGCGGATGAACAGGTTAAGCCGGTTTTTCTGATGCGCGAAGACATGCTCAACATGCGCACGGATCAAGGATTTGGCGGCATTGGCCCGCGCAGTTGCCTTCGACATCGGCTTGCCCATGGGTTTGCGCCGATGAATACGGGACGTGAGCATCTGGTCCGACAGCCAATTCTCGTTGCGCCTGGATCGATAGGCACTGTCTGCCCAGACCTCGGAACTGGTATTGTTCGTGCTGACGACCTGCCGGAGAAGACGCCCGTCTGCCGCTGACGCCGAAGTCACCGCCATGCCTCGGATGAAGCCGAAGCGTCGGTCGATGCTGATGTGGGATTTGTAGCCGAAGACCGGCAGGGCGATCATGGGGGCGGCGTCCCATCTGCCCGATACCGGACTTTTCCGCCGACCTTGGGTGTCCAGCGTGCGTCGGTATCCTTCTGTGCTGCCTTGTTCGGCTCGTCCGGCCAAATGTCGCTGGCGCTCTTCCCTGACTTGTTGATCGCTTCGCGTTCGCCCTCGGTGTTTCGCTGTCTTGGCGCAGGCACCAGCGAGGCGTCCACGATCTGCCCGGACATTGGAATGTAGCCCTTGTTCTGGAGTTGCCAGTCAAAGGCCTTCATCAACCGCCTGAGCGTTCCCGTTTCGGTCAGGCGATTGCGAAAATGCCGGATCATGTTCTCGTCCGGCGTTCGATCCCCGAGCGACAGCCCCAGAAATCGCAGCCAACTTAGCCGATCGCGGATCATGAACTCCATCCGGGTGTCTGACAGATTATGCTGCGCCTGCAGGATCAGGGCCTTGAACATCATCATCGGATCGAATGGTGGGCAGCCGCCTTTGCTACCATCGCCACACCCAAGCACTTCGACCAGCCACGCCCGGAAATACTCGAAATCCACCGTCTCCTGCAAAACCTCAAGCGGATCGCCCTCTTTGCTCAATGCATCAAGGTGACGCTCAAACTGAACAGGGACTTGGGACCCATAGCAGGCCTCCGTGATCGCGTAACTTCGATGAATCATCATAGCCGTCCAAACGCTACCAGTTTTTGCGGGTCTCCAGCTTGAGATGTGGCTTTTTTCTGTGAACCTTTGAGACGAAACCCTCTTTGTCCATGAAGTCCTCATTCGCTTTCTAGCGATAGGTCGTGTCAGCCCAGACCGTTGAAGCCGTATTGGTTTTATCCAACAGCCCCTCTCTCAATCGCGCACCATCACCGGCGGCCGCATCCGTCGTCTTGCATTTCCGGATGAACCGGAACTTCCGGTCGATGGAAATTGTAGCCAAAGAACGGGATAGCGAGATCGCTGGACGGCTTGTCCTGCCAGTCCTGCGGGATTAGTCCCTCTTGAAGATCCGCTTTATCTCCATTGTATTGCGCCGCTTTGAAGCAGCCACCAGCATTGCGTCCACGATCTGGCCTGACATCGGTAGATAACCGACGTTCCGCCAGGTCACATCAAGTCGACCAAAAGTCTTTCAATAGCATCAGCTGTTTGTTTCAGGCGTTGGCGAAACAGCTAGACTGTTTTTGCATCAAGCACGCGGTTCGCATAGGCTCAACTCAAGGAAACGCATAAAGAAAAGGCGTCCGTTGATCAGGTATTCTGTCTGCTCATTATGAAAATTATTCAGCGTCTGGATGACCGGAACTTTAAAAATCAACACGGAATCATACGGAGAATGGCCACCTTTGCTTTTCTCAGCATTATATTATTAACAAAAATCAATGTTATCGATAAAATTAAAATAATATTATATTCAATCATGTTCTATAATTCCAGAATGTCTAAGACAATCGAGAAGTTTGTTGAAATCTTTTTCTGTTGGTGGGGATTGTATGTTTTCAAATTTTGATTGAGAAACGATGTCTGTGGTCCATTTCTCTTGCCGAATAACAGGAGCTAGGCTGTCTCTTACTCCGTAAGTATTTTGGTGATAATGATTGGATCCACCTGCAGATACAGAAGCGCAATAGAGGTCATAGTCCGTAACATATGGCATAAAGCGCTCACAGCCTCCAGTAGCTTTTGTCGAGTCTGCAATACAAAGATTATAAACGCAGAGCAGTGTATTTTCTTCAAGCTTAATGAAAGGGTTGTAACATCCCCCAAAACGAGGAATATGCATATCAAATATTTCTATAAACCCACCTCCTAAAATGACAGAACCCGCATCAGGCTTCCAGTCAGAGCGAGGGATAGAAATTGTTAGTCGCGTATCTTTTAAGGTAATGCTGAAAAATAAAGTTTCACTAGGATTAATATTATATCCTGTGTCAATATAGATTGGAGAATTTGTGTGGTGCCTGCCTTCTAATGACACTATAATGCGATTTTTTTCCAAAAGAATTTTGCAAAAATCTTGGTGATTGTATTCTGATTTTTTTGAGAGTGGAAAGCTGAAAGATTTTGGGGAGCTACCAAATGAGAAGCCTATCGACCAATCTGTGCACGCATTAGCAAGAATACCACTTTCTGTAGAACAGGCTGGAAATTGCCATACATTATTTTCTACCTCCAGCAGGTGGTCGAATGCAGGAAGGGAGGTCCCACTTTTAGGAATAACTCTGGTAAGCGACATTTCGCAGGGATCGTAACCATCGCGTATCATGCGATGCCAACGGCCAAAATCTAAATAGCCTATATCTTTCCAGCGAGCGTAACTGCGCGTATAGTTTTGAGCCATCATCCTACCTATTTGACCATCTATAGTATTATAGTCCCCTATCGAAGAACCATATGATGGTAAATAAGTAACGCAAAGAAGGATGTCACAAAAAGGGACTTCTTTTTTTATACGATCTATTACGAAATCCATGCTTTTTGTATTAAGTCCATCTGAATCATTTCCTCCAAACCATAGCACAATGACATCAGGAGCGAGGGAAATAATATAGTCAAGCCAGTTTTTTGTGCTTGGAGCGCCCCACCATGGTGGGCAGGCGGTGTTTTCTGCTAAATCTTTCCAACGAGTTGCTGGTATTGCTAAATTATAAAAATTTATCGACGCTAATGGGTTTTGTTTTTTTATCTCGTCAGACCATGCGTGTGTTGGGCTTTCAGAGGGTGATACAATATCTGCTCCGATAGAAAGAATACTATCACCTGAAAAAACCCAGTTTACAGGCTTTTTAAGTTTTATCTTGCGATGAAAGTGTTTTAAGTGGTGACTTTCTAGAGTTGGGCGAAATAAGCGAGGGAAAGGTAAATGGTCCGGATTGCATATACGATTACGTGCATTAACGAGCGTTGCATTGCCGCGCAATACAACGCGGCTTAAAGCGCGCATTAAATCATTACTATCATCACCTGGTATAACAATATTTTTATTAAGGTTTAAAATCTTTAAATTATTCTCTTGGATCTGGTATGCATTTTGAATAATCCAATTGGAGGTTTGCTTGGAATATAATTCTGGTGAAAATGTATGCAAAATTATGTCTCCTAGTCACTGCATTATTACAAAATAATGTTTTTAGAAAATCAATCCGATTAGCTATAAGCCAATCGAGCATCGAATTGAATTATTAAAATATTCTGGAATTTCTACGAATTGATATTCTTCACTATTGAAATAAAAGAATCCTTCATCATCTTTTTGGCTATTTTTTTCAAGTTTATTTATTTTTTCGTCAAAATTAAAAGGGTCTAAAATCCCATTAGATAGCATATCAAGAACAGGTTTGAACGTGCTCGAGAAAAATACTTCCAGTGAAGTATGGTGATGAGATTTAGTCATTTCCTGTTCATTTTGCCAAATATTTTTTTTGTTCTTTGTATGCCTTGTCATTGCAGTCTCATAATCAAAAAGCTTCAAGTGAAAATTAAATAAATCCGGATCTATTTTCTGAGGATTTTTGGTATAGTGTAAGCCAGGAGACCAGGTGAGTGGAAGTCGGCTAATTAGAGTTTTTGTTTCAAAGCTATTGAAAATAGCGTAGTGTCTTTGAGAAATAATGGGCTGATTAAAATCCATAGGTGGCTCACGGTCTATTGCATGGACTATATTTAAGCCTATGGCAGTTGCATAGTCAGAAAGACCATTTTGAATATAATCTTTAAGGTTTCTGTATTTTTGAGGGTTCGCAACTAAAATTTCATCACAATCCGAAACGACAGTACAGTCATAATAACGAACTAATGTATTTTGGAGTGCTGACAAAGCAAAAGATTTATTTGCATCATCAAATAAAATTTTTGGTAAATTGATGACGTTAATTCCATCCAAATTGATGGAAGGTTTTTGATCTGAACCAGAATCAATAATAAACAGGTTTTCTCTACCAAACTCTCGGCCGTAATGATCAACCCAAATCGCAAGGTTAATATCTTCATTGAAAATATAAGTAACTGCAGCTGCTTTCATAATATTCCTCATGGGCCGTTTTTTGATCGAATTTGGGGTTTCTAGTATATGTTCAGGGGAAGGTACAAGGCTTGTTTAAATCATCACAAATCTCTGCATTTAGCATTTTTTAGTAAAAGGAGGAGCCTAAGAATATTAATCTACGGCATCATGAAATTTACTTTATTTCCTCTACAAAGCTTCATCGCCTGTTTCACGGGTCCTGATTCTTACGACATGATTGATTTCACTTATAAAAATTTTCCCGTCACCAATTTTACCCGTATGAGCGGTATCCAAGATGGTCTCAATGACCTGATCTGCCAGAGCATCGGAAACTGCAATCTCGACTTTAATCTTTGGGAGAAAACTGATGCGATACTCCGCGCCACGGTAAATTTCTGTCTGTCCTTTCTGGCGGCCAAAACCTTTAACTTCAGAGACTGTCAGTCCCTGAATGCCCAGCGGCGCAAGAGCTTCACGGACATCATCAAGCTTGAAGGGCTTTATAATCGCGGTCACCAGCTTCATGAAATCCACATCCTTGTCTTTTTTGCAGGCTGAAGGCCGAAGATAACCGCCATACTCAGCCTCTATATAGGTGTTGCATACGCAAATATGCCAGATTTTTGGCTGGTTGACGAGCCTCCCTCTCTGGCCTTTCTGCTGGGGTGGGATAAAAGAAGGATGGTTTTTTGCTCGTGGTCAGTTTTCCGGCCTTTGTCAGCGAGCACTGTGTATGAGGGATAACGTCAATGGCTGCCACGTCTGCATCTGCTTTTCAGAATGCTGTCACGTCTTCGCATCCGCCAGTGCAGGGTGTCGATGTGTGCATTATCGGAGCTGGCCCTGTAGGGGGTTCTCTGGCGTGTCGCCTAGCGGTGGAAGGCATACGGGTTGCTATTGTTGACCGTGCCGATCTGCCTCCTATGGAACATCCTGATTTTGATGGTCGGGCTTATGCCATTGCCGCCGGTCCCAAAAAACTTCTGGAAGAAGCGGGGATCTGGGATGTCCTGCCACTTCCCGCCGGTCCGATTGAAGATATTCTTGTAACAGATGGTCGGCCAGGAGAGCCTGCATCTTCACTCTTCCTAGAGTTTACGCGGGAAGATGCCCATCAGCCTTTTGGCTGGATGGTCGAGGCGCGGGCTTTACGTGTGGCTTTGAATGCCCAGCTTCATACGATGCCTAACATTACGGTGCTGGCCCCCACAGAAGCTAAAGTAGTCAGGAAGGCAGAGGGTGCCGATATCCACCTGAAAGACGGACGTTCATTCAAAGCGTCTTTGGTTGTTGCTGCAGATGGACGAAAAAGTCGTTTGCGGGCGGAAGCAGGAATTCCGCTGACAAAATTGTCGTACGGACAAACGGCCATTGTTTGCGCAATTGCGCATGAATTCCCGCACGATAATGGAGCTTTGGAGCATTTTCTGCCAGCAGGACCATTCGCGCAGCTGCCGATGGCCGGCACCGAAGAGCACCCTTATCTTTCCGCGATTGTCTGGAGCGACAAAGATGCTCTGGCTCAGCGTTTTGCTGATTTGCCAGATGATATGTTTGCTCGGGAAGTCGAACGGCGGATGGGCAGTAACCGGCTGGGAAAAGTGACACCGGTTGGTCGCCGTTGGGTTTACCCTCTCTCAGCACAATATGCGCAACGTTATACGGATACCCGATTGCTGCTGGTCGGGGATGCTGCCCACGGTATTCACCCGATTGCAGGGCAGGGGCTCAATCTGGGCTTCCGGGATATCATCGCTCTTAGCGATATTTTGATCACAGCGCATGCCAAAGGTGAAGATCTGGGAGCGCCAGCCTTGTTGGCGCGCTATCAGGCTCGTTGTCGCCCTGCCAATATGCTCATGCTCGCGGCAACCGATGCGCTGGATAGGCTGTTTAGCAATGATAACCCCGTAATCCGGCTCGCCCGTGATATCGGGATCGCTGGCGTTCATCGTCTCCCAAAATTGAGAAAGGCCTTTGTAAAGCACGCCATGGGGCTTTAAAGCAGGACGATAACGGCAGAAGCCAGCTGCTTTCTAAAAGAAAGGACCTGCGTATGAACAGGCCGCACGTGTCTTCTATTCTCTCCAGCCATTTTGATGAATTCAGTCTGTGTTCGCCAAAACTGGACCTCCTGTGGCAGGAAATGGTTGAGCAGGCGTGTGTGTGTCATGACCCCCTTGTGCGAGGGTTGCTGGCGACCGGAATACGAAGCCACGCAGATTTTGCCTCTGCTTTAGCAGCTTTGCTGGGGCGGAAACTGGGGGACAGATCTGTCGCTGCGGATGCTCTGGCAGAGCTGGTGAAAGAAGGCTTTGACGCGCAGCCGGAGATTGTTTGTGCTGCGGCAGCAGATATGGTGGCTATTCGTGAGCGAGATCCGGCATGCCCTGATTATGTGACGCCATTTCTGTTTTTCAAAGGCTTCCACGCGGTTCAGAGTTATCGCGTCGCACACTGGCTCTGGCGTGCTGGACGACGCCATCTGGCATTACATTTACAGAGCCGCGGTTCTGAATTGTTCGGTGTCGATATTCATCCTGCCGCTCGTCTGGGACGTCGTATCCTCTTTGATCACGGAACGGGCATTGTGGTGGGGGAGACCTCTATCATTGAAGATGATGTGTCCATCCTGCAGGAAGTCACTCTGGGAGGGACGGGGAAACATTCCGGAGATCGTCATCCCAAGGTGCGGCGCGGCGTATTGATTGGCGCTGGGGCGAAGGTACTGGGAAATATCGAAATTGGCGAAGGGGCTAAAATTGGAGCGGGATCCATTGTTCTGGAGTCCGTGCCAGCCTTTACGACGGTTGTGGGAAATCCGGCACGCAGGGTAGGCACCCGACATTCTGGCATGCCGGCCTTAAGCATGGACCAGATGCTTCCTCCCATTGATTACATTATCTAGAGAAAAACCCCCGCATCTTGGTGGATGCGGGGGTTTTTTATATCAGGCTTTCTTGATGTGAAGTGGTAGCATTGGCACTTCGTCACCATCCAGAATGAACCGCCTGATACCATTCTCAGGTGCAATTTCCCGGAATCCAGCCCGCAGATAAACTTCCCGACATGGGGTGTTGTCCGGTGTTTCTTTAATCGTGGCTATGATGTCTGTTTCACCTGTATGGGCGGACCGCAGGAGTTTGACCGCTTCCGCAACGACAAACTCTTCCACTTCCATCCCCAGAACGCGGCAACTCATAACGTATTGCGTGATTTCTGTGCCTTTCAGGTAAAGAACGCCGACAAGGCCATATTCGGTGAATTTGTCTTTGACCTTGAATGCAAGAATTTTACCGCCAGTCTTGAGGAAATCGGCAATCTTTTCAAAAGACCAGCGCTGTCCGTTCGTGTTGAACTGATTGGTTTTATTGGTCAGTTCCAATGCGCGACCAAACTCAGCCTGGTCTGTGCTGGTGATGTCGATGAACGAGACCTCGCAGTGAAGAGACGCAAGGAACTCAGACCTGTCCATGGTGGAACGGGTTTCTTCACGTTCAATCTGGCCGCGGATCATCTCCTCACGCTTGCCAGATTCTTCTGTCATGCGTGCAATCTGAGTCTCAGCAGACCACAGGAGAATACGGCGGGTCAGGTAAGGATTGCCGCCGATAACCCGAACATCCGGCAGAGCAGATGCAACAGCGGCACGTTCTACAGGGTTGTCATCAACAAAAACCACGCTCTTTGGCTTGATGTTGAATTCTTTGCAGATTTCAGAAATGTTCTGGGCCTTGGGCGTCCAGTTGATTTTGACGGACGAGAAATCATCCAGAGAAATCAGCTTGGGCTCAATGACGTCATCCCATCTGTTTTTAACGTAGTCATAGTCATTTTTGGAGCAGATCGCGACAAGGATGCCGCGGGCGCGCAGGTAGTGGATGGCTTCCCAGATTCCGAGAGGCCAGCCATCCGTCCGGGGCCAGGGTTGCGCTTCCGGGCGATAATGTTCGGCAATCTGGCCTCGCCACAGTGTGTTATCCAGATCAAACACAACAGCCTTGACCTGATCGACCTGTTTTGTAGTGCGGTAAGCCGTGACCATCTGACGGAAGATGGCATCAAGAAACTCGTCTTTTTTAACAGGGTAGACTGTTTCCAGAGGGGGAATGGGTTCATTTCTGGCAATAGAACCAAAATCATCCCAGTCCTGATAGGTCACAGCGCCATGCGAATAGAAATAAACGAGGTCATCCAGAATATAACGCTTACCAATTGTTGATGCTACGGCGTCAACATTGAGAAGATAGGCGTTTTTATAGCTCGCAACTTTTTCGTTCAGATAGTCATTCAGTCTCTGGACAATCGTTGTCAGATCATTGTTGCTGCCACGTTCATACATGCTGGACGCGGTGCTCATCTGCGGCACAATGAAATTGGAAACGAATGTCAGCAGGCCATGCCGCTCATTGTAGATCATTGCGCTGGAAAGCATGGCATCAATGATGCTGTAAGCGTCCTGCAAGATGGTTTTGGTGAAGCCTTCCTCGTTAAAGCGAAAACCCCAGATAACGCGGTCGCTCAATACAGAGCGTAGCGGGATCTGCAAATATTGGAAGTCATACTCCGAGGCGGGAGAAGGGGGTGCCTCAGGAAGAACACTGACGAAATTATAGGGGATATAGTCAAACTTCGTTTCAGGATGGCGTGCCTGAAGTTGCTCATGATAAAGCGCGGTCAGGCAGGAGCCAACCAGCAGCACTTTTCCGATTTTTATGGGTGTGACTTCAAGGTCAGATGGGAACAGGAATTCAGCATCGGACAGACCTGCGGGAGTCGCTGACGGTTGTGGGGCAGGTTGAATTTCGAGAGGCGCTTTGACCTGCTTTATAACCGGGGGGGTAGTATTATCGGGCAGGATAATAGCATGCTGTTTGAGCATGAAGCGTGTGTCAGGATTTCCTGGATGTTCCAAAATGATTGTAAGAAGCCCTTCAGGGTCTTTAAAGGCTTCGATGGAACGCCACATGACTTCGCCGCCTTCATTTAAAAGCAAAAGACGGTAATTTTCTATACGCCAGGATCGCTCATTAGGATGCGAGTATCCTTTGATTTCTCCTGACGGACTGAGGATCAGTTGGTCAGACAAAGGTGTTCCGTTGGTTGGCCCAAAAACCCAGCGAAAATTAGTAACCGGTGGAGACACAACGGCGGACTGCCCTTGAAAGTTTTTCGTTTTAATCATTATCAACCTACGACGTAAAAACAGACGTGATACTCAGTGAATAGGACAGTGGCTTAGTGCACAGGCTGAAGCAAATTAAGAATTCTGTCCGAAAGAGCTTTATAGACCGGACGGTCAAAGTGGGCACCGCCAAACATTCCATCTTTGGCTAAATCGTCTTCTGTTTTCAGAACATCATTAATATCGATATAGTCAAAGCCATATTTTGTTGCGAGTGGGCGTACCAGAGCGTTGATTTCACCAAAAAATTCAAGAAGCTTATGATCGCGACCAACTGACTGGTTAAGACCAATAATAATAACGCGTTTTTGTGCATTCAGCAGGCGGTTAAACATATAACGCAAGTCACGCAGGAAGATGTCTTTCTGGAAACCTCCAAGGAATGTGAATTCATTCCGGAAGAAGTTCCACTGATCTTCTGAAACATCTTCCACGCCAAATTTGAGTAGTTCGTCATACGTTACAGCGGTGTAGTCGAACTTGTCTTTCGGGCCGCCGGGCAGGTGGTAGGGAAGGCCGAAATGGCCCATCGGGATGATCATCCCCGTTGTTTTGGATTGATAAAGCCCGTGGAAAGATTCCTGCGAGAAAGAAAAGACGTAAACATCAGAGGTCTCAGAAAGAACATCTGTTTCAAAGCGATTGGGAGGAATGCCGGGGAGGCGGGCAACAATTTCCCGGTTTCGTTCGTCTTTCATGTCTTTGCAAAGAGCGACAAAACGCGGTGAGGCAATTATTTCCCAGCCTTCGTAAGCGTAGTTAAGCTCCTCGAGCGTGTTGACTTTTGTACGTAGGAAATTGGACGTCATCATCATATCGCAGGCTCCACGAATACAGACCTGCAGCCGCTTTTCATTGGTGTTTTCTTCAGATGAGCTTTTGTCTACGTCAGCGACAACGGTAATCCAGTCAACAACGGGTGTTTCCAGTTTTGAGCCAACTTTCCCCTGAATTGGAACGTGACGTTCTCCCAGTTTGCGCCACACAAACTGCTCCACCCCCATATTCATGGTTCGGCATGAAAAGAGGAAATGGAGAAATTCATTTTTTCTGGAGAGGTAAAAACCACAAATACCATAATTTCCGTAAGCATCGGCAACTTTTACGTAACCAACATCTGTATCGAAGTCGGCTTCAACTTCTTCCTGAAAACGGAGACGCGCTTCTTCTATGTCTTCAGGCCACCGGTTTTTCGTGAAGTTGAGCTGGTTGGTGCGATTAACCAGATCATGAATGCGTGGAAACTCTGCTTCAACATCGGCATGGAAGCTGACACGAATATCACTTTTGCGTAGGAAAGCTTCGTTGTCGCCACCACTCGCAGACATGTCGTTCTGCTTTGTTTCAAGTACCTGATAGCGTTTGAGGCGGCTTAGGTCGGGGTCGGGTTTACCTGCAAATCTGGGATCATCAAGCAACGTCGCAATGATACTGGGTTCGGCAACATTTAGCTCAGGAACAAAATGCTTAGCCTCATTGAGGTTGGTAACATTATCATCAATGAAAAGTACAGTTTCGGGACGAAGCTGAATTTTTTCAATAATGTCCTGGATGAGCGGCCCTTTAGGGGCCCAGGCGATCCGTGGGAAGACAAAATCATCCCAAACTCCGAGTTGCTCCAGACGTTTCTTTGTGTCTTCAAACGTATTGCGGGAGCAGATGGCATTTACAATGCCTCGGCTGTTAAGGGTTTTAACAATATCAATTGTTTTCTGAATGGGCGTGATTTCACCCTCTGACAAAGTTCCTTGCCAGAATGTATCGTCAAGATCCCAGATTACAAGACGAATACCTTCAGGTTTTTTTTCTTTTTTCTCAGAAACTTGTGGTTCTAAGGAGTGTTCTTTTGTTTCAACAACAGTGGTAATATCTGCTTTTAAAGCACTCAGGCCAAAGAAAACACTCCAGAGTGGATCTTGCTGGGGATAGCTGATGAGAGTTACAGCGCTTCCTGAGTCAAAAATCTGCTCAAAACGCCACATGCAGCGACCATCCGCAGCATGAATTTCCAGAACATCGTCCTTCAATGACCAGGAGTGTTCGTTTTCATGCTCGTATCCTTTAATCAGCCCATCAGCGCCAAATCGCAGAGATGTTGTCAGGGGAGCCAGGTTGAGAGGTCCCCATGTCCATTCCACATCTTCTAAAAACGTTTTGGGAGAAGTGAGTGAATCTGACATTTTATTCCTCTTGGGTAATCAACTAGAGCTTAAAAACAAATTAGATTTTATTCTAAATTATAAAGTGCGGGCTATCCAGCGTTAAAGGTGTGACACTAGGGAGATTGGGTAAAACTATGCGGATAAAAACATATTTAGGATGCGTATAAAGTAATTAAATTGTAAAAAATCTATTTCAAAAGAAAAATATGACTATTTCTATTCGAGAAACCGAAAATAAAAAGGTGGGGACGCTTTGAAGGCGTCCCCACCTTTTAAGGTGTTTTGGGAAATTCTAAGAGTAATAAAATTCTACTCTTAGAAGTCCATGCCACCCATGCTGCCCATGTCAGGGCCGCCAGCCGGAGCGGCTTTCTTTTCGGGGCGTTCTGCAACCATGGCTTCCGTCGTGATCAGCAGGCCAGCAACAGAAGCTGCGTCCTGCAGAGCAGTGCGGACAACCTTGGTCGGGTCGATAATGCCGGCATCAACCAGGTTCTTGTATTCGCCAGCCTGTGCGTCGAAGCCAAAAGCGTAGTCTTTGGATTCCAGCACTTTGTTGGCGATAACCGCACCATCTTCACCAGCGTTATGAGCGATCTGGCGCAGCGGAGCCTGCAGAGCCTTGCGGATGATGTCGCCACCAACGCGCTGATCGTCATTGTGGTAGTGCAGGTGAGACAGGTTGGCAGAAGCGCGAGCCAGAGCCGTGCCACCACCCGGAACGATGCCTTCTTCAACAGCAGCGCGGGTTGCGTGCAGAGCATCGTCAACGCGGTCTTTGCGTTCCTTGACTTCAATTTCCGTGGAGCCACCAACGCGGATCACGGCAACGCCACCAGCCAGTTTGGCCAGACGTTCCTGCAGCTTTTCACGGTCGTAGTCAGAGGAGGTTTCCTCAATCTGCGCACGGATTTGCTTGCAACGGCCCTTGATTTCTTCGGACTTGCCTGCACCATCAACGATGGTCGTGTTTTCTTTGTCGATACGGACTTTTTTAGCCGTGCCGAGCATGGGCAGCGTAACGGTTTCGAGCTTGATGCCGAGGTCTTCGCTGATAACCTGACCACCGGTCAGGATAGCGATGTCTTCCAGCATGGCTTTACGACGGTCACCAAAGCCCGGAGCCTTAACAGCAGCAATTTTCAGGCCACCGCGCAGCTTGTTGACAACCAGAGTTGCCAGAGCTTCACCATCCACGTCTTCTGCAATGATCAGCAGCGGACGACCGGACTGCACAACAGCTTCAAGCAGCGGCAGGATCGGCTGAAGAGAAGACAGCTTCTTTTCATGGATCAGGATGTAGGGGTTTTCCAGATCGGCCGTCATCTTCTCCGTGTTGGTCACGAAGTAGGGGGAGATGTAGCCACGGTCGAACTGCATGCCTTCAACCACGTCCAGCTCGGTCTGGAAGTGCTTGGCTTCTTCAACCGTGATGACGCCTTCGGAGCCAACTTTCTGCATGGCTTCGGAGATCATCTGGCCGATTTCGGCTTCACCGTTAGCGGAGATCGTGCCGACCTGAGCGGTTTCCGCCGGGGTCGTGATCTTCTTGGTGTTCTTCTTCAGTTCCTCAACAACAGCGGAGACAGCTTTGTCGATCCCGCGCTTGAGGTCCATCGGGTTCATGCCGGCAGCAACAGCCTTGTGGCCTTCACGCACGATAGCCTGAGCCAGAACGGTTGCGGTGGTCGTGCCGTCACCAGCGATGTCGTTGGTTTTGGAGGCCACTTCGCGCAGCATCTGTGCGCCCATGTTTTCGAACTTGTCAGCCAGTTCGATTTCTTTGGCAACAGACACACCGTCTTTGGTGATGCGCGGTGCGCCGAAGCTCTTGTCGAGCACAACGTTACGGCCTTTGGGGCCCAGCGTCACTTTTACAGCGTCAGCAAGGATGTCAACGCCACGCAGCATACGCTGGCGAGCGTCACCACCAAACTTTACGTCTTTGGCAGCCATATCAAATTCTCCTGTGAGAGATCAGTTTATAAGGTCGAAAAGCGGATCAGCGCGTCACACTCAGGCGGAAATCACGCCCAGAATGTCGCTTTCTTTCATGATCAGTAGCTCTTCGCCGTCGATCTTCACTTCCGTGCCGGACCATTTGCCGAACAGAACGCGGTCACCGGCCTTGACATCAAGCGCCACAACCTGCCCCTGCTCGTTACGAGCGCCAGGACCTGCGGAAACGACTTCGCCTTCCATCGGCTTTTCTTTAGCCGTGTCAGGGATGATAATGCCGCCAACCGTCTTCTCTTCGCTTTCGAGACGACGAACGACTACTCGGTCGTGTAAAGGACGAAACTTCGTCATTATGGATCGCTCCACATTCTTTTTTTGCTGCGGTGGCGCCCTTGTCAGGAAGCGACACCACCTGCATCTACCGCGCGTAATAAACGCCGCGTTGCGTTAGCACTCCCACCCCGGGAGTGCCAAAACAGGAGATAGGTTTGTCCTCCTCCTGAGTCAAGAAATGTGGAAAACTTTCTTTGACGTTTAATTTTTACCCATAGGGAGTCGAAGCATGGGACAGATGATCACATTGAAAGCGGCAGACGGGCAGGAATTTTCAGCCTACGAAGCCGGACATGCCGACATGCCCTACGCACTGGTTGTGGTGCAGGAAATTTTTGGCGTGAACAGCCATATCCGCCATGTGTGCGATACTTTTGCCGAGCATGGTTTTCACGTTATCGCTCCCGCGTTGTTTGATCGCGCCGAGCCGGATGTGGAGCTGGGCTACGAAAAAGCCGATATTCAGAGTGGGCTGGCACTGCGGAGCCGGATTCCGCTGGCGGAAACGCTGCGGGACCTGGAAGCCGCAGCGGCTGCTCTGAACGCAGCAAAGGTTGGTATTATCGGCTATTGCTGGGGTGGCCTGCTGGCGTGGGAAGCGGCCTCCCAGACCAGCAGTTTTGCGGTTGCTGTCGGCTGGTATGGCGGCGGCATTGCCGCACGGATTGATGAGACTCCGCGCTGCCCTGTTCAGCTGCATTTTGGTGAGGCGGACACCACTATTCCACACACAGATGTGAGTACTATTCGGTCCGCTCACCCTGAGATTGAAATTTATATGTATGACGGCGCCGGGCACGGCTTTGGCTGCTCCCAGCGGGCTTCGTTTGATCTGGATGCCTACGAACTGGCGCAGAAACGCAGTGTTGCCTTTCTGGAAGCGCATCTGCGGTCTCATGCCCGGCACGGAGCGCCGGCAGAGGGTATTTTGATTGACAAGACCGCATCTTCGTGACCCGATAAGTACATCCTGTAACCGGCCATATGGTTGTCCGGTAGGAGATATCAGGGAAAGTTACCCGCCTATGCCGACCGGTACAGTTAAATGGTTTAATGCCACTAAAGGCTTTGGTTTCATCGCACCTGACGATGGGGGCAAGGATGTCTTCGTTCATATCACAGCTGTGCAGGCTGCTGGTCTGCGTGGTCTGAATGAGAACGAAAAAGTCTCATACGAACTCGTGACCGAGCGTGGTAAAGTTGCCGCGACTGAACTTAAGCCGATCTAAGTCGGCTTAAGACGAAAGGCTGCAAAGCCCGGACGTGCGTTTTGGTCTGCCTGTTTGGTCTGCTTATTGGGGTCCAGCTGGCAGCCGGACTGCGCGGTTTTATAAAAACGCTCTGATTTCCCGCGCTGCATCTGCCAGCCCCAGACGTCGCACTTCCGCTCCGGGAGGAAAAGCCGACAGCAGACGCGATGGCGTGCGGCGATCCAGTAATACAAAGACGCCTTTGTCTGACTGGCTTCTGATGAGCCGTCCAAAGGCCTGCCGCAACCGCAGGCGTGCAATCCGGTCATCATATCCCGTGGTATCACCCCCAGAGAGGTGAATACGGCGTTCTCTGTGCAGAATGTCCGGACGTGGCCACGGCACTCGTTCAAACACAACCAGACGCAGGGCATTGCCCGGAACGTCTACCCCGTCGCGCATGGCATCCGTGCCCAGCAGGCAGGCATGTTCCTCGGTGCGGAAAATATCCACCAGCGTGGCGTTATCCATCGCATCGACATGCTGGGCGTAAAGCGGCAGACCCTGGTCCTCCAGCGCGGGGGCGATGCGGCTATGTACGCCGCGTAACCGGGAGATGGCGGTAAACAGGCCCAGTCCCCCCCCGCCAGAGGCTTCAAACAGCGTGCGATAGGCTGCGGCCAGATCGGCAATGCTGGCGTGGTCCACATCCGTGACAATAAAGGTGCGTGTCTGCCGCGCGTAATCAAACGGGCTGGTCAGGCTGGCGCGAATAGCAGGCGAGGGGAAGTGATTGGCGCCGGTGCGGGCTTCCGCAGCTTCCCATGCGTGTTCGGCTTCTTCTGTTTCCGGCTCATCCTGTCCATGCGTTGCGTCTGACTGATCGCGCAGCGTTGCGGATGTGATGAGCATGCCTTGGGCTGGCATGGCCATGACTGCGGCAAAAGGAATGGTCGGGTCCAGCCAATGGCGGTGGAGACCGACATCATGCTCGCCGGGACGCTGCTGTTGCCGCCTGTCCAGACGGATGAAATGAATATGCGTTGGAGTGGTATCGGCTGGCGGCGGCTGGTCCAGAGCATCCAGCATGGAAATCCACGCATCCAGTCGTGTGATAGCGCGCCGACGAAGGCCACGCACCATGGCTTCAATGCGGCCACGTGTCACGCTGTCCAGAGAGTCCGCGTCATCCTGCAAGCGGGCCTGAAGGCGTTCGGCAAGTGTGCGGAGTGGTTCGGCAATACGGCTGAGTGCGCGAGCCAGAGCCTGTCCGGATTCTGTGAGGTCCGGGATAAGCGGATGCAGATCACATTCCAGTGCGCCATACTGGTGCGTCTGCCGGCGGTCCTCGCTGCGTGCCAGCACTTGTTGGCGGAGGAGGCGCAGGAAGCTCTCAGTCGGGTTTTCCAGAACCGGTTCTGCAAGAACAGGCTGAGGCGGAAAAAGTCCGTCCGGGTCATCAAAAGGGGGTGGCTCGGGCGGTGACGTCTCAGAGGATTCAGCATCCGCCAGCCGGGCAGACCAGCCGGGAGCGGGCAGGGCGTGGGCCGCCATGAGAGCCGCGTCCAGCGGGGCTTCCAGCCGCGGGAACCCAACGACCAGGTCATCCAGCCGTCGTTTCAGACCACGGGCACGCGAGCGACGGCCTTCTGCCCCCAAGAGCCAACGGCGAAGCTCGGCAGCTTCCAGCCCGGAGAGTTCGGCAGAAAACGCCCCGTCGGCTGCGTCGGCCAGATGATGGCCTTCGTCAAAAATATAGCGGGACGGGGTAGCGTCTTCTTCCGTTTCCTCAGCGTCATCGCCCATGGCCGCCTGTGCGTAAGCCGCTTGCGCCATCACCAGTGCATGGTTGGCAATAACCAGATCTGCCTCCCGTGCCCGCCGGATGGTGTGTTCCACAAAACAGCGCTGATAATGTGGGCAGGCCCCATGAATACATTCGCCCCGCCGGTCCGCGACGCCAAAGACACTTCCCTGGCCATACAGATCCCCAAACCAGCCCGGCAGATCGCCCCCCAGCAGATCCCCATCTGCGGTGGCGCGCGTCCATCGGGCCAGCATGGCGAGGGCGATGGTGACACCCGCAAGGCGGGAGGCCGCGCTGTTGACGGCCTCTTCCATGTTCAGCAGGCAGAGATAATTCTCGCGCCCCTTACGCAGCACAATATGGTGGCGGCGCGTGGCGTCATCGGGGAAAAGCCGATGCGTTTCCTGTTCAATCTGGCGTTGCAGGTGACGCGTGTAGGTACTGATCCACACGCTACCGCCATTGCGTTGCGCCCAGACACTGGCGGGGGGGGTATAGCCCAGC
>NZ_JOPG01000023.1 GCF_002153605.1 Acetobacter malorum | reverse complement strand
GCTGACTTCAACCCCTGTTCGCAGGCCTGCGATATGTTGAGATCAAGCGATTTGGCTTCTTCGAGTAATTCAGCAGGTAACGTCACATTAGTGGGACGACGTGACGGGGTGGTAGAATGCACGCGAACCATAGCTTTGATCCTATTTACATGAGAACTGAAACATAGCACATGTTTATGCGCATTTCCATGCGCATATTATCATCTCGATATATGCCTGCTTTCAGAAAACTCCAGCAATTCCTGTTACGTCTGACATGAGGCAGAAGCAGCAGATCCACTTACCTCCTCACCCGCCGTCCAATCCTCGGAACGCAACCCATCTACCCTCGTAAATTCTCGTAAGTTTCCAGTCACGACGATAAGCCCCCTGCTTCGAGCATGACCGGCAATCATCAAATCATAGGGGCCGATGACACAGCCACGCTTTTCCAGCTCTGCTCGGATTTCCGCTGTATGAGCGGCAGCGTCATCGTCAAATGGTAAAACAGACAGACGCGCGGCAAAATGCTCAACCTCACGTCGAATCTTTGCCGGATCGTGAGATTTTTCGGCTCCATAAAGAAGCTCGTAGAGTACGACACCCGAGATGCAGAGCGCCTCGGCGTTATCATTGAAACGTTCCCGCAGACCCTGTGGACGATCGCGCAGGACGCGGATGCAAAAATTTGTATCCAGAAGATAACGAAGCATTAGAAGCTTTCGCGTTCCTGCATCCTCGGCTGATCGCGCTCAGGCAGTGGAGTGCCCGGAGCGGCAAAGAAGTCGTCCCATGCGGCATTTGCAGGGGCGATTATACGACGCGCACCATCCGGGATGATCACGACGTCTTTCAGGCTGGCGTCAAACGCAACCGCTTTGGGAAGACGCACGGCCTGGGACCGATTGGACAGAAAGAGCGTTGTGCGGGTGAGCATCGTAACCTCCGCGTGGGATATGTCGGCAGTATATCCTTTCTCTTGCTAGATAGCAATGGAATTCCTCCGCCATGCTGGTCTCCCCGTTTTCCCAGCAAGACTGCTCTCAGGGCACGGCGATCAATGACCAGAATCCGAGTTTGCGCTTATGGGCAGCCTTCAGTCGGATCATGAAGGCTTCGTGGGTTTCCATACCATCTGCTTCAGTCAACATAGGCGCAAGCAGCCGACAGGACGCAAGATCCTTTGCGGCATAGGCGTAGTAACGGGAAAGCGCCCTGTCCAGCACGGCCTCGACCAGCAGGCGGTAAAGCAGGGTCGCCTCATTGGGATAGGCTTCAGACAGACGTTCCGCTGCCGGGCGTAGTGTCCCGTAATCACGTCCATCCAGTTCTGCCCTATTGTCCCGCACAAGACGCGCGGCTTCGTCGAGCGCGGGCCATTCCAGCAGAGTGGAGAGGGCAACGCTTCTGTTCGGAAAATTCCGGATGTGATCAAGCGCCTCCTCTTCGGCGTCAATCGCATCGTAATCGCTGAGATGACGTTGATAGGCTTTCCAGTGCGGCAGGCTCAGGCGTTCCCGAAAGACGTTCCATCGCAGGGCCTGAGCTTTATCTCGGTCTCCAACGGCCTCGTATGCTTCAATCCGCAGATCGTCGTTTTGCTTGTAAAAGCGGGAATTCTCCTCGGCTTCCCGGTCGAGCCATCCGAGTGCCTCACGATGCCGCCCCTTGTCCATAAGACGCCGTGCAATGTCGCCGATAGAGACAGACTGGCGATCACTCAGGCTGACAGCGTCAATATACGCATCGACGTCTCCCATGGCATCGGCCAGATCCCGCAGGTAAGCGATTGTCTGCATACGCGCGATGTCGGTATGATAATCTCTCTTCCCCTTAGACGCAGGAAGGTCATGCAGCCGTGCCAGAAGCATGGTTCTGAGCATGGCCGCGCCCGACTCACCCAATGCCGTGCCGCACACGGCGAGCAGACGATCGCAAGTGCCATACCCGTCATCATCAAGCAGCGTGAGAAGGTCTGTGACGACAACGGCGGGATCCCGGTTGGCCTGTCGCCCCCAGAGAACGCCGAGATCAGAAGCGGCCTCCCGGAAGACGTCCGACAGGTATCCGGAACTGTCGTCCGAGCGCTCATAGACGGATGGGGCAATCTCCACGAGCAGCCGCATGGCTGAAATAGCCTGTCCGACATCGGCGGTGGCGACGTTGTCAAGAATGGATTGCCGCAGGGTATCGAGCTCGACTGCCAGAGGACGGATCCGGTCCCATGGCAGGAACCCACGAGAACGCTGGATCGTGCGCAGCCTCTTTTCGATCTCCTTGCCGAGTTTGTCCTTCGCATGAACAGCCGTTAGCGCCATGCGGAGCTTACGGGTCAGCGCGGCGTCCTGCCCTGCCAGTTCGACGAGCAGGTCCGCAAGCCGGTCCGCACCAAGCGCCTTCAGATTATCCTTCGTGACGGTCGTGCCGGCTTTCGCTGACCCTCGGGAACTCGACTTTTCAGACGGATTTCGTGCCATGAAAGCAGGATATGGCCCAGCCCCGGAACGCACAACCATCCTCGTTGGTCCTTGGGACCGACTTGTCCCTGCCATTTTTGCCTGTCGACCTCATCAGACACGCCTCTCCGGACAGAACTGGCGCATCCGATGTCGATTATTCCTCTTTTTACTGTGTTCCTTTGGCCCAGAAGCGCCCGGTGGCGGTCCTTCGTGACTCCCATCCTGTATTTTTCATGATTTCTGCAATATCTTTCTCTGATGGAGGATCAATCACATTCTTTGTGATTTCTGCCAGTGTCGTTTTCGTTTTCCCGGACAGAAAGCTCTCAACACTGAGTGCCTTCTGCGAAGGGAAGGAAAGCGGTGGCGCGTTGTCTTCCTCGATCTGGAAGCACCCTTCCTGCTCGATGAACTCTGCCACCCGATGCAGGCCAAGAAATTTTACGCCCGCCAGACGATCGTCGGCATAATAGGCGCTCCCAGCAGCATCGGCGAACATGTCCCATAGACGTTCTATGACCAGTGGAGGCAGGTATTGAACCATCGTGAGCCGGTTGATCGGTTGCCATCTGGGCACTTCATGGTCTTCCCCTACGATGACTTCGATCGCATCCGTGCCAGCGTTAAAACGGATGCGGCCTTTCATTCCGGCCCGAATCTCTTCGCGCATTTCGCGGTCTTCATACATGATCCTGTTTCCTTCAAATTTGCGGTCTATTTTGTGCGCAGCAGATGATGGCGGCCCTGTCGACCACGGCGCAAAACGTCCACTGAAAGCAGGAAAACGGCTCTGGTCCACCTGGACCTTTAAACAGTTGCGCGGGGCTGTTTTCCGTCGTTTTGGTGTGGCACGCAGTTGTGTATAATTGCATCTAGATACTTGAAATTGCCTGTTTCGCGCTGCCCTCTCACGGCGGCAACACGGGTTCGAATCCCGTACGGGACGCCAATCTTTCCAATGGCTTAGAGTTTTGGTCACGGAATGATTGACTGCTTTTGGGCCCACCTCGGGCCCATCGCCAAAAAAGACGATAAGCACATGGTCCCAATGGGCCCATGAAAAGGCTATGCTGGGCCCAAGCGAGGCTCACCATGAAAGATCGAATCACTTCTGCCAAAATTGATCCAGCGACAGGCCGTCCGCTCCCGGCCGGAGTTGAATATCGCGGCAAGGGCCAGTATCGGGCCCGCAAGCGCATCACGGGCGGCGAGCGGATCCATCAAACCTTCTCCACGGCCAAACTCGCCCGCCGCTGGCTGGACACGACGTCCGCCAAACTGGAACTCGGACAGTTTGAAGACACGCGACCACTAGAACGCCAGACCGTCCATGAACTGGTCGACCGTTATGTGCGCGAAGAGATGCAGACCCGGGAGAACGATCGCAAAGGTCACATCCCCGCTATCCTTCAGGACGAGATCGCACAGCTTGCGCTGGTCGATCTGACCCCGACGGCAGTCCGTGGTTTCCGGGATCGGCTGGCTGAGAAATACAGCGCTGCGACGGTGGTCAAACGTCTCAACCTGCTCGCTGCGATCTGCCAGCATGCGATCGCAGAGTGGGACCTGCCCTTTTCAAAAAATCCGGCTGCCGCAACGGCGGTCAAGCGACCCGCTGGCGCAGACAAGAAACGCAACCGCCGTCTCATTGGCGATGAATACGACCGCCTTTTGGAAGCCATGGCAACATCGCCCTGGCCTGATGATGTAACCTTCGTCCAGTTTGCCATTGAACAAGGTACCCGACGGGAGGAAGCCCTGACACTCCGTTGGCGTGACATTGACTTTGATCGTCATGCCTTGTCCTTGGGAAAAACGAAGACCATGCACCGCGCCATTGAACGTGGTCCGGAAATCCGTCCGCTAACCCCCGGTGCGGCCCGCCTGCTGCGGGCCCTTCAGGCACAACGCAAATCCAGTCGCCCCGGAGATCTCGTCTTTGATATTGGCAGCAAGGACGCGTTCTCTGTCCGGTTCGGGCGGATGACAAAGAAAGCAGGCCTCAAGGACCTCACCTTCCATGACCTTCGACATGAGGCGACAAGCCGCCTCGCAAAGATTTACACGAACCCGCTCGAACTTCGCCGCGTGACGGGTCACAAGGATATCAAATCTCTGGACCGGTACTACCAGCCTCATACGGAAGATCTGGCAGCCAAAGCCATCGCATATGAAAAGCGTAGCTCTGACGATAAAGACTAGCGTTTCCGTCAGGCTATCAGAAATGACAGCCTGATCAGAGCCACAAGCAACAGAGCAGCGATCACAATCCAGAAACTGAAATCCGGACTGAATACCAGACTCTCTCCGCGACCCCGCCGCTTTTTCCGGAGCTGTTTTCTCTCTGTTTCCAGAATCTTCCTTTCAATAAAATCATCAAGCGCCGCCACCGGAAAACACCGCACCCGACCAATTTTCACCGACTGAATTCCCAGCTCTTCATGCTGGTTTCGTAGCGTCCCTTCTGCAAGACCAATATACGCCGCTGCGGCAGAGTAGCGCAGCAGGCCACGAAACTCTCTTTCCAGAACTGTGCTTTTATCAGACGACATAGTACATCCCGTCCTGTTTTGAGAGCCCGATCGAACATAGGATCCGGCAAGGTAGCGCTATCAGATCCCCGTCATCCGTCTTTATCCTGGACATCGTCACAACCTCCCTGAGGGGAAACTGGCTTCACTCGATGATCGGGGTCAGGGCATCGAATCAACCACCAGTTTCACTGTTCTGTTCAGGGTATGAGACCTTGCTGAAACAGCAAGACGGTTTTTTCGCAATTTTTGACATCGTCCGGTCCCGTTCCGGATACCGAGACCACGTCATGTACTATCATTTCTGGCGCGGGAGTTCCGGTGTCGGTCATCCCGCGCCTCAGACATCGGTCCTTGTTCTTAGAGCGACAACGCAATGTTACTCCCGTCGTCAGCGATGCGGTCCACCAGGGACTGGCACAGCGCCTTCAGGTCTTCCGGCCGGGCCAGCAGGTCGAGGAAGATACAGACCGGGGTGATACCCACACGACGGTAAAAAGCCTCCCGCCGCTCGAACCGCTCCAGTCCTCGGCACTCATGATCGTTGCGGGTGATGCGGTTCACACCACAGCAGCCGATCACCTCGATGAAGCAGGCGGCATCTCGACGTCGCAGCGTCAGATCCGCTTTCTCCGGCCCCACATCAGCCATGATCGGCTGGTGAAGATCGATCTCCATGTCGTGATGTTTGAGAGAATCCAGTATCTGATACACGATACGTTCAGGCAGGGATTCCAGTATCTTGCCATCCGACGCTGTGGTTCCCGTGGACGGCAGATCTGGCCAGCGCGCCCGCGCCTGGGCATCGATGCGAGCCCAGTCCCGCTGACCAGACTCACCGATGAAGACCAGATGCTGACCGGCGGGGCCGAGGTAACGACAGATGGCCTCGCTCGGCGGGGCGCCGAGAGCACGGGCCAGGTCCCGATAGGTGATCAGATCAGCTTCGGTGGGGTGAAAACGGGACGGCGTAGCGTCGTCTGAAGAGCGAAACATTCTTTATTTTCCTTATGAAACGAGAACAGGCGCGATATGAGCGCGCCTGTTAATGGAAGAAAGGGATATGAGTGAGGAGGAGTGCGTCAGTCGCAGCCGGAGCCTTCGCCATCCAGAATCTTGCTGGTCACGCACCGGACCTTGCGTCCGATCATGCGGGTCAGGATAACGACGCCCTCTAGGATGCGGTCGTCCGTATTGCCCTCGAGCGATTGGCTTATGGCGAAGTCAAGCAGCCGATGCAGTGCTACAAGCTGCATAAGATCCGCCTCTACAGCGGAAGAAGTAGTTGTATGATCAGACATTGATGTTCTCGTTTGGAAGTATTGCGGGACGAGGAACCCACACGCCAAAAACCGATACCAGATCGGAAAAGAACAAAATCCTTTGGGGAATTTAGGGTGTGAGACCTCAAAGCCCGGGAAAAATCAGGATCAGATCACACAATAAAAACAGACAGAGAAATACTACACCGTTAACCCTGCCAGAGCTCGCAAGACTCGTTTCTGAAAAATGCCGGCTTAATCCATTATAGATTCGAACTGATCGTATCAGCCTGAAAAGCGTTACTGTTTTCTTGGGCGCGGAAGTGCCCGCTTTCGCGTGGCTGCGACCTGAGCGTTCTTTGCAACTTCTGTCCGCTGGTCTTCAGACATCAGGGCGGCGATCACACGGCTTCGTACACTGGCATCCGTCCCCTCGATACGCCTGCCGGCAATACCAGCCTTTTCGTCGAGGATCGTGTTGATGTTGGCAAGTTTTTCAATCAGCACCTTGGCCACATACTCATCCAGATTCTGCCTGTCCGGCATATGCGCCAGCAGAGTGATGATGTGATAGCCTTTCGCCGTCTGACCTGCCCGGTGGCACACCATGCGAACGCGTGATGAGCCGATCATGCACGCACAGAACCTGCCCTTCGGCGATAATGCGCAGCCTGTCGGGATAAACCCGCAGGCTGATCGGACGATTGGCAAAGGAGGCCGGTACGCTGTAGCGATTGCCTTCGAACTGGATCAGGCAGGTTGGCGAGACGCGCTTGGTCTGTTCGACAAACCCGTCAAAGGGACGCCCCGGCACCATGAGGTGAGGACGCTCACTGGCATGGACCTCGGCGATGGTCCGGGCCAGTTCGATATGCTGCAGCCGTTCCCAGCAGTCCAGGCAGCGAGCTTCCAGCCAGGCATTCAGCGCCCCCAACCTGCAGCTTGACGCGATGCCCGGCAATCACCGCCCAGTCCTCGCCCCAGTCGAACTGGAAGGCTTCCCCGGGCTGGAAGCGCAGGGGTACGAAAACACCTCGATCCGTTGTCTGGCGTGCCTGGTACTGTTCGTGTTTCCATTGCCGGATGAAAGCGGCCACTCGTCCGTAGGATCCATCATAACCCAGTGCCACAAGGTCTTCATGTAGTCATCGCGCCGTGCGCCGGTTCTTGCGTGATCGGGCAGCTTCCAGGACGAGCCATCCCCTCAGCCTGTCAACAAATGGGTCCAGTCGGCTGGGGCGTTCGGGAACCTGGAACCGCGGTTCAATACTCTCCGCCCGGAGATATTTCCGGATCGTATTGCGTGACAGCCCCGTCCGGCGTTCAATCTCGCGGATCGGAAGATGATCCCGGCAGTGCCACCGACGGATCACACTCAGAAGCTCCATGTCAATCACTCCTCAAACCCCCAGCAGATGATGCCGGGGAGTGTGAAGGCATGGGTCAAATCTCGATGAAAATTTCCGCCCTACCCGGGTCAGTTCTCAGTGAAAATCAACATCCTGATGAAGTGTCCGTGCCCGGCCAGACGCCCCAGCAGGCTCTGGAAACCCTGACATGGGAAGCGGCCGCACGCACCTATCCCGAAGGGGGCCCGGACGAAGTCCGCAAAAGCCTGAACCATGAACTCGGCCTGATCGGGCGCATGGAATACGCACCGTATTTCCTCACGGTGAACAGCATTGTCCGTTATGCCCGTAGCCAGGACATTCTTTGTCAGGGTCGTGGACCGGCCACCAATTCTGCGGTCTGTTATGTGCTGGGCATCACCGCCATTGATCCGGCCCGTAGCATCCAAAATTCCTACATTTTCGCCTGTGGATAAGTCAGTTTCTGGGTGAATTTCGACCGCTGCTGTTTGGACGCAAAAAAAAGAGGGGGGTAGAAAATGACCACTTTTTTTTCCGGATTTGGTACATGAAATACAGGGCAAGTGCCTTTTTTTGCCCCCGCTCGGTTGGAGGTGGGTGTGTCGTGTTACGGTGTCGCATCGAAAAGGGAGCCGAATTTATTCGGCGATAGAGGAAAGAAGAAAAGAGAAAAAGCGTAGCGATTTCATATGCATCCGAAGGGTGCGTATGAAATTGAGGTAGCGTGCCCTCCAAGCCGGAAAAATTGGTGGTAGGGGAGGAGAGATGGTGGTGCCAGGCGTCCATTGGGAAAAGATCGTCGGGAAGGAGGCAATGTTCGGGGGTAGAATGGATCAACGCGGTCGGAGAGGCCGTTTTTTTGACCGTGTGATGGCCTTCGGCAGTTTCTGGTGGTAGGTGGTGCGGAGCGATCTTCTAGCCTTCTCGCTAGGCTGTGTAGATGGCGTTGGCGTCATGGATGCCCATCTAGGGGTTGATTTGGTCGCTCTTTAGGGTGTTTTGGCTGGTGTGTGATTAGTACCGCAGTTTGGCAGTGTTTTCTGTACCACAAAAACCGAACACTGTTGTAAAAAAGGGCACTTTTGGGATTAAATCCCAAAACGCATTTTCCGCCATTGAATAAAAACAATGACTTAGCGTTTCTTAACCGGAATGAATCGTGGTGAAAAATGGCTGGTTTTTGGGTCGATTTGCCCTGTGGATAGTTTTGTTTTTGGTCCGGAATATTATTGACCTTGAAAGCGCATGGAAGTGATCAATCACCTGAATGGACTTGCAACGGTTTTGTGCCGGTCATCTGAGCGTTTTAAGCTCGTATCAGGAGACCGACGACACCATGAAACATACGGAAGATTTCAAGCGCGAGGCCGTGAGGCTTGCGTTGAGCAGTGGACTGTCACGCACGCGGGTTGCGACCGACCTGGGCATTGGCAAATCTACGCTGGCGAAATGGATAGTGGATTATCGTCCGGACGAGCCGGGATCGGGACAGCAGGCTGATCTGGCCCGCGAGAATGAACGTCTTCGCCTGGAAAACCGAATTCTGCGGGAGGAGAGGGAAATTCTAAAAAAAGCTACCCAGTTCTTCGCGAGCCAAAAGCCATGAGGTTCGCCTTCATCCACGGACATCGGCATGAATGGCCAATCGAGAGGCTGTGCCAAGTCCTGCGGGTCTCGGCACGGGGTTACCGGGCCTGGACATCCCGACCTTCCTGTCAGCGCCAGCGCACCGATCTGAAAGTACTGGCGCATATTCGTGAACATTATGCCCTGAGCAACGGCTCCTACGGACGGCCGCGCATGACCATGGAACTGAGGGAAGCCGGGCTTGATGTCGGGGAACGTCGCGTTGGTCGCCTCATGAAGGACAACGGGATCCGGCCCGTACGCACCCGTCGCAACAAGGTCACGACCGACAGCCATCACCATTCTGACATTGTGGCCAACCTTCTGGACGGTGACTTCCTTGCTGAAGGCCCTAACCGGAAATGGGCAGGCGATATCAGCTATATCTGGACTGCCGAGGGCTGGCTCTACCTGGCTGTCGTCATCGATCTGTTCAGTCGTCGTGTGATCGGGTGGGCTGCAAGCCGCCGGATGAAAAAGGATCTGGCCATCCGTGCCCTGGATATGGCGGTGCGGCTGCGTAACCCGGTGCCCAACTGCATTTTCCATTCTGATCGTGGCAGCCAATACTGTTCTCATGATTTCCGGAAAAAGCTGCTGGCCCATGGATTACTGGCTTCAATGTCTGGAAAGGGAAACTGTTTTGACAACGCCGCTGTCGAAACGTTTTTCAAAAGCTTGAAGGCGGAATGGCTCTGGAGGCAAAACTGGCCAACCCGTCGTCAGGCGACTGCTGCCATCTTCCAGTATATCAATGGTTTCTACAATCCACGTCGACGCCATTCATATCTGGGCGGCATCAGCCCTCTCGCTTTCGAAGCAAGAGTGGCATAACAAGATAAGCGACCGGCACAAAACCGTTGCAAGTCCAGTCCTGGCCTTTCAGCACTTTGGTCGTGGAACCATTCCGCCGGTTCAGCTGGCCCGGCGGGGCAGCCTTGCCCTCTTCATAGCCCAGATGCGCGGTCAATTCCCCGCCAAGCATACGCTCCATGAGCCGAATTTTCAGCTCCTTCAGCAGCCCGGAATCACCAAGCAGGTCTTCAGGACGCTCTACGCCCGTCAATAATTCGTCGAGGATTTCCATCGAGATGGTCATTCATGCTTCCTTTCGGTAAAGCATGGACCAGATCATTCATACACAGAAGATCGGACACTCTCCAGCCGGATCGTGAAACAGATCAGGAACCGCTGGCCCAGGGTGCGTATCCTGGTGCGCGGGGACAGTGGCTTCGCCCGGGACACTCTGATGACATGGTGCGAAGAGAATCACGTGGACTTCCTGTTCGGGCTTGCGGGGAACAGCCGCCTGTATGACCGGATTGCCTCCCTGTCCGCTGAGGTTCGTGACGAAGCCACACGCACAGGCAAAGCGGCGCGCGGCTTTGCCTCCTTTGACTGGATCACAAAGGACAGCTGGACACGCCGCAGGCGAGTGGTAGCCAAGGCCGAATGGCGCCACGGCAACCGCTATCATCGCTTTATCGTCACCACTCTGCCACAGGGAACGTCCGAACCGCGTCATCTTTACGAACAGGTCTACTGCGCCCGTGGGGATATGGAAAACCGGATCAAGGAATGTCAGCTGGATCTGTTCTCCGACAGAACCTCATCCCACACCATCCGGGCCAACCAGCTCCGGCTGTGGTTCTCGGCCGCAGCCTATGTCCTGCTCACGGCTCTGCAGCACATGGCCCTTGGGCAGACCTCTCTGGAGACGGCGACCTGTGGCACAATCCGGTCACGACTGCTTAAAATCGCGACAGTCGTAAAGGTCAGCGTCCGTCGGATCGTTCTGTCCATGCCAGATATGTTTCCCTGCCAGCATGAATTCGCTCTTGCTCATGCACGATTGCGAAGACTTTACCTCGCGTCCTGACGAAACAGACAGCGCATAGGCCACATAGTTCCCACCAACACTGCCTTCTCACGCGGTGACACCCTCACTGCGTTCAGAATCTGCCCCTACAGACACAAAACCATCGGTCGCCCAGATCAGACGCCAAGGAAGTCCTGAAAAACAGAAAATGAGCCAAAATCACTATATCTGTGAGAAAAGCGCGTCGATACTCCGCTCGATCATCATCGAGGCCAACGCCGGTTTGGTTGCAAACACCACGTCATCGGGAACGTGGGTCTGCTGCAGGCGCTCACGGTTCGATGTCCAGTCTTTCGGGAGATACAGGGCGCGGTCAATAAAGGCATGGCCCCGCGCCGAGACATAGGTGGCAAATACCACAATCTGGCAGTTCGTGATCTTGCCGGCAGATCCCGTATACTGCCGTCCGACACCGCATGACGCCTGACCTTTCTTCAGAAAACCGGTCTCATCAATCACCAGCACACCATCTTCAGTGCCCAGATGCTCGATCACATAATCCCTGACGACATCCCGAAGGGCATCGGCATCCCAGTGCCCGCGCCCCAGAAGCGCCTGCTGCCGCCATGGACCAGGATCTCCTGCGGCTTCCGCTCGCATCCATCCCGTTTTGCGTGGTTCATTGCCAATCAAAATATCAAGAAAAGCACAGGCTGAATCTACGACACGTTTTTGCGTGAACAGTGGAGCAATCCGCTCCTTGGCTGATCGAAGCGAACGCACCCATAATTCCAGCGTCTCTTCAACAGACGCACCGCCACTCATCATATCCTGAATCATGGTTACCCATAGAGTCAGAACTCAACACAAAATGCAACTGTAGTGCTAGATACCCGCCGTCTCGAACTTTGTCACAAAACAGAAGCAAATTGATAGAAAATACATAACAAAAGGCACATATAAAATATTTTGGCGATGGCAGATTTGCGTCCGCCGCCAAGAGCGCTATTCTTCTGCAGCATTTTATCAGGGGACCGAATTTGAAGTGGTTTTTATTATTGGCAGCAGCGCTTACTGCGCCAGGGGTTGCATACGGACAGGACTATAAACCTGACTTCAACTGTTCGGCAGATCACTCGAAAGACAGCATTGCCACAATGCTGTGTCAGAATAGCGAAGCAGCAAAATACGAGCTTATTTTTGACCAGACCTACTATGCCCTCCGCCAGATTGTCGGTAAATCCGGGTGGAAGGCACTCAAGCAGGAAGCCATTGCGGATGATGACGTCTTCAAGGCATGCGTTGAGCCAGAGACAATGGATGGCATTCTACCAAGAGCCGATCCTTCCTGTTATATTTCTACAATAGACAGCTTGACCCAGAAATATCGAAGGCGTCTGTCTGGCAGCGCTCTGGAAGAAGCCTCTCGGCCAATTGACCAGCATATTGCGCTCCAGCAAAAATTTATTGACCTTGGCTATCTTCCTGCGGGCAGTATTGCTGACGGCGTTTACGGGGAAGCAACGCGAGAAGCCATTTCCACGTGGCAGAGGGTCGCACACAGGCCGGCATCAGACGGATTTATTTCCGATGCGGACGCAGCCACTCTCAGCGCGTCCACAGCTCAAAATCAGTCTTATGACAAGCCGCCTGTCCCACAGCACTCCGTGCCCACCCTGCAGGACGAACAGCAGATTGCGGCAGAAAATCTGAAAGCCATGGAATATGTGGTAGGCAATTTTCAGCAAGACGCCTTCTCTCTCCAAAAGTGTGGGAGACAGGTTTCCATGGAAAACGGCTACGCTCAGGACCCCAATGTCATACAGCTCGCTCAGGCACGTTGCATTGTTTACGTACAAAAATATATCAACGACTGTGCATCCAGTGGCCAGTTCAAGCCTCAAACCTGCGTGAATGCTTATGGCACCGTATTTGGCCATGCCCTGACAACACAGGAAGCACTGACAACAGGGAAGGGGGGCGATGCTGCCTTGCCGGAAGTTTCTGACCGGGACGTGATTACTCTGGAGAGAAGTGCGAATGAAGACTGTCGCGGCGGTATGGAAACGGAAAGCCTGACAACATTTGCCTGTACGCGTCGGGATTATCTGGACAAGCAGCTGTCTGCACGTGGCTGGTGCTGGGGCCACCCTGGCAACACGGATGAGGCAGAAGCCAACAAATCATGGCGCCTTTGCTCCGGGCTGTGAAAAATTCTGCCCATTGGTGTGATACGCCAGAAATGCTGATGAGGTGAGCCTTATATGCTCGCCTCCTCATAGGTGCGCCAATCTCGTCCATAAGGGGTTTTTTTGCCCTATCCGAGTATGGTATGATTGCTACCATATTGAAGTAACTTTATTCAAAAGAGACATTAATTTGGCTGCTTCTATTATTATTCTGCGGAGTGAGCTTAAAGGCCTCAGCCTTCTCGGATTACGCGACAAGCCTGTTATCCAGCAATATGCCAGCCTCCTGCAGATTGTGGCGGCCTCTGGTGTGAGCAATTTCTCGTTCTGTGAGCCCGTTGTGCGATGGCCAAAAAATGATTTCAGCGGAGAGGTCTCGTGGTACGCACCACAGGAAGCACGGCTGGTGCAACTGGTCACACTGCCTCCTCAGGAACAGGACCCGCTGCTGCAAGCCTTTTGTGATAAGGTGCGCCACCTGCAAGACTTTATGGCCGCCCTATCCCCTGCCGAGAGAGCTCTTCTTGAACGCGCCCTTGTAGTCCCGGACATGAGCGCTCTCTATACCACCGATGGCCAGCACTTCATTCTGGCCCCTTGGGGCGCCCAGGCCACGGTAACAGGCGGTTTCAGAATTGACCCCAATCAGGTTGACTTCACACAGACCCCGATAGGGCTCCTTCTGGCCCCGCCGGAAAAAACCACACCTGCGGCACGCACGCCATCTGCCAGTTCCGATAAAAAGGATGATTTGGCACCTGACAGCACCACTGGCGTTCCGGCTCAGACTGCGCCACAGGAAATTCCTGTCAGCCCCTTACCAAACCTGCAGAAAACTGAATTGAGCCGCCCGCTACGCCTTATGCTTCTGGGGCTGGTATTTCTCATTTTTTTCGTGCTGGGATTACGCGCTGCGCTGCTGATTGCGGCCCACGCGCATAGTCTTTCGCTCTTTGGCTACACGCTTCTCGGTATCACGCCATGACACAGCAACTCCTCGCCACGACGTGGGACAGAGACGTTATTGCCATTACCCAACGTGGCCAATGCCTTACAGAATTATGGTCTGAATACCAGAATCTGCTTGCGCAGCATTTCGGGTCAGCCGGTGCGCATCTTCTGGCAGAGCCCGTGCGCAGCGAGACGGGCGCGACCGACTGGTATGGGGACGCCGGACCAGAAAAGTCGACAGAAGACCTTCAGGCAGAATTTGCCGTCTTCCGCCAGCGTATCCTGGCGCTGGTCGAGCACTTGCCGGCAGCACAAAGCACGTTAGGCAGCTTGTTGCCGAATGTAATCACTGTGCCGGGTCCTTCTTACATCCGGTCCGGCACCCATGGCCCTATTCTGGTTGCTTGGGCACACCGCCCGGTCACACAACGGATTGAAGCGGTTGATATTGTCGGCACGCCGCCGCCCCGCCCCGCCCCACCGCCGCCGCCAGAACCAGCCGCCTCAACCCTGGCGGATATTCCCATTCTACCGCCACCTGCGGAACCCAAGGTCACTAGGCTGATCGGCCCCTGGAAGGCATGGCTGCTGGCTCTTCTGGGCCTTTTGCTGTTTGCCATTGGCCTCTGGCTGCTTTCAAGACTACATGGCCTGTTTGATGGCATGGCCTGCCTGTATCCTCACCTGCTGTTCTGGCTGCTGCTCGCGTTTGCCCTGCTGTTGCTGCTGCTCCTGCTGGCAACCAGCACGCCCTGGCGCCGCCTGATGGATATACGACGTGCACGCAAGGTTGGTGCCCAGACAGGCGTTTTGCAGATCATGCTGGCATGGGATGATCTGAATGACCTGGACCTGCACGTTATCTGCCCTGACGGGAACAGACTTTATTTTGGCAATGCCCGGCATGCCGGCGGCTTTCTGGACTGTGACGCCAACGCCCGCCGGGATGACGCGCCGCCGCCAAACAACCGGCCTGTTGAAAACATTGTCTGGCAGACCTCCCCGCCTCTGGGCC
>NZ_JOPG01000022.1 GCF_002153605.1 Acetobacter malorum | reverse complement strand
GAGCATGACGGAGCCATTCACATACTGTGCAAGATGCGGCTCATTCAGTTCCGTTCCTTCCACCGAGAAAACTCTGAAGTTCCGGCAGCCATCCGCCAGAATACGGATGCTGTGCAGACAGTTGGCCAGAATGACCGGGCGCATCACGTTCAGGTCCAGCTGGCCCTGGCTGGCGGCAAAGCCCACGGTGGCATCATTGCCCAGAACCTGTGAGGCAATCATTACCATGGCTTCGCACTGGGTCGGATTGACCTTGCCGGGCATGATGGAGGAGCCAGGCTCGTTCTCCGGCAGGTGGAGTTCTCCAAGCCCGCAGCGGGGGCCGGAGGCCAGCAGCCGCATGTCATTGGCAATTTTCAACAGGGGAACGGCCAGCCCGCGCAATCCGGCAGAGGCCCGGACCATGGCATCCAGCCCACCCAGAGCCGCGAATTTGTTGGGAGCGGTGACAAACGGGCGGTCTGTCAGCTCGGCAATCTTGCTGGCAATGGCTTTGCTGAAGCCTGCGGGGGCGTTCAGACCGGTGCCGACGGCGGTGCCACCCGCAGCAAGCTGAAACAGACCCTCGCGCGCGGTGCGCAGGTTGCCCAGAGCATCTTCCAGCATACAGGCCCAGCCGGACCATTCCTGCCCGACGGTAAGCGGCACGGCGTCCTGCAGGTGGGTGCGGCCAATTTTGACAACATTCATCCACTGCTCGGCTTTGCTCTGGATGCTGTCGCTTAGGGCTTCCACAGCGGGGATCAGCCGGTCTTCTATTTCCAGCAGCGTGACGACATGCATGGCCGTGGGAAAGGAGTCATTGCTCGACTGACCCATGTTGACGTCATCATTCGGATGCACCGGTGTTTTGGAGCCGACTTCACCTCCTGCAAGCTGAATGGCCCGGTTGGCGATGACCTCATTCAGATTCATGTTCGTCTGGGTGCCGGAGCCTGTCTGCCAGACATAAAGTGGGAAATGCGCATCCAGTTTGCCGGCACAGATTTCGTCCGCCACGCGGGCAATCAGGTCAGCCTTCCATTGCGGCATCCGTCCGTCTGCCGCGTTGACCAGAGCCGCGGCTTTTTTGACCACCGCATAGGCATGGCACAGGGGGAGGGGCATGTGGTCTTCCCCAATGGAGAAATGCACGAGGCTGCGCTGGGTCTGTGCCCCCCAGTATTTGTCTGCGGGCACCTTGATTTCGCCCATTGAGTCCCGCTCCATGCGGAACCCGGTTGCCGTCAGGCCAACGGGGCAGTCTGTGATTTTGGGTGGTGTGGTCATGATACGCATCCCGATTGTTCATGCCGGCCTCATGCCGTGGTGCGGAGGTCTGGCGTCCTTTTTCCAATATGGGGTGTGGCATAGCTGCCGCATGTCAGAATAAAGTCACATTGCAGCGAGGCTCCCTTCGCGCCAGAGCCTTTCTGCAACGCAGGAAACGCGCGGGGGGAGGTAGGTGTTCGTTCGATGTGTGTGTTAAAAGACACTCACATTCTGGAACGTCTGCCTTTCTGGTGCCTTATCATCGTGTAACAGGAAGATCTGATTGCAGAATAATCTGGCTGGAGGAGCAAAGAGGGTATGGCGGTAACGGGTTTGGCTGCGGTACTGCTTGCCATTGCGCTTCTTCTGGTCATTGTCAGCACGGTGCAGCCCATTGCCCGCAGGCTGGAACTGTCTGAAACCGTGCTGCTGGCTATTGTCGGCATTATTATCGGTAGTCTGGCCGACCTTGCCCTGCGCACCACGCATACGTCCGCGCTGAACGGCATTGCGGAAACGCTGCTCGACTTCCCCATCAATAGTGAAGCGTTCCTGCTGATCTTCCTGCCGGTACTGGTTTTTCAGGGCGCGCTGGCCATTGATGTGCGGCGTCTGGCGCATGAGGCCGCGACGGTTTTGCTGCTGGCTGTGGTGGCTGTTGTGGTCTCCACAGGTGCTATCGGGCTGGCGCTGTATCCGTTTGCAGAGATGCCGCTGGTTGTCTGCCTGCTGCTTGGCTCCATTGTGGCGACGACTGATCCCTCTGCTGTGGCCGGGATTTTCCGTGACATCGGGGCCGCAACGCGTCTGACCCGTCTTGTGGAAGGCGAGGCGCTGCTGAACGATGCGGCGGCCATTTCCATCTTCTCCATTCTGCTGCCGTCCGTCACGCTGCATCACGCCATTCATCCGGGCGAGGCGGTGATCTCGTTCGTGATCTCGTTTGTCGGAGCGCTGATTGTGGGGGTGGTGTTTGGCCAGCTGACCCTGATGATGATTACGGCCCTCGGCGGCTCAGCCGCGGCGGAAATCACGCTGACTGTGGCACTGCCGTATGTAGCCTATATTGTCTCGGATGAATTTCTGGGCGTGTCCGGCGTGGTGGCCACGGCGGCTGCCGGGCTGACGCTCTCTGTTTATGGACCATCCACGGTCCGGCCACAGACATGGCTCTTCCTCAACCAGCTCTGGCAGCAGCTTGTGTTCTGGGCGGGGTCTCTGGTGTTCGTGCTGGCGTCCATGCTGGTGCCGCATCTGCTGGTGGGCATGACCCGGTGGGACTGTGTGCTGATCCTGATTGCCAGCGTCGCCGGGCTGGCTGCGCGTGGCGCGGTGGTGTTTGGTCTGCTGCCTTTCCTCGCCATGACCAAGCTGGCGCCCCCTGTGCCGACACCGTTCAAGGTCACCATGGTCTGGGGCGGTCTGCGCGGGGCTATTACGCTGGCGCTGGCGCTGGCTGTGACGGAGAACGAACGTGTCTCCACGCCTGTCGCCCACTTTATCGGTATTCTCGCAACCGGCTTCGTACTGATTACGCTGCTGCTGAACGGCACGACGCTGCGGTCTCTGGTGCTGTTCCTCAAGCTCGACAAGCTTTCACCCATTGATGAAGCCATGCGGCATCAGGTGCTGAGCATTGGTCTGGAAAATGTAAAGGACCGGGCTGAGAAACTGGCGGACGGACTGGGCTTTTCCACGGATGCGACTGGCACTGTTATTGAACAGGTCGACCGCCGTGCGCATGAGGAACAGGCCGCTAACTCGTTCGATACCGCGCTGGGCGATACGCAGCGCGTGAACCTGGCTCTGATTACCATCGCCAGCCAGGAGCGGTCCGTTCTGCTGGACCTGTTCCGTATTCAGGGCTTGTCCCGCCGGGTGATGGAAACCCTGCTGCGGTCTTCTGAAGCGGCGATTGACGGTGCACGGCTGGAAGGGCGTTTGGGGTATGTGCGGGCCCTGCGCAAGCGGCTGAGCCCGTCTCTGCGCTTTAAGGCTGCGCAGTGGATTCATAAAAATCTGCGCATCGACCGGCCCCTGATGCTCTGCATGGCCGAGCGTTTTGAAATGCTGATGGTGGCACATTTTGTGTCCATCTCGCTCACACGCTTCATGAGTGAGCGGCTGGAGCCGACGCTGGGGAGCCGTATTGGTGAGGTTGTGGCCGAGGTGCTTCAGCGGCAGCGCAAGCTGCTGGATGAGGCGCTGGAGACCCTGCGGCTGCATTATCATGGGTATTCGGAAGCGCTGGAAAACCGGATTTTCCGGCAGATCGTGCTGCGGCTGGAAGGGGAGGAATATGACTCCCTGCTGGCGGAATCCCTGATTAGTGACGAGCTGAACCGTGAGTTGCTGAAAGAGCTGGAACGCCGCCGCCATCGGCTGGACAAGCCGCTGAGTTTTGACCTGCGCAGCGGGATTGAAAGCCGCCTGAAACATGCTGCCGTATTCCGCGGTCTGCCCAATGCGGAACTGCATGATCTGGCAACCACGACGTCTCTGCGCTTTGTGGCGCCGCAGGAGCTGATCTGCCGCCGGGGGCGCAAGATCCGCAATATCTACTTCATCAGCGCGGGGCTGGCGGAATCGCATGTGGCCGAGCGGGATGTGCTCTACGGTGCGGGCGACCTGATTGGGGCGCTCTCCACCATTAACAACGAGCGGTGCCCGGCCAATATCCGTGCGGTGCAGTTCGGGCATTTCATGGTTATCAGTGCCTCACGCTTCCGGAGGCTGGTGGAAGAATATCCGCTGGTGCTGGAAAATATTGAAAAGCTGCGGCGTAAGCGTGAAGAGGGCGAACGCGCCATTAAGCTGGTGCCGGGCGCTGCTCCGGCTGAGAAGGGGAGTGAGCGGCCCGGTCAGGCGGCGACGGCTCTGCTGAAGCTGGAGAGCAAGATGCCACCCTCTGCGAAGCCTGCGGATGATGCTGCGGGGGATGAGACATCAGAACCGCCGTCTTCGTCCTCTTCTTCAAACTGAGGCAGAACAGCCAGAGCGTTTCGGCGCTCTGGCTATTTTTTTAGCGTAGAATAAAATTTGTGATGATGTCCGTTAGCTTTCCAAAGGGCGGTTTGAGGAGAGTGGCGGCATTGAACCGCCCCTGCTTGTAAATGCCGCGCGGGTGGGTGAGAGCAATGAAGCCTTCCTTGCCGTGATAGGCCCCCATGCCGCTGTCTCCCACGCCACCAAAGGGCAGGTCATCCTGAGCATAGTGCAGCAATGTCCCGTTGAGCGTGACGTTCCCTGAGATTGTGCGCTTCAGCACTTTGTTCCGTTCTGCGCGCTTGTCTCCAAAATAATACAAGGCCAGAGGGCGGGGGCGGGCGTTGATGAAGGCAATGGCGTCATCAAGGTTTTGATAGGTCAGGACAGGCAGGACTGGCCCGAAAATTTCTTCCTGCATGACCGCCATTTCCGGCGTCACGTCCAGCAGGATAACAGGGGCTAGGAGATGCTGGGCAGGGGCGTCCTGCCCCAGCCGGATGACCCGAGCTCCCTTTGCTTCGGCATCGTCAATCAGGACACTCAGGCGCTCATAATGATGTGCGTTGAGGATGGCTGTATAATCAGGTGAGCCAGCATAGCCGTTGGGGTGGAGCTTGCGCACAGCATCCTGATAGGCTTTGGCGAAACGCTCCTGATCCTGCTCGTGCAGCAGCACATAATCCGGGGCGATGCAGGTTTGCCCGGCATTGGTCAGTTTGCCGAAGGCGATGCGCTCTGCCGTCTGCTGCATGGAAAAGCCGGGTTCAATCACAACGGGGGACTTGCCCCCCAGCTCGAGCGTGACCGGGGTCAGGTTACGGGCTGCGGCAACAGCCACTTTCTTTCCGACGGCTGTGCTGCCTGTAAACAGGAGATGGTCGAACGGCAGCGCTGAGAAAGCAGCCCCGACCTCTGCGTCTCCCTGAACAACGGACACCTGTTCCGGCGGAAAGACAGCCTGAATGATTTTTGCGAGAACTGCCGCGGTGGCAGGTGTGAGTTCCGACGGCTTGAGCATGGCGCGGTTGCCAGCAGCAATGGCTGTGGCCAGCGGGGTAAGGGCGAGCGAGACGGGATAATTCCACGGGGCGATAATCCCCACAACACCGACCGGCTGACGGATGACCCACGCACTTCCACACTGGAAATATGCAGAAACGTGACGACGTTCTGGCTGCATCCAGTGGCCAACATGCCGGATGAGGTAGGTGATGGACTGCACCAGAGGGATCAGCTCCACAATGGCGCTTTCCTGCTCTGAGCGCTGGCCGAAGTCTGTCTTCAGGGCGCGGGTGATTTCTGTCCGTCGCCTCAGTATTTCAGCCTTCAGGCGGCGCAGGGCAGCGCGACGCTGCGCCAGTTCGGGTGGTCCGGCGCGCAGAAAGGCGGCGCGCTGCCGGTCAAGAAGGCGAGATAATTCAGAAGACTGGGCAGGCGCGGGAACAGTGTCGGACATTACGTCCTCCATGTTTACAGGGGAAACTTTTCTGGGCAGGCTATGGAGAAGAACAAGCCTGAGTCAATAAAGTTTCTCTTGTAAACATAGGCCTCACGAATGAGTGATACCAAACACCGGTCCTACCATCATGGGGATCTGCATCGTGCGCTGCTCGACACCGCTCTGGGCATGCTGGCGGCCGATCAGACCTGGACTTTTACGCTGCGGGAAGTAGCACGGCGTACCGGTGTGAGCCACGCAGCGCCTTATAAGCACTTTGAGGATAAGGACGCGCTTTTACGGGAGCTGGCCCGGATTGGATTTGTCCGGCTTGAGCAGGCTATGGCGCAGGCATTGTCCTCAGGCCCGCCTTCCATGCGCGAGAAATTTGTTGCGGGCGCTCAGGCCTGTATTGCGTTTGCGCAGCATAACCCCGGCCTGTATCGCCTGATGTTTAGCGCGGACGCGGATAAGGGCGCGGACCCACGCTTGCATGAGGCTGCGATGGCGACATTCGGGGTTCTGTTACGCCTTCTGGAAAAGGGGCAACAGGATGGCAGCTTTCGGCCTGTTTCCATCCCGGCGCTGGCGGCAGCAAGCTGGGCGCAGGTGCATGGGCTGGCCATGTTGGCCATGAACGGTCAGCTTCTTGAAGAAAAGGTCGGGCCAGATCCGGTCCGGGCAGCGCTGGATGTGCTGCTAGATGGGCTGTGCTGCAAGGTGTGACTGTGTCTGCACGGCCCACATAAAAAAGGCGCTCCGCTTGTGTGCGGAGCGCCTTTTGGTTGGGGAGGGAAACCCTGCTATTATAGCCGGTTGATGGGCGGACGCACGTCGCTCTGCCGCAAGGCCAGACCGAACTGGAGCCAGCCGATGCCGCTGGTAATCAGCTCAACCCCGACAAAGGTGCCAATCAGCCACAGGCCGGACCAGGGCAGGGTGAAATACAGGCACAGCCCGACCACAAGGCTGATCAGCCCGCCAGCCAGCACAATGCCCCAGCCGGGCAGGCTGCGATACTGGATAGCCATAATGCTGCGCATCACACCCACCACAATAAAGCAGGCGGCGGCAAACAGGGTGATCATCACGGAGCCGGTTGCCGGTTCTTCAATAATCATACCGCCTGCCACAATATAAAGCAGGCCGAACAGTACGGAGAACAGGACGCCCCCCCATTCCCGCACGGCAAAGGCATGGGCTACCTGAAAGGCACCGGCAATAATCAGCAGAATGCCAATGAAAATCGTACTGGCGAGCGTGACGGAAATGGCATCCACGCAGGCAATAAAGCCCAGCGCAATCAGCACCGCGCCCAGAGCGACAAACATCGCCCATTTTTTAGCAAATGGCATGGTGTTTTTCCTTATTCTTCAGAGGTGTTCATAAAAATCATAGAACAATCTAAGGCACATAGAGCGTAAATACTATCTGTAAAGGCATGCATTTACAGCGCAGGCAGCGGTTGCCTGCCATTATCTGGCATGACACAGCAGGATGCATTGAGTTGACAGAAGGCAGGTCTTTCCGTAATGGCTGCTCCCATTGCCGGGAATGTGGACAGGACGGCCGATGCAGGTGGACAGATGCTCCCGCCTGCCGGTGATACGGACTGCGCCCGCTCTGATCCACGGGGGACGGAGACTACCGGCGCCATGATGAGACACAGATAACAGTGTGTCTCACGCAGACAGAGAAGAGAAGAGCGCCTTATGAGCAAGCGCCTCGAGAGCAAATACAAGATTAACCGCCGCCTTGGCGTTAACCTGTGGGGCCGTGCGAAGTCCCCGGTTAACCGTCGTGAATACGGCCCGGGTCAGCATGGTCAGCGCCGTAAAGGCAAGCCGTCTGACTACTCTGTCCAGCTGATGGCAAAGCAGAAGCTGAAGGGTTACTACGGTAACATCAGCGAAAAGCAGTTCCGTCGCTACTATCAGGAAGCCGTGCGTCGTAAGGGCGATACGTCTGAAAACCTGATCAACCTGCTCGAGCGTCGTCTGGATGCGGTCATCTACCGCATGAAATTCGCCATTACGCCGTTCGCTGCCCGTCAGTTCATCAGCCATGGCCACATCACGGTCAACGGCCGCAAGGTGAACATCCCCTCCTATCTGGTGCGGGACGGGGACGTGATCGAAGTCCGCGAAAAGTCCAAGCAGCTGGCTATCGTGCTGGATGCTACCCAGACGGGTGAACGCGACGTTCCGGAATACATGGACGTTGATCACCGTCAGATGAAGGGCACGTTCGTCCGTGGTCCGAAGTTCGCTGATGTGCCGTATCCGGTGCAGATGGAACCGAACCTGGTGGTCGAATACTACTCTCGTTAATCGGCGCTTCGGCCCGATTTGTGCTGCGCCGGGTGGAGGGGTTTTCTCTCCATCCGGCGTTTGCCGTTTTACCCAGTCTCTTTTCCAGCCGGATTGTCTGTCATGTCTGAAACGCTCGCACCTGACCTCAGCACGGAAATTGCCCGCCGCCGTACGTTTGCGATCATCTCGCATCCGGATGCTGGTAAAACCACGCTGACGGAACGCATCCTGCGGGCAGGTGGCGCCATTCAGCTGGCAGGGAACGTGCGGGCCAAGGGTGAGCGGCGGCGTACGCGGTCTGACTGGATGTCCATTGAGCGCGACCGCGGGATTTCCGTGGTCAGCTCTGTCATGACCTTTGAATATGGCGGGTGTATTTTCAACCTGCTGGATACGCCGGGCCATGAAGACTTCTCGGAAGATACCTACCGTACGCTGACGGCCGTTGACTCTGCCGTGATGGTGATTGACGCCGCCAAAGGGATTGAGGACCGGACGCGCAAGCTGTTTGAAATTTGCCGCCTGCGCGATATTCCGATTGTCACCTTCATCAACAAGATGGACCGTGAGGCGCAGGACCCGTTTGCGCTGCTGGATGAAATTGCGTCTGCCCTTGCGCTGGACACGGCACCCGCCACATGGCCGATTGGCCGCGCTGCCGGATTTGTCGGCACGTATGACCTGCGCACCAAAGAAGTGCATACGCAGGAAACACTGGCCCAGTCCGACCCGCGCATGGTGCAGCTTTCCGAAGAACTGGAACTGGCGGAAGCGGCTCTGCCTGAGTTTGACCGGGAGTCTTTTGATGCCGGGCATCTGACGCCGGTTTTCTTCGGGAGCGCCATGAAGGAAATTGGTGTGACGGACCTTTTGAACGCGCTGGTTGCGTTTGGGCCGTCCCCACGAGATCAGGTTGCGGAAAGCCGCACGGTTAAGGCCGATGAAGAGGGCATGACCGCCCTTGTTTTTAAAATTCAGGCCAATATGGACCCCAACCATCGGGACCGTATTGCCTTTGCCCGGATTTGTTCCGGCAAGCTGACGCGCGGGATGCGCCTGCGCCACAGCCGCACCGGCAAGAATTTTGCGGTGCATACGCCGCAGTTCTTTTTTGCGCGGGACCGCCAGTTGGCAGAAGAAGCCTTTGCGGGCGATGTGGTGGGGATTCCCAACCACGGCACGCTGCGCATTGGCGATACGCTGACGGAGAACGAGGATCTCAAATTTACCGGTGTGCCGCATTTTGCTCCGGAAATTCTGCGTCGTGTGCGGCTGGATGACGCCATGAAAGCCAAAAAGCTGAAACAGGCGCTGACCCAGCTTGCGGAAGAAGGTGTTGTGCAGCTCTTCAAACCGCAGGACGGTGCGCAGCCGATTGTGGGTGTGGTCGGGACCCTTCAGCTCGACGTGCTTCAGGCGCGTTTGAAGGCAGAATATGGTGTGGCGATCGGGTTTGACGGTATCCCATTTTCTCTGGCCCGTTGGGTAACGGGGCCGCGCGAGAAAATTGAAGCCTTTGCCATGGCAAACCGTTCTTCCATGGCGGATGATCTCGATGATGATCCGGTGTTCCTGGCGACTTCAGCCTTCATGATGCGCCGCACGCAGGAACAGAACCCGGATATCACTTTCCATGATATCAAGCAGATCGGGATTGAAATTAAATAATCACGCTTGACGTCGCTTTTCCGTCAGACAGACGGCAAAAGCGAGTGCAGGGAGAGCTGCTCCCAGAGCAGAGGCTAATGGCCAGCCGCCGCGGGCGTAAGCCCAGCTGCCAAGGGCTGAGCCAGCAGCACCGCCCATAAAGAAAATCGCCATATAAAGCCCGTTCAGGCGGGCTCGGTTTTCTGCGGGTAAGACAAACAGGGCGCGCTGCCCGAGCACCAGATTAGCGGTCACGCCGAAATCAATCACAATACCCGCCAGCGCCAGCACGCCGATAAAAACAGACTGCGGCATGACAGCGCTTGTCAGAAAGGCGAGGGAAACCAGCGCCATGGCGGCCAGCGTTGCAGGCCATGTCCAGCCTCTATCGGCAATGCGCCCGGCAATAGGGGCGGCAATAGCGCCGGCAACGCCCACAAAAGCAAACAAGGCAATCTGCCCCTGAGAAAACTGGAAGGGGGGAGCGGCCAGAAGCAGGGGCGTTACTGTCCAGAACAGACTGAAAGCACCGAACAGGCAGGCATGATAAAACGCCCGCCGTTGCAGAACTTTTGTGGTGAGCAGGAGGGTGCCCATGGAACGGAGCAGGGCACTATAAGGGCTGCGGGTCGCAGGTCTGCGCTCTGGCAGAACGCGCTGAAGCAGAACGGACAGGGCCAGCATGATCCCGGCAGAGATCAGGAAAATGGTGTGCCAGGACGAAAATTCCGTCACAAAACTGGAGACAGGGCGCGCAAGCATAATGCCCAGCATCAGGCCGCTCATGACATTGCCCACCACGCGCCCGCGTATGGCTTCCGGCGCCAGACTGGCGGCAAACGGGACCAGAATTTGCACCGCGACAGACAAAATACCGACCAGCCCGATGGCAAACAGGAAGGGCAGCGGGTGGTGTGAAAAAGGCAACGCCAGCAGTGCGAGCATGACAAGCCGCGTCATCCACACAATCAGGCTGCGGTTTTCCAGCAAATCGGCCAGCGGAACAATTAGCAGCAGGCCGAGGCAGTAGCCGATCTGGGTGATGGTGACGATCAGGCCGGACTGGCTTTCCGGCATGGAGAGCGTGGCGCTGATAGGCCCGGCCAGAGGCTGTGCATAATAGAGATTTGCGACAATCAGCCCGCAAGCTGCGGCAATGACTCTGATCAGGTTCGGGCTGGGGCCAGTCTGTTCCGTGCCGTCCGAGGCAGGAGGCGGAGGCTGACTGGTCATGAGCGGGCGGCAGCCAGCAGCGCACGGGACGTTGGGAGCAGGTCAGGGCGACTCAGCCACGCGTCAATCTCCGCATGCGGCACAAGAGCGAGCTGGTCATATTCCTGATTGGCTCCATTTTTCCAGTGCGTTTCCACCGCGCTGAAAGACAGCGGGGTGCGCATGGGGATGCCGATATCCAGAATACGGGTGCCCGGATGGCGGGCGATAAGGTGCGGTGAGCCGATGGTCACGTTTTCGGCTTTCAGGCCGAGTTCTTCTTCCGCTTCCGCCAGAAGCTGTTCATCCAGATGCACGGCAGTGCTGTCTCCGCGTCGTTCAATGCTGCCAGCGGGCGGGCTTTGCCAGAAATTACCCTGATACAGAGAGGACGGGTTACGTCGCCCCAGAACATAGCCTTCCGGCGTTTCCAGCAGGCCAATGACGGCGAGCGGTTGCAGGTGCAGTTGCATGAACAAAGCCGGCTTTTTCATTTGCGCGAGAACCGAGCGATAGTCCGTCCAGTGGCCGGAAATCCCGGTGCGGGTTACGCGGTCTGCTGAAAAAACGCAGCCGTTAAAAAGAGCAGGGGTTTTCTGGCAGGCTTCTGCCCAGATGCGCGTGATCTCGGCCTCTGTTTCCGCCGTATGCCGAGGCACATGCGGTGTGACCGTGATGGTGCAGGACGGGGAAAGCCGCAGGATGGGCCATTGGCCGTGAAAGCTGGGTATCATGCGGGGCATGATACGCACGACAGCGAAACGCGTGTTAAAAAACTGTCGTGAACACTCAGAATTCTCAGAAAAAACGGGAGGCGGAGAATAGCCGCGCTCCCGTTTTTTGAGGGTTGATCAGACGAGCTGCTGTTTGAGAGCGGCTGTGAGATCTTTTGTCGTCGCGTTACCGCCCAGATCCTTGGTGCGGACGGGACCTTCCGTGATCACTTTCTTGATCGCGTGGTCAATCCGGTCTGCCAGATCCTGACGACCCACATGCTGGAGCATCATGACGGCAGCCAGCAGCAGGGCCAGCGGGTTGGCAATGCCCTGTCCGGCAATGTCAGGCGCAGAACCATGCACGGCTTCAAACACCGCGGCTTTTTCACCAATGTTCGCACCCGGAGCCATGCCCAGACCGCCAACAAGGCCTGCTGTCAGATCAGACAGGATGTCACCAAACAGATTGGTGGTGACAATCACGTCAAACTGCCAGGGGTTGAGGACCAGCTGCATGGCGCAGGCATCCACAATCCGCTCGTTAAAGGCGACGCGGCCTTTATATTCCTCAGCAACCTTGCGCCCTTCTTCAAGGAACAGGCCGGTCAGCAGTTTGAGGATGTTGGCTTTGTGGACGAGAGTGACCGTTTTGCGGTTGTTTTTGAGCGCATACTCAAAAGCAAATTTCACAATACGGCGGCACTCAGCGCGGGAGTTGAAGCCCGTGCTCAGGGCAATGCCTTTCGGGTCATCACCAACCGGAACGTAATGTTCCATGGCGGCGTAATAGCCTTCAAGATTTTCACGGAACAGGACCAGATCAATCTTGTCGAACTTGCCACCGGGGACAATCGTCTTGGTCGGGCGCAGGTTGGCGAACAGCCCGAACTCCTGACGCAGTGTGACGTTGATGGATTTGAAGCCGCCCCCAACTGGCGTGGTCAGCGGGCCTTTCAGAGCAAGGCCGGTGCGGCGGATGCTTTCAATGGTCTGCTTGGGCAGCGGGTCATTGACCGCATCCACCCCGGCCATGCCGGCAAGCTGGCGGTCCCACACAAACGGGGCACCGACGGCGTCAAGAAGTTCGGTAACCGATTCAACAATCTCAGGGCCGATCCCATCACCGGCGATAAGAGTAGCGGGGATGGTTTTGCTGTCTGTCGTCATTCTGGAAGCTCCCTTCACTTCGCAGCTTTTCTGCTCTTCTTCGGTCCGGCAGGCGATTCCCAATTGCGTGACCAGTTGCGAAAAACCCGTTCTCTCACGCCCTCTTGAGGGGGGCGCATGCCGTTTTCAGCCAGTTTTTGGCCTCATCTGGCAGGTGGGGGCCGATCTGGTCCATGATTTGCGCATGGTAGGCATCCAGAATCAGGCAGTCTTCTTCCCCTAAAAGCGCTGTGTCGATCAGGCGGCGGTCAAACGGTGCGAGGGTCAGCGTCTCAAACGCGTAGCCGGGGCGGTTTTCTCCAGCTTTTTCACGCACCAATACCAATGTTTCCAGACGGATGCCGTAGGCACCCGGCTCGTAATAGCCCGGCTCGTTGGAGAGAATCATGCCCTCCTGCAACGTGATGGCAGAAGGATTTTTGGAAATCCGTGCCGGACCTTCATGCACGGAGAGGAAGCTGCCTACGCCGTGACCGGTGCCGTGGTCATAATCCAGACCGGCCTGCCACAGGTCATACCGGGCCAGTGCGTCCAGCGCGTGGCCGGTGGTGCCTGCGGGGAAGCGGGCGCGGCCAAGGCGCAGATTGCCCCGCAGCACACGGGTAAAAGTTTCCTTCAGGCGGGCAGGCGGGGCGTCCGGGCCGGTCCAGACGGTGCGCGTGACGTCCGTCGTGCCTTCCGGATACTGGCCGCCGCTATCAATCAGATAGACTTCATTGGCGTTCAGGGGACGGTCACTCTCCGGGGTTACGCGGTAATGGATGACGGCCCCGTTTGGCCCCGCGCCGGAAATGGCGGGGAAGGATTCGCCCCGATAATCCGCGCCTTCTGCCCGGAAGGCATCCAGCTTGGTTGCAGCCTGAAGTTCCGTGGTGCCACGGGCCTCTTCCGTATCCAGCCAGTGCAGGAAACGGCACAGGGCCACGCCGTCTTTCAGATGTGCCTTGCGGGTGCCGGCCTGTTCCGTCGTGTTCTTGCGGGCTTTGGGCAGCACGCACGGGTCCGGGCTTTCCTGCACGGTAGCTCCGTGGCGCGTGAGTGTCTCGGCAAACCAGACGGCATTGCTGGCCGGGTCCACGCCGACAGTTTTGCCGCTGAGGGTGGCCAGAACGCTCTCCAGAGCTTCCGGCTCATGCACGCGCACGTCTGCGCCCAGCCATTCCCGCACATCTGCCGGGAGCTTGCTGGCCTGAAGGAACAGATCCACCGAGGCATCGGCGTGCAGCACGGCAAAGGCCAGAACAACGGGGGTGCAGGGGATGTCTGTGCCGCGGATATTCAGCAGCCACGCGATAGAGGCCGAATCGCTCAGCACGGCAGCGGCCTGTCCGGCGTCTGCCAGCGTCTTGCCAAGACGGACGCGTTTGTCCTGAGAGGACTCGCCTGCATAAACCAGCGGATGGATGGTGGCGGGTGCTGCCGGGAAGGCCGGACGATCAGCCCACAGCGCATCGGTCAGATTGCCGTTGGTGGGAACCAGCGTAATGCCCGAAAGCGTTGTGAAAGGCCGCAGTTCCGCGCTGCTCATAACGCGGGCGTCATACCCAATGCGGGCACCCTTGGGGGCTTTCCGGGCCAGCCATGCGGGCGGCGGGGTCTGATAGATATGTTGGCGTTCCCAGCAGGAACCATCCACCTGCTGGTCCATCTGGGTGATGTAGCGGCCATCCGAGAACACTGCGGCAGAGTCTGCCAGCACCAGCGCCATACCAGCGCTGCCGCTAAAGCCTGTCAGCCATTCCAGACGTTCCGCGCAGGCGGGTGTGTATTCCCCGAGAAACTCATCGCTGTGGGGGATGATCAGGCCATCAAGCTCATTCTGTTTTAACAGGGTGCGCAGGGCGGCGAGGCGGGTAGCGGAAGCGGACGGCATGACAGACCTCAAAATGATGTCTCAGAAAAAGGGCGACGCAGGACCAGAGTGGCCCAGTCGCCCTCTGTAAAGGTGTGTTCCAGCACCAGCCCGAGCCTGCGGTGTGCGGCCAGCACCATGCGGATCTGGGTGCGGAGCAGGCCCGCCAGAATAACCGTGCCGCCGGGGGCCAGATTATGCGCCAGATCCTTGGCCATCAGGCACAGAGGGCGGGCCAGAATATTGGCAAAAACCAGATCATACGGCGCATTGTGGCGGATTTCCGGGGTTTTCCAGCCATTACCCAGACGGCAGGTGAGCGCGCGGCCCAGCCCGTTGCGTTCCGCATTCTGGGCTGCCACGCGGACGGACCAGGGCTCGATATCAACCGCCAGAACCTTTTTGTGCAGGAGCGCCGCCGCCGCCATAGCCAGAATGCCGGAGCCGCAGCCGAGGTCCAGAATTTTGCGGGGCTTACGGTAGGCAATGCGCTCCAGCGCCCGCAGGCAGCCGCGAGTGGAACCATGTTCACCCGAACCAAAAGCCACACCCGCATCAAGCGTTAAAGCAATCCGGGTTGGGTGCTTTACGTCGGGCAAATGGGTGCCACGGATGACAAAGCGCTGCCCGACATCCTGCTCGGGGAAGGATTCATAGGTGCGGGCCAGCCAGCCTTCGGCCTCAGTGGCATCGCGTTCCAGCGTGGCGTCCACACCGCTGGTCAACTGGGCCAGCACGAGGGCTACGGCCAGTTCATCTTCCCGATGTCCGGCGTCTTTCACGCCTTCCACGCGCCAGAGTGTGCCTTCCGGGTTGGCTTCAAAAATACCAACCGTGGTGCAGACGCTGCCGATGGCGTTTTCATAGGCTTCGACAGCAGGTTCCGGAACGGTGACCGCAACCGTTTCCAGAGCGGTGGCGTGACGACGGGGAGCAACGGCCATTAAAGTTTCTCTAAAAAGGAGGACAGAAGATGTTTGATGCCGACGCCTTCAAACGCGACATCAACATGGTGGTGATCGGCTGAGACAATAATGCCTTCCCCAAAGCGGGGGTGGCGAACATGCTCGCCCAGCTGGAAGGAGGGCGTGTTTCCGGCCAGAGGGTCGCGCCGCCTGCGGGCGACCAGCGGTGCGCCGCCTGCAAAGACGGAGTCTGTGGCGCGCAGGCCGCGGAGGTTGGCGTCACGTTCGCCGTGCCGGATAACATGCTCATCCGGCAGTTCATCCAGAAAGCGACTGGGCATGGAATCCTGCCAGTTGGCGTAAATCCGCCGTCGGGCTGCATGGAAGATCATGGCGTGCTTGCGCGCACGGGTAATGCCGACATAGGCAAGCCGACGTTCTTCCTCCAGCCCGGAATTGCCGCCTTCATCCAGCGTGCGCTGGGAGGGGAAGACGCCTTCTTCCCAGCCGGGCAGGAAAACAACATCAAACTCCAGCCCTTTGGCCCCGTGCAGGGTCATGAGGGAGATGCGGGCCTCTCCGGCATTCTCGTCATGCTCCATGACGAGCGCCACATGCTCCAGAAACTCGCCCAACGTGCCGAAATCCGCCAGAGCGCGGACCAGTTCTTTCAGGTTTTCCAGCCGTCCGGGGGCCTCGGGCGAGTTATCGGCCTGCCACATGGCCAGATAACCGCTTTCTTCCAGCAAATGCTCAACGGCGACCACATGGCCTTCACGCGCCATAATGTCGCGCGTGGTGTCCAGTGCGGTCATCAGGGCGCGGACCTGATCGCCCACTTTCCCTTTCAGGATTTTTTCTGCCAGCAGTATCTGGGTGGCGGCGGTCAGCGGGACCTGATGACTACGAGCTGCGGCGTGCAGTTTTTGGACACCAGCCGGACCCATGCCACGTTTTGGGGTGTTGAGAATGCGCTCAAACGCCAGATCATCGGATGGCTGGTTGAGCACGCGCATATAGGCCAGTGCATCGCGAATTTCAGCGCGTTCATAGAACCGCACACCGCCGACAATGCGGTAAGGCACACCGCTCTGCACCAGCTTTTCTTCAAACGCGCGGGTCTGGAACCCGGCGCGGACGAGGATGGCCATTTCTCCCAGAGAGTGCCCGTCACTCTGCATTTTCTCGACCATGCCGCAGACATCGCGGGCCTCATGGTCGGAATCACCAACGCCGATCACCAGCACTTTCTCGCCGTCAGAATCCTCGCGGCCAGAGCGCAGGGTTTTGCCTAGTCGCTCGTCATTATGCGCAATCAGACCGGCCGCGGCCCCGAGGATATGACGGGTGGAGCGGTAATTGCGCTCCAGCCGGACAATCTGTGCGCCGGGGAAGTCTTTTTCAAACCGCAGAATGTTGCCAACCTGCGCGCCACGCCATGAGTAGATGGACTGATCGTCGTCCCCGACGCAGCAGATATTGGAGGGCTCACCGGGGCGCAGTGCCAGCAGACGCAACCAGAGATACTGGACGGTGTTGGTGTCCTGATATTCATCCACCAAAATGTAGCGGAACAGGCGATGATACTGCGCCAGCACATCAGGGCGGGTGCGCAGGATCTCCGTGACATGGAGCATCAGGTCTCCAAAGTCACAGGCGTTCAGCTGAATCAGCCGTTCCTGATAGGCTTTGTAAATGGCGCGGCAATGGCCGTCCGCAAAGTCGGAATCTTCCGAATCTGTCACGCGTTCAGGCGTCAGCCCACGGTCTTTCCAGCGCTGGATAACGCCCAGAATACCGGGGGCGGGCCAGCGTTTGGTGTCAATCTGCCAGGGGACAATAATCTGCTTGAGCAGACGGAGCTGGTCGTCCGTATCCAGAATGGTGAAGCTGCTGGTCAGCCCCACATAGTCGGCATGGCGGCGCAGCATCCGTGCGCACAGGGCATGGAAGGTGCCCAGCCATAACCCTTCCGCCGGGCTGCCAAGCAGGAGAGAGACGCGCTCGCGCATCTCCTTGGCGGCCTTGTTGGTGAAGGTGACAGCCAGAATTTGCCAGGGTTTGGCACGGTCTGTCAGCAGAATATGGGCAAAGCGCGTTGTCAGCACTCGTGTTTTGCCCGTGCCAGCGCCGGCGAGAACCAGCAGGGGGCCGTCCGTGGTTTCAATCGCGGCGCGTTGTTCAGGGTTCAGGCGCGCGAGATAGGACTCGCCTTGGCCCGAGGATGATGAAAAAAGCGCGGAGGAAGGGTTTTCGGACATATTCACTTTACCCTTATATCGTCTTGAAAGCCTGAGGCCAATCGGAGCAGTGGCATGGTGTCCTCCGAAAATGGAGAAAAACAGAGCAGTTTTGGACGAAGAGAGGGCAGCGCGCCTTTTTCTTCCACAGGCCCTGCAGGGCACCGGCAGCGCATGCGTGCGCGGGTCTTAAGCGCCGGGGCTGCATCACTGGCGGATTACGAACTTCTGGAAATGCTGCTTTTTCCGGGAGTGCCCCGGCGGGACACCAAGCCGCTGGCCAAGGCGTTGATTAACCGGTTCGGGTCTCTTGCCGCCGTGCTGGAAGCCTCTGCAGAGGATCTGAAAGCCGCAGGGGCTACGCGCGGAAATGTGGCGTTGCTGGGGCTGGTGCCACTGGCCGCAGATCGGCTGGCTGCCCCTCAGGCGCCGGTAAGGACAGATATAGGAAGCTGGGAAAAATTGCTCGCCTATTGCGCGGCCAATCAGGAACGGGCTGTCGCCGGCTCTTTGCATGTGCTGTTTCTGGATAGCCGCAACCAGTTGCTTGCAGATGAAGTTGTCAAAACGGGCGATGTGCCAGACAGACCGGAAACTCTGAAGCCGGAGGGGCTTGGGGAAGCGTCCTCTGCATACGTGCAGGGTGGAGAAGATGTGGGGGGTGAGACCGCGCCCATTCCCGTGCAGCAGATTGTTTCCACCATCCTTCAGCGGGCGCTGGCGCTGCATGCATGTTCTCTTATTACCGTGCGTGTGGCCGGTGTGGGTGTGCAGCCGGATCGGCAGCTTTTGCATGACGGGCCGCTGGTGCAGGCATTGTTACAAGCGACGCCTCTGCTGGCGGTGACCATGCATGATCATGTGGTGTTGCAGGGCCGTCGCTGGCGCAGTTTCCGGCATCTGGAACAGCAGGCATGGTAAGCCGATTGCCAAAAAGCAAAGGCAGCCTCGCTAAATCCGAACTGGCAGATATTGCCGGGTTTAATCTGCGAGCTGAAGATCTGGAGGCGGCAGCCCCCGCGCAGGCGCTTCCGTTTGCGTCCGGCATGGCAGAGGCCGGGTTTTTTGTCGGAATTCGTGATGATCATACGGTTTTGACACAGCTGATCAGGCTTGTGGCACCCCGCCATGCGTCTGCAGATGTCTGGGCGACGTCTTTGCTGCGTCGCTTTGGATCTCTTGCTGCTCTTTTATCCGCATCCGATCAGGCGTTGGAGGAAGATCTTGGGCAAGCGCCCGCGTTGCGGGTGACGTTGCGACTGGTGCAGGAAGCCGCTTTGCGCTTGCATCAGGCACGGCTGAAGCGTGCCGGTGTGCTGGCTGATCGGGCGCAGTTAAAAGCGTATCTGAGTGCGAGGCTGGCGCATGAAGTTGTGGAGCAGGTCCGGGTGCTGTTTCTGGATGCCGGACATCATCTTCTGGCCGATGAGATGCTGGGGCGCGGCACTGTGGACCACACACCCATTTACCCCAGAGAGGTCATTCGACGGGCGCTGGAGCTTCAGGCCACTATTCTGGTGGTGGTGCATAACCATCCCAGTGGAGACCCGTCACCCTCGCAGGATGATATTCTCATGACTCAGCGGATTGCACAGGCGGCCACACTGCTGGGCATCACGGTCTGGGACCATGTGATTGTGGGCAGTAGCCGCCTGTTAAGCCTGAAAGAAGAAGGGGTTTTCTAGTCTTCCTTTTCCGCCAGCGGGCCGAGGGCGTCCTGAACGCCCAGTGCGCCCGGCAGGCTGCCATAGGGGAACAGGATGTTCACATGGCCCATCTTGCGGCCCACGCGGGCTTCCGCCTTGCCGTAAAGATGCGGAATATGTCCCGGTGTTGCGAGAATATCGGGCCACAGAGCCATGTCATCCGGGCCAACAAGGTTTTTCATCACAGCATCAGAATGGCGCAGGGTCGGGGGCAGGGGTAAACCTGCGACGGCCCGGATATGCATATCGAACTGATCGGCCGGGCAGGCATCCATGGTCCAGTGGCCGGAATTGTGCGGACGCGGCGCGATTTCATTCACCAGCAGGTTACCGGTGCGGTCAATGAACATTTCCACGCCCAGAATGCCGATAAGATCCAGCTTTTCTGCAATCGTAACCGCAAGAGCCTGCGCGCGCCGGGCCGTTTTTTCCGGTACGGGGGCGGGGGCCAGTGTGAGGTCCAGAATGCCATCCCGATGGTAATTGAGGCCGGGCGCAAAGCAGCGCGTTGTGCCGTCCGTGCCGCGTACGACCATCACGCTGATTTCGCAGGCAAAATCTACCATGCCTTCCGCAACCAGTGGATGCGGAGCGAGGGAAGCAAAGGCGTCTTCCAGCTGGGAGGCCTCATAAACGCGGGCCTGCCCCTTGCCATCGTACCCGTTACGAGTGGTTTTCAGGATGAAAGGGAAGCCAAGCTTTTCCGCCGCAGCGTGCAGGGACGCGTGATCGGTGACGGCCATCCAGGGCGCCAGCGGGATCTCTGCATTTGAAAGAAATGTTTTTTCCGCCAGCCGGTCCTGACTGATGCGCAGGATCGCACCGGAGGGGCGAACAGGGCAGTGCTGGGCCAGACAATCCAGCGCGTCGGCACTAATATTTTCAAATTCAAAGGTGACGACATCGACCGCGCGGGCAAAAGCTTCCAGCGCTTTGTGGTCATCATACGCACCGAGGGTCACCTGATGCGCGACCTGTGCGGCCGGGCCATTGGCATCCTGCGTGAGAATATGGGCGCGAAAGCCGAGCTTGGCCGCCGCCACAGCCGACATGCGGCCCAGTTGCCCCCCGCCGACAATGCCGATGACAGCATTGGGACCAAGAGCCGTTGAAGAAAACCGGGAAGAAGAATCTGACATTATTCGTTTTCAGAAATCGGAGCGTTAGCGACTGAGGCCGTTTGCAGGGCGCGCCATGCATCCAGTTTTGCAGCCAGTTCCGGGTCTTGCAGCGCCAGAATGGACGTTGCCAGAAGGGCTGCGTTCTTGGCCCCGGAAGCACCAATTGCCAGCGTGCCGACGGGTACGCCACCGGGCATCTGGACGATGGAAAGCAGGCTGTCCATGCCTTTCAGGGCGCGGGATTCTACCGGCACACCCAGCACGGGCAGGCGCGTCCATGCGGCACACATGCCGGGCAGATGCGCGGCACCCCCGGCACCGGCAATAATAACGGAGAGGCCACGATCCGCTGCGGTCTTGGCATATTCAGCAAGCCGGTCGGGCGTACGGTGGGCGGAGACAATCAGCGTTTCATGGGCAATGCCCATGTCTGTCAGAATGGCATCCGCATGGCGCATGGTCTCCCAGTCCGACTGGCTGCCCATGATAATGCCAACCTTAGGGGCAAGGCTGGCGTCCTGAGATGGGGCGGTGGGCAGGGGGGCAGTTTCGCTCACGATAAGGCACGATCCGGTTGGTGGGGAAATGGTCACGCAATATCGTCGGGGATCAGTTCGCTTTCAAGCCGTGTTATCCGGTCCCGGAGCAGTAATTTGCGTTTTTTCAGCCTTTGGAGCTGCAACTGGTCGGTCAGGATCGTCCCATCTGTCAGGCGACTGATGATGGTATCAAGATCACGATGTTCACTGCGGAGTTCATGGAGCTGGCCGAGGAGTGAATCGCGGTCTTTCAGCATTTTAGTCCCTCTCCTGCGTGGCATGAGGACTCTGTGTGAACGGGGTTTTCCAGAGTCTGCCAGAGTTTTCAGCGCCTAGTTTTGCGCATGCATGCAGCGGAGACCAGCGGCAAAAGAAGAAAAAATAGATATGCATTTTACGCATACCTAAAATGCCTGAAATGTGAAAAAAACATGAAAAAACGCGTGGAGACTGCGTTACCGTGAGGTGTCATCAACCGAATGGAGGCAGTCAATGACCTACCAGTCCAGGATTGAGAGTCTTAAATCCCGCCACTCACGGATCGATAAACAGATCTCATCAGAAGGCGGGCGGCCCAGACCGGATGAGCGTGTTTTGATGTGTCTCAAATTGCAGAAGCTGCGGCTCAAGGAAGAAATTGAGCGCCTGTCTGCGTGACGGACCCTAGTCCCTCTCTGGCCCTGCAATAGCGCGGGCAGAGTGGGCTAAAGCGTCTCTCTCAAGTGGAGAGATTATCTGAAAACTGCCAGAAACTGGCGAGAAAAGGCACTGGCGTGTGCGAGGCACAGCCAGTGCCGCGGAGAAATTACTCTCCGCTCCCTTCGTGATCCACCATATCCATCGGCGGCGGCTGCGGAATTTCATGTCCTTCGCGCTCAAGGCGCGTGGTGGCAGCATTCACAGCAGCATTCAGGTCCATCTGGCTGCACAGGCCAATGGTTACCGGGTCACGCGGCTTGATGTTGGGCGTGTTCCAGTGCTGCTTGTCACGCACTTTGGCAATGGTGTCCTTGGTGGTGCCCAGCAGTTTGACAATCTGCAGATCATTCAGCTGCGGGAAGTTACGCAGCAGGAAGGCAATGCCATCCGGACGGTCATGCCGTTTGGCGACCGGCGTATAGCGTGCGCCTTTGGAACGGCGTTTGACCGGGTTGTTGGTAGCCAGAATTTTCAGCCGTGCGTCAGGGTTGGCTTCGCAACGGTGAATTTCTTCCAGTTTGAGCTGGTGGTTGGCAACGGGGTCATACCCGACAATTCCCTGAGCAACCTCACCATCGGCAATAGCCTGCACTTCCAGCGGGTGCATGCCGCAGAACTCAGCAATCTGAGTAAAGCTCAGGGCGGTTTTTTCAATCAGCCACACTGCGGTGGCCTTGGGCATCAGCGGTAAGGTCGTCATTGCTTCCATCCTGTCGTCGGGCGGCGCTTGCGCAGGCACCGGAGAAACTGACGGTCCGGAAACCAATCCGAAGGCCCGCGGGCCTGCCGGCGCGCATCTGTGGCGACGATATGGGGGGAGCGTCCCTCACAGGTCAAGCGACAAATGCGCTCTTATAAAAAAGGAGGAACCTGGGCTCCTCCTTTTTCACGCTCTTTTGCCGGGCTATGCTTACGCTGCGGCGGCTGTGGGGTGAGGGTTGGCCTGCGTCTGCGGGCTGGTTTGTGCCGGCACGGGAGCCTCGGTTTTTGAGACCAGTTCAGTCTGTGGGCCGGAGTGCACAGGGATACGGCGTGGCTTGAGTGCTTCAGGCACAATCTGGCGCACGGAAATACGCAGCAGACCGTTATTCATGTCGGCACCTGTGACCTCCACATGGTCCGCCAGTGCAAAGCGGCGCTCAAAGGCGCGGCGGGCAATACCGCGGTGCAGAATTTCCCCTTCATTTTGCGGGTCACTCACACGACCGGACACAATCAGGGTGTTGTCCTGCACAACCAGTTCAATATCGTCCGGGCCAAATCCGGCAACGGCCATAGTCAGGGCGTAGCTGTCATTATCAGTCTTGGCGATGTCATACGGGGGGTAGCTTGGGGTAGCAGCGCTGCGGGATGCGGTGTCCATCACCTGTGCCAGACGGTCAAAGCCGATGGCGGTGCGGAAAAGCGGTGCAAAATCATAACTCATGGTCAAAAAACCTCCTCGTTCAGCAAGGTCTTGCCGGGCAACAGCCCCCAGTCTGGCGGGCGTGCCACGGCAGGTGGCAGTAGGAGGAGAACCCCGTCTTCGGGCATTCTTCTCAGAACTAAACGTGGAAAACCCCGCCTCCTGATTCAAGAGGCGGGGTTCCGGATTTTTCAACTGATCGGGTAAAGGGAGGCTGATCAGGCCTTTGAGCGCGTGCCGATACCAGCAAAGCGCTTGTTGAACTTCGCAACCTGGCCCCCGGTGTCCATCATGCGCTGCACGCCGGTCCATGCCGGGTGAGACTTCGTGTCCACGTCCAGACGGAGCGTGTCACCAGCTTTACCTGCGCAGGAGCGGGTTTTGTATTCGGTGCCATCGGTCATGATGACGGTGATTTCGTGGTAGTCAGGGTGAATGCCGGGTTTCATATGTTGCGTCTTTCCGTTCAAAAGGCTGTCCCGATACCGACCGGGCTATGCGTGCGAGTGCGTATAGCCGTCTGTGCAGGTGGGATCAACAACTCATGCGCCCTTATTGGCCGGTTTTTACTGCATGAGGGTCGGAAAACTGTGTCGGTGTTGCTGTAAATGCCACGTCCTGAGAGGAAAGTCGGCGAATCGGAGTAGTTTGGACTTGTTAAAAAGGGTTCATACTGGATACAGACAGCAGGATATTCTGCCTTCAAAAGGATGAAGTGGCTTATGGCTGACATTAAATCTCATGTGCACACCCCCGGCTGGGTGGGCGAATTCCGCGCTTTTATTATGCGTGGCAATGTTATCGATCTGGCCGTTGGTGTCATCATCGGTGCGGCGTTCACCGCTATTGTGAACAGCCTGGTGAAAGACATTTTCAACCCCGTGCTGGGTCTGGTGATTGGTGGGATTGATTTCTCCAACCTCTTCATCACGCTGAAAGGCCCGCATCTGGCAACGCTGGCGGATGCGCAGAAAGCTGGTGCGGTTACGCTGAATGTTGGTCTGTTTCTGAATGCTGTCATTCAGTTCCTTATCATGGCTCTGGTCATCTTCTGGTTTGTGAAAGTGCTGAGCCGCCTGCACGGGCAGGAAGCCGCTAAACCGGCAGAACCCCCGGCACCGACCAAAACGGAAGTTCTGCTTGAGCAGATCCGTGACGAACTGGCAGCCCGCAAGGTCTGAGACACATTCGTCTGATCTGAGGCGTCCTGCGGGGCGCTGAGGAGATTTACCGGAAAGACAGATATGGAGTAGGCTCGTCGCATGACGCGCTCCGTATCTGGATTTCCGGTTTTTTTTCGCCTGATGGCTGGCCTGGCCGGTCTTGCAGTGCTGGCAGGTTGCCAGTCTTCCGCTGGCCGGGTGGCCATAAACCCTACGTCCCGCACATTGATTTATAGCTACGTGATTGCCAGCGGCATGGCCCGGGGGCAGGTGATGTCTGGTCTCGTGTCACCAGATCGCCTTGTGCAGATTGTGAATGCGGACCGGGCTGCGCTCGCGGCCATTCTCAATGCGGAATACAATCCATCCGGCGCGGGGATCAAAAACGCCGGGCAGGCAATGGAGAATTTTCTGGCGGTGATTGAACCGTCTGATCCCACGCCACCCTCTGTGGTGCGGCGTTAAGGGCACGGATTTTAAAGAATACGGCTAAGGGTGGATGCTTTGCACCCCTTATAAAAAAAGCGTTCCGACCGAAAGGTGCGGAACGCTTTTTGCGTTTTCAGGCGCTTTTGCGCGGGGCGGGGGGCTTGGCGTCCCGCTTCAGGCGACCCTCGCCCATAAAGAGCAGCAGCGGGGCCGCGATGAAAATGGAAGAAGACGTGCCCACCACAATCCCGAACAGCATGGTCCAGGCAAAGCCAGAGAGCGTGGTGCCCCCAAACAGAGCCAGCGGCAGAGACGCCAGAAAGACGGTGGAGGAGGTGCCGAGTGTGCGGTTCAGGGTCTCATTGATGGACAGATCAATCAGTTCCCGCAGCGGCATGGTCCGATATTTGCGCAGGTTTTCACGCACACGGTCATACACCACCACTTTATCGTTGGTGGAGTAGCCCAGAATGGTGAGGATAGCGGCCACCATCACCAGATCGAACTCAAAGCCGGTGATGACCAGAAAGCCCATGGTCTTGGTCAGATCCAGCACCAGCGTGATAACGGCGCTGAGAGCGAACTCCCATTCAAACCGGAACCAGATATAGCCCAGAATCATCGCGAGGCTGAGGCCGAGGGCCAGCATGCCGTTGCGGAACAGTTCTGAGGACACAGAAGCCCCGACAGCATCGGCCCGCAGGACGGTCGTGCCCGGCTGAGCTTCCGCAACCGCGTGGCGGACCGTATCGACAATCGCGTTGGTCTGCTGCTCATCGCCAGCGTCCAGACGGATCAGCACATCATCCGGTGCGCCGAAAGCCTGAATGGAAGCATGCGTGACATTATGCGCGGCCAGCGCGTTGCGCAGCTTGGCAAAGTCAGCCGGGCCAGAGGTTTTGGCCTCCACCACAATGCCGCCCCGGAAATCCAGACCCAGTGTCAGGCCCGGATGCATGAACAGCACAATGGAAAGCAGAGACAGCGCAGCCGAGACAATCAGGCCCGCATAGCGCCCGCGCATGAAGTTGATGTGGGTATCCTTGCGCACAAAACGCAGGAGAGGACGTCCAAACATAAGCGCCTCGTCTCAGACCGGCAGGCTGGTCGGGCGCGTGAGCGCATACCAGCGGACCATAAGCAGTCGGGAAAGCAGGAGAGTCGTGAACAGAGTGGTCACGATACCGATGGTGATGGTCAGCGCGAAGCCACGCACAGGGCCTGTGCCGAACACAAACAGCATGACGTGAGCCAGCAGGGCCGTGGCGTTACTATCCACAATAGTGGAGGTGGCGCGCTCAAACCCGGCCTGCATGGCCGCCAGAGGCGTGCGCCCCCGTGCCACTTCTTCCCGGATGCGTTCATTGATCAGAATGTTGGCATCCACGGCCATCCCCAGTGTCAGCAGCATCCCGGCCATGCCCGGCAGGGTCAGGGTGGCTTCAAACAGGGAGAGAATGGCCACCATCAGCACAAGGTTGGCCAGCAGGGCGACGTTCGCATACCAGCCAAAGCGGCCATAAAACAGCGCCATGAACAGGATGACGAACACAAAGCCCGCAGCCAGACTGAGCATGCCAGCCCGGATGGAATCTGCGCCAAGAGACGGGCCGATGGTGCGCTGTTCCATAACGCTCAGCGGGGCCGGGAGGGCACCTGCGCGGAGCATCAGAGCGAGGTCGGTCGCTTTCTGAGCATCAAAACCGCCGGTAATCTGCCCGCTCCCGCCCGTGATGGGGGAGCGGATGACCGGGGCTTCAATCACCTTGTTATCCAGCACGATGGCAAAGCGACGACCGACATTGGCCTGCGTAACCGTAGAGAACGCATGCGTGCCGACGGAATCGAACGTGAAGGTCACAGCCCACTCGCCGCTCTGAGAATCAATCACAGCGCCGGCGTTGGTCAGGTCCGTGCCGTCCACGTCCACGTGGTCATAGACCGGCAGCGGCGGGCCTTCACCTTCCGTGGACATCGGCAGCAGGCTCACGCCCGGAGGTGCGGCCGTGGCGTGCATGGGGTTGGGGTCCACCAGACGGAACGTCATTTTTGCGGTGGTGCCCAGCAGAGCCTTGATGCGTTCCGGATCACTGACGCCGGGCAGCTCGACCACAATGCGGTCATCGCCCTGACGCGTGATTTCCGGGTCCACTGCGCCGGTGGCGTCAATACGGCGGCGCACAATCTCGATGGACTGCGTCACAGCTTCCCGCGCACGGGCTTTCAGCGCTTCCGGGGAGAGGGTGAGGACAATGCTGCCATTATCCTGCTTCTTCACGGTGAACTCGTTGGGGACGACGCGCGGCAGCTTGTTAAGGGCTGCGAGGTCAGCTTCGGTTTCCGACGCATCACGCGGCATGAAGGTCACCGTGCTGGCGTCTGCATTGGTGGTGATGTTGCGGTAGCCGAGCTGGGACTTCAGCAGCGTTTCACGCGTGCTGTCTGCCAGGGTTTGCAACCTGTCATGCGTCAGGCTTTTCAGGTCCACCTGCATAAGCAGGTAGGACCCGCCGCGCAGATCTAGCCCCAGATGAATCTGGCGCCAGGGCATGGAAGGGAAGGGATTGCGCAGACCATTGGGCAGGCAGAGCAGCAGCCCTAAAAGGCACACACCCAGTACCGAGGCCAACTTGAGGCGGCTGTAATACATTCTCACCTGATCAATCGATTTTTGTCGCCCGGAACATGCCGCTCCCTTGCGTGCGATGCAACACTCCACAGACAATTGCAGGCCTGTGTGGCGGGATTCGGCGGGTAGCAGTGGCGGGGTTGCATCACATTTCAGCCACACACTCGGCTTTGAAGCGGGGCTGAACAGCCACAAAGGGCTGAGTGCTGGCGTAACAGGCGGATTCGGTCCGGGTTGAAAAATTTATGGTTTTTTTACGGATTGCCAACAGAACGTAAAAGCAACACATGGGTTGTGTTTCGTTTCGTAGGGCGAGCGTGATTTTGGGATTTTGGCCGGAGGCTGCTACCGCTGACGGCAACGCCATGAGGCACAGGGTCGGGAAGGTCAGGAAAGATGGACAAAACGCTGCGGGTTGGGGTGATCGGGGCCGGGCATTTTGGGCGGTACCATACCCTGAAAGTGAAAGAGGTACCCCGCGAGACACTTGTCGGTCTGTTTGATCCGGACGCAAAGCGGGCGGCAGTGGTTGCGAAGGAAGCTGGCTGCCCGGTTATGGGCTCGGTGGAAGAGCTGCTGGCCGCGTGTGATGCCGTGGTCGTGGCGGCCCCTGCGGAATACCATTTTGAACTGGCCACGGAGGCCCTGCGGGCCGGCAAGCATGTGCTGGTGGAAAAGCCTGTCGCAGCGACGCTGGAACAGGCGGATTTCCTGATCACGCTGGCCGAGCAGAGTGGGCTGGTGTGTCAGGTTGGGCATCTGCTGCGCTATTCCGCCGAGCATGAGGCCATTACCAAACGAATCACCCGGCCTCTTTATATTGAGGCTACGCGCATTGCGCCCTTCAAGCCGCGGGGCACCGACGTGTCCGTTATTCTGGACCTGATGATTCATGATCTGGATCTGGTGCTGGCGATTGTGGACAGCCCCATTGAGCAGGTGGATGCGCTGGGGGCGGCGGTCAGTTCGGAATATGAAGACATTGCCAACGCCCGTGTGCGCTTTGAAAATGGCTGCGTGGCGACCATTACGGCCAGCCGTATTTCCCTCAAGACAGAGCGGCGGATGCGGCTGTTTTCTGAGGAAGGCTATCTGTCGGCAGATTTCGGGAAGCGTGAGCTGACCATGATCGGCCGGGAAAAGGGCCTGCCGCTGCCCGGCACAGGTGGATTCCGCCGGGAAGCGATTTCATGGAAAGATCATGATTCGCTGTTTGCGGAGCATGAGGCTTTTGTGGCCTCTTGTCTTGACGGCGCTGCCGTCAAGGTCGATGCACGGGCCGGACGACGCGCTCTGGCCGCAGCTCTGGCCGTGGCGGATGGCATTACAGAATCACGGCGCCGGATGGAGATGTCCGGGCTGATCCACGCGGGCTAAAAAACTTTGGTTGGCTGAAATAATTTATGATCAGCCAGAAACTGCCATCTTTTCAAACACAAGCTTTTTTTGAAGCTTTGAGTGTAAAAAAATCACTAGATATAGGGGCGCATATGTCGCATGAACGCGACATATGGTGAGGCACGAGAGCGCGGGGCATGACTCCTGTGTGTCTTAGCGCCTCTTAAGCCAGATCACGCAAATGCAAAAAACCGGAGCACGCCACCATGAGTCTGATCGACGTTCAGGAAAATGAAAACCGTCGTTCCGTATCCGGCTCCGGGGAAGAAGCAGACCTGTTTGAACCCGGTAAGCTGGAAGACATGGTGCAGCTGCCCGGCCACCATCAGGTGCGCGTGGATCGCTCACGCGATGCGCTGCTGACGCCGTTTGGCAAGGCCACGCTGGATAACCGCTATCTGCTGCCGGATGAGAGCTATCAGGATCTCTTCGGGCGCGTTGCGTCCTATTACGGGGCCGATGCCGGGCACGCCCAGCGTATCTATGACTATATGAGCCAGCATTGGTTCATGCCTGCCACGCCGGTTCTGTCCAATGGCGGCACCACGCGCGGCCTGCCGATTTCCTGCTTCCTGAATGAAGCCAGTGACAGTCTGGACGGCATTGTGGGCCTGTGGAACGAGAATGTCTGGCTGGCCAGCAAGGGCGGCGGCATTGGGTCCTACTGGGGCAACCTGCGCTCTATTGGTGAAAATGTTGGCCGCAACGGCAAGACGTCCGGCGTGATCCCCTTCATTCGCGTGATGGACAGCCTGACGCTTGCCATCAGTCAGGGGTCTCTGCGTCGCGGCTCTGCTGCCGTGTATCTGCCGGTCTGGCACCCAGAAATTGAAGAATTTGTCGAAATCCGCCGCCCGACGGGGGGCGACCCCAACCGTAAGGCGCTGAATCTGCATCATGGTGTGCTGGTGTCCGATGCCTTTATGCGGGCAGTGGAAGCGGATGAAGAATGGGGCCTGCTTTCCCCGCGCGATAACTCCGTGATCCGTAAGGTCTCGGCGCGTGCGCTGTGGATTCGTATCCTGACGGCTCGTATGGAGCAGGGCGAGCCCTACATTGTTTATTCCGACCATGTGAACAACGCGCGGCCGGAGCACCACAAGCTGGCAGGGCTTGAGGTCAAAACCTCAAACCTGTGCTCTGAAATCACGCTGCCGACCGGGATTGATCATCACGGCAAACAGCGGACGGCGGTGTGCTGCCTGTCTTCCCTGAACCTTGAGACATGGGATCAGTGGAACGAAAATCCGCAGTTCATTGAAGACGTGATGCTGTTCCTGGATAACGTGTTGCAGGACTTTATTGACCGTGCCCCGCCGGAAATGAAGAAGGCCGCCTATGCGGCCTCGCGTGAGCGGTCAGTCGGGCTTGGCGTCATGGGCTTCCACTCCTTCCTTCAGGCCAAGAATGTGCCGTTTGAAGGGGTTGTGGCAAAAGTCTGGAACCGTAAGGTGTTCAAGCACATTCGTGAGCAGGCCGATGCGGCCTCCCGCAAGCTGGCGGATCTGCGCGGGGCGTGCCCGGATGCGGCCGAATATGGCATTCAGGAACGCTTCTCCAACAAGATGGCTATCGCACCGACGGCCTCTATCTCTATTATTGCCGGGAATGCCAGCCCGGGGATTGAGCCGATTGCGGCAAACGTCTTCCTGCAAAAAACGCTCTCCGGCTCCTTTACGGTGCGCAACCGCCACCTGCAGAAGCTGTTGAAAGAGAAGGGGAAGGATACGGAGGAAATCTGGTCCTTCATCACCCTGAACAAAGGCAGTGTGCAGGAGCTGGACTTCCTGACCCAGCAGGAAAAGGATGTCTTCAAGACCGCCTTTGAGCTGGATCAGCGCTGGATTGTGGAACATGCGGCAGACCGCCAGCCGTATGTCTGTCAGGCGCAGTCAGTGAACCTGTTCCTGCCCGCCAACGTGCATAAGCGCGACCTGCACCAGATCCATCATATGGCCTGGAAGAAGGGACTGAAGTCTCTGTATTACTGCCGGTCCCTGTCCATCCAGCGAGCTGATACGGTGAGTAACGTGCTGACCAAGGAAGGCGTTCTGGCAGCCGAAGCCGCCCAGCGCGCTGGCGTTGTGCCGGAAGCCCCGACGTCTAACGGGAGCAATTATGATGAATGTCTGGCTTGCCAGTAAGTCTTCATAAACTCACGTAACCAGATGATTTTAAAACTTTCCGTTGTAAGGATAGTCTCATGAGCGAAAAACCTGCCGGAACGGGCGAACAGGAACAGCATTTCGACCTGCTGACCGCTAACCCCGTCTACAAGCCCTTTCGCTATCCGTGGGCGTATGATGCCTGGCTGACGCAGCAGCGCGTACACTGGCTGCCGGAAGAAGTGCCGCTGGCTGATGACGTGAAAGACTGGCACCGCGTGCTGAATGACAGCGAGCGGAACCTTGTGACGCAGATTTTCCGGTTTTTCACCCAGTCTGACGTTGAGGTGAACAACTGCTACATGAAGCATTACAGCCGGGTGTTTAAGCCGACTGAAGTGCTGATGATGCTCTCGGCGTTCTCCAACATCGAGACCATTCACATCGCAGCCTACAGCTATCTGCTCGATACGCTGGGGATGCCGGAAACGGAATATTCTGCATTCCTTAAGTATAAGGAAATGAAGGATAAATACGATTACATGCAGGCGTTCTCTGTGGACAGCAAGCATGAAATCGCCAAGACGCTAGCTGCGTTCGGGGCCTTTACCGAAGGGCTTCAGCTGTTCGCCTCCTTCGCCATTCTGCTGAACTTCCCCCGCTTCAACAAGCTGAAGGGGATGGGGCAGATTGTGTCCTGGTCCGTGCGTGATGAAACGCTGCACTGCCTGTCCGTAATCCGTCTGTTCCGTGAGTTTGTGCACGAAAACCCGGAAATCTGGACGGATGCGTTCCAGCAGGAGCTGCGCGAAATCTGCGCGACCATTGTGGAGCATGAAGAGGCCTTTATTGACCTCGCGTTTGAAATGGGTGCCGTCGAGGGGCTGAATGCGGAGCAGGTGAAAACCTACATCCACTTTATTGCCGATCGTCGTCTGATCCAGCTTGGTCTGGACCCGCTCTACAACACCACGACCAATCCGCTGCCCTGGCTGGATGACATGCTGAATGCGGTGGAACACACCAACTTCTTTGAAAACCGTGCCACGGAATACAGCCGTGCCTCTACCACGGGTACGTGGGAAGAAGCCTTCGAGGCCTCTGTTTTCGAGTAAGTCGAACGGGTTCTGAAAATTATGTCCGGCGTTATTCCGTAAAGGATGCGTCGGGCATTTTTGGGAAGCCTGACAGGCGGCGTTTAGGTCTGCGCAACTCCACGTTAGTGCGCCCTCAGAGCGACCTGTGACTCTCTACAGGCCGGGCAGGGCTACCCCGTCTTCCAGCACAGCACGCGCCTGTGCTGTGAAGCTGCCATCCTCTTCATGCAAAATCATACCCGGTAGCAAGCGGGCGGGACTGCGCACGCCGTAACGGGCTTGCAGCAGCAGAATGCGGGATTCCCGTCCGGCCTTCGGCCAGAAGGGGTATGTCGTCACTCCGCCAAAGCCACTGTCCGTCAGTTGGGTAATGGCGGCGGCCATCAGGCTGACAGGCAGCGCCAGCGTCAGGCTGCCTTTATGCCGGAGCAGGCGGGCGCTGCCGCGTATCCACAGTTTCAGGGTGTCCGGCTGGGCTCTGCGGGCAAGGTCGCGCCGTTCAATGACCGAGGCCGTGCCATCCGGGTCGTGCCAGGGCGGATTCGCAAAACAATGGTCAAATAGTCCGTCGGGCAGCGTTTCCGGAAAGCTGGCATTGAGAATAGTGAGTCCATCCCGCGCATTCGCACTAAGGTTGTGGCGGGCGAGGGTTGCCGTCTCCGTATTCTGCTCTACACCGGTGCCTGTCAGCCCTGCTATGCGCTGGCTCAGGCAAAGCAGGCCTGCACCCGCCCCACAGCCGATTTCCGCCACGCGCTGCGGGGCGCGGGCAGGAACGGCAGCGGCCATAAGCACTGGTTCCAGGCCGGTTCTGTAACCAATGCGGAACTGGGAGTAGGCGATGCGGCCGCCCAGTAAGGTGTCATGAGAAAGGTCTGCAGGATGGGCCATAAACGGGTCTTAACAAAAAGTGTCTGGCAGTCTTGAGGCGGTTGGAGCTTGACCGTTTTTCTGGTGCCCCGCATATGGTTGGGCGTCAACTCATCCCATGGCTGGGGGATATAGCGTTTGGGTGTTGCAGTTAGTCTGCCAGAATCTGGTAGGGCCACAAGCCAGGATGGATCTAGTGTTTCTGTGAGTAAGCCAGGAGAAGCGGGCTTAAAAGCCCTAGCCGATTACCTCGCGCAGGATATGCGCGCCTGTAATCAGGTTATTGTTGCGCGAATGCAAAGCCCGGTTGCGCTTATCCCGCAGCTGGCCGCACATCTTGTTGCCGCAGGCGGCAAGCGCCTGCGGCCATTGCTGACGCTGGCTGCGGCCCGGCTCTGCGGGTACGATAATCAGGACGGCAAGCTGCGGCATGTCGAGATTGCGGCCTGTGTTGAATTCATTCATACCGCCACGCTGCTGCATGACGATGTGGTGGATGAAAGCCAGCTCCGCCGCGGGCTTGCGAGTGCCAATGCCATTTTTGGCAACAAGGCCTCTGTGCTGGTTGGGGATTTCCTGTTCGCGCGTGCGTTCCAGATTCTCACAGCCGATGCCTCGCTGGATGTCATGGCGATTCTCTCTGCGGCCTCTGCCACGCTGGCAGAAGGCGAGGTCATGCAGATGACCACGCAGAATGATCTCTCCACATCAGTCGATCAGTATTTGCAGGTGATCTATGGCAAAACCGCGGCACTGTTTGCTGCCGCGTGTGAAGCCGGAGCCGTGATTGGTGAGGCTACGCCAGAACAGCGCGAGGCCCTGCGGGTCTATGGTGCTAATCTGGGCATGGCCTTCCAGCTGGTGGATGATGCACTGGATTACGCTGCTGATCAGGCCGTGCTGGGTAAGGAAGTGGGTGATGATTTCCGTGAGGGGAAAGTCACCCTGCCGGTTCTGGCGGCTTATGAAGCAGGCAGTGAGGAAGACCGGGTTTTCTGGCGTCGCGTGATTGAAGACTCCGAGCAGAAGCCGGAAGATCTGGACAGAGCGTTGGCGCTGATTGCCCAGACCGATGCCATTGGCGCAACACTGCGCAAGGCAGAAGAGTATGCGGCCAAGGCCCGTGAGGCGCTGGCGCTGTTCCCGGAATGTGACATTCATTCCCTGCTGATTGAAACTGCCAGCTATTCAGCCAGCCGCGAACGCTAAAGGCGGTTTCCCGTAAAAAAGGGGTGGCTGAGGCCGCCCTTTTTTATTGCCCTGTGTGTTGCAGCGTAGAGCGAGAGCAGCCCATTCTGGACAGGCAAATAGCCCGTCGGTCGGTTGATACCCGTAAGTAGGGCTCTCTAGGCGTGATGGCTGGTGGTGCTTAAGCCGGAAGGTGCGTTTTCGGCATCCCACAAAGTGATATTGTCAAAGCCGTAAGCGGGCAGGGCTTTGGTGAGGGCGGCGCTGTCTGGCGGCTCAGCTGTGAACCATGCCCGGGCGGGTTCGGTCATCCGTGCGCAGGCAGGCAGGGTGCTGAGGATTGTTGCCGTATGGCGGGCGACAGCCTCGGCCGGGTCCAGCCATGTGATGCCGGGCGGAGAGACGGCTCTCAGTTGATCCAGCACGAAGGTATAATGCGTGCAGCCAAGGCCGACGGTATCAAGCTCAGCCGAACAGTCCCGGGAAAACAGGCCGTTGATTTCAGCTCTGATAACGTCATCAGGCACAGCATAGCCGCGGAAAGCTCGCTCAGCGCAAGCAGCAAGCCCCGGTGCGGCATGCGCAATCAGCGTGCAGTCGGGGGCGTAAAGCGCCTGCAACGTGCTCAGGTATGGGCGCTTGGTGGTGGCGCGAGTGGCCAGCAGGCCGATGACATGTGTTTTTGTGATGCGAGCGGCCCAGCGAATGGGAGGGACACAGCCAATAAAAGGCATATCCGGGCAGGCGGCGCGTAAAGCATCCAGCGCCAGTGTGCTGGCGGTGTTGCAGGCCACAACAACAGCCTGCGGGCGCAGGCGTTGGATGGCACCCGAGAGCAGGGAGACAATGCGGTTCGTCAGGAACGCATCATCCTGCTCTCCGTATGGAAAAACCGCCGTATCCGCCAGATAGCTGACAGAGGCGGCGGGGCAGAGCGTGCGAATCGCCCTGACAATCCCCAGGCCCCCAATCCCGGAATCAAATGCCAGAATATGTCGGGGGCTGGAGAAAGCAGGGGTCGTCATGGAATGCTGAACTCAGGCAGGCTTGTCTTTGTTCGCTTTGAACGCTGCGGCTTCTTCCAGACTGCCGACGCCACCGTGGCGGGCAGACCATGCAGCCGGGTTTTCAAGAAAGCGCCGCACTTCTGCCGCAGCTTCTTCCGAGAAATAGGGACGCGTTGAACAGGCTTCCAGCACATCCCACCATGTGCACAGGGCGTGCAGGGAGATGTTCATGTTTGTCAGAGACTGATGAGCCCCCGGGAAGACCCCGTAATAGAAGATGACAAAAGCATGATTGATCAGCGCACCGGCATTCCGCAGCGCATTGGCAAAGGCAACCTTGGAGGCGCCATCCGTGGTAAGATCTTCCACCAGCAGGGTGCGCATGTTCTCCGGCACATCGCCTTCAATCTGGGCGTTACGGCCAAAGCCTTTGGGCTTTTTGCGGACATAGGCCATGGGCAGCATCATGCGGTCGGCCATCCACGCAGCGAAGGGGATGCCGGCGGTTTCTCCCCCTACAACGGCGTCAATGCTTTCATACCCCACATGACGGCCGATCTTTTCCACACCCAGTTCCATGATCTTGGCGCGGGCGCGGGGGAAGAAGATAATGCGACGGCAATCGATATAAACCGGGGACTTCCAGCCGGAGGTCAGCGTGTAAGGCTCTTCCGGGCGGAAGTTGATGGCTTTGATTTCCAGCAGCAGACGTGCCGTGCACAGGGCCGCATCGCGATCCCAGTCGCTGGTCTCGCCAGCATGAGGGGCGACCAGGTTTGCGGGTGACGTCATGAAGCGCTTCCTTGATTATGGCGGTTGGAATTTGCTTTGGCATAGCCCCCGGCGGCGTGAAAATCTATGCTTCATCTCAGTCTTGCCTGCCGGAATGAGAAAATGAGCTTCTCTGTAACAAAGTTGGCGCCTGTCTGGGTGGTAGAGACCACCGTTGGACCCGACCCGGGACCGGCCTATGTGCTGGCTTCCCGCCTTGGGTGCCTGTTCCGGCGTGTGCGGATGGAAATGCTTGCACTCGATTCGTTTCTGGAAGAACGACGAGAGCCGGGGCTGATCCTCACATCCGGCTGGCGTTCCGGTTATGCGGCCCTTAGAGCTGCGCGCCGGGCGGGGTGCCCTGTGGTGTGGTGTGTGCGGCATGAAGGTCGGTCTGCCCCCATGCTGCGGTCTTTGCCGTTTGATCTTGTGGTTGCGCCATCGCCCGCCGCGCCTACAGCCAAATTCTGCCCGACGCTGGGGCCGATGACGATTGTCTCGCCGGCTCTGCTGGCTCGCGCGGGCAGGGCCTGGCAGGAGCGACTGGAGCATCTGCCGCATCCGCGCATGACTGTTCTTGTGGGGGCGCAGGCCTACCGCACGCAGGAAGAGGCTTTGTTACACGGCAAAAAGCTGGCGGGGCTGGTCAATCGGCAAGGTGGCTCCGTGCTGCTGGTGGTGCGGGATGATAGCAAACCGGACCTGACGGATGCTTTTATCACGGGCCTCTCCGATACCTTTCTGCTGGTCTGGCGGCAGGGAGAGCCGGATGAAGATCCGCTGCTGGGCTTTATCGGCTGTTCCGACTGCGTGGTGGTGGGGGGCGGTGATGTCGCCATGCTGGTGGAAGCCTGTGTGGCTGACAGGCCGGTCTTTCTGATGGAGCGAGAGCAGGACTTGCGCGGTATGCGTGGGCGGGTGGCGCGCCGCTTGATAGAAGACGGGCATGTGCGGGTTTTGACCGACAATCTTTCACCCTGGCCGCGGCAGGTGCTGGATGAAGCAGGCCGTGTGGCGGCTATTTTAAGAAGTCGCTGGGCTTTATAGGGGCGCATCTGCTGTATTGGCGCCCCGTGAAAAAACTTGTGATCGGAAGAACGGCCCTAAAGACGCATTGTGCCTTGCATAATAGTGGGAATTGGCGTCTAATCTGCGTTGTTGAGAGTGATTATTAATTAAGGATAGTGCTGTGGCTGTTGAACTAAGTCGGATCGCGCGTAAATGCGAGCGAGCTGTCGTCACGGCGTATCAGGAGTTACGCGAAGTCGGCACAGAGGATGTGACCGCTTTCCATGCCTGCACAACTCTGTATCGCATTCATCATCCTGAAGCGTCTTTGAATGAAGCCCGCCGTCTGGTCTCCGAATGGATTGATCATCACGTGGTGCGTGAGTCCAAGGCCCCGACAAAAGGGTGTGACTGCGATTAATCTGCTCAGCCAATAAGGCGGAGCCTGCGCTTTCAGGAAGGTCAGATCGGGTTGCCCGGTCTGGCTTTTTTTATTGGCCGATGACTATGGGCTTCAGATTATTTCTGCAAAACAGTTTTTAGTGTTTTGTTTTTAAATAAAAATGGAAATTCTGAGGCTGGGCATGTCCGCCGTATAAGGGGATATGCGCTCAGGGTCTGCTTGTATTATCCGGCGTGTGCGGGTGCGAAGTGGTTCGGCGTGCAGTTCAGGCGCTGCCCATAAGCCGCGCTTTCTTCAGTCAGGGGGGGGGCAGTCCACTGCCACGTAGTCGGCCCGGATTGATCTTAGGATAAAAGTATTTTGCGCCTGAATGCCTTTGCATTGCAGGCGCAAAATCCGTTAGTCATTTTCAAGCAAAAATGCTCGGAAGAGGCTTACCGTTTGTCGAGCGCCACAAAGTCTCTCTGTGGTGAGCCGGTATAGAGCTGACGGGGGCGGCAGATGCGCTGGCCCGGTTCTTCGATCATTTCCTTCCACTGGCTCACCCAGCCGGTGGTACGGGCTACAGCAAACAGCACGGTGAACATGCTGGTGGGAATGCCCATGGCTTTCAGGATAATGCCCGAATAGAAATCGACATTCGGATAGAGTTTCCGCTGGACAAAATAGTCGTCATTGATGGCGATTTTCTCAAGCTCAATCGCCAGATCCAGCAGCGGGTCATCTTTAATGCCGAGTTCGCCCAGCACTTCATGGCAGGTCTGCTGCATGATCTTCGCGCGCGGGTCGAAGTTCTTATAAACGCGGTGGCCAAAGCCCATCAGCTTCACACCACTGGTTTTGTCTTTCACCTTGGCGATGAAGTCAGGGATGTTTTCCTTGCTGCCAATGGTGGCCAGCATTTTCAGAACAGCCTCGTTCGCGCCGCCATGTGCGGGTCCCCAAAGGGCCGCAATCCCTGCGGAAATACAGGCGAAGGGGTTGGCGCCCGTAGAGCCTGCCATCCGCACGGTGGAGGTGGAGGCGTTCTGTTCATGGTCGGCATGCAGGATCAGGATCCGGTTCATAGCGCGGGCCAGAACGGGGTTGATCTTATAGGGTTCAGACACGCGCGCGAACATCATGGAGAGGAAATTCTCCGCGTAGTTCAGGTCATTACGCGGATAGATGAAGGCCTCACCCTGCGTGTATTTATAAGCCCACGCTGCGATGGTCGGGATTTTGGCAATCAGCCGCATGGCGGCGAGGTCACGGTTGGACTTGATCGCAATATCACTGGCGTCCGGGTAAAATGCGGAGAGTGCCCCAACCGTGCCACACAGAATGGCCATGGGGTGGGCATCACGCCGGAAACCGTTGAAGAAATTCCGGATCTGCTCATGCAGCAGCGTGTGATTGGTCAGGGTTTTGGAGAATTTCTCGAAATCCCCTGCGTTCGGCAGCTCACCATTCAGAAGCAGGTAGATGACTTCCTCATAGGAGGCATTTTCCGCAAGCTGGGCGATGGGATAGCCGCGATGCAGGAGAACGCCTTTGTCCCCGTCAATAAACGTGATTTTGCTGGAACAGGATGCTGTTTCGCCATAGCCGGGGTCGTAGGTGAAAACGCCCATCTCGGCCGGGAGCTTGCGGATATCGACAACATCCGGTCCGATTGTGCCGGAAAGGACCGGGAGTTCAGCCGTCCGCCCACCGAGTGATAGGGTTGCGTTAGACCGCTGACCTTCATTCTGCGATGCGCTCATGATCTTTCCTTCTGCATTGTAGAGCCGCTGCCAGACTGGCGGCCTGCTGTCTGATTCTTGTCCCCGATCCAGAAAGAAACAGGAAGCTGGTGGGCGATAAACCGCGCGTTATCAAAAAGGATCATGCTCAGAAAACTGCGCTTTCTTGGCCTTAGGGTCGCGCGAATGTGTCCAAAGTCAGGCTTTTCTCATCGCACTGATCCCAGCGCGACGCGTCGTCTGCATTTTCAGAACCCCACATATGGAAGACGGCGAGAGAGGCTGTAGCGAATCCCTGATCCAGCACTTCGGCCTGATCATCCAGCCAGCGGGCGAGGGCGGAGATGCCGGGGTTGTGCCCAATCAGCAGTACGGTACGCGCTTCAGGCGGCGCTTGCCGGATACGTTCCAGAAGGGCAGACGGCTGGGCTTCGTAAATATCAGGGCAGAATTGGGTGGGGTGTGCGGGCGGCGGCTGGAACGGCTCTAATCCGGCCAGCGTCTCCCGCGTGCGGCGGGCAGGGCTGCACAGAACAACGTCCGGGGCGAAAGCGTTCGCCCTGAGCCATGCGCCGCACCGGCTGGCGGCAAGCCGTCCTTCGGCTGTCAGCGGACGGGCCAGATCGGCCTGTTCGCTAAAATCGCCCCCTGGAGGGCTGGCTGCTTCCGCATGCCGCAGCAGAAGGAGGCGGCGCGTCACTTTGTTGTCGATTCGGAAGACTGTTTTGCAATCGCCTCATGATGGCGAATGACTTCATGAATAATGAAGTTCAGAAATTTCTCGGCAAAATCAGGGTCAAGGTGCGCTTCTTCCGCCAGTGTCCGCAGGCGGGTGATCTGACGAGCTTCTCTGGCCGGGTCAGCCGGCGGCATCCCGTAGCGGGCTTTGAGCGCCCCGACAGCTTTGGTGCAGCGGAAGCGTTCCGCCAGCATGGCAACAAGGGCGGCGTCGATATTGTCGATGCTGCGACGGAGGTCCAGCAGGGCATCAGCGGGGGTGGGCTGGTCGGTCACGGTTTGCACGGTTCTTCGTTTCTATTTCTATTTCGTAATATAAAGGACTGGTTCGCGCAAGACTATTACACTGCGGACCCAGAATCTTCCATAAAGTTAGCAGGCACATCCAGCCAGGCGAGGTGGCCGCCTTTTCCGGCACCTGTATCGGTAAAGATAGCCTGTCCTCCGGCACGGCCGGGGATAGTCAGCGGGCAGCCATTGGTGGAGCGCTGGTCATGCCCGCAATACACGGTGTAGCCAGTGGGGATGTGGTTGACCCAGTTCAGGCAACGTTCGGGAAAGCCGTCTTTCTGCACTCTGCTGGTGGTTTCCCCAAACAGCGCACGGGAAAGCAGAAAGGTCACACGGCCTAAAGCCGGTGGGGGTGGCTCCATGAGCATCCGCACATCAAAAGCTCCATGCACAAACAGCATGCGCCCCAGAACCAGCCAGGCCGGGGCCGTCTCCAGCATCTCCAGCGCAAACTCCAGCACATCCGCGTTTTCTGGCTGGTGGAGCTGAGCCATTGTGGCTTCCAGCGGCGGATCGGGCCGCAGCTTTTTGCCCAGCAAAGCGCGGCCCAGTTTGCGGTCATGGTTGCCGATCAGAAACAGGCCGCGCCCTGCGCGCATCACATCGTGCATCAGCCGAAGCACGCCGGCACTGTCCGGCCCGTAATCTACAAGATCACCAAGCTGGATAATAAAGCGGTCCGTGGCAACGGCGTGGCGGAAGGCCTGTAAATCTCCATGCACGTCTCCCACAATGCGGAGTCCTTTCCGCATTGCCGCTTTCACGTTTTCGTCAAGGAAGAGGCTTGTGTGCATCTGCTGTTATCCATCTTTCTCCTTCCCATGTAGGCGCCACAGGCGGACACAGGGAAGGGAGGAGAGGGAATTTTTTGTTAGCCAGTGTTTTGTGCACAAGCATGTGACGCGCCACGCCTGAAATTTTCTGCCTACGTTACGCGCATCATCCGGCCCCACAGGTGTGCCGGTGGGAAGGAGTGGAGCAATGGGATATAGAGCGCTTCGTGCCCGTTTGGTCCGCTTCGTGTCGGAACAGGAATAATAAAGAACAGGAAGGCCTCTCATGAAAGAGCGCATTCGTAACGTCGCCCTGCGCAGCAAAGTCTGTTCTGCAGAAACAGCCGCTGAGCTTATCCGTCCCGGTGCTGTGGTTGGCGCCAGTGGCTTTACCGGAGCGGGCTACCCGAAGGCTGTGCCGGAAGCTCTGGCAAGCATTATGGAGCAGGCCCACGCACGGGGTGAAGACTATCGCATCAGCCTGATTACCGGGGCATCCACCGGCCCGCAGCTGGATGGCGTGCTGGCTAAAGCCAACGGTGTGGCGTTCCGCTCGCCCTTTAATACCGATGCGAACATGCGCAACCGGATTAATGACGGTGAGACAGAATATTTCGATAACCATCTTGGTCAGGTTGCCGGGCGCGCCGTGCAGGGCAATTACGGCAAGTTTGATATTGCCCTGATTGAAGCTGTAGCCATTACCGAAGATGGCGGCATTGTTCCGACTTCATCCGTTGGGAACTCCCAGACCTTTCTGGATATCGCCGAGAAGGTGATTATTGAGGTCAATGACTGGCAGAACCCCGGTCTTGAGGGCATTCACGACATCTGGGACGGGAATGTGAGCGGTGTGCCGCCGCGCGACATTATTCCGCTCCGCACGGCAGATGGCCGCATTGGTGGGCCAGCGCTGCGCGTAAACCCGGACAAGATTGTTGCGGTGGTCAAAGCGCATGACAGAGACCGCAATGCTCCCTTTGCAGCGCCGGATGAAAATGCCCGGGCGATTGCGGGGCATCTGCTTGATTTCTTCAGCCATGAAGTCAAACAGAATCGTCTGCCGCCCTCTCTGCTCCCCTTGCAGTCTGGTGTGGGCAACGTGGCGAATGCCGTGCTGGAAGGGCTGAATGAAGGCCCGTTTGAAAATCTGGTTGGCTATAGTGAAGTCATTCAGGACGGTATGCTGGCCATGCTGGATTCTGGCCGGATGCGGGTGGCGTCTGCCACATCGTTCTCTCTCAGCCCGGACGCGGCGGAAGAGATTAACAACCGCATGGATTTTTTCCGCACCAAGATCATTCTGCGTCAGCAGGATGTGAGCAACAGCCCCGGAGTCATTCGTCGTCTTGGCTGTATTGCCATGAACGGCATGATTGAAGCTGACATCTATGGCAACGTGAACTCCACCCGCGTGATGGGGTCCAAGATGATGAACGGGATTGGCGGCTCCGGCGATTTTGCCCGTAGCTCCTACCTGTCCATCTTCCTGTCACCCTCCACAGCCAAAGGCGGCAAGATTTCTGCCATTGTGCCAATGGCGGCGCATGTGGACCACATCATGCAGGATACCCAGATTTTTGTGACGGAACGCGGGCTGGCTGATCTGCGTGGGCTTTCACCCGTGCAGCGGGCGCAGCAGATTATCACGCACTGCGCACACCCGGATTATCAGCCGATGTTGCAGGATTATTTTGACCGGGCGCGCAAAGAGTCGTTCGGCAAACATACGCCGCATCTGCTGAATGAGGCGCTGTCCTGGCATCAGCGTTTTGTGGAAACGGGAAGCATGTTACCGGCCTGAAAAGGCCGGGAAACGGCAGCCTGACTTAGCTGTCCCGGGCGAGAGTCTGGGACAGTTGTGTGGGCTGCGGTGTGACGACAATATCAACCGGGCGTTCAGCCAGAAATTCTTCGGCTGAGAAGGTTGTCGTAATCGGGTTTTCCGTAATCACGGCTTCCGCATCCCGGTGCACCAGCGTGAACAGATCTGGTGCTGCGGTGGGTGAGAGATACGCCGCATAAGGATGATGTCCTGCCATACGGTGGGCGGCATAGGCCTCCCGCGTGGAATGAACGGGAATGGCAACCAGCATGGACGGGTCGGCCTGCAGAGCGACCTGTGTCGTTTCCTTGCTGGAGGGTACCAGCACCACACGGTCCCGCATTCTGGCTTTACGCACCAGCATGGCAACGTCTGCCGGATTAGTGTCGTTCAGGTCCAGCATCAGCAGCGTATGGGCGCGGCGGGATGAGGCCAGAACTTCATTCAGGGGGTTGGAGCCGGGTACAACAATAACCCGTCCATCTTCCTGAGAGGCCAGTTCCAGCCGCAGCATGCCCGGGCTGTCCTGATGCGGCAGGCCGGCTGAGGCTGACGTCATGCTCAGCCCGGTGCCGGGCGTGCAGATAATCAGACCATGATGGATACGGGCGAGAAGCCCATAGGCTTTGGAGTGATGCAAAACCACGCCGGCACAGGCCAGCATGCACACGCCAACAGCAACAATGCCTTTGCCAAGGCAGCGTTTGAGGGGACTCCCTGTGGATTTGCAGGGTTTGTCTGATGTCGTATCAGGATGCGGCATCTGTCTTTTATCCCTAGTCCTGTTGCCCAGCCATGGCGGCGGCGCGAGCAAGGTCAACTGACAGAACACGGCTGACGCCGCGCTCCTGCATGGTTACGCCAAAAAGGTGGTCCATATGTGCCATTGTCAGCTGATGGTGAGTAACAACCAGAAAACGGGTTCCTGCTTCTGTGACCATGTCCCCTAACAGGGAACTGAAACGTCCAACGTTGGCATCATCAAGCGGTGCGTCAACCTCGTCGAGCACACAAACGGGGGCCGGGTTACAGCGAAACACTGCAAAAATCAATGAAAGAGCGGTTAAAGCCTGTTCACCTCCCGAAAGCAGCGAGAGGGTCGCCAGCTTTTTACCCGGTGGCTGAGCGTAGATTTCCAGACCGGCTTCCAGCGGATCATCACTGCCCACAAGGCCCAGATGCGCCCGCCCGCCGCCAAACATGCGGGAGAAGAGGGACTGGAAATGCTGGTCCACCTGCGTGAACACCGCCATCAGGCGTTCCCGCCCTTCCTTATTCAGGGAGCCGATGGAGCCGCGCAGGCGGGCAATGGCGGCCTCAAGGTCGGCAATTTCTGCCGCCAGCGTGTTGGCCTGGCCAGAGGCTTCCTCAGCTTCAATTTCCGCCCGCAGGTTGACGGGGCCCATCTCTTCGCGTTCCCGCGTCAGGCGGGAGATTTTGCGGCGTAGGGCGCTTTCTGCCGCCTCAGTCAGGTCTCCGGTGGGCGCGCGCGGCGGAGCCGGGGTTTCCACCAGAAGCTGATCGAGAATGGCCTGTGCCTGCTCACTGCGGGCTTCGGCTTTCAGTAGATTTTCACGCGCGGCTGTAAGCTGTGCTTCCGTTTTGCGGCGCTGCTCGTTGGCGTTGGCCAGAGCGGCCTCGGCCTCGGCGCGGGCTTTGTCGGCTTCTGCGTAGGTTGTTTCTGCCTCGGTCAAAGCCTGAAGCGTGTTCTTTTTTAGCCGTTCTGCTTCCGCAGGCAGTTCCGAGACGGTCTGATGTTCCGTGCGGGCAGCCTCCAGCCGGGCCTGAGCGTGGGTCAGCTCCGTTTGGGCGGCTTCTGCTCGGGCTGTCCAGTCCTGCACGGCTGCGTTCAGAGACGCCTGTTTGCTGGCTAGTGTGGCTTTTTCTGCCTGCAGGGCGGCCCGGAGTTCGCGCGCCTGCTCCAGTTTTGTTGTGAGGGCGCTGCGTTTTTCCCGCAGGGTGGCCAAGTCTTCCTCGCCACTTTCCGGCAGAGCGGCAGAGGCTTCTTGCAGTGCAGTGGTGGTGCGGGTTTTGCGGCCTTCGGCTTCAGTCTGTTCTGCCTGAAGTGTTTCCAGCCGCGGGGAGAGGGCCGCCAGACGGGAGCGGAGTTCGAGCGAGAGTTCCTGCAATTTCTGGTGGTGTTGCGCTGCCGTTTGAGCGGCGCTTTCAGCGCTCGCCGCGGCCTGCTCCGCCATGCGGCAGGCGGCCTCGGCTTCAGTCTGCCGGGTTTGGGCAGCTTGCAGAGCGTCCTCAATCTGCTTGTCTGCCTGTCCCGCAGCCAGACGGCTTTCCAGATCCGTGAGGGCGCTTTCTTCTGCCGCAACATCCTGGCGCAGGCGGTCGCGTTCCGGCAGCAGGGTTTCAAGCCGGGCGCTGGCGGTGGCCTGCTGGTTTTCCGCGCGGGTGAGGGCGTCCTGCGCGGTGCGAAGGTGTTGCTCCGCCATTTTTAGGGCTGTGCGGGCCTGCTGCTCGGCCTGCTGAGCCGCGGTGTCTTTCTGGCGCGCCTGATCCAGAGCTGTTTTGAGCGTTTCCGTTTGCGGCAAGGCATCGCGCGCAGCTGTGGCGGCCGTCAGGGCGGCGTCTGCATCCTTTCTGGCGGCAACGGCGCGTTCCTGCTGCGGGCGCAGCCCATCCAGCCGGGCGCGAGAGGCCGCATGACGGCGCTCAAGGTCTGCTTCCTGCGTGCGGGCCTGTTGCAGGGCCTGTTCCAGCTTGGCGCGCTGGGTCCGCTGGTCTGCTGCGTGCTGCTCCATTTCCCGCAGAGCTGTGGTGGCGGTGGTGACGGCCTGTTCCGCTTCCGGGGCGTCTTCCTGAAGCGTTGCAATGCGCTGTTCTGTTTCTTTCAGAATCCGGCGCTGGCCGAGGCGACGTGTTGCGGCGTCCGGCTCTCCTGCGCGGGTATAAAACCCATCCCAGCGCCAAAGGTCGCCAGTGCGGGAGACAAGACTTTGTCCCGGCTTAAGCGCGGCTTGCAGCGGGCGACCATCCACACCGTCCGGCAACAGGCCGATGCAGGCCAGCACACGGTCCAGCGCTTCCGGGGCTTTGATATGCGCTTTGAGGGGAATAGCGCCACCGGGCAGGGCGGAGAGATCACTGGACGCAGGCAGAGTGTGCCAGCCACGTGCGGCGTTATCAGCCACCGGGGCATCCAGCCCTTCCGAGAGGGCGGCGGCCAGAGCAGCCTCATACCCTTCCGGGATGTCCATGCGGGCGGAAACAGGTTCGTCCGAGCCTGTGGCGTCCGTGCCCAGTGCCTGCGCGAGACCTTCAGCCTGTGCCTGCAAGCGGGTGAGTTCCGTGCGCAGGGTGTTCTGGCGGGTCAGGGCGTCGTTATGGCGGGTTTTGAGGTCTGTCAGGGCGCTTTCAGCCTGACTGAGCGCATCCGTGACGGTGCGGAGTTTCTCTTCCTGCGTGGCGCGGGTGGTTTGGGCGGCCTTGAGTGTGTCGTCCGGAAGGGCGTCGGCCTGCGCCTGTTCCAGCCCTTTTGTCAGCGTCTCTTCTTCCTGCCGGGCGCGGTGGAGGGCAGTTTGAGCCGCAGAGCAGGCAGCTTCTACCGTCTTGCGATGGCTTTCATGTTCCTGAAAATTGCGGCTGGCCTGAGTAAGGGTGGCCGAGGTCTCGCGCCGGGTAGCTTCGGCTTCTTCCAGTGCGCGCGCGGCGGTCTGGTGGGATGTGGTGGCCTGTGCGGCTTTGTCTCTCAGAGCCTGAAGAGCGGCATCTTCCAGTAATGCGCCTTGCGTGTCGGCGTGCCGTTTTTCCAGTTGCGCCAGATCGGCTCGCAAGGTGTTCAGTTTGGCGCGGCTGCGCTCCAGTGCCTTACGGGTTTCAGCCTGTGTCTGGCGGGCGTTCTCTGCATCGTTCCGGGCGATGGAAAGCGCTACGCTGGATTCGGAACGGGTGCGGTCAGCCTCTTCAAAAGCGGTGCGGGCCGCAGCTTGAGCAGCGCGGGCGTCCTGCACGGCTTTGACGGCGACCTCCATGCTCTCATCAGAGGGCAGGCGCTCCTGTAGCGCGGCCAGTTCAGCCTGAAGGGTGGAGACGGCGTCGGACGCGCGGGCCAGTAAGCTTGTGGCAGCGTCCAGATCTTCCGTGGCGCGTTGCTTGCGGGCGCGGGCAGCGGCCAGTGTTTCGGTCTGCTGGGCGAGGGTGCGTTCGCTTTCCGCCAGAGCGTCTGTCAGCTCCGTTTGTCGGGTTTCAGCGTCTGCTGTCCGTTGCGGGAGCGAGGCTTCAGCCGCTTCAGCCTCGGCTTTCTCTGCATTCAGGCGCTCCAGCGTGCTGGTGGCATCCTCCACACGGGTCTGGGCGGCGGTATAGTCGGCCTCATGCTGATGGAGGCGGTCCGTGGCACTTTTGGCCTGCGCGGCGGCGCGTTCTTCTTCCCGCGTCACACCTTCTGCCGTCACGCGGCAGCGTTCCAGAACAGTGCGGGCTTCATCCGCACGGGCGCGGATGGCGGGGAGTTTCTGGTTAGCTTCAAACTCCGCCACCACAGCGCTTTCTGCGGCGTCTTCATGCTCAGTCAGCGCATGGCGGGCGCGGGCGGCAGTCTCGATGGCGCGTTCCACTGCCTGCCGGGCACGGGCATGCAGCACGGCCAGCAATTCGGTTTCTGTCTCGCGCAGGGCTGCGGACAGTTCCCGGTAGCGGCTGGCCTCACGGGACTGTTCAGCCAGACCACCCAGCCGGGCTTCCAGTTGCTGGCGGAGGTCTTCTGCGCGGGTCAGATTGTTTTCAGTGGCGCGGAGCTTGAGTTCCGCCTCGTGCCTGCGGGCGTGCAGGCCGGTAATGCCTGCGGCTTCTTCCAGAATGGAGCGGCGTTCTTCCGGGCGTGCCCCGACCAGCATGGCCACGCGGCCTTGACTGACCATAGCGGAAGAGCGGGCGCCGGAGGCCAGATCGGCAAACAAAGTCTGCACATCACGTGCACGGGCCGGTTTGCCGTTAATGCGGTATTCACTACCGGAGCCGCGTTCGGCCCGGCGGGTGATCTGAAGTTCGTCCTGATCAGCAAAGGCGGCGGGACCACGGCCCTGTGTGCCTTCCAGCGTGACGGTGACTTCTGCCAGAGAGCGGGCTGGGCGGCCTGCTGTGCCCGCAAAAATCAGATCGTCCATTTCTCCGCCGCGCAGGGAGCGGGCGGAGGATTCCCCCATCACCCAGCGCAGTGCTTCCACCACGTTGGATTTGCCGCAACCGTTAGGCCCCACAATGCCGGTCAGACCGGGGAGGATTTCCACGGTGACGGGTTCAGCAAAGCTTTTGAACCCGACAATCCGCAAACGGACAAAACGAACGGTCATGCAGAAACGGACTTACTGCAGGATAAACGGGAAAGAGCGCGTCAGCTGGCGTCTGCCACGTTTTTGGCGAAGGCTTCGTACGTCATGTCATTCGACATCTGAATTTTGTTGTTGAAGCGGAAGGTCGGCGTGGAATCGAAATGATATTTGTTCTGCGCTTCCGTCTGCTGAGACAGGATGAACTGCATCAGCTGCTGGTCCGCGACCGTCTTGTCGAACACATCACCCGGCATACCGGCAAAGGCGGCCATTTTCTTCAGGGCTTCCAGCGGGCTGCTGTCCCGGATGTAGGCCCAGCGGTCGAGGCTGGCGAGCAGGGACGCGGTGAACGGCTCATAGCGTTCCGGCGGCAGGGTGCGGGCGACCATGGCGGCGACGGTGGCCAGCTGATCGGTCGGGAAGTCATGGAAAACGTAGCGGATTTTCCCGGTGTCGATCAGGTTTTTCTTCACCAGCGGGAAGGTGTTCTCGGAAAAATGGGCGCAATGAATGCAGGTGAGGGAGAACCATTCTTCCACAACAATTTTCGCGTTCGGATCACCCAGTTCACGCGTCGTCATGCGCGGATCTGCTGCGGGAGCTGTATCGGCAAAAGCCAGACCGTGCGTTGCCGTTGCGGCCAGAGCCGTGCCAGCGGTGACAAGGAGTGAGCGGCGGGAAAAGGACATCGGAAATCCTGGCTTCATTACTGGTTGAACAGATCAGAGATTTAGGGATGACGGCAGAACGGTCTTTCCGTCAACCCGTACGCTGGGGCTCGTCGCCGCGCTCGCCGTCACTGGGCGTGGGTTCTGCGGCATTGGGGAGTTTGCGGACCCGCACCCGGCGGATGTGTCGGGCATCAGCATCAAGCACCCGAAAAACATAGCCGTTTTCGTGCGTCAGCACTTCGCCACGGGCTGGCACATGGCCCGCCATGCGGAACACCAGACCGCCAATGGTCTCGATTTCGGCTTCCTTTTCAGAAGCCGTGAGAATCGCACCAATCCGCTGCTCGAATTCCTGCACGGGGCAGCGGGCATCCACGTCATACGTGCCGTCGGGGCGTTCCGTAATCATGGTCACGGCAGGCTCGTCATGCTCGTCTGAAATATCGCCGACGATAGTTTCAATCAGGTCTTCAATGGTGACGAGACCGTCGACGCCGCCATATTCGTCAATCACCAGCGCCAGATGCGTCTGCCGCAGGCGCATTTGCAGCATCAGGTCCATCACCGGGATCTGCGGGGCAATCATCAGCGGCTGGCGGAGCAGGGGTTCGATATTGAACGCCTCGCTGGTGCCGACATAGGCGATGAGATCCTTCACATGGATCATGCCCACAATATCATCCAGCTGGTTGCGATAGACCGGCATGCGGGAGTGGTTTTCCCGTCGCATCATGGCCAGAGCATCATCCAGACTGATGGAGACCGGCATGGCGACAATATCCGGGCGGGGGATCATCACGTCATCTGCCGAGATGTTCCGCAGACGCAGGATGTTGGCAATCAGCACGCGCTCCTGCCGGTCCAGCTCCGGCTTTTCACCTTCCGGGGTTTCCGATTCGTTAGCGGCCTGCTGAACAAGGGCAGCAATGGAGCTGCGCAGGCCCGGGGCCTGCTTCTTGCGGCTGAAGAAGGAGAACAGGCCGCCGCGACTGGGTGTGTCCTGTCCCTCTGACCGTGTGGACTCGTGCTCGCTCATGCCCGTGGCTTCCATGGATTGGGAATATGCAGCCGGGAGAGCAGGCGCGCTTCCAGCATTTCCATTTCGCGGGCTTCTCCCGCCTGATGATGATCATACCCAGCCAGATGCAGGCTGCCATGAACGATCAGATGTGCCAGATGGTGGCTGACGGATTTGCCGGACTGACGGGCCTCCCGCAGCACTGTTTCCAGCGCGAGAATAACGTCTCCGCCGGGAATACCCGGGGGCGGGTCAAATGTCAGGACATTGGTGGGGCGGTGCTTGCCGCGGTGCTGCCCGTTGAGGACACGCACAGCGCGGTCTGTTGAGAGCACAACGCTGCCTGGCTGCCGGCCATAGCCTGCACAGGCGGCCAGTGCGCGCCGTATCAGATGATTCGGGCGGGACACATGGCAGTGCCACCGTCGGTCTTCTATCAGAATTTCCGGCGTTTCTTCAAACGCGCATGATGGGAAAAACCCTGCCGTGGCAAGACTTTCCGGGCCAGCCACGTTCCGTGCGTGAACGTGGCTTGTGCTACTTGGCGGTTCCATTGTTCTCCTGACGGCGATTGTTACGGGGCGATCCCCTGAGAGCCGTCGTCCTTGCATCATACGCTTCTACAATACGCGCGACCAGTCTGTGACGTACGACATCTGCCGCGTCAAACTGTGTGATGCTGATACCGCGTACATTTTCCAGCGTTTCCAGAGCGTCCTTCAGCCCGGATGTCGTGCCCGGAGGCAGATCGATCTGGGTGAGGTCTCCGGTAACCACCATGCGTGAACCCGGCCCGAGACGGGTCAGGAACATCTTCATCTGCGCGATGGTGGTGTTCTGGGCTTCGTCCAGAATGACGAACGCGTGGGAGAGCGTACGCCCGCGCATGAAGGCCAGCGGGGCAACCTCAATATCGCCTGCCGCCATCCGCCGCATGACCTGATCACCCGGCAGCATATCGTGCAGGGCGTCATATAGCGGGCGGAGGTACGGGTCGATTTTGTCCTTCATGTCGCCGGGCAGAAAGCCGAGGCGCTCGCCCGCTTCCACCGCCGGGCGGGAGAGGATGATCCGGTCCACCGAACCGGCCTGTAGCATGGCCACAGCCTGCGCCACGGCCAGATAGGTTTTACCTGTGCCTGCGGGGCCAATGCCGAACACCATCTCCTTTTTAGCCAGTGCCTGCATATAGGCGGCCTGACCGGGGGACCGGGGTTCAATCACGCCGTGGCGCATTTTCAGGGCCGGGAGCGTTGGGGTGTTGTCAGAACGGGGTGCGGGGGAGGGTGTCGCGGTCTCAGAGCCTGAACGCTGCATATCGGTGTGCCTTGTGCTTTCGCGCAGTTGGGTCATGCGGATGACAGCCTCAATCATGCTGACATCCACCACGCCCCCGGCGGCCAGTTTCTGGTAAAGTGTGCTGAGCGTTGTGCGGGCCAGAGCGACATGCTCCGGCGTGCCCTTGATGGAGATCCGGTTCCCGCGGTGGGCGACCTGTACATCCAGCCCTTCTTCCAGATGTCGCAGATTGCGATCATGGTCTCCCACCAGTCGGGCCAGCAGCGTGTTGTCTTCAAACAGCAAGGTCACCGGTTTGTCCGGTGCGGTGCCGCCAGAGAGGGAGGGAGCGGAGGAAAGGGGCTGGACTATGGTGCTCAAGCGTAAACTTTCTCCTCTTCCAGAATACCGTTCAGAGAGTTGGTCAGGCGTTCGGTAATGCGTACCGGCACTTCCCGGCCAATCAGATCAGGCGAGCCGGTAACATGCACAGGCTGGAGCCAGGGGGAGCGCCCGGAAATCTGCCCCGGCTTGCGGCCTTCGGACGTAAACAGGACCGGCACCGTCTGCCCGACCAGAGACTGATTGAAAGCATCCTGCTGTTCCCGCAGCAAGGCCTGCAGGGCTTGCAGGCGCGCGTCTTTCACATCCTCTGGTACCTGCAACGGAGCACCGGCGGCCGGAGTTCCGGGGCGCTGGGAGTATTTGAAGGAATAAGCCTGTGCAAAGGTGACATCCCGCACCAGCTGCATGGTGGCCTCAAAGTCTTCATCCGTTTCACCCGGATGGCCGACAATGAAGTCAGACGACAAGGCGAGGTCCGGCCGCGCCGCATGCAGTTTGCGGACAATCTCCCGGTAGTCATCCGCTGTATGGCCACGGTTCATGGCGCGCAGGATTTTGTCGGAGCCGGACTGCACGGGCAGGTGCAGGTAGGGCATGAGTTCCGGCAGATCCCGGTGGGCGGCAATCAGGGCGTCATCCATATCGCGCGGGTGCGATGTGGCGTAACGAATGCGGTTGAGGCCGGGGATGGCAGCCAGTGCGTAAGCCAGCCGGGCGAGATCCCAGACGTCTCCGTCCGGGCCGGTCCCGTGATAGGCGTTTACATTCTGGCCAAGCAGGCTGATTTCCTGCACGCCGCTTTCCACCATCCGGCGTGCTTCCGCCAGAACGGAGGTAACAGACCGGCTGACTTCTGCGCCGCGTGTGTAGGGCACCACGCAGAAGGAGCAGAACTTGTCACACCCTTCCTGAATGGTGAGGAAGGCGGTGAGGTTGCCGGGCGTCTGCGGTGCTGCGGTGTCTGGCAGGAAGTCGAATTTCTGCTCCGCGGGGAAATCGGTCTCAATCACCGCGCCACCAGCGCGTGCGGCACGGGCCACCATTTCCGGCAGGCGATGATAGGTCTGCGGGCCGAGCACAATGTCCACATAAGGCGCACGGGCCAGAATTTCCTGTCCCTCTGCCTGCGCCACGCAGCCGGCAACAGCAATAATGGTCTGCTGGCCGGAGGTCTCGCGTGCGTCCTTGATCTTCCTCAGCCGCCCGAGTTCGGAGAAGACCTTTTCAGCCGCGCGGTCCCGAATATGGCAGGTGTTGAGGATGATCATGTCCGCCGCATCCGGCGTGTCCACCGGCTGGTAACCGAGCGGGCGCAGCACGTCGCTCATCCGCGCGCTGTCATACACGTTCATCTGGCAGCCCCATGTGATGACATGCAGGCCGCGTGGTGCGGTGGAGGAAGAAGGAAGTCCAGTCATGACAGCAGGGGCTCCGGCACGCCGCAGGCCCATTCCATACGGCAGGGGGAGGAAATCAGGCCAGTGAGGCCAGAGGTCAAGAGGCTTTTCCGTAAACGGAGGGGCAGTGCGCCATGAAAGAGGGTCCTCACCGGATCTTCAGGTATGAAGCAAAACGTGGGGGTAGTCTGTCAAGCAGACGTTTTATGAGACGCGGTTTGTTGCTGGGTATTTCTGACGGTTCGCACCGGCCGGGCTGTGGAGCCGGGTTCTGGTTTTGCCGCAGATCAGCCGCCCCGCGGGCGACGGCATTCCATGCGGCCTGCGCCAGCGCTTTGCGGCTGGGGAAGAGTTCCGGGTCCAGCGGTTCATGCAGGACAACGGTGGCGCGGGACTTGTGCCACTGCACCAGCTGCCACAGGTGCGGGCCGAGATCCATATCGCCATACCATGCAAAAACCGGACGTCGCAGGCGGGAGACGGGCAGGTCTTCCAGCTCATCATACACAACGGACACCGGCTGGATGATGGGGGACATGCCGGGTGCATAGGTAATGGGCAGCAGGCTTTTTTCGCCATTGCGCAGCCGGGGTAGTTTGGCGATGGCAAAGAAGGCGGACATGAATGGCAGCACGCGGGAGCCGTCGGACGATGTGCCTTCCGGGAAGAGTACCAGATTATCCCCGTCTACCATGCGGCGAATCATCAGATCACGCTCACGTCCCGTAGTGCTGCGCTGGCGGCTGACAAAGATGGTCCGGCCAATTTTGGAGACCAGCCCCATGATGGGCCATTTCTCGATATCGCCTTTGGCCACAAACACAGACGGCAGCAATGTGCCCAGCACCAGCACATCCAGCCATGAGGAGTGGTTGGAAATATAAATGACGGGGCGTTCCCCCCGTGCTCGGGCCCGCGCGCCACCCACGGTGCCAGCCCGTTTACCGATAACCCGGATCCGCAGGCCCAGCAGCTTGCACAGCACGCCCCAGATCACTCGCGTCCAGCGGATTTTGACGGTGCCCGGCACCAGCAGGAGGCAGGCTTCAAACCCGACGGAGAGCGGAACCCACAGGGTAATAGCCCCCAGCCGCAGGCCGCCTTGCACCTGGTTGCTGACCTGGCACCATTTTTCGACCCATGATGGCAGGGGCGACAGGATATCACGTCCCGGCGGGGCTGATGTCTCGGAAAACCGCGCCTGAGCGGGGGAGGCACGCTTCATGATCTTGGGTCTGCCTTGCACAGGCAGAGGCTGGGTTTGCGGCGGGAATGGCAAATCATAGGCTCTCATAACGCGAACTGATGCACTCGGACAATCGTGCTTCGCAAGATGCCTGCAAGATGGCACAAGGGACTCTGGGGCGGAGAAATCCATAAAAACCTGAAAATGATCTCATTTTTGTCATGGTGCTGCGGCAAGACGCAGGCTGTGATCATGAAAAGGCGGGATGCACGACGCGTGAGGGAAGGGAGAGTGAGACAGGCCGTGAGAGCAGAGGTGCGCGCAGGTGAGCAGTAAAGGCGTTCTGGACGGCCTCGTGCTGACAGCGAATCGTGTGATGACAGGCGTGACGCTGTGGGGGGCTGCTGCTGGCTGCGTCTGGGCTGCGGACCCGCAGCCTTATGTGACGCAACTGGCAGGCACCGGGCAGGCGGATCTTGATGCCGCACTGAAATCCTCCTCCGATTTGCTAAGCCTGCAGGCCACGCATGCCGTGGGGCCGTTTGCGCTGGCTGGCCGCGTGCGCAGTGAATATGACCGGCTGCGTTCTGCGCTGGAAAGTTACGGCTATTACGAAGGCACGGTGCAGATTTCCCTGCATCGGGCAAAGGAGAAGGATTCCGTCACGGTCGACGGGATGTCTCCGGCCCTGTCCGACTGGCTGGGCGGCGTGCCGGCTGGAGAAAAGGTTACTGCTGAAATCAAGGTGCAGAAGGGGCCTCTTTATCACCTTGGGTCCATCAGGGTCGTGGACCCGAAGACCAACACTCCTGTTGTGCTGACACAGGCGCAGCAGACGGCTTTTGGCCTGAAGACCGGGCAGGACGCCGTGGCGCAGAATGTGCTTGGCAGTGGCGGCAACCTGCTGGACGTCTGGCGGGAAGAAGGCCATGCGCTGGCGCAGGTGGACAAGCCGCGTGCTTATCTCCAGCCACAAACGCATACGCTGGATATTGTCTATCCAGCCTCTGCCGGGCCAGTACTCAATATTGGCAAGATTGATGTGGACGGGTTGCAGCGTGTGCATGAACCTTTTGTGCGCCGCAGGCTGACCGTGCAGGAGGGGGATCTGTATCAGCCTTCCAAGATTGAAGCGGCCCGGCAGGACCTGAGCGCGCTGGGTGTGTTTTCCAACGTGGCGGTCAAGGACGGTTCTACCAAGCCGGTCAATGGCACCATGCCGCTGGATTTTACGCTTAAGGAAGCCAAACGGCGCTCCGTGGGGGCGGAAGCAGGCTATTCAACAGACCTTGGTGCCCGTGTGGGTGCGACGTGGACGCATTACAACATTCTGGGTAATGCCGAGCGCCTGAAGCTGACGGCTCTCATTACCGGCCTTGGTGGTTCTGCTCAGCAGGGGCTGGGTTATGATGTGTATGCGGATTTCATGAAGCCAGATTTTTATAGTCGCAACCAGAACCTGAGTGTGCGGGTTGAAGCGCTGCGCCAGTTGTTCTGGTCTTATCGCCAGACGGCGTTTCTGGTGAATGCCGGGATTACCCGCAAAATTGATAAAAACTGGAACATCAATTTCGGGCTGGCAGCCGAACAGGAAAATATCGAACAGTTCAATGTGAGCCGGGACTACACAATTGTCTCCGCTCCATTGGGTGCGACGTTTGATAATACGGGTGTAGGCAACCCTATTGAGCCGGCTCTGCATGGTGTCCGCGCCAGCATTAACGCCACGCCGTCTGTCTCGCTGGGGGATAAGGGGAGTGGTACGTCCTTTTTCGCTATCCTCAATGCGTCGGCTTCGACCTATTTTGACCTTCATCATCTGGGCATCAGCAAGCCGGGGCGCAGCATTATTGCGCTGCGGGGGATGATTGGCAGCATTCAGGGGGCATCCACCTACGATATTCCGCCTGACCAGCGCATGTATGCCGGTGGCAGCGCTACGGTGCGAGGCTATCGCTGGCAGGGTGTGGGGCCGCAATATGGGCGTACGCGCTATGCCATTGGCGGCACATCACTTGATGCCGGGTCTATTGAATACCGGCAGAGGCTGTTCAAAAGCTTCGGCATGGCCGGGTTTGTGGATGCCGGGCAGGTGGGTAGCAGCAGTATGCCCTTTACGGGCACGCTCCGCGTCGGTGCCGGTGGTGGCGTGCGTTATTACACCCCCATTGGGCCAGTGCGTGTGGACGTGGCGGTGCCGTTGAACCGCGCCTATCGCGGCGATAAGTGGGATTTGTACATCGGTCTTGGGGAAACGTTCTGATGGCTGAGTCTAACGAGGCAAATCCTGCCCCGCGTCGCTCGGCCCTGCGTCGCGCCGGGCGTGTTATTGGCCTGTCCGCAGGTGTTCTGACGGGTGTTGCCGTTCTGGCTGTTGGTGCCATTCTGGTGGGCGCCAATACCGGGCCGGGGCGTGGTTTGCTGATTAAGCAGACAACGGCACTGACGGGCGGCACCGTCAATATTGCCGGGATGTCTGGCCGGTTCCCGGATAATTTCCATCTGGATTCCATCGCTCTGCGCGACAAGGATGGTGTCTGGCTTTCCTTGCGGAATGTGGACCTGAACTGGTCTCCGCTGAGCATGGTGTGGCGCACGGCCCGGATTTACACGCTGAAAGCGGATGAGCTGAATATTCCGCGTCTGCCGGTATCAGACCCCAATGCAGCACCCGCCGCTCCGGCCTCGACCGCAAAGTCTAAACTGGGCCTGAGTGTTGATATCCGCACGCTCGCTGTGCAGCGCATTAACGTGGGCGCGCCGCTGGCGGGTGTGCCTGCCAGTTTCTCCCTGGCTGGCCATGGTCGTCTCTCGTCGATTGATCCGGTCATTGACGGGCTAAGCCTGCCCACACTGCCAAAATCTGACATTGCTCTGCACGTCAAACGACTGGACGCCAGCGGGCAGATTGACCTGACGACCACGACTGGCGGTGGCAAGCTCGGCCTGCATCTGGATGCGCAGGAAGGTCAGGATGGTTTTGCCGCGGCCAAACTGAAAATGCCGCAGCTTACACCGCTGTCTCTTGCGCTGGACATTAAAGGTCCGACGAACGCCGCTGTGCTGGGTTTTTCGGCTTCTGCCGGGCCGGTGAAGGCTAAAGCGGACGGCGAGCTGAATTTGCTGGCCGGAAACATGGCGCGGTTGTCTGCACAGTTTGATTCGCCGCAACTCGCTCTGACGCCCGATATTGGCTGGGATGCCATTCATCTGGTTGCCCAGCTTAAAGGCAAAATGACTGAGCCAGATGGCACGGCACAGTTGCAGGTGGACAGACTGGCGGCTGCGGGAGCGGCTGTGGGAACGCTGAAAGCGACATTCACAGGTCAGACCGGGCAGTCCGGCGTAACGGACCTGCTGCATCTGGTCATGACAGCGGATGGCGTGCGTCTGCCGGGCAAAGCGCCCAACCTGCTGGCCTCTGCGCCAGTGCATTTGGATGCAAAGCTCTCGCCGCAGCCCGCTGGTAAGCCGCTGGAACTGGATATCTCGCATCCGCTGCTGCATCTGACGGGTTCCATCATGACGGCAGCCCCGCAGCGCGGCACCGTCACGTTGAGCCTGCCGGATCTGGCTCCCGTTGGGCAGGCTGCTGGCACGCCGCTCAAAGGGAATGCCGGGGTTACTGCACAGTTTGACCTGCCTGCTCAGACGGAGGGTGATACGCACCTGAAAGCGGATGGCACGCTCGCGATTACGGGTGGTCAGCCGCAGGCCGCAGGGCTGATTGGCCCTAAAGGTACATTTGCGCTGGCGGCCACGATGCGTCCGCATGCGGCTCCGGCTCCGGCTCCGGCTCCGGCTCCGGCTCCGGCTCCGGCTCAGAGTGCATCTGCACCAGCCTCAACGCACGCGCCTTCGGTCGCGCCCAAACAAGCCGGCTCTCCTACACCAGAAGCGGCCACGCCTCCATCCAATCCCGCCAGTTCTACCGCTACGCCTGCACAGAAAGCTCAGACCACTCAACCTGCGGCGCAGTCTGCCGGGCAGCAGATTGATCTGGCATCCCTGACTGTGGATGGGCAGGCGCTGCATCTGAAGGCGCAAGGCCGGGTGAACACCGGGCAGGATATGGATATCACGTCCACGCTGGCGCTGCCTGATCTGGCCAAGGCGCTGCCGTCTTTGCGTGGTGGGGTGACGCTGGCGTTGTCCGCCAAAGGGCTGATGCAGGACTTTGCAGCCAACCTGCATCTGGAGGGTGATCCGGGCACAGCCACCATGCCGCGTGGTCCGGTGGTGCTGGATGCGGCTCTCCAACATCTGCCGTCAGCACCTGCGGGCACAGTGGATGCGCACGGTTCCGTCAATAAAGCCCCCTTGCTGCTGAATGCGGTTTTTGCGCAGGACGAGAAGGGCAGCAGACAGCTTGATCTGAAAAAGCTGTCCTGGAACAGCGTGCAGGGGCAGGGTTCGCTCTCTCTTGCGTCGGGCGAGGTGGTGCCGCTGGGCACGCTGGACCTGAAAGTAGGCCGCCTTGCGGACCTGAAAGACGTTATCGGGCAACCCATTTCCGGCGCAATGGCCGCCTCCGTTAAAACTACGCAGGTAAATCAGAAGCCACTGGTGGCGTTGAAGCTGGATGGCAATGTGGCCATGCCGCAGGCCAAAATCGGCTCACTTGCTCTGGCGGGTACGGTGAAGGACCCGGCTGCGCATCCGGATGCCGATCTGAGCCTGAAGCTGGGTGGGCTGGCCGCCGCTGGTATGACCGGGCAGGCGCGGGTGACGGCGAAAGGGCCGGAAAACGCCATGGCGCTGACAGCGCAAATTGGTCCGGCAACGTGGTCAGGCAGCCCACTTGCTCTGGATACGGCAGCTCTGCTCAATCTGCCTGCTAAAGAAGTAAAGCTGCAAAAGCTGACGGCAACGGCTAAGCAGGAAAATCTGCGTTTGCAGGCTCCGGCCCTGATCTCCTTTGGTCAGACAATGGGCGTGGACCGTCTGCGTGCCACACTGGGCACACAAGGTGCCGAACCGGCAACGGCGGATATTGCGGGCCGTATCAAGCCAACACTGGCAGGAACGGTGGATGTGCGGAACCTCACGCCCGGGCTGGCGCGTCCGTTCATGCCGGATCTGCATGCTCAGGGCACGCTGGCTGTGCAGGCCAAGGTCAGCGGCACTATGGACCGCCTGCAAGGGCAGGTGCATCTGATGGGCAATGGCCTGCGGATGCAGGGCGTTTCGGCTGCGGCGTCTCTGCCGTCGTTGCATCTGGACGCTACGGCCGATCTGGCAGGCACGTCCGCCAGAGTGAAGATGCAGGCAGATGCCGGGTCAAAACTCGCGCTTGGCGTGGCCGGCACTGCGCCGTTGAACAGCATGGGGCCAGTTAATCTGCGCACCAACGGGCATCTGGATCTGGCCATTGCCAATGGCTATCTGGGCGCGCAGGCACGGCAGGCTCTGGGGCAGGTGCTGCTTGCCTTGCAGGTAGATGGCACGATGGCTGCGCCCCGTATTACGGGCACGGTGGACTTGCAGAATGCCGATATTCAGGACTTTGCACAGGGTGTGCATCTGTCTGCCATCAATGGGCGCATTGTCGGGCAGGGCAACAGCATCGTCATTCAGAATCTGACCGCCAAAGCCGGCGACGGCACGATGAGCGTAACAGGCTCAGTTGGGGTTCTTGCGCCGGGGCTGCCCGTGGATATCCATTTTGTAGCGCGTGATGCCCGCCCCATTTCCAGTGACCTGATTACAGCGGTCATGAATTCGGACATGACCATCAAAGGTCAGGCCGCAGGCCGGATGGATGTGGCGGGGAATGTTGATCTGCGGAAAGTGGAAGTCAATATTCCCAACTCTCTGCCATCCTCTGTGGCCCGGCTGGATGTTATTCGTCCGGGAGACAAGCCGCAGACCGATGCTGCGACGACAAATGCCAGCGCAAGCGTGATTGGTCTTGATCTGACCCTGACATCACCCGGCAAATTCTTTGTGCGCGGGCATGGTCTGGATGCCGAAATGGCCGGCAAGCTTAAGGTTAAGGGCACAAGCTCTGCGCCGCAGGTCAGCGGTGGGTTTGACCTCAAGCGCGGGAACTTCGATCTGGCAGGGATTTCCCTTAACTTCACCAAGGGGCGCGTGGCCTTTAACGGCAGCAGCGTGGACCACAAGCTGGACCCCACACTGGACTTTGAGGCCGACCGTGCTGTGAATGGGGAAACCGCGATGCTGAAGGTCGGTGGCTACGCCAGTGCGCCAAAAATCAGCTTTGAGTCCATTCCGTCTCTGCCGCAGGATCAGGTTCTGGCTATGCTCCTGTTCGGCACGGATGCCCATTCTCTGTCGTCCACCCAGATGGTGGAGCTCGGCACGGCGCTGGCAACCCTGACGGGCGTGACGTCCTTCGACCCGATGGGCACGATACGCAAAACGCTGGGGCTGGACCGTCTGGCCGTGGGCGGTGGCTCGGGCGTTGGCAATGGTGGCACCACGGTGGAAGCCGGAAAGTATGTGATGCGCGGGGTTTACGTGGGGGCCAAACAAGCCACGTCCGGCTCCGGCACGCAGGCGCAGGTGCAGGTTGATCTGACCAAGCACCTGAAGCTGAACACGACAGTGGGCACCGGCGGTAATGTGACCGGCTTTACCACGCCGGAAAATGATCCCGGCAGTAGCGTGGGGCTGCTCTGGCAGTATCGTTACTAAAGAATATGCGCGGATGACCGGTTCACGGAGGACTAGTCAGCGTTTGCTCGGGTGTTGGGTCTGTGAAGAGAGCAGACATATCTGCCTCTTCACACGGTCCTCCTAAAACTGGAAATCGACCACGACGGGCACATGGTCGGAGGGGCTGGTCCAGTTCCGGGCCTCCCGCACGACGGTCATGCCAGTGAGGCTCGGGACCAGATCCGGCGTCACCCATACATGGTCCAGACGGCGGCCCCGGTTGGATTTTTCCCAGTCCCGGTTGCGGTAGGACCACCATGTATAAAGTTTTTCCTGCGGCGGGATAAAATGCCGCATGGCGTCGACAAAGCCTGTTTCCAGCCAGCGATTCAGTCGTTCCGTCTCCGGTGGCGTGTGACTGACAATTTTGAGAAGCTGCTTGTGGCTCCACACATCATGTTCAAGCGGCGCAATGTTGAGGTCCCCCACCAGAATGGCGCGGGCCGGTTTGCGCTCCTCAAACCACTCTGTCACTTCCTCAACAAAGGCCAGCTTGTGCGCAAATTTGGGGTTGGCGTCCGGGTCCGGGATGTCACCGCCCGCGGGCACATAAAAATCATGCAGCTCAACGGGGCCGGAGGGCGTGGTGATAACAGCCCCGACATGGCGGCAATCTTCCTTGCCATGCCAGTCCGGCAGATTGTCCAGCGGTGTAATGGGATGGCGTGAGAGAATGGCGACACCATTATAACTCTTCATGCCTTTGTAATGCAGATGCTCAAAGCCCAGAGCGCGCACGGCGTCTTCAGGGAAGAGGGGATCTGGCACCTTGGTTTCCTGCAGGCAAATAATGTCGGGGGCCAGCTCGGTGACGAGATCTTCAAGCCGGGGCAGGCGCAGGCGGAGGGAATTGATATTCCAGGTTACAAGTCGCATGGGCTGAGCCATTGCGCATCCGGGTTTGCGGAGCAAGAAAAAACAGTCACATAAGAGAAGGCACAGCAGGGCATGCGCCTTGCAATCTTGACTGACAGGACCATTTTTCTCTCATGACGTCATCCTCACAGGCTCAGCCGGGCCAGACCGCCGTTCCGTCCTCCGAAGCACAAGCGTTGCATCGCGCTTTGTTCACGCTGGACAGCCATATTGATATCCCCTGGCCGGACCGGGGTGATGCGTTTGAGGATACGGAATCCCGCCGTGTTGACCTGCCCAAGATGCAGAAGGGCGGCATGTCTGCCGGATGTTTTGTGGCTTATATCGCGCAGGCGATGGTGAATGCAGAAGGCCATGCGCAGGCGCAGGCGCAGTGTCTGGCCATGCTGGATGTCATCAACGGCATGCAGGGCACGCACAACGGCGTGACGGCGCGCGTCTGTTCAACCGTGGCAGAAATCAGAGCGGCGTATGAAGCGGGGGTTCTGGCGGTCATTCCCGCAGTGGAAAACGGCTACGCCATGGGGGATAACCCGGCGGTTCTGGCGCAGTTCCGTGCCAAAGGCGCTCGTTATGTGACGCTGACCCATAATGGGCATAATGCGCTGGCGGATGCGGCCGTGCATCGGCCCAGTCTGGGCGATAAGCCGGAAAATCATGGTGGGCTTTCCGCGCTGGGGCGTGAAGCGGTGCGGGAAATGAACCGTCTGGGCCTGCTGATCGATGTTTCTCATGCGTCCAAAAAGACCATGTTGCAGGCCGTTACGGCTTCTGCCGTGCCCGTGGTGGCCAGCCATTCCTGTGTGCGGACGCTGTGTGATCACCCGCGCAATCTGGATGACGAACAGCTGGATGCACTGAAAGAAAGCGGCGGAGTTATTCAGATTACCGCCATGCCTGCCTTCCTGAAGCCGAAAGACGAGACGGGTGCGCGCTCGGCTGGCGTATCCGATTTTGTGGACCATATTGATTATGTGGTGCGGCGGATTGGCGTGGAGCATGTCGGGATTTCCTCCGACTTTGATGGCGGCGGTGCGCTGGCAGACTGGCAGAACGCCACGCAGGGGGTGAACCTGACGGCGGAACTCCTGCGGCGCGGGTATGACAAAAGTGAGATTGCCGCTTTCTGGGGCGGAAATTTCATGCGTCTGCTGGCCCGAGCCGAAGCGGTTGCAGCGGAACAAACCGGGACTATTGGCTGAAAACCGCAACCAGATTTTTGTGGCATTTGTCCACTTCCACTCTTGACAGACTTTATTTTCAATAAAGTCGTCAGGTGTGGTCTGGCTGTTACGTAGCGCGATACATAAAATCGTTTTAAATCAATAGGTTGCTTTGTTTGGCTAAAAAATATGCAATGCGTCAGGACCACGGGAAATCTGCGGATTTCGGGGTGTCAAGCCCGGCTCTTCCACAGACTTATCCACAAAATCGGTGGATGAAATTGTTTTCTCGAAAGAGCGCCTGATGACAGCTGAAAATTCTCCAAACATCACCCCCTCTGATGCTGCAGAAAAGCACCCTTCCGCCCCGCTGAAAGGGGTGGAGGTTATCCGGCATGCGCTCAAAACCATGCCGCTCTCACCGGGCGTCTATCGCATGCTGGGTGAGAAGGGGGATGTCCTGTACGTGGGCAAGGCGCTGGCGCTGAAGAAGCGTGTGACGTCCTATACGCACGTCAATCGCCTGCCAGAACGTCTGCGCCGTATGGTGTCCGAGACAGCCTCTATGGAGATTGTCACGACCCATACAGAGGCCGAAGCCCTGCTGCTTGAGGCCAACTACATCAAGCGCATGAAGCCGCGCTTCAACATCCTGCTGCGTGATGACAAGAGCTACCCCTGGCTGATGCTGACAGATGGGCATCCGTTCCCCCAGATTGCCAAGCATCGGGGCAAACCGGTGAAAGGGGCCAGCTTGTGGGGGCCATTCGCCTCAGCATGGGCGGTCAATCAGACCCTTAACCTGCTCCAGCGCGTTTTCCTGCTGCGTTCCTGTGCGGATTCTGTGTTCAACAGTCGGTCTCGCCCTTGTCTGCTGTATCAAATCAAACGCTGCTCCGGCCCGTGCGTGGACCGGATTGATCAGGCCTCTTACGCAAAGCTGGTTGAGCAGGCGCGTGAGTTTCTCTCTGGCAAGGATCATGCCTTGCGGGAGGAAATGAGTGCGGAGATGCATCGGGCGGCCGAGGCTCTGGATTTTGAGCGGGCTGCAACGATGCGGGACCGTATCCGCGCGCTTGCGCAGATGCAGGAGTCCAGTGTGATTAATCCGGCCTCCCTGCAGAATGCTGATGTGTTCGGCATCTGGCAGGAAGCTGGTCAGGCCTGCATTCAGGTGTTTTTCATCCGGGGTGGTCGTAATAACGGGAACCGCTCGTTCTTCCCGGCCCATACGCAGGATCAGGAACCCGGAGAAATTCTGGCGTCCTTCATCGCTCAGTTTTATGATGACAAGCCATGCCCGGCACAGGTGCTGGTGAATCATGAACTGCCGGAAGAGGCCTTGCTGGCGGAGGCACTCACGCTGCGGCGTGAGCGCAAGGTAGAAATCCTTCATCCCCTGCGTGGCGAGAAAAAGCAGGTGCTGGACCATGCCGTGGCTAATGCGCGGGATGCCCTGCATCGTAAACTGGCCGAGAGTGCCGGGCAGGCTAAATTGCTGGAAGGTGTGGCGCGTGTATTGGGGCTGGATGCGCCGCCTGAGCGGATTGAGGTTTATGATAACAGTCACATCATGGGTTCACATGCCTATGGCGTGATGATTGTGGGTGGTCCCGAAGGCTTCGACCGCCGCGCGTATCGCAAGTTCCTGATCAAAGGCCCCGTCACACCGGGGGATGATTTTGGTATGATGCGGGAAGTGCTGGAGCGTCGTTTTGGCCGTGCTTTGAAGGAGGTTGCCGAAGGCGATATGTCCAACTGGCCGGATGTCCTGCTGATTGATGGCGGGGCGGGGCAGTATTCTGCCGTGCGCGGCGTGCTGGATGATCTTGGAGTGACGGGCGTCAAGCTAGTGGGGATCGCCAAGGGGCCGGACCGTGATGCCGGCCGCGAGTGGTTCCATACGGGTGATGCGCCGCCGTTCCAGCTCGAGCCTCGAGACCCTGTTCTTTATTATCTGCAACGGCTGCGCGATGAGGCGCATCGCTTTGCTATTACCACCCACCGGGCCGGGCGTTCCAAAACGCTGGTGACGTCCGAACTGGATGAAATTCCGGGTGTGGGGCCTGCGCGGAAAAAGATGCTGCTCAATACCTTTGGGTCAGCCCGTGCGGTCAAGCAGGCAGGACTCTCGGAGCTCGAATCGGCGCCGGGCATTAATCGGGAAACAGCGCGGGCCGTGTATGGCCACTTTCATCCGGACTGGACGCCAGCCTAGCGCCGGTTTTCAGCCCTGCACTGAACTTCTGGGTGAGTGGTAAAAAGTGGCAGTCAGAAACCATTTCAGCTCTGCCGGAAATAGGCTAGCATCCCACCAATGCTGACAGACCTGCCTAATGTTCTGACTATCTCGCGTATCGTGGCGATCCCGATCGTGGTGCTTTTTGCCGCATGGGGTTCTCCGCAAACGGATGCGCTGGCCTGTCTTCTGTTCATTCTGGCGGGAGTGACGGACTATTTTGATGGCAAGCTGGCTCGGTCCCGCCATCAGATGTCTGACTTCGGGCGGATGTTTGACTCCATCGCAGACAAACTGCTGGTGGGAGCCTGTCTGATGGTGCTGGCCGGGCTGGGGCGTATGGCTTATTTCAGCCTGTGGCCCGCCATTATTATCCTGTGCCGGGAAATTCTCGTGTCCGGTATGCGGGAATATCTGGCAGAGCGCCGTGCCAGTCTGCCGGTCACACGGCTGGCTAAGTGGAAAACCGGGTTCCAGATGACAGCCATCGGGTTTCTGCTGGCAGGTGATGGCACGGGTATGCTGCTGGGCATGCCGTGGCTGCACGTCGCGCTGATCGGCGCTGTCCTTTTGTGGATTGCGGCGGTTCTGACGCTGATTACCGGTTGGGATTATCTGACAACCGGGTTACGGCATGTTAATCTTTCGTGAACGATCGTTTTAAACGCACGTAAGGTGTGGCTCATTAGCCTCAAATGGCTTTCATCGGCTTGTATCCCCTCCGCAAACCGTTATTTAAGCTTTGGACGGCATATTCTTGCCGGTAGCAGGTCTCTCTGATTTGCCTGCATGGTGTCATGGTTAGCGGAGTCAGGTGATGCGGAAAGCCGCTCTTGTAGGGTTGTGTCTGGTTTTGAGCGGATGTTCCGGCTTCGGGAAATTTGTGTCCGATACCGCGACCTTGCCGGGAGAAAACCCGAATGCGCCCTCCGGGGATAATCTCAACATGCGGCGTGTGCATGGGTATTCCACAGCAGAAACGCCTCTGTTGCCTGCTGGTGGCGATATCTGGCCGGGTCCGCCGGCTCCGTTGCCTACGCTTGAAGACGTTGAGAAAGACCGTGCTGGCACCATTCTGGGTGGCGTACCCAACTCTGGTGACAAGCAGTTGCAGGACGGCGGGGAAATGAGTGTTGGGGAGCCTGACGGCATGCCCGATACGTCTCAGTCCATTACCGGCAAGCTGCCAGATGCAGAGCCTGATGCAGCCGCCAAATATGGTGCGCAGCGTGGTTCGGCCTCGACGATTGAAATCCCCAATGGCGACGGCACAGTAACACTCATCCATCCGGATGGTTCTGTGACCACAACGCAGGCGAAAAAATCCGTAGCCCCCACGACACCCCAGCACTAACGGGGATGGGGCGCGGTCCGGCGCAGGCCGCGTGAATGAGTAAGTAAGGAAGCTGTTATGGCGCAGGACGTCACGATTTTCTATTTCGCCGCATTGCGTGAGCAGATGGGGCGGGAGAGGGAGACAGTCCATCTGCCTGCGCCGTCCGTAACGGTAGAAACACTGATTGCACAGCTGCGCCAGAAGGATGCAGGGATGGATGAGGTTTTTGCAGCTTCTCCCCGCATCCGGGTTGCCATCAACCAGACCCTCGCGACCTTTCAGGATACCGTCAAACCCGGCGACGAACTGGCCTTTTTCCCTCCCATGACGGGTGGATAAGCCGGTGTTGCGCGTTGTTGTCCAAAACGAGCTGTTTGACATGGGAGCGGAGATGGATCGCCTTTCCGCTGGCTCACAGGGGATTGGTGGCATCAGCGTTTTTATGGGGCAGGTGCGGGATGGGCCGGAGGGGCTGGAAAGCCTCACGCTGGAACATTATCCCGGCATGACCGAAAAAGTGCTGACGGAACTGGCGGCTGAGGCTGTCAAACGGTTCAGCCTGTTAGGCTGTACGCTCATTCATCGCGTGGGCACGCTTGTCGTGGGGGCGCCCATCGTCTTTGTCGGCACCGCGTCCGCGCATCGGGCGGAGGCTCTGGCGGGCACGAATTTTCTGATCGACCGGCTCAAGACCGGTGCGCCTTTCTGGAAGTGCGAACGCTATCAGGATGGCCGTCAGGTCTGGGTTGAGGCGCGGGAAGCGGATGATAAGGCCGCTGCGTCCTGGGATTAAAAATATCCCGCAGTGGTCTGATTTTGAAATTCTTTAAATTTTTCCCTTAGGCGACACAGGCGGTTTTTCTTTCGCTGAACCGTATACCGGTAAAGCCCACTGGCACAGCATGTTTTGAGCTGCTGTGCCAATGGGGCGTTCAGTTTCCTGTAGATAAAACGCGATAGATTGCATCCGTCAGGGCGCTTAGGTCTTCCGGCGGAATAGTAAAGGCCGGGGTCAGATAGACAATTGAGCGGAACGGGCGGATCCACACATTTTCCGCAATAAAGCGTTGCCTCAGAGCGTCCGGGTTGGCGATCTTCTCCAACTCCACTACGCCAATAGCCCCCAGAACACGGACATCTTTCACGCCCGGCAAGGTCCGACAGCGTTCCAGTTCGCGGGTCAGATGCGCATTGATGGCGGCAACCTGTTCCAGCCGCGGTTCTGATTCAAACAGATCCAGTGAGGCATTAGCACAGGCGCAGGCCAGCGCATTGGCCATAAAGGTTGGACCGTGCATCAGGGCGTGTTCCGGATTATCGGACAGGAACGCCTCAAATACATGCGGGCGGGCAATGGTGGCAGCAAGTGCCATAGTGCCGCCTGTCAGGGCTTTGGAGAGCGTGATGATATCGGGAACGATCTCTGCCTGTTCGCAGGCAAACATAGTACCTGTGCGGCCAAAGCCGGTAAAAATTTCATCCAGAATGAGCAGCAGGCCATAGCGATCCGCCGCAGCGCGCAACGTGCGCAGTACATCCGGGGAATGGAACAGCATGCCGCCTGCGCCCTGCACCAGAGGCTCGGTGATGATAGCGGTCAGCTCATGCGCATGGTGATCCAGCAACCTGAAAAATTCGGCCTCGCTGGCGTCGTCCTGCGGGAGAGGGGCGATGATGTGGTTCGCCAGCACGTCTCCGTAGAGATGGTGCATGCCTTCTTCCGGGTCGCAGACCGACATGGTGGCGAGCGTGTCTCCATGATACCCGCCCTTGAAGGCCAGCATTTTGGTGCGTTTCGGCTCGCCTGTGTTCAGACGATACTGAATGGCCATTTTCATGGCGACTTCCACCGCAACCGAGCCAGAATCTGTGAAGAAAACCCGATCCAGATCCCCCGGCAGCATGGCGCACAGGCGGCTTGCCAGCTTTAGCGCAGGCTCATGCACCATGCCGCCAAACATGACGTGCGGCATGGTAGTCAGCTGTGTCTCAATCGCCGCGCGGATATGGGGATGGTTGTAGCCGTGGCAGGCCGTCCACCATGCGGCGACACCATCGACCAGTTCCCGGCCGTCCGTCAGCTGGATACGGGCATTGTGTGTGCTGCGGGCAGCCAGAGGGGCAGGTGCTGTTTTCATCTGGCTGTAAGGCAGCCAGATATGCGGCAGACCCTGCGTGTACCAGTCCGGCATGGAGGCTGATGGGGAAGAGGAGGGCAGCTCTGATTGCTGAGAAGGGGCTATGCGGGAGGCCGCAAGGGGATTCTGGGGGGCGGACATTGCGCGAGAACTCCTGCTTAGGTGATTGACCGGCGGTCCCGGCTCCGGCACCACTCGCTTCATGACGCGGTTTGATCATCTTTTCCAGCATGGGCTGGAGGAACTGGCCGAACAGGGGCGTCTTCGGACGCCGCGCAGTCTTCAACCCCGCGCCGATGGGCTGCTGGAGAGAGAAGACGGCACCGTTCTGGTTGATTTTTCCTCCAATGACTATCTCGGCCTGCGAGCGCACCCGCTTTTGCGCGAGCGTGCGCTTGTCTGGGCAGAGCGCTATGGGGCTGGCTCCGGGGCATCGAGACTGGTGACGGGCACAGCCCCCGGCATGGTTGCGCTGGAAGCGCGGCTGGCAGCCCTGAAAGGGATGGAAGCGGCCTGCATTTTCTCCTCCGGGTGGCAGGCTAACGCGACTCTGGTGCCTGCTCTCGCGCAGCTCTCGCTGGCGGCGACCGGTGCTGCTCCCACATTACTTGTCGACAAATTCATTCATGCCAGCCTGTATCATGGCTGTGCGGCGGCTGGCGTGCGGCCTGTGCGCTTCCGGCATAATGACATGGCGCATCTTGAAAACCTGCTGCAGAAAGCCGACGGTCCGGGCCTGAAAATCGTCCTGACAGAAAGCGTCTTCAGCATGGATGGAGACCGGGCTGACATGGCGGCTCTGGGTGCGCTGGCCCGTCAGTATGGCGCGTTTCTCTGTGTGGATGAGGCTCATGCCACTGGCATCCTCGGGCGGGATGGGAAAGGTCTGGCGGACCGGCAGGCAGATCTGATTATTGGCACATTCAGCAAGGCTCTGGGTGGAATGGGGGCGTTTATCGCCTCCTCATCCGCCGTATGCCGCTGGCTGGTGAATAAAGGCTCTGGCTATATCTATTCCACAGCCCCGTCTCCTCTGGTGCTGGGTGCTGTGGACGCAGCGCTTGATCTGCTGCCTCAGCTGGACGCAACACGGCAGCATGTCGCGGTGCTGGCGGAGCGGTTCCGGCAGCATATGCAGCGCGCAGGGCTGGAAACGGGGCCATCTTCTACCCAGATTGTGCCGGTCGTGGTGGGAAGTGAGCATACGGCTCTGACGCTATCTCATATGATCGAGGAAGCCGGTTTTCTGGCGATTGCTATCCGCCCACCCACGGTACCTCCGGGTGGATGCCGCCTGCGGGTGGTGCTGCACGGCAACCATACAGAGGCGCAGGTGGACCAGCTGGCGCAGGTGCTCAGCGCGGCTGTGGCGCAATGCGCGACAAAGGGGCTGTCATGACCGGGCCGCAGCTTGTTTTTGTGCATGGATGGGGCTGCGGGCCTGATATCTGGGAGCCGGTGTTGAAGGCGCTAAATCTGCCTTCAGCCAGCTTGCTGGATCTGGGCTATTTCGGAGCCTCGCAGAGCGAAATGCAGAGGCGGCTGAGCGCTTTATTGCGTGGGCCGCGCCCTGTGCTGGCCGTTGGGCATTCTCTGGGTTTTCTCTGGCTTCTGTCCCGTGGAGACTGGCCAGCGGGGAGCCGCTTTCTGGGACTTAACGCGTTCGGGCGTTTTACTGCGGCAGAGGATTTTTCGCAGGGTGTCCCGCTGCGGATGCTCACGCGCATGCAGGCTGGCCTTCAGCGGGATGCGGTTCAGGTGGTTAATAATTTTCGTGCCCGCTGTGGCGTGGGGCCTGTCACGGAGGAAGCTCTTTGTGTGCCCGCCCTGCAGGACGGACTGACAGACCTGATGACGCTGGACGTGCGGCCATTACTGGCCCGTCTGGCTGAGGAGCCGGGGGCCATAAAGGTTCTGGTCGGGGCAGTGGACCCAATTGTCAGCCCCGCCATGACGCAGGCCGCTTTTCCGCCGGATGTCCCGATTGAATGGGAAACTGAGGGTGGACACATGCTCCCGCTGACACATCCCCATGTCTGTGCCGAAGCCGTTCGGCGTATGATGTCACAAGATCTGGAAAACGTATGACTGACCGTTCTGCCCATGCCCGACAGGCCCGCATTCAGCAAAGCTTTGATGCTGCTGAGGCGTATGACGCCGCCGCTGTGCTGCAACGTGTCGCGGCCCGGCGTCTGTTTGAAGGTCTCCGGGCCCGGCTGGCTGGTCGGACGCCGCGGCGTATTCTGGAAGTAGGGTGCGGCACAGGTTTGCTCACACACATGCTGCATGAGGCGTGGCCGGAGGCGGAACTGGTTGCGACGGATGTTGCTCCGCGCATGCTGGGACGTGCCCGAAAACGAGTAGGTGAGGGCGTGCAGCTTCGCATGATGGATGCTGCCCGTCCGGATGTGGCGGGGCCGTTTGATCTGATTTGCGGCAATCTGGTTTTCCAGTGGCTGGAAGAGCCCGCAGCGGCGTTGCAAAAGCTGGCAGATCTGCTGGCTCCCGGTGGCGTGCTTGCTGTCTCGACCTTGCTGGATGGCACCTTTGAAGAATGGCGCCAGGCCTGCACCGTAGAAGGGCTTGTTGCAGCAACGCCTGATTACCCGGATGCCCGGACTGTGCAGGGCTGGCAGCCCGGCCTGTGCGCGGGGCAATGGGTAACAGAGCGATGCGTTCAGCCCTTTGAGAGCGGACTGGCTTTTGTAAAGCATCTGAAAGATACGGGGGCCTCTGTGCCGCGTGAAGACGGGAAGGCTTTCTCGCCCGCGGAACTGCGTCGTGCCCTGACGCGCTTTGATGAAGCCGGAGCTATGGTGACCTGGCATCTGGCCTATGGTTGTTTTCAAAAGCCGCAGCGCGCCGGGGTCTTTGTTACCGGGACAGATACGGGTGTGGGCAAAACTCTGACCTCCGCCTGCCTCGTGCATGCATGGAAAGCAGCCTACTGGAAGCCGTTGCAAAGCGGGCTGGCGGACGAAGAAGGCGATACGAGCACGGTGATAAAGCTGAGCGGTTGCTTGCCGGAAGACTGTTTTCCGTCAGCCGGGGCGTATCAGGCCTCTCTGTCTCCTCTGGCGGCTGCCAGAGCGGAAGGGGCTGAGATCGACCCCACACGTCTCGCCTTGCCCTTAGCGGACCCTCAGCGCCCTCTTGTGGTGGAGGGGGCAGGTGGTTTGATGGTGCCTGCGACCGATACGCTCATGATGGTTGATCTGGCCGAGCGCTGGGGCTTACCGGTGGTGCTGGTGGCGCGAAGCGGGCTGGGCACGTTGAACCACACGTTGCTGAGTCTGGAAGCGTTACGTGCCCGTGGTCTGGCTATTGCCGGAGTGGTGCTGAGTGGCCCGCTTAACCCGGAAAATCGCAAGACGATTGAGGAAAAAGGGCAGGTGCGTATTCTGGCTGAACTGCCGCAGCAGGCAAGCGTAACAGCTGAAACCGTTGCTGCGCTGAGCCGCCTAATCCCTTCTTGGGGCGATGTGTGGGGCGCAATACAGGTGGCGCATATGGACGTTTCAGAGAAGGTCTGACTTTTCTGTCTGATGACTTACCGGAAGGATGCTTCTGCGCCTGCTCAAAAGGCCTTTGCACAGCGGAGAGCGTGATCTTTCAAAATCACGCTCTCCGTCTTTCCTGCGGTCTCAGTGATACCGGCGAATCAGCCCAGCCAGCCGGCCCTGAATGTGGAGACGCTCTGCTGGCACAATACGCGTTTCATAGCGCGGGTTGGCGGGTTCCAGAGCAATGGTGTTGCCCTTGCGGCGCAGGCGTTTGAGCGTGACTTCACTGTTATCAATGAGGGCCACGACAATCTGCCCGTTTTCGGCATCTTCGGTACGGCGGATAATGACGTGATCACCGTCCAGAATGCCGGCTTCAATCATGGAATCCCCGGTGACTTCCAGCGCGTAGTAATCGCCTGAGCCAACCATGTCTTTGGGGATATCGAGAAAATTGTCGGTTTCAGCCATGGCCTCAATCGGCAGGCCAGCGGCAATACGTCCGTAAAGCGGGATTTTCAGGGCAGCGGGCTGCTGGCGGGAGAAATCACCGCGCACGACATTCGTAGGCAGGGCTTCGGATGCCGGGACAATTTCAGGCAGATGGATGACTTCCAGCGCGCGTGCCCGATGATGATGGCGACGCAGAAATCCGCGTTCTTCCAGTCCGGAAATGAGACGATGGATGCCCGATTTGGACCGCAGCCCCATCGCCTCTTTCATCTCATCGAAAGAAGGAGAAAAACCCGTCTGCTTGAGGTGAGAATCAATAAAAAGCAGCAGTTTGTGCTGTTTGCGCGTCAGCATTGCGGCACCCCGGAGCAGATGAGTGTTTTTTGTTTGTATAATGGTTTGTTCTATATAAGTTCTCTTTTTTAGTCAAGGGGTTATTCTGTTCGGCAAAAGCGCTTCTGTATTTTCTACTGTGTCTGTAAAGTTCCCCACCAACAGCCCCGTTGCGGGCCTGTGTGCTTTCAGCAGGATTATTTAAGCAAGGCCGCTTTTTTCGGTCGGAAAACCCAGATGCCGTTCTGATTTGCGGTTGTATAACATATTGAAAAGGTTCGGTGTTTAGGAAAATTATCACGGTCCCGGTAGCAATTTGTGCCTGTTTCAGTCTGAGCCTGCCTCAGGCGGAGGCACAGGGGGCAGCTGCCGATGCAGATGCGTTCAGCTTTGACGATCGCCTGACACGGGACTGGGGTGGTGTGCGGCGCATTCTGGCCGAGCATGGCGTGGATTTTCAGCTGACGGACCAGAATGAACTGTGGGCTGTTCCCGTCGGCGGAAGCCAGCCGTCCAATAATTATATTGGCGTGACCACCGGGCAGCTTTCTGTGGACCTCGGGCGTCTGACGCATCTGCCGCTCGGTACCATTGGCATCAGTGGCGTGGATATTCGCGGTCATCCCTTCAGCAACCAGCCGCTTTATGTGTTCAATCAGGTCTCCGGGATTGAGGCAGATATCAATCTGCGGCTCTATGAGGTCTGGTATGGCCAGACCTTCGACTATGACCGGCTGGACGTGCGGATTGGTAAGCTCGACCTCAGTCATGACTTCATGGGGAGTGACGGTGCGCAGCAGTTCATGAACGCCTCGTTTTCCTGGCCGATGGTGCCGGATAACAACCTGTATGATCAGGGGCCAGCGTCACCTCTGGGCACACCTGCCGTGCGGGTGAAATATAAGCTCTCCAAACGCTGGACAGTTCTGGCCGCCGTTGCGGATGATAACCCGATTGGCGCAGGTTTTTTGAACGATGCCGACCCGTGGAACCAGAATCAGGACTCCAGCGGCACCCGATTCCACTTTGGCACGGGGGCGCTGATGTTTCTGGAAGCGCAGTATCACACACAGCTCTGGGGGAAGGACGGAACCTACAAGCTGGGTGGCTACGGTGACACCGGCCGCTTCCCAGATCAGGCGGACCCGACCGTCCGCCATAAAGGTAACTGGACGTTTTACGCGGTGGCTGATCAGGTTCTGGCTAATCTTGCGGGGAAGCAGACGCTTGCGGGCTTTGTGCGAGCCACATGGGCACCGCCTGCCAACCGCAACCAGATTGTCAATGCAGTGGATGCCGGACTTTTGCTGAACGCGCCATTCCAGCGTGCCAATGATGTTCTGGGGCTTGGTTTTGGCTATGGCGAGGCCAGTCCGGTTTTGCGGCGGTCAGAGCGACGGGCAGGCACGCTGGCGCAGCATGCCGAATATCATCTGGAACTGACCTATCAGTTTCAGGTGACACCCTGGCTCCTTATCCAGCCTGATCTTCAGGGAATGCTGTCACCCAGCGGCGGAGTGCTGGATACCACGGGCCGCAGAGTGAAAGACGAAGCCATTTTCGGCCTGCATTCCAGTATGTCGTTCTAACGCTCTCAGGGCAGCCGGAGAATGCGGCAGGGCGCACCGGCTTTTTCGGCTGGCGCGAAAGGCGCGCGAATCAGGAGCGCCTGACTTTGTGCAAAAATATTCAGCTGCGCCGAATCCTGTGAGCTGAAAGGCGTTGCCAGCGGGAGCTGCCCATCAGCCTGCGGTGTCAGGCGGCAGCGCACAAAATCTTGCCGCTGGTCATTCTCGCCAATGTCCGCACCCAGCAAGGCGGCGTCTGTTTCCATTTCTTCCGGCACGGGCTGGCCGAGCAGCTTGCGCAGGGCAGGGGCCACAAACACCAGACTGCATACCAGAGCAGCAACCGGATTGCCCGGCAGGCCGATAACCGGTGTGTGGCCAAGCTGGCCAAACATCAGCGGTCTGCCGGGACGCATGGCGATTTTCCAGAAATCCAGAGCCAGACCATGAGCCTCCAGCGTGCTGCGCACGACGTCATACGTGCCCACGCTTGCCCCGCCGATGGTTACCAGCAGGTCCAGCGTATGCGCCTGCCCGATGGCGGCAGAAAGAGACTCGGCGTTATCCCGTGCAACAGGAAGCAGAATGGCGTCTGCCCCCAGAGATTTAAGCAGGGCGGAAATCATAAACGCGCCGGAATTAACGATGGAGTCTGGTGAGGCTGGGTCTCCGGGCAGCACTATCTCATCACCCGTGGCCAGAACGCCAATGCGCGGACGGCGCGAGACGGGGAGCCAGATATGACCCCCTGCGGCTGCCAGCCCGATATCACGCGGCCCGATTTGCTTGCCAGCGGGCACCAGAATGTCGCCTTTGCGGAAATCCTGCCCTTCTTTGCGGATAAACTGGCCCACGCGCCCGGCGCTGAGCAGCGTTGCGTGATCGCCCTCGCGTCGCACATTTTCCTGAATCATGACCATATCGGCCCCGGCGGGGATCTGGCTGCCGGTAAACAGGCGCAGGCAGGTGCCTTTCTCCACGGTCAGGCTGGACGGGTGGCCCGCGGGCGCTTCGCCCAGAATACGTAGTGTAGCGCCTTCCTGCGCGTCCTCCGCTTTCAGGGCGTAGCCATCCATGGAGGAGATGGAAACAGGAGGATTGGAGAGGCGCGCGGTGAGCGGAGAGGCCAGCACACGGCCACACCCATCGGCCAGAGAGACGGTTTCCAGACCCCCGGCTGAGAATTTTTCAAGGATTCGGGCGCGCGCAACAGCCACATCCAGCATGTTTTTTTACTCCTTTCGGCTATTCCCACGCCTGAATGATGCAAGAATGCTTGACGTTTGGCTCTTGTATGCGCATTTTGCCGGCACTTGAACACCACCCGACCACGTTTCTGGCGTGGTGCCGGGTTTAACGATGCTCTGCTGAGGAAGCTATGGCCAAGACCAATGTTATCAAAATCCGTCTCGTTTCCACGGCGGACACCGGTTACTTCTATGTCACCAAGAAGAACGCCCGTGCCCACACCGGCAAGATGGAACTGAAGAAGTACGATCCCGTTGCACGCAAGCACGTCGTGTTCCGCGAAGCGAAAATCAAATAATCTCGCCCTTCTGAGGGAAGAGATTATAAAAAGGCGGCTCCATCAGGGGCCGCTTTTTTTTATGGCTGCTGTGTCGCGTGGATAAAGAAAAACCCCGCCAGACAGATCTGCGGGGTTTGCTTGGAACAGGGAGTGGTGTCGGCGCTCAGTAAAGCGGGTCATGCCGGTCATACGGCACCACAATATCGTTCTTGTCCGCCAGATTGAGCATGGCGCGAGCGCGTTCATCCAGTGTGTCATTATCCAGAGACTGTTCCCGCAGGCCGTTTACACGCCGCCGCCAGGCGATCTGCTCTGCCGAGGCATCCTGCTGGGCCTGTTTGGCCTGATCCAGTAGCACAAGCTGGCTCTGATAAGCCTTCATGCCGTGGTCACCCTGCGTGGCGTTCCAGCCAAAATAGACCGCAATACCCAGAAAAACGGTGGGCGGAACAATGGCGCGCACTGCACGTCTGATAAAGCGGCCGATTTGCACGATTTTAACGTCCCTCTGTCCCGGAAAATGGCATTCTGACCATATCTTTATGTCTAAACCATGAAGATCTGCACAGGAAGAGACTGTAGGTGTGGAAGGGCATAAAAAAAGCCGTGCTCCGGAGAACACGGCTCTTAAAGGCTTCAGTCTGCTGGTGCAGCCCTGTCGCTCAGGACTTCAGAATGGAGCGGCCTGCATACTGTGCGGCGGTGGCCAGTTCCTGCTCAATGCGAATGAGCTGGTTGTATTTTGCAGTTCTGTCAGACCGGGAGAGTGAACCGGTTTTGATCTGCCCGCAGTTGGTTGCAACGGCCAGATCCGCAATGGTGGAGTCTTCCGTCTCACCGGAACGATGGCTCATGACTGCCGTGTAGCCAGCCTTATGGGCCACTTCGATGGCTTCCAGCGTTTCCGTCAGGGTGCCGATCTGATTGACCTTCACCAGAATGGAATTGCCCACACCGGCCTTAATGCCACGACGCAGGCGCTCGGGATTGGTCACAAACAGATCATCGCCAACCAGCTGAATTTTCTTGCCGAGCGTTTCCGTCAGCAGAGCCCAGCCTTCCCAGTCATCTTCCGCCAGACCATCTTCAATGGAGGCAATGGGGTAACGGCTTGTCAGATCTGCCAGCCAGCTGACCATCTCGCCCGAATCAAACGTCTTGCCTTCGCCTTTCATGATGTATTTGCCATCACGGAAGAATTCAGTAGAGGCGCAGTCCAGCGCAAACGTCACGTCCTCGCCGGGGCGGTAGCCTGCGGATTCCACGGCGCGGGTAATAAAGCCCAGGGCTTCATCAGCCGATTTCAGAGCCGGGGCAAAGCCACCTTCATCGCCCACGTTGGTATTGTGGCCGGCAGCCTGCAGATCTTTTTTGAGGTGGGCGAAAATTTCCGCGCCCCAGCGAATGGCATCGGATTCCGTCGGTGCGCCCACCGGCTGGATCATGAATTCCTGAATATCAATCGGGTTGTCGGCATGTTCGCCGCCATTGACGATATTCATCATCGGCACGGGCAGGGTGTGGGCAAATACGCCGCCAATGTAGCGATACAGCGGCACATGCAGCTCGGCCGCCGTGGCTTTGGCGATGGCCAGAGACACACCCAGAATCGCGTTGGCGCCCATGCGGCTCTTGTTAGGGGTGCCGTCCAGATCAATCATCGCATTGTCGATATCAATCTGGTCAGACGATTCGGCACCCTGCAGAGTCGGCAGGATTTCATTTTCAATATTTTCAATGGCCTGCAGAACACCCTTGCCACCAAAACGCCTGGGGTCCTTGTCCCGCAGTTCAACGGCTTCATGAGCGCCGGTGGAAGCACCAGACGGCACGGCAGCCCGCCCTTTAGCGCCTGAGGCCAGTTCAACATCCACTTCAACTGTCGGGTTTCCGCGGCTGTCCAGAATTTCACGCGCGATGATATCGACAATGGCACTCATAATTTTTCATTCCCGTTTCAGGCTCAGGCAATTTGGGCTGGCCGAGATGCGTTGTTTTTCTTTTTGCTTCAACGAAACACGGCTGCGCGCGTTTCCTTGCAGTTGCTAGTGGCAGCCTGTTGGGCTTTTCTGTCAACCAGTTGACGACCTGAAAGCGTGCAGAGGAGGCACACCCAAAGCTCATGAAGAGACTTCCATTTGTGGCGGTGGTGCTGGCAATAGCGGGGCTTCTGCCCCTGATTTTCTGCGCATGCGGGATTGTGTTTTTTACCTCCGGCGTGCCCATCCCCAATCTGATGATGGCCTTTGTGTCTTACTGCGCGGTGTCTCTGGCCTTTTTCGGGGCGGTACACTGGGGGCTGGCGCTTGAACCCGCACCAATGATTGTCACCAGTGGGGCAGACCGCACGGATATCATGCGGCTTGTGCTGGGGGTGGTGCCTGCGTTTATCGGGTGGGTTGCTACCTATACAGCGTTTGCGTGGATGCCTGTGGCCGGTGTTGCGATTCTGGCCGTAGCAGTCCCACTGCTGGCTGTGCTGGAGCGGCAGGGGTGGCGCACAGGCGCCTTGCCGAGCGGCTATATGGGCCTGCGGTGGATTGTGACGGCGGTTACGGAATGCTGCCTGCTGGTGGTGCTTGTGGCGCGCCTCTTCTAGTGTCTCCTGCTATTCTGTTGTTATAACATGGAAATCCGGATGGAGTGGCCGGGTGGACGTGGAAGGATTTGAAGACCATGCACAGCACTCCGCGCATTCTGGTCAAAGGAGCCGGTGTTGCCGGTATGACGGCCTCTGTCACGCTGGCCGAGCGTGGCGGGCAGGTTACGCTGTATGATTGTGGGGGGCGGGTCGGCGCCGGAGCATCATGGATGGCGGGCGGCATGCTCGCCCCCTGGTGTGAGGCTGAATCCGCTCCTGCCGAGGTAACGGCGCAGTCCGTTGAATCTGTGGAGTGGTGGGCTGCGCATGTGCCCGATGTCGTGCGGGCCGGGAGTCTGGTTTTATCTCCCCCGCGGGATGTAGGGGAGATTGCCCGGTTCGGGCGGCGCACATCGCATTTTCATACCCTTGGCACGGAAGATATTGCGCTGCTGGAGCCGGATCTGGCGGGCCGTTTCCATAAAGCCCTCTTTTTTGCTGATGAAGGGCACGTTGACCCTCGCAAGGCTCTGATTGCCCTCCGGCAAAGTCTGGAAGTCATGGGGGGCACCGTGCTGCTGGACGGTGCATCGGCACCGGATGAAGCCGATTTTGACTGGGTGGTGGACTGCACCGGGCTGAATGCCCGTGCCAAACTCAATACGCTGCGGGGCGTACGGGGCGAGATGATTTTGCTACGCTGCCCGGACGTTGCGCTGCATCGCCCGGTGCGCATGCTGCACCCTCGTATTCCCATTTACATCGTGCCGCGGGCTGACCATGTCTTCATGGTCGGGGCCACCATGATTGAAAGCGAAAACGCAGGCGGGATGACCGTGCGCTCCATGACCGAGCTGCTCAATGCGGTCTGGGTGCTGCATCCGGGGTTTGGTGAAGCGGAAATTCTGGAAATGGGCACCGGGCTGCGACCGTCCTACCCGGACAACATGCCCACCGTCGTGCAGGATGGGCAGCATATTTATGTGAACGGCATGTATCGCCACGGCTTTCTGCTTTCTCCCGCACGGGCGCAGGAAGCAGCGAACATCATTTTCGGAGCGCCGGAGAAGGCAGCCTGAACCCGATTGCCCCGCAGGGGAAACGTGCTTAAGTCCGGCAACAGAGGTTTAAGGGGAGAACGCCCACATGCAGATCGTGGTCAACGACGAAGTTCATGAGGTGTCGGCCAAGACGCTGGCAGCCCTGATTGATGAACTCGGCTACGGCGAGGCGCGGATTGCCACCGCCATGGATGGCAGCTTTGTCCCGGTGCCGTACCGTGCCCGGACTGTGTTGCGGGAGGGTGCGCGGATTGAAATTGTTGCGCCCATGCAGGGAGGCTGAGACCTCATGACGAAATCTTTTTACGGCACAGTTCTGTCTTCTCCGCTCATGCTGGGCACCGCCCAGTATCCATCCCCTGATATTTTGCGCGATGCGGTCAAGGCGGCTCAGCCGGGCGTTGTCACGGTTTCTCTGCGGCGTGAATCTGCCGGGGAGCGGGCCGGACAGGCGTTCTGGGACCTTATTCAGGAACTCGGTGTGCCGGTTCTGCCCAATACAGCCGGATGCCATACCGTCAAGGAAGCCGTCACCACTGCCCACATGGCGCGTGAAGTGTTCGGTACGGACTGGGTCAAGCTGGAAGTCATCGGAGAGCTGGATACGCTCCAGCCGGACGTGTTCGGGCTCGTAGAAGCCGCTCGCGTGCTGACGGAAGATGGTTTCAAGGTCTTTCCCTACACCACAGAAGATCTGGTGGTCGCCGAGCGCCTTCTGGCAGTGGGGTGTGAAGTGCTGATGCCCTGGGGCGCGCCGATTGGTTCCGGCAAAGGGCTGAACAACGTTTTCGGGCTGCGGGCCATGCGGGCGCATTTCCCGGATGTGCCGCTGGTGGTGGATGCAGGCATTGGTGTGCCGTCTCACGCAGCACAGGCGCTGGAACTTGGCTATGACGCCGTTCTGATCAACACCGCGGTGGCTAAAGCCGGGGAACCCGCAGTGATGGCAGAGGCCTTCCGCTTTGCTGTGCAGGCCGGCACGCTGGCCCGTAAGGCTGACCCTATGGAAGAGCGCGATATGGCTGTTCCTTCAACCCCCGTCGTCGGAAAGGCCATGCTGGCATGACATCTCTCCCACAGAAAATTTATCCTGTTGTTGATACTGCGCTCTGGGTGGACCGGCTTGGAAGCGCTGGCGCGCGCTTTATTCAGCTCCGCATCAAGGATTTCCCGCAGGATGAGCTGCTGGCGGAAATTCGCGCGGCCCATGCCTTTGCAAAGAAGCATGACGTCTGTCTGGTGCTGAATGACTACTGGCAGATCGCTGTGGCGGAGGGGATTGATTACCTTCATCTTGGTCAGGAAGATCTGGATACAGCGGACCTTGAGGCTATTCGCAAGGCCGGTATCCGTCTGGGAATCAGCACGCATAGCCATGAAGAACTAACCAGAGCACTGGCCTGCAAACCGGACTATGTGGCTCTCGGGCCCATCTGGCCCACCCGCCTGAAGAAAATGCCGTTTGGCCCGCAGGGCACGGAGCGTCTGACGGAGTGGAAAAACCTGATTGGCGATCTGCCTTTGGTCGCTATTGGAGGTATTACGCTGGAGCGCCTGCGCCCGTGTCTGGATGCCGGGGCAGATAGTGTGGCGGCAGTTTCCGACTTCACGCAGCATGCGGACCCTGAAGGGCAGGTGAAGGCGTGGCTGGCGGAGGCCGGGGAGGCTGCGCCCTAAAAAACGCGGCCCTCTGTATTTCGTGATTTCTTAAAGAAAACGTCAAGCTTTCAGCATATATTGTGTAAGTAAATATATGTTATAACATTGAGATTTCCTTATTCGTTCCTATCTTGTGTAGAAGTAGACGAATTAAGGAAATCATCATGTCTCACGATAAAGCTCCGCATACTTCCAGTTCTCTTCATGATCTGGCGGGTAAAGCGACGCATTCTCCCAAGCTCCTGACAAAAGCAGAAATTATTCAGCTTGCAGACCATGTGCTGAAGGGTGGCGAACACGCTTCCGATTTTGAAAAGGAAGTCGCCAAAAAGGCCCGTCATAATCCGGAAGGGCTGGAAGAGAACGAAATTATTGCTCTGGGGAAGAAGACGCTTTCTGCCTGAGAGCCGGCTTGTCTGACGGGCACCGCCGCCGACTGGCGTAGTATTTGTACAAGGAGATTGCCGTATATGACGGTCAAAAAGCAGTTGAGCGAAGCCATTAAACAGAAAAAAGCAGTGAGCTTTTCTTTTCAGGGCAAGCCTGCATTCGGGTCGCCCCATGCTCTGGGTAAAGGGGATGGAGAAGAACGCGTTCTGATCTATCGCGGGGAAGATTCCCACGAGAAAGAGGTCAGGCCCACAGGCAAATGGGCCTGCCTGCGGCTGGCTGATCTGAGCAACGTGATGCTGACGGATGAACCTTTCCATGAAGGCCATCCGGGCGAGCATGACAAAGCGTGTCTGCACGATGTTGAACTTGCAGTGAAATAAAGACTGGCGCGTTTTGCCCCGGTATGTGCCGGAGCAAAACGCGTGTTTTATTGGAGGGACCCGAGAGCGGTATCCTCGGTGGTTCCTTCAAGAACGTGCGTAAGTTCATCGACCAGCGCGATGCGTCCGTCTTTAATCTCAAAAAACGCGATTACCCTGATCCTGCTGATATGGCCGGAGGGGTGTATCGCCCGGGCAACATGCACAGTTGCTGCTCTGTCTTCCTGACAAACGATCCGTTCAATCGTGATCTCAAGTGACTGAAGTGCTTCCCGCAAGGCGTGGGCATGCGTGAGAAAGTCGTCCAGCGTCAGGGTGCGCCCATCCACAATTTGCCGGTAATCAGGCGTCAGGAACGTTTTAAGCTGCTCCAGACTGGTGCTGAAGTCCGTAAACGTCTCAAACATTTTGCGGATGATGTGTTCAGAGGTGAAGGAAGACATTCGGATCTCCTGTTGGCAGTGAAGGAAAACCAGTCTTGCCTTATGCGGGGCATGGCCCGTTAATGGGGTTATGCCAATCAATACGGGTTAGCTGCCATTTCAGACCCATTTCTCCCGTTGGAGGCCCTCAACAGGGATCAGCCTCTTCTTATCGCTCAGTGTGCACGGGGTCGTAGCGCGCGGGAGACGAACGCGCACCAGCATGCGCGTGGGCAGCTGATCGGCACGATAACCGGACTTTCCATGCTCAGTACGTCAGAAGGACGCTGGGTCGTACCACCTGCGATGGCCATGTGGGTACCTCCGCATCTTGCTCATGAGTTTCGGTCTTACGGGCCATTTCATGGGTGGAGCGTTTATATCGCACAGTCCGCATGCCGGGGTATACCGGACAGACCGCAACGCCTCTTAATCTCTCCGTTACTGAGGGAAGCTGTTCTGCGGGCGGCTCTCTGGCCGGCGGTAGAACATTTGACAGCACAGCAGACGCATATCGCGCAGGTCATTCTTGATGAGATTGCCAGCAGTCCACGAGAAGAATTCTGTCTGCCCATGCCGTCTGATCCACGCTTACTGGCCGTGGCGGAGGATATTTTAAGAAATCCTGCGGGCCGACAGAGCATGCACGCCTATGCGGAGCAGGCCTCTCTCTCAGAACGAACGTTCAGTCGTTGGTATAAAGCGCAAACGGGTTTTTCCTTCCGCGTCTGGCACGCGCGCGCTCGTGTCGTGCAGGCCATTGAATGGCTCACGGAGGGGCGGCCTGTGACGACCGTAGCGTTTGACCTTGGGTATGAAACGGTAAGCAGCTTCATCGAGGTCTTTAGAACGCATGTGGGTATGACACCGGGTCGTTTTGCCGCCGTTGTTGGGGGCGATAAACCCTAATCCCGGCCGTTTAGCCACCAGCAAAGATGCGGGCTGCGTCAGTTTTGTTAAACAAAATCAGCAGAATTTTGGCCGCAAGAGGAAGCGGCGGTGCGGCGGTCAATGGCGCAGTATCGGGTAGGAGTTTTTCCGCCTCGGCATGCGCGGTTTCCAGCAGCATATCCACCAGAATTTCCGGGGCCATCCGGTATTCTGGTAGCCCGGACTGGCGGCGGCCAGTCATGTCCCCCCCGCCGCGCAGGCGGAAGTCTTCGTCGGCAATCAGGAAGCCATCTTCGGTCTCGCGCAGGCAGGTCAGCCTGCGGCGGGCGGTCAGTCCTAACCCTTCATCATGCAGCATCAGGCAATAAGATGCCGCAGAACCACGACCCACACGCCCGCGGAGCTGATGGAGCTGGGCCAGTCCGAAGCGTTCGGCATGTTCTATCACCATGATGGTGGCTGTTGGCACGTCCACGCCCACCTCAATGACGGTTGTGGCGACCAGAATGCGGGTTTTGCCCTGTGCAAATTCCTGAAGCGCTTCTTCACGCACATTGGCGTCCTGCCGCCCGTGTGCCAGCCCCACAACTTCACCAAACCGTTCCAGCAGGGCCGCCTGCCGGGCTTCTGCCGCAGCGATATCCAGTGCCTCACTTTCCGAGACGAGCGGGCAGACCCAGAAAATCTGGGCGCCTTTGGTCAGGGCACGGGCCAGCCCTTCAATGACGTCATCCATCACGCTGATTGTGTGGAGGGAGGTGCGTACAGGCTTACGGCCTGCGGGTTTGCCGTCCAGCCGACTGATCTGCATATCCCCAAAGCGGGTAATCAGCAGGGTGCGGGGGATGGGGGTCGCAGTCATGACCAGCATGTCCGTGGCCGGTCCTTTCTCCACCAGCGTCAGGCGTTGTTCCACCCCAAACCGATGCTGCTCATCAATCACCGCTAGCCCGAGATCTGCAAATTTCACGGTCTCCTGCACCAGCGCGTGCGTGCCGATTACCAGTCGGGCCGTGCCATCTTCTATTTCCTGCAGGGCTTTTTTGCGGGCTTTGCCTTTGACGGAACTGGAGAGGAACGCAACGGGCACGGGAGAAAGGTGCGCAAAGGTGGCGGCATGCTGGCGAGCCAGAATTTCCGTGGGGGCCATCAGCGCTCCCTGGGTGCCAGCTTCTACGGCCCGCAGCATAGCCAGTAAGGCGACCAGCGTTTTGCCGGCACCCACATCGCCTTGCAGGAGGCGGCTCATGCGGTAGGGGGCGGCCATGTCGGCTTCAATCTCAGCCAGAGCCTTTTTCTGGCCGGGGGTTGGCGCATGGCCAAAGGCTGCCAGAGCTTGTCGCTGTAAATGGCCATCACCCCGCAGACTACGGCCGGGGCGTGCGCGGGAGGCATGCAGGGCTATGCGGGTGGCAAGCTGATCAGCCAGCAGTTCATCACAGGCCAGCCGGGCCTGCGCGCGTGTTTGCTGCGCCCGCCATGCGTCCCCGGCGTCACTGCCCGGAATGCGGTCTGGGAAATGCATCCATGTCAGGGCGGTGATGAAGTCCGGCCAGCCTTTCTTTTTGATGAGGGCAGGCTCATGCCATTCTGGCAGTGTGGCCGGCAGGCGGGTGAGGGCGGCCGTCATGGCCGAACGGACGTTGCCCGCAAACAGCCCCGCCGTGAGCGGCCAGACCGGGTCCAGACCGGGGATGCGATCTGCCGAGCGGGCGGGAAGCAGATAATCCGGCGAGGTCATGCACAGGCGTTCACCAAACCGTTCGACCTTGCCGGAGGCCGCGATGGATTCGCCCAGGACGACCTTTTCCGCCTGCCATTTGGAGAAAAAAGCGAGTTCCAGTTGACCCGTGCCGTCTGCCAGCGTCACACGCCATGGCTGCCGGGTGCGCGGAGCAGGGGCGCGGATATCCTGTACGGTGCCGGAGATGGTTGCGATTGTGTCTGGCCTGAGTTGCGCCAGAGTGGGGCGCAGGCGGCGGTCCACCACGCTTTCCGGCAGGCAGAACAACAGGTCCAGAACCCGGGAACCACCAGCAATGCGGCTTAGCAGCTTTGCCCGCGCTGTGCTGACACCCGGCAGTGTTTCCAGCGGCGCCAGCATGCTGGACAGGCTGGAGCGGTCAAACGGACCGGGCGCCGAAGCGGATGTGATAGGCGGGGGGCTGGACACTGGCGCGACAGAGGCCTCTGTTTGGCAGGCTGACAGAAGAGAACGCCAAGGCTATAGGACACCAGCGCCATGCAACACAATTCAACGACCACTCTTCCGCCCGAACAGGATTCTGAGGAGGCTCTGGCCTCCCGGCGTCGTCGCCTGCTGTTTCGCGCGTCACATCGCGGCACGTTTGAGACAGACGCCCTGATTGGCGGCTTTGTTGAAGAGAACGTCGGCACCATGAACGCGGCGGAGCTGACGGACATGGAAGCCATTCTGGAAATCCCGGACCCGGACCTGACGGACTGGCTGTTTGGCCGTCTGCCATTGCCGCCAGAGCGGGAGACCCCCATGTTACGCCGGATGGTTGATGCGTGTCGCGCAAAAGGAGTTGGGATAGCCGGATGACGGAAGAGACGAGCGCTGAGGGCCGTATTGCGCCCATCTGGGGTGTGCCTGAAGGGTATGATGCGCTTTTGCTGGCCAAAAGGGTCAGAGAACATAAAGGGCCTGTCCTGCATATTGCGCGGGATGATGCCTCTACAGCCCGGCTGGCAGATATGCTGGCTTATGTGGCGGAGGATGTGGAAACCCTGCGTTTCCCGGCATGGGATTGCCTGCCGTATGACCGGGTTTCTCCCAACCCGGCAATTGTGGCGGAGCGTGTTGCGACCCTGACGCGCCTGCTGGAACCGTCTGACGGTCGCCCGCGTCTGGTGCTGACAACTGTTTCTGCCGCCGTGCAGCGCGTCTCACCGCGCTCTACGTTTGAAGGCCAGTCTCTGACGGTCAAACAGGGCGAAAGCCTTGATCAGGCTTTTCTGATCGAACTGCTGATTGCCAATGGCTACACGCGCACCGATACGGTGATGGAAGCAGGCGAGTTTGCCTCGCGCGGTGGTATCTTTGACCTGTTCTCAGCAGGGGCCGCTGAACCTGTGCGGCTGGATCTGTTTGGCGATGAAGTCGAAAATATCCGTGCTTTTGATCCCGGCTCCCAGCGCTCTACCTCCAAACAGGATGCGCTGACCCTGCGGCCTGTTTCCGAATTCTCGCTTGATGCCGCCAGTATTTCCCGTTTCCGCACTGGCTGGCGGGATGTTTTTGGTCCTGCTGCGGCCTCTGACCCGCTGTATGAGCATATTTCCGATGGTCGGCGCTATCCGGGCATTGAGCACTGGCTGCCGCTCTTCCATGAGCGGCTGGAAACACTGTTCGACTATCTGCCGAATGCTTCCGTCTCGCTGGATTATCAGGTGGAGGACGTGCTCAGAAACCGTCTGGACATGATCGCCGATCATTATCAGGCGCGCCGCCAACCAGCGCGGGAAGGGGAAACACCGTACCGCGCTTTGCCACCACATCTGCTGTATCTCGATTCCAAAGGCTGGGAGGCGATTCTCAGCCGTCTGCCTGTGGTTGCCTTTAGCCCTTATGCCAAACCTGATGGCGCTGCGGGCATGGATGTTGGCGGGCGGCCGGGCAAGATGTTTGCCAAGATTGTGCCCGGTGCCCAGCGTGAGCAGGTTTTCACACTTCTCGGGGAGCAGGTGCGGGACTGGGGACAGGTCAAGCGCAAGACGTACGTCACGGCCTGGACCAAAGGCTCACGTGAGCGCATTGGCACGCTGCTGCGTGAGCACGGCGTTGCCACTCAGAGCTATGATGATTGGGCCTCGGCCCGCAAAGCCAAAGCCGGTTCAGTTGCCTTGCTGACACTGGGGCTGGAACGCGGCTTTGTTGCGGATGATCTGGCTTTTGTATCCGAGCAGGATCTGCTGGGCGAACGTATTGGCCGCCCGCCACGCCGTCGGCGTCGGGCAGATGAACTGATTGCCGAGGCCGGAGAAATTTCCTCCGGAGATCTGGTGGTTCATCAGGATTACGGGATCGGCCGGTATGACGGGTTGGAGACAGTCAGTGTTGGCGTAGCCCCGCATGACTGCCTGCGTCTGCTGTATGATGGCGGCGAGAAGCTTTATCTCCCGGTAGAAAATATTGAACTGCTGAGCCGCTTCGGTTCCGATCAGGCAGGTGTGCCGCTGGACAAGCTCGGTGGTGTTGCCTGGCAGGGCCGTAAGGCCAAGATGAAGCAGCGCATCCGCGATATGGCTGGAGAGCTGATTCGCACCGCTGCCGCCCGCGCCCTGAAGGAAGCTCCCGTTCTCGCTCCGGCGGAGGGGCTATGGGACGAGTTCTGTGCCCGATTCCCGTTTGTGGAAACGGATGACCAGTCCCGCGCCATTGCCGATGTGCTGGATGATATGGGTTCAGGCCGCCCGATGGATCGGCTTGTGTGTGGCGATGTAGGCTTTGGGAAGACGGAGGTTGCGCTTCGTGCGGCCTTTGTTGCAGCCATGTCCGGTGGACAAGTGGCTGTTGTGGTGCCGACCACGCTGCTGGCGCGCCAGCATTACCGCACCTTTGCTGCACGTTTTGAAGGCTTTCCCATCAACGTCGCGCAGCTGTCCCGCATGGTGACAGGCAAGGAAGCAACAGCTGTGCGCAAAGGTCTTGCGGACGGCTCCGTGAATATCGTGATCGGCACGCACGCCCTGCTGGCTAAAACGGTGCAGTTTGCCTCGCTTGATCTGCTGATTATTGATGAGGAACAGCATTTTGGCGTGGGCCATAAGGAAAAGCTGAAAGCACTGCGTGAAGACGTGCATGTGCTGACACTTTCTGCCACGCCTCTCCCGCGTACTCTGCAACTCTCGCTCTCCGGCGTGCGGGAGATGAGCCTGATTGCAACACCCCCGACTGACCGTCTGGCAGTGCGCACCTTTATCATGCCGTTTGATAGCGTCGTGATTAGGGAGGCTATTCAGCGCGAGCGTTTCCGTGGTGGTCAGATTTTCTGCGTGGCTCCGCGCATTGAAGATCTGGATCGTCTGGCCGAACGCCTCAGTTCTATCGTGCCGGATGCCAAAGTGGTGCAGGCACATGGTCGTCTGACACCTACGGAACTTGAACGGGTGATGACCGAGTTCTCGGACGGGAAATATGACATCCTGCTCTCCACCAATATTGTGGAAAGCGGGCTGGATATGCCAGCGGTGAATACGCTGATTATCCACCGGGCCGACATGTTTGGCCTTGGGCAGCTCTATCAGCTGCGCGGACGTGTGGGGCGCGGTAAACAGCGCGGCTATGCCTATCTGACCTGGCCACAAACGCACGCACTTTCCACCTCTGCGGAAAAGCGTCTGGAAGTCATGCAGACGCTGGATACGCTGGGGGCGGGCTTCACGCTGGCCTCGCACGATCTGGATCTGCGCGGGGCAGGCAATCTGCTGGGCGACCAGCAATCGGGTCATGTGCGGGAAGTGGGGATCGAACTCTATCAGCAGATGCTGGAAGATGCGGTGGCCGACCTCCGTAATGAAACCAGCCGGCGCCGTGCGGAAGATCGGGACTGGACGCCGAATATCATCGTCGGTCTGCCTGTTCTGATCCCCGATGCCTATGTGCCGGATCTGCCCGTGCGTCTTGGTCTGTATCGTCGCATCAGTGGTCTGGCGTCTGATGCAGAGCTTGAAGCAATGGAAGCTGAACTGGTGGACCGTTTTGGCACGCTGCCGCCGGAGGTGAAGAACCTGCTGGATATTGTGGATCTGAAAAGATTGTGTCGCGCCGCAGGTGTTGAACGTCTGGAAGCTGGACCGAAGGGCATGGTCCTTCAGTTCCGCAATAACAGCTTCAAAAACCCCGCAGGGCTGGTGCAGTGGATGGGGCGCTGGAAAGATGGTGCTGTTCGCTTGCGCCCCGACCACAAAATGGCGGTGGTGCGGGAACTGACCAATGCTCAACGCATTGATCTGGCCCGCCGCGTGCTGCGGGATCTGGTCAAAATGACAAAGAAGGTGGCGGCAGAAGTTGCCTGATCCTTTTACACCGAGGGCTTGCGCGCGCTGTGTCTGGGCGGGCTTGCAGGGAGTATAACCGGACCAACAAAAAAGCGGACTGCTCAGGCAGCCCGCTTTTTTTTCGGTATATGTTTTAAGAAATTAGTGAAGCGGAAGCGGGAAGCCGTTCACAGTCAGCACGCCGCCTTGCCAGATGGTGTTCCACACATTGGCATCATTCTGGGCATGGCTTACCAGTCGGGCCAGCACGAGGCCAGCGGCCAGCTTCATCTGCTTGGCCGCGCGGGCCTTTTCAATCAGCGCTTCCAGATTGCTGACTTCCAGATGGCCGGAGGCCGTGGTGGCGTTAACATTCCCGGTCAGGGTCGCGGTGCCGTTGCCTGTCATATGCACGGTATCGCGCGTGGCATTAAAGCTGGAAATGGTGACATGGACGGCGGGGGCAGCGGTGGAGCGGCCACCAATGGCTGCCATCAGTGCAGGCAGTTCTGACGCAGGCAGCGAGAACGCAGCATTAGCCGCGGAGGGGAGCAGGGCTTCATTACTGATCCCCTGATAGCTCAGGCCAGACAGAGCGAGGGTCGCCGCGCTGGTATGAGCGGAGGTGCTGCCGTCGACCTTGAAATGCGCAGTGCTGCTGGACACGCGGTTAGAGCCGTGCGTCAGGACTGCATTGTTCCATGTGATGTCATACCCACCACCAGCTTTCAGGGTCGCAGCGGCGGCTTGCCCTTGCTGTGCCAGCCAGTCTGAACACGCGGCGTTGTGGCGCCCGGTGATAGCGGACATCAGCAGCAGAGAGGCGGCGTCAGCCTGATCATGCGCCGCGTCAGCTGAACTGCCGGTAAAGGTCATTTTGCCCGCCGTCAGGCCGCTGCTGCCGTCTGGCGTGCGCACGACCACATTTTCATAGGTCACACCATGCGCACTATCCTGTGCGGCCCCGTGCGTGATCACGGCGCAACTGGCGGGAGGAGCTGCGGCGTGCGTTGCCTGTAACGGAACAACGGCGGCGCAAAAACCAAGGCTCACGAGCATGAGACCAGCGGGGGAAAGAATGGTTTTGTAATTCATTTGATCGTAAAGGTGGCGTATGCGGGAGCCGGGTGCAATCCGGATCTTAAAAATAATACAGATTTCACGCGTCCGATCTAAAAGCGCGTGTCACATTAAAAAGAGCGCAGCAGATGTTCAGACTGGACCCTTTCCTCATTGGCCTGATCTGCACCATTTTTCTGGCGACGGTCCTGCCGTGCCATGGTGCGGCGGTGCCGGTTTTCCAGTGGCTTGCCATTCTTGTCATTGCCCTGATGTTTTTCCTGCAAGGCGCGCGCCTGTCCCGCAAAGCGGTCGTGGATGGCGTGATGGCCTGGCGGCTGCATCTGATTATTCTGGCCTGCACCTTTGTGTTGTTCCCGCTGCTGGGGCTGGCCGCACATGCTCTGATGCCGGGGCTTTTGCAGAATGATGTCTGGCTCGGGGTGCTGTTCCTGTGCTGCCTGCCATCCACCGTGCAGTCTTCTATTGCGTTCACCTCCATTGGCGGCGGCAATGTGCCAGCGGCTGTCTGTGCTGCCACAGCGTCCAATATTGCAGGGATTTTTATCACGCCGTTTCTGGTGGGGCTGGTGCTCAGCAAGCATGGCGGGGCCTCTGGTAATGTGATGAATATCGTTTTCCAGCTGCTGCTGCCGTTTATTCTTGGTCAGTTGCTCCAGCCGTGGATCGGTAAGTGGGCGCACCGGAATAAGAAGCTCCTATCCCTGACGGATCGGGGGTCGATCCTGATTGTGGTCTATACCGCCTTCAGTGAGGCCGTAATGCAGGGCTTGTGGCACCGCCTGCCGCTGAGCCAGCTTGGCCTGATTGCGCTGGTAGACTTCCTGCTGCTGGTCTGCGTGCTGCTGATTACGGCTTATGGCAGCCGTCTGGCTGGTGTCCCGCTGCGCGATGAGATTGCCATTGTGTTCTGTGGTTCCAAAAAAACACTGGCGTCTGGCGTGCCGATGGCCAACGTGCTGTTCCCGGCGGCCTCGGTCGGGCTTATCGTCCTGCCGCTGATGATCTATCACCAGATCCAGTTGTTCGTCTGTGCGGTGCTGGCCAGAAAATTTGCCCGCATGACGCAGGAAAACGCGGAAGGCCTGCAGGCGGCAGGAGGGCCGCAAAAGGAGTAAAACGTGGCGGGGCTTGATCCGGAAAACTGGGACGCATTACGGGCGCTGGGGCACCGCATGCTGGATGAAATGCTGGATAATGTGCAGAACGTGGCCTCCGGCCCGGTCTGGCAGCCGATGCCAGAGACTGTCCGGCAGAGTTTTCGGGATACGGCGCTCCCCACGCAGGAAACGTCTCTCACGGCACTTTATGAGCAGTTTACTCAGTCAGTGACACCTTATGCGACAGGCAACCGGCATCCGCGCTTTATGGGGTGGGTGCATGGAGGCGGCACGGCACAGGGAATGCTGGCCGAGCTTCTGGCTGCGGGGCTGAACGCCAACCTGGGTGGTCGGGACCATGCGCCGATTGAAGTGGAACGCATGGTTATCCGCTGGGCTGCGACCATGCTCGGCTTTCCGGAAACTGCGACGGGTGTTCTGGTTACGGGCTCGTCCATGGCTAATTTTATTGCCATGATTACGGCAAGCCGCGCTGTGGAGAGCGGTCTGGAAATGCGGAGTGCTGGGCTGGCAGGGCGCAGGCTGGTTGGCTACGCCGCCCAGACGGCTCACGGCTGCATTGCTCGTGCCTTTGATATGGCTGGCCTTGGTACACAGGCCCTGCGCCGGGTGCCAGTGGATGCAGACTTCCGAATGGATATAGCGGCTCTCCACGAAATGGTGGCTGCAGACCGGGCCGCCGGGCTGGAACCGTTTGTGGTGGTCGGCACCGCAGGGACGGTTGATACCGGCTCGATTGATCCATTGACGGCTTTGGCGGACTTTGCCGAGGCTGAAAATCTCTGGTTCCATGTGGATGGGGCATTTGGCGCTATGGCGCGTCTTTCTCCAGACTATGCTCCGGCGCTGGCAGGGATGGAACGCGCTAACAGCATTGCGTTTGATTTCCATAAGTGGGCGCAGACGCCTTACGATGCCGGGTGCGTTCTGGTCCGGGAGCCGGGGCGGCAGGCGGCGGCGTTTGCGCAGTCTCTGGCGTATCTGTCACGGGAAGATCGCGGGCTGGCTGCCGGCGCTCCGTGGTTTTGTGATCTGGGGCCAGATTTGTCCCGTGGTTTTCGGGCGTTGAAAGTCTGGTTCACGCTGGCTTCTTTCGGAACTGAGCGCCTTGGCGGTGTAGTGTCACAATGTTGTGCTGTAGCGCAGCATCTGGCTGCACGGGTTCAGGCAACGCCCTGCCTCGAATTGCTGGCACCCGTTACGCTTAATATTGTCTGCTTCCGTGTGATTGCTTCAGGCACGGATGAAGACAGCCTGAATGGCGAACTGGTGAAAGACTTGCAGGAAAGCGGGGTCGCTGCACCCTCCACGACACTCATACATGGCAAGCGCGCCATTCGGGCTGCGATCGTCAACCACCGGACGGTGGAGACTGACGCTGATCTGATGCTGGAGACTCTGCTGGATCTGGCGGAAAAGCGGCTCTGGCAGAAGCTGGAACGTCAGACGGCCTGAGTGAGATTTGTGAGGCAGCCCAAGTAGCCAGCCTCATCCTTCAGCGCAGGTGCCGGTTTTTGTATCGGTGCCTGTGCTGAAGGATGAGAACTGAAAGGCAGGGTTTATCGCCGTCTGGCTTTGCCGCGGCGACCGGGCCGGTTCTGTTTTTCATCAAACAGACCGGAAAGCGCCTGCAACATGGTGCCACCCAGCTCTTCCGCATCGGTAATGGTCACGGCGCGCTGATAATAGCGTCCCACGTCATGACCAATCCCGATAGCGGTCAGTTCGACGGGGCTGCGTTCTTCAATCTGATGAATAACAGCGCGCAGGTGGTCTTCCAGATAGGAGGCCGGGTTGACGGACAGCGTGCTGTCATCCACCGGCGCGCCATCTGAAATCACCATCAGAATCTTGCGGGATTCCGGCCGCCCCTTCAGGCGCCGCCATGCCCAGAGCAGGGCTTCACCGTCGATGTTTTCTTTCAAAAGCCCTTCACGCAGCATCAGACCGAGATTGGGGCGTGCCCGCCGCCAGGGCATGTCAGCGGCTTTGTAGATAATGTGCCGCAGATCATTCAGGCGTCCGGGTTCTGCCGGTTTGCCGTCTTTAACCCATTGCTCGCGGCTTTGGCCGCCTTTCCACGCGCGGGTGGTAAAGCCGAGAATTTCCACTTTCACGCCACACCGTTCCAGCGTGCGGGCCAGAATATCCCCGCAGGACGCTGCCACCGAAATGGGGCGACCGCGCATGGAACCGGAATTATCAATCAGTAGCGTGACAACCGTATCGCGAAATTCTGTCTCTTGCTCCCGCTTGTAGGAGAGGGACAGCATAGGGTTGACCACAATGCGCGAAAGACGCCCGGCATCCAGAATACCTTCTTCAAGGTCAAACTCCCACGCGCGCGTCTGCTGGGCCATCAGGCGGCGTTGCAGTTTGTTGGCCAGACGGGAGACAACCCCCTGCAGCGTGGCCAGTTGCAGGTCCAGCTGGTGCCGTAGCCGGTTCAGTTCTTCCGGGTCACACAACTCTTCTGCTTTGATTTCTTCATCAAAGGCGGTGGTGTAGGCGTGGTATCCGCCAGCGGTCTCACCTGGCTCGCGCTCAGGGGGAGCGCTGGGGCCTGCGGCTTCGCCCGTGCCATCAGCACCGCTGCCCTCGCGGTCTTCTTCCATTGCTTCTGGTGAGGCTTCACCGCCGCCGCCCATCAGTTCAGGCTGCGGGACCGGGTCGGAAGAAGAGTCCGGCTCTGGCGGAACATCTTCCTCCTGCGCTTCTGGTGGCGGAGCGTTGCTTTTGTCTTCGTTCGCAGCAGAGTCTGAGCCGTTATCATCGGCTTCCATCTCGTCCGATGGCGTGTCGTCTTCCGTCAGAGAGCAGGCCGCCAGAAGCCTCCGGGTCGCTTTGGCGTAGGCAGCCTGATCATCCTGACTGAGAGCCAGATTTTCCAGAGCGGTTTGTGCCTGCGGGGAAAGAGCAGCCTGCCATTTACGCAAGATAGACTGCGCAGAGTCCGGGGACGGTTCGCCAGTCAGGCGTTCCCGTGCCAGCAGTTCCAGTGCAACGGCCGGAGAGAGTTCATCGGGGTCTGTAATCCGGTCCAGCCCGGCAGCCTGACAGTCCTTTTCCAGTCTGTGGCGCAGGTTTGCAGCCACGCCACGCATATGCCGCGCCCCAACAGCCTCAATACGGGCCTGTTCCAGCGCGTCATACACCTCACGCGCCATCGCATCGTCTGGCTGCCGGGCATGGTGCAGGTCAAAATCATGATGTTTCAGCCGCAGCGCCTGCGCATCCGCGACCCCACGGATACGCTCAATTTCTTCCGCATCCATATGGCGGGAAGGCTGGGGGAGGCGGATTTTTCCGGCAAGACTGATCGGCCCCACAGGCATGTTGCCTGTATGGAATGAAACCTCTGCATCCCGCTGGCCGCCGATGGCCCGCAAAGTGGCTGCTGTGGCCTGCTTAAAGGCATCAACCTTGTTGGTCTGCTCGGACTCGCTGGCTGGCCGGTTATGGCCAGACGGTGGAGCGTGCGCTCCCTTCCTGCTGTCAGCCATTGATAAAGCCGCTCTCCGTTTGTGCTTCAGACGCCCTTATTTGGACAGGGGGCTTTTGTTGAAGCAGCGCTGATAATATTCGGCCACCATGCCGCGTTCGGCCTCATCACACTTATTGAGGAAGGTCACGCGGAAGGCGAACGCCGTATCCTTGAAAATCTTCTCGTTTTCAGCCCATGCAATCACGGAGCGCGGGGACATCACGGTGGACAGATCCCCCGCCATGAAGCCTGCACGCGTGAGTTCAGCCAGCGCGACCATACTTTCAATAGTGCGGCGGGCTTCTCTGTCATCCGGGCTGATACCCATGCGGGAGAGCACGATACCCACTTCCTGCGCATGCGGCAGATAATTCAGGGACGTCACGATGTTCCAGCGGTCCATCTGGCCCTGATTGATCTGCTGTGTGCCGTGATACAGACCGGTCGTGTCCCCCAGACCAATGGTGTTGGCGGTAGCGAACAGACGGAACCACGGATGCGGTTTGATCACGCGGTTCTGATCCAGCAGGGTCAGTTGCCCTTCCACTTCCAGCACGCGCTGAATGACGAACATCACATCCGGGCGGCCTGCATCATATTCATCAAACACCAGAGCGCAGGGGTGCTGGAGGCACCAGGGCAGCAGGCCTTCCTGAAATTCCGTAATCTGCTGGCCATCGCGCACCACAATGGCGTCCTTGCCGATCAGGTCGATACGGGAGACGTGGCTGTCCAGATTGATGCGGACGCATGGCCAGTTCAGACGGGCAGAAATCTGCTCGATATGAGAAGATTTCCCGGTCCCGTGGAAGCCCTGCACCATCACGCGGCGGTTGAACGCAAAGCCTGCCAGAATGGCCAGTGTGGTGTCGTGGTCGAACAGATAGGCAGGGTCAATCTCCGGCACATGCTCGGTACGGACGGAGAAGGCCGGAACCGTCATGTCAGAATCGATACCAAACACCTCGCGCACAGAAACCTGAAGATCAGGCGCAGAAAGAGCTGAAATCGGGGGGAGATCGCCTGTGGTGGTCAGGCTGGCAGAATCAGTCATTCTTTATCCGTCTGGTAGGGTGGGCATTCCGGAAGGCAGTCAGACACGCGCCTGTGTCCGGGCTACTTCTTTTATAATGCAGCCAGCATGGCATGGTTACCCCGCTTTTTCGAGGCCCTCTGACATAAGATGTGCCCTGAGGGCCGTGAACGCAACATTGATGCTTTTCAGCCGCTCTTCCGAGCGTCGGTCACCATTATTGGCATCCGGATGATGTTTGCGGGCCAGTGAGCGGTAACGCGCTTTTGCATCGTCCAGCGTTACAGGCCAGGGCAGGCCGAGTGTTGCCAGAGGTTCACGCAGGGCTTCCGGTGCGCCGGGCGTGGCGCGACTTTTGGCGCGTTCCGCGCGGGAGCGTCGGTTCTGGCCGAGAATATCAAGCGGGTCGAGAACATCTTCTTCATTAAATGTCTGCTTACCCGGCTTCGCACTCTGGCCAAACGCCCAGGACGGCCGATCCCATGCGATATCGGCACGCAGATGCGCTTCAATCTGGCCGGGTGACATCCCTTTGTAGTAATCCCAGCGTGCGTTATACTCCCGCACATGCTCGAGACAGAACCAGTAATACTGGTTGAGAGTCTCGCGTGAGCGGGGGGCACGGTAGCCTGCCGGCTTTTCACAATCAGGCATGTCACAGCAGCGCTGGGGCGCATCCGGATCCGGATCGAACGCCCGGTGACGGGTATTCCTTCGCTTCATCATCAGGGTTATGTGCGTGCTGGTGTGTTCTGTGCAAGAGGGAACGTAGGATGACGCAACGCAATTCAGCTTCCACGCCTGAGGCAGACGGTATCCGTGCCCGCCGGGTAAGAGACGCTCTGACCGCTGCCTTTAAGCCGACGCGGCTTGAAATTCTGGATGAAAGCAGCCGCCATGCCCACCATGTGGCCATGACGCGCGGCCCGGAAGCCGGGGCGACAGAAACGCATTTTCGCGTTTATCTGGTCAGTCCTCTGTTTGAAGGGGTGAACCGGGTGAATCGCTCCCGCATGGTGCATGATGCGCTGAGTTACGAGTTCGGCAGTGGCCTGCACGCACTGGCGCTGACACTGCGTACGCCGGAAGAAGAAAGTGCTCTGGCATGACGCAGCAGAGAAGACTTCCACGGCATCAAGCGGCCTCAGGTCTGACGCGCCGCAGTCTGGCTTTTCTGGCGCCGGCTTTTCTGGCTGCCTGTGCCACAGGGCAGGGCGGTCAGACCGCTCCTCAGGGCAGTGATACAGCTCGTGTTGAAAGCTGGTTGCGGGCCGCAAAGCTGGAAAATATACCGTTCACCCAGACATGGCCGAATGGTTCGACCGGTGGTGGCGTGCTGACCTATCACGCGGGTTACCTGCACCTGAATTATACCGTGCCGCATAGCATGGATCTTGAAGCATCCGGCGCGCATGCCGTGTTCAAGGATAGTCAGACCGGGTCTGAAACACGCATGGGTCTGGCGCATAATCCGCTCGGTGTGCTGATGGGCAACCCCATTACGCTCTCAGGGCCGGTGACCGTCACTGATATTCAAAAGCCGCCGGGAATCCTGCAGATTTCGCTGGCGCGCACGGAAAATCCGTCACAGGGGCTGGTAACATTGATTTTCCGGGATACCGGACGCGCTTTGGATCTTTATGAAATCCGCATTCTGGATGAACGGCAGCGCACATTGTTCATTCGTCTGGGAGGGGTGTGAGCGCAGACGGCGTGCTGCCAAAAACAGTCTGCCAGCTTTCCGCCAGCGCTGCATCCAACTGGGCCATCGTGACATTCAGCCCCAGCTTCTCAAAGCTGGTGACGCCGAATTCCCGAATGCCGCAGGGGACAATGCCCTCAAAATCGGACAGGCGGGGGTTCAGATTAATGGACACCCCGTGCCAGCTTACCCAGCGTGAGACACGGACGCCGATGGCTGCAATTTTTTCTTCCTGCCCGGTTGCAGGATCAATGACCCACACACCGACACGCCCTTCGCGGCATTCCCCTTTCAATCCAAAAGTTGCGAGGGTGCGAATGACCCATTCTTCCAGTCCGTGGACGTAAGATCTCACATCACGAGCCTGAACCTCGCCGTGAGACTTGTGCAGATCCAGCATAACATAAGCGATTCGCTGCCCCGGCCCGTGATAGGTCCATTGGCCGCCACGGCCGGCATCATAGGTTGGGTACTGGTGCGGGTTGAATAAATCTTCCGCTTTGGCGGATGTACCTGCGGTAAAAAGCGGCGGGTGTTCCAGCAGCCAGACGCGCTCCACGACCTCATTGGCCCGGATTTCCCGTGCCAGAGTTTGCATGCGCGCCAGTGCGGCGGGGTAGGGAACCGGCTTTTTGCTAATTTCCCATAAAAAACGTGCGTTGGTCATTGCCGCGTGATCTCGGTTCGGTTATAGGGCTTCTCACCAAACGGTATCGCCTTTCAGATGCTGGTTGTCACGTGCGGTCGTGGCGGAATGGTAGACGCGCAAGCTTGAGGTGCTTGTGGGGGAATACCCCGTGGAAGTTCGAGTCTTCTCGACCGCACCATTTTTTCAGCTCTCACAAAAATCAGTTTAAAAACGTTCTGGTTTCTGTGAGAGCTGCTTTTTCTCAAAATATTAAATTTTTAACAGCTTAAAGCTGTAAATTGGCTCATTTGGCCATATTCAGGCCCAGCTTTCCCGGTTTAAAAGCAAATGGAGCCAGTGTTGCCGTATCGGTCACACTTTCCTGCGTGTTTACACAAAGCACTCTGTTGTTTTGTCGGTGGGCAGGATTGATTTGACGAGCGGGCGTCCCCGCGATTACGAGCGACAGTGTTCACTTTTGTTGTAACTCATTTTTAAGGTGTCGTATTCGTGTCCAAGCCCAAGCCTTTACGTAAAGCAGTCCTGCCGGTTGCAGGGCTAGGTACACGCTTCCTGCCGGCAACCAAAGCCATGCCGAAGGAAATGCTGACAGTCGTCGATCGGCCTCTGATCCAGTACGCCATCGATGAAGCGCGTGAAGCCGGGATTGAAGAATTCTGCCTGATCACGGGGCGTGGCAAAGATTCTCTGATCGATTATTTTGATATTGCCTACGAGCTCGAAGCAACACTGCGTGAACGCAACAAGCTGGACACCCTGAAAGCTCTTGAACCCACCAGCATCGAGGCCGGGTCCCTGGTTGCCGTGCGTCAGCAGGAGCCGCTGGGTCTTGGTCATGCCATCTGGTGTGCCCGCAGCTTTATCGGGGATGACCCGTTCGCCATCCTGCTACCGGACGACATTGTGAAATCTGGCACGTCCTGCGTGAAGCAGCTGGTTGATGCCTATAACCAGACTGGCGGGAATGTTGTGGCGGTGACGGAAGTGCCGCGTGAGCAGACCAACCGTTACGGCATTCTCGACATCGGCAAGGACGATGGTCGTCTGGTGGAAGTGAAAGGCCTTGTTGAAAAGCCCAAGCCGGAAGATGCCCCGTCCAACCTGTCCATCATTGGTCGTTATGTTCTGACCCCGGATGTGATGACACACCTCTCCAAGCTGGAAAAAGGTGCGGGTGGTGAAGTGCAGCTGACGGACGCTATGGCAAAAACTATTGGTCACGTGCCCTTCCATGGCCTGCGCTATGAAGGCGAGCGTTTTGACTGCGGGAACAAGATCGGCTTCCTGGAAGCACAGATCGCATTCTCTCTTGAACGCCCCGATCTGGCTGACGATGTGAAAGCATTCCTGAAAAAATATACGTCTCAGATCTGATGACGTTTACGCACACGTTCAACCCGACCAGTCTCCGCGAATATGATATTCGCGGGATTGTCGGGAAAAGCCTCACGTCTGAAGATGCCTTTGCCATCGGGCGGACGTTTGGTTCTGTTGTCGTTCGCCATGGCGGCAAAACTGTCGTGACCGGTTATGATGGCCGCCTGTCTTCTCCGGATTTGGAAGATGCGCTGGTTAAAGGGCTGGTTGCCTGCGGGTTGAATGTTGTGCGGGTGCGCTGCGGCCCGACCCCAATGCTGTATTTTGCCTCTGTCTCCTTACAGGCGGATGGTGCGGTGATGGTAACGGGCAGCCATAATCCTGCTGATTATAACGGCTTCAAGATGATGCTGGCCGGAAAGCCTTTTTTCGGCCCGCAGCTTCAGGAGTTGGGTGTTCTTGCTAAAACAGGCGATGTCGTGCCGTCTGCACGCGGCACGATACGCGGGCTTGATTTGCGTACGGACTATGTGCGCAGGCTGCTAAAAGACTGGGACGGGGGCGAGAAGCCCCTGAAAGTTGTCTGGGATAACGGCAACAGTGCCGCGGGTGACGTTCTGCAAAAACTGGTGGCCGAACTGCCGGGTGAACACACCGTTCTGAATGGCGCGATTGATGGCCATTTTCCGGCACACCATCCAGACCCCACAGTTGCAAAAAACCTTGAGCAACTGATTGCTGAGGTACGGAAGCAGAAGGCTGATATTGGTCTGGCCTTTGATGGTGACGCAGACCGGGTTGGCGTGGTGGATGATCAGGGGGAAATTCTCTGGGGAGATCAGATCCTGATTCTGCTGGCACGAGACGTTTTGAAAACGCATCCCGGTGCGACAATTATTGCCGATGTCAAAGCCAGTCAGGTTCTGTTTGATGAGGTGCGGAAAGCCGGCGGCAAGCCGCTTATGTGGCGGACCGGGCATTCTCTCATTAAAACCAAAATGGCAGAAACAGGGTCTCCGCTGGCCGGAGAAATGTCAGGCCATATTTTCTTTGCTGATAAATGGTATGGGTTTGATGATGCCTTGTATGCCGCCGTACGGCTGCTAGGAATTCTGGCGCGTCAGGACAAACCGCTTTCAGCTATAAGAGAAGCATTGCCTCGCACAGTTTCTACCCCGGAAGTGCGCTTTGACTGCGATGATACACGCAAATTCAAGGTGATTGAGGAGGTCGCGGCTCGTTTACGGCACGAAGGCGCTGATGTTTCTGAGATTGATGGCGTGCGTGTCAATACGCCTGACGGCTGGTGGTTGCTGCGGGCATCCAACACTCAGGCCGTGCTGGTGGTGCGGGCTGAAGGGCCGGATGAAGCTGCTCTTGAGCGCCTGAAGCAGGCTGTGGTTGCGCAACTGGCACAGTCAGGTCTGTCTGCTCCGGATTTTTCGGGAAATAACGCCGGACATTAAGAAAACCCTGCCGGCTTGAAGTTTATGGCCGGCATGACCACTTTGGGTTTCGACAAAACGTTTCCTTCCGACTATATAGAGGACCTATGTTGTCCGGTTTAGTGGACCCTGCGGGGCGCCGCATCTCCTATCTTCGTGTTTCGGTCACAGATCGGTGTGACATGCGGTGTACATACTGCATGTCCGAACGTATGACCTTTTTGCCGCGCGCGGATGTTCTGGATTTTGAGGAGTTGCTGCGGCTTTGCCAGGTTTTTGTGAAGCATGGCGTCAAACGGTTGCGGATTACCGGGGGTGAACCTCTGGTGCGGCGGGATATCGGCCCGTTTTTTGAAACGCTGGGCCAATGGCTGCATCACCCCGAGCAGGCCGGATCTCTGGACGAATTAACCCTCACAACTAATGGTAGCAGACTGGCGCTCTATGCGGAGACTTTGTTCCGAGCCGGGGTGCGGCGGGTCAATGTCAGTGTGGATACGCTGGATGAAGAACGTTTTGCCCGCATAACCCGGCGCGGAAAACTGGCGGCCACGCTGGATGGCATTCGGGCTGCGCGGGCGGCAGGTCTGGCTGTGCGGGTCAATGCCGTAGCCATGGCCGGTGTGAATGATGATGAATTTGATACCATGCTCGCATGGTGTGGGGAAATCGGTGCGGACCTTTGCCTGATTGAAACCATGCCAATGGGAGATACGGGGGAAGATCGCACGGCTCGCTACCTGCCATTATCAGAGGTTAAAGCGGAGCTTGCCAGGCGCTGGACGCTGGAGCCGCTGGCGGACCGCTCAGGTGGTCCGGCGCGCTATATGCGGGTAGCGGAAACCGGGCAGCGCATTGGGTTTATCACCCCGATGAGTCACAATTTCTGTTCAACCTGCAATCGTGTCCGCCTGTCCTGCACCGGGCAGCTTTATACCTGCCTTGGGCATGAGGATGGCGTGGATCTGCGGGCTATTTTGCGCTCTGGCGGGGATGATTCTGCTATTCTTGCAGGCATACAGGCCGCCATTGATCGCAAGCCGACAGGGCATGATTTCATGCTGGGCGCAAAGCCGGGAGAAGTTTCCGGGCCGGTGCGCCATATGAGTGTAACAGGTGGCTAACTAAGAACGCTTGCTGTCGATGGGCGATGCAGGCTGAGCGGCATCAAGAACGCTCTCCAGTGTATGGGTAAAGGCACCGGGTTTTAAGGGCTGCTGCTGGGTCGGTGAGGGTGCCCATGCAGTCAGAATAGCCATATGCAGCGGCATGGCGAACGTGTCTGTTTCATTTGGGCTTAACTCGGCGGCGGCTGCGGGAAAGAGGAGGCGTGGTGGTGCAGTCTTGCTCCGCAACGCCAGAGCATTTGTCTCACCGGCTGCGCGTAAATCCTGCAAAAGCGCCATGAGAGAGCGGTAGCGCAAATCCAGTTTTTCTGTGTCGACAACCGGCAGCGCAAAGCCTGCACGCTGGAGCAGGTGCGCACAGCTTTGCTGTGTAGGCAGGGGCGAGACGCGTGGCGAAATTCCATCACACAACGCGAGCTCAGCATCATCCAGCGCCTGTCTGAGTGGGCGCAGGGTGGGGAGGATTGGCATGCTGGCGAGGAAGAGACCATCCGGCTTTAGAATGCGGCAAATCTGGCTGAACGTGCCGGGGAGGTCGTTAATCCAGTGCAGGGAGAGGCTGGCTGTGACCAGATCAAAGCTGTGCGGCGCAAAGGGAAGCATTTCCTCATCCGCGCAAACGGCCTGTTCGGGAGCACAGGCTGCCATAGCGTGAGAAAGGTCGGACGAGAGGACTGGAATGCCACGTGCTGTCAGCCGTTGCGCCATGATCCCACGACCGCCCAGATCAAGCGCATAGGTAAAATGCCGGGTGACATCATCCAGCCGGTCCATCAGAATATCCGCAGCAGCATCCAGAATGGGCATGACTGAAGTTTGCAGTTTTGCTGAACGGGTTCTGTGGGCTTTGACAGCCTTGCGGTCAAAAATGACGGGGGCATCCATAACGGGAGACGCTGCGCGTTTCAGGCCGGTTTGCCAAGAGGAGGCATGGCGAAAACACATGCAGCACGAGGCTTTGTGATGCTGAGCAAGTATGCCCGGAAAATAGGAGGAGCTGCTCTGGATGTGCTGTTTCCGCCGACGTGCCTGTTATGCAATGCGGATGTGGCGCAGGCAGGACTGGTCTGCACAGACTGTTTTGGGCGATTGCATCCACTCGTGACACCTTGTTGTGATGCGTGTGCCACGCCGCAAACGGCACAGGCGTATATCGGCGGAGATGGGTTGTGCCCGGCCTGTGAGCGCCATCATCCTCTCTGGGCGCATGCTCGTGCCGCATTTTTATATGATCAGGCGAGCCGGGATCTGATCCTGCAACTGAAATATGCTGACAGACTTGAAAATGCCCGTTTTCTGGCAAATCGCATGGTGCAGGCCGGGCAGGATATTCTCACGTCCGACGCTGTGCTGGTGCCTGTGCCGGTGCATCGCTGGCGGCTGATGGGGCGGCGTTACAATCAGGCCGCGATTCTGGCCTGGGCGGTGGCGCGCAGAGCCGGACTGACGTGTGTGCCGGATGCTCTGGTGCGCAGAAAAGCCACCTCACGTCTGGCAAGCTTCTCACCGCAGGAGCGGAAGGCGGAAATGGTAGATGCTATTGCTGTCCACTCCGGTCGTGTTTCAGAGCTTGCAGGACGCGCTGTGGTGCTGGTGGATGATGTGCTGACAACAGGGGCGACAGCAACGGTCTGCACGCAGGGCCTGCTGGATGCCGGTGCGGCTTCTGTCAGTCTGCTGGTGGCGGGGCGCGTGCCTGCGCAAAAAGAAGTTGATCTTGATTTTCCAGTCATGGAAACGACTATGTGAAGAGACGTGTCGGCATGCCGGGTCTGGCAGGCACCATGAGAGATGAGGAAAACAGCACGATGCCAGTAATCGAAATTTATACGCAGCCCGGTTGCCCCTATTGCGTACGCGCAGTGCGTCTTCTTGAAAGCAAAAATGTGCCGTTCAAGGAGATCAATGCCCCGCGGGGTACGCCGGAACGGGAGCAAGCCTATGAACGCTCAGGCGGTGGCACCACTGTGCCGCAGACCTTTGTGGATGGACGGCCTCTGGGGGGCTGTGATGATCTGATGCGTCTGGAACGGCAAGGGCAGTTGAACGCGGCTCTTGGACTGGCGGACTGATCCGGGAAGGCGAGGGATGATCTGCTACCGTTTGCGCTGCGCTGCCGGGCATGAATTTGAAGGCTGGTATCGTGACAGCGCAACTTTTGCGCAGTTACAGGCTGGTGGCTTTCTGTCGTGCCCGGAATGCGGCCATGCGGACGTGCAGCAGGCGTTGATGGCCCCCGCCATTACCAAAAACCGCTCAGATGCCCCGGTCTCCGGCCCGATCTCCGAATCTCCGGTGGCGAGTGCCCCGGAAAGGGTTGCAAGCGCAGGTCTGCCCGACCAGATGGTCGCCGCTTTTCAGAAAATCCGGCAGGCGGTGGAAAGCAGGTGTGAAAATGTGGGAGATCGCTTTGCAGAGGAAGCTTTGCGTATGCACCACAAGGAAGCCCCGGAACGCGGCATCTACGGTCAGGCCTCGGAAGAGGATCGTGCCATGCTGGCGGAAGAAGGCGTGGACGTTTTGAGTATTCCATGGGTACGTCGGGCCGATGGCTGAATGTTGAAGGGCTGGCGGTAACGTGGCATGACCACCAGCTGGTTCCAGCCCGTACCGCCGTTCTGTTGGCGTGTCTGAAAAGGGAGAAGAGCAGCGTGACTCTCAAAAACGCATGGATGACGGCGTTTCTCAGCTCGTTTCTGCTCTGTGCCGCAGTGACGGCGCCAGGTCATGCGCAGGCTGCGGAAGCACCGGAAAGCGTCTTTATGGGCTACTGGCTTAGCCAGGGGCATGACGGTGTTTTCAAGATTGGTATGTGTGGCGATACCGTCTGTGGTCAGCTTGTCGGGCTGAGCTATCAGGGGGACGATGTGCCCAAAGATCATAAGGGGCAGTCTGAGTGCGGCATTCAGATGCTCACCGGCTTTCGTCAGTCGTCCGATGATAAAAATCGCTGGAACGGCAAGATTCTCGATCCTGATAGCGGCCATGTTTATCAGGCCCAGATCTGGTCACCGCAGAAAGATGTCATGAAGTTGCGGGGCTATATCGGATTGCCACTTTTTGGTGAAACACAGACCTGGACGCGGTATGAAGGGACACTGGGGCCAGTTTGCAAAATGCCCTGAAATAAAAACAATAAGGCGATAACAGTATGACACACTCCTTTTCCCGGCGTATTTTTGGTCTGGGTAGTTTTGCGGGTGCTTTGACTGTCGCTCTGCCTGCGCAGGCGGCGGATGATACAGCAAAAGCGCCTTCGCAGGACGAAAAGCCAACCCGGCGGACCATCTGTTACATCGGCGGTTATACCAAACATGGGCCGCCCGGCGGAAATGGAGAAGGCATCAGCGTTTTTGAGATGAATCAGAAAACGGGCGCGCTGACAAACCTGACAACCTTTACTGATATCGCCAGCCCGTCCTACATCACGCTCTCACCCGACCGGCGCTTTCTGTATGCGCTGAGCGAGATCAATGATTTTGACACTTCGCACAGCGGGTCTGTAACGGCCTTTCTGGTTGATCAGGCGACAGGCGGCCTGAAAAAACTGAACACGGTTGCCTCTGGCGGGGCTGACCCCGCACATCTGAGCGTTCACCCCTCCGGTCGTTTTGTTATGGTGGCGAATTACACCGGGGGCACCATTGGTATTCTGCATGTGCTGGCTGATGGCTCACTTGGGCGCATGACGGATCTTATCCATAATTCCGGCCCACGGATGCCAGACCGCGCCGCGGATAACCCGCCGGGTAACTTTGCCGTGAGTGATCATTCCTCAGCGCATCCGCACATGATCAAGACCGATCCAAGCGGTAAATTCGTGCTGGTGATGGATGCAGGGCTGGACCGGGTTTACGTCTGGACCATCAATCTGGAGACCGGCAAGCTCTCGCCCGCTGCGGTGCCCTTTACGACCATGACGCCCGGTTCTGCGCCGCGCCACTATGTTTTCGGGTCTGAGGGCAAAAAGCTCTATCTGCTGTGTGAGCAGGATTCCAAGGTCGTGGTGGCCGATTTTGATCCCCACACCGGCAAAATTTCTCCGCAGCAGACAGTCAGTTCGGTCACCGCCCACTTCCGGGGAAGCACGCTGGCTGCAGGGATTCTACTCTCTCCGGATGAGCGCTTTTTGTATGTTTCAAATCGGCTCGGGGATTCGCTGGCAGTCTTTCAGGTGTCGACAGACGGCAGTCTGACCCTGGTGGATGAAATCTGGACTCATGCCGATTATGGGCGGTCTCTGATGTTCGATCCGTCTGGCAGCTATTTGTACGTTGCAAACCAGAGGAGTGATTCCATCACATCATTCCGCGTAGATAAGACAACCGGTAAAATCAGTTTCACGTGGGACTTCACGCCAGTTGGAAGCCCCACATGTTTTGAATTTATGACGATTGCGGCTGACCCGACGGACGTTAGCCCTTCCTGAAGGCAGCAATGTAATTCACGCTCAGATCCCGGCTCTCTTTCCACCCGGAAAGGGAGGGGGACATGCCGGCAAGGGCCTGAATGCGCAGGTTTGCCTCGCGGCCAAAGCGCCCAAGCTCTGCCGGGGTGAGGAATTTGCGCCATTCATGCGTGCCGATCGGCAGCAGACGCAGCACATATTCTGCGCCGATCTTGCCCACCGCCAGAGAGCGCAGGGTCCGGTTCATGGTGGAGACAATCACAATCCCACCCGGCTCGACCAGATCAGAGAGCATTTTCATAAATGCTTCAGGATCAGTGACATGCTCGATGATTTCTAAGGCGACGACTGCGTCAAATTTCGCCTTTTCTTCCACCAGTTCTTCCGCGCTGCCAACCCGGTAGTCCAGCGTGCCGGAGCCGTCTGGCAGCGGGTGGGCTTCCAGATGCGCACGGGCAGCGGCGATGCCGTCGGCCGAGGCATCCAGCCCCAGAACATCGTGGCCGGCTTTGGCCAGAGCTTCACTGGCGAGGCCTGCGCCACAGCCAATGTCCAGCACCCGTACATGCCGCGTGGTGCGACCCCGCATGGGAAAGTGGCGGCAGGCCCAGCTGATACGCAGGGCGTTCATGGCGTGCAATGGGCGCATGGGGCCTGTGGGGTCCCACCACTGGCTGGCCAGTGCGCTGAAGCGGGCAATTTCCTCAGGAGAAACGGAAGAGGCAGCGTCTCGGCTGGAGGGATGCATGGAACAAAATTCCTTTCCTGCTGATCTCCCCCGCTGGACGAGAGGGGGCCGGGAAGGGTATGTGACGCGCCTTGTGAAGCTTCGCAACCATTTGCAGCCCGTCTGGTGGAGAAAAAAATTATGCCCGGTTCCGTCCCTCGGATCGTCATGAAGTTCGGTGGAACATCCGTGGGGGATCTTGAGCGCATTAAGGCTGTGGCCGAGCGTGTCAAAAAACAAAAGGAAGCCGGCTGTGATGTGCTGGTGGTTGTCTCGGCCATGGCCGGGGAAACCAACAAGCTCGTCGGCTTTTGTCAGAGCCTGTCTGACCTGCATGATGCCCGGGAATATGATTCCATTGTGGCCACGGGGGAGCAGGTGACAAGTGGACTGCTGGCCATTGCACTGCAAAAGCTGGGCGTGCCCTCACGCTCCTTTGCTGGCTGGCAGGTCCCCATCCGCACCGACTCGGCACATGGCAAAGCCAGCCTGGACACGATTGACGGTGAGCGCCTTCTGGGCTGCATGGCCGAAGGGATGGTACCGGTTGTCGCTGGTTTTCAGGGCGTAGGGCCGGATGGTCGCGTAACGACGCTGGGTCGTGGCGGGTCTGATACCTCTGCCGTGGCGCTTGCTGCCGCCATCAAGGCAGACCGTTGTGATATTTATACCGATGTAGACGGGATTTATACGACTGACCCGCGCATTGTGGCCAAAGCCCGTAAGCTTGAAAAAATCACGTATGAGGAAATGCTGGAACTCGCCTCCGTAGGGGCCAAGGTGCTGCAAACACGCAGCGTGGGCCTTGCCATGCGTGAGCAGGTGCGGGTTCAGGTGCTTTCAAGCTTTGTGGATGGTCCGGCGCTGGTGGAAGGTAAACTGCCCGGCTCTCTTGTGGTGGATGAGGACGAAATCGTGGAAAAGAAACTGGTAACCGGCATTGCGTATTCCCGTGATGAAGCAAAGCTGTCGGTCAGGCGTATTCCTGATCGTCCGGGTATTGCCGCGGCTATTTTTGGTCCGCTGAGCGAAGCCAATGTGAATGTGGACATGATTGTGCAGAGCACGGGCGCTGACGGCACAACGAACATGACGTTTACCACCAGCAAGACCGATCTGCCGCGCGCTATCAGCACGCTGGAATCTGTGCGTGATGCCGTGCAGTATGAAGAGCTGGCAACAGACGATGATGTGGTGAAAATCAGCGTGGTGGGCACGGGTATGCGGTCGCATGCTGGCGTAGCAGCGACCATGTTCCGCACGCTGTCTGAGCGGTCTATCAATATTCAGGTGATCTCTACCAGCGAGATCAAGGTGTCCGTCCTGCTGTCTGCTGAGTATGCAGAGCTGGCCGTGCGCGCCCTGCACACAGCCTATGGACTGGATAATGTCTGACATGCCTGCTCTCGACCTGACCGCCCCGCCGACCGAGGCTGAAAAAGCCCGCGCCCGGACGCGCTTTGATCATCTGTGTCGGCGCGGCACGGAGTTTCTCGGTACGGAATACGCCATTCTTGGTGGTGCGATGTCCTGGGTAAGTGAGCGGAATCTGGTTTCGGCTATCTCCAATGCTGGTGGTTTCGGCGTGATCGCCTGTGGGGCGATGCAGCCGGAACGGCTGGCGGAAGAAATTGCAGCCACCCGTGCGCTGACTGATCGTCCGTTTGGTGTGAACCTCATCACCATGCATCCGCAGCTGGATGAACTGGTTGAGGTCTGCCTGAAAGCTGGCGTCGGTCATATCGTTCTGGCTGGCGGTATTCCTCCGGGTGCGGCCATCAAGGCTGCCAAGGATGGTGGCGCGAAGGTTGTCGCCTTTGCTCCCGCTCTGGTTCTGGCCAAACGTCTGATCAAGATGGGCGTTGATGCGCTGGTGATCGAAGGCGCGGAAGCAGGGGGGCATGTCGGTCCTGTTTCTCTGACGGTGCTGGCCCAGGAAATCCTGCCGCATATCGATCAGGTTCCGGTGTTTGTTGCTGGTGGTCTTGGCCGGGGGGATGCGCTGGTGTCCTATCTGGAGCTGGGTGCATCCGGTGGCCAGCTGGGTACGCGGTTTGCTGCTGCGGCAGAGAGCATCGCGCATGAAAAATTCAAGAAGGCCTTTGTGCGTTCCAATGCGCGCGACGCCATTACGTCCGTTCAGCTGGATGAGCGTTTCCCGGTTATTCCGGTACGTGGACTGGTGAACGAAGGGAGCCGACGTTTCCTTGCGCATCAGGCTGAAGTCATTAACCGCTTCCAGAGCGGTGAACTGACGCGTGAAGAAGCTCAGCTTGATATCGAGCATTTCTGGGCTGGCGCGTTGCGCCGTGCTGTGATTGATGGTGATGTTGAAAACGGATCTGTCATGGCCGGGCAGTCCGTGGGTATGGTAAAGGCCGTTCAGCCTGTGGCTGAAATTATCTCTGACCTTGTTGAGCAGGCTGTTGTGGCGCTCGTCCGCCAGCAGCGGCGCATGGATTGTAATGGCTGAATCCGGTTCTGTTCCAGAGCAGGAACTTCCTGCTTTCTCTCCCCCTTTGCCTGATGTTGAAAGCCTCGGGGTGGGGGCGGCGTTGCGTACGCGGCGGGAACAGCTTGGATGGTCTTTACCGGATGTCGCAGCCTGGCTGCGGATCCGTGAATCTTATCTGGAAGCGCTGGAAAGCGGGCGGGCTGGTGTTTTCCCAGCCGAAGCTTACGCGCTGGGCTTTTTGCGCACCTATGGAGCCGCTTTGGGGTTTGATGCCTCAGCGCTGGTCGTGCGCTACAAGCGGGAAGGGAAAGGCGGGGGGCGCAAGCCGGACCTGACATTCCCCGCACCGCCGCCTGACAGGCGGATCCCGCCCGGCGTCAGCGTCTCTCTTGGGCTTGCAGTTATTCTTGCGAGTTATATCGGCTGGTATCACTTCATCGGGCATGCTCCGCCACTGCCGGAGCATGTGCCGCCGGTTGCTACCATTATTCCCGGTGCGCAGACCAATAACGCGCCGTCTCCGCAGGTCGCCTCTATTCTACCGGGGCCCGGTGCAGTGCCCTCCCGCAGGCCGGAAGATCAGCAGAAGGATCCCGCTGGGGGTAATGGTGCCGGTGCTTCTCAGGCGCAGGGTGGCAATCAGCCGTCTCTGGATCAAAACGGAACCCCGGATTTCTCGAAGCCAGCATTTCCTGCAGCGCAGGGCGGTGAACAGGCACCCGGGGCCGCAGCGGGTGCAACTGGAGAGACTGCCGCTGGAAACAGCGATGTGGCGACCGGTGCCCAGTCCGCGCCGGATCAGCCGGGAGCCGCGACCCAAACTGTTCTGCCGGATAATCAGGTTGTCATGAAGGCCGTTGCTCCTAGCTGGGTGCAGGTGAAAGATGCCAGCGGTAAGGTCGCTTACGATCACATCATGCAGGTGGACGATCAGTGGAGTGTGCCTACAGAAGGCGGTCCGTATAGCCTCACTGTAGGGAATGCCGGTGGTATTGTCCTGAGTGCAGGGAGCGTGACCACCCAGCCTCTGGGCCGAAACGGATCTGTCCGCAGAAAGCTGGTGCTGACGCCTGAGGCTGTAAAGGATGGCTCTCTGGCGGCCCCCGCCCAGGCAGGGTCAGTAGCGGCCGGGTCTGGCCCGACCACAAGCCCCGCTGCCCAGACTGGGGCCGTGGTTCCTCCCGCCGTTCCCGAGAATAAGCGGCCAGCCGGGCTGGACGGAGAGGATGCAACGCATGCTGCCGGGGCAGAGGGTCAGCCTCAGGGCGTTCCGCCTGTTGCTGATGTGCCGCCGCAGGAGCCCGCTAAACCCCGCCCCCGGCGTCGGCCCGTGGAAAAGCCTGAACCCAGTGCGGATGATCTGAACGCTCGTCAGCTTCAGGGCATAGGCGGGCACTGAAGGACTGTTTTTCGTGCTTTCATGTAGCCAACGCGCATTGATTTTGGCAGGAAGGCATCAAACGTAATGGGCAGGCGCGTGACGGAACGCGGTTTGCCTGACAACTGTCGTCTTGACAAAAGGATGTAACATGAGTGGCTACCGGCCTTACCAGCATATCGAGCGTCGGAAATCACGGAAAATCCATGTCGGCAAAGTTGCCGTCGGTGGGGATGCGCCGATTTCCGTCCAGACCATGACCAACACGCTGACCAGCGACGCACAGGCTACGATCGAACAGATCCGCCGTGCAGAACTGGCTGGCGTCGATATTGTGCGTGTGTCCTGCCCGGATGAAGACAGCACCAAGGCGCTGGAAGAAATCGTGCGGGAAGTGAATGTGCCCATCGTGGCCGATATTCACTTCCACTATAAGCGCGCGATTGAAGCCGCAAAAGCTGGCGCTGCCTGCCTGCGCATCAACCCCGGCAATATCGGCAGCCCCGACCGCGTGCGTGAAGTGGTGCAGGCTGCCAAAGACTATGGCTGTTCCATCCGTATTGGTGTGAACGCCGGGTCTCTGGAAAAGCACCTGCTGGAAAAATACGGTGAGCCGAACCCCGAAGCGCTGGTAGAGAGCGCTCTGGAACACGCTAAAATTCTGGAAGATCATGACTTCCGTGAATTCAAGATCAGCGTGAAGGCTTCTGACGTATTCATGGCTGTTGCAGCCTATCAGCAGCTGGCTGATGCCTGTGACTATCCGCTGCATATCGGTATTACGGAAGCAGGCAGCAAGCGTGCAGGCACCGTGAAATCCTCCATTGGTCTGGGCAATCTGCTGTGGGCCGGTGTGGGTGACACGATGCGCGTTTCTCTTTCCGCAGCACCCGAAGAAGAAGTGCTGGTAGGCTGGGATATCCTGAAATCCCTCGGCCTGCGTCATCGTGGCGTGAAGATCATTTCCTGCCCGTCCTGTGCACGTCAGGGCTTCAACGTGGTTGAGACGGTGCAGACGCTGGAAGATCGTCTGGCCCATATCAAAACCCCGCTGACCCTCTCCATCATTGGCTGCGTGGTGAATGGACCAGGTGAGGCGCTGATGACCGACCTCGGTGTGACCGGCGGTGGTTCTGGCCGCCACATGGTCTATTCCGCAGGTAAGCAGGACCACACCGTGCCGGGTGGCGACATGATTGAGCATGTTGTGGAACTGGTGGAAGCCCGCGTGGCGGCCATTCAGGCAGAAGAAGCCAAGGAAAAAGCTGAAGGCGTCGTGCCGGAGCTGCCGGAAATGTCTTCCGCCAAATAAGGTCTCCAAAAAGTGCGTGGGCGGGCTTTCGGCCTGCCGCGCACCAGAGGGATTTTTCTTTTTTATTACAGATCAGGACACGATATCCGGCGGCCCTGAACCGTGCGGATGTCAGGTCGGGAGTCATTCGTGAGCAGCATTCAGCCCGTTAGAGGAACGCACGACCTTATTGGGGAGCAGCAGCGCCGACACGCCCATGTGGTGTCTGTCGCCCGCCATATTGCTGGCCTTTACGGGTTTGATGAATGGGCGACCCCGATCTTTGAAGAAACCCGCGTGTTTTCCCGCTCGCTGGGTGATACGTCGGACGTCGTCTCCAAGGAAATGTATTCCTTTAATGACCGCGACGGCGAAAGCCTGACCCTGCGTCCGGAAGGCACCGCGGCGATTTGCCGTGCACTGGTGACCAATGGCCTGACCCAGTCTCTGCCGCAGAAGGTTTTCTATGCCGGGCCGATGTTCCGGTATGAGCGCCCGCAAAAAGGCCGGTACCGCCAGTTCCATCAGATTGGGGCTGAGTTGCTTGGCGCTGCGGAGCCGCTGGCCGATGCGGAAGCCATTGCTCTGGCGCACCAGCTCCTGACGGCACTTGGCGTTGCAGATGATGTGACGCTGGAGCTCAACACGCTGGGTGATACAGCCAGCCGTGATGCCTGGCGGGCAGCGTTGGTGGCGTATTTTTCCGGCCATAAAGACAAGCTGTCTGAAGATAGTCTGAACCGTCTGGAAAAGAACCCGCTGCGGATTCTGGACAGCAAAGACGCCGGAGATCGTGTTCTGGTGGCTGAAGCGCCGATGATGGAGGAGTTCCTGACGCCGGAAGCGCGTGCGTTCTGGGATGGCCTGCGGCGCACGCTGGACGGGTTCGGCATTGCCTACAAGGTCAATCCGAGCATCGTTCGCGGGCTGGATTACTACAACCATACGACGTTTGAGTTCGTCACGCGTCGCCTTGGCTCTCAGGGCACAGTGCTGGCTGGTGGTCGGTATGACGGGCTTGTGCAGCAGATGGGCGGCCCGGAAGTGCCGTCTATCGGCTGGGCTGCCGGGGTAGAAAGGCTCGCCATGCTGCTTGAAGAAGCGCCTGTCGCGCCGCGTTCTGTGGTGATCGTGCCGGTTGGATCGCCGGATGAAGGAGCTGTGCTGAACATTCTGCAAACGCTGCGTCAGCAAGGTGTGCGGGTGGAAATCGGCTACCGTGGCTCCCTGCGCAAGCGGATGGAGCGGGCAGGCAAGCAGAACGCCAGCCACGTGCTGTTCCTGGGCGATGACGAACTGGCACGGGGCAGCTTCCGTGTGAAAAACATGGAAACGGGCGAAGAAGCAGAAGTCTCGCGCGACACGCTGTTTTCCAACGCGGCCAGTGTGTTTACCAAAGCAGGTGAGTCTGCCGCGCAATGACTTTGGACGAACGGCTGGACAGAATTGTTGGCCGGGCGCTGGAGCTGGAAGCCCTGCTGGCAAGCGGTGTGAGTGGTGAGGCCTTTACGCAGGCCTCGCGGGAATACGGGGAAATAGAACCCGTCGTCTCCCGCATTAACGCCTTGCGGGCGGCGGAGCAGGAAGCCCGTCAGGCGGAAGCACTGCTGGCTGATCCTGAAATGAAGGAGCTGGCCGAAGCCGAGCTGTCCGAACTGCATGAAACTCTCCCGCAACTGCGGCAGGATGTCCGTCTGGCCATGTTGCCGCGTGATGCAGCAGATGAACGTAGCGCCATTCTGGAAGTCCGTCCCGCGGCGGGTGGGGATGAGGCAGCGCTGTTTGCCTCAGAACTCTTCGATCTTTATCGCCGCTATGCGGATCTCCGGGGCTGGCGCTTTTCTGTCATGGATTATGATGAAAGCGAACTTGGTGGCCTGCGCTGCGGGATTGCTGAAATTACCGGCAAAGGCGTGTTTGCCCGCCTGAAATATGAATCCGGTGTGCATCGGGTGCAGCGGGTGCCTGCGACGGAAAGTCAGGGCCGTATCCATACTTCAACCGTGACCGTGGCTGTATTGCCAGAAGCGGAAGAGGTGGATGTGACCATTGATGAAACCGATTTGCGCATTGATGTCTACCGCGCCTCCGGGGCCGGTGGACAGCATGTGAACAAAACGGAAAGTGCGGTGCGCATTACCCATATGCCAAGCGGCATTGTGGTGGCCATGCAGGAAGAAAAAAGCCAGCACAAGAACAAGGCCAAGGCTATGAAGATCCTGCGGGCGCGTCTGTACGAGCGGGAGCGTGCGCAGGCGCATGAATCCCGTGCGGCAGACAGGCGCTCTCAGGTGGGTACGGGGGATCGCTCCGAGCGTATTCGCACCTACAATTTCCCGCAGGGGCGTGTGACGGACCATCGTGTCAATCTTACCCTCTACAAGATTGACCGCATCATGCTGGGCGAGATTGATGACTTTGTGGATGCTCTGACGCAGGAAGAGCAGGCGGCTCTGCTGGCCGCCGAAGGGCTGTAAGAAGCTTCCCGGTCTTTTAGCTGACCGGGGTTGCGCAGACGTTAGACTGGCCGGGGTGATGTTCCGCTGCGTCCAGATCATCCGGGTCTTGCAGGAAAAACTCGGTAAAGTTATCTGACCCTAAAGCGTAAAAATGATGGTGGTCAGGGTTGTGCAGGGTGCCATCACTGTTGACTTCGTGCGTCTCTACCCGGCCTTCCGGGGTGCGGATCGTAATCTCCCCGCAGAGCGTATAGGTGTGCTCAAGGCGGCCAGCTGGTGTGGTGACCCGAATAGTTTTTTCCGGGGTCTGATCATTGAGCCGGATAGTGGCTGCGAGTGTGCCATCAATATAAATGCGGGAGACTTCCGAGATTTCAGCGCTCGCTTTGCCGTCCGTCACGGTAAATTCGCCCGCCAGTGCGGGCGCTGCGGCAAGCGGTGCTGTGACAAGAGCAGCACAAACCGCTAAGGCCGTGCGGGAGATGGGGGAGATGCTGAAAAAACGCGTCATGAAACCCGAACCGCTGACAGGAAAGTAATCTTGTGACTAGAGCAGAAAACAACCAGACCGGCCAGACTCTGGAGCAACTGCTCGCTCTGGGCGCCCGGGATCTGGCTGACGCCGGGATTGAGTCGCCACGACGGGAAGCGCGTCTGTTGCTGACTTACGCTCTGGGACTAACGCCGGAACAGATGCTCTCTCGCTCCCCGCGTGATCTGGTGCCAGAACAGCCTTTTCTGGCCTATCTGGCACGGCGAGCCGCGCGGGAGCCTATGGCTTTTATTACCGGCAGCCAGGGCTTCTGGACGCTGGATCTGGCGGTTTCGCCCGCCACTCTGGTGCCTCGTGGCGATAGTGAAACTCTTCTGTCCTGCCTGCTTGATTATTGCCCGGAAACGCAAAGCCCCAAAACCATGCTGGATCTGGGGACGGGCACGGGTTGCCTGTTGCTGGCCGCTCTGGCGGAATATCCGCACTCCTGGGGGATTGGGGTGGATATCAACCCGGAGGCTGCCGTGCTGGCGCAGGAGAATGCCCGGCGTTGCGGGCTGGCGGAGCGGGCGCTCTTCATGGCCGGGGTGTGGGACAACGCCTTGCAGGGCAAGCGCTTTGACGTTGTGCTGAGCAATCCGCCCTACATCCCCACAGCCGATCTGGCCGGGCTGATGCCGGAAGTGCGGCTGCATGAGCCTCTCGCCGCGCTGGATGGCGGGGATGATGGGATGGAAGCCTATCGGGTGCTGTGTGCCCGCATGCCCCATGTGCTGACGCAGGATGGTGTGGCGATCTTTGAAATTGGGATCGGGCAGGGGGATGATCTGCGCGCTGTGGCGGCTGAGACTGGTCTTGAAGTTCTGGAAATCCGTTCCGACTTTGGAGATGTGCCAAGAGCCGCAGTTTTGCGGGTCTGTCGTGAAACAGGCGCATAAAAAACAGGTTGGCTTTATGGCTGCTGATTGATAATATGTCGAAAGCTTATCCTTTTGGTAGCGATGGTCTTCTTTTAGCCGCTACCCGGACAAGCCATGGGGCTTTTTCACTCAGCAGCGGTTTTTTCTGCGCTGGACTAAGCCCGTTCCGAAAGACAATTCGGCCTTCAGTCAGGAAACGCGTCTTAACACAATAGTCTTGGACTGTTTCTTCATGCAGAACGCCATGAACAGGAAAGTGCTGCGATAGCTCATGAATGTAAAACGGATGCGAACCAGAAATCATCGCTCCAGCGGTGGGAGTGGTGGTACTTCCCGGCATCTGAATGGTCAGATCCCGATGAACCGGAATCATGTTTTTGATAGCCATGGACCGGATGTCCGTGTGCGTGGGACAGCCCAGCAGCTTTTTGAAAAATATCTCCAGCATGGTCGGGATGCGACAGGCGCGGGTGACCGTGTTGCCGCTGAAGCCTATTTTCAGCATGCCGAGCATTATTTCCGCATCATGAACGCCATGGCGCAGGCCGCTCAGCAAAGCCAGCAGGAGCGTGCAGAACGTCAGGCCGCACGTCAGTCCAGCCGGCCACAGATGAACGCTGGCGACGAAAATAATGAGAACCGTCAGGACGCTGAGGATGCACCTCAGCCGCACGGCGAAGCCGAGCCTCAGCCGGAATTTTCTGAGCACTGAGAAAAAAAGACCATGTGCTTCAGCCCAGACTTTGATGATGGGCTGAAGGGCAGGGTATGCCGCGTTCCATGCTGTAGTTTGCAGCATGGGAACAGCATTGCCGCGGCAGCTGTGTGCAACGTGCAATGTTGCCCGCTTAGCGATTTTTAAAACGGGAAAAGACCGAACCCTTTAAAATCAGCCTGACATGCCGCCGGTAAGTTTAAAACTTACTGCGACTAAGCGCCTGATTTTTAAGGAAAGATGGTAGCGGCGGACGGATTTGAACCGCCGACCAAGGGATTATGATTCCCCTGCTCTACCGCTGAGCTACGCCGCCATCGTTCGGTGGAGGTGATCTACTATCGTGAGGGGGAGGCCGTCAAGACTGAAGTCTGAATTTGTTACAAAAAATGTGCAGACCGCTCTTACTGGGCCAGATTTCCGCCTCCAAAGATATAATTGCTGACCTGCTGCTCCAGGCTGGACGGTTCAATCGTGTGGGTCATCAGGCTGCCGGGTGTGACCGGGGTGTGAGATTTGCCCGGTTCGATAATCAGGGCATTATCGGATGAAAGCGTACTGCTGCCGATTGTCAGCGTGCTGTCTTCCGGCAGTTTCAGCTCCGAATTCAGCCGGAAGCGGACAATGGCCATCTGAGAGACCGGATCCAGCGTGATGGAAGAAACACGGCCGACATTTACACCGGCAAGATTCACATCCGCACCACGGTTCAGGCCATTGGCGGAGACAAAGCGGGCGGAAAGGTCATACCGATCCTGCCCCGGTGCTGTCTGGGTGGCACGGGCATAGAGCGCAAACGCCAGAGTGCCTGCCAATACTGCGCCGCTAAAAATGCTTGCGCCTGCGCGGCCACGTCCAATCATAAGTGTAATCTCTCCATTTATCCTGCTGTGGCGTGGGGCGCCTGAACCCATCAATGCTTGCAGCACGTACGCACATGGTGCAAGGACAACCTTCCTTCTTTGATGCGGCCAAATCAGGGTTTGTAACGGATGTCTTTCATTCAGGCGATGATCATAGCGCTCCTGCAAGGGGCGACGGAGCTTTTTCCAGTCAGTAGTCTGGGGCATGCCGTGATCTTGCCTGCGCTGCTGCACTGGTCTTTTGACCAGCACGCTCCGGCGTTTCTGCCGTTTCTGGTCATGCTGCATCTTGGCACTTCCGTCGCCTTGCTGATCTTCTTCTGGAAAGACTGGGCCGCTCTGGTCAAAGGCGCGCTGGGTGGGGCGGGTCAGAGCCTGCAAATGCAGAGCCTGCATATCCTGAGCCTGCTGGTGGTTGCGACTATCCCCGCCGTGGTTATCGGGGGCCTGTTTGAACATATGCTCCGCAGCCTGTTCGGCTCAGCCTCTGCCGCTGCCATTTTCCTGTTTCTGAACGGTTTTATGCTGCTTCTGGCGGAAAGACTGCGCGGTATTTCCGGGCGGACAGACGTTCGTACCGTGGCGGATATGACCTACAAAGATGCGGTCATTATTGGTCTGTTCCAGTGCATCGCGTTCTTCCCCGGCTTTTCCCGCTCAGGGGCGACCATCTGCGGCGGTCTGCTGCGTGGACTGCGGCACGATACAGCCGCGCGCTTTTCCTTTCTGATGGCCGAGCCCGTTATTATCGCTGCGACGGTGCGGGAGGCCTTCAAGCTCCGCTCCGAGCCGTTTGATCCCGCCCAGATGCATCTGGCGATGATTGCCGCGGTTGTGTCCGGCGTTACTGCGCTGGCCAGCACGGCTTTCCTGATGCGGTATTTCCGTGACCATGATAGATGGGCGCTTTCCCCATTTGCCTACTATTGTATGGCGGCTGGCGCGATCGCGACCGTAATTTTTCATTTCTCTTCGTGAACGAATAACCTACGCTGTGCCGGGTGTAGGGTAATACTGTATTGGCAAGCCGGGCTGGATTATCAGGCCCGGTTTTTGGTTGGAGGTTACACAGGCTCTCATGGGGTTTTCATCCTGCCCGGACACAGGGCGGTCTCGTCGCAAATCACTTGAGAGAATTGAGCAGGAAAACGGTGCTCAACGGCTGAAGAGAACGCTGGGGCCTGTGCAGCTCACCATGCTCGGCGTTGGCTCAACCATCGGGGCTGGCATTTATGTCATGACCGGTACGGCTGCCGCCAACTATGCCGGGCCGTCCATTTTGCTCTCCTTCATTGTGGCCGGGCTGGCTTGTCTGTTTACCGCGCTTTCCTACGGTGAGCTGGCCTCGGCCATGCCGGTTTCAGGCTCAGCCTATACCTATGCCTATGTGTCCATGGGTGAGGCCTGTGCGTGGGGTGTCGGGTGGCTGCTGTTGCTGGAATATGGCATTTCCTGCGCAGGTGTTGCAGCAGGCTTTTCCGGCTATGCTGTCAGCCTGCTTCAGGATTTTGGTATCCAGATCCCACATGCACTGACCACCACTACCTTGCAGGTGATTTTTGATAATGCCGGGCGGCATATTTCCGGCGGGGGTCAGCTGGATCTGGTTGGAGCCTTTTCCATCCTTGTCGTGACGGGCCTGCTGATTCTGGGGGTGAAGGAATCCCTGCGGATCAATACCGCCATTGTCTTTCTTAAGGTGGGGGTTCTTGCTGTCTTTGTGGGGGTTGGCCTATGGCAAATTCACCCCGCTTACTGGACGCCTTTTATCCCGCCGCATGAAGGCGGATTCCGCTACGGTATACCGGGGATCTTCCGGGCAGCCTCCATCATTTTCTTTGCCTATGTGGGGTTTGAGGCGGTTTCAACAGCCTCCTCCGAAGCGCGGAACCCCCGGCGAGATATTCCGGTCGGGATTATCCTCTCTCTGCTGATTTGCACGGCAGTCTATATGATTGTGGCAGCTGTTCTGATTGGGGTTGTGCCCTGGAAACTCCTGGACGTAGCGGACCCGTTGGCAGTGGCGGTCAATGCCATGCATCAGCCCTGGCTGGCGTTTTTTGTTAAAATCGGTGCGGTTATAGGCCTGTGCTCCGTGCTGTTCGGGCTGCTGTATGCCCAGAGCCGCATCTTCTTCGCGATGGCGGAAGACGGCCTGCTGATGCCGCTTTTCAGCAAGCTGCACCCGCGTTACTGCACGCCATGGATCGGCACCATTCTGCTGGGTGTGGTGGTAGCCATTGCGACCGCGACGTTGCCGATCGATATCATTGGCGATCTAGTCAGTCTTGGAACGGCGACAGCCTTTGGGATTGTCTGTTTTACGGTCATCTGGATCCGTAATACGGCTCCCGACTTCCCGCGCACGTTCAGTGTGCCGGGTGGCGGTTTCACCGTGAAGGGGATCTGGATTGGCTATGCGCCGCTGCTGGGCATCCTGTTCTGCGTGATTATGGCAGCACCTCTGTTTGTCGATATGATTTTTGCGTTGTTTTCCGGAGACCCGGTGCCCGCCACTCTGCTGGCGGTCTACTGTGGGATCGGCTGGGCCAGCTACCGGTTTTATGGCCGCAAACATTCCCGCCTGGGGCGGGAACTGGCAGACTAAAGCTGTGGAGAGGCTGCTTAAGGCAACCTCTTAGTCGTTCATGGGGTAGGAGGCCAGCAGGCGCTTCTGCCGCCGCCACAGGCGCACCCCGTGCCACAGACCGCTGGATTTCCAGCCTTCCTTTTTCTTCTTGGCCCCAATGCGGAATGTTTCCCGATAGTGGTGAAACTGGGCGGCATAAGCCTCGCGCAGGGTCGTGCTGGAATCCCAGATGTGGGTTGCTTCCGAGCCGACACCGTTGATTTCGATAATCTCGAATTTCTCGCCCTGTTTGAGCGCCTCAACGGACTCGAACTTCACATCCACGCGGCCAAAATGGAAGTCGGGGATGTCCTGCATGATCTCATCCAGCCGGTTGACCAGAGCCGGGGTGATATCCGCAGCACCATTATGGAAAATGGCGCCTTTGCAGTGGTTGCCAGCAAACACGAGGTCGAGCGTTTCCCCTTCAGCCAGCACGTCATTCAGGCGCGCTTGCAGGCGAGGGGTGTAAATATGCAGCAGTAGGCTGGTCCGGGGATCCTGCTTGAGCAGATCCAGAACCGTGGAGCGGCCATCTCCCACCAGAACGGGAATATCTTTGTAGGTGAGGGAGGAAATCTCACCGCGCGGGCTGTCCGGGTGGCGGATATAGAACAGGCCAGCTTCGTGCTTGTAGGGAATCAGGCGCTGGAGAACCAGTTTGATCCGGCGCGGGAAGGCGGCCAGAGCAGCCGTCAGTTCCGCTTCCGTGCGGGCCAGTTTGACGCCGGTACCGTTACAGCCGACATCGGGCTTGACTACAACAGGAACGCTCAGCCCTTTATCCGCCAGCGCTTCCAGCGCACGCTTTGTGTCATCTGTGCCTGTGATGAGCGTGGTGTAGGGCGCAATCCAGCGGGAGGCGACGCTGCCTGCCATATCCAGAATGCCGCTTTTGCTCTCACCACACAGGCCGCCGGTTTCAATTCGCGGGTTGGCGGCGGTCGGGGTGCTGAAGTCTCCGTACCGGATGCCCAGCAGGATCCAGTAAATGACAACGGGCGTATAGAATGCCCAGCCCGGCCAGAATTCAAAGCTGGACAGCGGAGAGCCGGGTTTGCTTTTGGTCTGTCCTGAAGGAGTGGAAGCCATCTGGGGCTGAGACGATGTGGGCAGCTGGGTCATTTTCCCTGCTTCTGAATGCGGGCGGCAATGCGACCCATAATGATAATGACCAGCACAAAGCCGAAAATACCGACCCAGCGCCAGGTTCCGAGATGGGTCAGCAAAAACCCACCGATGCGCAGCGATAGCGCAAAAAGGGCAGATGTCCAGATCATGGTGGCCAGAATGGTGGCCAGAGTGAAGGTGCGCAGGCCAGCATTGAAAAACCCGCAGGCCGTATAAAGCGGCAAACGGGTGCCGGGCACAAAGCGACTGATAAACACGACCTTAAACAGTTTTTGCGTCAGCCACTGGCGTTGCACATCTCGCTCCGGCGTTTCAATCCATCTGCGGGCTGGAGGCCACCGGGCGGCGAGGTAACCTAGCCCATACAGGCCGACATCTCCTGCAACAATTCCGACATAAAGCGCGATTAAAGCTGTGCCGGGCGCCAGTGTGTGCAGATTGACCTGTATGGCGGTAAGAACTGTTGCAGCATCTTCAAGAATAAAGGTGGCGACAATGACAATGAGAACCTGAAAGAGCGGCTGTGTTGTTGTCAGTTCAAGAAAATGGTCCAGAGATCCGGGCATACAGAAAAAGGGTCCACAAGTCGGAGTGCAGGGGGCGTAACAGGATGCGGGGAGAGAAGGAGTCTCCACACGCCCGAATGTCAAGCAATACAGCGCAGACTAAAGACGCACGCAGTGCGAAACCTGCCGTATGGCTGTATGTGAGAGACAGAAAAGATGTGGGAGGATAAAGTGACGTCCTGTCCCGCTGGTTTATGCGTGTAACAACAGGGCTGATACGGAATGCTGAGAAGACGATTTCTTGTGGGTGGGGCTGTGTCCGCCGCTGCGGTGACCCCGGCTTTTGCAAAAAGCAAAGTGACGCACGCCTCCTCTTCTGCCGCTGAGCAGGGGAGCTATGCTGCGTTTCTTGCCGGTGTGCGCCGGGAAGCCATCAGCAAAGGCCTGTCCGCTTCTGTGGTGGACGACGCGCTGGCGCTGACGTCGGAACCCAATGCAAAGGTTCTGAAGGCAGACCGACATCAGCCGGAATTCACTCTGACATGGGCGCAATACAAGGCCCGCGTAATTACCGATAAAAAGATTTCAGACGGGCAGGCCGCTGTTAACAAGCGTGAGGCTCTGCTCGGCAAGGTGAGTCAGCTTTATGGCGTGGACCGCGGTGTGATTGCCGGGATCTGGGGCCTCGAATCTGCATATGGCACCAAGATGGGCACGTTCCATGTGGTCGATGCGCTTGCGACTCTGGCGTATGACGGTCGTCGAGCCGCCTTTTTCCGCACGGAACTGTTCAAGGCTCTGGCTATTCTGGGGCAGGGTGACATTACGCCCGCGGGAATGCTGGGGAGCTACGCCGGGGCCATGGGGCAGCCGCAGTTCATGCCGAGCGCTTATGAGCAGTATGCGGCCAGTTTCCCTGCTGGTGGCCGACGCGATATCTGGAACAATGAGGGCGATGTGTTCGCCTCTATTGCCAACTATCTGGCCAAATGCCACTGGATTGCCGGTCAGCCGTGGGGCGAGGCCGTTGACGTCCCGGATTCCATTGATCAGGGGCAGATCGGGCGGACAATTGTGCGTCCGGTTTCCTACTGGGCCACGCAAGGCGTGAGGCCGCAGGTTGGTGGTGACTTTACCCATATGGGGCTGAGTGGTGCCATTATCCGGCCTGATGGTGTGGGGGGCGAGGCCTACATGGTGTACCACAATTTCAACGTCATCCGGCGGTATAACCCGTCCGATTTCTATGCTCTGGGTGTTGGTCTTCTGGGTAGTGCCGTGGCGTGAAAAAAGCCGTTCTTCTCTGTTGCGTCGGTATGGCGGCCTGTTCCAGACCGCAGCAGCCTGCGGTAAAGCCTAATGTGCATTATGTGGTTGGTCCCGCCTGGCAGGCTGGAGCGGCATGGGTGTATCCGAGAGAGGATTTTTCCTATCAGGCCATGGGGCTGGCTGTTCGTCAGCCAGCGTCTGCTCAGCCGCTGACCACAGATGGAGAAATGCGGAATCCGCTTTCCATGACAGGAAGCCATCCGACCTTGCAGCTGCCTGCGGTCGTGACGGTGATCAATCTGGACAATGGGCGGGAAATTACCATCCGCGTGAATGATCGCGGTCCGGCAGAAGCAGGGCGCGAACTGGGACTGTCATCCAAGGCGGCAGACCTGCTTGGGGTGGGCGCGGAGCCTGCTCGTGTCAGGATTGTGGAGGATGAAGCCGCCAGTCGTCAGCTGGCGGAAGTGCTGCCCGGTGGCCCGATGTTGCAGATTAACGTCGCTCCGCGGGAAGCTGTAAGGCAGACGGACCTTGGTGGTTCGGGTACTATCCTTCAAAATACAGGCGTGTCACCTCAGCCGGAACAGCAGGCAGCCTCCGCAGGGCAGGCTACGGCTCAGACAGCTGTCCAGTTGCCGGAGCTTCCGGTCCAGTGGCGGCAGGGGCAAGCCGTTCCGACTCAGCTTTGGGTTGAGACGGCAGATTTTACAGCGCGCGGGGCGGCAGCAAGGCTGGCCGCGCAGGATGGAGGCTCGGTCTGGCCTTCTTTCACGCCACAAGGCAAGATGTGGGCTGTCCGACAAGGACCTTTTACGACTATAAGCGACGCGGATGCGGCCCTGAAGCGCGCACTCGCTGATGGCTTGACCGGATCTCATATCGTCGTCGAATAGGAAAGAACGTGCAAACTCGACGGTTTCTTCTCGCAGGGGGCGCAGCCCTCCTCTCAGGTAGTTATTCTCTGACTGCTTTTGCCCGCAAGCCAAAGGGGGCGCATCCGCATGCGGCTGCTCCTGCCGCTGCGGCGCCTCAGCCTGATGGAGTAGCGCAAACACCTGCGACCACGCCTGTCGGCCCGCTGGATACACTGGCGCGCTGGGCGTGTATTATTGACTATAAGAGTGGCGCAACCCTGCTTGAAAAAGCAGCGGATGAACGCATGCCTCCGTCTTCTCTGACCAAGATGATGACGGCTTATGTCACGTTCAGCATGCTCAAGGCTGGCCGTCTGCGGCTGGATCAGGCTCTGCCGGTAAGCGAACGCGCCTGGCGGATGCAGGGTTCTCGCATGTTTGTGCCGCTGGGGCAGAGCATTGCGGTGCAGGACCTTATTCAGGGCATGGTCATTCAGTCCGGTAACGATGCCTGTATCGTGCTGGCGGAAGGAATTTCCGGGTCTGAAGAGCAGTTTGTCGCGCTGATGAATGACATGGCGGGCAAGCTGGGGCTGACTAATTCCCACTTCATGAATGCGACGGGCTGGCCTGCGGAAAATCACTACATGACCGCCCGCGATGTGGCCTATCTGGCTCTGCGGCTGATCCATGATTTCCCGGAATATTATCATTATTTCTCGGAAAAAGAGTTCTTCTTCAACAAGATCCATCAGGCAAACCGCAATGCACTGGTGGTTAAAGGACTGGCTGACGGTCTGAAGACTGGCCACACGGACGCGGGCGGGTTTGGCCTGTGTGCTTCGTCTGAACGCGAAGGCCGCCGGGTCATTATGGCCATCAACGGCCTGCCGACGGATGGTGCCCGTGCGCGTGAAGGTGAACGCCTGATGGGCTGGGCGTTTGCGAACTTCGAGTCCGCGACCATTGTCTCCAAGGGCGATGTGCTGGAACAGGCTCCCGTCTGGATGGGGGCCAGCCAGACGGTGCCGCTGGTGGCTGCGCAGGACTTCACCATGATGCTGCCGCATGGCTGGCGGAATGGGACTCATCTGTCTCTGGACTATCAGGGGCCGCTGGCGGCTCCCATCCAGCAGGGGCAACCGGTAGGGCAGTTGACTGTTATGCTGCCGGGTGGCCGACAGGCGCTGGTGCCGGTGGTGGCAGGGCAGAGTGTGCCGGCTCTGGGTGTTCTGGGGCGTGCAGCGCGCCGTCTGCACCTCTGAGCCATGGCAAAGGGTCTGTTTGTTACGCTGGAAGGTAGCGAGGGGGTGGGGAAATCCACCCAGCTCCGCTTGCTGCACTCCGCTCTGGCCTCTCTGGGGCATGATGTTCTGACCACGCGGGAGCCGGGTGGTTCTCCGGGGGCAGAGGATTTGCGACAGCTTTTGCTGTTTGGCAAAAACCCTCTTTCTCTGAGGGCTGAGATCCTGACGCATTTTGCGGCACGTGCTGACCATCTTGACCAGATGATTACTCCAGCACTGGCCGAAGGGCAGATTGTGATCTGTGACCGGTTTACGGATTCTACCATGGCCTATCAGGGCTATGGACGCGCGGAAGGAAACCCGGACGTGCTGGATCTTATCTCCCGTCTGCAAAGTCAGTTGGGGCGTGATCCGGACGTAACTTTTCTGCTGGAAGCACCACGGGATGTGGCCCGCCTGCGGCTCGCCGCACGCGGTGCGCCGGTTGACCGGTATGAGCAGTCCGACGAGGCTTTTCATGCCCGGGTGACCGCCGGGTTCCGGGAAATTGCTCGCCAGAATACCGGGCGGATCCGCAGGTTGCAGACGGATGCGCACTCAGCTGAAGAGATTAACAGTCTGATTGTGAAAGATATTCTTTCTCATATTGCGCAGGCTTAAGCCGGTGCAGGGTGACCCGCGTCAGGCCTCCTTGCATCTGCATGGGCATGCAGAGCCTTTGCAGGCGTTTCGCAAGATCTTTGAAAGCGGGCGTCTGCCGCATGCCTGGCTGATTACCGGGCCGCCGGGCATTGGCAAGGCGACCTTTGCTTTCCGTCTCGCCCGAATGATTCTGGGTGGGGAAGAGCCGGAAAGCCCAGCTGGGCGGCGAATTTCTGCCGCGACGCATGCGGATCTATTGGTTGTCAGCCGCAGTTTTGATGAAAAAAAGCAGCGCTATCGTGGCGAGATTGTTGCGGATGAGGTGCGGCCTATCAATGCCTTTCTGCGGCGTACGGCGGCGGAAGGCGGCTGGCGGGTTGTGATTGTGGATGGTGCGGAATGGCTCAACCGGAGTGCCGCCAACGCGCTGCTGAAAATTCTGGAAGAACCCCCACCAGCGGCTGTGCTGCTGCTGACATGCTCTGCACCAGGGCGTCTGTTGCCCACCATTCGGAGCCGGTGCCGTAGGCTGGAACTCGAGCCGCTGGATAGCATGGACATGATGGCCGTGTTGCGGGAAATCCAGCCCGAGGCCTCCGCTGAGGAAGTTGGCCGCGTGCAGGCCGCAGCGCATGGCGCACCCGGGCGCGCCGCGGCCTTTCTGGCGGATCAGAATGGGCAGATTGCCAGTCTGGTGGAAGAAACCCTTAACGGGCTTTCTGCCAGCCGAGGCTATGAAATTGCCGAAATCGTTCTTCGCAAGGATGGCGGTTTTAATTTATTTTTCAGTCTGTTATCGGACTTTCTTCAGGAGCGTGCGCGTCAGGCTGCCCGGCAGGGGAATGCCGCGTGCGTTGCTCTGGCAGACGCATGGGAGGCGATCATGCGTCTTCAAAGCGAGACGGAACGCTTTAATCTCGATAAACAGGAAACACTTCTCGAAGCCATGACTATTGCGAGCATTGCATGACCCGCCCTTTTTACGTCACGACCCCGATTTATTATGTGAACGGCGCGCCGCACATTGGCCACGCCTACACCTCCGTTGCGGCAGATGTGCTGGCACGTTTTCATCGTCTGGCCGGAGATGATGTGTTTTTTCTGACCGGCACGGATGAGCACGGCCAGAAAGTGGAGCAGGCGGCGCAGGCGGCAGGTGTGGAGCCCAAGGCTTTTGCGGACCGGGTGTCTGATGATTTCCGCAGCATGGCAGACGCCATGGCCATCTCCTACGATGATTATATCCGCACCACTGAGCCGCGGCACATCAAGGGTGCGCAGGCACTGTGGCAGAAAGTGGCGGAAAATGATGCCATTTATCTGGGGGCGTATGAGGGCTGGTATGCCCTGCGCGATGAATGCTTCTACGGGGAAGACGAGCTGATTGACGGGCCGAATGGCCAGAAAGTTGCGCCGACAGGTGCGCCGGTTGAATGGGTTAAGGAGCCGTCTTACTTCTTCCGTCTGTCCCACTTTCAGGACCGTCTGCTGGCCCATTACGAGGCACACCCGGAGTTCCTTGGTCCGCATGGTATGAAGCGGGAAATCGTCAGCTTTGTGAAGCAGGGGCTGCGGGATCTTTCTATCAGCCGCACCAGCTTCAACTGGGGTATCCCGGTGCCGGGTGACGACAAGCATGTGATGTATGTCTGGTTTGACGCGCTGGCGAACTATCTCAGCGCACTGGACTACCCGGATACAGCAGCCCCGCGCGCCCGTTTCTGGCCTGCAAGCCAGCATCTGGTCGGTAAGGATATTGCCCGTTTCCACGCCATTTACTGGCCTGCATTCCTGATGGCAGCGGGGATTGAACTGCCGAAGAAGATTTTTGCAAACGGCTGGTGGACTGTTGAAGGCCAGAAGATGAGCAAATCTCTGGGCAATGTGGTCGACCCGCGGGATCTGGTGAAGGAATTCGGACTGGACGCCGTGCGCTTCTTCCTGCTCCGGGAAGTGCCCTTTGGGGGTGATAGCGATTTGTCTCGCAAGTCCCTGATTATGCGGAATAATATCGAGTTGGCGAATGATCTGGGTAATCTGGCCCAGCGTACGCTGTCTCTGGTGGCCCGCAACTGTGGGGGCGTTCTGCCGGAACGCCGCACACTGACGGAAGAGGATACGCAGCTTCTCAACCATGTGGCCGTGCTGCCCGAGCTGATGGCCAGTCAGATGGACCGTTGTGCCCTGACGGATGCGCTGGAAGATGTGTGGAAAGTCATCCGCGCCTGTAATGCCTATATCGACCATCAGGCTCCGTGGGCGCTCAAGAAGACCGACCCGGAACGGATGAGCGACGTGTTGCGCGTGCTGGTGGATGCTCTGCGTGGGATCGCCACCGTGCTTCAGCCCTATATGCCGCAGAGCATGGACCGGATGCTGACGCAGCTTGGTGTGACGGAAGAGGAGCGCACATTTGCGGCTCTGGAAACACCGCTGCCGGGAGGCCGTCAGCTGCCTGCACCGCAGGGGATTTTCCCGCGCTATGTTGAAGCCGCTGACCCTGCGTGAATGAGACGAGTATGACTGGACTAATCGACTCTCACTGTCATCTGGACCACTACACGGATGAAGAACTGCCAGCGCTGCTGACGGCGGCCAAAGAGGCCGGCGTCAGTGGGATGGTCACCATCGGCACACGTCTGGCCCGTGCGGATGAGCAGAAGCGCTTGACGACGTTCAATACGCCGGATGTGCGGGTATGGTGCACGGTTGGCACGCACCCGGACCATGTTGAAGAAGTGCCTGTGCCCTCTGTGGAAGAGATTATCGCAATCGCAGATGCACCGAACGTCGTGGGGATTGGCGAGAGTGGTCTGGACTATTTCCACGGCGTGGAAGAGGTCAGGCCGCTCCAGCAGGAGAGCTTCCGGCAGCATATTGGTGCCGCCCGTGCGCTGAATGTGCCCATTATCATCCATGCCCGGCAAGCGGATGAGGATGTCGCGCAGATTTTGCGGGACGAGTCCGCGAAGGGGGCCTTTCCCATCCTGCTGCATTGCTTTGCGTCTAGTGTTGATCTGGCCCGGTGTGTGGTGGATCTGGGTGGCTATGTCAGCTTTTCCGGCATTGCGACTTTCCCGAAATGCGGGGAATACCGCGAGGTTGCGCGGGACCTGCCGGCAGACCGTATTCTGGTCGAAACCGATTCCCCGTATCTGGCGCCCGTGCCGCGCCGTGGGAAGCGGAATGAACCCGCTTATGTGGCCTATACGGCGGCCTGCCTTGCGCAGGAGCGCGGGCAGGATCTGGCGGATTTCACACAGATGACGACCGATAATTTTTTCCGTCTCTTCCGTAAGGCGGTCTGAGCAGGAAAGACAGACGGTATGAAGGTGACAATTCTGGGATGTGGCGGGTCGGCCGGTGTCCCCATGCTCGGCGGCGAAGACGGCCATGGCATCTGGGGGCAGTGTGACCCGAAAGAACCCCGGAATATCCGCACCCGTGCTTCGATTTTCATTCAGATGGAAGATGGAGAAGGGATTCTGGTGGATACCGGGCCGGATATCCGTGCCCAGTTGCTAACGCACGGGATCAGCGCCTTCAAATCCATTTTCTACACCCATGCCCATGCTGACCATATTGCCGGGCTGGATGAGGTGCGGGGTATCAACCGTGTGGTGAAGCAGCCGATTACGGCCTACGCCACGCCCTCCGTTCTGGAAGAAATTCAGACCCGCTTTAACTATGTTTTCCAACCCTGGACCCCGCCACATTTTTTCCGGGCTGTGGTTGAAGCGCATCCGGTGCCGCTGCATGGGGATGTGGTGATGGGGGGCTACAAGGTCTCGCTGTTTGAGCAGAGCCACGGGCGCATCCCGTCATCGGGCCTGCGTTGTGGGGATTTTGCTTACAGCACAGATGTTGTGGAACTGCCGGAAGCCTCATTCAAGGTGCTGGCAGGGGTGGATACGTGGATTGTCGATTGTTTCCAGAAGGAGCCGCATAGCGCGCATGCCTGGCTGGACCGGGTGCTGGAATGGAAAGACCGTGTCCAGCCGCGTCGCCTCATTCTGACCCATCTGGGGCCGGATATGGACTGGGCGTGGATGCAGGCCAATCTGCCTGATGGTGTTGAAGGCGCATGGGACGGCCTGAGCTTTACGCTACCAGACCCGGAAAAAGCCTGAGGGTGGTTTGTGGTCGGGTTTTGTAAGAGGCAGACCGCTATAAAGCTGTAAGGCAAAAAATACCCCCGGACAGCCTAAGGGACCGGGGGTATTTTTTTACCTACAGGTGTTCTCAAACCCGCTGAAGTTCGGGTTTTAGCGGCTCATCAGAACCGTCAGGTCAGCATGTTCCAGAATATAACGGGTCACGCCGCCCAGAATGAGCTGACGCAGGCGGGAGTGGGAATAGGCCCCCATCGCCAGCATATCCGCATCAAAGTCATGGCAGGCCGCCAGCAGGCCTTTGCCGACATCCCGGTCAACCGGTGGGAAATCGACAGAGTCGGCTTTGATGCCGTGGAAAGACAGGTAGTCGATCACATCGCGCGCCTTCGGGCCGCGACGCTGATAATCCTCACAATGCAGAACGCGCACAGCTTCGGCTGTCTGAGCCCAGGCCAGAGCGCCGCGCAGGGCGGATGAAGATTCGGCCGTACCGTTCCAGCCAATGCAGACGCGCTTGATCATGCCTTTGGGGGGCGTGCGCGGCGCGATTACAACAGGGCGGCCGCTATCAAACAGAACGGCATGCAGCGTTTCGGAAGAGGAGACTTCCGCCCCGGAATCCGGATGCGGCACCAGTGTGAAGTCCGACAGTCGGGCGTGAGAGGGGACAATCTCACTTTCCGCACCGTTGATGATGTTGAAGCTGATGCTTGGTTTATCCCACGGGAAAACCGAGTGAGGCGAAATCACTTCAATATCCGGATGTGCGGCGACGAAGCGTTCAAACAGTGCCCGCACTTCATGCGCATGGCGTGAGCTTTCATGCTCAGCGGTGCGCATCAGATCTTCCACCATTGCGCCGGACAGACCTTCACCAGCCAGTGGTGCAATGTCCCGGCCATCCGGGCGGACATGCAGCACAGCCAGATGCGCGCCAAAGCGGCGGGCAAAATTGTAACCCCGAATCAGCGCGGCTTCCCCATTGGAAGTGCTGACCATGGGGAGCAGGATTTTACGGACGTCTTTCATTGTTCTTGTTCTCCGCGTTGATAAGAATCGGGCTGGCCGACCGGTTGATCTGTTCCGTGAGAGTTATGGATATAAACGCGTGACATTCCAGTGGTTTCCGTCGCGCGTCCATGTCGCGCGATCATGCAGGCGGTAGGGTCTTTCCTGCCAGAACTCAAAACAGGTGGGCGTCACGCGGTAGCCGGACCAGTTGGCCGGGCGCGGAATGAGATCCTGCCCCTCATAACGGGCTTCCACATCCTTCAGGCGCTGCTCAAAAATGGCGCGGTCTGCCAGTGGGCGGGATTGATCAGAAGCAACAGCCCCCATCCGGGAGATACGGCTCCGACTCGTAAAATAGGCATCCGCCTCTTCCGTGCTGACCGGGGTGACCGTGCCTTCAATCCGGATCTGCCGGCGCAGGCTTTTCCAGTGGAACAGCAAGGCAACATGCGGATTTTCCGCCAGTTCATTCCCCTTGCGGCTGTCCTGATTGGTGTAGAAAACAAACCCGCGCCGATCCATGCCCTTCAGCAGCACAATCCGCGCCGAGGGGTGGCCATTCGGCGTGCTGGTGGCAACCACCATGGCGTTCGGATCTGAAGGCTCGGTTTTTTCAGCCTCCTGCATCCATTCGGAAAACAGGGTGAACGGATCGGCCGCAAGGTCAATCAACGCTTGCGAGGAGGCCGGGGAGGGAGTGGAAGTCGATTCAGTCATGCCCTGTTCTTTCAGCATCGAATTAAAGCCGCTCTTCACGCTTTGTATCGAAAGGGAAGAATGGTTTGAAGCGTTAGCAAGCGCTTAGGTCTTGTTTAGCAGGCTGTGGTATGCGACCAACCGCTACAGTTTTAGAGCACACTCAACAGACAGGTCGAGGTCACAGCATGTCTTCCAACAACACCACATTGCCCGCCCAGGGAACATTGATGCAGGGCAAAAAAGGTCTGGTAATGGGTGTTGCCAACGATCGCTCCATTGCCTGGGGTATTGCGCAGGCGGTTGCGGCTCAGGGTGGTGAGATGGCTTTCACCTATCAGGGTGAAGCACTGGGCAAGCGGGTTAAGCCGCTGGCTGACAGCATTGGGGCCTCTTTGGTTCTGCCGTGTGATGTGACGGATGAGGCTGCGCTGGATGAGCTGTTCGCCACGCTGGAGAAAAAGTGGGGCAAGCTGGACTTCGTGGTGCATGCTATTGGCTGGGCCGATAAGCAGTTCCTGCGCGGGCGGTATGTCGATACCCCGCGTGAGGCTTTTCTGACCGCCATGGACATTTCCTGCTTCTCCTTTACCGCAGTGGCTCAGCGCGCCTCTGCTCTGATGAAGGATGGCGGTTCTCTGCTGACCCTGACGTATCTGGGTGCTGAGCGCGTGATGCCGCATTACAATGTGATGGGTGTTGCCAAGGCGGCTCTGGAAGCCTCTGTGCGTTATATGGCGGCAGATCTTGGGCGAGACGGCATCCGCGTGAACGGTATTTCTGCCGGTCCCATCAAGACGCTGGCAGCCAGCGGGATTGGCGATTTCCGCTACATTCTGAAATGGAACCAGTATAATGCTCCGCTGGAGCGCAATGTGGCTCTGGAAGAAGTGGGCGGTGCAGGGCTTTATATGCTCTCCGACCTCTCTTCCGGCGTAACGGGTGAAATTCACCACGTTGACTGCGGCTATAACATTGTGGGCATGAAAAACCCCACGGCTCCGGATATCTCTGTAGCAGGCGACTGAGGTTTACTGTGTCCTACAACAGCTTTGGCCATCTTTTTCGCGTCACCACCTGGGGTGAAAGCCATGGACCGGCCATTGGCTGTGTAGTGGATGGTTGCCCGCCCCGCCTGCCTCTGACCGAGGCGGATATTCAGCCGTTTCTCGACCAGCGGCGGCCCGGCCAGTCTGCCTTTACCACCCAGCGCAAGGAGCCGGATGCCGTGCGCATCCTCTCCGGTGTGTTTGAAGGGCAGACAACGGGCACCCCGATTTCTCTGCTGATTGAAAACACGGATCAGCGGTCCCGCGACTACGGCGATATTGCGCAGACCTATCGCCCCGGCCATGCAGATCTGACGTATGACCTGAAATACGGCATCCGCGACTATCGCGGCGGCGGCCGGTCTTCCGCGCGTGAGACGGCCTGCCGGGTGGCAGCCGGTGCAGTGGCGCGTCAGGTGCTGGGGCAGGGGGTGCGTATTCGCGGGGCTCTGGTGCAGCTTGGCCCGCATAAGATCGACCGGTCTCGCTGGGACTGGGATGAAGTGACCCGCAATCCGTTTTTCTGCCCGGATGCGGCCTGCGTGCCGGAATGGGAAGAGTATCTGGCTGGCATCCGTAAAGCGGGGCTGTCTATTGGGGCTGTGATTGAGGTTGTAGCGGAAGGCGTTCCGCCCGGCCTTGGTGCCCCGGTTTATGGCAAGCTGGATTCCGATCTGGCCGCCGCCCTGATGAGCATCAATGCCGTTAAAGGCGTGGAAATTGGGGATGGGTTCGCCTCTGCCGCTCTGACCGGCCTTGAGAATGCTGACTCGCTGTCCATGCAGGATGGCCAGATTGCCTTTGGCGCAAACCATGCCGGTGGCATTCTGGGCGGTATTTCCAGCGGTCAGCCAATTGTGGCCCGGTTTGCTGTCAAGCCGACCAGCTCAATGCTGGCACCGGTGCCGTCTGTGACCCGTGATGGCCAGAATAAAGAGGTGATTACCAAAGGGCGGCATGACCCGTGTGTCGGGATTCGTGCGGTGCCAGTGGGAGAGGCCATGATGGCCTGCGTTCTGGCAGACCATCTTTTGCGGCATCGTGGACAGGTTGGCTAAGGCTTAGCCAACCAGTTTGGCGTCCAGTGTGATGTTCGCCTTGAAAAGCTTGGAAACCGGGCAACCGGTCTTGGCCTTGTTGGCGAGTTCCTGAAACTGCTCCGGTGTCGCGCCGGGCACTTCGGCTTCCAGCTTAAGGGCGACGGCATCAATTTCAAAACCATCTGCAACCTTGTTCAGGCTGACTTCCGCCTTGGTATCGATGGAATTTGCCGTCAGACCTGCGTCTCCCAGAATCAGGGAAAGCGCCATGGAAAAACAGGCTGCGTGTGCAGCACCCAGAAGCTCTTCCGGATTGGTGCCGGGTTTGCCTTCAAACCGGGTATTAAACCCGTAGGGCTGATTTTTCAGGGCATGGCTTTCCGTGGAGATTGTGCCATGCCCTTCCTTGATGGAACCTTCCCAGTGGGCGGTGCCATGTTTTTTAATCGCCATAATCCAAAATCCTTTTTTACTGTCGGGCAGAGTGTGCATAGAACGCAGCCTCAGCCGTTAAGTTCACGCAATGCTGCTCCGCTCTCGCAGAGATGAGAACTGCCCCGAGCTGAAAATGTGGCATAGGATAAGCGCATAACCACACGGGTTACCTCACGCCCGCTCTTGCACCGGAGCGGGAACCACGGCATGCGGGAAAGACCTTCTGCCCGTCTCCTGCTTCCGATGGGAAGAAATGGGCTGATAATGCGGAGACCATGATGAGTTCCACCACGACCGATCCTTCTTCATCCGTTGATGTCGCCCTGATTGGTGGAGGCGTGATGAGCGCCACCCTTGGGGTGTTTCTCCGGCAGTTACAGCCGGACTGGCGCATCAGTATTTTTGAGCGTCTGGATAGCGTGGCGGAAGAGAGCTCGGACGCGTGGAATAATGCGGGCACCGGCCATTCCGCACTCTGTGAGCTGAACTATACGCCGCAGAAGGCCGATGGCAGCGTGGATATCAGCAAAGCTGTGGCGGTGAATGAGGCGTTCCAGATTTCCCGCCAGTTCTGGTCTCATCTGGTTGAAAACGACATTATTGCCTCTCCGCGGGATTTTATTACCCCCGTGCCGCACATGAGCTTTGTCTGGGGAGAGGCCAATGTTGCCTTTCTGCGCAAACGCCATGAGGCGCTGAATGCACATCCGCTGTTTGCTGGGATGGAGTATTCTGAAGATCCGGCTCAGATGGCGCAGTGGATGCCGCTTGTCATGCAGGCGCGGCCGCCCGGCCAGCCTCTGGCCGTGACGCGGAGCCTGAACGGGACGGATGTGAACTACGGTGCGTTGACGCGCCTGTTGTTCAGCTACCTGACAGAAACCGCCGGATGCACTCTGCATACCAAGCATGATGTGCTGAATATCAAGCGCGGCCCGGATGGTCGGTGGCAGATTCTCGTGCAGGATCTGCGCCTTAACACACAGCGCACGGTTAATGCCCGCTTTGTCTTTATCGGTGCCGGTGGGGGCGCGCTGTCTCTGCTCCAGAAAACAGGCATCCCGGAAGCTAAAGGGGTTGGCGGGTTCCCGGTCAGCGGTCAGTTCCTGCGATGCACGAACCCGGAAATTGTGGCGCAGCATCGGGCAAAGGTTTACGGAAAGGCCTCTGTTGGTGCACCGCCCATGTCTGTGCCGCATCTGGACACCCGCATGATTGACGGCAAGCCCGCGCTCCTGTTTGGGCCGTATGCTGGCTTCTCCACCCGCTTCCTCAAACATGGGTCTTTGATGGATCTGCCGCGCTCCATCCGGCCTGATAATATCAAGGCCATCCTGTCCGTCGCTCGGGATAACTGGCCGCTGACCAAATATCTGATCGAGCAGGTCATGCAGTCCAATAGTGAACGGATGAACGCTCTGCGTGACTTTGTTCCCACCGCACGGTCCAAGGACTGGGAATTGGTTGTGGCAGGCCAGCGTGTGCAGATTATCAAGAAAGACGCCCAGAAGGGTGGGGTTCTGCAGTTTGGCACGGAAGTGATTGCCAGCCAGGATGGCTCGATTGCTGCGCTACTTGGTGCTTCTCCGGGGGCTTCCACCGCAGCTCCCATCATGCTGACCGTGCTGAAAAAATGTTTTGCCGAGAAGCTGCCGGAGTGGGATGCAAAGCTGAAAGCCATGATCCCGTCTTATGGTCAGACGCTGGCTAACAATCCGGATTTGTGTGCTGAACTGCGGGATAAAACCACGAAGGTTCTGCAACTGAGTGAGGTCTGAGCTTTTTTTCCTCTGCTGTGCTTCCTAAAAGATGGAGGCGCAGCAGAGGAGCGTTTTAGAAAATCTCGATATGGCTTTTAAAGCCAAGCATCGCGGCGTTGGGCAAATTACCCTGTCCATTGGGCCGGAAATAATATTCAAAGACCGGCTGGAAGATGACGCCACGCATCACATGGATCGCGTAATTCACTTCCAGAACGCTGGTGTGACGCTGGATGCCGGTAGCGTGGTTAATCATGGGTTGAGAGGTGCGGCGTAGCAACGCCTCTGTTCTCTGCACGTTTTGGGCAATATGAGTGTAGGTGAACGCAACACCTATGGTGTCGTACGGGCGGCTGCGCCAGAAGCCTCGATTCAGCAGGGCGCAATAAACCTCATAATCTCGCAGGGCGGTGCGTGGATCGTTATAGATCAGCCCCCCAAGAGCCGTGATGCCTGAGTTGGTCTGGTTTTTACGGTAGCGCAGCACTTGCTGGTCCAGCATAAGCCAGCTTGACCAGCTATATTGATGTCGTGCCGGTTGGTTACCGGTCAGCGCATAGGGCTTTCCACGGTTGTCCCGGTAGGTATCTGCAACCGATACATCCTGCAAAGCAGCACCAATTTTATAGTGGCCGGGCAGGCTGTGGCTCCGGCCCGTTTTTGGCTCCCAGCCGACTTCAACTGGCACAACATGACCGACAATATTGGCTCCGTTGAACTTGAAGCCGGTGCGATGCTGCGCAACCTGATAAATACCGTCTTCTGCAAAATAGACACCAGTCTGCACGTAGACATCACGCGCTGGCCGCCCGCGCACGCGGAAAGCCCATGTGGCGGCAGGATAGCCCGGATAGTAAGAGCTGTCTGAAATGCCCTTGGGGCGGCCACATATGCTGCCGTTCATGAAGTTGCAGAACAGTTCACTGGCAGCAAAGTCTGAAAGCTCGGACATGCGCCCACCCGCTATGGCAAGGCGGTTCCCAAACAGGTTTTCTTCCGCATAGAGCATGACGAGATGCACGGCCACGTTCCCCGCTCCGCCATAATCTTCCGAACTATGGTTAAGCCAGTCTCCAAACATACGGTTTGCCGTGGTGCCATAACGCCCGGTCGTAATCATATGTGTGGCCAGACCTTTCAGTCCGGCCAGTGTCTCCCAGTCGATATTCAGAGAGGCGGCATATTGTCCGGCATTACTGGCCCCTTGCCGGTAGGTGCGAAATGCCTCGCCGCGGGCAGGTGGGGTGATCGCGCCTGCAAATTCATTGGTGTTGGCCAGCAGAAAGGCAATGCCGTGTCGTCTCAGCCAACTCGTCACGCCGCCGGGATCTGCAAACAGGGCTTCTGGTCGCGCAAAGGCTGGCACCGTTGAAGGAGGCGCGCCTTTATCGGGCAAGGGGGTATCAACCCGGATAGCGGGTTCGTTCCTCAGTTCCTGATCATCTGTCTGGGCGTAGGCAGGCGTAAAACAGAGAAAGGACAGAAGAAAGAGAAAAAAAAACGTAAGTGTTGAAGGCCATTTTTTGACGTGTAGAGCCTGAAGCACATCGAAAAATGGTATTTTATGAAGAAGGTTAGAAAGAGAGAGCGGGGATTTTTCCAAAAACTAACCCATTTATTTTATTTTTGTTTGTACGGGTTATTATTCATACAATTTCAGTGGAGTTAAAGAGGAAAGAGCCGGGTCAAGAAAACGTGTTTATAGGCTTGGCCCGAGCCAGAGATGACTGCAATTTTGGGAGTGCCTTGATGGTCTGAGAGGGATCTGTCGGGCAGCGCGGCGTAAACGGTACCTCCGTCAGTCGGAAATCGACATGTCCGCGCGGTGCCACCAGCAGGATTCAGGCGGGCGCACTGCGGGGATCATGTCCTCCGGGTTGCCGCTGAAGGTCACGGTGTTGGTTGGAGTTTCCTGCAGCGAGACCTCCGTGCAACGGAGCACGTCGTCATCAGCGCGTAGAAAGGCACTGAGTTTCGCCATCATCAGGCAGACCATCAGTTCCGTTGTCGGGTCACCCGGTGTTATGACAATACGCTGTGCGCGGGCAGGTTCGTTGGCCTGAAACCACGCCAGTAGGGGATCATCTTCAGCCAGTTGTAAGGCGTGATCCAGTTTTTCATCCACAAAGCGATGCCACGTGCTTTTTGCCCGCTGGAAAGAGACGGGCATATTACCTTTGCCATCCAGCCGTGCGCGGGTGGTGGGGCTGAGGCGCACGGTGACAAATTCATTGTGCCCATGAGGCAGGGCACAGGACTCACTGGCTCCGTGAATCAGGCGGTGCCCCATGGAAAAGCGACGGGTAAAAACCAGATCAGGCATCGGTCTTCTCCGCGACATACTCTTCCCACCCGGCCCGACGCAGGGCGCAGGCGGGGCACTCCCCACAGCCATGCCCCCATGGATGCAGGGTGCCGCGGTCGCCCAGATAACAGGTATGGCTTTCCTGATTGATCAGAGACACAAGCGGGGCTCCGCCCAGTTCTTCCGTCAGTTTCCAGGTTTCGGCTTTATCAATCCACATCAGCGGCGTGTGCAGCACGTAACGTGAGTCCATACCCAGATTCAGGGCGACCTGCACGGCCTTGATGGTGTCATCCCGGCAGTCCGGATAGCCGGAATAATCCGTCTCACACACGCCGGTGACAATATGGCGAATACTGCGGCGGGCGGCGAGGGCTGCGGCAAAGGTCAGGAAAATAATGTTGCGGCCCGGCACAAAGGTGTTGGGCAAGCCATCTTTTTCCATGGCGATTTCTGCATTGCGGGTGAGAGCCGTTTCAGAAATATCGCCCAATGCTCCCAGAGCAAGGGTGTGGTCCATGCCCAGCCGTTCTTTCCAGAGCGGGTTTTGCGCACGCAGGCCATCCCGCAGGGTCTCGCGGCATTCCAGTTCCACCGCATGGCGTTGGCCATAGTCAAAGCCCAGCGTTTCCACTCGCCCAAAGCGGGCGAGGGCCCATGCCAGACAGGTGGCGGAATCCTGGCCGCCGGAAAACAGGACCAGAGCAGCTTCATCAGAGGCACGTGCGGGAGTGGACATGGGTCAGGGGATACCGGTCAGCTTGTGGGTCTGTAAAGAAAGGCCCCATTTGGGGTGGGCCAGACAGTAACGAATGGCGGCCTGTATATTGTCGTTCTGGTTCGGCCCGTCCATGGGTTGCAGCCAGAAATGCCTGAAATCAAGATGCTCCACCGTGGCGGGATCCAGTCCCGGCTGCGGATAAACCAGCTTGAGTTCTGTGCCGCTGGTCTGTTCCAGTGCAGCGCCCGCTTTGGGGCTAATGCACAGCCAGTCGATGCCCTCCGGTGCGCGCAGCGTGCCATTGCTTTCCACTGCAATCGTGAAATTGCGGGCATGCATGGCGTCGATCAAAGCGGCATCGAGCTGAAGCAGCGGTTCGCCGCCGGTAAAAACCACCAGTCCCGGTACCGTCATGGCGGCCCCAGACTCAGGCCAGAACCTGGCAATGGTCTCGGCCAGCCTCTCAGCAGTTTCAAACTTGCCGCCGCCATCACCATCCGTGCCGACAAAATCGGTGTCACAGAACTGGCAGATCGCCTCGGCCCGGTCGGCTTCCCGACCAGACCACAGGTTGCATCCTGCAAAACGACAGAACACGGCTGGCCGCCCAGCCTGTCCACCCTCACCCTGCAGGGTGAGAAACATTTCCTTGACCATATAAGACATGCGACAGCTCCTGACGCAGATCAGGCAAGGAATGCAAGAGACATTTTAGACGGAAATGCCAGTTGTATGCATGCCCAGCTTATCCAGCAGCTTACGATCCCGCGAAGCCTGCGGGTTTGGCGTGGTCAGCAGACGCTCACCGTAGAAAATGGAATTGGCACCGGCAAGGAAGCACAGGGTCTGTGTTTCATCGCTCATGTCCTCACGGCCAGCGGCCAGACGTACCCGGCTTTTGGGCATGCTGATACGGGCTGCTGCAATCATACGGACAAAATCCAGCGGATCGACTTCTTCAGAGTCACCCAGTGGCGTACCCTTCACGCGTACCAGCAGGTTGATCGGAACGCTTTCCGGATGTGCGGGCAGGGAGGCGAGGGCGGCGATCAGACCGGCGCGATCTGTCTCGTTCTCACCCATGCCGACAATGCCGCCACAGCAGACATTAATGCCCGCGTCCCGCACGTTGGACAGCGTATCCAGCCGGTCCTGATAGGTGCGGGTGGTGATGATGTCGCCATAATAGTCTGGCGAGGTATCCAGATTGTGGTTGTAGTAATCCAGCCCGGCGTCACGCAGCTTGCCTGCCTGTCCGGCGTCCAGCATGCCCAGTGTGACGCAGGTTTCCAGACCAAGACCTTTGACGCCTTCGATCATGGCGCAGACTGTTTCCAGATCATGTTCCTTGGGGGAGCGCCATGCGGCCCCCATGCAGAAACGGCTGGCTCCGGCCTCTTTGGCCTTGCGGGCTTCCGTCAGCACGGCATCCACAGCCATCAGGCGCTCGGCCTTCACGCTTTTTTCGTGCAGCGCGCTCTGCGGGCAGTAAGCGCAGTCTTCGGGGCAGCCACCGGTTTTGATGGAGAGCAGTGTGGAAATCTGCATTTCCGTAGGGTCAAAATGCGCCCGGTGCGCGGCCTGAGCGCGGAACATCAGCTCCGGAAACGGAAGGTCCAGCAGAGCCTGAATTTCCGGCACCGTCCAGTCATGACGGACTTCCGGCAAAGAGGCTGAGGGAGAACGCGTTACAGGAGAAGAACCGTCAGGCATGCGCAAAGAACCAGATTTTAAGTGAAAAGTAGGACTGAATATATCCGGTTTACCCCGGCAAGACCAGCCTGCAGAATGACGGGGATGGCCCGGATTGAGATTTCATTTCGGGCCATAGGGAAAAGGAATATCCCGCTAGAGGGCCGCATGCAGGCTTTTAATGTCAGCCGCCAGCGCATCGACCTGTGCCAGATCCGCATCCCACGCGAACATGAAGCGCGCGCCCCCGCCGATAAAGGTGTAAAAGCGCCAGCCTTTCTCTCGCAGGCCGTCCAGAAGGGTTGAGGGGGCTTTCAGGAAAACGGCATTGGCTTCGGGCGGGAACATCAGCTCCAGCCCCTCAAGCGGGAGAATGTGTTTGGCCAGATGCGTCGCGGCTGCATTGGCGCTTGTCGCATTGCGTAACCATGCACCGCTTTCCAGCACACCGACCCACGGGGCAGCCAGAAAGCGCATTTTGGACGCGAGTTGTCCGGCCTGCTTGCAACGGTAATCGAACCCTTCCGCGAGGTCACGGTCAAAAAACAGAATGGCTTCTCCCACGGCCATGCCGTTTTTGGTGCCTCCAAAACACAGCACATCCACGCCGGATTGCCAGGTCATCTCTGCCGGGGAGCATCCAAGGGCGGCACAGGCATTGGCAAAACGGGCACCATCCATATGTAAACGCAGCCCCAGATCGCGGCAGACTGCGGAAATGGCCTGAATTTCAGTCAGTGTATAAACCTGCCCGGTTTCGGTCGGCTGGGTAATGGTGACGGCGCGGGGCTTGGGGAAGTGAATATCCGTGCGGTCTGTTGCCAGTGTGCGGATGGCGTCCGGCGTCAGCTTACCACCCTCGGTGGGGGCGGGCAGGAGTTTGGAGCCGTTGGAGAAGAACTCCGGTGCGCCACACTCATCTGTTTCCACATGGGCCAGCGCGGAGCAGATCACACTGTTATAGGACTGACACAGGGAGGCCAGCGCCAGAGCATTGGCGGCCGTGCCGTTGAAGGCAAAAAAGACATCGCAGTCTTTTTCAAACAGGGAGCGGAAGGCGTCGGCAGCGCGGGTGGTCCAGATATCCTCGCCGTAGGCTGGGACGTAGCCCTGATTGGCCTCCTGCATGGCGGCAAGAGCCTCAGGGCAGATTCCGGCGTAGTTATCGCTGGCAAACTGTTGGGTAATCTGTGTCATGTTTGATCTCTTCAAAACGGTGCGAGATCAAAAGACAAAGCGACGACGCGCGTGGCATGGGTCCGTTATTGCCGGTCTTCTGGCCACATCCCTTCACTGCAAAGCAGGGAAGGCACCACCTTGCACGGACGCAGGTTGGTGTCAGGCGTCGGCCTGACTCTTGATGCTTCTGAGCCTACTCATAAATAATCGATAAAAAAACACAACAAATTGTTGGAAAAGTGTGAGGAAGGAGCAGGGCATGCGCTCCTTCCCCAACAGGCCGGGTTATTTGGTGGTGTAGCCGCCATTGACCAGAATGGTCTGGCCCGTCATCCACCAGCCTTCCGAGACCAGAAAACGGACGAACGGGGCAATATCCTCAATGTCCGTCAGGCCGGTTTTGCTGAAGGCAGAAAGGGCGGCGGCGGTTTTATGATATGCCACGGCATCCGGCGCTTCCTGACCGTAAAAGAAGGGCGTATCCATCGGCCCCGGACCAATGGCGTTGACCGAAATACCGCGTGCGCCAAACTCCTTGGAGGCTGCCCGCGTGAAATGCTCCACCGGGGCCTTGGCGCCGGCATAGGTGGAGTAGAACGGGGTGTAAGCCCCCAGCAAAGACGTGACGAGGGTCAGCAGTTTGCCGTTGTCATTCAGGTGCAGCCCGGCTTCCTTGATGAAGAAATAGGCCGCCTTGGAATTGATGGCGAACATTTCGTCAAATTCGGCTTCCGAGGTTTCCGCAATCGGCTTTTTCAGCACTTTACCGACGGTGTTGATGGCAATGTCGGGCTTGCCGATGGCGGCAATGGTGTCCGCAAACAGTTTGCTGTTGGCGGCTGCGGTTGTCAGGTCCGCCTGCAGAGCAACGGCCTGCACACCGGCGGCTTTCAGGTCGGCCAGAGTTTTCTCGGCCTCGGGGCGCGTGGCGTCACTATTATAGTGAATGGCAATGGCTTTCACGCCATGTGCGGCCAGATCGCGAGCAATCAGGCCACCAAGATTCTTGGCGCCACCCGTAATCAGAGCGGTTTTTCCTTTGAGACTGTGGTCTGCCATATCCGGTTGTCCTTTTATTGAAAGACACCGCAGGATGCGGACTTTCATGAGGAAAACAGTATCATCTCGTTTTTCTTAATAAATAGGTGTCTTTAAACAACACTTGTCGTATAATCCGAACAATAGGGCGTGTTACCCGAGGGTGTTGTGGACCGGATTGATCTTTTTCGTATTTTTCTGCGTGTTGTAGATTCCGGCAGTTTTTCAAGGGCTGCGGATACTCTCAACATGCCCCGGTCCTCCGTTTCGACCGCTATTCAGGCGCTGGAAAGCCGGGTAGGGGCGCGCCTGCTGTCCCGCACAACGCGCACGGTTTCCACCACGGCGGATGGTCGGGCTTTTTACGATGTCTGCCTCCGGCTGGTGGCAGATGTGGAAGAGGCGGAAGGTCTGTTCCGGCGGGATAAAGCGACACCGCGCGGCGTTTTGCGCGTGGATATGCCGGGGCGGATCGGCCGGTTGATCGTGGCCCCGGCCTTACCGGAATTTCTGGAACGCTACCCCGAGATTGATATTGAGCTGGGCGTGACCGACAGACCCGTCAATCTGGTGGAAGACGGGATTGATTGCGTGCTGCGTATTGGCCCGTTGCAGGATTCGGGCCTGATTGCCCGTAAGATTGGTGAATTGTCGCTGATTAACGTCGCAAGCCCAGCCTATCTGGCTCGCTATGGTAGGCCCGGCACCCCGCAGGATCTGTCGCAACATCTCGCTGTTGGCTATGCATCCGCCTTCAGCGGACGCGTGGAAGAGTGGGAATGGCAGGAAAACGGCCAGTTACATACCTGCGCCATGGCCGGGCGCGTCACGGTCAACAGTGCGGAAGCCCTGATAGCCTGCTGTCTGGCCGGTCTGGGGCTGATTCAGGTGCCCGCCTATGATGTTCAGCAGCAGGTGAAATCCGGGGAACTGGTAGAAGTTCTGCCAGAATGGCGCGCAGAGCCAATGCCCATGACGTTGCTTTACCAGCATCGTCGGCATTTCTCTCATCGTTTGCAGGTCTTTGCGGACTGGTTGTGCGCGTTGCTGGAATCCTGTCTTCATGAGGCGGGCGAGGGACGGTCGGCATGAAAAAATTCGGAAAACATTTACAGACGGGTGTGCAGGGCGTGACAAATCCCGACCCATACGAGAGACTATCTTTCAGATAATCAAAACAGGATCTTGCTGCCATGACCGTTACGTTTTCTCGTCTGACTAAAGCCGCTCTGGCGGTCTGTGCCGCAGGGATGCTGGCAGGGTGTGAACACCATACAGAAGACCAGAGCCGTAACAGCGTTCGGCCGCTTCGTATTCCCAATCCGGCCGCGCTTTATTGCACTAAAAAAGGCGGCACGCTGAGCATGAAGCAGGACGCAACTAAAGGGCAGGTTGGCTACTGCCATCTGCCAGACGGTACGGTGATGGATGAGTGGGAACTGTTCCGCCGGGATAATCCGAGCCCGACAAAATAACGGCGTATCGCAGAAACCATCCGTTGTGGCTGATCGGTTTGCTAAGGCAGGCTGGTTAGCGACGGTGGCGGTTGATGCGTGACTTGCCTGAGAAATTAAGGGCAGGGCATGCGTCAAGGCGCTCTTGCACGGGCCGTTGGTGGTCACAGGCTGATTTAAAGAGTTCCTTGGAGTGGACGGCCTCATAATAATGCTGCCCCGACAGATCCTCTCAATAAAGGCGCACGGAAAAGCGTGGTTTGGTGCATCCATGCGGTTCACATGCTGAACCTGGGGCCTGCGGGCTATCATCTGTGACGGCTCGCGGCGTGTGGCATTGGAAGCTGGAATATCTGAGCTTGCAATGGGATTGGCACTTGATCCGATGCATCACCCAAGAGGATCTGCTCTTGAACATCAACTCTTGAGCGTTCGGTTATGGCGGGCAGCTAGTGAGTGAACTTGTGAGTGATTATGCAGGTTGAGGGGAATGGGTCTGGCAAAATTTGTGGGGTCTAATGCGCTGGGACATAAATCGCATAAGATATATTATGCCAACTAAATTGTATCTGGGTGTCGGCGCGGCCATTTGTTGCGTTGGGCACGCCGACTGTCAGACATTAGAGTGCTGGGCCCGTGTCAGCGGCTACCAAGGCCTGAAGAGCGTTGCGGCTGAGATGCGTGATCTTCTCTAATGCATTGTTTTGGAATAATTTTCTGTTCGTGTTCGTTGTCAGATACGCGTAAGGCGCGCGCAGAGCGCCAGAGAGTGCTGTGAAGCGTTTTACGCGATGAATAGTCTCGGCGGCGCCGTTCGGCTCTGTATGCCTTTTTACGGGACTCTCCTGCTGGGTGGGTTCGCGCGTTTCTTTCATTGCTTCCTGTGCACACTGCCCCGTAACGCCTCATGAGATAAAGTTGGGCTGCGGATGTGATCTTCTCGTTTTTTGAGCGTTTCTACGGGCCGGCTTGTTTCAAAAATGACAAATAACTGTCTGGCAAAAGACATCGCGTGGATTTTGAGCTAGAAAACATCGTCTGTGTGTGTGGAATACCTTGCCTGCAAAATACGAAATTCTTTCGTGGAGAATGGGCTTGAATCGGTGTCAATTTACGTGCAATATCCTTTAAATACTATTTCACGTAGTTGTTATTGGAATTCCCGAATGTCTGTTGCCCGGTCAGTTTTGACAGTCTTGCGCTCCCAGGCTCAGGATCCTGTCAGACTTCTCAGCGCAGCATCTGCTCAGCTTGGTAAAAAGGTGGGCGTGATGTCCTCCTTTGGTGCGGAATCAGCTCTTTTGCTCGCTTTTGTCGCGGAAGTTGACCCGGATATGCCCGTGCTGTTTCTGGAAACAGGCAAGCATTTTCCGGAAACACTGGCCTATCGCGCCGAGCTGGCGCGCTTTCTTGGTCTGAAAAACGTGATTGATGTCCGGCCAGCGCAGGCTGAGGTGCAGGAGCGTGACCCGACTGGAGAACTCTGGGCCTTTGACCCGGATGCCTGCTGCCGCCTGCGTAAAGTTGAGCCGCTCGATCTGGCCACGCTGCCCTATGAAGCACTTGTAACCGGACGCAAGCGTTCTCAGGCTTCCACCCGTGCGGCGCTGCCGGTGGTGGAAGAAAAGGAAGGCGGTGCACTTCGCCTCAACCCGCTGGCGCTCTGGGAGGCGGAAGATATTACACGGGAAATGGCGCGCCGCGGCCTGCCCCCGCACCCGCTGGTGGCGGAAGGCTACCTCTCTATCGGCTGTGCACCCTGCACGCGCCCTGTTGGCCAGACGGCAGACCCACGCGCCGGGCGCTGGGCCGGGCTGGCCAAGACAGAGTGCGGCATTCACACGGCTTCCTGACAGTTCAGGACACCTTATCTCTCTTTTCTCAAAACAGGTTTGACCAGACAAATGGACCATCTTGATCAGCTCGAGGCACAGAGTGTCTTCATCCTTCGGGAAGCCTACCGCAAGCTTAAGCCGCTCGCCATGTTGTGGTCTTTGGGCAAAGATTCCAACGTCATGGTCTGGCTGGCCAAAAAGGCTTTTCTGGGCCGCGTGCCCTTCCCCGTCATGCATGTAGATACCGGTAAGAAATTTCCGGAAATGTATAAATTCCGGGATGAATACGCCAAAAAGTGGGATCTGGACCTGCTGCTGGGCACCTGCCCGCCGGTTGAGGAAATGGACCCGTCCCTGCCTCCGGCAGCCCGTTCTGCCGCCCGCAAGACGGCCGGTCTCGCTGCGATGATTGAAAAGCACAAGTTGCAGGGCGTGATTGCCGGCATCCGTCGTGATGAACAGGGCACCCGCGCCAAGGAACGCGTCTTCAGTCCGCGTGGTGCCAGCCACAAGTGGGATATCCGCAACCAGCCGCCGGAATTCTGGGACCAGTATGCCACCCCGCATGAGGAAGGCATGCACATCCGCGTGCATCCGCTGCTGTCATGGCGGGAGATTGATATCTGGCGCTACATCGAGCGCGAGGGCATCCCGCTGGTGGATCTGTATTTTGCCAAAAACGGCAAGCGGTATCGCTCTCTGGGTGATCAGGACATTACCAACCCGGTTGAAAGCAATGCCAGCACACTGGCTGAAGTTATTGCCGAACTCGAAACCACCCGTACATCCGAACGGTCTGGTCGGGCCATGGATCATGAATCCGAAGATGCCTTCGAGCGGCTGCGCGTCGCCGGTTATCTTTGAGCCTTAGCGGACTGGAATAGAATTATGACGAATACGCTTTCCCCCTCTGCGGCTCAGTCTCAGGAGCCCGCGACGCCGATCGTTATCGTCGGTCACGTCGATCACGGTAAATCGACGCTGATTGGTCGCCTGCTGCATGACACGGATAATCTGCAGGACGGCAAGGTCGCCCAGATTATTGCGTCTTCCAAAAAGCGCGGGCTGAAGGTTGAATGGAGCTTCCTGCTCGACTCCCTCCAGATCGAGCGCGATCAGGGTGTGACGGTTGATTCCACCCGCATCCCCTTCCTGCTGAATAAGCGGGAATTTGTGATTGTGGATGCGCCCGGCCATCGCCAGTTCCTGCGCAACATGATCACCGGCGCAGCCGATGCGGAAGCCGCTGTGCTTGTGGTGGATGCGGCTGAAGGGGCACGGGAACAGACCCGTCGCCACGCCATGCTGCTGCACCTTATTGGTATCCGGCATGTGATCGTTCTGCTGAACAAGGTCGATCTGCTGGACTTCGATCAGGCGAAAATTGAAGCAGCAGAAAAATCCGTCTCCGAGCTTCTTACAAAGCTGGATCTGGAAGCCGCTCTCTTCATCCCGGCCTCTGCGCGGGATGGCGATAATATCGCCAGCCGCTCCGAGCGGATGCCCTGGTATAGCGGTCCGACCCTGACGGAAGCTCTGGCACAGGTCCCCTCACCTGCGTCCCGCGCTGAACTTCCGCTGCGCCTGCCGGTGCAGGATGTCTATCGCTTTGACGACAAGCGCTATGTGGCAGGCCGTATTGAGCGCGGTCGGGTGCGCGTGGGCGATACGGTGATTATCGGGACGCAGAAAACCCCTGCGAAGATTTCCTCCATCGCAAGCTGGCACACCGCGCCGCAGATTTCTGCCGCCGCGGGTCAGTCCGTCGCCGTTACGCTGGAGCCGGATGTGATCCCGGACCGTGGTGATCTGCTTCACAAATCAGAAACTCCGCCGGTTGCGGCCTCCCGCATCCGCACGCGCCTTTTCTGGCTGCGTCAGGAGCCGTTGCGTGTGGGTGAAAGCTTCCACCTGCGTCTGGCGACGGCAGAGCATGCTGTGACGGTAACCTCCATTGATTCCGTGGTGAATCTGGATGACCTGCAGAAATATGCTGGTGAGGAAGTTCCGGCAGAAGGCTTTGCAGAAATCACGCTGTCCGCGGCGGAAACCATCCTGTTTGACCCCTTCGTGCCGGGCACGGCAGACGGGCGCGGCGTTCTGGTGGACCGTCAGCAGCGTATTGTGGGTGGTGCACCGCTACTGGGGCCAGCCGCTATCGCGGATGGTGAAAAGGTTATTCACCCCACAGGCAGCAACGTCACAACGCAGGACCGCACACGCGCCAAGGGTCATCGTGGCGGGGTGTTCTGGCTGACCGGTCTTTCCGGCTCCGGCAAAAGCACACTGGCACGGGCAACGGAAGCCGCTCTCTTTGCTGATGGTGTGGACGTTACCGTTCTGGACGGAGACACTCTGCGCGCTGGCCTGTGCAAGGATCTTGGTTTCTCTGAAGTCGACCGGACTGAAAATGTTCGTCGCGCAGCGGAAGTCGCCCGTATCCTGCGGGATGCCGGTCAGGTGGTGCTGGTCGCGCTGATTTCTCCTCTGCTTTCTGACCGCGCTCTGGCTCGTCAGATTCTTGGAGAAGAGTTTGCTGAAGTCTTTGTGGATGCGGACCTTGCAACCTGTGAGCAGCGTGACCCCAAAGGGCTGTATGCGGCGGCACGGTCTGGCAAGATCAGTGGCTTTACAGGCATTGATGCACCTTACGAAGCACCGGTCAGCCCTGCCCTGCACCTGAAAACCAGCGCAGGAAGTGTTGAGTCCGAAACAAAAACACTTGCATCCTTTATCAAAGACACCGTCAGATTATCAGGTGCGCTGAAAGCTCGCTCTTAATCAGGGCGAAACACGGGTCAGAAGATAGTGTTGCCGATTGCAACCTCTGTTCTGGCTCGTGCGCTTTCAGGGTTGTGCCTGAGGATGGCGGCAGGAGAAGGATGACGATGCGTACCGGTCAGGCTTTTAACGCAGCATGAAGCAGGCTGTTTTGTCCTTTTTGCGGGGCGGCGGGTCCGCCCTGCCCGGTTATCGGCTGGCGCTGGGAGGCACACTGCTCTGGACGGGCTTTTTTATTGTCCTGCCCCTGTGTGCGCTGATCATCCGCCCCTGGCAGGATGGTGTGGGCGCTATGGTTGCGGCAACGCATGACACGCGCATGTTTGCCGCTCTGTGGACCAGTTTTTCCAGTGCCTTTGTCGCAGCCTTGCTGAATGTACCCCTTGGGTTGCTGTTGGCGTGGGCGCTTGTGCGCGGGGATCTGCCCGGTCGCAAGGTTGCAGATGCGCTGATTGATCTGCCGCTTGCTCTGCCAACCGCTGTATCCGGCATTACATTGGCCACGCTTTACGGCCCGCAAGGCTGGCTGGGCGCACCGCTCGCAAAACTTGGTCTGGTACTGGCTTATAGCCGGACCGGTATTGTACTGGCGCTGATGTTTGTCGGCCTTCCGTTTGTGGTGCGCACGGTTGAGCCTGTGCTGAAAAACCTGCCACGCGACATGGAAGAAGCTGCCGTTTTGCTTGGGGCCAGACCCTGGCAGGTGGTCACCCGCGTTGTTATCGCCCCTTTGCTCCCTGCTCTGGTGACAGGCTTTGGGTTGGCTTTTGCTCGAGGTGTTGGGGAATATGGCTCTGTGATTTTCATCGCAGGGAATCAGCCCTTCAAAAGTGAAATTGCCCCATTGCTAATTGTCGTCAGGCTTCAGGAATTTGATTACGCGGGTGCTACGGCCATTGCGTTGATCCTGTTGCTGACGTCCCTGCTGGCGCTGGTTCTGGTCAGTCTGGTGCGCAGGCGGTTGTCTGTGTGGGGTGAGCAGAGATGAGAAAATATTCTCTCTGGGTTCTCACATGGGGACTGATTGTTCTGGTGCTGCTTATGCCTCCGGCCGTGGTGGTGGCCGAGGCGCTGAAAAACGGACTGGCTCCCGCTCTGGCATCTTTGTCTGACCCGGATGGTCTGGCAGCCATCTGGCTGACGCTGGAAGTCACGGTCGTCTCTGTGGTGGCGAATACCATCTTTGGTGTTCTGGCTGCCTGGGTGCTGACAAAATATCGCTTTCCCGGCCGGTCTGCGCTGCTGGTGCTGGTAGAGCTGCCGCTGAGTATTTCCCCGGTTGTCTCCGGCCTTGTCTGGCTTTTGCTGTTTGGGGCACAGGGCTGGTGGGGGCCGGCGCTGGAACAGGCTGGTATTCATATCGCCTTTGCCGTGCCGGGTATCATGCTAGCAACCATTTTTGTCACCCTGCCCTATGTGGTGCGTACTCTTGTGCCGCTGATGGAGCAACAGGGGCGCGATGCGGAAGAGGCTGCGATGCTGGCCGGGGCCGGGTTCTGGAATATTCTCTGGCGGGTCACGTTGCCCGGTGCACGGGTTGCGTTATTTTCCGGCATTTTGCTCACCACGGCGCGGGCCATGGGGGAATTTGGCGCGGTTTCCGTCGTGTCTGGCCACATTCCGGGCATGACCGAGACCATGCCTCTGCATATTGAAAGTCTTTATAATGGATACCAGACCGTTGCGGCCTTCAGCATGGCAGCACTTCTGGCGGGTATGGCGATGATGGCCGTCCTGCTCCGCTCTGCGCCGGAGTGGCTGGCCCGCTGGAGGGAGAAGCAGGCATGAGTGTGCAGGTTGAGCATCTGGTGCGCTACGCACCGGGCAGCACGCGGCGTCTGCTGAATGATGTCTCGCTGGATGTGCCAACAGGGGCGTTTGTGGCGCTGGTGGGTCCATCAGGTGCCGGGAAAACAACCCTGCTTCGGGCTATTGCCGGGCTGGATACGTTTGAGCAAGGCGCCTTACTGCTGGATGGGCAGACGATGGGCAGTATGCGGGACCGTGCCCGCAAGATTGGCTTTGTCTTTCAGAATTACGCCCTGTTCCCGCACATGACGGTGGCAAAAAACATTGCTTTCGGGCTGGATGTACTGCCCCGTTCAGAGCGGCCTTCCCGCTCTGCTATTGCAGCACGTGTGCAGAAACTGCTGGACCTGATGCAGATTCCGGATGCCGGACCGTCTTATCCCATGCGGCTTTCCGGCGGCCAGCGGCAGCGTGTGGCACTGGCTCGTGCCCTGGCAACGGGCCCTAAATTGCTACTACTGGACGAGCCTTTCGGGGCGCTTGACCCCATTGTGCGGCGCTCTATTCGCACATGGCTGAAAGCCCTGCATGAACGTCTGGGGCTTACCACTATTCTGGTGACGCATGATCAGGATGAAGCCGTAGAAATTGCCGACCGTATTGTTGTCATGCAGCATGGGCAGATTGTGCAGGATGCCACGCCGGAAGAGCTGAACCGTAACCCGCAAACAGCGTTTGTTATGGAGTTTCTGGGAGAAGCGCCGTCTTTTAACGGCATCGTGCGGGATGGTCTGATGGTGCCGGATGAAGCTGGCCTTCTTCCTTTTCCGGTTGATGCATCTGTTTCTCCCGGCGCGGTTACGGCCATGCTGCGACCGTATGAAATTCAGGTATGCAGACCTGACGAGTGTTCCGCGCAAGGACAGGTTGTCTCTCTTCTCGCGGAGGGGGCGCGGAACGGTTATCGGCATTACAGGGCACAACTGGCTGAGCGTTCTGTTCCGTTCTGTGTGCCGGATTGCACGGAAAATACTGTGGAAATTCAGGCCTCTGGCCTGCTTGATATCAGCCGGGCCAGATTGTTTCGGGACGGGGAGCGTTGCGGATAAACGGGTCTCGCTGAGCCGGGATGTTATTTTATCACGAAACGTCGTGCTTCATTCCTGATCACTCAAAATGGTGCGTGGTATATTGATAATATATCACGCATGATGTAATTTCTTTATCCAGGGATCGTTCCGGAAAGGGATATGCTGTGGATCGCAGAAACAGTCGCCGGGATGCTGAAGGCACCAGCGTCATCACCGCCAATCGTCTTTTGGATGGCCGCATCGTCTGGCTGGCTGCCGATGGCCAGTGGGCGACGCTGATTCAGGACGCAAAACTCTTCCCCAACAGCGCGGTTGAGGAGGCTCTGAAAGCCTGCAACGCCCGCGCGCAGGAAGAGGCTCTGGTGGGAATTTATGGCGTTCAGGTTACCGAGACAGACTCGGGCCCGCTACCCGTCACCAGCCGCGAGCGCATTCGCGCCGGTGGCCCCAGCGTACATCCTGATTTCACGCCAGACTGGCATGCGCCCCACCCTGCTCCGTACGCCTGAACAGACGATCAAGATTGGCTTTTTCCATGTCTCATTCTCCATCTGCCGCACTGCCCGTCGGGCATTATGCTTATGATGACGTTGACCGCACGTTTCTGAAGCAACGCGTTGCTCAGTTTAAAGACCAGGTTGAACGGCGTCTGTCTGGTGCCCTGACGGAAGAGGAATTCAAGCCGCTCCGTCTGATGAACGGCCTGTACCTTCAGCTGCACGCCTACATGTTGCGGGTCGCCATTCCCTATGGCGTGCTTGATGCGAAGCAGATGCGCACGCTCGCGCATATTGCCCGCACGTATGACCGCGATTACGGGCATTTCACCACCCGCCAGAATATTCAGTTCAACTGGATCCGGCTGGAAGACACGCCGGAAATCCTGAACGTGCTGGCCGATACGGACATGCACGCCATCCAGACCAGCGGGAACTGCATTCGTAACGTGACGGCAGATCAGTTTGCCGGTGCGGCTGCTGATGAGGTGCTGGACCCGCGTGTGTATGCGGAAATTCTGCGGCAGTGGTCCACTCTGCATCCGGAATTTACGTTCCTGCCCCGTAAATTCAAAATTGCCATTTCGGGCAGCCAGCAGGACCGTGTTGCGGCGCGTTTCCACGATATTGGCCTGATTGCGCGTGAGGGTGAAAACGGTCGCCCGGTGTTTGAAGTCTTTGTCGGTGGTGGCCTGGGTCGCACGCCGATTATTGGCGTCAGACTGCGGGATGACCTGCCGGAAGAAGATCTGATTGCATATCTGGAAGCTATTCTGCGCGTCTATAACGCGCATGGACGGCGCGACAATATTTATAAGGCGCGTATCAAAATTCTGGTTCAGGCGCTGGGCACGGAAGAATTCCTCAATCAGGTAAACGCAGAATTTGCCGCCATGGACCGGGCGCGTTACCGCCTGCCTGAAGCGACTGTTGAGGCAATCCGCGCGCGCTTTGGTGCACCGGATTTTGCCCCGGCAGGGAATGCCGCGGAAAAACTGGCCGCGCAGCGTAAGGCTGATCGGGCGTTTGATGCGTGGGTCCATACGAACACCCACCCCCACAAGCAGCCGGGCTATTGCTCAATTACGGTCTCCTGCAAACCGGCTGGCGGTATCCCGGGGGATGTGACCTCGGCGCAGATGGACCTTCTGGCTGATCTGGCAGAACGCTACAGCTTTGGGGAGCTCCGCATTACCCACCTGCAAAACGTAGTGCTGGGCCATGTGCGGCAGGATGCGCTGTATGACGTCTGGCAGTCGCTGGAGAAAAACGGCCTTGGGGAAGCCAATATCGGCTTCATCACTGATATTGTGGCCTGCCCCGGTCTGGATTATTGCGCGCTGGCCAATGCCCGTTCCATCCCCATTGCCCAGAAGCTCAGCTCCCGTTTTGCCAATGCTGATCTGCAGCGGGAAATTGGCCCGCTGCGGCTGAATATTTCCGGGTGCATCAATGCCTGCGGGCATCATCATGCCGGGCATATTGGCATTCTGGGGGTGGATAAACGCGGTGAGGAAGCCTTCCAGATTACGCTGGGTGGTTCCGCTGGCGATGGTGACGCCTCCATCGGGCAAATTCTGGGGTCTGCCATGTCGGAAGATGAAACGGTTGATGCAATCGCCCGGATCATTGATACGTATCTTTCCAGACGAACGGCGGGTGAGCGGTTTATTGAAACGTGCCGCCGTTTAGGCACAGCACCATTCAAGGACGCCGCATATGCCACTGCTTGAGAACGGCCAGATTATTCAGGACACATGGCAGATTGCCGTTGAGGGGGAATCTCTTCCGACAGGTGATGTGCTGGTGCCGCTGGCTCGCCTTTCTGAAGGGCTGGGCCGGAACAGCGATGCGCGGCTTGGTGTGGTGCTGAGTTCTGCTGACGACGTTGAGACTCTGCGGGACGCCCTGCCCCGGCTGGATGTTGTGGCGCTGACCTTCCCTGTGTTTCGGGATGGTCGCCCCTTCACACAGGCGCGGGCATTGCGTGAGCATCTGCACTTTAAGGGTGAAATTCGGGCTGGCGGGCATGTTCTGCCGGACCAGTATGAATTTCTGCTCCGGTGCGGCGTGACGGCGATAGACTTACCCGAAGGTGCTGATCCCGCAGTCTGGCAGCGGGCGCATGAGGCCTTCACGGTCGCCTATCAGCCCTCCATTCTGAATGAGCAGGCAGAAGGGTTTGCCTTCAGGCGGAGGCTGGCCTAGCGCGGGAGATCTGGCACTGTGGCGCGTCTTCCGCATTCCGCCGGATCTTTTGTTCGAAAAATTCTTGTCACAACAATCCGGGGCTATCTGGGCCTGACCCTGCGCACCACGCGCTGGACGTTTAGTATCGACCCGGAGGCCCGCGAGGTTCTGACCTGTCAGGATGGCCGCACGGCAGTTGTGGCTTTCTGGCATGAGGTCCTGCCTCTCACCCCGGCTTTATGGTGGTGGGCGGAACCGCAAAATCCAGCCATGCGTCTGCATGTGCTTATCAGCCGTAACCGGGATGGCCGGCTAATTGCCGATATTGTCGGGAAATGGCGGATCTGGTCCATTGCCGGGTCTTCCGACACCCGTGGAAAAAACAAAGGTGGCGCTGCGGCATTGCGCCGCATGCGGGCCAGATTACGGCATGGCGGCATTGTTGCTATTACGCCGGATGGCCCTCGTGGTCCGCGTCGGCAAGCTCAGCAAGGCGCAACCGCACTGGCTGCCCTTGTCAGAAAGCCGATTGTCCCCGTTGGTGCCACCTGCCGGGGCATTCGTCTGAACTCATGGGATAAAATGATTTTGCCGCTGCCTTTCGGGCGCGGTCATTTTGTGTGTGGCGCTCCGCTTATTCTGCCGCGCGAGAAAGAGGCGCAAGCCGAGCATAGTGCAGATCGGCTGCTGGCGGAGGCGATCACCAAGGTCACGCTGGAAGCCGAGCAGCCATGGGTGGATCATCCGGGCCGACAGAAGGAAAAAGTCTGGCTCGCGCCGCTATCTCTTCAGCCGTCACGAGTCTGGGGCTGGGTGGCTACGGGTCTTGCGCCTGCACTGCCTTTCCTGCTGCGCTGGCGGCAGACACGCGGGAAGGAACTGCCGGATCGCGTGCGGGAGAAGATGGGCTTTGCCTCGCATGAGCGCCCGGCAGGCTCACTTGTCTGGTTCCATGCGGCCAGTGTTGGTGAGCTGGTATCCATTCTGCCGCTCATGCAGCTTTGTCTGGAGAAAAAAACAACGCTCACGGTGCTGGTTACAACGGGGACGGTTACGGCGGCGCGTCTGTTGCAGCAACGCCTAGAGCATCCCCGGCTTATCCATCAGTTTGTGCCGCTGGATGTGCCGCGCTGGGGGCAGCGTTTTCTGGCGCACTGGCGGCCACAGGCGGTGGTTTTCACAGAGAGTGAACTCTGGCCGAACCTGATTGGGCTCTGCCACCGGCAGAACGTTCCTGTCGCACTCGTCAATGGTCGCATGTCGGAACGCTCTTTCAGAAACTGGAGCAAGCTACGCCCCGTTGCCCGGCGGATGCTGGAGCGGTTTGCATGGATTGCTGCCCGCTCCGAAGAGGATGCTGAGCGGTTCCGTCAGTTGGGTGCCCGCTCCCTGACGAAAGCTGGCGATCTCAAAACAGCCGCCCCGCCCTTGCCGGTCAATCAGGCAGAATTGCAGGCAGTTCAGCAGCTGCTTGCCGGGCGGCCGGTATTTCTTGCTGCATCCACGCATGATGGAGAAGAGGACGCGCTCCGGCAGACGGTCCAAACCTTGCGGACACGCTTCCCATCCCTTCTGACCATTATCGTGCCGCGTCATCCGGAACGGGGTGCTGCCGTCAGTTCCCTCTTCGGTGGGGCCCCACGCAGAGCTTTGGGGCAAGTCCCGACGCCGAGCGATGCTGTATGGGTGTGTGACACACTGGGGGAACTCGGACTGTTTTATCGGCTGGCGAGTCTTGTTTTCATAGGCAATAGTCTGCCTGATGTGCGGACGGGCGGTGGCGGGCATAATCCGTTTGAACCGGCTCGTCTGGAGTGTACACTGGCAACCGGGCCTCGTGTTCAGAATTTTCAGGAAGCCTTTGCCGTTTTGGGTTCAAGTGTGGCGACCGTTCACTCGGCAACTGAACTGGCTGACTGGGTGAGTGCCATGCTGAACGATCCTGAGCGTCGGCAAACCTGTGCGAAACAAGCGCAGGCTGTGGCGACTGCCAATATGGGCTTGCCGGAACAGTTGGCAGATAAAGTTCTGGCGCTTCTGTCATCATGATCCAGCCTCCCCGTTTCTGGTCAGATCCGCAGGCAAAAGTGTTCCCCTGGTTGCTGTCTCCTCTCGCGGCATTGGTAGCGGCCTGCGCAGAAAAGAGGCAGAAGAAAGCCGGCTGGAAAGCGCCCGTCCCGGTTTTGTGCTGTGGCAACCTCACCACTGGAGGCACAGGGAAAACAACCGTGGTGCTGGATCTGGTAGCCCGGCTGAAAAAGCGGAAGATTGCCGTTCATGCTCTCACGCGCGGGTATGGCGGTCGCATCAAAACCGCGACGCAGGTGGACCTTGCTCGCCATTCCGCGAGGGATGTTGGAGACGAAGCCCTCTTGTTGGCCCAGCAGTGCCCAACATGGGTTGGAGGAGACCGGGCGGAATCGGCTCGCGCAGCCGTCGCGGCAGGCGCCACATGCCTGATTATGGATGACGGCTTTCAGAACCCCGGCCTGCACAAAGATATTTCTCTTCTGGTGGTAGATGGTGTGGTCGGATTGGGGAACGGCCACGTTTTGCCTGCCGGACCGCTGCGTGAGTCCCCGGCAGCAGCACTGGCGCGGGCGTCGGCAATTTTGCTGATTGGGCCGGATCAAACTGGTTTTTTGGCGCAGTATGGGGGCATGGTGCCGGATGTCGTTCGGGCTGATTTGCAAACCGCACCGGAAGTTCAGGCGCTCAAAGAGGCGCGCTGCATCGCTTTTGCCGGACTGGGCCGCCCCTCCAAGTTTTTTGACGGGCTCCGACAGGCTGGGGTGAACCCGGTGCGGTGCCTCGCTTTTCCGGATCATTATTTTTATAAAGACCGGGATATGACCCATCTTGCTACACTCGCCCGGCAGGCGGACGCACAGCTTGTGACGACCCCCAAAGATACGGTCCGGTTTCCGCCCGTTTTCAGAAAACAGCTCACGACCGTTGGCGTTGGGCTTCTCTGGCAGAGTGAAGCTGCGCCCGAAGCCTTACTGGACCAGCTTTTAAATCAGAGGCCTGTATGAGCGACGTGCGCATCACACGTCTGATGCGTCTGGAAGCCCGGGTAGCTCAGGCGTTGCTGGACCTGTTTTTACGGATGGGGCCTGCGCGGGCGTCCAGTTTTGCGGGCAGGTTTTGTCGGTTTATCGGTCCGTTGTTACCGGTTTCCAAAATAGCCGACAAAAATCTGCAACTGGCTATGCCGGATTTGAACGCCACGGAACGTGCCCGGATTGTGCGTGGCGTGTGGGAGAATCTTGGCCGTACGGTAGGAGAACTCCCGCATTTATCTCGCTTGCAGGAAAATACCCCCAGTGGACCGGGTTTTGAGGTTAAGGGGGCTGAGTATCTGGAAGAACAGGCCCGGCGCAGCGGCGCGGTTCTGTTTGTATCCGGCCATATCGGCAACTGGGAAATGCTGCCGCCCGGCGTTGCCCGACATGGCACGCCCTTTGCATCCTTTTATCGGGCTGCCGGCAATCCCCTGATTGATGCCATGATCCGCAATTTGCGGGATACGGCCATGGCCCCTACCCCCATGCCGCTTTTTGCCAAGGGCGCGCGTGGGGCGAGGGAGGCTCTGGCGTATGTCTCCAAAGGAGGCCGACTGGGTATGCTGGTGGACCAGAAAATGAATGACGGCGTTGAAGCCACATTTTTTGGCCGCCCCGCCATGACAGCTCCGGCACTGGCAGCTATGGCGTTACGCTACCGCTGCGCGGTCATCCCCGGCTATGTGGAGCGGCTTGGGCCGGCCCGGTTGCGGATTGTGGTCGAACCCCCAATGGAATTGCCGGATACGGGCGATAAGAAGCAGGATCTGAGCCTGATGGTACAGGCTGTGAATGACCGGCTGGAAAGCTGGATCAGGCAAAAGCCGGAAAGCTGGCTCTGGCTGCATCGTCGCTGGCCGAAAGAACTCTATAAACAGAAAAGCTAAACGGCCTCCCACCGGGCGCGGGAGAAAGGCGGTCGCTTCTGCCCAGACTTCAGGCTATGATATTATTTTATAATATTTCTTAATCTGGAGCCTGTTGCCCATGTCTTCACCCAGCCCCGCCCTCGCCTATCGTCTGGAAGCTGCCCGGGCTGTGGTGCAGGACGCTGCCCGCCTTGCCATGTCCATGCGGCCTGCCCCCGGTGGCCCCGAAGGCAAGCAGAAGTCGGCGCAGGACTGGCTGACAGAAGCAGATGGTGCTGTGGAAAGCTTTATCGCCCAACGGATGCAGACTCTGTTTCCAGACGATGGCTTTCAGGGAGAGGAAGGCGGCGTTGCCCGTGCCGGCAGCCTGCGCTGGGTCGTGGACCCGATTGATGGGACGTCTAACTATGCCCGTGGCCGGAACCGCTGGTGCGTTTCTCTCGGGCTGCTGGATGGCGATGAGCCGGTTGCCGGGGTGATTGAAGCGCCAGCGCTGGGAGAGGTCTACACAGCTCTGCGTGGTCAGGGTGCGTTCCTTAACGGCAACCGCATTCAGGCTTCTCCGGTGCAAGACCCGGCCAGTGCCATGATTGAGATGGGCTGGAGCAATCGTGTCCCCAAGCCGGTCTTCATGGAAAAAATCGATGCCATCATGGATCTCGGAGCTATGCCGCGTTCGGGTGGGTCGGGCGCACTGGCGCTGGCGGATGTCGCATGTGGGCGGCTGGATGGCTATATCGAAATTGTCATCAATCTGTGGGATGTGGCGGCCGCTCTTCCCCTGCTGGCGGAAGCCGGGGCCTGTGTGTCGCCGTTCCTGCGGGAAGGCGGTCTGACCGGGCCCGCGACGATTTTAGCGGCAAACCCGCATATTGCGCAGGCTCTGTCCTCTGCCGTAGGAATTTCTCTTGATTAAAAGCGGTAGAGGCTGGCCTTGGGGCCATTCTGCCGCCACAAACGAGACGTAAGGCTAGGCCAGTAATTTAGGCCCATAATGGAGACCACCAGAATGCGGTCAGTTTACCGTTTTTCCTCCTTTTCTCTTGCTCTGGGGATGGCAACTGCACTGACCTGTGCGCCCTTGCAGGCGCGTGCAGCCGACAGCGGGCAGACGCTTGTCGATAAAGCTGCGCTGACGGTGCAGGATATTTTTGTGGGAGCTACGGCTCAGAGCACCGTGGCTGTTAACCTGGGGAAGGCCCGCGCTGTCATGGTGTGTCCTTCCATTTTCCGCATGTCCATCGCCTTTGGTGGGGCTGGAGGTGGCTGTCTGCTGCTGGCGCGTGATGCTCGTGGCTCATGGTCAGACCCGGCTTTTTATACGCTCAGCACGGCGTCCTTCGGGATTCAGCTGGGGGTGCAGAATTCTCAGGCCATGTTCTTTGTCATGACGGACCGAGGCCTGCAGGCGCTGCTGGATAGCCAGTTCCAGTTTGGGGCCAACGCCGGTGTGTCCTTCGCGACCCTTAGCAGCAATGCTGAGCGCGCCAATGCCGGTGCCAGAAATACCGATATTCTTGTTGCGCAGAAGTCTCAGGGCCTCTTTGCTGGTGCGGCTCTCGGGGGCACCAAACTGACAGTCAACAGTGACGCTAACCGCTCCTATTACAGCCAGAGCGTTGGGCCGGAAGACATTGTTGTCTCGATGCGGGTGAATAACCCCGGAGCCGATCCGCTGCGAAGCGTGCTGACGCGTTACGGGAAAATGGCGCCAGCAACCACCAGCACATCAAGCAAGACGACAGCGGCAGCCCAGCGTGCTGCGACAACCGGAGCTGATACGCTCGGCAGTGACGCTGTCAGCACGACGGGATCTGGGAGTGTTGGGAGCATCCAGCATGAAAATCTGGCCCCGGTAAAATAATTACAGGGCGCGGATAAAATCGCGCCCTTACGGCTTCATGCCTCTATTGCTGCGGCGTAGAGGCATGATCGGCTTGTTGCTTCTGCCGAAAAATCTGCACATTTTTATTGTGCTCTGTCAGGCTGGCCGCAAAACTATGGCCCCCCTGCCCATTTGCTACAAAAAACAGCATATTTCCGGTTGCCGGATGCGCGACGGCCTCCAGAGAGGATAAGCCGGGCGAACAAATTGGCCCCGGCGGCAGACCTGCGACCATGTAGGTATTGTAAGGGCTGCTGACCTGAAGATCCGCGTGCGTCAACGCTCTGCCCAGGGGAGGCGCGCCATTTGTCAGGGCGTAAATCACCGTCGGGTCCGTTTGCAGCTTCATGCCCTGTTGCAGTCGGTTGATGAAAACCCGCGCCACAAGAGGCCGCTCGGCTGGAAGAGCTGTTTCCTTTTCAACCAGCGAGGCCAAAGTCACCAACGTCTGCTCATCGGGAATTTCCGGCACCGGGGTGCGTTTGCTCCAGACGGCCTGGACTGCTTTGGTCATGGCTGTCTGCGTGCGCTCCAGCAGTGCCTTGCGGCTGGTATTGCGCAAATATCCATAAGTTTCCGGCATCACGCTGCCTTCGGCGGGCAGAGGTGCATCGTCTTCCAAAAAGGGAGCCGACTGGAGCAGTGCCTGAATCTGATGCGCTGTCAGGCCTTCTGGGATGGTCAGCTTATGTAGGACCGGATGGGCGTGACGTATAATATGCAGGGCATCCTGCATGGAGACAAAGGCGGGAAAATGCAATTCAGCCGCGTGAAGCTGCCCATCTTTCCGCGTGAGTAGAACTGCGGCCAAACAGAGCCGTTCTGTCCAGTACCCGGACCGAAGAACGCCAGCCTGCTGCAATGTATGGATTGTGCTGAGATAGTCGCCATGCGGGATGACAACATCAGTCTCGTGAGCTAATGGCCCCGGATTTTTATAATCGAGCCACGCTTTAAAGGCTGTTCCCCCTGCCCCCATAAGGAGCAGAAGGAACAGAACCGATAATAACCTGCGCATATCGTCCTTTATCAGACGCGGCGGACAACCAGACTGGCGTTTGTGCCGCCAAAGCCGAAGCTGTTGGACAGAGCAACGTTAATCTGCCTCTGCTGCGCCGTATGCGCGACCCGATCGATCACGCTCTCGCGTGACGGGTTATCAAGGTTAAGCGTGGGAGGAGCCACGTTATCGCGCATCGCCAGAATGCAGAAGATGGCTTCAATCGCACCCGCCGCACCAAGCAGATGCCCGGTGGAGGATTTGGTAGAAGACATGGCCAGCGTACGGGCATCATCGCCAAACAGACGCTCGACTGCTTCAAGCTCAAGGTCATCCGCCATTGTGGATGTGCCGTGTGCGTTGACGTAGCCGACGTCCGCAGGGGTAACCCCGGCGCTTTTCAGAGCCGAGCGCATGGCGCGATAAGCCCCATAATGCCCTTCTGCCGGTGCCGTAATGTGATAGGCATCCCCGGACATGCCATACCCTACGATTTCCGCGTAGATCTTGGCGCCACGGGCCTTGGCGTGTTCGTACTCTTCCAGCACAACCACACCGGAGCCTTCACCCATTACAAAACCGTCGCGGTCTTTATCCCACGGGCGGGAGGCTTTCTGCGGCGTTTCATTAAACCCGGTAGAAAGCGCTCTTGCTGAGCAGAACCCGGCAATACCCAGCGGGCAGACCGTTGCTTCTGCACCACCTGCGACCATCACATCGGCATCGCCAAACATGATGAGCCGTGCGGCGTCACCAATGGCATGCACACCGGTTGCACAGGCTGTCACCACAGAATGGTTTGGCCCCTGAAACCCGTATTTGATGGACACATGTCCGGAGACAAGGTTGATGAGGGCTGATGGAATAAAGAAGGGAGAAAGGCGCTTGGCGCGTCCTTCATGCACCGTGATGGAGGCGTCATAGATGGTCTGGAGACCACCAATGCCCGAGCCAATCATCACGCCTGTGGCGCATTTATCTTCTTCAGTCTGAGGCTTCCAGCCGGAATCCTCCACAGCTTCAGTCGCTGCGACCAGTCCCATATGAATGAAACGGTCCATCTTGCGCTGGTCTTTGACCGAGATCCAGTCAGAAAGCGTCAGCTTTCCTTCAGAAGTCGGTCCTTCCGGCACCTGGCCGGCAACCTGCGCAGGCAGATCGCTGGGGTCAAAATGCGTGATTCGTTCAATCCCGCTTTCCCCTGCGATCAGACGTGACCATACGTTTTCGACACCGAGGCCCAGAGGACCCACCATGCCCATACCGGTGACGACGACGCGTCTCCGGCCCGAATTTGCTCCGGCCGACTGCAACAAACCAGCCCGCTCCCCGCTTGAATCTGTCTGGCCCCTCAAGGAGTGAGGGACCTTATATTAGTCTGCAAAAGAAGACGGCCTGACTCAGGCAGCTTTCTGCTTCTCGATGTAGTCAATCGCGTCTTTAACCGTGGCGATCTTCTCAGCAGCGTCTTCCGGAATCTCGACGTTGAAAGCTTCTTCAAAAGCCATCACGAGTTCAACGGTATCAAGGCTGTCTGCACCCAGATCGTCGATGAACGACGCTTCCGGCGTGACCTTGCTTTCCTCGACGCCGAGATGCTCGACCACAATTTTCTTAACCTTGTCAGCGATTTCGCTCATCTGTCTCTGCTTCCTATGTGCCCTGAAAAAGCGGGCAAGTTATCTAGGCGCTTAAGTCTGCCAGTTTGCCTGTTGCAGGTTAAGGCTGAGCATGTCGCTCTTTCTTCCCCTACGCAACAGGGTTGCGGGCGCTTAGCACGTTTTTCCGGTTCACGCCAACATGAACCGGTTAACTGTGTTCCGGACACGTGCATCCAGACCATTTACGGAGCCTGTCTGCCACATCCGGAAACAATTTGCACGACCTCTTGAAGCAATAGCTTCCCGGACGTGTTTATACCATAGCCATGCCGCCATTAACATGCAGCGTTGAGCCTGTAACCCATCCGGCTTCTTCTGTGCACAGATACAGCACTGCGGAGGCCACATCTTCCGGTTTGCCAAGGCGACCGAGCGGAATGGCGCTGGTCAGTTTTTCTTTCTGCGCTTCCGGCAGCACATCGGTCATAGGCGTGACAATAAAGCCGGGCGCCACAACGTTAACGGTCACGCCGCGGGAGCCTGCTTCCTGCGCAAGAGACTTGCTCATGCCCACCATGCCTGCTTTGGCAGCAGAATAGTTGGCCTGCCCGGCATTGCCGGTTGTACCGACCACAGAGGCAATATTCACAATGCGTCCGGCACGGCGACGCAGCATGCCTTTCAGGGCAGCGCGGCACAGGCGGAACGGGGAAGACAGGTCAACATTCAGAACCTGATCCCAATCCTGATCCTTCATGCGCAGGGCGAGTGTGTCCCGCGTCAGGCCCGCATTGTTGATCAGAATATCCAGCGGGGCCCCGGCAACCTCTTCAGCTTTACCGACCAGCGCATCCGCTTCAGCTGCTTCGGACAGGTTGGCGGTAACGTAAAAAGCCCGTTCCCCGCCCAGCTCCTTGACCTGCTCCTGCAGCACAGCTTCCCGCGTGCCGGACAGGACGACTGTCGCACCCTGGGCATGCAGGGTGGCGGCAATTGCACGGCCAATGCCACCGGAGGCACCTGTAACCAGAGCAGTTTTTCCATCAAGCCTGAACATAGTCTTTTATTCCGTTGTTTTTAAAAAGATTTCAGGAGGGTTTCGATGTCTGCTGGCGTGCCGACAGAACTGGTGGAAACTTCCGGATCAATACGGCGAACGAGCCCGGAGAGCACTTTTCCTGCACCGATTTCTACAAACGTATCGATACCCATGCTCGTCATGGCTTCAACGCTTTCACGCCAGCGGACACGGCCTGTCACCTGTTTTGTCAGGGCCTGACGAATCGCATCCGGGTCGCTCACCTTGTCAGCGGTGACGTTGGCAATAACCGGCACGATGGGAGCCGCGATGTCCGCGTTGGACAGAGCTTCGGCCATCACATCTTCCGCAGGGCGCATCAGTGAGGAATGGAAAGGCGCAGAGACCGGCAGTTTGACGGCCCGTTTGATCTTCATTTCCTTGGCGAGCGCAATGGCGTTATCGATTGCTGTCATGGTGCCGGAAATAACAATCTGGCCGCCGCCGTTATCGTTGGCGATTTCCAGAATGCCACCCTGCCCCGCTTTTTCACAGATTTCCTGCGTCTGGGCCAGCGTTGCGCCAATCAGAGCGGCCATTCCGCCCTCACCGGTTGGCACGGCTTTCTGCATGGCCAGACCGCGTGTGCGCAGCAAACGAGCCGCTTCTGTCACCCCAAAAGCGCGACCAGCGGCCAGAGCGGCATATTCCCCAAGGGAATGACCGGCCAGCAACGTCACTTTTCCAGCCAGATCCAGACCGCCCTGCTCTTCCAGAACGCGCAGCACCGCCATGGAAACAGCCATCAGGGCAGGTTGTGCGTTTTCCGTGCTGGTCAGAGCCTCCATCGGCCCTTCAAAAATGGTTTTGGAGAGCTTTTCGCCCAGTGCTTCATCCACTTCTTCAAACACGGCGCGTGCTGAAGGAAAGGCAGCGGCGAGGTCAGCCCCCATGCCGACGGACTGGCTACCCTGCCCCGGAAAAATAAAAGCGTAAACAGCCATAATACCTACTGTTTCAAGAGGTTCTTCAAGCCTGTCAGGCTGAAATCAGATCAAACGCAGTTCATGGAGTGCTGTTTGAAAGGAGAGGAGTGAAAGATACGCTGCCCGTGCTCAGCGCACAATACGCCAGCATAAGACCAGCAAGGCATCCCACAGGCTGGCAATAAGTTCATGCCCAATCCGCAAGCCGGTCCGAAATATGCTCTCTCGCCCTGTGACGGGAAATGGAAACGGCACAGCCCGCACCCGCCATCCGGCCAGACGCATCAGCAGGAGGCAGCGTGGCAGGTGATAAGTACTTGTCGTGAGTGCGAGGTTATGACCATCAAATCCCTGTTCTTTCAGGATTTTTGTGCAATTCACAACGGAGTCAAATGTATCCGTTGCGGCATGGTCTTCAAGAATAGCTTCGGGAGAAATGCCTGCCTCCAGAAGCAACCTGCGCATGACTGACGCTTCTGTCAGGCCATGACGTGGAACGTCGCCCGTGACGAGATAGAGTGGCGCATTCTGCCTTGCGCCAAACTGCACAGCAGCCAGCACCCGGTGCAGCAAAGCGGGAGATGGGGTGCCATCTGGCCGGAGCGCTGCTCCAAAAATGATAATCGGCGTAACCGCCGGTCCGTTTGTCTTGCTTGCCGGTGTTTCTGGCGTCAGCATCATGCTGGCGGCAGGAGGAGGACGCGATTCAGGCGCTCCAGCGTCTGAAAGGTTTCCTGCCATACAGTGCGGAACTTGTTTTCTGGCACGCCACGTGTTGCCAGAATGGCGGCCAGATCGCCGATCGTGCGTTCCCCATCGATAAGAGGCAGAAGTCCCCGCGCCTGCGGTGGTAACGGAATGGGTACAACCAGCGTCCCGAACGCAAATGGCAACGTATGATCCGGCCGCATCTGTTTGGCCAGTTCAATGCCCGGAATTTCCCGCATGACCGGCACAGCATCAAATGAGGACGCGTCCGGTCGTGTGATGCTGGTGCCTTTGCGGACAACATACGCCACATGGGTGGCCATGTTGCCTGTCAGAGATTCTGCGACTATGGCCTGCTCCCGCGCGGGGAGTTGGGCGATACGGGCTCGCACTTTCGGGTCGGGCAAGAATAACGCCGGATCATACCGAGCGGGTTCCATCAGACAGGAGGCTTTCAGCCCTGCCCCGTCTAGCAGATCCAGAAACGCGCCAATTGTATAAGCCCGGTCTCTGGGGTTGAGGAGCAGATCATACAGGCCTGCATCCCCACCACTCAGATGGTCTCCAAAATTTCCATTTTGTCGCAGCCACGCGGTGGCAGGCAGATGGCGCATGACGCGCTTCGCCATCTCCAGCCGTGTAGCCGGTTGTTCCTCAAAAGGAGCAAGTTCTTCCAGAGCTTCCTGAAGCATGTAGACGCCGGTGCGGCCATACGGGGCATAGACCATCAGGCCCATGCCACCATCGGGTGCGAGGGCAGCTTCCAGTCCGGCAAGGGCTGAATCCGGATCCGGCAAATGATGCAGCACGCCACAGCAATCAATGTAATCAAACAGCCCAAGACCAAGAGTGCTCAACTCGGTCAGGGAGCCTTCTACAAAGCGGATATTATTCAGGTCGCGCACCTTGGCGCGGGCCTGCGCAATGGAGAGGGCATGACGGGAGCGATCAACACACACAACTTCGCCCGGCCTGCCTGCCCGCGCCATCTGGGTGGCCAGCATGATGGCTCCGTCCCCCGTGCCGCATCCGGCTATCAGGGCGCGAAGGGGCTGGCTGCGGGAGCGCTGCGCCCCGAACACCCAGTAGTCAATTTCCCGCAGATGGCTGGGGCTGCCAATCAGCAGCCGTTTGGCCTCATCCTGCGGGTTTCGTTCGGGGTAAGGATACGCTTCGTACTGCGCTGCCAGCTCAGTATCCCGCGTGTCGGTGCTGGTGTGGTCTGTCATGCGCTGTTTCTCCCTTAGCGCGGCAGCAATTTGCCTCGCTGCCAGGACTCGGCAGCTTCATCCGCTGTCAGACCTTCTGTACGCATGGCAAAATCCATGGCGCTGATCACCTTGACGCTCAGCATCAGTTCGTCCAGCTCATCCTGCAAATCCTGATCCATGTCATCAGTCAGACCGGGACGCATCAGCATGCGGGCTTCCTGCTCTTTTCCCATGCTGCCCTTAGGGTCGGACAGAATGCGGAAGCCGCCCTGATGAAACAGGAAGCAAGGCTGAATGAGTGGCATGAGGATGCACTCTTTGCTGTTCAATGCTGCCGTAATGGAGGCCAGAGCTTCCTCATCTGGAAGGACGTTAAGGGTAAATCCTGCGTCTGCCAGTGCGTAATCTGCAAGCATCTGCTCAACATGCTTCTGGAGAGATGCCGGGGTGATGATGGTGCGGGAAAGTTCTGGCCCGGCCTGCGCAACGTCGCTCAGAGAGACAACAGGCCCCTCCTCGCGCGAGATGCAGCAACATGCGCTGGGCTGGAACAGCTTTCCAAGGGGGGTGACGCCCGGTGCCAGCAGGTCAGACTCATCCGGCAACCATGCGGATACGTAAAGATCGACTTCACCATTTTTGAGCATGTCTGCCAGAGCAGCTTTCGGGCCGATGACAATTTCCGGCTCCACATCATTCGCTTCCAGAACTCGGATGATAGCCGCCGCTGTCGCCTCATGAACTGTTGAGTCTGGGTGGGCGAGAGTTATCGTCGTCATATCATCTTCCTTAAGGTCAGGCTTGCAGGTCTTGCTGAGACCTTGCAGCAGGAGAAGAGCGGATGTGCAATCCCTGAAATCGCTTTACTGCTCTTCTTGTGGCACGCAGCGCCACCCTGATGCCGCGTTGCGGCAAGGAGAGACGCCAATAAAAAACACCCTGATGCGGGAACATCAGAGTGTTACAGAAAAAGACCGTGTTTGAGGAGAAAGTGCGGCGGTGTGGGGCTACATTTTATGTCATGCAGCCACAATTTTCTCCGGGCGGGGCAGCACCGGGCGCACCATGTGCAGGGCATCGGCAAAAGACCGGAACTGGCCCAGCACGTTTTCCCGAATGGCATCCATCACCACCCAGCTATTCCCGCGGGAATAGATTTTGTAGGCGGGGTCTGCGGTTTCCCGCACCCAGATCAGAACGTAGCCAGACGATACGCCAGCCTGCCGCTGTTCGACGGAAAAAATGTCGGCATCGCAGACGCCCATGGGATGCCCCGCATGAACCCAGCGGGACAGGTATTCCCGGTGGCCCGACAAAATTTCCATCTGGAACGGGATAACATTGCTGACAGATGAGGCATCATTCTTACGCGGCATCAGAATTTCCATTTCCATCGAACACCAGAGGGTCTTTCTGGGTTCAAATGTAAAAGGACGGTTTCCTTAACGCCAAGCCAAAACGTGGGTCTGCGCCTCAGAATGAGGCAGAAACTTCATAAAGTTGCGCAAAAACCACAAAAAAAGAACAATTACAGGAAATTAATGCCTGTTTTTTGTGCAATTGCTCTTTTTGTTGTCAGTCTCTTTAGAATTTCGCCGAAACCATGAGCGACCCGTAGTTGAAGAGGCCGGATTTTGCGCCATCAAACTGCTGAGTCTGCCAGACCTGGCTGTAGGACACGCGGAGGCCATAGAACATAACCGCCAGACCTGCGTGGATTTCGCCCACATCCCACTTCTTGTTCACATGCAGAGAATTGCTGCGCATAGTGTTGCCTTCAAGGGAGGCGTCATAGGCTACGGCCTCACCCGTCACGCCACCGAAGAAATACCATGCAACAGGGCGTGTTGCTTTATAGGCGTCTGTGCCATCTGTCCCGGATGCCTGAATGGTCGGCACGCCAAAGTCGCTATCAAGGCCCTGACCGAAACGGATCATATCGCTGATTTTGCCGTAGATCTGGTAGTCACCAATCGCGGCAGCGGCTGACGGCAGGGTATCAAACTGGACTGGTCCCAGATTGACCAGTGGCAGACGCCATGTGCGGCCACCCTGAACCTGAAAAATTGGCTGGTTTTGCAGCTGGTGCTTCCAGCCCTGATTTTTGGTATCGCCAATAGCGCCGTGGAAACCATTCTGAAGCTGACGCCCCAGACCGGCCGGGCCCATTACGCCGCCCTGAATGCCGAACACGCTGCGTGTGGTGTCTGTATCATTAATCAGGTTGATGGTGCCCAGCAGAAGGCTGGAGTATGGACGATCGCGCAGAAGGCTTGATTGCTGCTGCCCCGGAGCCCATGGGCTGCCAGACTGCGTATCACGCGGCGTGAAGATCATCTGCTGCAGGCCCATGCTGATGCGCTGCACACCGTTCCCCCAGATTGCCTTGTTAATGGCGGCAATAGGTGTGGGAAGTGTATCGGTGCCAGATGTCCAGTTCAGTCGCAGGCCGCTGGTGTAATACTGGTCAGACGTGCCCTTGAGGGTAGAAACGGCATCGTTTTCCCCCTGCAGAGTCCATGTGCCCTGCTTGTCCTGCAAGGGCGTTGCATGTGCAGAGCGAGAAGCAAGAGCGCTACCAGCCAGCATAAGGGTTGCGGCAGCAATATACCTCACGTGGGGTAATTTCATGACGGCGGACATAGCTTTCCTCTCGTTCTGCCAATGCAGAGTCAGTTTTATTTTCTTTAGTTGATTACGCTGCAACAAGAAACCCTGATTCCCAGCTATCCGCCCTGCAGGATGTTCAGTCAGCCTCTATTTGCATCTTTATTGTCACAAAAATGTTATAGCTTGGAAAAGAGATGAAACCCGGCCCGGTTTCATGCTTTTCTGTAGCGACACCACACCCGGTATGGTAAGCCATGTTTGGGTGTGGTTGCAGACCACTCTGCCCATTTTTCAATATCTGGAGAAGCAGATGTCTTCTCCATGCTCCAGGATCAAGACCGTTGAGAAGTAACAGGACCGACCGCAGCTCTCGTTCTCCGCGCCGCGGCGGATTTGACGATGATTTTATGTCAACGCCTTCCTATGGCGAACGCCCCGCTTTTGGCGGTGGTGACCGTGGCGGATACGCTCCGCGCAGACCCGCAGGAGGTGGCGGCCCGCAGGTTATCGCTTCCGGTCCGGAAATCGGAGCGACTGTCAAATGGTTCAACAGCGAAAAAGGCTTCGGCTTTGTTGAACTGTCTGATGGTTCCGGCGATGTCTTCCTGCATGCCAATGCCCTGTCTCAGGCTGGTCACGACGGCGTAAGCCCCGGTGCCACCCTGTCCGTGCGCATCGGTCAGGGCCCGAAGGGCCGTCAGGTTGCAGAAGTCATTTCCGTTGACGAAAGCACAGCTCAGCCGGAACGCCCGCGCGCTCCCGGTGGCTTTGGTGGTGCACCGCGCGCTGGTGGTTTTGGTGGTCGCGCTCCGCGTCCGGCCCCGGACCTTTCCTCTGCTGAAGAAGTGCGCGGTACCGTAAAATGGTACAATGCAACCAAAGGCTTCGGCTTCATCACGCCTGATGGCGGTGGCAAGGACATCTTCGTTCACGCCTCTGCTCTGGAGCGCTCTGGTCTGGCAAGCCTCAACGAAGGTCAGGTCACGAATGTAAAGGTTGTTCAGGGTCAGAAAGGCCCGGAAGCCGCTGCAATCGACGCAGACTAAGTTTTATACAAACGTATAAAACGAGAAAACCCCGCCTTGTGCGGGGTTTTTTTATGCCTGTGTTTTAGAGGGGGAAGCTTAAAAGCTCCTTAAAAAGGCGCGGCTTAGTAGTCTCCGCGTCCTTTGTTTCGTAGCAGTCTGGCCTTGTCTCTCTGCCAGTCGCGGTCGGCAATGGCATGGCGTTTGTCCACGCTCTTTTTCCCCTCACCCAGTCCCAGAGTCACTTTTGCGCAGCCGCGGGCGTTGAAGTGAATATCGAGTGGAACCAGCGTTGCCCCTTCCCGCGCAACAGCACCAAGAAATTTCTCAATTTGCTTGCGGTGCAGGAGCAGCTTGCGCGGGGCGCGCGTATCGAAGCGAGACAGGACGCCACCCTGATATTCGGGAATATAGCTGTTGAGCAGCCACAGTTCCCCGTCGCGTTCTGCCGCAAAGGCTTCGGCAATTGTCGCGCGCCCCATACGCAGACTTTTAACCTCAGCCCCTTTCAGGACCAGACCCGCCTCAATG
>NZ_JOPG01000021.1 GCF_002153605.1 Acetobacter malorum | reverse complement strand
CAAACAAGTTTGGCATAATTCTGCTTTATTTTCTAAATAGAAGCCCCGCCTGTAAAAGGTCATTCATGGTAGGAACTTTTAGGGTTATGTGGTGTTGTAAGGCAGGGTTTCGTTGATTTTTATCGTTAAAACATGCGGTATATTATAAATTTTTAGATATCCTGTTGCGGGTGCCTTATATATCCACAGTGTCTTGCGGAGAGTTAAACGGCAAACAAGATGTAGGGGGTAAGTCAAAATTATACAGGCTGAAACTAAAAGCAGGTAGCACTTATGATTTATGAATTTTCTTACGATGAGCGGCATCAGTTTCTTTCAGTTTATGAGAAAATGCTCATCTCGCGGAAAAATTTTTTTGAAAACTACCCGGAATGGGGACAGGCCTTTCAGCCGTGCCCGGTAGAAGACGAGTATGACCGGCGTTGCAGCCCCTTTTACATCGTTGGTCTGCAAGATAGCAGCGATGCCGTCGCCTCCGTGCGGATTATGCCCACAACAGGCCCGACAATGTTGCGGGAGGAATTTTCTCCTTATTTCCCGTACTGCCCGGATATTATCAGCCCGGATATCTGGGAGCTTTCCTATCTGTCGACAACAGCCGACACAACGTCGCTGGCAGGGCGGAATCTGATGCTTGATGTGCTGAAAACAGTGTATGCCCGCGCGTTCGCAAACGGCATCAAACAGGTTGTCGGAACATACCCCCGTTCTAAGCTGCGGTTGTATCGGCGTCTGGAATGTCTGCCGTTTCCTCTTTGTGAGGGGGATATCAACGGGCAGGAGTTCTGTGTGGGGGTATGGGATATCAGCCCGCTGACGTTGCGGCATCTGACGGAATTGCAGCTCCGCCCATTTTGAACAAAGCGACTTATTTGTAATGATTGGGCTTGCTGATCAGGAGTATGCTGGCCGAACCTGAGAAGATGCGATATGAGAGTGCGGGTTATGACAATGAAGCAAATAGCACCGACCCTTATTCTTCCAAAAGCTTTGCAAGGCCTTGTTTCAGCCATTACCAGAGCACAGTCTCTGGAGGAGCTGTCTTCTGTTTTTCAGAAAATTCCTGAAACATGCAACATGAGTAATGTTGTTTATTATTTTGCAGGGTCAGGGGAAAAACTTCTGAACCCGGACGGCTTTACCTGCACAACTTACCCGCGGGAATGGCAGGAGCGGTATTACAACAAAAACTACCTGCTGATTGACCCTGTCGTCCAACGGGGTTTGCACAATGGTCTGCCGTTTGAATGGCGCGACCTGAAGATTGAAAAAGGCACGCCGGGTTACAGTCTGCTCATGGAAGGGCTGGATTACAGTCTGGGACATGCAGCCTTGAGCATCCCGTTGCTGGGGATAGACGGCTCCCGCGGCCTGTTCGCCATTACCAGCAATGACCCGCATAAATTTGAGGGCCTCGCCCGCGTAAGCTGTGTGCGCGATTACCAGATGCTGGCCAATTATGTGCATGAGGCCTATCTGCGGATCACAGCGTTCCAGACCAGAGGGACGATGGCTCTGTCCGGCGAGGAAAGAGCCTGCCTGAAACTGGCTGCCGAAGGCCTTCTGGGGCATGAAATTGCCCGTAAGCTCAAACTGTCAGACCCCGTCGTGCGGTTGTGTCTGCGTGTCGCACGCCACAAGCTGGGAGCAGCGACAACAGAAATGGCCATTCTCAACGCAAACCAGTTCGGCGTGATCTGAGGCGATCAGCCGCCAGTTTGCGCTGGTCTCAGCTCTGGTCAGCGCCTTTCAGGTTTTTGTAACTCTCCAGCGCAATGGCGCGCGCCTGCTTCAGCTCCACAATCGGGTGCGGGTAGGTGGTGCCGGGCACAAAGCGCAGATGGCGGCTCAGTGTAGCGTCCATTTTCCACGGCGTGTGGATCAGCTTATCCGGCAGGCCAGCCAGTTCCGGCACCCATGTGCGGATATAAGCCCCTGAGGGATCAAACTTTTCGGACTGCCCGACGGGGTTAAAAATGCGGAACCAGGGCGAGGCATCAATCCCTGTTCCCGCACACCACTGCCAGTTCATGGCATTTAGTGCCGGGTCGGCATCCACCAGCCGCTCATAAAACCAGCGTTCGCCTTTACGCCAGTCTGTCAGCAGATGTTTGGTCAAGAAGGAGGCGACGACCATGCGCACCCGGTTATGCATGGTGCCTGTCGCCCTTAGTTCCCGCATGCCCGCATCCACCAGCGGGTAGCCGGTGCGGCCTTCTGTCCAGGCGGTAAAAGCCTCTGGGTCATTCTCCCAGGGCATCTGGTCAAATTCAGAGCGCAGATTGCGGGTTGGCATCTTGGGTTCATAGAAAAGCTGCATCCACCCAAAATCACGCCAGCCGAGTTCGGACAGGAATTTTTCCGTATTCACATGGTCACCGCTGCGCGTTTCTGCTTTTCGTGCGGCCTGCCAGATCTGCCGTGCAGAAATTAGCCCGGCGCGCAGATAGGGAGAAAGGCCAGACGTGCCCTCGCGGTCGGGCCGGTCGCGGTCCGTCTCATAGTGCGCCAATGTATCATCCAGAAAATCTTCCAGAATGGTATGGGCATTTTCTTCACTGCACGGCCAGTATTGCGCGGCCTGTGTGGCATCGTCCGGTAAGGCAGGCTTTCGCAACGCTTTGGAGGCAACGTCTTTTTTAAACGCCTCCGGCACAGCGGCAAACTGAATAGTCTGCGGGGCGGGCAGGGGGCGGCCGGGCTCGCCCAGCTCCCGTGCGGCGCGCCACCATGCCGTAAAAATCCGGTAAGGATGCCCGGCTCCGGTGCGCACGGCCCAGGGTTCATGCAGCAACCGTGCGGAAAGGGACTGTACTGCCACGCCCTGTTCCGTCAGCGCGGCTTTCAGAGCGGTATCAATCTCTTTCCCCACCGGGTCATACCGCCGGTTCCAGAAAACTTCGGAAACCCCGGCAGCTTTCACAAGATCCTGCACGACGGAAAGCGTTTTCCCCTCCGGCGTCAGCAGCGTGCCGCCTTGCTTGCTCAGTGCTTCGGCCAGCGCCCCGGCAGCCTGCCCCAGCCACCAGCCAATCACCCCTTTGGGCAGACAGGCCTCATCCTGCACATACGCGCACAGCACCGGCTGGCCGGTGGCGCAGGCGGCATGCAGCGCAGGGTTATCGCTCAGGCGAAAATCATCCCGAAACAGGACAAGAACAGGGGCGGGGGGTATGGAAGCCGTCATGGCGGGAGAGTGCCGCCTTCCTCTCGCTTATGCAATGGTTAGCGCCCTTTGCGCCAGCGTAGCAGCCCTGATGCAACCGTTGGCTTTTACTGTCGTTAAATAGCGTTCCGGTTCGGGGCTGAGCGATACCGCCTGTCTGGGCAACATCCTGCTGGCCCCGGTGCAACTCATGAGAAAACCCGCTAGAAAGACGGCACATATTTCCCAGAGACCACCCCAAAGAGAAGGACCCTCCGCATGACCCAGTCCTGTTCCCCCACCGGTTGCGGCCCGCTCACGCCAGAGCAGGAACATATTCTGAAAGAACACGGCACGGAATATCCGGGGTCCAGCCCTCTCAACCATGAAAAACGCCCCGGCCTGTATCACTGCGCGGGCTGTGGCCACACGCTGTTTGAGTCCGACACCAAATATGAAAGCGGCAGCGGCTGGCCCTCGTTTTACGATGCCATCCCCGGTGCGGTGGAAACCACGCAGGACAGCCGCCACGGCATGGTGCGGACCGAGGTGCATTGTGCGTCCTGCAAGGGGCATCTGGGGCACGTCTTTCCGGATGGCCCACTGCCGACAGGTTTGCGCTACTGCATGAACGGTCTGGCGCTGGATTTCCGGCCCTCTTGAATCCGGGTCCGGCCTCTCCCATTTGGTAAATCATGACATACGCTCATGCCACAGCCGGAAACGGCTCGCCCCATACGGCCTCTCATACCGCTGAGGACATTGCGCATCGTTTGCGCCGTGTCCGGCGGCTGGCCTGGATTCTGGACGCCGCCTTCCGCCTCCCCGGCACGCGCTTCCGGGTGGGGGTGGACGCCATTGTCGGCCTGCTGCCGGTTGGCGGCAGCGTGGTGATGGGCCTCGTCTCCCTCTATATCGTGTGGGAGGCCTGGCGCCTGCGCGTGCCCACCAGCCTGCTGGCCCGTATGGTCGGGAACGTCCTGCTGGAAACGGCGGTCGATACCGTGCCGATTGCAGGCGATCTGTTCGACGCCGCCTTCAAGGCCAACCTGCGGAACGTCGCTCTGCTGGAGCAGTATTTCGGGCATACAGCCCGCTAAAGGCAGGCCCGGAGGCGTTAGTCCTGCTTCACCCCAATGCCATGCAGGAACAACGTCCAGGCCCGCTCAAAAAATGCCTCACGTTCGGCCTCGTCTTCCAGTGGGCGCAGGCCAAACAGGCTTTCTTTCATCGGCCAGCCTGTCAGCAATCCGCTCCATAAATGGGCCGTCGTGGAATCGGCGTGACCTTCTTCAATCTGGCCCGCCGCCTGCGCCGCTTTCAGCAAGCGCAGAAAACTTGCGTGAAACGGCTCGCTGATATTCTCAACAGCATGGTCTATCAGGCTGGGATAGCGGTAGGCGTCAGAAATCAGAATCCGATACGTTCCCAAAGCATCTGGCCGCACGATAAAATCCAGCATCAGGCGACTGACGTGCTTCAGCTCCAGCAACGGGTCCTTCAGCGGCGTTTCCGCCATGGTGCGCAGCAGGCAGGCCGTTACGTTGGTAATTACCGCCTTAAACAGTGCTTCCTTTGACGGATAGCGCCGATACAGCGTCTGCTTGCTGGCGGAAGCCTTGCGGGCAATCTGGTCGACCGATGTCCCGGCATAGCCATGCTCCACAAACAGGCTGGCCGCGACTTCCAGCAAATGCTGGTCCAGCTGTTCCGTCCCGGATGGGGTCGGCCGCCCGCACCGACGCTTCTTCCCCTCAAGGCAGGGGTGCGCCATGTCCAGATGACTGGCAGCGTCAGGTTTCGTCATAAAGCAACGGGCCTCAAAGAGCGGACGGGGGAAAGGCGTATCAGGTGACCGACAGATGGGTGTTGTCTCGCTTTTTTTTGCGTGAAAGACAAGACGCCGACTGGTTCCTCTGCCACCATGCCCGGATCTGCCATGCTGATAAAGCCTGTCCTCACCACTTCCCGCATGTGTGAGACTCTGGCCGCTGGTGCCCGCGGGTAAAACGGCGCAAGATCACGCAGGTCTGCCTCACCACCCGGCAACAGGGCGCGGCAGCAGGAGAAGCAGAACGTCATGGTGCCGCCCCCCACAAAAACCCCTGATACGGCCAGCGCCCCCTCCGTCCCGCACGCGCCCCACGCCCCGCCGCCCGCCGCTCACTCCCCCGCAGATCAACAGGGGGCAGCCCTGGCCACCGTGCAGGCGCTGGAGCACACACTGGCCCGGTTCTACCGGCTGGTAATGGTTGTGGTGGTGCTGGGCGTGCTGGGGCTGATTATCGGGACAGGCGGCCCTGTGCTGATGGTTGTCTGCGCCTCGGCACTGGTGGCTGTGGTACTGCACGGCGCGGCCCGGTGGATTACGCATCTGCTGCGCCTGCCGGAATGGCTGTCCGTCATGCTGCTGGTGCTGGCTCTGGCTGCGGCTGCAACGGCGCTGGTGCGGGTGTTCGGGCCGGAACTTACGGTGCAGGCCGGGCACCTGCGCACGGCTCTGGTCTCACAGATCAGCACGCTGCATGACCGCCTGAACAGCGGCCAGTTCGGCCACCTGATTCTCGACCACGTCCCGCAATCGCTCGGCGGCAACCAGACGGGCGGCGGCAGTCGCGCACCGGGGCTGGATTTTGCTGGCTCCATGACCAACGTGCTGACGTCCACCTTTGGTTCCGTCGGCACAATGGTTGTGATTGTTATTGCCGGCATCTATTTCGCGCTTTCCCCGCGCCTGTATGCCAATGGCATCCTGCGGCTGACGCCGGAAAGGCACCGCCCGCTGGTCCGCTCTCTGCTGCAAACCATTGCCCATACCCTCTCCGCGTGGGTGGCGGGGCAGATGCTGGATATGACGGTGGTTGGCGTGCTGACTTGGCTCGGCCTGTGGGCCATCGGTATGCCTCTTGCTCTGCCGCTCGGGCTGATAGCAGGCACGGCTAATTTCATCCCGTATCTGGGGGCGTTTGTGGGGGCCATCCCGGCCTTGCTGATTGGCCTGTCCGTCAGCACGCAGGAAGCCCTGATGGTGCTGGGCCTGTATGGCGTCATTCAGGCGTTTGAAGGCTACGTCATGTCCCCCTTCATCCAGAAACGCGCCGTCAGCATGCCGCCCGCGCTCACCATTCTCTCGCAAACTATTTTTGGGGCGTTTCTGGGGATGTGGGGCTTCATTTTTGCCTCCCCCATCACCGCCGTTCTGCTGGCTGTTGCTACCCGCCTCTCTGCGCCGCTCAAAGAAAAAGACATGCTGTAAAACACGCTCTTAAATCTTCTCTTTTCCCGTCGCTGGTCCTGCTGCATAGGGACACGGAACAGTGCGAAAGGGAAACAAAGGGATGAACACGCGCAAGCCGCTGGATGCCAGAGCCACCAGCCTGATGGTCGGCCTGTGCTTCTGTTTTGGGTTGCAACAGGTCGCGCTCAAAGCCTCAGCGCAGGATATGGCCCCTATCCTGCAAATCGCGCTGCGCTCCGGTCTGGCGGCCGTGCTGGTGGTGGTCCTCATGCTCTTCCGGCGGGAACGTCTGGTGCAGGTGGCCCAGACCTGGAAGCCCGGTCTGGCCGTGGGCGTGCTGTTCTTTCTGGAATATCTGTTTCTGGGGCAGGCGCTGCGCTACACCTCCGCCTCCCGCTCTGTCGTGTTCCTGTATACGGCCCCCATTTTCACAGCCCTCATCCTGCACTTCATGGAAACATCAGAGCGCATGGCCCCGCTCCAGTGGGCAGGGATCCTGCTGGCATTTGGCGGCATCGGCACGGCCTTCCTCGGTCATCATGCCGGAGCAGGGCAGGGAGCGGCCCTGTCCCTGCTGGGGGATGCACTGGCCCTGCTGGCCGGAGCAAGCTGGGGCGTGACAACAGTGGTCATCCGGATGTCTTCTCTCTCCCGGCTCCCCGCCAAGCAAACACTGCTCTATCAGCTGCTGGGGGCGTGCGTACTGCTGCTTCCCATAGCTGTGCTTTTCCATCAGACGGCTTTTACCGTCACGCCCATTCTGCTGCTCAGCCTGAGCTATCAGGTGCTTATTCTTTCCTTCATCGCGTTCCTGCTGTGGTTCTGGCTGTTGCGGCATTATCAGGCCTCGCGCATTGGCGTGCTGTCTTTCATGACGCCTCTGTTCGGCGTGGTGCTGGGGGCCGTGCTGCTGCATGAACCTGTAGAGCCGGGCTTTGTAACCGGGGCAGTTCTGGTGGTGGCCGGGCTGGTGCTGGTTAGCGGGTATGGGTGGATCAGCCAAAGTCTGAAAAAGGCTCGAACCGCCGCCAAAAGCTGAGAGACGCTCATCACAACGCCGAGACCAGCCCCGGTCTCGGCCCCCTTGCCTGACTATAAAGGTGGCAACCGGCCCATTTTTTGTGCATATTTGGCCTTTCTTTGCGCAGCCCCTGCTTCAGGAACCGGCCATGCCTACGCCTCCCGACTACGAGAAATTCAACACCCTCAGTCCGTTTGAGCTGAAAGATCAGCTCATCAAGCTGGCGTCCGGACGCGCCCAGCGCGCCATGCTGGATGCCGGGCGCGGCAACCCCAATTTTCTGGCCACACTCCCCCGGCAGGGCTTTTTCCAGCTTGGCCTGTTCGCCACGGCGGAATCAGAACTCTCCTTTTCCTATATGGCAGAAGGCGTTGGCGGCTTCCCCCGCAAAGATGGCATAGAGGCGCGCTTCAACGCTTTTGTGGCTGACCACAAGGCCGAACCCGGCGTGGCCTTCCTCCGCCGCGCCCTGTCCTACGTGCGGGATCAGCTTGGCCTGTCCGCCGAGGGCTTCCTGCAGGAAATGACAGCCGGCATTCTGGGGTGTGATTACCCAACACCGCCTCGCATGCTGCGCTATTCGGAGCAGGTGGTGCGCCATTACCTCCTGCGGGAAATGGCAGGCGGCACAATGCCAGACGCCACAACGGACCTGTTCGCGCTGGAAGGCGGCACAGCGGCCATCAGCTATATCTTCGCCTCCCTGCGGGAAAACGGGCTGATCCGCCCCGGCGATAAAGCCGCCATCGGCATGCCGGTCTTCACCCCGTATGTGGAAATCCCGGAACTGCGGGATTACCAGCTGGATGAAGTCCCCATCTACGCCGCGCCGGAAGCAGGCTGGCAATATCCGGATAGCGAGCTGGACAAACTGCTCGACCCCGCCATCAAGGTTTTTCTGGTGGTTAATCCCAGCAACCCGCCATCGGTAAAAATGAACGATGCCGGGCTGGCCCGCATTGCGGACATCGTCAAAACCAAACGTCCGGACCTCATCATTGTCACGGATGATGTGTATGGCACTTTTGCCGACAACTTCCGTTCGATTTATAGCGTCTGTCCGCAAAATACTGTTCTGGTCTATTCCTTTTCAAAATATTTCGGTTCTACCGGCTGGCGACTGGGTGTTGTGGCAACACACACGCAAAACGTTCTGGACCGGGCCCTCGCGGCCCTGCCGGAAGAGGAAAAGGAGGCGCTGGACAAACGCTACGCCTCCCTCACGCCCGATGTGCGCGGCCTGAAGTTTATTGATCGTCTGGTGGCCGACAGCCGCACCGTGGCGCTCAACCACACTGCTGGTCTCTCCACCCCGCAACAGGTGCAGATGGTGCTGTTTGCGCTCTTTGCTCTTATGGACGGGCGGGAAGCCTATAAAACGGCCCTGAAAAACCTGCTGCACCGGAGGGAGATTGCCCTCTACCGTGACCTTGGCGTGCCTGCACCCAATGACCCCGGCTGCACGCACTATTATACCCTGATCGACCTCGCCAACGTCGCCACCCACCTTTACGGCACCCGCTTTGCCCGTTGGCTGATCACCCGCGTGGACTACCAGACCATCCTGTTCCGTATTGCGGATGAGACCGGCGTGGTGCTGCTGCCGGGCGATGGGTTTGCCGTGCGTCGTCCCTCGGCCCGCGCGTCCCTCGCCAATCTGAATGAATACCAGTACGCCGCCATTGGTGGCGCGCTGCGCCGCATGGCGGACGAGTATTACGAACGCTACAAAAAAGAAAAAGCTACCGACACAACAAGCAAAAATACCCCCTGACCTCATCCCGCCGCAGCGGGTAGGCCAGCATACACAGCACAGACCGGGGGCAGAGAAGACCACTCTGCCCCCATACACAGGCGTCACGTTCCTGTGTGACGCCCCGCCCGGATAGGGTCAGATAAACCGCGTCCCGGTCCTCCTGAAATCCCGACATAGTTCCGAAACACCAGCACAGTCGCCACCCTTGAAGGCGTGGCGCTCATGCTCGTCCTGGATCCAAATAACACGATTAAAATAGTATTAAACATATAACACAAAAATAATGATAAGAATCGATATATACGGATTGACGGTGTGAATTGTTCCCGATATCTCGGAAGTGAAATACACTAAAAATGGTCGTGCTATAATGATATCACCAAGACGTTTCGTTTTAATTGGAACTGTTGTGTCGTCTTGCGGGATGAGCATGGTCATGGCGCATGCGCAGGAAAAGGCCGCTAAAACGCCCGCAGAAATCCGCGCCGCTGAAAAGAGAAAGACCTCAGGCACATCCCAACAGCACCCGGCCACACAGCAGCCCAGCAAGCCCCATTCTGCTCAGGTGCGGCCGGGCAAATCCCAGTCCGTTCCGGCTCAGACGGCTCCAACCGCATCCGGCAAACCGCAAAGTGCCAGACGGGAAGAGCTGGATGTGCATGGCACCGCAACCCCGGCCTTCTCAGGTGGGGCGCTGGGCAGCAAAAGGCCGCTGGATACCCCCTTTTCTATCCGCACCATCACCAGCGCAGAAATACAGGAACGACAGGTGAAATCTCTGTCCCGCCTGTTGTCTCAGGATGCGTCGGTTGTCACCAACGGGGATACTTATTCCTTCAACGCCTACAGCGTGACGGTGCGCGGCGTGCCCCTGGATGATTATAACGGCTACAAGATCAACGGTGCGCCGCTCTATATGACAACTGTTGAGCTGCCGCTGGAAAGTTTTGAAAACGTTCAGCTTCTCAAAGGCGCATCCGGCTATATGTATGGCTTCAACGCGCCGGGCGGTATCATCAACTATCAGACCAAAAAACCCACGGAGCGCCGCACGTTTGAGGTCGATGCCGGATATAGTTCAGGTGCCATCGCCAGTGAGCATATTGATACCGGCGGCCGCCTGTTTAACAAGGTGTTTGGATACCGTCTGAATCTGACGCATGAAAAAGGCGAGACCTATAACGGCTCCCACGTGGAGCGCTATTCCGGTTCTCTGGGTGTGGATGCCCGTATCGCCAAAAACCTGCTCTGGACCGCAGACGCTATTTATCAGGACAGAAAAATACGCGGTCTGGTGCAGGACTTTTTTATCGACCCCACAACCTACCCCTCCAACAAACTCCCGGACCCCATCAGCGGGCATAAAAACCTGAATTCCTATCCCGGCTCCATGTTCACGTCGCATGTCCTGTTTCTGACGACCGGTCTGAAGTGGGATATCAGTCATAACTGGAAATTCCGTGTGGATTACAGTCACAGTCAGGACTGGCGCTCCTACCAGAGCGAGTGGATGTCGCTCAATAACAGGGCAGGGGATTATGACTCCTACCTCTCTACAGACCCACGCAGCTGGTCCGACTATAATCAGGCGCAGGGTATTCTGGAGGGCAGCTTTCACACCGGCTTTGTCAAACATGACGTGACGTTGGGGGCCACATGGCAGGGATTAACCAAATATCTCCCCACCAACAGCGAGTATGTCAATATCGGCTCCCAGAACATGTATGCGCCGATTATTCCCCGCCCATGGAACGTCAATAACGACTCTCCTGTTTACCGGAATTACCGGTCAGATCAGGTCGGCCTGTTCCTGAGCGATACGGTCACGTTTACCCCCCAATGGTCTCTGCTGGCAGGGGTGCGCTACACCAATTTCCAGCAGAACAGTTATAGCGCTGCGGATGTCAGAACAACATACAAGGTCAACCCCGTTACCCCCACCGTGGCGCTGCTCTATCATCCCGTTCGGAACATGACAGTCTATGCCAGCTATGTTCAGGCTCTGGAAAATGGCGGGACCGTTGGCGATACCTATAAAAACGCCCGCCAGACCCTGCCGCCCATCCGGTCCGATCAGGTTGAAGTCGGGGCCAAGATCACCCGCCGCACGTGGGATCTGACCGGCGCGCTCTATCGCATCACGCGCGGCGCGCAATATGCCAATGCGGATAATTACTATGTCTCCAACGGCACGCAGGTCTATCAGGGGTTTGAACTGAACGGCCATGTGGACCTGCCACTCGGCTTTGTCGTTACGGATAGTCTGGGGATCGAGGCCTCAAAATACAAAAAGACCGACCCGTCCATTCAGGGGAACACGGCGGAAGCGATTCCCACGTTCCAGAATATGTTTACGCTCACAAACAATATTCAGGCCGTGCCCGGTCTGTCTGCCTCAGCAGAAGTGCATTACACCGGCAGAATGTGGGGTGACGCCATGAACGTCTATCACATCCCCGGCTACACCCTGCTCAACCTGCGGGCCAGCTACCGCACACATATCGGCAAACACCGCGTCACGTTCAGGGCAGAACTGGATAACGTCGCCAATACCCACTACTGGGGTGTTCTGGCCTCCGACTACTTTTTCGTCGGCGCACCCCGAAGCGTCTATCTCAACGCCCGATTTGATCTCTAAAGGATTTTTCCGCACGAGACGAAAGCCGGTCCGTCGTCCTTAGGGCGAGGCACATCCTGTCACCCGGCCGTCTGGCCCGCGTGGCAGAATGTGTGCTTCCAGCCATGACCGGCTTTTTCTGAAAAACATAAAGAAGAACGAAAAAAGGCACCATTCCGCAAAGAATGGTGCCTTCTGTCTGGTTATGCAGAAAGATCAGGCGGTGAGTTTTCTCACAGCGTCCGTCTGTTCAGCGTCAACGATATAGTTTTCAGCAGTCACAGCGGTGATGATCAGCATCCCCATTTTACCACCTGTCTGTTCAGACAGCGGCAGCAGGGCGTTGCCGT
>NZ_JOPG01000020.1 GCF_002153605.1 Acetobacter malorum | reverse complement strand
CATCGTGACGGATGGGGCGAATAACAGCACCATTCTTCATAACCAGATGCAGGTCTGCATCATGCGTCGTCGTCACGCTGGCAGCCGGCTTCTGACAATTTTCTACCAGGTTGCCGCGAGCTTCCAGAGCGCGGAACAGAGCTTCCACAAAGTTTCTGCCTACGCACAGCGGTGCGGCGGCGTCAGCTTCCCAGCTCCGTGCGCCCGCAGCGCGCAGTACCACCACCTTGCCATTCTGGCGGAAGGTAGAGCGGTTGCCTGTATCAAGGTAGCTTTCTGTTAGCATGCCATCAGCTCGGATTACAGAATGCTGCTCTGTTTCAACATGATAGTAATCATAAGAAGTGATGGATTTATCGTAGAAAATGGATACGCCATTAACCAGCATGCGCACAGGCACAAAGCGACCTTCGAAGAAGAGGCAATGCTCAGCGGTAATCAGCATATCTTTATAAGGCACACCGTCTGCAACGGCATCCTTAAGAACGCGGACAGGATAACCGGCTTCATCATCCTTCAATTCGGACCGAACAGTTGCATGAACCTTGCCGGCCCAGATGACACTCCGAGAGTCTTCCTTGTCATTTACGTAGGTCGTAATCACGTCACCCACACAGATCTTCTCAACGGGAACATCTCCATTAGGTGTCTGGATCATGCTGCCTGCAAGAAAGCAGGTTTCAATGGCAAGAGTGTCGCCATCATTAACGAGATTAAACTGCTGTCCATCAACAATATCAGATGTCTTGGGATCAAGTGTTACACTTGCAGTTTCCCCGTTCCCAGTAACTGTCAGGGTATATGTATCCGCGTCGTAACTGTATTTGGCAGAGGAATCATACGTCAGTGTCGAAAAATCAATAAGTCCACCATTTTTAAGGCCAATATTTGTCGCTGAGCCGCCATTCCCGACCGTTAACGTTCCACCACTCTTAATGACCGCCTCATCAATAGTTCCGTCCGAGTAGCCTCCTGAACTCGTTGTCGCGTTATACGAATATCCCCTTTCAACCGAGATATTCCCTCCAGTTTCAATGGTCGCCGAGGTGATGGCACCACCCAGGTTTCCAACTGCGCCACCACTAAACACCGTAATGGACGATACCTGAGAATGAGCACCAACATCGACCTGTGCAGTATCACCCACACTAACGCCATTGACTGAACCGCCGGATTCAACATTCATACTGGCACTTGTTGTCAGCGTGACATTCGAGAGTGTGCCCCCGCGTAAATCAATCCCAGCACTATTGGATGCTTTAACAGTGTCAACGTTACCGCCATTTTCAACGATAAGATCAGCACTACGGCTACCATCTAACGAAATGTTGGATGCATTTCCGCCGCTTAGTGCGAAAATATTTCCGCCACTTGTTACTGTAACACCGGAAAGTATTCCGCCGCTCTGAACAAGAATAGAACCAATGCCACCGCCATTCTGGCTCAAAGTGGCATCAGTCAGAGTGCCTTCAACAACAACATGGTCGGGCGTGCTATAAGAGGCACCATTTACTGTTTGGCCTGCCGAAATTGTCCTGGTGGCCGCAGGAAGTGGGTAATCAGACATAACAACCGTGGCTTTCTTTGCTTTTTTCATGAAAGACGTAAGATCGTGAAAAGAAATTCGGCTTCATGAATTAGGGAGAGACTACAAATTGCCGACATGAAATGCTGTGACGGCATCGCACAAAAAAACCTCTCCGCCTCAGAGTAAGGCGGAGAGGAATTACCTTATTCAGGCAGAGCGTATGCTGGTGAGAAGCGGCTTTGCGTCCGTCTTCAGGTAAGGACCAGCAGCCCGAATGTTGAGGGACAGAATGCCCATGCCGCTCTGAGTGAGATCCCCCAGGGGCAACACTGCGTCACCATTGGTCCATGCACAGTCTGTCCACTCCGTAGAGTGCCAGCCGGCGGGTTTTACGGCCTGCAGATGGGATGTAACGAGAGACTTCTTGTTGGCTGCTACAAGATGTACATCTGCGACAGCAACGCCCATCATACGGCGATCATCCACAAAGGGACCCACCACGTCAGCAGGGCGGCTGGCGCGAGAGACGATGCGAACGGAAGAAATGTTGGCAGGCAACATAAAGCTGTAACGCTGTCCTTCACGTCGGATAGGACGAATAGTCGCACCACTTTCCGTCATCAGATGCAGGTCTGGATCAACGATCAGTTCAGCATTCGCACTGGAAGAGCACGGGCTGCCGATCATGTTATTCCGAGCATCGAGCTTGTGAAATAAAGGTTCAACAAATGCGCGATCTACACACAAAGGTGCGCCAGCATCATGCTCCCAAGTCCGAACCGTACTACGAAGGCTGATAACAGTGCCCTCCTGATGGAAGGAGGAACGATTGCCCGTATCAAGGTAGCTTTCTGTCAGCATGCCATCAGCGGTGATCACGGAATGCTCTTCCGTTTCCACATGATAATAGTCGTAGGAGGTGATGCTGGTATCATAGAAAATGGACTTGCCGTTGACCAGCATACGTGCAGGCACAAACTGACCATCAAAGAACAGGCAGTGCTCAGGCGTAATCAGCATATCTTTGTAAGGAACACCGTCGGCAATAGCATTTTTCAGAACACGAACAGGGTAGCCCGCTTCGTCAGCCGGAAGACCAGGGCGAACCGTGGCATGTGCTTTCCCCGCCCAGACAACAGAGCGGACAACGTCTTTGTTGTTTTTCCAGTCAAATGCAACAATCGGGTCACCAATCTGAAGATTTTCAACCGCAATATCGCCATTCACAGTGCGGATCATGCTGCCGGGAAGGAAGCAAACTTCGTAGTAGAGGCCGCCATGTCCATCAGCAATGATCTTGTATCCAATGGTATTGGCGTTGGGAATGTTGAGGTGAAAATCAACCGTCTTGCCGCTCTCATCCGTGCCCAGGAAATCAATTCCGTTGGATGTCGTTTGGGTCATAGTAACATTTTTAAGGTTGACCAGATCAATCCGTCCACCGTTCTGCAGGCCGCTAATCACGTTTGTAGGCATGGTGTCGCCAGAGATCGTGAGCAGAGAGGAGGCACCTTCCATTACAATGGAACCATTCCCGGCAGACCCATTCAAGATCAGCTGCCCACCGTTGCTTATGGTTGTCTCACCACTCAGCTTACTGGTGCTGTCCACATTGACAACGCCACCGTTTGTAACGGTCGAGGCGCTTAGAACACCACCACTGATAATATTAGCAGATCCGCTGCCGCCAATGGTGGCGCTGGTAACCGTTGCAGCATCATCTTTCAGGACACCGCCAGAGACAGCAACGATGTTTGCCTTGCCGCCATTCTGAACATTAAACTCGCCTGCAATCACAGTGCTGCTGGTCAGCGTCCCGCCCAGAACGTTCAACTGGGCCTGATTTCCAGCAACAGTATTTCCTGTTCCTGAAGCGCCGCTCTGGATATTGATGTAACCAGCAGATGCTGTGGATTTATCAACGCTTGCACCCGAGGACACGTTCAGGCTGCCCCCCTGTGTGGTGATACCGGATGCATAGCCACCAGACGTGATGTTAGCGTAGTCCTGAGTATGGTTGGCTGTGTCAGTGTTGCTGAGTGTGCCGGACCCAGACAAAATACTGTTTTCGAAAATGCCTTTGGAACCAACAAAAACAGTTCCACCGTTAACAGTCGCATCATCCAATGTGCCGTTGGAAACATAGATACGTCCCACAGCGGACCCGCTGCTGCCGTCCTGCACGCCAGAGGCTTTGCCGCCACTGCTTACCCACAGTTCACCACCAGACAATGTGCTGTCTGTGAGCGTGCCACCCAGAGCATTTAGCTGGCCACCTTCAAAAATAGTATTTCCTGTTCCAGAACCACCAGTAGCCACGTTGATATAGCCGGAGGACGCATGCGAGCTTTCGACAAAGCCGCCGCTCCCAATATTCAGGCTGCCACCAAAGGTGGTGATGCCCGAGGCGATACCCCCGCTTAAAACATTGACGTAATTCTGTGTCTGGTTGGCTGTTGCTGTGTTTGTGTAATTACCGCTTCCGTAAATATTGGAATCACCAATTTCACTACCACTGCCAATTTCAACCGTGCCGCCATTAATGCTGCCGTTCAGAAATTCACCTCCATTGGAGGCATAAGCCCGAGCATAGTTGCTTATAGTATAGTTCGTCACAATGGCGTGGGCACCATCGCCATGAGCACTAATCACTGCAAAAGCAGCCTGCCCCCCGTAATATCCGGCTGTTCCAAGAGCCGCCACATGATCAACGGAGCCACTGTAGCCGACATCCAGAGTGCCGCCGCCATTGACTTGTACATCTGACAAAGAGGACTGCGAACCTCCCTTGTAGACATAAGTCTTATTGTTCACGACTGTACCCATAATTGAGACCCTTACTTAAATCCTGATTTATAAGAATTTCAGATAATTAACATTCTTAAGCGGAATTTATGTTTTCTATTGATTTAATAATGCTTAACGCATTAATAATTAACCGGTCTTTAACAGTGTGAGCGTGCGAAGTCGCGTTTGCATAAATCAGGATTTTAAAAAGTGATAATCTCTTTTATGTGACGTTATAAGCTCATGAAGGAACGTGATATTCGTAGAAAAATTGGTTACGCACGAGTTAGTACGATAGGACAAACCCTTGATATACAATTAGAAACTCTTTCAAGTTACGGCTGCGAAAAGATTTTCTGTGAAAAAGTCAGCGGTGCGAATGCACAGCGTAATCAGCTTCGAAAAATGATCAGAAGTCTCAAAAAAGAGGATACGGTGATTGTTGCGAGAATTGATCGGCTTGCAAGAAGTACCTTTGACCTTTTCGCAATTGTTCATGAGATTACTAAAAAGGGCGCTCATTTTTATTCTCTGGCAGAGCCGTGGGCCGATACAAATACCAGCACAGGTCGTCTTATGCTTGCCGTTTTGGCGGGTCTTGCGGATGTGGAACGTGACCTGATCAGGACACGTACGGCAGAAGGGCGGGCCCGAGCCATTGAGCAAGGCAAGCGTATGGGGCGTCCTTCCAAAATCACTGAGCAGGAAAAGCAGGATGTAGTCCGGCGACGATTGCGGGGAGAATCCTTGAAATCCGTAGCAGAAGATTTTGGAATTAGTGTTGCAACGGTCTCTCGCCTTGCAATCGCAGCGACCAGCATGCCGACGAAAAAAAAGGAAGGAGCGCTTTCCTGTCATTGAAAGCGGCTCTTCTGTCCGGAGATATCCGACCTTATTTCTGAAAGTATTTGCGTATAAAAATCACACCCCTGGAGAATATAGGCAAGATGAAAGTGAAATTTCAGCTTTCAAAGAAATCGCTCAAAAATTTTTCGTGATCAAAGAATTTATTTTAAAGAAATTTACAGAATTTCTAAAAAAGTATCATTTTTAAAATGTTGTTATTGTTTGTGAATGAATTTTCGCAAAAGTATCTTTTTTGAAGACTGATTATCGCAGCTTTTTATGCGAATCCGGCGCCTTTCCGGATGACCAAAAAGACGCCGGGACCACTTACTTAGTCGTTTTTACCAAACGCCGGGCGGGTCGCTTCAAACAGGAACCACGTGCGGCGTTCCGTCTCATCAATCCAGTTTTCCAGCAGGCTGGCAGTCGCCACATCGTTGGCGTCATCACACACAGCATGCACTTTGCGCATCCGGGTTGTCAGCGCCAGATTGTCGTCGCGCAGTTCAGCCAGCATGTCTTCGGGCGTGACATACAGCGCATCGTTGTCCAGCACCTGCGTGCGGCGGGCAATTTCACCAATGGAATGCAGTGTTGTGCCACCAATTTTACGGGCGCGTTCAGCCATCGGGTCTGTCATGGCGAAAATCTGCGCGCTCTGTTCGTCCAGCAGCAGATGGTAATCACGGAAGTGGCGGCCGCTCATATGCCAGTGGAAATTCTTCGTTTTGACGTAGAGTGCAAACACATCGGCCAGCGTATCGGCCAGACCGGCCGCAACTTCCTTAACGGCATCGGCCTTCAGGTCTGTCGGTGTGCCAAGATACTCGCGGATATGAGCGTCTTTCGCATTTGAAGCTGTTTTGGGCATCAATTTCGTCCTTGGTTGCTCAGTCGCTACAGATGCAGCGTTCTGTTGTTACAAATGACGTGGGAAGCCAAAAGTTCCGTTGCAAGCCACATGATGCCAGCCATGCCTCCTGCGCAGAGACACCCCTGATGTCTGCGCGTCAAAGCGCACAGCCATGAGGCCATGCACTCTCAACCGGCAGGGGGAGGGAAGAGGGAATAGCCAGCAGAAACGTGCCAGCAAGGTCAGATGGTCAGGCGCGCAGGGCTTCAGCCTGTACCGCAACGGGCACGCAGGCATGCGTGGCGGTCTCGGCAGCCTGACGCTGCCGCATCCGCACTTCCTTCAACATGCACACCACACCGGGCACGCAGTTCCCGCATTGGGCCTTGCAGCGCTTGGAAGCGTAAATTTCACTGGGGCGGGTAGCGCCATGCGCCACGGCTGATTCGACGTCTTTGTGAGTCAGGCTGTTGCAAGAGCAGATGACCATTCGGAAAGCCCCGTATCTCTGATGAGAGATGCACTAAAAGCACGAATGAGAACCATTCGCAATACCTATTCGCAAAAAGAGCCTCGGCAATTGCGCAAGGCCCTGCTGCGGCCAGCGCAGGAATACACCCGCTGACAGGAAACAGCCGAGAGAACAACAGAGCGCACAATGCAGGGGACCGCATCATAACGTTTTGTTTTCATTGAAAATGTAAGGATTTGGTGGACCCGAGAGGAATAGAACTTTTGATTTCTTTCAAAGGCTTGCGGTGTCTAGCCGCGTTATATTTAGAGAACATAATCCTTGTTTTTGAGAAGTGTTTTGTCTAGCCAAGAGATAGCGGGTTCAGCATAATCAACTTCCCCTTCCTGATTTTTTCTTATTGTGGCGGTAGAGTGCATCACAAGATACGCGGAGACCGGTAAGGGAATCCACAAATATCAGCTTTACAGAAAATAGTGACCTTTATTGGATGCGGTGATTGATTCAGAATGTTGATAAGCTGATGAAATCACATTTACGCAGCACGGGAGCTAAAGGCATCAATGATAATGTAACTCGAGTATGGGGGCTCAATCACTACATATTGTAGGATAGCGCAGATTATGAACTATATTTATGTTAAAAATACAAAATAGCTTAGAGCTATCTATCAATCAGGAGGCTGATAATCCTGCCGTTGATATTGTAACGTACCATTAAGATAGGTAGCATGCTATCACTAGGCTTGGTCGAGAATATATTATAGTTAGGACATGAATAATGAGCGAACTTTTAAAGTTCGAGCATCCGCCGGTGACTGAGACCATTATTGGACTGCAGTTCAATCCGGTTGGGTTTATGAATTATCATTCAGGTTTGCTATGGGAAAAATTTAAGGAATATTACACAGGCATTCAAGAGCAAGCTGTAGTTCAGCCTGTCTTTGAAATGTTTGGTGGCAATTCGCCAAATTTAAATCAAATGAATTTTCCATTTCCATTTCCATTTCCGCCATTCGGGAACACAGAAGCGTCTCGTTATTGGTTTATTAGTGCTGATGATACAGAGGTTATGCAGATACAAAATAATAGAATTTTGCATAATTGGAGGAAAAGATCAGAAGATCAAAAATACCCACATTACAATAATATCAAAGAAAAATTTTTCAATGATTTACATGTCACACGAGAATTCTTTTGCCAACGTTCGATTGGAGAAATTATCCCCAACCAATGCGAGTTATGTTATGTTAACATTATCAAACTTAACGATGACAGATATTCTATCAAAAATGCTCATGATTTAACTCATCTGTTAGCCCAGAAAGTAACCCCCCCCAGTTCAAATTTAAAATTTGAAGGGTCTGGGATATCCAGTCGCTTTGTATTGTATGATACTAATCAAGAGCCTTGCGGACGAGTACATCTTAATTTGGCACCAGAAAACTTTAATGGTGGCATGGTCACTGCATTGAAGCTTGAAGTCATGGTAAGAGCTCGCCCGTCAAAAGATTCGTTTCCCGACGCCTTGCCAGCTTTTTACGACACCTTACATGATACTGCATTAAAGGTTTTTATGTCAGTTATCGCGGACGAAGTGCTGGCAGCGTGGGGAGTTCAGAAATAATGGTACGCACTAACTTAGCTACTGTTCATTCCTTATCAGAGGGAGAAGATAGTAGCGCTATTACTTTCCCACGATTTGAGCGGAGCTTTGAGGCAGTAAGTGATTACCAGTGGCAGAAACCTGTAATGACAAGGATATGTGAATTACTTCAGTTGCGGGAAAACTGGGATAGCTATCACGCGCCTGCGTTAGAACGTGATTTGGGCATGTTTGCTATCCAATTACTAAACCAAATCATGGTTCCTGGAATTAAAGCTCCCCAAATTGTGCCCACTTCTGAAGGAAAATTACAGATTGAATGGCATACTGGAGGGTGTGACTTAGAGATTGAAATTAATGGGATTTACGATATTGATATGTGGTTTCAAAACCATAGGCAGCAAGAAGAAGGCTATTTTGTCGCTCTAGATTCTGATTATACACAGATAAGCGATGCTGTTCGGACAATTATTCGGCAAATAAATAGATAGTAGTGTGAATTGAAGTTATGCGAAATTTTTTGCGTCGAGTGCACCCTACCCAAGTCGTTTACGACGAAAACAAAAAAGAGTGGAGAGCCTCAAGCGCTGCTTTTCGTGATGAAGAAATGTCTTGTGATGATGAAAACAAGCTTCACTCTATGCATTTAAATTGGAAGGCCACTTTAGAAGGTTATGAAGGATACTCTTTGGTTAGACTTTCTGAGTTGCTCGTTTTATCAAATTCTCTTTCTATAGTTGAAGACCCTATTATTAATATTGACGCAGAGAATTTGGCTCATGTTCTTATTAAAGGAAAAAAACGGAAACCGATTACGAATAATCTTAAAGAGGGATGTGAGCCTATCTTGATTGTTCTTCCACAACCTGTACCAGTAAGTTGATAAGGACAGATTTAGATTTATCAAAATCTTATTTTTAGACCTACATGTTGATATACCTTCTGATTGGAGGTTGAGAAATAATTTTTTTATATTGATCTCATTAAGTTACTGGTTCGGTAAAAATTTACCTAGTATTTTTTCTCATTTCATAATATGTATTTTTCTTAATTAATGAAAAGGTGTTCGGTATGTCATTAGTTCGTATTGGTAATGAGAAAATTATAGCAGCTTGCAATATACATCTTCAGAATTTTTTTATCTCAGATAAAATAAAAGAGGCTCTTGAGAAGCTAAGAGCAAAAGCTAAGGACAATTTTGAAAGTTCAATTAATTTATCAGACCACGATTTTTTATTAATCAAAGATTATTTGTAATATTTAAATTTTAATACAACATTATTGAGTTGATATTTTATTAAAATTTCTAACTTTTGGCTGTTGTTTCCAAGTTTTTATGCAAAGCTATCTCCATTGATGGCGGGGCCAATCGAAGCAGCCTCGCCATATACCATCAGCTGTTTTGCAAAGTCTGATTGGCCGCATCAAGCGCAGCCTCAGCTGCCAGCCATTCCTCATGTGTGGGGGCGCGGCCCTCTTTGATGGGGGCTAGCAGGCTCTTGATATCAGACACGATGCTGGGCGCAGCCTCTGCCAGCTGCTCAACGGCGGAAACGGCGATAGCGAGATATTCGGGGTTCATGGCGTTCTTCCAAAAAAATAGAAAAGGGAAGGGCGTCGGTATTTCCGACACCCTTAGTGCGGCTGATTAGCTGGCCGGCAGCAGCTTTTGCGCGGCCTGAAACGCTGCCGTGGCGGCCTCAACCTCAGCCTCAGACAGCGGATCACCAGCATCAGCTGCCTCTTGCAACGGCTGGATTTTGTCGTGTGCAATCTGGAATCCGGCCTCAATCATTGTCACGACAGCAGGATCTGCAGCGGGATTATGCTTATAGGCGTAAGCAAGATACGCAGATGCATCGTACGATTCACTCAGAGCAAAAACGGCCTGCTGGCGCTTGACCTCAGCTGAGGCATTCGCGTCACTTTTGCAGGCCGTCAGGCCGACGCAGGACAGAAGCAGCGCACCAGCCAGCGCGCCACGCAAGAGAGATTTGGTTTTCATCTGGGCATTTCCAATAAAAAAAGCCGCCTCAGCGGGCGGCAGAAAAAGGGTCGTGCTATTATCACGCCCCTTAGAGAAGGCGCGGTTTATGAGGTCGGCGGCCCCGACCCCGGCAGTCAGGACGGCTTAGTCGCCGCGCTGGACTGAGACGCCAGGACAGAGGCCGCAGTAGCCAGCAGCGCACCACCCGGTACGGTATCCGCAATGATCTGCGTGGCGGCCGGGCCGATGTCTTTATGCGTGCTGACAGCATGGACAACCTTGAGCAGATCATCCCGCTCACCGGCAATGCGGTTGAGCAGAGTGGATTCCGCTGAGGCTGTCTGGCCGCTGCTGTCGCTCGCCAGGAGCGGCAAACAGGTGCTCAGCAGAGCGACCGCTGCAGCATCCGGAAGGACGCCAAACCACGAGGCAATGCCCGTGCCAATGGCGATGCCGCCCGCAATAAGCGTGGTCGGCTGACGCAGGTATGCGCCAACTTTGGAGAGGGTCATGGCCTTCTTTCTGTTACTGGCCGCCACGCAGGGAGGCGGGCAGGGTGTTAATATCCACGCGCTCGATAATCAGCGCGTCCGGGTGATGGGCGATCATGCGCGCGAGCTGCGGGAGCAGGCGCGCCAGAAGCTTGTCTGTCAGCCGCTCAATATCCCGATCTGACAGACCTTCTTTTTCGGTCATGCAGTCTCCTTAATACGGCTTATTTCTGCCGCGTTGAGCTGATCTGCTGATGGTGGAGAGGCTGGAGCCGGAGAAGCCGGCACATGCCCGTTGGTTGCCCCGGTATAGACCAGCCACTCCACATGCCTGCGGGCCGTGAGGCCGGGCAGGGTGATCAGGCGGCCATTCTTATGAGCATGATCCCAGAGCAGGAGCTGCTCACCGGCAGCGATATCCTGCCCGCTATTGAGCAGGCGGATCAGGGTGGAGCCGGCAACAGCGGATGTGCCCAGGTTAAACTGCCAGTCCAGGAGCGCGCCCTCCCTGTTCGGAGTGAGCGCCACATGGACGAGCTGCCGCAGTTTATAGCGCAGCCCTGCCAGTGTGAGCATTAGCAGAGACTCTGCCTGCACTGCCGTAATGGCAGGCGTGCGGGCGGTGACGGCGGCCCCGTTGGCCAGGCAACGGTTGCCGTAGCCGATGGTCCAGTAGCCCGCCGGACAAATGTAGGGCTTGAGGCGCAGGCCCTCGTACTCGCGGGCGAGACCCGCCGCGATTGTGATGGAGTCATTCATTTTGGATTCCAGATGCAAAAAAGGCCGCACTTGGCGGCCTGTTTGGATTTGGCCGAAAACTGGTTTTCGGCTGTTCCGGTTGACAAAAACGCGTTACGGAGCAGTGCCCCAGCCAAGCAAGTGCAGGATGCCCTGAGCCACACCCCAGCCGACACCAATGCCGCCAGTGAGCAGGAATGACCGCCAACCGATCAGCTCTTTGAGCTTGGCGGCAATATCATCCAGGCGCTTATCAATACTCTTGATGTCGGCCTGTGTGTCTGCCTGGTTAGCCTTGACCAGGACCATATCCGCCTGCAAATCGCGCACGTGAGCATCCAGCGCACCAAACTCCCCCCGCGTGATGTAATCCAGCGGGGGAGGGTAATTTGTGTCAGGCATTTTTTCTCTCATTTTTGGAAAATTCGTTTCTATTTTTTATATTCCTGCAAGAAATATAAAAATTAAGCCGGACCCTTAGCAAAAATCTGGAAGCTGCCCTGATGGTTTCGGGCGTTGAAGTAAAACCCCTCTTTGGTGCGTCCCCAGATATACCAGTCTGTATCTGTCTGGTTGTCGCCGCTCCCGTCCGAGCAGGCGAATACGTTGGGGGTGCCTCTAAACTCCCGAGGGAATGGTACCCACTGGCCGCCGGCCGTATTGAAAGTGATGGTAAAAACCAGATCCTGAATACCGGCAGTGATTGTGTAATAGCCGTTGCCGGCTGTGCCGCCTGACGGTAGCTGTGATGTGGTCGCAAGGTTATCCAGATCCGACACAAACGCGACCCGCCCTTTAGGGGTAACGATGTTTCCGTTCCACGGAAACTGCCAGTCATAACGTTTGCCCGAATAATCAAGCCCAAACATATTGATGCCGGAGTAATTATCGCCAGGACTGCCCAGAAGGTCAGTGATCTGGAAGGCACCCATGTAGGTATTTGTCGCACCGTCTGGCGATCCAAAGATCAGATGCCCATTTGACCAGCGGCGCTGCCCCGATGCTGTGCCACCAGACCAGCCAAGCCCCACACCAACAGAGACATTGCCTCGGACCGTCTGGTCTCCGTAAAACGTGTTGCCGCCCCCTAAATTTGCTTTGGAGGTCTGAAGGTTTCCCTCAATGGTCGTGGCACGGCTAGTCTCGGCACTCAGAGCGCCGTTGGTAGCATAGTCGCCCTGAGGCTGGACATATTTCCAGACCCCCGTCGTATCGAGAAAACCGAACGCCTGAGCATCCGTGTCATAGGTCACCTGCAGGACGTAGTGACTATGTTCTGAGATGGCCCCGACTACAGCAGGCAGGCCCTTTATCGTCAGACCTCCTGCCAGATCCAGCGAACCATCCTGCCCCAGAACAGGAAGACACTCCGCGGGGACTTCGTTGTAGACCTCAACCGTTCCAGGAAAATTGAGGGCTGCTCTGGTGTTGGCCGTATTCCCCAGGACTGTCGTACGGGCCAGCACGCTGGGGGTGCCGACCGTCAGTGTGCCTATGCCCCACTCCGCACTAGACCCATCGTCGGCAAAGTAGAAAACCAAGGCTCCGGATGAAAACGCCGCCTCAAATGAGCGCCGGTCCGCCTCTGGCCCGTTGAGCGTAAAACTCCCCGTGCCGGGCGCGGTAGCTGTCTCCAGCACGTAATTACTGAGCTGCGGTGCAGGCATTACAGGCGCTCCGTCAGGGTGAGTGTCAGGGCATGCCGGTCAGCAATGCCAAACGGATTGGTGAGGTCATTGCCACTCAGGCGGCCAAACAGGGATTTTTCGGCCAGCACGGCGGGCGTTGCGGACGGGTCCGGCAGAAACAGGATATTTTGCCCTGTGGCCGCAACCCGCAGGATCTGCTCCAGGACCACGGCATCAGCATCCCCGTAGGACTGATGCGCGATACTCAGAGAGCGCTGATACCAGCGCGGAGAGACAAACTCGGCACCACCCAGCGTGGTGATGCTGTCCACCCCCAGATTGCGGTCTGCCGTGCTCTCCGTGCTGTAATTGCGCGCCGGCTGCCAGAGCGGGCCAGCATAAGCCAGCGGGATCGAGAGATATCCGTCCGGATTATCTTTATCTGTTATGGTTATTTCGCAGCGCTCTGCCGTGATGGCGCCGGGCAGTACGTAGACACATTGACCATTGGTAGCATTGCATGGACCTGTCCAGTCTGAGATCCAGTCTACACCGTACCAACTGGCATCGTAACTGCCTGTGCGTATCCGCCACGTTGCAGTGGCGCTCAGATTGGTCCGGAACAGGCCAAATGCCCGCCACGGCCCCGCAGGCGGGTGACTGATGGTGAGGGTTGCTGTTGTGCCGGGCACACGCCAGCCCAGACTGGGAGCACCCTGCTGGTTACGCAGGTTTGTGACTGGCAGGCCGGACACCTGCGCACTGGCAGAGAGCGCCGCATCCAGGACGCGGTTCTCCCACCCAATTCCGCAATTTTCCATTTATTTTCGCTATCAAACCAGAATTTGAAATGTCACGAACTGATCCGTTGCGCGGATCTGCTCACTCACCACCCGCGCCAGTTGCCGGTCTGTCAGGCCTGCGGCCGGAGCCGTGATGCCGACCACGGACCCCAGCTCAATCCCCCATGCGAGATCCTGCGGGACAGCAACGGCCCAGAGGCGGCGCTGGGTGCCCCACAGAGCACCATGGCGCTGCGCGACGAGTGCCGCATCTGCCTGACTGGCCAGCGCCGTCGTGATCAGTGCCGGATCGTTGGGCACGCGCCAGTGCGATTTGATCTGAGCCGACCACCAGACGGCGGCCCGGTCTGCTACGGCCACAATGGCCTGCCGGTCTGCCGGGGCCTGCGGGTGCAGCCCGGAACCGGTAGCCTGCACGGTAAAATTGTGCTGCCAGCCGATACGCCACCGCCACGTTGGCGGGTCCAGTGAGCTGTCCAGCGTGGCGGCGGAAATATCCGTGATCAGATCCGCATTGAGTTCTGCCGCCGGGATCTCAGACGGGTCTGGCGCGGTCAGCAGGATGGGCAGCAGTGTGCCGGTGCGGGTGGGCACCAGCGTAATGCACAGGCCGGACAGAAGAGTGGTAGCGGCCTGCTGGCCGGTCACGCTGTCTGAGCCATCCCAGTACCAGCCACCAGCCCAGGGCGCGAGGCTGGATGTGGCTGGCCAGCCTGCGTCAATATACTCCGCAGGCATCACCAGATCCTCCAGCAGCATCTGCCGCAGGATATCCAGCACATTGGCCGGGGCCGCTCCGGAACGAAACGCGCCCACAGCATCCACCGTTATCCCGTAGACAGGCTTGGTTCCGAGCCGAAGCCATGTGCCCGCCGTGCCGGATTGCACTGTGTAGGTGCCCGGTGCGGGGCTGTCCGCATAGATATCTGCCACGGTTCCGGCAAAGGTAATGCCGCCCGGATAGCCGCCCTCATACAGCATGCTGACAGAGGCCGGGCCGTCCGAAATCTGATAGACATAGTTGACGCTATCAATCAGGATCGGCGTGATATTGCAGACAGACCCACGCATGCGGGGCATGGATTTGCCCCCCACGTTGCTGTCCCCATCCAGCCGGCCAGTGCCGCCGTAGACTGAAACCGGCATGGTGCCATCCAGCCAGTAGGTGGCGTCAAGAAGGTCTATTTCCACCGATGTGCGGTCGGGTCGCCAGCTTTTGCCCAGTCCTGCAATCACAGGCCGCAGGCTGCTGCCGGGCGGGTCACGCCAGATCCGGCGCACACCATCCCACTGTTTGGCCGTGGTGCTGATCCGCACCGGGAGGTGATCATTGATGCGCGTGGTCAAAATGCTGTCCATCGCCCCGCCGGGATTAGCCAGTGTGATAGACCCTGCCGTGTGAGAGCCGCCCATAGCATCCGCTGTCAGGGTCAGGCCGCGGTCCAGCGCAAAGGCATCTGTCACGTACGGGGGATAAGGATTGCCCTCATCATCCACGTAGCCCACGTCTGAGTATCGGATTGTATCGACACTCTCCAGCGCATGCGTGTTGCGCTGGAGCGTGCCATGTGCCCGCGTGCCGTGCCCGTGGGTGGCAGCAGGCGAGCCAGAGGCAGGCTGGATGATGTCCAGCTCCACCGTTCTGATATTGACCATTACGCTACCTTTTTTCCGCCACCCTGGCTGCTGACACTGAGAGACCGCGCAAACTGCTTGAGCTCAGCGGTAATTGCGCCCTGCATATCCTGCACGGCCTGCTGCACTTTTGTGATTGCATCCACCTGTCCGGCAGCGATTTGCTTTGCCAGATTTGCAGTCAGCGCATCCGTGCCCGCATTGCCAAGGCTTTGCAGTTTTTTGAGTTGATCTTGATAAGCGCTCGAATAATCTACACCGGACCCTAGCCACTGCTTGTCCAGAGAGAGTGCAGTTTGTGACTCTGACTGCAAGCGCGACAGAGCATCGTAATCTCCCCCGATAGCAGCCTGATAATCTGTATTAAAATTATCATTGGCCAGCTTGTATTGATCCTCTACCGACAACGGAGAGGCATCAGATACACCCAGCCCCTGCACGTAACTGGAGAGGCTCGAAAATACGCTGGCGACCGACGATTGCGCCTGAGACTGGTATTCAGCATCAGCAGCTTTCGCTTTGTCCGCATACGTCTGCTGGATTTCCAGACGCTCAGCTGCCAGCGTTTTATCAAGATCTGCCATTTGCGTGGCGTAGTCCTGATTACTGGCGTACGTATCCCCTAAGTAGCTTTCCCAGTTATCTTGCAGTTGCTGGACCTGTTGCGCTGCCGATACGTCAAAGTTAGCAAGATCTGCTCCCTCCTGGTCGCCCGTAGCGGCCAGATAACGGGCATTAACCGACTGATCTGCCTGAGAGAGAGACAGGTTTTCCCGCTCTATGGTGCGGGCCGCCAGCTCATTTCCCTTATCCAGCAGAGCCTGAGCATCCAGACCATAGGATTCCGCTACTGTTGCGGCATCCTGATACTTCTTTTTGAGGTCTGAGACCTGGTCCATCAGGCTTTGAGAGCCTGCCGCCGTGACATCCAGCAGACCCGGCATAGTAGTGCCCACAAATGTCTTGATTGCATCAAACTTGCTCTCAAGATCACTGGTGCTCAGGTCTTTGCCATCCAACGTGCTGAGCGCCGTGGCCATATCACCAGTATAACCGGTAAAATGATCCACCGTGAGATGGCTGCTATCGTCAAACTTGCCGACAGCAACACCCATTGCGTCCAGCGTATCAGACAGAGATTTTAAACTCTGGATATCTGATGTGTAGCTGCTGACACTGTCAAACGAGGACGGCATCAGCTGCTGCAACGCCAGCTGCATGTTGGCATCTGAGCTGCTCAGATGCACGTCCGGCAGCAGATCCTCAATAGAGGTGCTGCTGCGCTTGCTGCCTTTGTGGTAATGCCCGACAGCACCGATCGTGCTATCATCCGCAACAGTAACGCCCGTCTGCCCCAGCACGGTATTGATGGTATCAATATCTGACTGGAGACCGGCAGTAACGTCATTATCAGCATGCTTTACCCGCGTGCCGCCAATGCCAAGCTCACCATTTGTGCCGATAAGGTCTGAGTAGGCATAGTGGCTCTTGCTAAACAGCCCCCCAATCAGACCACCGAGGCCACCCCCAGCGAGGCCACCCACCAAGGTGCCCACGCCGGGGATGAACGACCCGGCCAACGCACCGACCGCAGATCCTAACCCGCTGCCGAGTGTGCCATATGTGCCGCCACCGATCTGACTGGTCAGGCCACCGATTGCCAGACCACCACCAATGCCCCCCAGAGCGCTGCCAACTGTGGATGACCCCAGCAATTTGGTGCTGAGGAAACCCGATAGCAGGCTACTGCCAGCAGCCGACCCGTTTAGCCCGGCTCCATAGGTACCACCGCCAAAACTCTCCAGCCCCTCAAGGCTCTCTGTGTTGGCTGTGGGGGAGGACAGAGCATTTTTGTAGTTGAGCGCCTGACCAACGCTCATGCCCGATCCAGAAAAAGCACTCTCAACCGTGGCTTCTGCAGATCCGGTATCCTTGGATACACTACCAGACAGCATACCCGTGATGTCTGACATTGTGGTGCGGGACTGACCATCTATGCTGTTGAGCATAGGATTGATCAGAGCAAACTTGGCCAGCATGCTGACCACCTGCGTCTCCACCCCCTGCATGGCGCTTTTAAACGACATGCCGGACGATGTGCCCTGCAGGAATCCCTGCGTGATGCCGTCCGTCAGCTGCTCGGTCATGTTTTCCAGCGAGCCAGTCAGGTCAGAGAGCGTCTGTTCCTGATGCTGATACGCTGCTGTAGCGTCTGACACAGCATCCACGCTGGCCAGATAGGACTGCGCGGATTCCTTATTGAGATCCACCCCTTGCTGCGTGAGTTGCTGCTCAGTCTGCATGCGAGTGATCAGTTTGGCGCGGGCATCTGCATTCTGACCAATCGTGGCCGTTTCCGTTTGCAGGACCGCAATCTGATTATCATTGGCGGTGGTCTGCTGGCGGAGCTGCATCTCATGCTGTGCGTCAGACAGGCTATCCAGCGCTTTCGTGCGACTGGCGACCGCAGCAGTAAACTGAGGCGTGTTTTCCTGAAATGACCCCAGAGCATCCACGTAAGCCTGAGCATAATGCGTGGCATGCTCGACTGAACCGCCAGCCTGCTCATAGGCCGCATTAACCTGTTCCTGAGCAGAAACCTGCTGAGAAATTGCAGCAGTTCCGGCCTGCCACTCATTACTGAGCGTTTTCTGGGCACGAGCCTGAGCAGTCAGAACAGTGGCAGCAGAGGCATGCTGCCCATTGAGTGTGAGCTGTGCCTGGTCAACCTGCTGCGCAACCCCCACCATCTGGCGCTGATAACCCGTCAGGCCGGCAGCACTTGCCGCCGCCTGATCCTGACCATGCGCCATCTGCTGGAGCGGGTCACGGGTATTGGCTATGGCGGCGCGGGTGGCATCCAGCTGATGCTGCGCAACTTCCATTTTCTGGGACCACTGCTCATCAGTGATAGCGCCAGCCTGCTTTTCTTTGTTCAGGCTATCAATGGCAGTTTGAGCGCTTTGCAGATCCCGCTGGTATGATGCCAACTGGCCTGCGGTTCCGGTGTCTCCCTTACCAACAACATCATCGACCTGCTGATCCATGACAGCAGTTGCGTGCTGCCCATAAGAGCGGCCCTCTGTGGTGCTGGCCACATAATTCATTGTTTCCGCAGGGATGGCGTTTGCGTCAGCCCCTTTAGAAAGCCATTTGTCTACATTGCCCGCCCCCCAGTTATAGGCCATGGCGACCAGCGTTTCGTCCCCATCATATTTTTCGTAATACGATTTGAGGAGCTTAGCCCCGGCGCTGACGTTGCCATGCAAATCTGTGAGGTCATATCCGGCCGCGTTGCCAGGCATGACCTGCATTGCGCCGGTGGCACCAGCGCCAGAGGTAACAAGACGACCGTCTTTATATTGCCCCGTAGCACTCTCCGCAGGCTGGAGCACATGCATCAATGACGTTTGATCACTGGTCAGGCTCTGCTCTTTGGCAACCTGATCAATCATCGCCTGGGCAGAGCGGGCGCCGTCCGCATTGCTCTGGTGCGAGACACTGGCAGAGCCTCCACCCGATGCCGGGTTGTTCGGCAAGCTAAATGTAGGATCTGCCGTATTGCCCTGCTGCATAAGGCGCGTCAGGGCCGCAGGCGTGAACGCCTCCACGGCTGTTTCCAGCTTGTCATGCAACCATGAGGCAACAGATCCGCCGGCACTCTCAACACTGGATGCAACGCTGGACAGTTCATCCGGCAGCTTTTGCAGGAGCGCCACAAGATCCGTCAGGTCTTTGACAGTCTCGGTCGCCATGCCCGTGATGGCGTTGCCGGCATGCGTGGCCATATAGACGACCGCATCACCAGCAGGTCCGGCCTCTTTACGCAGATCCTCCAGCGCCTGCTGGAACGGCGTCAGGGCAGCATCATGTGCGCCCTTAAAGCTGGATTCCAGCGTGCTGAGGACGGTGCTGAGCGCGCCGGCACGGTCCCCCATCTGCTGCATGTGCTGCACAGAGAGCACGAGGCCCGCGTCAAAGCCCTGCAGGCCTTCGTCCGCAAACTGCTTTGCCGCGCTGGCCGGGTCACGCAGGGCGGCAGCCATGGTTTTGGCAGCATCGGGCACGGTGATGCCCATGACGGCGGACAGATCCCGAGCGTCGGTTGTCAGACGGTCTATATCCGTGCGGTCAACAGTGGGGACCGCCACGATGGTCTGCGTTACGGTGCGGCTGTCAGACAGTGATAGGTCACTATTCTGGCTCAGGCCTCGCGCAGCCTGCTCAGCCGTTGCAGCCATATCCGCATAATCAGCGCGGGTGGCCCGCAGGTGCTGGCTCAGCTGGGCAAGCTGCTCCTCTTCCTGCTCTGCATACGCGCCCATTTTATACAGGGCGAGGCCCGCCGTTGCTGCACCCACAGCGAGGCCACCAGGGCCGGCCATAAATGCCGAGACGCGGGAGATTGCAGCACCCACGCCACCCATGACCTGGACAGCATTGGGCCCCTCATAGATCAGCGCCTGTAACGGACTACCGCCCGCGACAACCATGTCGATAAATTTATGCGCTTCATCGACGAGGATGCCGATTTCATACCCTTCCAGCTTGGCCAGACGGGTAGCGTTTTGGGTGGCCGTGCTGTTTGTGTTCTGGGCACGGGATGCCAGCTCTGCTGCCTGCTCCAGTTCTACGTAGCGCGCCATAATAGCGTGCTCAGCACTGGCAAAACCGGTGGCGCTGACAATGCCGGCCTCATACTGGACGCGCAGCTCTTTGAGTGCCGTCTGCTGCGCCTCATACGCCGCAGACAATTTGGCTGATGCCGCATCAGCATCGCCCTCAGCCTCAACAATCTGGGTGATTTCCTGAGGGCTGGTTACGGCATTGATGCGCGCCAGCCCCACAGATGCCGCTGTGGTATCGACCTTTGCCGCCTGGTTACCGATGACACGATTTGCATCAGACTGGGACAGGGTGCCATCTGCCACCGCAGACAGAGCCGTGTCCTGCATGCTTTGCAGCTTGCCAAACTCAGTCAGCGTCCTGTTGATCTGCCGGCTAACGGCATCACCCGAGCGCCCAAATGACCGGATGACAGACTGGGACATCTGATCCCACGCCAGGGCGCCAGCATCGGCAGCCTTCTGGACGGATTCCGTGATACCGGTGACGCTATCCCGTATACCAGATGCGGTATTTTTTGCTGCGTCAGATGTATCAGTCAGGTCGCTCTGGACAGCATCCAGCTCTTTGGTGACATTCTCTACACCCAGACCGCCCCCATCCAGGCGCATCCCATCCTGCAGATCATCCACGCCCTTTTTGACGCCGGTTACGGCACGCTCAACTGTTGCGGCGTCTTCCGCAATACTCTCTGTGCCATCACGCCAGGCATTGACCATGCGGCCCGTGGCATCCACCACAGTGGTGGCTCCGGACGTGGCAGACTCACGCACGGTCTGCATGCCTTTATCCATGGCATCAGACAGACCTGTGGCAGCCCCTTGCCCACGGTCAGCTGCATCAGTCACACGGTCGATATTTTCCACGGCAGTGGCAGCGCCTTGAGCCGTATTATCCTCAACCTCAATCTGGTTGATGATCCGGTTTACCTCTGTCACCGTTGCCATTGCGTGTCACCTTCCGTCAGGACGAGGGCTGGGTAGGTCATTTTCTGACCAGCAGACCTGTCTGCGCGCCTTGTTTTGCGGGCCTTATGTTTGCGGGCCCATTTTTTGGATTTCTTGTCGTAAGTCAGGCCGCTGGCCACACCCTGCGTCTTAAGCACGTAAGGGAGTGACCCGCCGCGTGCGTCCTGCCCGGATGTGAGGCGGATATATTCCACCCCGGCAGTAATGGCCGGCACCTGACGCTGGATTGCGGCACGGGCTGCTTCAACTATGCCGGGCGGCACACTGGTACGCTGGCCGCCAACCTCAATCTTGCGGGAGTATGGCATAGTGTTGACCACTTCCACGCGGGAGCCGGGCGGAATGGCAGCAATCTGGCGGGTCCAGAGCGCACCGTCTACACGCACGACCCAGCCTTCCCGATATGCGCCGCTTCGCACAGGGGAATGCGCGCGGCACCAGTCCAGTGCAGACTGAGCCGCCTGCGCGATGTACGAAAAAATATAGGTGATGCGCCCATTTTGCAGCGCAACAGCCTCTTCCGGACGGTTGGCATGACCATCCGTCCTGGTCTGATAGACTGCCGAGGCTCTGCCGGATTTGATTTCCGCATCCCGCAGCTCCCGGCATTTATCAGCAACCCGCGCACGGATTTCCGGTGATGTCATGGCGCGTGTTGTCATGATGGAGATCTGCTGACGCAGAGCCATACCTGCCGCCGAGCGCGCCATGTGCCTACTTTCGGAATATTCTTGTCTGGGTTTGGGTGTTTTGCTCTGCTTTCAGAGCACGCCAGTGCTGGTCCATGGCCTTGACACAGTGTATGACAAAATCACGCTCTGCGCTGTTAAGGTTATGCGCCTCGCACCACTGGTGCAGGGCTGTCCAGCGTATCGGAGCGGGCAGGGACAGGCCCAGTATCGGGCCAAGGCCACCACCCACAATCAGCAGTTCGTAACCACGCTCACCAGCCAGATCCTGCCAGCATCGCCAAGGGGTCAGACACCACGGCAGGACAGCAACGTATCGGGCCTGAGCATCTATGGCCTTGTGGTCATATTCCGGGATAGGCCTGCCGTTGTATTGCGCAACGATGGGGCCGTCCCGAACAAGCCAGGTGAGCGCGTCTGTTAGTTTTTTGCGGCGTCATCCTTCTGGGCCTGCTGAACCAGACCGACGCTGCGAGCCGCGCTATAGGCAAGGGAGAGCAGCCCCTGATTGGCCCGCTCAGGCAGCATGGCGCAAAACGCATCGAAGGTGACTGCATTTCCGTCATCATCCTCCAGAGCATCCACGCCGATCAGGCAGCATTCCACGAGTGCCGTGGCCATGTTTTTGTCTTCATAGGACGGTGGCAGATTATCCGGTGAGACAGGCAGATCACCCGGCTTCAGCGCGGCATTGATTTCCGCGGCCGCCTGACGTTTGAGAGCAAACATGCGGTCGTAATAGGCATCCGTCAGACCACGGGTGGTAATGCCAAATTTCTGGCCAGCAGGCCCGACCTCGACACGGATACCGTTATCCATTGCGGACTGGTCTCGGGTAAAGAGAGAGAGTTTTGCCATGATAAACCTACGGTTTCAGGGGCAGACCCCTGAGAAAAATGAAAGAAGAAATTCAGGAGCCAGAAGCGAGACGGAAAATTGCGAAAGTATCTCCAAACGGCATGGGATTACCCTCGATATCCAGTTTCAGCTCATACGTTTTGTTGACAGAGTCCGTCTGGAGCTGGGGGTTACGCAAAGCAGCATTCAGGAAGACAAATTCGTAACCGTTTCCGATGCTGTCAACAGTTGTAATCGTTACTGGACCCTGAGTCCCTGCCAGCGCGGCCTGATACTGATCCCATGTGCGGAAATAGAGGCTGATTGAACCGGTAGCCTGCAACTGACCTAACTCAGCTCCGCACCCATCCGCATGGCCATTTCCATAATCGACCTTGGAGCCACTGCGCGCCAGTGTGATTGAGGCACTCGTGACACAACCAGCCGGCACAACGCCCAGCAGGCTCACACCCAGGAAATTATCAACTGTGTTGTGCACATTGCCTGTAGGCGCTGCAATAATTCCGGATGAGATATCAGTATCGCTCAGGATCTCGTTAGCGGGGATAACGTCAATTTCAACTTGTGCAAACTGGCCCTGTGTAAACGTAAACTGCACCTGATTGATCAGAGACCCCGGATACATCAAATATTTACCAAGGATTTTCTTGCGGATTGTATACGTCTTATCAATATTTCCGTTTACAATTCCAGCCAGCTTAACATAGCAACCATCCCCCAGAGACTTGCCATCTACGCTGGCAAAAGTTCCGGGACTAAACTCCAATCCTGAATTATTGTTAATATATACAGCGATTATGTCAAAGTTATTGGATGGATCGAAAATATGCACACATCCTGACTTAGGCCAGCTCGCAAAACCACCATAGGCCAGGACGTCACGCCCACCATGGAATTGGCTTTTTGACGCATAAGAGACATTAACAGGAGGCGTCCCTTTTGAGTTTGCCGTCACAATCTGACCTATGGACCAGTCTGCCCCCAGAATACCCGCGAGGAAATCGTCATAGGTAATCGTGGACAGCGCGCCTGAAATGCGGCCAGACGCAGCAACCTGCGTAACTACAGACTGGCTCACCTCTTTGATCGTATTGATTTCGGACGGGCGGGCGGTAGTCTCCGTGCGTGAGAGCGTCTCTGCGGTAAAGCGACCTTGCTGGTAATTGCCAGTCGGCGGTGTTTTGTAGGTTGCCTCCAGCGCCCAGTCCAGCACTGTATCATTAGTTTGCGCGCCGGCAGAAATGCCAGCGGTGGCTCCGGTAAAGGCCATAATTTACCTCATGAGATCAAAAAAAAGGCCGCCAGAAGGCGACCTGTTTACAGAGAAGAAAAGAGAGGGAGATTAGCTGGCTGTGCCGCCGGAAGAGACTGTACTGCTGCCGCTGACCGTACCGCCGGACGAGATGCCAGAGGAACCAGGTAAGTTGCCGATACTTACCGCGCTGGAAGAAGACGCAGCAGATGTTGACGGCACGATAGGCTCCACAGGAGCAGAGACGGGCTGCTCATTTGCAGGCATCAGGCCAAACTGAGCATTAGGCATGTAGGCCTGCATGGCGAGGCACATATTGGCAGCATCTGTCACCATGCTGGCAAATGAGGCACCATCCGGTGCAAACGGCTGATCCAGACTAGTACGCAAGAGGACTGCATAGGATTTTCCGACCTCTTCCGCTGCTGGCGGACGATAATCGGGTAACCCTGCTACCTCACGATAGGGAGAGACCGCGTAACGCAGGCCGGGCGGCACGGATGCACCCACCAAAGCAAGAGCTGCGCTGGTGCTTTCAGCCTCAATGGCAGCACCCACAATGTTATACTGGCCGGAGCCAGCGGCGGTTTCATGCAATACCTGATATTTCATGGAGATTGTTGTCCTGCGTAACCGTCCTGATAACGGTAATTGATTGCGAGGCCGAGCACGTACCAGTTCCCCTCCTGATCCAGATCAGGAGGGGATGCCTGTTGCGTGTCGTAATAGAGTCCGTCCGCCCATTTACCGGGCGGGTCCCCGTTGCGGCGGAAAGCGTTGCTCATGGCCTTACGCCAGGGCAAAGCCTTTGCCGTGCTGGCGCTGCCTTTGGGCACCATCAGGTGCAACCAGATCTGGCCGGTTTCCTGGTCGATCTGGAGGCTATCCATATTCTGCCCCTGACCGATTTCCATTGGTTCAGCGAGGCCACTGGATGTTTCGACAATCCAGTAAGGCTTATCCTGCTGGATATCCCGGTTTTGCTGGAGCGGGTCAAAGACCGCCTGCCCAAGCTGCTGCCCCACATACTGAGCGCGGGCAAAGGCATCCTCCCAGACCTGCGGAGAGGTCATCACGAACCTCCTTTGGCACTGAGAGACCAGCCGGACAGGTATGAGCCGTCATAGACCGGCACGGCATCCGTCACCGTGTATCTGCGCCCGCCATCCCGGAGCCAGTCACCACTGGCAGGGGTATAGCTGGCGGCAGCAGTTTCATCTGCCGTGATCTGGACCGCAAACGGCGCGACAGACACACTATCCTCCAGCACGATAGCCTGTGGCGGTGGCGCGTAGGCCATGACAGTGATGCTGGCCGATTCATCCGGACGCAAAAGCTGCATAGGACGGCCCTTGCGGTTGATCTGCCGTCGGCGGCGGTCTGTGCGGTAACTCACCGCACGCCACCAGCGCGGTATGAGGCAAGCCTGTCTACCGCAGCCTGAGGCAAGCCACCGGACCCTGCCACCGTTGCAGCCCAGCTGGATGACCCGGTTCCCTGCTCGCTTTCGGAGCGGAGCAGGGGGTCTCTGTCAGCAGCGTGCCATGCTGCTTTAGCTGCCAGCAGGACTGCGGCAGAAATTCCACGTGGGAGAGTGCCTTCCTGCGGTAATCCGTCGCCACCCCTCGCTGGAGGCGTGTAGCCAGCCTGATAGGTCACGACATATCGCCCCGGAGACCAGAGCGCCGGACCTGTGGCAGGCGGGTAGACAATGCCGGAGCCTGCCATGAGATCCAGATCACCAATCTGATCAGGCGTGAGCGCCCCACCATGATGCGACACAAAAGCCATGATCTTTGTAACCGGATAGATGCCCAGCATGATGCTGAGCCGCTGCTCATCAGGCCGGATCTCAATCACATCACGCCAGACACCATTCAGGATAGGCCTGCCGATGTAGTCCAGCACGAGACTGGAGGCATCCAGTAGGAGGCCATCCAGCCTGTCATCCTGACTATCATCTGTGATACCGAGATCCACCTTGAGACTATCCCGCAGCGCAAGCGCCACCGGCTGAGCCGGAGCGCTGACGGAGATTGTCCGCATGGTCAGTATCTCCTTCCGGATTAGCCGCCCGCAGCGGGGGCATCAATGCCGGAAAAATCGCCATTAATCAGGGCTTCCGGGCGGTAAACCGCCAGTGCCAGGCGCTCTTCTGCCAAGATCGTGACCATGTTCTTCACAAAGTTGTCCCGGTCTTCCGTGGAGATTGAGACTGTGGCGTCTTCCCGGTCAAAGATCTGCGCCGCAAGGCTAAATGCACCGGTCATGAATTTACCCTGTGCCATTGCGAGGCTTTCCGCGACAGGAAGCCCCCAAAGGACTGGCCCCGTCAGACCCAGAGGATTGGCAAAGACATAACGCAGCTGGGCATCTTTGGTCAGTTCAATGCTGGCCCAGTCGGTCGGGTTCAGGATGTGACCAGTTGCAGGATATTCTGCCAGAGTAGTCTGCAGCATGGCGAGGCGGAGACGGTCAATCATGGTCTCATTTTTAATGGCGACACCAGCAGGCTGGGCATATTTTACGGACTGCGCCATGAGCCCCTTGATTGTAACCCCTGAGCCATCACCGTTCAGCAGGGCATCGTCTTCTTTCAGCCCCAGACCGATGCGCAGCCGCCCATCAATGTAGCTCTGGAGCATGGGAGCATCTGCCAGGATCTGCTTGGACGCCATGATGAAATGGGCGACCGTACGGACCGGCAGACTTTCCAGACTGAATGTGATGTCAGACTGAGGCTTGGGCGCCCCAGGATTTTCAGCCACGAAATCAGCATTGTTGGTAAAACCAGTTTCCCGGACGTAATCAATGGCGCCGGATGCTGTACTGCCAGGCATCAGCAGATTACGGATTACCAGCTTGCGGGTAGGCTGCTGGATGATCTGCGGCTGGCGATCTGCCACGACAAGGCCCGTAGTGCCGGATGTGCCGGTAGAACTTGCAGAGGTAATATTCTTAACCTCCACCTGCACAGTGCCTTTCCAGTTGGAACTACGCGCCATGGCAGCCTTAACCTCATCAGCCGCAACAACGCGCTGCCCAATAGACTGGCTGGCCTGGTCATGCTGGCCACCACCACGAGCGCCTTTCTGCTCCATTTCCGTCACGCGAGCTGACAGCTCATTCATTTCGGTCAGGGCTTTGTCAGCACTGGCTTTGGTTTCCCGGCTTACTTCACCAATGTTCTTCAGTTCCGTTCGTGAGGTCTCTGCAAATTTCTTGACCTCATCCGTAGCAGTCTTGAGTTCGGCAACGGCGGCTTTGTATTCGGCTTCTGTGGACATAGATTTTTCCCATAAAAAAAGCCGCCCAGATGGCGGCAGTGGTGCGGAAAAGAAGAGCGGGTCAGGAGAGGCTTAAGCCATCCCAACCGGGCGGTAGGAGGCTGTTTTTTGCCTCCGCAGGACCGCCGGAAACTGATCTGATTGTTGCCAGGACGCCCCGTAGATCATCAGGCATCTTGAAGGAGGCTGCAGAAATGGCGGCCTTCATACCTTCCGGCATACGGCTGCCTGTCAGAGCCTCATAGGCGTCCTGCAGGTGCATCAGGAGCTGCTGACGCTCATCTGCAGTCGGGGCATCGTTGCCTTGCAGGGACGCATGAAAGATCTTGAGTGCATCCTCCAGGGCAGACTGGGCTGCCGTGGCGTTCATGGTGGCTTTCATCTCCCGGACGCCTGAGCGCTTCAGCTCAGCGACACGGGCCAGCGCGTTGCTGGGGTCATCCACAAGGCTGACTTCAAACAGGTTGGCCTGCTTGATCTGGCGCTTCGGTCCGCCGGGCTCGCTCATTTTGGATGATCCGCCGTCCGGCACACTGTAACCAATGGACAGGCCGCCCAGCGCACCATCTTTCACACGCTGATAGAGCAGCTGCCCGGCATCCGTGTTGACGCCAGAGATCTTCCCCTTAACGCGCAGACCTTTTCCATCTTCCTGCACATCATTCCAGACACCTGCCGGGACACCGTCTCCGCCAAAAATCCCGTGCATGACGTGCATGGGCAGCGTCCGCCCCTGAGATTTACGCTCGGCAATGGATTTAGCGAAGGCACCCGGCAGGATGACATCCCCGTGGGAATCCACGTTGCCAAAAACAGAGCCGTAGCCCTCAACAACGCCCTCAGCTCCGGCAGCGCCAGCGGCTGCCTTGAACTCAAACGGGACAGCGCAAACTTCCACGCCCTCAATCATCGTCATCTCCTATCGCGCCGCCTTGCTGCGGCTTTGCTGGCGGTGTGGGTGGAGCATTCACCGGGGTAACGGATGGCTGGACCGCGACCACGCCAACATCATCCAGATTGATCATTTGCGCCTGGACGGTGAGCTTATCGGCCCCCGGAATGGGCGGCAGACCTTCTTTTTCGCGGACTTCATTGCGGGTTTTGATCCCGTTCTGCACCTGCGTAGCCTCAAGCTGGGCACGCGCCTGACTATCGGCCCGCAGCAATGCATCCACGTTATGCTTTGGGAAATACGAGGTCTTTTCAGCCGGAAGCAGGAGGCAGCGGATGATGGCCTGCTCTATACGCACCAGCCACGGCTGGAGCGTGTAGGTGAGAAACCACAGGTTCATCTGCTCAAGGCCAGACCCCCATGCTGTGGATTTCTCCATGCGCCCGATCATAACTGGCGCGACACCAAACCAGCGACAGATTGTCTCCACATTGAAGCCCCGCGTTTGCAGGAGCTGCATGTCTTCCGGGTTTAGACCGATACTCTCAACCGTCCATCCACCCTCAAGCAGTGGAGTTTTGCCAGCGTTCAGAGCGCCTCGGTAGTTATTCAGGATTTCTTGCGCACGGCCTGCCTGCTCATCATTCAGCCAGTCAGGACTTTTGATGTATGTCTGGCTGAGTAATCCGTTTTTCCACATGGACCCAGCCGCATCTTCCGCCGCCATGGCAGCGCCGAGCTGCTGCCGTCCGGCAGAGATAGGCGATATCCCCATCATGCCGTCCAGGCAAAATCCCTTGATGTGCAGGATCTCGCCCTCATCCAGCGTGAGAGAAGCGCCCTGATAACTGTAGGTATAGACTAAACTGCCAGTGTCCGGGTCGCGCCGGACTGACATGCGATCAGGGCGCAGAGGGTTGAGGGCAATGACAGCGCCATTCCCGCGCCGGATCACCTGGGCAAACGCATTGCCCCACAGCATCAAGCTGCCGACTACGGCAGACCAGAACTCCACTGCCGTCATGTCCGCATTGGGAGACGAATACAGGATGCGGTAGAGCGGATGGTCACGCGCGAGGAGCGAGGTATCATCACCCTGCCGCTGGTAGAGCTTGAGCGGCATGGACGCGATGGTGTCCGAGATCAGCCGGACGCAGGCCCAGACGGTATCCAGCTGCATGGCAGTATCGACCGTGACCAGCTTGCCGCTGACCGTTGGACCGCCAGCCAGGAACGTGCCCAGCCGCAGGTCTGTCAGGGACACCCCCGTGACTGTGAGGGTCATGGCATCGACTGCTTTATACAGCCAGCCTTTGACCCTGTTCCTGATTTTCATGCTGATAGGATTCCTCTGCGCATAAAGCTACTCATGGTAGTTTTTGCCTGTGGGTTTTTGCTCATGAGCACCACTGCATTGAGCAGAGACATGAGCGGATCGATTTTGAGATAACCAGCCGCCTGCTTGGTGATGATGATGGCGTTGCCTCGCGCCTCCACCTTTGCGTTGCTGACTGCCCAGGCCATGATTGGCTGCCCGCAATGCAGCAGGCTACCGTCGGACAATTTTCTTTCTGCTGTCTTGATGGCGCCAGACAGCGTCCAGCCCTGCGCCACACCGACCACGCGGGGGCCATCAATGCCACGCTCTGCCAGAGCATCGACAATCAGGCCCACGCCCTGCGGATCAAGGCCGACCATGGCAAGTTTTCCAGACTTGTTTACCCCGCCAAGCGTGTCGGACAGGTGCTCAATATCCATGCCGGGCTCATTGCAAACAACAAGATCTCCCTGCTTACTAAAGTCCTCCAGTTGCGAGGCCTCGCGCTTGCGGATTTGCAAGACGCCTTCCCATACCCAGCTTCTCGACCAGTGGAGCCACTCTGAGGTGACGCTATCTCGACCAAGGATTGTCAGGGACAGCAAGTCATCTCGGCCGCCACCGTCAATCCCGGCCACGATCACGTCTGACCGAGTGATAATTTCATCCACCGTCAGGTCTGGATCGGCTTGCTGTTCCCAATAGTCTGCGCCAGCCCAGCGGTCATTTCTGAGAGCAAGGCCAATTTCCACGTTGAGGTGCTGAGAGGCCCAGCGGATTAGCTCTTCAAGGCTATCGGCTTTCGCTTTGGCATAGTCCTGCACAAGGCGCTCGACAGTAATAGACCGCCCAGCATTCGGCAGGACCATGTGCCAGCAGGCTGGATCTTCCCACGCCGCAGGTTCACCCGGCAGAGTTGACGGCTTTTGGAGATCTTCCGGCAGTTCATAAATGATTGGCAGCGTATGACCTTGCACAAGGCCATCCCGAATGGAGCGGGCCTGCGCCAAGTCTGCCTTAAAGACACCACGCGGCGGCTTTTCGCTTTGCGTGGTGATGATCAGCAGGAATGCCTCTGGCTGGCTGATCATACCACCACGTATCTGCCCCATGACGCGGCTTGCATCCGATTTTTCGGCGATAACGTGCTCTTCATCAACCAGAATGCCAGAAGGCTTCACGCCTGTCATGACGTCCGGAGAGAACGTCTTAATCTGGAGCGTTGCCTTTGTTGGCAGATAGGTGATTGTCTTTTTATGTTCCTGAATATGAAACCGTCGTCTTAGCCCCTTATCAAGATCTATCATTCCAGCAGATTGGTCGAACGCGAGCTGAGCAATTTCCTTTGTTGGCGCGACATCCAGAAATTCAGCGCGAGGCCGGTCATTAATCAGCACTGATGTGAGCATCAGCCCCGCGCCGAGCGTAGTTTTTGCGTTTTTTTTCGGGACCAGCAGGAATAGCTCACGGATTAACCGTTGCCGTGTTTCCGGGTCGAAAGACCCATGAAGAGCAAAGACAATTTCCCGGAACCATTCTCCAGCAGCATCTGCCATCAGGGGAGTGCCGACTACATCTGGGATACGCAGACGGTCAAAGATTCTGACTGCCAGAGCACCGCGCTCAACATTCAGATCCGGCAGTGACGGCATAAGGGATCGACCGGACCTGATGCGCTCCCGCCAGTCTCGGCAACTCAGATCCCATGCCATCAATGCACTCCGTTTTTACGCCCCAGCTCTTTTGCCTGAGCTTTTGGGGATAGGACCGTGTCCCAGTCATCGGCCATGCTGGTTTGCCCGTCACCTTCAGCTTCTTTTGGCGCCAGCCTGGCATGGACAAACGGCGCCGCTTCCTGCGCTGCTTTGTATCGAATATCGAACGGTGCCTCTCCGTCTCTGAAAACGGCCTTGAAAAATTCAAGAGGCGTAAGACGAGAGGTATCTTCGATTTGAGGGCCGGCATATTCGGGCGGCACTTCTTTTTTGGGCCGGCCAGCACCGTCGCGGGCACCGCCACGAGCCATGATATCTCTCCTTTGATTATTTGATTATTTTTCAAACAACAGAAAAAATCTGCGCGTGAGACTGGCGCGGTTAGGGTGCCTGAAGCCGCCAGACTTTTACCTACCCCCACCCCTCGTCAGGGTCAGGCCGCCTGATTTGACCAAAAATCTATGAAAAATGGCGGAAATCAGACATTTTTCCCGTATCTCTCGGCCATTCTGTGCGCCCTGACGCGGGTAGTTTTCTTTGTGTGGCAGGAACCACACAGCAACCGGACGTTGGCCGGGTCCAACTTAGCGCCACCGTCCTTGATCTCATGGACGTGGTCACCAAAGAGACGGACACCCTCGCGGCCACACTCCTGACACTGGCAGCCACGGACAGCCGTAATCTGGCGCACGAGAGAGCGCCATGCCGGAGACAGGTAGAAGGGGTCAGCCTTTTTCGGCGGAGGCCGAGCTATGCGGGTGTCGATTGTTGCAACGCTGGGAGCGATGCATTTGAGGCGTGGTGCCATTGCAGCTCTCCGGGCAATAAAAAAGGCCGCGCACCCCGTAGGCTGCACGACCCCTAATCATGACGCTCAAAACACTGCATTTTGGGAAGTTTGGGAAGTAAAAAATGCAGTCAGGCGTAATTTTTTTTCGTGATGGCACTGAGACCCGCAGAAAACCAGCCTTTTGCCGTGTGGTGGCTAATACCCATCTGATCACCAATTTGCCGCCAGCTGTAGCGGTGACGGCGCGATATCGGGTTGATCATCATCCAGAGCAGCACGACGCGGCGGTGATTCTCAGCAGGGATGCCAGCTACCCAGTTGAGCGCCTCATCCATCCGGCTGATCTTGGCGGCTGACGGGATGGGAGGCCGGACAATTTCATCTCCCGTGATGGAGAGCAGGTCATCCAGATCCATCAGCGTGTCACGCCAGGCAGAGACACGGGTTGACGGCATCAGGCCACGAGCGGGCAGGGATGCCAGCGTGACGCCAGCCTCAAACAATCGCGCCTCAGCATCTGCCACGATCTCGGCAGCAGTTTCCGGGCGCGGCTTCATGCGGCAGCCTTGGCGGCATAATCAGCCAGTGCGGGCTGCGGGCCTGCACCACCAGCACGGACCCATTCACGCGTTGCCTCTTCCCAGTCGCGCTCTGCCACCTGCTGGGCAAACGTTTTGGGCTGCTCAGGGATCACGCCTGCTGCAATGGCTGCACAGACTGCCTTGCCAAAATAGCCCATGTGCGGGGCAGGCTTGCCCTTGCTCCGCTGCCGCTCAGCAATGCGGGAGACCTCAGCCACCACAACGCGCTCAATCTCATCCGGCGTCATGCCCTTACCCAGACCATCCGCTGCCCACTGGCGCGCTGCTGACCAGTTTTGCAGGTCACGGGCAGGATCAAACCCGGCAGCATCAAACGCCTTGGGGCCGATACGGTTAAACACCGCATCAATCTCAGCAGCAGATGGCGCGACTAGCTTAGCTTTATGATAACTATCGTTATCAGCTTTAGCTTTAGCTATGGGCGCGTGGGTTTTGCATTCGGTCACTGATTTCCCTCCCTTGATAGCCATTGGCGGCAGATTGCGTTGCGCCGGGTCTGTGCGCTCGGTAACGCGGTTTTTTGGCGGCCTTCCGCCCTTTGCGCCGTTGAGACGGTTTGCGAGAGTGCGGCGGCTGGGCTGCTGATCTGGCCCATATGAGAGCGTTTGCGTGGCGTCATCCCATGCAAGCAACTGGGTTACGCAATGGGTTTCCAAATGGGTTTTTAATTCGGTTTCCGACATGCCAAACCGAATGCGCGCCACATCAGCCAGAGACGGCGCACGCCCGAAACCGAACGTGACAGAGCCATCCGTGCCGATTTCGCGGATCAGGTTCATCAGGAAAACCCAAATGCCGATAGCCTCAAACCCGAGCGCCTGCAGGCGGATATCACTGACCGCGTCCAGAATTGCTTTTTCGATGCTCTTACGTGCCATGATCAAAACGCCTTGAGTCTGTAGCCACCATCCAGCGGCTCTAAAATTCCACGGAGCACCAGATGCTCCAGTGCGTGCGCCAGGTCTCGCTGATCTGCCGACAGGAGGCGGCTCAGCTCATCTGCCTGCACTGCACCGCCAGAGCGCGGGTGCCGCAGCTCCGGCATGACATCGCCAATGTCAGTCAACTGGAGCCATGCAGCGCGTGCCGCCAACGGCAAAAGCACCCAGCGACGGTCTGCCATCACTGAGCGCGCGTGCTTGCCAAATCTTTGCCGTGGGGCCGCCATTATCCACCACCCTCTGCCACAGCCCATGCAGGGCTGAGTGCATCCTCATCCACATCCCGAAACCATGTGGTGTAGTTTGTAAATTGCAGGCGGCAGGTGCCTTCTGGCCCTTGCCGATTTTTGGGGATCAGCACATCAGCCTTGCCCTCAGCAGCATGCACACGCTGCACAAGTTCACTCTGCCGGTTGGCAAAATCTTCTGCACTTTCACGGTCTTTGCGCGTCAGGCCTGCATCGGCCTGCTTCTTGAGATAGTAATGCTCACGGTGCAGCAACAGGATAACGTCCGCATCCTGCTCCAGCGCGCCGGCGTCACGCAGATCCGACATCATGGGGCGCTTGTCTTCGCGCCGCTCTGTCTCACGGTTGAGCTGCGCCAGGACAACCATGGGCACCTGCAATTCCGTCGCCAGTTGCTTGAGCTGGCCGGAAATTTTGGTGATGCGCTCATAGCTGCGCTGGTCCTCATACGTTGAGCCCGCAGACATGAGGCCAACATAATCCAGCACGATCAGATCCAGCCCTTTGCGAGACCGCTTCATGCGGCGGGCACGGGAGCGCAGCTTTGCGACCGTAATGCGTGATTGCGTGTCGATTTCCAGCGATAGCTTGGCGGCGGCGCGCTCACCTTGCGCCAGGTCACGCCATTGCCAGTCTGACAGCACTTCCCGCGTGCCGTCAGCCTCTTCCGGCACATCATACCGGCGGCCCGTAAATACGGCCTGTGTGGACAGATTTGCCCATGCAGCGCCAGCACGCGCACCGAGCTGCGGCGCGGTCATTTCGCCACTCCAAAACAGGACACTACTGCCAGCGGCAGCAGAACGGACCGCAATGCCAAGACCGAGCGAGGTTTTGCCCATGGCAGGCCGCGCACCAAGCAAATACATGCTGGACGGCATCAGGCCGCCCGTCATGCGGTCCAGAGCGCGATAGCCCCACGATGCTCCAGCCAGACCATTGCCACGCTTGGCGGCGGCTATGGCGGCCTCACGCGCCTGCTGCATTGAGTCCATCAGACTGGTTGTCGGCTGGGCCTCATCCGTGCCGCGCGCCAGTTCCAGCAGGCCGTTTTCCAGCGCATCTACAATATCAGGCGCTTTCTCATCCCCAGGACGACAGCAGCGGTCCAGAACCTCAGAGCAGGCTTTATACAGGCAGCGCCGCACCCATGCATCCCGGATAGAGCGGGCATAGGATGGCGCGGCAGGCACACCCATGTTTGAGGAGAGCAGGGACGCCAGCACTTCCGGCGCGGCCTGCCTGCCGAGCAGCGCATCCCCCAGCAGGTGCGGCATGACGGTGGCGAGATTAGCCTCTGACCCTGCATTGATAACATTGCGGCAGATTTCAAAAATCCTGCCATACAGCCCGTTATAAAAATGCTCAGGCTCTACAATTTCATCAACGGCATGATAGGCCTTGTTATTGACCAGAATTGAGCCGAGCAGATACTGCTCCGCATCCACATTTGCAGGAGGTTGACGCAGGGCATCTCCAAACATTCCACCATCAGCCATTTGCTTCTACCTTTTTCAGGCGGAAACGCCGCACAGGCAGCCCAAAACCGAGAATGGACAGCACAGGGTTAAACCCGCGCAGGCCGTTCTGAATGTTGCTGAGGTGGGATTCATGGATGCCGAAAACCTGCGCTGCCTTACGCTGAGTTTCCTGCTCCCTGATAAAGTTATTCAGTTTTTCTTGCACGTCCTGCGGGGTGGCAAGCTTGGTTGCATCACTCGCAAGCGGGTAGCGCAAGACCATAGCAAGACCAAGAGCCGCCACAACTTCCGGGCTGAAACCCCGCAGGTTTTGCGTATCCCGCACGGCTTGCACAGAGATGTTATGCTGGCGGGCAAAACCTGCTGCTCCACCAGAAATGCGAATAGCGCGGTTCATGATCCCGCAGAATTTTGTGCAGTCAATTAGCTTTTCAGACATTTTCATCATCCCCGCTTACAACGCCACACCTGAGACATGCCGCTGGAGACGCGGATCTGCTCGGTCATATCCGGCCGGATAGCAGCAGACTGGCGCAGATCCCGGTCATTCCGGGGGCGAGAGGCGATGATATGGCGGCCCGGCAGTGCCGGCTGGCCAAAGCTCCGCACGGAGACCGCAAGGCGTGGTTTTGAAAAGTTATTCATTTTTTCTTGCTTTTGTCTGCGTTGATCTGGAGCTGCTTGCGGCGCGCATAGACTGACCGCTCAGAGAGACCGAGCCTGCGAGCCTGCCGCTTGATGCTTAATCCGCACCGGTCAAAGCGCCGGAGATTTGCGTCCATGGTGTGATTCCATTCGATTGCCGCACGCGCCATCAGGCCGCACCAGACTGGCCAGCGCTGACGATATGCGGCTTGCCTTCTGCAATGATTTTGTGGAGAGCGGACTCAAGCCGGTCCATAGCCTGACGTGACGGGTGCAGGTGCTCAAGGATGGCCCGTGCCTCTGCCACATCCACGCGGCCATCTTCCAGACTTTCAATTCCTTCCTGCAAAACCTCACTGGAAAACCTTGAGAATTTGGCAAGCTCTTTGGGGATATGACCTGACCCCGAAATCTTGACCGGCACCAGCCGGAAGCCCTCAGCATGTGCCATGGCGGCCAGAATGAGAGGCTCTTGCGCACTGGTGTCCAGATCTAGCGCGACATCGACAGGCACAACCTGCGGGCTGTTACGGTTGCCATAATCACTCAACTGAGAACGGCCAACACGGCTGATTGTGGCGGCAGCGTCTATTCCGCCAAGGTGCTGAATGGCCTTTTTTGTGGCTGTTTTGATTGCAGCGACTGACATTACGAGTCACCCTGAAGAGTAATTACACGACGGGATGAACTATCTCGTTGTTTTGCAATGACAAGTTGGCCAGCTAGAGCTGCGACAAAGCAGGCTTGATCTTCACCAACTGCCTGCCTGTAGCAATCCATGATATGTTGGACTTTGTGGTCAGCGCGATGCGCCTTCAGGATGGTGGAAATTTTCTCATCCCAATAAGCCATAGCCTGACGATAAGAATTGTCATCATGCATAAAGAGACCCCTTATGAACGAGAAAATTTTTAATTGTCCGCATTGCGGAACAAAAAAAATCACAGGTGATTTTTCTGTAGGTGGAAGATTCCAACGGGATGCTATCAGACACTTGAGTGCAGTTTGGGTTTGCAGAAATCCAGACTGCAAACTTCCCACAGCTATGGTTCTTACATCGGTGACCAATGGGTATGCAGCATCTGATATTCCAGTAAATTTTTATGATATTCATACATCGACCAACTATGCGTTGGAGAAGTTCTGGCCTGAATATCCGCGCCCCCAGGCATCCGAAGATCTGCCTCCAGACGTCCGCCGCTGCATGTTCGAGGCTGAAGATGCCTTGATCTCTGCTGCACCACGTATTGCGCGCGGAGCTTTTCGAACTGTTCTTGATGTGGCAACCAAAGAAATAGTGGCGAAAAACCCCAGTTGCCTTGATAACAGCGACCCCGACAAGCTCAACCTGAACAGCCGCATTGATAAGCTGGCCAAGCATCATCTGCTTACAACTTCGCTCAAAGACTGGGCGCATGGCGTTCGGGGTATCACCAATGATGATGTTCACGGGCCTGAGCCTGTGGAAAAAGCAGAAGCTGAGGAAATTGCCGAAATAACAAGGATGATCCTTAAGTATCTCTATGAGCTGCCCGCTTCTGTTGAAAAGATGCGCGTTGCGGCTAAGGCAAAAAAAGATGCTGCGAATGCAGGGTGACCGACTGCCTGTTGGCCGTTCGAGTGAGGCCGAGTCCAGAGGTGTGGCGTGATATAATCTCATGCATCACCTGTCTTGATTTTGAGAAAATTTGAGGTGCTGGTGGGTACGTTGCCGTACCCACCAGATTCATCCATTCTGGGCTTTCCACAGACTCCAGAAGAGGATGAATTCTTATGACGACCATTGCACTCACGCCGGACCAGCTTCTTTGGAAGTTGGCCCACATGGCAGCAGACCGAGCAAATGAAGCTGCGGACGAAGATGAATTTTGGCTTAATCTGGGTGAAACAACAGACCTTTTGAAGCAGATCAAAGATGTACTGCCTAAGGAAACCGAGTGGTCCGCTTATCTCACCCCCAGTATTGTTTGGCACACAGCCTATAGCGTTGGATGTCGGAAGCAGAACAAGCTTGGCTACAACACTAAGGAGGCTGTGGTGACACATATTGATGAGGTGGTTAAGGGCCTGCGCAAAGCGCTTCTTTCCACCGAGGAAACTGAAAAAGGACCGTCTGGCGCGCCAGGTAAGATTTACCCCAATGGTATGCTTAGTGCCTAATTTCTTCCCGGTTTCCACATAACAGACCATTCGGTCTGCTACGATCCGCGCATCACATTCGCAGGCCTCGACAAGCTGAGGGTGGAGCAGCGCAAATTCTAACGCCCATTTGCGCAGCCCTTCCTGCTTTGAAAGCCGGACAGCATCCGGCTGACAGGCTGAGGCTGCGGGCGTACTGGTGGCGTTATGAGTTTTCATGCTGCCTCGCTATTCGGATCAGTTGTTTCCTTATCCCCACCTACGGCGCACACCAGCTTTGTGAGAACATTGATGGTTGGTGAGGTCTCACCACTCTTCCATCGCTGGAACGTGCTTCGGGCTACACCGGCGCGCCTGCATACGTCACCGATAGATTGCCCTTGACGGGCAGCAGCGCATTCAATGTCCGCGGGGGTTGGGATAAGCATCATGAGTGCAAATATGCGCAATATTGCAAATCTTGCAAGCGCAAAAATGCGCCGAGACCTTATTGCTTCTATGTGCGAAAATGCGCACATGCCAAAAGACGTGCGCACCCTACGCTCTGAACAGCAGAGCTACATAGACGGAATTAAGAATCGGACAGGCAAGTCCTATTCAGCAATTGCCCGCGCAATAGGCGCTGCACCTAGCACAATCGTGCGGTTTATGGATGATACAGCATCCTCCCACTCTCTGAGCGCCAAGACCATGGAAAAGCTCAAGATTGTGTTTGATTTACCTAGCGTAAGCGTGCCGAATATTGAGCATCTGGTATATTCCGAACCCGTCGCTTTAGCGGGATCTATCCAAGCGGGCGTGTGGCAAGATACAGGGTTATTCACCCCTCAGGCACCGCCAGAATATATCATGATTGCTCCGGACGAACGCTATCCAGGCATTAGGCGATGGGCGTTCCGGGTGCGTGGCGACTCTATGGATAAAATCTATCCTGACGGCACCATTATTGTTGCTGTGTCTTTTTTCGATCTCTGCCGCCAACCAAAAACAGGCGATAAGGTGATTGCCATCAGGAAAGAGCACGGGCTTGAAGAAGCAACCCTGAAAGAAATTGAAATACTAGCAGATGGAAGCGTTGCGCTTTGGCCACGCAGTACAAATCCGAAATTTTCGCAAGCTATCATAATTAATAATAGCATAGATGATAATATACCAGACGATGGGTGTCATAGCGAATACAGGGTAGAAGGACTTGTAATACAAAGCATAAGAAGAGAATGAATTATGAAAAATTATATACCTTTTGCGCTATCACTAACCTTAATCCCTAGTATTTCATTAGCAGAGCCACTTTCAAAAGCCTTGATAAATGGTGAAATATTTTCCGTTAATGGAAATGCAGATCAAGGCATTGTTTTTTCCTTCAAGGGCCATGCATTTACACCTGATGATGCCGCTGCTTTTGGGGGCGTTCATTCAATTCTTGAGGAAAATGGGCACATTTATGTGGTCGCAACAGAGAACGGTGGGGGGAATGCATCTTCACCCCAATTCAGAATATTTGATGTAAGTAATCCAGATCATCCAATTATGAGTGATTTAATGGGGGAGAGCGTCAGCGACGCACTTGTTTCTGACTGGGAAATAAAAGATGGCGCTGTAGTAGGAAAATTCCAAGAAGATGACGGATCTTATACTTTGGAATGTTCGTTTAAAAATGGGAAATCTGGAATAAAGAAAATTTTGTATACTGAGGAACTACAAGGACCTGTTAAGGCGCCCGGTGGTGATACAGCTATTTATGCAAACGAACATCCTATTTTGTTCTCATTCAAAGCTAAAGCATTAGCAATCAAGCTAAAATCTATACTGCCAGAGGACGTTTATAAAGAAGCGCGTAGCATAGCATTTGAAACAAACGATGCGTTTTTTTCTCCCTCTCATGGTGTGGTTTCTGCAAAGGCATTTAAAAAACATGATTCAGGCGAATGGATATCCATTGCCATTGATCATGCAGGGAAAATTTCGGCGGCCTTCTCTTGGGGAGACAATAAGGGTACCTATTACGGAAGCCCAGACGAACTCACTAAATTCGCACTTTAAGAATATGCGCATTTTTGCGCTTGCATGATTAGCATAATTGCGCATATCTTCCCTCATCGCCACCGACGCGATGGAGGAAGAGATGCCCATACAGACACCGCAGCAGACCACCGAGGCAGGCCCCAGTGAGCTGGCCGCCCAGCAGGATGCTGGCCGAGAAAAACTACCCCGGAAAATTATCCAGATTGTATCAATGCGCGGTATCCCAGAGGCAGTTTATGCCCTCTGTGATGACGGCACTCTCTGGCATAATTATACGACCAATGAGCACTGGGTTAAAATGCCGCCTATTCCTCACGGTGACGCACAATTTCTAGTAACGGCAAAATAAAACCAAGGCAGAAACCAAATGCAAAACGTAAATCAGTTTGAGCAGCACCGGGCTGCATTGGAGCAGTGCGTCCATAATTCCGTGCATGACGCGGAAGCCCGGGAGGCGATGCTGCGCCACATTGGCGCGATGGGCATGGCCATGCACGCCGAAGAGCGCAACGCAGACGCCGCCATGCGGACAACGCACCACGCCCAGCGCAGAGGCATTCTGAGCCGGTTTGTGCTGGATGTGCGGGAGTGCGCAGCATGATTGCAACCGTCTTCCTGCTGCTGTGGTCATCACGGCTTTATCAGGCATCCGTCGCCATCCCCATGGCAAACATGCAGGCCTGTCAGGCAGCAATCTCCAAACTGGACGATTCCGGGTGGGTGAGTAGCGTTGCTGGGTCAAGAGCCATCTGCATTGAGACTGGGCTGAAATCATGAGCCAGAAAGAAAAAGCCCTCAACAAACTTGAGGAATATTATCACGCAGCGATCCAGCGGATTCAGGCCACCAAGCCAGGGCATGAAGTCAGCATTATTCTCAGCATCATCCAGGTTAATCCTGACAATGGAGACATTGCAACTGATACGCAAACGTCTGGCCGCCGTGAGGAACTATTAGTCAGTTCAATTGAAACAGCTATCGGTCTGATCATGGAATATCAAGATGGATACAGGAATCATATCGCCCTTCGCTGTCAGGCAATGATTGCGGAAAGCATCAAGCGGCTGCGGGAAGGGAATGAAACAGCTCCTACCGTCCAGGAGCTGGATGCTTTGATTGAACAGGATAAGCTGAACCAGAAGGCACCAACATGCCCAAACACCACATTACACTAAAGCCGCAGCACAGCGGTGGGTATCTGGCTATCCTGACAGACGAACGGCAATTTTGTTGAGTTCGGACGGTGCCAGAGCATGCAGCGTGACGGCAAGCGCCATATCATCGGCCCCAGCACACGTGGGCTTATGGGCTGGGAGTTTGACCTGTGGTCAGTTGGCGGTGGATTGTTCCACGCACGCGCCACAGATAACCGTGATTGGCTCATAGTTTTTAACGACTGTGAGACCGTGATGGATGATGGCCAACAGTGCATTGAGGGCTGGACCAATGATGTCCGGGTGCTGGAGCCAGCAGAAGACAGGGCCGCAGCATGAGGACGAGAAAGGAACCACAACAATGCAGACCTTAGCGCCTGTAACCCGCAAAGTGCTGCGGGCACGGGATGCAGCTGAATATCTGGGCATTTCTGTCTCTGCTTTGCGCAATCTGGCCCAAACTAGACTCCCTGCATTTTCCGTAACGACAGGCCGGAAAGTCTGGCTTGTCAGCGATCTTGATAATTATTTGAGCCAGTGCTCAGGCCGCGCAATTACAGCTGCGCCCGCTAACCCTTGGGACAAAATCCTTGCAGACCGTCAAGCTCAAGTATCTCAAAATCTATCGGGATAATCGCGGGAAAACACGGTATTATCTGAGGCGCGCCGGCTTTGAGGCCATTCCATTGCCAGACGCCTCAGATCCGGAATTTATGGTGGCGTACGGTGAGGCACTGAAAAAGACGACCCTAGCCAGGACAGCCGAACCACCTGCACCGTCAAACATTGGTAAGAGCATCATCAAAGTTGGGACGCTTGAAGCCCTGATCGTGTCCTGGCAAATGTCTGGCGATTACCTTGCGCTGAAAGACAGCACAAAGGCCGTCTATAATAGGCTGCTCAACAGGATACGTGCCGACAAGATAGGGCAGGGGCCGTTTGCAGATATGCAGCCCGAGCATGTGCGGGTGGTTATCGCTGCCCTGGGCGACGCCCCGACCACAAGAGCACGCATCCGCCGCTTGCTGAGCCAGCTGATGGACTACGCCATAGATAAGGGCTGGCGGCAGGATAACCCGGTAGCATCCGTCAAAATCAAGCGACGTAAGAGCGAGGGCATCCACCCCTGGACCGATGCAGAGATAGAGCAGTATCTGGCGCAGTGGCCTCCTGGCACACCGCAACGGCTTGCACTCAGCCTGATGCTCTATACCGGGCAGCGGCGCAGCGATGTGGTCCGCATGGGGCCGTTTGATGTCCATGAGGGCATGATCTACGTCCGGCAGGAGAAGACGAACGAGTGCCTCTGGATTCCCCTCCATTCCGCGCTGCAAAAGGAACTGGATCTCTGGCACGGCAAAGGCCAGACGTACCTGAGCCGCACCAGTGACGGCAAGCCTTACACAGCCAATGGATTCTATAACGTGTTTAAGGATTGGTGTGCTCTGGCTCGTCTGCCGATGCGCTGCTCACCTCATGGGCTGCGGAAAGCGGCCGGGAGGCGGCTGGCAGAAGCAGGCTGCACACCACACCAGATTGCAGCCATTCTTGGCCACAAGACTCTGTCTGAAACCATGCGCTACACGCAGTCTGCTCGGCAGAAAAAACTCGCTCAGCAGGCGATGGAGAAATACGATCAAAACGGTTAAAATTTTTAATCACTATTGCAACTCAATGGAACGATGTTCCAGTTATAGGATCTCCTATGATAACGGGAAATCCCAAGTATGATTGCGGAATGTCCTTATGAAATTTAACCCATTTTCTATCTGCTGCAATCATCAAACACTGATCCCCATTATGGATCCATACAAGGACGCTTCCCTTAGTGCTCGGCAAGGAAAGTATGTTTGCCAACTGTTTGGCAGCCGTTAAGGCAGAAACAGAATGCTTACACATTGTGACCCGATACTATGTTAAGAGATAATTTTTTTAGCACATCAGGTAGGGGTAAAATAAACGACGTTCCTCTCTGTTCGTTCCCCGCAAAAACTAGTCCGATAGCTATTTTAGTACCATCAGCCTTTTCTGAAACGACTAAAGAACCAGAATCGCCAGGACGAGAGAAAGGGGAGAGGTCCCACCCCCTCACTACGTAAACAGTCTCAAAAAAAACTGTTTTTTTGATGTCATATTCGTTTACATGATATGAAACAGGTAGTGGTGCTGCTGCTTGCCCCACTATTATTCCCTTAGTTAAGCCTGTTGTCCGCCCAACTTTATGGACTACCATAGATGGTAATGGCTCTTCGCAAAGCGCAGGTGTATCATAACTGTCGCCTTGCATTGACGTCACTCTGTCTGCATTTGAAAGTTCAAATATACTGACATCACAATTATCCGAGACTGGTATATTTTCAGGAATACCATCATTTATAGGTAGAAGTTTAGTATGCCGCCCGATCGTAAACGGATCGCAACTATCTTCGTTTGCATCTAGCGGTCCTGGAGCAAGAATAGGCAAGCCAGGCATAGCGTGATTGCATGCGCCAGCCACATGGTTGTTTGTCATGCCAAACATTTTACCATTAGTATCTGAAACTATTAGTCCCAGAGTCCCTGCGCCCATACATCTTGCTGGAAATATGGACGACCCGCAAGTATAGCGGTTATTGTGTAGTGTGTAAGCTTTAGATTGTTCAGGACTAGGCGGATCACCCCTTACTTGGGCTACTCCTCCCTGAACATAATCAATAGTAAAACCAGATACTGACACTGGCAACTCTTTTTCTTCTGTTTTATTTATTTTTCCATTTGTAAATATGGTAACTTTCTTTTCTTTTTCGTTAAATGTTACTAGGTTTATGGCTTTCTGGCGTAAAATGCTCTGTACATTATGAGAAACAAATAGCTTCCCGTCATCAGAGAAAGGAATTTTTACAACTTCCACTGCGTCTTCTAATGGCACTTTGCCAAAGAGGTTATTTTTTTTTGCCCAAAAAAGCACAGCTTCAGCTACTTCACGAGCTGTTTGAGCTTTGGGCTTTTGCTGTTTTATGCTCTGCGACATTAAATTCTCTCTCAATAGCTAGCGGTAAATGTCAACAGAACATGCCATCTGTCAATTCGATTGGTGGCATAGAAGGATTGTTTGATAATGAAAAATTTCTAGGTTACGACGCCTAAAAAAAGAGAATTATCTATCAACAGCACTAACCATTGATAAAATTACAATTTTTACTCAATCGATAGATCCGACATAGTCTGAACTACAACGAGAGCTAGGTTTCTGCTGTGATTGTCTATGCAGCAAACGCACTCTGCACGGCAGGAAAAGCTGACCCCGCAAGCGATGGGAAAATACGACAAATTGTCTAGCGGAAATTAGAAAGTGTCTAGCATCGCCAATTTATGGCGGAAAACTGCGATTTTTTAGGAAAATGGTGGACCCGAGAGGATTCGAACCTCCGGCCTTCAGATTCGGAATCTGACGATCTATCCAACTGATCTACGGGTCCGTGGGCTTCTCCCTAGCGCAAAGGCGGGGGGCTTGCCAAGCCTGTATTGTGGGGGAGGGGTAAATTCCCCGCCAAACCGCCCCTCAGTTCCGGTAAAACAGATCAAACTGGTCACCCTTCGAGACCAGTGCGCATCCGTCACACGGCGCGGCATCCTTGTCGCGGATCACCAGCGTATGCGGCGCGTGCTCATCCGCCCCGATATGGATGGCACCGGGCGGGACGGGCAGGTAGGTCAGCAGCGCCGCGTAATCATCCTGCGTAATCACACCATCCTTTTGCACATGCGTCATGGGCAGAGAGGCCGCAGCCCGCAGCTGAGAGTAGAAAACCGGCAGCACGATCCCCCTGTCCCATTTCCAGGAGGCCGACAAAGACAACGCGAACAAAACCGCCGCCAGCCCACAGGCGACGGTTTTTAACGCAGGCCGCAGGATCGCAAAGGCGTACGTCATCAGCACGCACAGCACCGGATACGCCGGAAATGTGTACCAGAGCAGGCGCGTCTTTGCCGCAGTAAACATCCCGAAAACAGACAGGACTGCCACGCCCAGAACCAGCATGTCGGTTTTCAGGTCGCGCGGTATGCCAGACCGAAACCGGCCGGCCCGCAACGGCGCCCACCAGCAGGCGGCCAGAAAGGCGAGTGTCAGAAATCCAAGCTGCCACAGCAGGTAGGGATAGTCCTGCGCAAACCCCGTCACATAAAAAGAGACCGGGTTATGGTGCCCTTCAATCTGCATTTCACTGCGTTTGAGCAGGTCGAATGTCACCGCATCATGCAGAAACCTGGGGCCATCCACAGACGCGCGGACCCCCGCCCACAACAGGATGGGCGTCAGACCACACAGCATGCCCTTGAACGGCAGAGAGAAGGAACGCTCCGTCAGCACGCAGGTCAGCAACAGCGGCGGCAGGAGCGTCAGGGCATGCCAGCTTTTGGTCAGGAAACACAGGGAGGCCATTAGGCAGGCAAGGCAGAAGGACAGGCTGGTGCGCTTCAGACAGAACAGGATGCAGAACAGGTAAAACGCGCAGTAAAGCGCATCCGGATCAGCCAGCCGAAGACTATGTACGATCGTAAGCTGCGACCAGATAGAAAAAAGCGTGATGGCATAAAGCCCTTCCACCCATGAGAATTTCCGGGCCGCAAACCGGTAAAGTCCCAGAACAAGCGCTACAAACGCCAGCAGAGAGGGCATGCGGGCCGCCAGCAGCCCCTTACCAAACAGCTTGAGGGAGAGAATGATCGGCAAAAAACTCAAGACTGGTTTCAGGTTCCAGTAATCTTTCTGGTCCTGCCAGTAATTGACTACGTAGTCATGCCGGAAAAGCATTTCATAGGCCGAGCCAATATGGCGGGCTTCATCCCACGTTTCGATGCGCTGAGAGCCGACATGGTAAAATTCCGGCAACAGGATCAGGCCAAACAGAACAAGAGCAAGGGAACGATACAGAAAAGAGCCAAGACGTGCCCGGTTTTGTACCAATAAAGGCGGCTCATAAGGCATGGAAAGAGGCGACCTGCGTAAAAGAAAAGGGTGCAGCTCATAGAACTACACCCCGTCTTAAGTCCTTCAAGAACCCTCAGGCAACCAGTAAAGTACTTCAGGCGCTCCGGCAGGAAACCTTTATGTCAGAAGCTGGCAGTGCGGGCATTACCGTGTAAGTCCCCTTACTGACAATCTGCACCATCAGTCTGCTCAACAGGCCGGGTGTAAGCTGACCCAGATCCAGCACGGCATCGCCACGGGTCCAGCGGGCCGCGTTCCCGGCTTCCTGTGCGTGCCAGCCTGTTCCGGCATCCAGATCTGTGGGGAGCATCATTAGTCGTGCCGGAAGAGTGCCTTCCTGCAGCAGAACCTGCCCCACAGCCACGCCCATATGGCGGCGGTCATCCACAAACGGTCCTTCCACATCGCAGGGGCGGAATGTGCGGGAGACCAGCCGCACCTGAGCTACATCCGGCGGCAGCATAAATACCATATGGCCGTTTGCAGCCCGCATCGGGCGCACCGTCTGGCCTGCGTCTGTCACCAGATGCAGGTCTGCGTCCTGCGAGACAGCAGCGGTCTGCTGTTGGCCAAAGGCTTCCTTGCCCCACAGCGTCATACCGTGCTGAGTGGCCCGGTCCGCCAGAGCGCGGAAAATCGGTTCCACCGTCGCACGGTCCACTGCCAGCGGGACAGCTGCATCGTCTTCCCAGTTCCGTGCGCGACCGCCAATGCGGGCCAGCGGCCCGGTCTGCCCAAAGCTCCGGCGGTTACCCGTGTCCAGATAGCTTTCCGTCAGCATCCCATTGGCCATGATGACCGCATGTTCTTCGGTTTCAATATGGAAATACGTGTAGTCGGTGATGCTGTGGTCGTAGGAGACGGACACACCGTTCACCAGCATCCGCACCGGTACAAACCGGCCTGCAAGGAACAGGCAGTGTTCCGGGGTCACCAGCAGGTCGGTATGCGGTATACCATCGGCAACCGCTCCCTTGCGGATACGCACCGGATATCCGGCTTCATCTTCCGGCAGGCCAGCCCGCACGGTTGTGTGTTTGTGCCCCGCCCAGATCACAGCGCGTGGCTGCGCCACACCGTTGGCAAAAGTCAGAACCTCATCGCCAATCCGGAGGTTTTCCACGGCGGTTTCTCCGTCAGCCTGACGGATCATCGTGCCGGGCAGGAAGCAGACTTCCGCTCCTTCATCCAGTGTTACAACCGTGCTGCCATCGCTGTCCTGGGAGAAGGTGGCGTGATAGTCAGAGTAATCTCCTGCCAGCGCGATGGTGTAGGTCTCGTCCCCCTGCGTGACCACCAGAGTATCGCCATCAATTTTCGCAGCGGTGTTTCCGGCATAGTTCAGGCTGTCGATATCAATCGCGCCACCGGACATCAGCGTGGTGTTATCAATGTGGCCCCCGCTGGAGACCGTCAGCCGGCCGCCAGCCGAAATCATGTCGTTATTTGCAGTGCCGCCGGCGGCAACGGTTTCCGAAGCCCCCGAGAGGATCTGCGTGCCCAGAGTAGAGCCGGTCACATAAGCCTGACCACCGCTCATGAGGGTTGTTGCGGAGGCAACCCCTCCGGCGCTGACAAACAGATCACCGCCAGACATGACAGTGGCGCTGAGAGACGACCCCTGAATATAACCAAATCCGGCGCTGCCATATGTGGTGTTTTCAGCCAGCCCACCTGCATAAACAGTCTCATGTCCATGATTGCTGATGCTGTCATTGAAGGCCACGCCGCCTGACATGATGCGGTTTTCGCCCAGAGCCGTTACGGTGTCCCCAACGGCGCTTCCATAAACATACTGTCGGCCGGTAGAAATCACGCTGCCGCTGGCAATGCCCGCACTTTCAATGGTCTGTGTGGCATAGCGCGCAATCACGGAGCCGGACGCGATCCCACCGGCCAGCACATCAACAGATCCATTGGCGGCCACCTGTGTATTTTCGGCTCGTCCGGAAGCTCCCACACTCATGGACCCGCCCGAAGAAACTGTGGTGCCGGTGGTCACACCGCCCGCAATAATCTGATCTTTGCCGCCGTTTTGGACCACGGATGCACTGTCCGTTCCCGCAACGGTCTGCGTTCCCCCATTGATGTTGGTTGCGCTAGCGGTACCGCCGCTGGTGACCGTCTGGGAGCCACTCTGTTGCAGCAGTGTGTTGCTGGCCACCCCTCCGGATGAGACTGTTTCAAGACCACCAGATGTGACTGTCGTGCTCTGCGTCACGCCGCCGGTCGAGACAACCAGCCGGCCGCCAGACGCTATAGTTTCATTATTGCCCAGCCCTTTTGTCAAAATGGTTTCAGAGCCTCCATTCAGCACCTGCGTGCCACTGGCTACACCACCCGCGCTGACAAAAATGCGGCCACCGGAATTCACAGCATTCAGAGAAAGACCGTTGATATAGCCAAAGCCCTGACTGTTATAAACGGTGTTGCTCGCCACACCGCCTGCTGCAACCCGTTCACTGGCGTAGGTGTCGACGATATCACCACGTGTCACGCCGCCAGCCTGAACCAGCTGTACGCCTGCGGCGGTGACGTGAGCACTTATGGAACTCCCTGCAACATATTCCGCACCGGACGAGATCACGCTGCCGCTGGCTACGCCGCCCGTGGCCACAGTCTCGGAACTATGCTCGTTAATCAGGGAACTGATGGTTGTGCCGTCCGCAGACGTTACAATACTCCCGCCGCTGCTCACCGTGGTGCCACTCGCAACGCCTGTAACCAGCAACCGGCCACCAGACAACACAGCGTTTGTCACTGTCCCGCTATCCCGGATCAGGCCGGAACTGAATACGACGGTCTGTGAGGCAACCCCGCCAGATCCGATAATATCGGTCCCGCCAGAAAAGATCTGCGCGGCCAGATCTGTGCCCTCTACCGTCTGCGTGCCTCCCGAAATCAGAGAGCCAGACGCTGTTGTACCGCTTCCCACAAACTGAGAGCCTGCCTGCATGATCACGGACCCGCTTGCCACAGCTGTCCCGTTCAGGGCTTCCAGTCCGCCGGCACTGATGACTGTCCCAACGGTCTGGCCAGCAGCTGCTCCCAGTTCCCCTCCAGAGAGAATGGTGCCGGAGGCCGTGGCGGCTGCATTCACAAGAGACTGTATGCCACCCGACATCACGGTTTCATTGTAAGTAACACCAGAAATAACTTCGTCTGCTCCGCTGGAATTCACCAGCGTGTTGTAAGCTTTGGCTGCGCCCCGCCCGCCATCTGCATATTCCACGGTGGCACCGCCGTCGTTCACCACCGTGTCATAAATATTGCCGCCATCAATATAGGCTCCGTAATAGCCCTGAGAATTCACGGTCATGCCGGAGACAACGGCGGAAGATCCCTGCACCGTGATCCCACCATCGTTCAGCGTCACGCCAGATGCGTAGGCTCCGTTCAGAATAATCAGTTCATCATGGAAAACCGTGGTGTCAAACGCGCTCGCCCCGCTATTCACCACAACGCTCTGTTTCTGCCCTTCTGTATTCGCAGTGCCTGAGATGAAAGTGGACGTAACCGCCCCTCCGCCCTGTACCTGCATCTGTCCACCATCCGCTACAGTGGTGGAGACTGCGCTGCCTGCACTGGCAATAATCAGCGTGTCTCCGCTTAGAACGGAGGAGGCCGTGGCGACAACGCCGGAGGAGATGATGGTTGTTGTCATGGAGTGGATGCTCTTTAGATAAAATGATGCTAATTTTTCTAAAAATACAGTTAAGAGTTAGTATTTTGCAATGCGCGTCAGAGACATAGCGAGGGTGATTTTTTGCATGATGAGAGATATTCTTAAGAAGGGAATAGATTGGCCCAGATTATCTTTAAAAAAAGACGGATAAAAATGTTTTAAGGTCGGCAGTTATTGATTTTGTCTCTTTTTTGATTTGATTTTATATTAAAAATAAGACGGCGTTCCTCTCATTATTATTTTGCCGGCGCCTCCCCACATCCCCCCTCACTCCGCGCAGAGCTGCCTAACCTTGCCGCATGTCCGTGTCTGTCCTTATTCTGCGCACTTCAATGCTGTTTGGCAGATACCAAGAGGATCAAGCCCATGCTGAAACTTCGCCCTGTCTTTCTGGCCCTGACCGGCTGTCTCGCGCTGTCGGCCGCTCTGCCGCAGGCGCATGCCGCCACGTCCGGCGTGCTGACAGTCCCGGCCGGTCCCGCTCCCATGACAGCCACCACGGCCGCCCCCGGCGTGCTGGATTACGATGGCATCCCTACGGTCGAACACGCGTCTGCAGAGAATGTTGCCGGCCTGATGTATTATTGTGATTCTCATAAGCTGGTCACGGACACCACCGTGCGCTCCCTTGGCCGCCAGCTTGCCAGCCGTCAGGGCATTCGCGCCAACCCCGCTTACGCATGGGGCGGGCAGGGGCGTCTGATGATCAGCCCTACAGGGATGTTTGACATCACAACCCTCAACCGGGACCAGCAGGAAGCCGTTTGCAGCCGCTCCGCTCTGCGCGGCCCGGCTCTGCTGGCCCAGTAAGCGCCACCATGAGCGCCCCGGCCCATCGCCTCACTGCGGAAGATCTGCTCTCCGCCGCCACGGGTCTGCTGGCAGCGGAGCAGGACCCTCTGGCCAATATGGCTAATCTGTCCGCCCTTATTCTTGAGGCGCTGCCAGATCTCAACTGGGCCGGGTTCTACCTCTACCGCCCCCACGCTACGGCACAGGCTACGCTGTTCACGCTGGCTTCTGCTGCGCCGTCCGGCCAACCGTCAGCGTCGTCTCCGTCAGGCGGCGAGCTGGTCCTCGGTCCCTTTCAGGGGCGCGTGGCCTGCACGCGTATCGCTATGGGGAAGGGGGTGTGCGGTACCGCTGCCCAGACCCGCACCACCCAGCGCGTGGCGGATGTGCATGCGTTTCCCGGCCATATTGCGTGTGATGCCGCCTCGGCGTCTGAAATCGTTATTCCGTTAGTCGCACACGGCCACCTGCTCGGCGTGCTGGATCTCGACAGCCCCCGCAAGGATCGGTTCTCTCCGGCAGACCAGCATCTTCTGGAAACGCTGGTGGCAACGTTCCTCCGGACACTCCCTGTCGCCTAGCGCAACCGCTCAGGCAAAACAGTGTTCCGTTGTTTCATCCGGGGTTTTTCCGGCCTTGGTGGGGGAAGCTTCTTCCCGCCCTGGTGTGTCGGCCTGAGCTGAACCACCTTTCCCCGTTGTTGTGGTGTCCGGCATATCTGCCGCGGCCACTGTTTCAGAGCGTTCAACCCGTTTAGAGCGAGGGTTCAAAATGCCCCGCGCAAAGCGAGACCCGTGCAGGAAACCGGAGCCTGCGCGACTGGTGTCGAAGGGGCGTCTCATGTCGGCCTCCTTAATTTTTTCATTTTCTTGTTCTTTAAATATGGGGAGCCACACCCCTGAATAAAAGAGGGCGCGAAAAGAAAGACCGGGCCTTGCGCGCAACGGTGAGGCCAAAGGGGCGCACATTGTCTCCGCAGCGCTCTTTCGATACGCTTGCAGGCAGATCTGCCTCTTTATCTGGCAGAAGAAAGGAAATGTAGATGCGTCGATTGATCACTCTGAGCGTCCTTGCCGCTCTGGCTGGCACCACAGTTACCGCCGCGCAGGCGGAACCCGGCGGCTGCCTGAAATATGGTGCTGTGGGCGCTGTGGGCGGCCATGTTGCCAATCATGGTGTTCTGGGGGCCGTGGGCGGCTGCATCACCGGCATGTACCGCCGCCACGTTTATCGTAAGGAAGCCAAGCAGAAGGCTGCCCTGTATGATCAGGAGCATCCCGGCGCAAAGGGCACCTATGCCCAGAAGGCCACAGCGTATGACGTGGAACATTCCACCCAGCCCGGCAAAATGACGCCGGACGCCGCCCCGCAGAATGGTGCTCAGCCGGGCCAGACGCCCGCTCAGCCCCAGCAGGGCGACACCCACCTCTAAAGTCTGCCAGCCCCTCCGTCCGCTTTTTGCCGGCGGAGGGGTTTTGCACCGGAAACAACAATGTTTTTCTGGCTGAAGGCCCTTCTTTCAGGCCTGACCATTGCTCTGGTCTCAACACTTGCCCGCCGCTACCCCGGTCTTGGCGCGCTTGTGGCGTCTCTCCCCCTTATTTCCGTTTTTGGGATGATCTGGCTCTGGCTGGAAACCAAAGACCCTGCCCGCATGGAAGCACATGTCGGTGCCACGTTCTGGTACGTGCTGCCCTCCTTACCCATGTTCCTGCTTATCCCGTGGATTATGCGGCACGGTGTGCCCTTCTGGCTGGCGTTAGGGGCCGGGTGCGGCGTTACCATCCTGCTCTATCTGGGCATGGTCTGGCTGGCCCCAAAAATTGGTATTCAGATGTAGGGGGGGGGGGAGTTAGCTCGGCGGGTGCCGGGCTCTTTTTTTGATCCTGGCAATATCTGCCTGGTAACACCCCTGAGCCCGCGCAATACGAGAGACGGTGCTGTTATCAATTCCAAAGCTTTCAGCAATGGATTGCAGGGACTCCCCTATTTGTCGCCGGTGGATAATGCTTTGCCGCTGATCCTCCGTAATCCGGCGTGGTCGCCCCATCCGCTTCCCTTGTTCTATAGCTCTTGCGCGGCCTTCTGCCGTGCGGGTGCGGATTAAATCCCGTTCTACATCCGCCAATCCCCCCAGAACAGCGAGCATCAGCCGCCCTGTGCTAGTATTGGTATTGGTCCAGGGTTCACCCAGAGAGTAAAACGTGGCTTTTTGGTCTGTAATCGTCTTCACAATAGAAAAAAGGTCAAAGGTGCTGCGGGCCAGTCTGTCCAGACGTGTGACCACCACCATCTGCCCTTCTTTCAGGTTATCCAGCAACCTCCTTAACTCTTTTCGCTCCGCATCGGCCCCGCTCGCTTTTTCACAATAAATTCGACGGCATCCGTATTCTTTGAGCTTTTTTATCTGAATATCCAAAGTCTGATCTACCGTGCTGACACGCGCATAACCGACTTTATAACCTGATTTTTGAGAACTCATCACGCATTCGTCACGCAAAAAAGTGCGGGGATTTTTTGTGAAACTCCTGATTTAAACAGAGGCAAACAGATGGACTCGTTTCAGTTGACTGTCGGAGCGATTACTATAACGCCCAAGATATCAGTGCAACAAAAATGTAAAAAATGTACATTTTTAATTCCACGAGCTCCTTTGCTTAAATCAGGAGTTGGGAAATGTCACACTATCACGATACAGTGAATGATATAACTTACGATATTGACACAAGCGTAGGACTTTTTGGTTCCCAGACGAACGTCACCATAACGGACAGTCACGGGAACACCCTTTTTGATAAAAACCTTCCTCATGGAAACGTCGTTGTAGAAGACAAAACGGTTTTTTCCATTCTGGGCGGGGGGACTTATGTCACACGACCGGGAACAACGAGCGAGATAGATTTTCTCGGGACATTTCTGACAGGCACGACTTACTATATTGGTGGTAACACCACCATTAATGTTGGCGGCAGCGCGCTTACAAGCTCAACGGTTAATGTCTTTGGCGGGGATGCGACTTTAACGGGTGGTGCGGTAGGGAGCGGCTTTAGTAGCAACACCGTTAACATCGGCTATGGCGGAAAATTTAATACCGGCAACACGTTTCTGAGTTTCCTGTCAGGAACAAAGATCAATTTTACGGATGGTGGCGGCACTCTGGTTGTTAACGGCGGTTCCAGCGTTATCGACCTCAGCGGTAAAACCTCCATTAATAATTACAATCCCGCTTATGATACGATCGAGTTCCAAAACCAGACAACGGTTATAGATCGCTATTCAATTTTCTATAATGCGGATGGTTCAGCGACCATAAAGCTCATGGATAAAAATGGGGAACCTGTTGGTTCCTATACGGTCAACATGGCGGATGGTGTCACTCTTCCTGAAGGTCTCTTTTACGTCGATAAAGGTGAAAACCCGCTTAAAATTACCTACGATGGGCAGAATACCTATATTGGCGTCTGCTTTCTGGCAGGCTCAATGATTCGTACTTCGGATGGAGACTGCGCTGTAGAAAACATCCAGATTGGTGACGAGGTTGTCACATTTGACTGGAAAAACAATGCGGATCGCGTCAGCCCCGTCGTCTGGGTAGGGAAGGCGCATGTGTCTGTCCGACCGGATCTGCCAGATGATGCGGCTGGCTACCCTGTCCGCATTCTCAAAAATGCTGTTGCTGACGGTGTGCCTTATAAAGATATGCTGATTACAGCTGAGCACTGCCTGTTTTTTGAGAACCGGTTTGTCCCTGCGCGCATGCTGGTCAATGGTGTTTCTATTTTCTACGATAAAACCATACGGTCTTATGATTACTATCATGTGGAAACAGAACACCATTCCGTCATTACAGCCGACGGGATGCTGACAGAAAGTTATCTCGATACAGGGAACCGCCGTTCGTTCAAACAGAATGGAAAAGTCATTGGTTTAGGTAGTGCAACCAGAAATTGGGTAGAGGATGCTGCTGCTCCGTTGGGTGTCGATCGCTCTTTTGCAGAGCCTGTGTTCCGTGCTCTGGATGAACGCAAACATAAGGTTGAAACCACTCAGAAAGAAACAAAAGTCCCGGATATGACGAATGATCCTGACCTGCATCTGATGACAGAAACAGGCGCGATTATTCGCCCTATTCGCCGCACGGCGGGTCAATACAGTTTTATGGTGCCGTCTCATACAAAATCGGTGCGTATCATGTCCCGTGCGAGCAGACCGTCTGACGTGATCGGTCCCTTTGTGGATGATCGCCGCTATCTGGGTGTTGCTGTCACAGAGCTCTGCTTACTGTCTGCCAAATGTCAGTATGCCCTCATGTCTCAGCTATGGGAGGATAAACCAGAAGGTTGGTATCTCACCGGCAGAAGTGATTGCCTCTGGACAAATGGGGCTGCATTGCTGCCCGTTGGGAATTATCTCAACCCTAACGAAGTCAGCCTTCTTTCAATCACGATTCTCGAAAATAACTCTTATTTTTTGGATGAATCAAAAGGAAAAAAGCCAGAAGAGCTTACCCTGATGGGCTAAGGTGTCTTGTCCGTATGGCGTTTTGGGGAAAAGAGAAAAGGAATGGGGGCACACTTGGTGTGCCCCCATTCCTAAAGAATTTTGAAAATAAACTACTTTTTCGAGAAAAGTCTTAAAATCTTTTCCGAAATAAAGTCACTCGCATATTGTGCAGCAGGGCTCAAATGCGTATCGCGCAGCCAGACCATGCCACTTTCAAGATGCAGTTCCGGAAGAAACCGCAGGTGAGTATCCGGGTCGACAACCTCCCGGCCGAGAGACTTGAGCATGCTAAGCGGTAAAAGTGTAAATGCGTCTGAAATATCAACAAGTTTTTTAGAGCCGAGTGGAGAGTTGATTTCAATGCGCCGGGGAGGGAGGCGTAACCCTCTGGCAGCCAGAATGGAATCAAACCGGTCTCGCATGGCCATGCCAGGCACCGGGATAACCCACGTCGCTGATGCAAATTCATCCCAGCGGTCCAGAACATCCGGAACGGAATGAATAGACGTCATACTTGCAACAACATACTGTTCACTAGCCAGTTTTTTTGTGTTCAGCCGGGGATGCGATGTCAGATCGGAGAGGTTCACAAAAATAAAATCGTACAAGTTTGCCTGCAGACCGCTCAGAAGATAATGTCGTGCTGCATATTCAAGAGTCAGATTCAGACTCGGATGTTCTTTTTTTAATTTTCCGACACTGCGGGCAATCGTTTCCTGCAACATTGGTGTCTGGAAACCAATTTTCACATTGTCGTGAAAGCTTTCTTCGAGAAGCGTGAAATCTGACATCAGATTTTTCAGCTCAGCATCAATCCGTCTGCCGGAAATCATGAAACGCTCGCAGAGAGGCGTTGGCAGAAATCCGGATGCCGTACGGGAAAATAGCTGAACGCCCAGAATATTTTCCAGTTCCCTACAGCTTTTTGAAACAGCCGCAGGGGTAATATTCAGGCGTTCTGCAGCCAGACGAATGCTTTTTGTGGAGGCAAGTGTTTCAACCAGCCGGAAATACCGCAGTTTCATATGCGTGCGCAGATCGGGAAACTTCGCCACCTCACATTCTCCTCAAGGATCATAAAGTGCCTTCGGGGTGTGAGTGGTTGTCAGAAAAAATTCGTCTTACTCACTGAACCGATACTTCGGTTACTTAATTTATATAATAAAAATCAGAATATTATTAGCAAGAGGTTCGCGCATTAAATTTTGATCAGAAAAACTAAACAGTTTTCAGCACTCAACTTTTTATTGATTGCCTTTTATTCAAAGCAAAAATAACGATTCAGATTTTTTTAAATAAGGATGGTGTTAATTAGAAGGCTGAAAAAAAATTCATCAGTTCCAGCCATTTTCTTGCCATACTCGAGGAGTAATAGCACAAAATTTTGAAAAATATAATGTTTATATCATGAATGTTCGCATTTATGCGGGAGTTAATATTTTTCAGCGGTTATAATTAAAAACCAGAAGGTTTTCCGTTGGCCAGCTCGAGGCTCTTTTGTCAGGATAATAAATCTCCTGCAATCGTACGCTCACATCTGTGTAATAATAACGGGAATAATTCAGTCCAGATTACCCTGCCTTCATCAATGGCGGCGGTTTTGCAGGATACGATGATGATTTCCAGAACATCATTATACAACGGAATTCCTGGAAAAATCACGGAGGAGACGCAAGGGGCGTTTTCTATAATGTCGTCCCGAAAGGTTAGATTCGGACTGCTGCGACATTAGGGAAAGCTTCTATTTGATTTTGTTTGCTGGGTTCTAAAAAATTGAAAAATCCGCAGTTAAGCACGCTTTATTTATCTAAAAATAGAGATCAACCAAATGGTTTACGCGAAACAACCATTTTTCGATTTTCTTGTCTGGTAAAAAAAATACTATCAGCCTGAGTTCTGTTTTATAGAGGGAAATAAGATGACCCAGGTTACAAACGGCGCGATCGTGACGGTCTCCAGTGGCGTCATCAGTTCCGGTATTACGGTTGATAATTACGGCACGCTTATTGTCGAAACCGGTGGTACCGCCAATACAACGACTGTTGGGAGTAACGGTGGTGTTGCCCTTTCAGGTTCTGCTAGTGGCACAATCGTAAGCGCAGCTGGCGTACTTCAAATCGCCAGTGGTGGTGTTGCAGCAGATACCTACGTCAGCGGTGGTGAGGTGTTTGTTGATGTTGGCGGAAACTCTTTGTCCGCCCAGCTATTCAGCGGCGCGACACTGGAAGTTTACGGTTCTGCTGAAGATACAACGGTTAACAGTGGTTCTACAGAAACTGTTTTTTCCGGTGGTGTGGCATCGCGTCAGACTGTTCAGTCTGGTGGGAGTGTCGTTGTTGATAGCGGCGGGACATTAATACAGAAGGGTGCCAACGACACAGGAAACCTGGCGAACAGCGGTTCAATCGTTGTTTCAAACGGCGGTTTGATTTCCGGCGGCGCTGCTGTCGATGGGGGCATTACCACTGTCCTGAGTGGCGGCACTGCAAAAGATGTGATTGCCGGAAATGCAGGGTCTGTCGGAACGGTTGTCTTTTCTTCCGGTGCTATCCTGCAAGGCACAACGGTTGCGCGTTCAGGCGGCACGATCAGTGGCGGCAACCTGACCTCCGGCGCATCTTTGCAGGTCCAGTCCGGTGGTCAGACCTATTACACCACAGCCGGCAGCGGCGCTGTAATCGATGTCGCGTCTGGTGGGTCCACATGGTATGCCGTGATCGATGGCGGGACGCTGAACCTTGCCGGCGGCGGTAATGGTGCCTCCGATGCTTTTGTGACAAACAGCACAACCTTTACGTCCAACGGCGGCACGGTCAATCTGGACAGCGGGTACAGCGAAAACCGGACATGGGAGGTTCCCGCAGCCGTCACAATGAACGTGACGAGCGGTGCGACACTCAGCAGTGCTGTTATCGCTTCCGGCGGTGATTTAACGGTTGCCAGCGGCGGTGTGATTTCCGGCACCGTAACAGTACAGGATGGTGGCTCGGTGTCCATTGGCCCCAATGCGGGTGGCGTTATCGACCTGCAGGGTGATACCAACGGCGGTCTGGTTATTTCCGGTCTGACATCCGGCGGCACGGTCAGCACGGTCATCAGTGGTTTCAGCGGCACGGAAGCTGGTAATTCTGATAGTATCGAACTGGCTGGTCTCAAATCTGCCGACGTAGCCTCTGTCACGTATCCGTCCGCAGATCAGGTTGCCCTGGCGCTGACCAACGGCGGCACCGTCACCCTGAATATTCCGGGTGTTGAGAGCAAGGGCTTCACCCTGTCAGATGGCACAGACGGCTGGCTGGATTTTGAAGTCTGCTTCCTGTCCGGCAGCATGATCCAGACTCCAAACGGCGAGGTCGCTGTTGAAACGCTCCGTCTGGGTGATGAAGTCACGGCTTATGTCAACGGCATGCCGCAGCCCCGCCGCGTTGTCTGGGCAGGCAAATCCCATGCCACCGCGCGTCCGCATCTGGCGGCTGCTGATGCAGGATACCCCGTGCGCATTCTCAAAGATGCCATTGCAGACAGCGTGCCTTACAAAGACATGCTGATCACGCCGGAACATTGCCTGTTCTTCTATGGTCGTTTTGTGCCAGCCCGTATGCTGGTGAACGGGTCGTCCATTTTCTATGACACCTCGATCACCTCCTACGAGTATTTCCATGTGGAAACCGAGGAGCACTCCGTTCTCCGCGCGGACGGCATGCTGACGGAAAGCTATCTGGATACCGGCAACCGTCGCACCTTCCGTCAGGCCGGCTCTGTCGTGGCTCTGGGGGCAGGCTGTCGTGACTGGGCGACGGATGCAGCTGTCCCGCTGTGTGTTGAGCGCGCCTTTGTCGAGCCGCTGTTCTACACTCTGGCCGCCCGTGCAGGCGCACCGGCCAGTGCCGCAGTGACAACAAACCCGGATCTGCATCTGGTCACCCAGAGTGGGGCACTCATCCGTCCGGTGTCTCATCAGGGCGCGCAGTATCGCTTTATGCTGCCGCCGGGCGTGTCTTCTGTCCGCATCGTCTCCCACGCCAGCCGCCCGAGTGATGCCATCGGTCCGTTTGTGGATGACCGCCGGGCGCTGGGTGTCGCCATCGCTGGTATTCAGCTGATCACGGTGGATCAGAAGCACAGCCTCACCGCACATCTGCAAACGGAGCAGCCCTCTGGCTGGTATGGCGCTGAAGCGGGTGAGGCCGCTCCTGTCTGGACAAATGGCAACGCACTTCTGCCGCTGCCGGCTCTGGAGCGCAATGCCATGAGCATGCTGTCTCTGGAGGTTCTCGCCGCAGGCCCATACCTGCTGGCAGACCAGACAGAGATGGAAACAACAGCCTACTCAGCCTGAACACTGTCACCTCCGCAGTCCTGCTCATGGGGCAGGACTGCGCCCGGACTGGGGCGCGGGCTGTGTGTCAGGTGAGGGTGTTACTCACTCTTCGCCAGCCACGCCCGCGCCTCGCCATTCGGGTATTTCTGGGTATGCAGGTTGAGGTAAACGCGGCCGTCCATCAGGTCCCGCTCCGTATCCGCGCTTAGCATCACACTGCCACTCAGCGGGCTTTTATACGGGCCATGCACCGTCACTTCCGGCGGCCCATCCTTGCCGGGCAGGGCAGGGCCGTGCAAATGCGCAATCGTCACCGGGCCACTCAGCCCGTTCCATGTCACGGTGTAACGCAGCACATGCGCACCGGCATAATACAGCGCCACCACATTGCCGTGGGCCTGCGCGGGCGCACCATGTTCTGCTGCAAATGTGCCAGAAAACAACATGCTCCGCTGGGCGTGCGCAGGAGCAGCCAGGGTGCCCGCCGCCAGCAGGCCAGCAGCCAGCACCATCCTTAAAACCGGTTTGCGAGGCAGGGTCATCACGGCAGGGTCCTCATCACGTCAAAAAGCACGCTGCACCCGGAACTCCCGGATGCCATCACACGCCCAAAACGCTCAGGACAAAGAGCCGTTTCCTCCGCTCACAGAATGTGAACGGTCATTCAAAATCCCGTATCACGCCCTCACGGTCGGGGAGGCGGTCCGGCGTGCGGCTAAAATGCACACGCGGCTGCGTGCCATCGGCCTTTATTTTCTGGCGCAGGGTGGCCAGCCAGCGTTCCGTTGCAGCCTCCCGCAGCGTGGAGGACGGGGAGATTTCCGGGCCGGGACGGGGAGACTGAGGCATCATCTTGCTCACAAGCAGAAGGATTTCAGGCCTCCTTCCTACACCTGCTTTTGCATCTCCGGGTGTGACGTTTTTTTGAAATCAGGGCTCCCATACTCTTGACCCACCCAAAGCCCATCCCCTACCTCTGCGGCTGTCGAAGGTCTCGCGCAAGCGAGTGAAAAGGGAACGCTGAAGGATCCGGCTGGGCACACAGGCCCGGGGTTCAGGCAGCGGCTGCCCCCGCAACTGTAAACGGTGCGCTGACGCATCACGCCACTGGCCCGATACCGGCTGGGAAGGCGCGTCAGACAACCCCCGTGAGCCAGGAGACCTGCCTTCGTCGCTCAGTCATGATAGCCGGACGGGGTGTGCCGGATATCGGGGAACAGTTATGGGTCACATTGTGTCTCCGCGCCCTGTCCGGCGCGGGCGCTCTCCGTTTATCGTCGCGCTTCTCTGCGCCTCTGCCTTCACCACCGCTGCTTATGCAGAGCCTCCTGCAAAACCCGCTTCCTCCCAAAAAGTCCTCGGCCACAAAACGACCGAGGCCCACGGGGAAGAACATCTTCAGGTCATCGCCTCGCATACAGACCCCATTGGCCGCGCGCTCACGGCCAGTCAGGGCAGCATTACCGCTAAGGAACTGCGCCTGCGTCCGGTTTATCGGGTGGGGCAGCTGCTGGAATCCGTGCCCGGTCTGGTCGTCACTGCGCATTCGGGCGAGGGCAAGGCCAACCAGTATCTTCTGCGCGGCTTCAATCTGGACCACGGCACAGACCTCGCCAGTTTTGTGGATGATATCCCGGTTAATGAACCCACCCACGCCCACGGGCAGGGCTATACGGATGTCAATTTCCTGATGCCTGAACTCGCACAGGGTATCGACTACACCAAAGGCCCTTTTTATGCCGATGTCGGGGATTTCGGCGTCGTCGGTTCCGACCATATCCGCTTAACGGATGACCTGCGCGGGCAGGCCTCAGGCAGCCTCGGCACGCTGGGTGATGAACATGCTTTTATTGGTGATACCGCCCACTTCAAAAATGGCGATAAACTGCTTAGCGCTTTCTCAATAGACCATCTCAACGGCCCGTGGGCGCACCCGGACAACTTCCGGGGCATTAAATCCGCCGCCCGCTACACCCACACCACAGAACACACCAAATTCAACCTGACCGGCCTGTATTACCGCGGCCAATGGAACAACACGACCGACCAGCCTCTGGAAGCCTACCAGAAAGGCCTCATCAGCCGGTATGGCTCTCTGGACCCAAGCGACGGCGGCTATTCCGAACGGTTCAGCGTGTCCGCGCATCATATTCTGCATCATGATAACTGGCAGCTTAAAACATCGCTTTACGTCGTGCATAGCCGCCTGACCCTGTGGAACGATTTCAGCCATTATCTGAATGACCCCATCAATGGTGATCAGGAACAGCAGGACGAAACCCGCACAACATTCGGCGGCACATCAGCGTACCAGCGGCACGACACATTTCTGCACCGCGCCACAGACACAACCTTTGGCGTACAAGGCCGCTGGGACAGCATCTATATCGACCGCCGCCACACCCGCCAGCGCCGCGTGCTGCCCGACTGCCCGGACAGCAGCGTGCCAACCGGCCAGTATGTGTGCAATGCGGACAGCGTCTCTCAAGGCAATGTCGGCCTGTTTGGCCAGAACATCACCCACTGGACACCCTGGCTGCGCACCGTTGTCGGTCTGCGTGGTGATTATTACGGCGGCTCAGATCACAGCCTTGTTTCCGGTTACAGAGGCAAAGTGCATCAGTGGCTTTTCCAGCCCAAAGGCAGCCTGATTTTTGGGCCGTGGTATAAAACGGAATTTTATATCAGCGCAGGGCAGGGCTACCATTCTAACGATATCCGCGCTGTCCTCGGCACCGTCCCGACAGATGGCATTGCCAACGGGGCCATTGCCACCCCGTTTATGACCCGCGCGACCAGTGAGGAACTAGGTGTCCGCACCAACATCATCCCAAAACTGAACCTGCAAGCTGCCTTTTTCCGTATCGATTTCAGTTCAGAACTCACCTACGACGCTGATGAAGGCGTCAATGATGCCGGTGCCCCCAGCCGCCGACAGGGGTTTGAACTTTCCGGCCAGTATCACCCGCTCCCCTGGCTGGAACTCAACGCGGATATTGCCTCCACCCACGCCCGCTATTTCACGGGTAATCCGGGCCTCTATGGCCTGCCGGGGCTGTATGTGGCCAACGCCCCCAACTTTATCGGCTCCTTCGGCCTGCTGGCCGACCACCCCAGCGGCTTCTTCGGCGGTGTACAGTTCCGCTGGCTCGGCTCCTATCCATTAATCGAGGATAACTCCCTGCGCTCCCACGGCTATAAGGAAGTGAACATGGATGTCGGCTACCACATCACAAAATACCTCCAGGTGCAGGCCAGCATTTACAACCTGACCAACACCCACGCCTCCGCCTCCCAATACGCCTACGACTACCGCCTCACCCCCACATCTCCCGTTGAAACCGGCTCTACCTACCACCCGCTCGAACCCCGATCCGCCCGCTTCTCCGTCACCGTGAATTTCTGAAAATTATAAAATTAATTTGGAACTAATGCGAAACCCACGCTTCCGCCGCCCGCTCAGCCTTGTCAGGATCAGCTTCCACCCCATCCGGCTGCACCGGTCCCTCATACCGCTTGCCCGTCCGGTCCAGTTCAAACTTTGCGGCCACTGCCAGTATCCCGCCATCAGGCAGGGGAAAGCTCTTGTTCCCACTGGTCTGCCCATGCGTCGCGGTTCCAAAAAACCGCGTGTTGGGTCGCCCTTTCAGCGCAATGGCAACCGCTTCCCCCGCGCTGGCGGTTTGCGGGCCAATCAGAACCGCTACAGGCACACGGGACAAATCCGGTCCGTCGTCCTGCGGAGCCACACCTTGCGCCACAGCCCGCCAGGGGGCAGAGCGCTTCCCCGTTCGGTCTTCAAAAAAGCCCAGATCCCCATTGCCGAGCAGCGGCCTCAAGGCTTGCAGCATTGGCCACATATTGCCGCCTCTGTCATGGCGCAGATCCACAATCCACCCGTGCATGTCAGGAGCCTGCGCAAAAATCTGCTGCCCGGTGCGGGAAAAAGCTTGCATCCCCTCAGCAGAATGAGAGGTCAAAGCAGGGAGAGAAATCTTCCCAACATCAGAGCCAATTTTCGTAAAGACGGGCATCTGCTCAGGCTGCGCCTCCAACCTGTGTGCTGTATCGGGGGGCATCACAAAACTATGCCCGTCATGCAGGTCAGCAAGCAGATGCCTTATCTCGGCATACACATCCTCAGCCGAGCCCGCTCCTGCCAGTTCCAGCAAAGGTGGCGTGCGGCTTTCCCAGTCAATCAGGGACGCATGCAGCGCATGCGTGCGGATGGCATTTATCGCAAAAGTCATGGTTTGCACAGCAACAGACTGACCGTTATTCTCCCCCTGCGCGGGCTGGGCAGGCCCCATATGCACTCCGCAGGCACGCACGGTCCCCGGTCCACGCAACAGCACACCATAAACAACCCGCGAGGCCTGCGGCGGAACCCACATCGTCATCTCCTGCACACCGGTCACACTTTGCCCGCGCACCAGGTCCTTTTGCGTATTTCTAAACCCGATCTGCTTTGTGCCGTCATACAGCGTCAGCCAGAGGCCCGCGCCCGCCTGCACATCCTGCACGCTCAGTTGCGCACGCAGGCGCAACACCTTGTTCTGCAAACCATCTGTTGAAAGCGCAGTCTGCGTCACAGCATATTGCGTCGGACTGGCGGTGGCAGAGTGCAGCACCACCGCTTTTTCTCCATCCGGGCAGGGTGCCCCCTCAGACAACGCAAACTGATGCTGCGGGTCAAACAGTTCCCACTGCACGGGGGCAGCAAACCCCTGTGTTGGACCCATCAAAACCCCACCTGCACCCACCAGAAGAACCAGCCTCTTCAAGTCACCCACGGGTCTTTTCCTGCCGCCAGTAGAGCCATGAAAGACCATAGCAAAACGCAAGCATCCCCAGCATGACACAATTGATAAGTTTCAGATCCACCGGTCGGCCCAGCATCCCAAAACCGGCAGCAATCAATCCGACACCTGCAAGAATAAACAGCGGTCCACAGGCCCGATGCGTGCGGTCCCAAACCCGTGCATTGGCTTTTGTCCACGGGGTGCGAATACCCACCAGACTATTGGGCCGGATTTTCCCCAGACAGTTCCCAACAACCAGCAGGAAAACCCCCGTCATCACAGCGTTGAGGGACCCCAAAGCAACTTTAATCCCCACCGCATACTCCATGGCCCCAACAGCCAGAGCACAAAGAGCGGCTGTGAGCGTAATCCACGCCAGATCATAAACCGGCAGAGACGTCTGCAAACCGGTGTCGGACCGAAAGCAGTATTGAATGCCAAAAAACACAAGCCACAGCCCGCTCAGCAACCCGATCCATATCGAAATCCCATGCAGGGGCGTCGCAAACCGATCAGGCACCCACCGGCCGGAAAAATGGACCGGCACCAGCGCATCCGCCGGGGCAAGCCAGAGGATAACCAGACCAATGGCAGCCGTTGCCGCAATCAGCGCGAAGGAGAGGCGGGGGCCGTATCTGTGCTGCATGAGGGGTCACTCTTTCCCAGGCGCATGGTGGAAGCAAGCCGCAGCCAGGCCTCTTCCAACACCGAAAGTTTCAGGTGATAGACTAAAGTTGTGCCAATCCGTTCCCGATGCACAAGGTCCGCCGCAAGCAATACGGCCAGATGCCCGGAAAGGGTCGGCTTGGCGAGGGTAAAGCAGTCCGCAATGTCGCCAGCCGTCATCTCCCGCTCGCGCAGCATTTCCAGAATGGCGCGGCGGGTCGGGTCAGCAAGGGCTTTAAACACATCATTCATGATTCGCTATTTAGCAAATTACCAAAATAAACACTACATCATTCTGCGCCCGACCTCACACCTTTTGTTGACGCCCGTTCGCCCCACCCGTAAAAAGCCCCCGTTCCAAACACGCGATGCCCTACCCGGCGCAGCCTTATTGAGCGCCGGAGGCGCTGCCTGCTATGTCCCCATCCATCACATTTGCCGATCTCCCCCTGACGCAGCCCCTGCAGGATGCGCTGGCCGAAACAGGCTACACCACCCCCACGCCCATTCAGGCCCAGTCCATTCCTTTCCTGCTGGAAGGGCGGGATCTGCTCGGCATGGCGCAGACCGGCACCGGTAAAACCGCGTCTTTCGTGCTGCCGCTGCTGCATCGCATGGCTCAAAACCCGCGTCCGGCCCCCAAACGTGGCGCGCGCGTGCTGGTTCTGGCCCCCACGCGGGAACTGGTGTCTCAGATTGCCGATGGGTTTGAAAATTTCGGGCGGCACCTGCCGTTCACCGTCACCACCATCTTCGGTGGCGTCAGCCCGATGCATCAGATCAACGCGCTGAAAAACGGCGTGGATGTCATTGTTGCCGCACCGGGCCGCCTGCTGGATCTGGTCACACAGGGTGAATGCGACCTCTCTCAGCTTGAAGCACTGGTGCTGGATGAAGCCGACCAGATGCTCGATATGGGCTTTGCAAAACCCATCGAACGCATTGTCGCGATGCTCCCCAAAGAGCGCCACACCATTCTGCTCTCTGCAACAATGCCGAAATCCATTGCCGCACTGGCCGAAAGCCTGCTGCAAAATCCGGCGAATGTCGAAATCGCGCCGCCCTCCACCACGGTGGACCGCATTGAGCAGTCCGTCATGTTCATGGACGCAGCCCACAAGAAAGAAGCCCTGCTGGAACTGCTGCGCACGCCCGGTATGGGGCAGGCGGTGGTCTTCACCCTGCAAAAGAATATTGCTAACGAAGTCTGCGCCTTCATCACCGAGGCCGGCATCACGGCAGAAGCCCTGCACGGCAACAAGTCACAGGGCCAGCGGGAACGCGCTCTGGAAGCCTTCCGCGCTGGCACCGCACAGGTTCTGGTGGCAACAGATATCGCGGCACGTGGCATTGATGTTGATACCGTCACGCATGTTTTCAATCACGACCTGCCCAGCCTGCCGGAAAGCTACGTCCACCGCATTGGCCGCACGGGCCGGGCAGGGCGCAGCGGCTACGCTATTACACTGTGTGATGCCGAACAGCGCGCCTGGCTGCATGATGTCGAGCGTGAAATTGGCCGCACCCTGACGGTCCACACAGACCACGCCTGGCATTCGGAAGAAGCCCGCACCTCCACCAAACGCGCCCCTGTCCTCGGTGGCGGCCCGGTCAAACAGATCAAGCCGCAGAAGGTCCGTGAACGCAAAATCTGGACCGAAGAAGAAAAAGCCGCCGCCCGCGCCGCCGCCATGGCCGCCCGCAGCGGGGCCTGATTTCCTTAAAAAACCTGCCGCAACCGCACAGTTTTCTTATCACCCGTCTCTAAAACCAGCGCGTTCCCGTCCGTCCGCCAGTGCGTCACCGCACGGGTGAGGGCGGAGAACTGCCGGGCGATCGCATCCTGTCGGCCGAAGCAGGCCATCATGGTGCTGATGCCCCCCTGCGCTGAGGCCTTCACGCGGCCATCCTTGCCAAATTCCAGCCCACCTACATAACGGTTGCACCCGTCAGAGCCGGAAATCTTGCCGCTGTCATTAATGTCCAGCGTGGGGGCCATGTCCGGTGCCCCGGCTTTCAGGCCCGGCTCATCCGTAGTGCGGTCCGTGTCAGACGGCGGCTTGCTGCCATCGGCCAGCCGGTGCCCGTCCAGTGCCGTTACCACCCAGCGCGTGCCGTTCAGGCTGGTCGGCGCAAGGGACGCCCCACCACAGCCAGTCAGCGTACGCCCCTGTGTCACAATGCGCACCGTATCGGCATAACTCTGGCCGCTCATGCTGTCGGAACACGCCTTGGCCGTAATCTCCACCTGCATATTTTTCGCCTCATAGCTACGGCTCCCGCCTTCCGCATGGGCATGCAAAACCGGGCTGGCCGTGCGCGGCCCGTCCGGCGTTTCCAGCGTCAGCATGTTCTGCGCCAGCGTCATGTTCCAGGAGGGCTCATTGCCAGAGGCCTGATAAATTCCGTCGGGTTTACCAGAGGTCGCCACGGGCTGCGTGGTGGTCTGCCCTGCACACCCTGCCAGCACTCCAGCCAGCCCGAGCGCCAGCATGCCACCGGTTGCGCCGCGCCGCAGGCCACGCCGCGCTGTCTGGTCAACGCGCGTGGTCCGCGCCTGTCGTGCTGTGGCCTGTGCGCCTGTTTCCGTGGTGTGCATCTGGTTCCTCATCGTCCTCTGGTCGGCCTGAGCCGTTGCCTCATCCTACTGCCATTTCCCACAACAGGGCCAGCCTGCCTCTAACGCTGGTGCGCTCACTCCGTTGCGCTCCCGCCATAGTTCGCCCCCGGCGCAGAGGCTCCCAACCGTGACGCCCCCAGACCAGCCGTGATATGCTGCCCGCATCCAGCCAGCCGGCAAAGCCACAGGGGAGCCCACCGTGCCAGAAAACAGCGTCGCGGAGAAAATCGCCATTGGTGTATTCAGCCTGCTGCTGGCTGCGGCCACACTGGCGGCCGGGATCTATTCCACGGATATCCTGCTGCATAGCTCAAAATGGCAGAACCTGAGCCATTACAGCACTCTGCTGATTGTGCCGCTCGGCCTCGTGCTTTATCTCAGGCATCGCAGGCGCGGCCGGAAACCAGAGGGCGTGCAGGATGACCCCTATGGCGGCTTGCGGTAACGCGGCCACCCCTACCAGACAGACCAGCCAGAAAGACCACCATGATTATTCAGGGCTATAATTTTTTCTGTGATATGCCCGATGACATGCGCTACCTGCGCAACAGCACCCCGGACGAAAGCTTTATTGAAGAGAACATGATCTTCATTCTGCCCGACAGGCTGAAGAAGTTCCGCAAGAACCTCTGGCACGTGCGCAGAAACGCCGGGGCAACGCATATTTATATTCCGCTGTTCCGCGTCAAAACTATTCTGGAACAGGACCCCATCCCACCGGGGTATGAAGGCCCGTTTGACGTCTTCCCGTTCTACACGCACACCTCCAAACGCCGCAGCCGTGCGCTGGATTATTACCTGCTGTTCGTCTTCCGGCATAAAGAGACGTATGTGCAGTGCAAGTCCCTGCTTAAGCCGGAAAAAGGTTGACGCCCACGGCCATATGCCAGTGGGGATTAAAAGCGATAGCCAATTTTAATATCCGGCAGCCAGCCCGGTGAGTTCTTGAACTGCGTAAAGCAGGATCGGGAATAAGCCAGTTTGCCACCGCTGTCGTCGTGGTGGTTTTCTATGTAATCGGGGTGGCCACCTCTGCGGCAAGGCAGGGGGCAGGTCCGTCAATTCGGAACCGTTCTCCTCAGAGTGCCTTCAAGACGTTTTAAAACGGCAACAGACCCCTGACGTCTTCCTGCGCGTGTTCCGCCACAGTCTGCACATCATCCTGCTCAACCTCCTGCGCCAGAGCCTCCAGCGTGGCACAGCAGTCCAGCACGGCCAGCGGAGCCGCTTTAAAATACAGCGCATCAAGCAGGGGCGTAATCTCGCGCACCGTCCGCCGTAAACACGCCGCAACCTGTGTCAGCGTTGCACAGTCCAGCGCCTCCTGCCTGCGCAAAAAGGCCGCACTTCCCGGCAAGGGCATCCAAAATGCTGCACCAGACCCGGTGTTTTCGGGACGCGTAACAGGGCGGGATGAGGAGGATATCATCAGCAGCACTCACAAAGATCATCAGCACAAACCATCTGTGTAAGGCTGACTATCTCGTGCCGCTGCCGTTTCCTGCCTAAAAAAGAAAAACCGGAAGACCCATAAGGAATCTTCCGGCTTTCCGGTCTCTTAAAAGGCAAAATGCCTCAGTGGTTTACACAGTCCCGGCAGACGGGCGTGTCTTCCACACAATACGGCCCGGCAGACAGAACGCGCACGGTCAACACCGTTAACGCATGCTGCAACGAGGTCGGGACCGGCAACACGGCTGAGCCATTCGTCCAGCGTGCGCCATTGGGTTCCGGTGTATGCCAGCCGGGCAGGGTACCGTCCTGCGCCTGCGGCACGATGCTGCGCGGGGCAAGATTGCCTTCACACATCACAATGTCGCCCACCAGAACACCCAGCATCCGCCGGTCATCCACAAACGGCCCCACCACATCACACGGGCGGCTGGCGCGGGAGACAAGCCGAACCTGCGTTACACCCGCCGGAAGCATGAAAGACGCCAGGCCATCCTGCATACGGATTTTGCGGATGGTCTGTCCGCACATCGTTTCCAGGTGCAGATCAGCCTCGTAGGTCAGTTCCGGTCCAGCCTCTGTTCCCCGGGTCTCTCCGTCGCCAGACTGTGCAGCCCGCGCGGCCAGCGCACGGAACATGGGTTCCACCTCTTCGCGTGCCACCGCCAGCGGGGCAGCGGCATGTTGTGCCCAGCTGCGCGGTCCTGCGCCCAAAGTTGCCACTTTACCGGCTTGTGCAAAGGTGCCCCGGTTGCCGGTATCCAGATAGCTTTCCGTCAGCATCCCATTGGCCATAATCACGGCATGCTGTGCCGTTTCCACATGGTAGTAGGTGTACTGCGTCAGGGTGCGATCATAAAAAATGCTGCGGCCATTGACCAGCATCCGAACGGGAACAAAACGACCGTTCAGAAACAGGCAGTGTTCGGGCGTAATCAGCAGGTCTTTATACGGCACACCCTCGGCAAGAGCACCCGCCCGGATACGAACCGGATATCCCGCTTCATCATCCGGCAGGTCGGCGCGCACTGTCGCAGTCTGATACCCGGCCCAGATGACGGGCTGATACACCTCCTGCCCAGTGGTTACCGTCAGAACCAGATCACCCACACGCACATCTTCAACGGCCACATCGCCTTTTGCGGTGCGGATCATGGAGCCGGCCAGAAAGCACGTCACTGTGGCCGTTCGGGCGCTGCTGTCATACGTAAACCCGGCATCCTGAATATAGGTGCTGCCGGTATGCTGACTATCACCGCTCTTGCCGTCGATCGTCCCTGTCGAGGAAGGGGCCGGGCTCAGATCCTGCGGAGAATAGTAAACAGTATTGCCATCAGCATCTGTCAGAACATTTCCCTGTGCGTCTCGTTTGGGAGCGAAGGAAAGGTTGGAAACAATAGCCGACTGCGTCCAGTTATTACTGTCCACTGGTACCAGCGTGTAGGTGTTGCTGTCTCCGTTCTGAATCCAGCGCACATGCGGATAGCCGGAGTTCGCCACCACCACACTGTCAGACGGTGTGAAATTCTCCACCGTCCCGATGGAAAGAGAGGCGTTATTCAGCACCAGTGTATTATGCGTGTTGTCCAGGGCCTCCCCAAACACCACAGTCCCTGCCACGCTGCCATTCAGAGTGACAGTCGCACCATCATTCAGTCCCAGCGTGCCATTGATCGTGGCGGAGGAAGGTGCCGTCAGGGTGGTTGCCGCACCGCTGACAGTCAGTGCGCCAGAGCTGGCCACGCTCAGTCCGTTGGCGTTTACGGTGCCATTTTCCAGCGTCACCGCAGCGCCGTCGGCCACGGTCATGTTGGCCACGCCCCCATAGGTCTGGCCAGCCAGATCCACTGTGGCATTCGCCGGAAAGGCCACAGGTGCCCATGTGCTGCTGGTGCCCGGAGGCAAAGCAACCTGCTGCCCGTTCACCCATGTCAGCGGATAGGAGGTGGTATTCCCGCTCTGGTCGTAATAGGTCCAGTTTTTGGTATCGGCCCAGCTTGTGCCGTCTCCGGCGCCCGTCCAGACATAAGTCGCGGTGTAAGATGCGCTCATGCGCGTATCCTTATTTTGTTAATAAATACTCAATTTTTAATCTTTCGTTATCCATATCAATCGACTTCATTTATTCAAATTAGTATTTTTTAATGAATCTGTATCAAACATATTGTAATGATCTATATTCAACTGAATACAGTCATTGTATTCAGGCTATCTCTCGGATATAACTCGTAAAAATAGCGCTCTTTAGTGTCTCATAAATAAGATGTTTGTATTTATGGCACGCTTGGGAAAAGATTTTTTCTTGGTTCGGAGTGGTCTGCGGTACTTATTTCTACCACGTGCAGCGTTAAAGAACGCGCACCTCTCCTGTCCGGAGTATGTCAGTTTTCGCGTGCTTAGAAGGCTCTGTTACAGCCGCCGCGCAAACCACACGACCCGGCCAATAATCTGCACCTGGTCGGCGGGAACGTCATAAGGGGAAAAACGCGGGTTTTCGGACTTGATGCGCACCATCGGTTCCGAGGCTTCATGCGCCCGCTCCGCCCACTTGCACACCACGCCATCGCCATCAAACAGGACAAAAATCCCCGGTTCGATAATGGATGTCTTGCGCGTATCCACCAGCACCATGTCCCCGTTCTGGAGCATCGGCTCCATGGACTGGCCTTCCACTTCAATCACCCGGAGGTCGGAGGGTGAGGCCCGCAGCGCACCACGCACAAACTCTTCCTCAAAAAACTTGGGCCGCCCCAGCAGCCGGTCTTCCACATAGCCGCAGCCGCCCATGCCCGCCCGGAGCGAGATATAAGGCACCGCCACATAACCCGGCGGGTTCAGCTCCATCGTAATTTCCGGCTGGTCCGGCGTTGCAATGTAGGTGGACCGCGCCTCCCGCGCCACGGACTGCCCCCCGGCGGGGAACAGCAGATCCCGCGCCGTGCAGCCAAGGATGGAGGCCACGCGCTCCAGCTTTTCTCCGCCCGGATTGCGCGATTTCCCTTTCAGAATATCGCGCACATAGGTGTCGCCCACACCTGCGCTGCGGGACAGGGCTTTTTGCGTCAGGCCCAGCAGGGCCATGCGGCGTTCCAGTTCTCTGGCAACAGATGAGCGATCCATGGGGGAACTATCCCACGCGATCCCCCAAAGATCAAATGGGATATATCTCTTCAATATCCCCTTGACGCGTTGTGACTGGTCACCCTACCGTCCCCCTTAAGCCTCACCCCTTGTGATGAGGTTGTTTTGATCGCCTCCATTCAAAGGAAGAGTGCCTATGTCGGCCTCACAGTCTCCCGCTCCCTCCATTTCAACCCTGATTTCTGGCGGATTTCCCGCCATGCCTCTGGTTCGTGCTCCCGGCATGCCCCATGCAGCCCGTCCCGCGGCGGCGCAGAACACCCCTCGCACCCCGGCGCACATCATCCCCCGCTGTCCCCCTGTTGCAGCCACGTCCGCACCCATCCCATCCCCGCAGCGTATTTCCGCGCATAAGGGTGATAAATCCCCCTCAACATCCCACCCGAGTCCCGCCCGCGCAGCGGACACCGCCCTCCACGCCGCCGCCCGCCCCAAAACGGATGCCGCCCTGCTGGAGCAGATGGTTGCCCTGCGGCGCGCCGGAAAATCCCTGCGGCAGATCGGGCGGCAGACAGGCCGCTGTATGGAAGGCGTGCGGCAGGCTCTGATGCGGTACGAGCAGGCCCGGTCCGAAACCCCGGCTCACGCCGCGCAGGATGAGGAGTGGCACGAACCCCTGCGTGACCCGGAACCGCTCCCCGCCGGTCACCCCATCGCCACGCAGGCCATCTGGCGCGGGCTGGAGCGCTGGAGGGACGTGGTATGAGCAAACGCCGCTGGTCCAAATTCTGGTGGCAGGATTACGAGCGCGACCCCGCTTTGCGCCTGTGCTCACTCGCCGCACAAGGCCTGTGGATGCGCCTGCTGTGCCTGATGCACGAGGCCGAACCCTACGGCCATTTGTGCGTCAATCACCGCCCGCTGCACACGCGCCAGCTTGCACAGATGCTGGGCGTGTCAGACCGCCAGATCCAGCGCCTGATGGCCGAACTGCGTGAGGCCGGGGTGTATAGCACCACGCCAGAGGGTGCTGTTTTCTGCCGTCGCCTGCTGCGGGACAAAGCAGCGTCGGACCTCGGGGCACAGTGGGGCCGCACCGGTGGCAACCCGCAGCTCAAACCCACGTCCGCCGCAAACTCGGCCCCCCAACCCGGCCAGCAGCCGGAAAGGGCAGGGGAGGCCTTAACCACACCCGCGCCTCAGCCCCTTAAACACCAAGAAGCAGAGGCAGAGTCAGAAGCAGAAACCTCCCTCACTGCGTTCGGGCCGGACAGTGATGCGCGCACGCATTTATTCAACACAGGCCTGTTGTTTTTAAAACGGGTCACCGGCAGACCAGACCGCTCGGCCCGTGCGCTGCTGGGCAAATGGCTGAAAATGCTCGCCGATGATGCCGCCACCCTTCTGGCCGTGCTGGCTGAATGTGAGGCCTTCAACCCGGCAGAACCCGTCTCCTGGCTGGAAGCCACCATCCGCCACCGCCTCGCCGCCCAGAGTGACGCCGCCCAGGCCGAACCCGACCAGCCCCAGAGCAGCACACCCCACGCCAACCGCATGGCCGCATGGGCCGCCGTGCCCGATCTGGAAGGCGTCTGACCATGCCCACTCCAGCCCACGTGCCCGCTCGCCCTTACACACCCCCATCCCCCGCGCTACGGGCCATTTTCGCGGCACAGGCCGCAGGGGTGCCGCTCATCCGGCGAGACGTGCCGCCAGACCTCATCACGGCGTTGCAGGCCCACGCCCAAAGTCTGCACACAGCCTTGCAGCCGGTGACGGAACTGCACGTCGCCGCATGGCTCAAAAAGCTCGGCCAGCTCGTCACCAACCCGCCGGGGGCAGCGCACGCCGCCGCCCAGTGCCGCGCTATTTTTGAAGTCTGCGCAGATATTCCCGCCGGTGCATGGGGGCCGGAGGCGCGACTTGCCTGGACGCGCCAGCCCCCGAGGGACGACTACCCGGTCGGCGCGCGCTGGCCCTGCCCGAACGAGCTGCGGACCATCCTGCTCCCCTTCGCCAACGCCCTGCGGCGGGATGCTGCCAGCAGCCGCACTTTGCTGGCTTGCCTCCCCACATCCCTGCGCGACCAGACGCCCACGGCACACGCCGCCGCATAACCACACGACGTCTCCAGTGTTCTGACACCCTCTTCAAAGGCCCCACTATGGCAAAACAGAAAACCAGAAACCGCATGTCTACAGAAAACACTTTCGCGGAGAACGCTCCCACGCCCGAACGCCGCGCCCACTCGGAATTTGTCGGCACAGCGCCCACCCGCGTCCTGCGCACCGTGCAGGCGTTGCTTCAGGCAGGGGACATCACCCAGCCCGCCGCCGATGCTGCCGAGCGCTGGTATCGGGACTACGTGTTTGGCTATTGTGACTACGTGGAGTTTTCAGACCAGCACCGCCCCAGCACGCTCACCCGGCATGATGCCGTCTCCTGGCAACTGGTCCGCGCCCGTGCCATGGCACGAATCACAGCAATTCGGGAGGCTCTGGGCCTGTGCGCCCATCAACGCCTGCGGATGATGCTGGTGGATGAACTCTCGTTCCGTGCTATGGGCGAGGCCCTGTTTCCCGCCATCTCGGCCAGTTCCTCCCAGCGCAAAATTGCCGCCCAGTGCGCCCTGTTGCTGGAACAGCTGGCCGACCGTCAGGAGGCTGAGCGCAAGGCCGCCAAAGCTGCCCGCGCCGCAAAAAACACACCCGCCCAGCCCGCCGCGCAAACAGAACAGGCTTGACGCGCAGAGGCTTTCAGAACAGGGCAGGGGGAAGGCCCACCGTATCCGTATGGAGCACAGTAGCATGACCCCGAAACTCTATATTTACGATCACTGCCCGTTCTGCGTGAAAGCAGAGATGATTTTCGGTCTGAAAAACCTCCCCTATGAACGCATCATCCTGCTCAATGATGATGAAGCCACGCCCATCGGCATGGTCGGCCGCAAATCCCTCCCCATTCTGGAGGAAGAAGGCCGCTTCATGCCGGAAAGCATGGATATCGTCACCCATATCGACCAGCAGGGCACGCCTGTCCTGACAGGCACCCCCAACCCGGCCATTACGGAATGGATCAGCGTGACCAGCAGCACGCTCTATAATCTGTTCCTGCCGCGCGCCGCCTGCGCCCCGCTGCCGGAATTTGCCACCACTGCCGCCCGCGCATACTTCCTGACAAAAAAGGAAGCCGCCACCGGCCCGTTCTTTGAAATTCTGCGGGACAGTGAGGCAGGGATCGGCAATCTGAACGTCATGCTGAAAATGCTTGCCCCGCTTATCCGCAGCCCGGAAGCCGTCAACGGCACGCTCTCCACAGATGATATTCACCTGTTCGCCCACCTGCACAGCCTCTCGCTCGTGCGCGGCATTGTCTATCCGCCCGCCGTCGAGGCCTATCGTCAGACCATGTCCCGCCTCTCCGGCGTGGGGCTGTATGACGCTATTGCCGCCTGAAAACACAGGGACTTTTCACAAAAAAAAGGGGCTGGCCAGAACACCCGGCCAGCCCCTTTTTTACGTGCGGCCCGGCATCCCGCCAGCCCCGCGCCTCTCTGTTATCCCGGCGGATGTTACCTGCCGGAAAGCGCGTCTTTTCCCTGCGCGTCAGACACGCGCCAAATCACATTCCCTACATCATCGGCCACCAGCAACGCGCCCGTCTGGTCCAGCGCCAGACCAACAGGCCGCCCATGCGCATGGCCCTCACCGGGGGTCAGAAAGCCAGTCAGCGCATCCACCGGCACGCCGGAGGGGCGGCCATTCAGGAACGGCACAAAAATCACCTTATATCCGCTCTTCGGCCTGCGGTTCCAGGAGCCGTGCTGGGCAATAAAGGCCCCGTTCCGCCAGGCGGCGGGCAGGGTGCTGTCTTGTGCAAACAAAAGACCCAGGCTGGCAGTATGAGAACCAAGCGCATAGTCCGGCGCTATGGCGGTGGACACCAGAGCCGGGTTCTGCGGTGTGACCCGCGTATCCACATGCCCGCCATAATAGCTGAAGGGCCAGCCATAAAACGCCCCTTCCTTGACCGATGTCAGGTAATCCGGCACCAGATCACTGCCAATTTCATCCCGCTCATTCACAACAGTCCACAGCGCGCCGGACTGGGGTTCCCACGCCAGCCCGTTCGGGTTGCGTAAGCCGGTGGCAAACGGCGTCAACTTGCCGCTGGTCAAATCAAGTTTGTCAATGCGCGCCCGGCCTTCCTCGGCCTGCAATCCGTTTTCCGCCGCATTGCTGTTGGAACCAATGGTCACGTAAAGAGACTGCCCATCCGGGCTTGCCAGAATGTTCTTGGTCCAGTGGTGGTTATAGCCCGAGGGCAGATCCACCACTTTTTCCCCCGGCGCAGTAATGGATTTCTGCCCGGTCTGATACGGAAAACGCCAGATTGCATCAGCATTCGCTACATAAAGCGTGTCCCCAACCAGCGCCATGCCAAAAGGTGAGTGCAGATGCTCCAGAAACACGCTCTGCTCTTCCGCAATGCCATCCCCGTTGCCATCCCGTAGCAAAAGAATACGGTTCGGGCTGGGCACATCCGCCCCCACAAGGCCCTGAATGGCACGGGCAATCCGGTTTTTAACGGATGTTTTGTCCGTGCCGGGGGAGTTGGTTTCCGCCACCAGCACATCCCCGTTCGGCAAGGCATACAGCCACCGCGGGTGGTTCAGCCCTTTAGCAAAGGCCTGCACGCTCAGCCCTGCGGAAGCATGGGGCTTTTCCCCGTCTTTCCAGCCAGTCGGGCGGGCAATATTGACGGTCGGCATCAGCGTCGCATTGGGCGGCGGCAGCTTGGGGTGAGGCCCCGTTCCGGCAGAAACCGGAAGCTGGGCAGATTCCGGCCGCAGCACAAATTTATAGGTTCCAGCCCCCACAAGGACCAGAACAATCCCCAGCCCCAGAAGATAACGGCGTGTGTGTGTCATGAGTGTGCACATCCCTGTTCGTCAGGCACACGGTCACGGAGGTGTGCCGGAGCCTCTCCCTTCAAACACGCAAGCCGGGAGGAAGTTCATTCCGGCCAGAAATCCTGCCTGCTGCACCGCTTGTCTGCGCGCGTGGTCACCCCTATCCCTTCGGCATCATCGCAAAAGTCCTGCCAGAGAGCGTTTTTCAAAACCCCGGGCAGACTTTGCAAACATCCCCGCATCATCGTGCAACGGACTGTGTTTTTCATGCAGCCGTGCCGCAAGTCTCAGGAGTCCTCATGGCGGGTGCATCCCCGGCTTCAGGCGTGCGCGCAGGTGCCGTCTTCTGTTCCGCCGCAACATGGTGGGTTCTGGCAGCGCGCAAGGGGGCCGCTCTGGTCTTCTGTCCCATCCTCGCGCAGGCAGAAAACCACCACCGGGCCGATATCCCGGTGCCCTGGGCGGAAGCCCTGCGGTCAGGCTGCCCGGATGGCGCCCGCATCCGCTGCCGCCCCGTCCTGCGTCCCTCCACACAGGGGCTCATCCGGCGCGGCCAGTTCAGCGCCGCCCTTACAGAACGTCTCCTGACCACGCTCTGCGCAGAACTCCGCCACCGCCAGCAGGAAGACGCCCCCGCACCACGTTTTTCTACAAGACACCGGGATAAAACCGGCAGGTTTCACACATCGCCCTCCTGCACCGGCGCGCTCCACCTGCCACCTTACCGCCCGGAACCACGCTCCCCCCGCGTCCTGCATTTTTTCTGAAAATCCATGCCAGAAAAACCCGTTCCTCCTAAACGACGCTCCAGAAAACCCACCCCCATCACCCCGCTGGATATTTTCACCCGCGTCATGCAGGGGGACGAGACCATAACCGACCGCCAGTTTGACGCCGCCAAAGTGGCCGCCCCCTACCTGCACCCCAAACTGGCGGGCCTGTCCATGAATGCGGTTGTTCGCCGCGGCGTCGAAGAGTTTTCGGATGATGAACTCAACACACTTGCGCAAACAGGCGCAGCAGGCCGCCCGGACTGAACTCGCCCGTCGCGCTGCGGCCAGAGCGGGCCTTCTGGATTTCACGCGCTACACCATGCCGGACTACCAGGCCGGCGCACATCATCATCTGTTGTGTGAGAAACTGGATGCCGTGGAACGCGGGGCCATCACCCGTCTCATGGTCTTCATGCCACCCCGGCATGGAAAATCTGAACTCACCAGCAAGCGTTTTCCGGCATGGTATCTGGGCCGCAACCCCACAAAACAGGTTGTCTGCGCGTCCTACGGGGCCTCACTGGCGCAGGACTTTGGGCGAGACGTCCGTAACCTCGTCGCCTCCCGCCGCTTCAACTCTCTGTTTCCCAGCGTCACACTGGCCGCAGACAGCAGCGCGAAAGATGCCTGGCACACAGCCCAGGGCGGCCTCTACGCCAGCATGGGCATTGGCGGCGGCCTGACAGGGAAGGGCGCTCACCTCGCCATTGTGGATGATCCGGTCAAAGACCGTCAGGAGGCCGAAAGCCCCGCCCGCCGCGCTGCCGTGTGGGACTGGTATCGCGCCGTCCTGCGCACCCGCCTCATGCCGGGCGGGGCCATTGTGCTGGTCATGACCCGCTGGTCACCGGATGATCTCGCAGGCCGCCTGCTGGATGACATGCAGAACGCCACCGGCGAGGCATGGGACATCCTCCGTCTTCCCGCCCTCGCGGAAGACACTGACCCCCTCAACCGCGCCCCCGGCACAGCTCTCTGGCCACAGGCTTTCCCGGAGCCGGAACTCGCCCGCATCCGCCTCGCCATTGGTGCGCGGGAATGGGGTGCCCTCTACCAGCAATCTCCCGTTCCGGCAGAAGGCACGTTGTTCCAGACGGGCATGATCAGCGTGCAATCCGCCGCCCCCGCAGGTGGCCAGACCGTCCGCCGATGGGACCTCGCCGCCACCCGCCACAGCACAGGCCGCAATGCGGATTGGACAGTGGGCGTCAAACTCTCCCGCCTGCCGGATGGCCGGTTCTGCGTTCTGGATGTCACCCGCCTGCGCGGCGACCCTGCTCAGGTGGAAGCAACACTCCTCGCCACCGCAGCACAGGACGGCCCCGCAACCCGCATCATCCTGCCGCAGGACCCCGGTCAGGCTGGCGTCGCACAGGCCCGCTACCTCACAGGCCGCCTCGCGGGCTATCAGGTCAAAACCGTGCGGGAAACAGGCGATAAAGCCACCCGCGCTGCCCCGTTCGCAGCACAGGTGAACGCAGGCAATGTCCTCGCCGTCCGCGCCTTCTGGACCGCACACTTTCTGGAAGAACTCGCCGCCTTCCCCGGCGGCGGTCATGACGATCAGGTAGACGCCGCCGCAGGCGCTTTCACAGCCCTCACCGACGCAACGCCTCTGCCTCGTTTCGCCCCGGATTTCCTTGCCCGGATTTAAAGCTGGCTGGTGCAGTCGTGCCTTTCGGCAAACGGTGCCTTAGTGCGCTGCGTGCTGCCGCTTCTCATTCTGCCGACGGATTTCTTCTTCCCGTTCCCGCCGCTTGCGCTCACGGATTTCATCCATATGCGCGCCCAGATGCACTTCCCCGCGTTCCGCAGCCAGCTGCGCCTGCCGTTCGCGCTCGGCATAACGGGCACGCTGCTTTTCATCGCGTTCGTTGTAGCAATGCGGGCAACTCACCCCATGCTCATATTCAGGGGAGGCCATTTCTTCCGCCGTCAGCGGCATGCGGCAGGCATGGCACTGGTCGAGTGATCCAGGTTCCAGCCCGTGCTTCACCGTCACGCGCTGGTCAAACACAAAACATTCGCCACGCCACAGGCTTTTGTCTTCGGGAATGTTTTCCAGATACTTCAGAATACCACCCTGCAAGTGGTAAACCTCGTCCAGCCCTTCCGCTTTGACAAACGCGGTGGCTTTCTCACAGCGGATACCGCCCGTGCAGAACATGGCAATACGCGGCTTACGCCCTTCGGCCAGCAGTTCGGCCCGATGTTCGCGGAACCAGCCGGGGAACTCCCGAAAGGTCTTGGTCTTCGGGTCAATCGCCCCTTCAAAGGTGCCTGCGGCAACTTCATAGTCGTTGCGGGTATCAATCAGAATGGTGTCCGGGTCTTCCAGCAGTGCGTTCCATTCCTCGGCGGCCACGTAATGGCCCACGTCAGAACGCGGGTCCAGCCCCGGCACACCCATGGTCACAATCTCTTTCTTCAGCCGCACCTTCATGCGCAAAAACGGCATGCTCGGTGCGCGGGAGAATTTGACCTCAATTTCCGCACAGCCGGGCAGGGCGCGGATATGCTCCAGCACCGCCGCAATACCCGCATCCGTGCCGGCAATGGTGCCGTTAATGCCCTCATGCGCCAACAGCAGGGTGCCCTGCACGCCGTTTGCATCACACACCGCCTGCAACGGGCCGCGCAGCTCGGCAAAGTTTTCAAACGGCGTAAAGCGATACAGCGCAGCAACGCAAATCGGCAAAGAGGTCTCAGTCACGGCAACAACCAGTCCAGAAGTGCGATTGCAGATCAGTCCGGGCTTTAAGCATGCCAGTCCGCACACCGCCCCCTGCCGCAATCAGGATGAAATCAGCCCGCCAGACTTACTCCTCCACCCCGGTGCAGGACAAGGGCCAGCCCTTTACTGGCCTTCGTGCGCAGGCTGGGCCACCCGCCACACCTGCACGGCTTCCAGCGTTTTCTGCACATGCGTCTCCGGGTCGCCGGACGTATAGCTCAGGATAATTTTGCCCTCGGGCGTAATCACAAAGGATGTGCGGGAGGACAGCGCAAAGGACCCCTGCGTCTTCTGGCTGTCATACAGCCCGGCCACCTTCGCGCCGGGGTCCGCCAGCACGGGGAACGCACTGCGGCATTCCTCTTTGGAGAACTCGGCCACGCGCTCGGTATTGCCCGCCGTCACACCCACCACGGTCGCACCGAGCTTCTGGAAGGTGGGGATGGCTTCCGCAAAGGCATGGGCTTCCAGTGTGCACCCGCTGGTAAAGGCGGCGGGGAAGAAATACAGCACCACCGGCCCCTTCTTCAGCTCTTCTTTCAGCGAGAAAGAGAGCGGCTTCCCACCCAGCGCGCCATCCAGGGTAAAATCCGGGGCGGTGGTCCCGTTTGCCAGCGCCGCATGGGCCGCGGGGGTCATGGCTCCCGTTCCCAGCAGGACGGGTCCGGCCAGCATCGGGGCCAGCAGCGCCAGCCGGGTCAGGCGGCGCATCGGTGTCAGAATACGAGTCATCAGGCAGCTCCCAACATCATTGCAGGCAAAAGAGGCACAAACAGAGGCAGGACCGCGCCTCGGAGATCCTTGCTTTCGGCAGGGTTGACGCAGAATCGTCACTTGAGGCTCTTCCTTTTTTCTGTCCATGCTGCATAGGTGACGGGTCAGTAAAGGATAAAGACCATGAGCGACGAAAACATGAGCGACGAAAACGATGTGATCGTTGGCTACCTCGTACAGCGTGAAGACGAGGACGGCGACGTAACTTTCTGGGACCCGCGCAACGAGTGGCAGGAAGACCCCAACGAAGGCAAGTTCTACGAAAACGAGGACGAAGCCAACGCAGACGCTAAAAAACTTCAGGAAGGCGACAGCGCAACCATCACGGTTGAACTGGTCTTTGAAGATGATGAAGACCCCGAAGAGGACGCTGAAGACGAAAAAGCCTGATCTCTCAGGTTCTCTCTTCAGGCACACTCTCGTGTCAGCAGGGCAGGGGGCCCCTTACCGGGTTTCCCCTGCCTTTGCACATGCCGGGTTTATGAGCCCGCTTTAATCACCGCACACGCCACCCGATCGCCCGAGCCACCAATCGGCTGCGTGGTATAGTCATCGGGGTGCGCATGGATCACCAGTGCTGATCCCCCATTGGCCAGCAGAGCAGGCCGCGTGCTGCCGGGCTTCAGAGAAACCAGCGTGGAATACAGCTCCACCGTCGCCTGACCGTCCGGCCCCACATACAGGTTCGGCAAGTCCCCGTTATCATTGGCATTGTCATGCAGCAGCCCATGCACCACCGGCGTCATGGTATGCACATGCGCGCCTGCACTGGTGAATTTCGGCGCTTCACAACTGCCTTTTTCATGAAAATGCATGCCATGCCACCCCGGTGAGAGGTTGCGCACGCTCACCCGTAGCAGCACCCCACCGGGCGCATTAGTCACTTTCACGGTGCCGACTTCCGCGCCATCCGCGCCCACCAGCGTCCCGTCTGCCGTTTCCGCTGCACTGGCCAGCGGAGAGGCCATCACGCCCAGCAACAGTCCTGCTGCCAGCGCTTTCGTCAAACCTGTTTTCATACCGGGTGTTCCTTCAATCCTGACAGTCCGTCACTCGTAACCCACAAACAGGCTCCGGGTTCCCGACCCTAGGCCTGTTGTGATGCCCCCGCCATACACCTTCCGTTGCGCCCCTCTGTTCCGGAGAGCCCTCCCTGTGCCACGCCCCTCATTCCTCTCCCGCTGGTTCTCCCCGCGCCACCCTTCGGCAGACCTCTCCGCCCCCGCACACCCACCGTTGACCGCGGCCCACGCGTCTTCTTTGGTCCCACAGGCTACGCCCCAGTTCCAACGCCAGTCCCCGTTCTCACGCCACCCCCCTTCAGGCACACGTCCCCCTCGCCAGGAACCCCGCCTGACACGTCCCACCGCTTCGGTCCCGCCAACGCCGTCCGGCATCGGCCCGCGTGACATGGCGGAAACCCTGCGCGTGCAAAGCCTCCCGGCGCAGGCGGATGTGTTCCGGCCCTACCAGCCGCCCAAAGGCGTGCGGGGTGATGGCCGCACTCATCTGGCTATGGACAGCGCCGCCTCAGCCAATCCCGGCCTGCTCGGCTGGCTGCGGCAGGCGGTGGCGGAGGGCGTCGCCTTTCCTGGCTACCCGCGTTTGGCGGAACTCTCCCAGCGTGCGGAATACCGGCACATGGTGGAGGTCATTGCCGCCGAGGCCACGCGGGAATGGATCACCTTCCGCGCCCGCGGCACGGCAGACAAAAAGCAACGCCTTGCTGACCTTGAGCGTGAATTCACCCGCCTGAACGTGCGGGATGTCCTGCGCCGCATGGCGGAGTATGACGGCTATTACGGCATGGGCCTGCTCTATGTAGATACCGGTCAGCCCCGCACCGGCGGCGGGCTGGAAACCCCGCTGCTGCTCAGGCCAGAAACCTTCCGCAAAGGCTCGCTCCGCGCCCTCGTGCCGATCGAACCTGTCTGGACCACGCCAGACCAGTATGACACCGCCAACCCCCTCAGCACCGAGTTCTACCAGCCCTCGCGCTGGTGGGTGCAGGGCGGCCTGCTGCATAGCACGCGGCTGTTGCAGTTTGTTTCCCGACCGGTGCCGGACCTTCTCAAACCTGCTTATAATTTCGGCGGTTTGTCGCTCTCGCAAATGGCCCGCCCCGCAGTGGAAAACTGGCTGCGCACCCGCCAGTCCGTGTCAGACCTGCTGAACGCATTCTCCATCGTTGCCCTCTCAACGGATATGTCGGCCTACGCGCAGGACCCGGAAGGCCTCCTCAGCCGCATCGAAGCCTTCAACCGCTTCCGCTCCAATCGCGGCACCTTCGTGCTGGATAAAGACCGGGAAAAGCTGGAGCTTCTGGCTGCTCCGCTCGCCGGGCTAGACCGCCTGCAAGCTCAGGCGCAGGAGCAGATGTGCGCTGTAGCGCAGGAACCGCTGGTCAAATTCACCGGCATCACCCCCAGCGGGCTGAACGCCTCAGCCGATGGAGAAATCCGGGTTTTCTATGACCGCGTGCACGCTTTTCAGGAGACACTCTACCGCAAAAACCTGACCACCATCCTGCATATGGTCATGCTCAACCTGTGGGGCGAGATCGACCCGGAGATCGACTTCACCTTCGTCTCCCTCTGGCAGATGGATGAACTCGCCCGCGCCACCCTGCAAAAAACCCGCGCGGATATCGATGCCCAGAACATCCGCTCCGGCATCATCACTCCCACAGAAGCCCGCAGCCGCACCGCGCATGACACCAGCGGCCAGTACGCCTCCGTCAGTCTGGATCACTCTGGATTTGTTCCTCCCTAACGATCAGGGTTTTTCGTAATAGATTTCAACGGGAGAAAGAGAAATATGAAAATCACATCGAAATTCTTTTTCACAGTTTTGGTCGCTATGCCATTTTATGCACACGCGGCAGGAAACCATGCTGTAGGTTACAGTCCCTCGGCTTTCAAAGCCAATAATCTGATGTTAACTCAAAAAAAATCAAACCATTTTCTAGATGCCCGTGTCCAGAAGGTTAATGAGGAGGTAGGTCAAGATGTCACCTCTCCCATTACGGGTGATATTAGCAACGCGAACGTAGAGACAATTACACCGCAAGGGGATGCTGTTTTCCCTACATACACCCCGAGAGTGTTGCAGTATCATATTTCTGATTTGCCAACCTTACGAGATTTTGGAATGGAGCTCATTCCAAATACAGGTTCTCAGGATATAAACACTTTAAATTCGATATGGAGTTCATTCAACTCATATTCCCCAATTATCCTTCCTGCGGGAGCTCACTGGCCTGATAATGCTTATGTACCGATTTTGAATCCAGTAGATAGCACTAGCATTCCTATCGTTACGTCTTTTGGTCGATTGGGAGGCCAGAGACCGGGCTATAATTTTGATGAATACGGTATTGGTGTTCCTTATTATGGTAATGGTGTACCATCTTTTACACATGATGATGCAGATTTTACTTTTTCTCGTGTAGATTCCGGAGGAATTGATGCAAAAAGCTATGTGCCTCTGGCTATATTCGAATCTGTTATAGATACTCAGAGCCCTTTTGGAAATTCGCTATGATAGGTTTTCAAGAGGTTTTGAGTGTGATTCAAAGGCAGGATG
>NZ_JOPG01000002.1 GCF_002153605.1 Acetobacter malorum | reverse complement strand
TGGCTCGCAGAAAATCGCTCCTCCCTTGAAGAATCCCGACAGTATGTCGAAGAGAATGGTCTTCCTCTCGCGGATTATCGGAATTTCTGAATGGCCCGTTTTGATGTGTATCGTTTGGCCGGACGAGGTGAAGCGCGTTTCGTTCTGGATGTGCAGGCAGACCTGTTGAACGAGTTGGGCACCCGCATCGTGGTGCCACTTTTATCACAGAAAGTAGCACCCAGGCCGGCAAAGAGACTGAACCCGGTTTTCGTAATCGATGACCAGTCCTTCGTTATGATGACACAGTTTATGGCTGCTGTGCCTGAACGTGATCTGAAGAAAGTCGTGACTTCATTGTCTCTTTATCAGGATGAAATCACCCAGGCTATTGACCTGCTTTTAACTGGTTTCTGAGAAACAGTTTTAGTCGGCTTACGCCTCAAGTCAGACATCGAAGTGGTGATGGTGGCTGCCCGAAAGCGGACGTTTTTAGGTGAACCGCGATAAACCGCGTTTGGGACCTAACCGACCGACAGCTTCGGAGCGCCTCGCCGCAAATTCCGGACGCTACACGGAAGTGATTAGCGATCCTTTGGCGCCCTCATTCCGCACAGTGCGCGCCCCGGAGGTGGGACATGATCACCGCCGCTCGTTCAGCCTTATCGTCCCCTTTCATTGAGATCACCAACACAATTGATCTCTCGGGAGCCCATCTTGCGATAACTTTGTTTGTAAGCGTATGTTATTTCTGGTTTAAAGGGGTGCGGGGGATTGGCAACTTTGATTGCAAATTCTGATTTTAAGTCGATCGCGCCGAAAGCGATTTCGGAAGTCGCTTCAGCAGATCATGTGCAGGCCGGTCTACCGATCCCGAAAGCCATCCGTGTGCAGGTCTTTTCTCCGGATGACTGGGAAGGCTTCACGGAGGAGTGGGCGAGTTCGCTCAAGGGTTATGCGATCGTGCGACGCTTTGCGGGCGCTGGCGACATGGGGCTCGACGTCACCGGTTTTACCGCCGCCGCAGGGTTCAGCGCTCCATGGGACAATTACCAGTGCAAGCGTTACGATCATCCGTTACGTCCTTCAGATATTCATGTCGAAATCGGGAAGATCATCTACTATTCGTGGCTCGGTGAGTTTACCGTGCCGAGAAAGCACTACTTCGCCGCAAGCAAAGACATCGGCACAACCGCTGCAAAACTTCTTCTTGACCCGATGAATCTGAAGGAGAGCACCCGGCACGCCTGGGAAAGGCAGTGTCGGCACGAAATCACTAAGACGGCAGATGTGGCACTTACGGGCAGTCTTCTCTCCTACTTCAATGCGTTTGATTTCTCGATCTTCGGGTCCAAAAGCGTATTGGAACTGATCGCCCAGCATGAAACCACCAAATTCCATGCGATCCGTTTCGGCGGCGGCCTTCCACCACGCCCAGCTTCACATGTTCCGCCGGCTGAGCCTGCTGAACATGAGAGCCGGTATATTCGGCAACTCCTCAATGCCTATGGGGACCACCTAGGTGAACAGTTGCCGGACGTTGCCGCCCTCGCTTCGAAGCAACCGCTTCACCGTGACTTCAGCAGGCAACGTGAACGCTTTTATAGCGCGGAAGCGCTAAGGAATTTCTCGCGCGACACCGTGCCTGAAGGGACGTTCGACGCTTTGCAGGAGGAAGTCTTTCAGGGTGTCGTCGACATATGCGAGGGTTCGCATCTAACAGGGTTCGAGCGTATGAAGGCGACCGTGTCGCAAGCGGCGCAGGTTGTTTTAACGTCCAATCCATTAGCCCCCGCCACACGCGTTCAGGACCGGCAAGGCATTTGCCACCAGCTTGCGAATGAAGACCGGCTTTATTGGATACCGACTGATGAGTAAGCGGCTGAGCCCGTTTAACAGCCCTTTGGAAACGGGCGTGCGCGCCCTTGCGATCTTGGAGGCTGCCCACCCGAATGGCTGCGATTTGCAGCGGCTTGTCGAGCTTGATTACCTTGTTGTGCATTCCAGCGACGCTGGAGGTCCAGACAGCCTGCACGTGCCATTGCCGATGCGCGCTGGCGAACTTCTGGTTCGTAGGGAAATCATTGAAAAGGGATTGCTTCTGATGGCGAGCCGGGGGTTGGTCGAGCGGGTAGCGCGCCCAGATGGGATACTTTACCGTGCAGGCGAGGCTGCGGCACCTTACATGGCAGCATTGAGTGCACCATACTCGGTTGAGTTGAGGGCGCGAGCGGCCTGGGTTATTCAAGCATTTGGCCATATGACCACCGATGCGATCCGCACGATTACTCAGCGTTTCTTTGAGAAATGGACTAGCCAGTTCCAGCCAGGTCAGCTTCGAGGGCCTCGCGTATGAGTGGCTATCTCCGTCTGGACAAACTGGGTTTTTCAGGCCCCTCTAAGCGTGCTGAGATTAGCTTTTCTGGTGGCGTCAACGTTATCTGTGGTGCATCGGACACCGGCAAATCCTTTCTTGCTGAGGCGATCGACTTCATGCTCGGCGGCTCCGATCTGAAGGAGATCCCGGAAAGGGAGGGCTACAGTGCTTTATATCTGGGTCTGTCCGGTCCCGAATCCGAATCATGGACTTTCGAGCGCGCGATCTCGGGCGGGAATTTCATTCTTCGCCAAGGCGATACCGCACATACGCTACGTCAAGCGCATGCACATGACCGCATTGATAATGTGTCAGGATTTCTGCTCGAAAAAATAGGCCTCCTCGGCAAGCGGATCCTGAAGAGCAGCGCGAAGAGCACGACCAACAGTCTCAGTTTCCGCAACCTAGCCCGCCTCGTAATTGTGCAAGAAGGTGAAATTCAACACAAGGGATCGCCATTCTGGGGTGGGCAGTACACCCTTAAGACGTCCGAACTCGCCACCATCAAGCTGTTGCTAACTGGGATCGATGATTCCGCTGTTGTGTCCGTCACGGCTGACGAGCCAGACCAGACAGGACAGATCATGCTGCTCGACGAACTAATCGCGGATCTCGCGTCGGAAATTACCGATATGGGAGAAGAGAAAGCCGAGCTGGAAGCGCAACTCGAGAGGCTCGAAACCTCCGCAGCTGAACATCGGGACAGCGTGGCAGACGCGCAGCTGAACCTCGAAGATCGGATGTCTCAGCGCCGCGAGCTGGCAAACCAATCGCGTGAAATTACCGACCGGCTCGACGAGATTGGTGAGTTGCTCGCCCGCTTCGAACTTCTTCGGGAGCATTACGCAGTCGACCGTGATCGCCTGCAGGCAATCCAAGAGAGCGGCACACTATTCGCCTACGTCGAGCGCGTGGCCTGTCCGCTATGCGGAGCGGGGCCCGAAGCTCAGCATGCCGACGCTGATTGCGACGGAAATGTCGCGGAAATCGTTGAAGCGGCGACGGCCGAAATTGGAAAAATCGAGCGACTCTCTGAGGAGCTCGCCTCCACAGTAACCCAACTGCGGGCCGAAAAAGATCACCTCGAAGATTTGCAGGCAACGGTCGTAGAAGCCTACGCTACCGTCGATGGCGACATCCGGCAGACTATGGCGCCCGAAGTGGAAGCTGCACGAGCAAAGTTCACCGACATCATCGAGACGCGGTCAGCCGTCCGTGGATTTTTGGCTCTTTTTGATCGGCGAGACAAGCTCGAAGCACGCCGCGCACATCTGGATGATGTCGCGGCAGAACCTGCTGAGAAGAACAAGGTCGCAGTCGGATTCTCAGAGGTTATCGCCCACCGATTCTCGTTGAAGGTCGAGCAAATTCTCAAAGCGTGGAATTTTCCTGGTGAATGCCGTGTCCATTACGACAAAGATGCAAGTGATTTTGTCATCGACGGAAAACCAAGAGGAAGTCGCGGTAAGGGCTTGCGTGCGATAACGCATGCCGCCGTTTCGATCGCCTTGCTTGAATATTGTCAGGAACATGGTCTGCCGCACCCAGGCTTCCTAGTGCTGGACTCCCCGCTTCTAGCCTACTTCAAGCCTGAAGGCGATGAGGACACCGCGCTACAGGGTACGGATCTGAAGGAGCGGTTCTACAGCTACCTCAAGGCACACCATGGCGATGGCAGCCAAGTGATAGTCATTGAGAATCAGCATCCACCGGACAGCGAACTCGAGGGGTTGAATCTTACGATATTCACAGGAAACCCGACCGAAGGTCGCTTCGGGCTTTTGTGAGTCAGACTATCGACGAACGTTGGCCGTCGCGCAGTCGTTGCTGTGTGATCGGGTATGGAAGCTGCCGGTCCGCACTTGGGAGCTCACAATTGGACGCTAAACGAATGGGATGGATCGGTAAGCTCCATGAACCTGAGTGCTGCGAATGACTGCTTTCGGCTATTGCTTCCCGATATCAGACATTCCGTTCGCCCCCATAGCTGCCACATCAGCAGGAAAGGACCAGCTCTGCCATCCCGTCCAGTCGAGCCTTATGGCGTTCCCAGTCCGGCATGACACGTTCCATAAGTCCCCAGAATACCGGGCCATGATTGTGCTCCTTCAGGTGGCACAGCTCATGCAGGATGACATAATCAATGCAGTCACGCGGAGCTTTGACCAGATGCGGGTTCAGCGTGATGGTCCCACCCGGTGAGCAGTTGCCCCACTGGATCTGCATCACCTGAAGCTTCAGAGCGGGGGGCTTTGTCACCCACAGTGTTGTGGGGAGAAGGGCGGACAAGCGGTGGCGAAACACCTCCTGCGCCCGCGTAAAATACCAGAGTTCCAGCATCTTTTGGATCCGCAGGGCGTGACGTTCCTGCACGGACACCTCCAGCCGCCCCCGCAGCATCCGCACGGTCTCAGGCGTATCCGGCTGATGGTGCACTTTCAACAAATGCCGCCGCCCCAGATAGAAGTGGCTTTCTCCGCTGACATACGTGCGAGGCGTGGCATGTTCCTGCACCGCCCGGAAGTCCCGCAGCTTCTGCCAGATCCAGCGGGTTTTCTGGTGTAGAGCCTTGTCCAGATCAGCCTCTGTTGTGCCCTTGGGAATAACCACCTGCACAGTCAGGTCAGGATGCACCTTGATACGCAATGTCGTGCTGGGGTGGGGGCGGGGGATCAGGTTCACGCGGATCTGCTCACCCCCATAGGTCAGAATGCGAGAAAGGCTTTCTTCCATTTCAGCCCCGTAGAGTATCAGCAGGACCAGCCCGCATGATCTGGATGACCTGCTCAATGATCTCCTGCGCCTTGTCCACGCCAAAGCCTGCTTTCTGGCCCGTGCTGAACAGCAGCGGCAGCAGTTCTTTCCTGACCGCCTTTTCCATATCCGGGCGGCTGAGCGAGTTCTCCCGTACAGCCTTGTCCACGATGCTGTCGATCTCGAACGCCAGATCAACCCAGCGCTGGTTCTCCTCTTCCGTCTGCTTATGGTTGAAGATAGCCGCGAGCGTTTTCAGGAACACGCCATAATAGGCCTGGGCATGGCGATGGCCGTCAAAAACAGACGGAATATTGTTGAGTTTGCGCTTCGCTACCTGCTCATCAAACTCCTGAAACAGCATGAACTGCTTGAGGGGATGGTCGAACAGGCTCTCGGCTTCCTCAATCACTTTCCGCAACAACGCCGAGAAGGCCTCCTTCGCATACGGATCATCCTGCATCTCATGGTCAATAACCTTTGTAATGCGGGTGCGGATCAGGTCCGTCTCGTTGCGGGTTTTCTCCTCGCTCCAGGTCTCCGGCTGGTTGTCTTCGGGCTTCTGACCCATTTTGCCCACGGCATAGAGCCCCTGGGAGTCATGGACTTTCACCCCCGCCACATGCCGGTCCAGCAGCTTCTTCACCTGCTCGGCATACTGGTCAAAGTCCACGGTTTCACCGGTATCCTGCATGACCATCTGGCGCAGGCTGGTCATCTGCTTCAGCGTCTCCTTGTAGGTGGCGCGGTCTTTTTCCGTAAAGCTGGTATCTTCAAAGAAGGCCACGGATTGCAGGGCCACCTTCAGGCAGGCGGCAAACTTCGTCAGCGCTTCATAGAAATCATCCCGGCGCTTGAGGTTCACGTCCACCATCTGGCCGTGTTCCTCCACCATGCGCGGCATGAGCACGGCGCGAAGCTGCTGGAGGTCACTCCTGTTCTTCACACCCTCAAAAATGGCCCAAAGCGCTTTGTGCAGGGCAGGGAGTTCCCGGTATTCCGTGCTCATCTGGCTATACAGACCGGCAATATCTTTTGGGTCATATCCGCCGACATTCTCGGCGGCCAGCTCGTCATAGCGGGCCAGTGTGGTGTCCAGCTCCGCCAGAATGCCCCGATAATCAATCAGTAGCCCGTGCTTTTTCTGGTCATGCAGGCGGTTCACACGCGCAATGGCCTGCAACAGATTGTGCTGCTTCAGCGGCTTGTCGATATACAGCACCGCATTCTTGGGTTCATCAAAGCCGGTCAGCAGCTTGTCGACCACGATGATCAGCCTGAGGTCCGGGTCTTTCTCAAATCGCTCAATGACGCCGCGTGTGTAATCCTCCTCGCTCTGGCTGCCGACATTGTTCTTCCACCAGTCCTGAATTTCCGGCTGCCTGCGCTCATCCACTTCTGTATGGCCTTCCCGCGTATCGGGCGGACTCATGACAATGGCACTCTCGAACAGACCGACCTCATCCAGATACTGCTTGTAGCGGATGGCAGACAGCTTGCTGTCACAGGCCAGCATGCCTTTGAGGCCGCTGTCGATATTGCTGTCAAAATGTGTTGCCAGATCCATGGCGATCAGCCGGATGCGGTCGTCCGCCTTGTAAACCTGATTGGCGCGGGCAAAGCGCTTCTTGAGGTCCGTGACCTGTTCTTCGGTCAGCCCCTGCGTGATGCGCTCGAACCAGGCGTCAATGGCGCGGTCATTCACATCCAGATCGGGCTTACGTTCTTCATAGAGCAGAGGCGTAACCGTCTTGTCCGCCACGGCCTGCTGCATGGTGTAGGAGTGGATGATCCTGCCGAACCGGCTGGTCGTCTCACTCCCCTTGAGCAGCGGCGTGCCGGTAAAGGCAATGAAGGCGGCATTGGGGAGCGCGTGCTTCATGCGGGCATGGTTCTCACCGCCCTGACTGCGATGGCCTTCATCCACCAGCACGATGATATCCGCGCTGTCGTTATGGCATTCGGGCAGAGTGGTCGCTGTGTGGAACTTGTTGATGAGCGAGAAGATGATGCGCTCCTGCCCATGCCCGATCTGCTGCGCCAGACGGCGACCTGATGTGGCCAGCGCCTCTTCCTTGTCCTTCTTGTCCGCCAGTTCGCCGCCGGTGGAGAAGGTCGTGCTCAACTGGCGTTCCAGATCCTTGCGGTCTGTCACCACCAGAATGCGGCACTGTTTGAGATCCTCATCCAGAATGAGCGCCCGACTGAGAAACACCATCGTAAACGACTTGCCCGACCCGGTGGTGTGCCAGACCACGCCGCCTTCTCGCCCGCCATCGGCGCGGCGGGATTTGATACGCTCCAACAGACGCTTGATCCCAAAGACCTGCTGATAGCGGGCGACGATCTTGCCATTCTTCCTGTCGAACAGCGTGAAGAACCGCGCCATGTCCAGCAGGCGCTCAGGCGAGAGCAGGCCGATCAGCAGACGGTCCTGATCCGTGACATGCAGCGGGCGGGAGGCCCAGTCCTCGAACCATACCCGGTCAGACGGTTTCCGTTCCGCAAACAACGCGTCTTTCTGGGAACCAGAAAGCGGCGTGTTCTTGAGCGCCTCCATCCGGCTTTCGGGAATGTCCTCTTCCTTCCAGCTGGCCCAGAATTTTTTGGGCGTGCCGCAGGTGCCATAGCGCCCGTCATGCCCGGTGATGGAGAGCAGAAGCTGGCTGTAGGCAAAAAGCTGGGGGATTTCATCCTTGTTCTGGTTGCGGATGCTCTGGGAAATCCCGGCCTCTACTGTCGGGCCTTTGCCCGGCTGGCCATCGGGGCGCTTGGCTTCGATCACAGCCAGCGGAATGCCGTTGACGAAACACACAATATCCGGCCTGCGCGTTTGTGTCAGATCCGTGCGGAGGACGCTGAATTCTTCGGTAAAGGTAAAGCTGTTGTTTTCCGGGTTCTGCCAGTCGATGAGGGCGATGGTCGGGTTCGCCTTGCGCCCGTTGATGAACTCGGTAATGGCGATGCCGAACAGCAGATGCGTTGTCATCTTCTCATTGGCGTCACGCAGGCCGGAGACGAAGTCCGGGTGCGTAACGTGAGAGACAAGCCGCTCAATAGCCTGATCGGACAGACTGTGCTCCTGTCCTTCAAACGTAAAACGGCGTTTTTTCAGTTCTGCCCGCAGGAGTGTGTCCAGCACCACGGCACTCTGCTTGCCGCCCCGCAGGGCCAGCGCTTCGGATGGGGGCAGAAACCGCCAGCCGAGGGTGCTGAGCAGGGCCAGTGCGGGCAGTTTGGCGCTGTATTCTTCCTGAAATTTCGGGGCGGGAGCCATAGTTTTCAAATATCCTGCGGACTGAAATAACTTAATCGACCGTCACGCGGCGCTTGCCCGTGAGAAGCTGCTGCATCAGGGCTTTCTTTTCCTGACGCAGGCGGGAAAGGTCGGATTCAAGGGCGGTGATTTCTTCGTCCGCTGTGGTCAGGACGGCAGCGATAGCTTTCTGTTCGGAGAGAGGGGGAATTTGAATCTTCATGCTTCTAATATCATTAAGGCTGATATTAAGTTGCGCTGCACCAGCGGCTTTATCTTCAATTTCCTTTTGTATTTTTTCTGATAAATACAAATAAGATATAAATTCCTGATCTCCTGTTTTTTTCGATCTAATTCGTCCAACGCGCTGATTGAGGTAGCAAGGTAAATTACTTTTCTTTACCCAAGCAAAATTGGAGAGGCTCCCAGACATTCCAAAGATAAAATCTTTTTCTTTCAAAGAGAATTTCTCTAAGCCTGACAGACTGTTTAAATGTAGTCTTTTGCAGTTTTCTAAATGGAGTGTCCCCTCTTTAAGGTCGCTCATTCTGACTATAGGCATATCGTTAGCATTATCAGTGAATTCTGAGCTTTTGAACGCAAATCCTGTGTCAATATGAGCAATCTCTGATAGCGTTCCTATTTTCCACTCCCCCGAGAACCCCGGCAGGCGTTTTTTACCTGTGAGGAGTTGCTGCATGAGGGCTTTTTTCTGCTGCTGGCTGTTGGCCAGAAGCTTCTCAGTCCCCTCAATCGCACGATCCCACGTCGAGAGGATCGCCGCGATCTTCTTCTGTTCGGATAGTGGGGGGACTAACAAAACAATTTGCTCTAGGTGTGAGGGACCAAAATTTGGTTGAGCTCCTCCAGTAATAAGAGTGTCTATTTGTGATTTTAAGAAGGAAGATTTCAGATATTGATTTAAAAACCCATATGATGTCCCAGAATGAGGCTTGAATCTTATGACACTTGTATTCATCACAAGAGGAAGGTCTTCAGATTTGATAATCCCATGCTTGCAATAAGAGTTGCCAGAGCTTGCTATTACAATATCGTTTTCATCACACAAAAAATGCTTGTATTTAGAATCCACTTCTTCCCATGAAATGTATCTGTTTGTCTTTTCTTTGTTTATTTTTCCGTATTCTATATTGGTTATATTTAGGACTTTGCAGCCATGATCTTGGAACTGCCATTTTCTGAGGCCTGGACCTTCTTGGTACCATGCAATTTCAGGAAGTTTTGTTTTTCTCCACCCTTCAGGAAGCATAACCCAGCTCCTTCAGATAAACATCCATCTGGGCTTCCAGCTTGGCCAGTTCCGCCTTGATCTCCGCCCGTTCGGCCCGCACGGCGTTCAGGTCGATTTCCTCTTCTTCCTCAAACGTATCGACATAACGCGGAATGTTCAGGTTGTAGTCATTCTCCCTGATCTCGTCCGGCATGGCGAGATGGGCGTATTTGTCCACATCCTTGCGGGCACGGTAAGTGTCCACAATCTTGGTGATGTTCTCTTCGGTCAGCACGTTCTGGTTCTTGCCCGCCCTGAACTCGCGGCTGGCGTCAATGAAGAGAACGTCTTTTGTCTTGCGGTCCTTGCGGAAGATCAGGATGGCGGCTGGAATTCCTGTGCCGAAGAACAGCTTTTCCGGTAGGCCGATCACGGCATCCAATAAGTTTTCGTCAATCAGCTTCTGGCGGATTTTGCCTTCCGAACTGCCCCGGAACAGCACGCCATGCGGCACCACAACCCCCATGCGGCCCGTGCGGTCTTTCAAGGTGCTGATCATGTGCAGGATAAAGGCGTAATCGCCTTTGGTCTTGGGCGGCACGCCACGGGCGAAGCGGTGATGCACGTCGTCCGCTGCGTCTTCATGCCCCCATTTGTCGAGGCTGAAGGGCGGGTTGGCCGTCACCACGTCAAAGCGCATCAGGTGGTTTTTATCATCCAGCAGCTTGGGGTTGCGGATGGTGTCACCCCATTCAATGCGATGATTGTCCTCGCCATGCAGGAACATGTTCATCTTGGCAAACGACCAGGTGGAGCCAATGGCTTCTTGCCCATACAGGGCGTAATCCCGGCTGCCCTTGTGGTTCTGCGTCACCTGCCGACCGCACTTCATGAGCAGGGATGCCGAGCCACAGGCCGGGTCACAGATGCTCTCGCCCGGCTGCGGATTCAGAATACGGGCCAGCAGCTCACTGACTTCCGGCGGGGTATAGAACTCGCCCGCTTTCTGCCCCCCACTGGCGGCAAAGTTCTTGATCAGAAATTCGTAGCCATTGCCGATCACATCCAGATTGCCCACGCGGGAAGGGCGCAGGTTCAGGTCCGGCTTGTGAAAATCTTCCAGAAGATGCCGCAGAATGGTGTTCTTCTGCTTTTCATCGCCCAGCTTGTCGGAATTGAAGCTGATGTCCTGGAAGACGCTCTTGCCTGCGTCCTTGAGTTTGGTGCCGTTGGCTTCTTCAATGGCGTGCAGGGCTTTATCAATCCGCTCACCGTTTCCGGGGGCGTTGCGCTCTTTATAGAGCGTATAGAAGTCCGCGCCCTTGGGTAGAATAAAGCGTTCCTGCGCCATCATGGCTTCGATCAGGGTGGGGTTGTCACCATACTCTTTTTTGTAGCTGTCATAATGGTCCTGCCACACATCGGAGATGTATTTCAGGAACAGCATGGTCAGCACGTAATCGCGGTAGGTGTCGGGGCTGACGGTGCCACGAAAGGTATCGCAGGCGTTCCACAGCGCCTTGTTGATGGTGTCCTGTGAAATCTGCTCAGTCATCATTGTCGTCCTGTTTCAAGTCAGCGTGCCAGAAGGTCTCTGGCTAGTCCGGTCATAATCTGTTGATTGCTTTGGCGAAGCTGTATCAGAAGGGTTTCTTCTCGGTGCATAGCCAACGCCAGTTCTGCAAGTGTTTGCTGTTGCGTAAGAGAGGGCACAGCGAGTGGCGTAGTTTCCAGCACAGTGCGGGCAATATTCCGCACAAGGGTGGAACTCTGGGCATTCTGTGCCAGATGGCGCTGTGCCGGTTCCTGATTAAGCCACCATGCCAAATATGCAGGGATCAGGTTTGCTGTTTTTATACGAAGGAGAAAGAAGTGCGGGGCGGCAACAGCCTTAAGGGGGCCAATCTGCTCATCAATCAAAACGGCGCGTGACACATTGCCACGAGCGGGGAAGAGAATATCCCCCGGTTGCAACCAGTCTGGCTCACGTCGCCCCGGCACGTTGGTGCGAACGCAAGACGTCCAGTTGACCCCCTCGGGAGAGGTGTCACGCATTTGCACAACCACTGTCTCAACGTCTGCAACGGCTTCAATGCGGCCTCTGAAGGGGTGGCCTGCTATGAGTGTGACGTGTGTTGAAAGGGTTGTTTTTTTCACACCATTGTCTTTCATACGGTATGAGTGCGTGAACAAAGTGTCGTTGTCAATGAATTTTTTTCGGCACCACTCTCTTTGGTGTATTTTGAGGGGGTGAGCTGCTTTCGTCCTATTGGCCCCATGTGTCAGTGTTAAGCTTATTCAGGCAGGGGGATATGGAAGGTCGGGTAGTCCAGAGCCTCCACGACCTGTTGCAGGTTCTGCACGGCAATGCTGCTTGTGTAGGTTGTAGTGCCCTGAGACCGATGGCTGGCCTCATGACCCAGCAAGGTATCAATCCAGAGTTCTCGAATGTTCCCGCCCTGATTCCGCAATTTGGTCGACACTGTGTGTCGGAATGAATGGAAGGTCACAGTTTCCGGTAGCCCAAGCCGTTTTTTGAATTTTGAAAAGGCTTGCGCAAAGTCCGTACCGCGTCCTCGGGCGGAGGGGTTCAGGTCTGGAAAGAGGTAATGCTCTCCCTCCTGCACAAGGTTGAGCACACCCCATTGCAAAAGGTGACTATGAAGAGGAATGAGCCGCGTTCCGGCTGCTGTTTTCGGTGACCAGTTATCCTCAGGGTGAGGGCGGACATGGAAGCAGCGAATACCGTTGACGGTCACAATGTCCTGCGTGCGCAGGTTACAGAGTTCACCAAGGCGCATTCCTGTATACAGGGCGATGGTAATGAGGCCGACATAACTGCGTAAAGAGGTTGTTGTGCTTGTCCACCGGGCAGTGGAAAGCTGGGCCAGTTCGCGGTCTGTCCAGTCGCGACGGTCAATCTTCTGGGTGACATCATACGTCCACCCTGCCCATGGGTTACGGGCCACGATTTCGCGCTGGACAAGATGTCCCCAGAGAGCCGAGAGGCGGGAGAAATGGTTTTTAACCGTCTTGCCGCTCAGTGTTTCCAGCCCTTGCTCCCTGGCACGCAAAATCGCGTCATGAATGCCAGGGGAGTTCTTATGTTTACCGTGCGTAGAGGGCAGGGCAAACAGCATGTCCCGAAATTCCCCAGCCACCCCGCCGGTAATCTGGTCCACAGGCTTGTCGCCAAAGGCTTCAACGAAGAGGCCGATGGTCTTGCCAGTATCACGAATGATGCCGGGGCTTCGGGTTTTATCGCGATAAATGAACTGGTCCGCCATTTCTGTAATGGTCGGAGCTGTTTTTTTCCTGGGGCTTGAAGGGGGCTTTCTGGGTGCTGTGCTCACAGGGGCGTCTTCTGCCTGCACAGGTGTAAAAGCGGCCTGAGTTTCCTGAGCGGCACTTTTGATAGACACCACGATGTTGCTCAGGTTGGCAATCTGTTCCCGCAACATGGCTTTTTCTGTGGCGTTGCGAAGTTGGTCTTTGGTGGCAGTCGCGTGCAGCTTCTTGAAGCCAGCCATTAGCCTGTCCATGCCATCATTGGATATCTTAATGAATTCTTGCAGCTGCTTCAGGCTCTGTATCTTGTCGAAGTAGAACCGTGCCTGCTCGTAGGTTCGTTCGGCCTTCACCCTTTCGTCCTCAATTTTAATCATGCGGTCTGTGTCGCGCATGATGTCTTCATAGAGGGCAATCAGCTTTCTCAGTTCTTCGGGCGAGGCATCTTCGTACATGACTTTGGCTTTACTAAAGAACTGTCCGGTTCTGGCATAAAGCCCGGCTGCGCGTTCGCGTGCAACCCGTTTGCTATTGGTCTGAAGAGAAAGAGAGATTTCCGTGCGGCCCAGCAGGGGGCGAAGCGCGTGGGGAATTGTGCGGCGAAAGTGGTAGTGTGAGCCAAGCAGACGGAGCATGTCGGTTCCCATTATGGGAAGGTGAACGGGACACGGTCCTTTTGTCCAGCTACAGGGACACTTTATTCAATCATTTCAAGTGGTTAGTGGTGCGAACTGCGGGACTCGAACCCGCACGCCCTTACGGGCTGGAGATTTTAAGTCTCCTGCGTCTACCATTCCGCCAAGTTCGCATAAGGTGGGCTGTTTTTGTCAGCCTTACAGGGCGTTTTACTGTGTTATGGCGGGTTTTAGCATGTTGGGGCGTGGCGGCAAGTGTCTGTGTCTGCTGTCTGTGCGTTTAGTGTGCGCCCAACAGCGCTGAGCCGTGTTGTTTCAGCCATGCTTCGGCATGGTGTCGGTGTGGAGTCAGCTGGTCTACTAGAGTCCAAAATGCCGGAGCGTGGTTCATGTGGCGCAAATGGGCCAGTTCATGCGCAATCAGATAATGTCTGACTGGCGCCGGGGCCATCACCAGACGCCAGGACAGCATGATGCGGCCGGAGGAGGAGCAACTGCCCCAGCGGCTGGATGTGTCCCGGATATCAAGGCGTGTGGGGTGCAGGCCGGAAGTCTGGGCCTGTGCGCGGAGTTCCTGCCCTAAAATCTGGCGAGCGCGATTTTTCAAAAAATCTGTAATACGTCGGCTGATAAATTCTTCTGCACCGCTCACAAAAATCTGGTCAGCCTCGATCCAGACGCCACCACGCGCTGTGGGGCGATGCACAATGGTGTGCGGCTTGCCCTCAACGGGAATGGTTCGTCCCGGCAGGAAGGCTGGTGCCTGTTGCAGCGCCGTGAGGCGTTTTGTGATCCAGTGTTTCTGGATTTTGAGAAACTGCACGGCCTGCGCAGTGGAAAGCCCGGACGGGAGTGTGACTGCAACGGCGTGTCTGCGTGGGTCAATGCGGAGGGAGAGCCGTCGGGCTCGGCTGGAGGGTTTCCAGATAACAGGCACGTGGCAATCATGCGCCAGTTCAATCAGATCTGGCGTAGAACTCATAAGATTGGTGCGGGGGGCTATGGTTGCTCCCCGGTCAGAACGTGCAACTGATTTTTTAGGGCGTTTTGGCACGGATGTGGCGGACAGGAGGCCGCTTGTGTGCGCTGGGCTGTTTAGGTTTTCGGGCAGGCTGGCCGGGCCATGCGACGAGATAGTCTTCCAGTGCTCCAGCCTGTCGTTCACTAATGCAACGGCCCGCAGCAGAAGCTCCGGCTTCAATCACGCTTTCCGGGGTTCCGGTAATAAGCGGGTGCCATGCCGGCAGAGAGCGCCCCTCTGATAAGCGACGATAAGCGCAATCGGGCGGAAGCCAGTCCAGCTCGGACACCATCGCCGGGGTCAGGGTGATGCAGTCCTGCACTTTTCTGTGGCGCTGCGGGTAGTCCGTGCAGCGACAGTCGGAGACATCCAGAAGACGGCAGGCGACGGAGGTATAGTGAATTTCGTCCGTGTCTTCGTCACGCAGCTTATGCAGGCAGCAACGGCCACAGCCATCACACAGGGATTCCCACTCAGCGGTGGTCATCTCTTGGAGCGGGGTGGTTTCCCAGAACGGAGCGGTGGATGAGGGGGAAGTCATGCCGCGCAGGATAAACCGGCAGGAGGCCTCAGGAAAGAGGGGCTTTGCTGATTCCCAGAGCGGCGAGCAGGCTGAGTGCAAGTGCCAGACACACGCTGCCAGCCAGTGGCCGACCCAGAAGCGGGAGCCAGAGCAGACGGACACGGGTCATGGTCGTTGCTCCCAGTTCCTGCGCTGTATATCCCCAAGCTGACGGAGCATCTTTCAGACGGTAGAGCGGCGCAAGAGAAATGGCTGGTCCGATCAAAACGCCCTGCAGAAAGGGCAGGAGCAGAGACATGCGGTCAAGCGGCAGTAGCAACGGCAGCGTGAGAGCTGCTGCGGTGGCCGGCAGCAGAACCAGCAGGAGCAGCGTGTAAAGCCGGCCGCCCTGCCGGGTAGACAGTGCTGCGCTGAGCACAAGGGCCGCCAGACAGATGCCCGTTACGGCCGAGGACAGCGTGTGGGTGATGAGAAAAGGCACAAAGCTGGACGTAGTAGGAAGGCTCACCGGTCTTCGGCCCAGCGCTCAAAACGTGCAGACAAGGTAGAGAGATGCGAACTCCAGAACGCGTCATTCACTGCGATGGGGGGCAGGATATGGCGGCTGTCCGGAGAGCCGGCATTGATTTCCGCTAGAGACGGCAGAGACGGCCACGCATTGGCAAAGGCCTGCTTCTGGGTGGGGTGTTCCAGCCATGCTGTCAGAGCCAGCGCCGTATTTTCTTCGGCAGATGTTTTTGGTACGCCCCAGGCGTAATTGACCTGCAGGCGCTGGGGCCAGTAGAGGCCAAAACGATCCCGGTCAGCCTGTGCGGCGCTGAGAATTTCTCCGGTTGGCACGCTGCCCATCAGCGCGCCCCCACTTTTAAGGATGCGCGCAGCTTCCTCCGGCGTGGACCACCAGACAATATAAGGGCGTAACTGGTCGAGCTTGCGGAAAGCCCGTTCCACGCCGTCCTGCGTGTTCAGGACACGGTAGAGGGCGTCAGGCGAGACGCCATCGGCCAGCAGGGCAATTTCCAGCGTGGTGCGGGGGTCGCGGCGCAGGCTGCGGCGACCGGGATGGCGGGCGACGTCCCAGAAGTCGGACCAGTCGGGCGGGGTATCAAAGCGGGAGCGGTCCCACGCCATGGCAAAGTCGATCGAAGCGGAAGACTGACCGCAGCCGTTAGGGGAGGGGTCCGCTGGGTCTCGCACCAGCAGGCCCAGCGAGCAACTGATTTGCAGAGAGCTGGTTTCCATCATCACGGCGGCCCAGCGGTGTGGAGACTGGGCTTCCTGCTTACGAAGAGACTCGATCCCCCCATCCCACGGGGTGGGAGCCAGCGGATGCTTGATAAGCTGCGCATAAGGCGAGAACAGCACTTTCTGCTGAGTGGCTGTAATGGCCCCCCCGAAAGTCAAAATTCGTACCGGTTGCACCACGGTCCGATGAATCCGGCGTATCGAGCGCGCATCAGCCTGCGAAAAAGCAGGCAGCACCATGCTCCCCAGAACGAGCGCCGTCAGCCCATGCCAAAGCAACGCTGGCAGGGGAGAGAGGCGTTGCGCCTTGGGGCGACGGGGCCTTTCGAAGGATGCGTTGCGAAACGAAAGAAGGGACAGGGGTAGCCTCACGCGGTTGCTGCTTAGGTCAGATGCAATTCTAGCCTGATTTCTGGTCCATCGGAAAGGCAGTGGCGTTTGCTGTTTGCCAGGCAAGCAGTGCGACGCGCCCCGGTTCCAGGTCCCGCATGGTATGAACAGGGGGACGGTGGGCAATAATTTCCCCGCCGTCCTGCATGCGAAAGCGCATGTGAATGGCCGTGCCCACATGCCTGGCGGAGACCAGCGTGCAGAGCAACATATCATTTTCTTCAGGCGTCGCGCTGATCTGGCGGGGGAACATGACGGAGAGCCGATCTGGCGCGATGCAGATATTGGCGAGGTCCTGCTCCTCCAGCCCCGGTGCGGCCATGGCCTCCACGGTCTCTCCGGTGGGGAGGCGGAGTTCGGCCATATCGTCTTCGGCATAAAGCACTTTGCCGGTCAGGATATTGGCTTCACCAAACGCAATAGCGACCTGTTCATGCGCAGGGCGTGTGAGCAGCTCAGGCGGTGTGGCAAGCTGGAGCAGGATACCGTTTTCCAGAATGCCGATGGTGTCCCCAGCCATCAGGGCTTCCGTGCGGTCCCGCGTGAGCAGCAGGGAGCTGAGGCCAATGGCGCGTTGCAGCTTTTCCAGCAAAGCCATCATGCGTCTTGTGGCGGTATGGTCCAGAGTGCTGAAGGGGCGATTAAGGACAAGAACTTCAGGCCGCATGACGAGGGCGCGGGCCAGCTGGCCTCGCAGGTTTTGTTCTGGTGTCAGGCTGGCGGGTTTAAGCGCGCGGCGTCCATCCAGCCCGACGAGGGAGAGTGTTTCCGTTGTGCGGCGTTCGCTTTCCGCCGCGGAGACCTGCCCGGAGGCCCTGAGCGGGAACAGAATGTTGTCCGCCAGCGTCAGGTGCGGGAAAAGCGGCGCATGCGCCCCGATGGTGGCCAGACCGCGCTGGCCTGTCGGGCGGTGGGTGACATCCTCTCCGCCCACCAGGATCTGCCCGCCATAGCTGGGGGCATGTCCGGCCAGAACGTCCGTCAGGCGGGACAGGTCATCATGCTCGATGCCGATTCCCAGCAGGGCCACGCACTGGCCTTTCTCCACGCTCAGGCTGAGGCCGGGGAGCGGAGGGAGGAAAGCGAGATTGTGAAGGGCTAGCGGCGGGGGCGAGCTATGCGCCGTATGCATGCAACCTTATCCTTAGCGATCAGTTAAAAGGGTGTTGTCAATAAATCTAACGCGAATAGGGTGTTCCATGTCTTCTGATAAACTCAAGGATGTAAAGGCTGCTGGTGAGTCTGCTGCTGAGACAGCCCGTGATGAAATTGAAGCCGTAAAGGCGCATCTGGAACGGCTGATCACCAAGCATGTGGTGCCCGCGCTGACGAATGCTGGCGGCAAAGCCAGTGATTTGACTGAAGAAGCAGTTGCCAATGCGCGTGAACTGGCCAATCATGCGCGCAGCGATATTTCCAAGCAGACGCGTGCGCAGTCGTCATGGGTGTCCATCGCCATTTCCGGCGTTGTGGGCTTTATCCTCGGTCGGATGTCACGCTGAAGCCTCACGTGATCTGAACGAAGGTAGTCCCTGAGTCCATGCGTATTTTTGAACTTGGCAGGTCCGCCCTGCATGCACAGTCCCATCTCATGCAGCAGATGGCGGTCCGGTTAGGAAAACAGGCAGCATTTCTTGTTGCCGCCGCGGTATTCGGGTTCTTTGCCCTGATATCCGGCCATGGACTCCTGTGGGCCCTGTTCCTGTTTACCTTCCACTGGGGTCCGGTGACGGCAGCGTTCGGCGTCTTTGCGCTGGATGTGATTTTTGCCCTGATCTGCGTTCTGTTTGGCCGCCGTTCCTACCTGACGACAGCTGAAGTGGAAGCTCGCATTGCCCGTAACCGCTGTGCGACACAGATGAGAGAATCCGTCACTCTGGCCGCAGTCACGGCCACGGTGGCAGGTTCTCTTGGCCGCAGCGGCACCCGCAAGGTGTGGGACGTGGTGCGCCGCAAGAAGAACTAATTTCTTTCCATCCGCCTTTGCCCATAGGTTCCATTCCAATTTTGCATTGGCAGGGGCGGATTTTTTCTGGGAATGATTGCCCTACGATTTTGTGAGCGTGCGAACAGTTTGTATGCTTGCTAGTATGGGCACATAATGGAACCTCCGCGTTATCCTGATAAAAGCATCGAAACCCGCCGGTCCTTCGGGCACCGGCTGGCGCGCCTTGCGGCCATCTGGCGGCGCGAGATTGATGCGGATCTGCGCCGGTTCAGCCTGACGGACGCAACCTGGCGGCCCATCTATTATCTCAATTTTTCTGAGCAGCCTGTCAGACAGACAGATCTTGCCCGTTCTCTTTCCCTGGAGGCGCCGTCTCTCGTGCGGCTGCTGGATGTGCTGGAAAAGCGCGGCTTTATTGTCCGGGAAATTGATGAGGAAGACCGCCGTTCCAAGCTTGTCAGCATTACGGAAGAAGGCCGGAAAATCGCTGCACTTGTCAGCCATGCGGCAGACGATGTGGCAACGCGCCTGACCGAACATGTAACCCCGCAGGAACTGGAGCAGTGCTGCGGGATTCTTGACCGGGTCGAACAGGCCGCGTCCGGACAGAAAGATCTGGCCGGATCAGAGCGGGCACACGCACGATGAGAGTTGCTACGAGAATGGCGTCATGCTGACGGAATTCAATCTCTTTGGTGTCTTCATGGCGCCAATCGTCGTTTACGCACTGGCGGCGCTGCCCCTTACCATGTGTGTTCGTTTTGTGTTGTGGTGGAGCGGCCTGCTTGGCTGGTTCTGGCACATCGCTCTGTTCGAAGTTTCGCTCTACGTTTGTATCCTCTGCCTGCTCATTTTGTACGTCTGATCCCTGAAAAGGCTTTTGAGTCTCCGCAATGCCCCTTCTGCGCACCCTGATACGAGTTATTCTGACCCTGGCGGTTGTCTCTCTGGCCATTGTGCTGGGGGTGACCCTCTGGAACGTCTACATGATCGCCCCATGGACCCGTGATGGCCGCGTGCGCGTGTATGTTGTGGACGTCGCTCCTGAAGTCTCGGGCACGGTGGTGCAGATCCCCGTGGTGGATAACCAGTTTGTGCATAAGGGAGACCCGCTGTTTGTGCTGGACCCCGTGCGTTTCCGTCTGGCGATCCGTGAGGCACAGGCCCGGCTGGACGGCGCGCTGGAAGATTTGAAGCTCAAGCGCAATGATGCCCGCCGCCGTATGGGGCTGGGTGGCATTGTCTCGGCGGAAGAACAGGAAGTCTTCAACTCCAATGTGGCAACCCAGATTGCCGCCGTGGATGCTGCTCGCGCCGCGCTGGACGTGGCCAAGCTGAACCTTCAGCGTTCCGTGCTGTATTCGCCGGTTAATGGGTACGTGACTAACCTTAATCTGCGGGTGGGGGATTATGCCTCCTCCGGGCAGGCGCGTCTGGCCGTGATTGATGCCGATTCCTACTGGGTTTACGGCTATTTTGAAGAAACCAAGATGTGGGGCGTCCATGTGGGTGATGAAGCCCGCGTCAAACTTATGGGCTACAAGCCAATTTTGACTGGCCATGTGGTGAGCATTGCCCGCGGTATTAACGATACCAACGGCACGCCGGACAAGCTGGGCCTGCAGGATGTGAACCCGATCTTTACCTGGGTGCGTCTGGCCCAGCGTATTCCGGTGCGTATCCATCTTGACCATGTGCCGGACAGCGTAACCCTGGCCGCGGGCATGACTGCGACTGTCAGCGTCGGGCCGGAACCGCGTGGCCGACGGGGCAAGATGACCACCTGGCTGCAAGATCACCTCTGAGAGCGGCATGGAACATAAGATGAAGGTTCATCGTCGCCTCGGCCTGTTCATGGCGTCCTCCCTGATGCTTTCGGCCTGCACAGTCGGGCCGAACTATCAGGCAGAGCACATGAAGGTGCCGGCCCAGTTCAAGGAAGCAGCGGAAGAGCACCCTGCTACCCAGGAAGAAATTGACCGCACCAATAAGGAAATGACCGAGTGGTGGGCGGCGTTTAAGGACCCGGTGCTGACCAGTCTGGTCGAGCAGGCGATTAAGGGGAACTATGATCTCCAGATCGCCGGGCAGCGGATTCTGGCCGAACGTGCTATTCGTGACCGGTCAGCCTCGCAGTGGTATCCGCAAATGGATGCCAATATCGGGGGCGGGGATGTTCGCTATTCCCTGAACATTGATAACTGGCCTATCCGCCCCGGGAACCCGCAGAACCGGCCGGAAGCTTCCATGCTGACCTATGGCGCAATGGCGACGTGGGAAGTGGACGTATTCGGGCGTATCCGCCGTGATGTGGAAGCGCATGAGCGCGCTGTGGAGGCCTCAATTGAAGGCCGCCGCGCACTGCTGATGACCATGCTGTCCGAACTGGCGTCAGACTATATGCTGCTTCGGGTCACGCAGTTGCAGATCAAAATTGCGACGGACAATATCCGTGTTGCCAAGAACGCGGTGGATCTGACCAACAAACTGTATCTGGAAGGTGTGGGGAACACCCTGCAAATTGCGCAGGCTCAGGCTGAGCTTGATACGCAGATTGCAGCGCGTGAACCGCTGAAAACCCGTGTCTCTCAGGTAACGCATGCTATTGCAGTACTGCTGGGACAGATGCCGGGTTCTCTGGAAGACGAGCTGAAGGTGCCGCGGCCTCTGCCGACTGTGCCAGAATTTCCTGCCACCCTGCCGTCTGTCGTGATTGCCAACCGCCCGGATATTCGTATGGCGGAACGGCAGTATGCGCTGGCGACGGCGCAGATTGGCGTGGCTGTGGCTAACCTCTACCCGCACTTTGTCATTCCGCTGACCTTCAACCCGAATGCATCGGCCATGTATCAGCTGTTCCAGGTGAATGCCATGAGCTGGCAGTTCCTGATGATGGCCAGCCTGCCGCTGATGCATGGTGGCAAGATGACGTCTGAAGTGCGGGCGGCTCAGGCCTCTGCAGAAGCAGCGCGTCTGACCTATCGGCAGTCCGTGCTGAACGGCTTCAAGGAAGTTGAAGACGCCATGGCGGCCTGGCACGATGATATTGAATATGCCGAGCAGCTGCATAAAGCCGCAGAAGATAGCGCCACAGCCAGTGAGCGGGCGCGGCGTCTGTATGGTGCGGGTCTGGTCGGCTTCCTTGAAGTTCTGACAACTGAGCGCACCACCCTGAATGCGCAGAACATGGAAGCACTGGCCCGTCTGGAACGTCTGCGTGATGCTGTGAACCTTTACACGGCATTGGGCGCAGGCTGGAAAGGTGTGGCGCTGACCAATTCGACCCTGCCAGTTTCCCTCGAAACACAAAACGTGCTAGCGCGGGCCTTCAAGCAATGATCTGAAAGGTCACATCATGAGCAAGTCTTCGTCTCCTTATGTGCGTCGGCTGCTCTGGATTGTGGCCTGTTTTGTGGGTGGTTTTGCGCTGCTCTGCGTGAGTGGCTGGGCGCTTGTCGTCAATGGAAGCACGCAGGATTCTGCGATGGTGACCGCCCTGCGCTGGTTGCCCGTTGCGACGGGGGCGATCACGGTGGCGGCAGGGTTTTTCCTGCTGTCTCTCCCCGTGCCGGAAGACCCGGAAGATTTCTTTCTGCCGGATGATGCCGATGGCGAACTTGAGAGAACGGACGGCAAATAAAAAGAGGTTCAGCCCATAATCAGAGCTGAACCGTTCTCATCCTGACGTCAGGCTTTGACGGACAGGAAATCGGCCAGAGCCTCATTAAACAGAAGCGGTGCCTGCAGGAAGGCAAAGTGGCTGGTATCGGGCAGGATCATGTAAGAACTGCCCGGAATATGCGCCACCAGATATTCCAGATGCGGGCGATGAATCATCTCGTCGCGGTCCCCGTCCACTATCCATGCCGGACAGCGGATGGCGTTCAGGCGGTCTTCCGTAAATTCGGCATCATGTTCCCATTTCCACAGCCCCCAGACCGTTTTTGAAAAGGTCTCAAATTCGTCAGGGGTAGGGGAAAGGCGGCGGTAGTCTTCTGTCGCCCGCTTTACAAAAGCGTTGACCACCTTGTCCCCGCTACAGGCCAGATTGAGGCCCGAGGCGGACATATGTGGCCCATAAGCAAAGATGCGTTTGATGCGGTCCGGGTGTTCAGACGCCAGAATAATGCTCTGCACACCCCCATCACTCCAGCCAACAAGACTGGCGTTTGGGATTTCCAGATGGTTCATCAAGTGAATGATATCGTCCGCCATCTGGGCGTAGCTGAGGGGCTTATCCCCTAACGTGCTGCGGCCATGTCCGCGACTGTCGACGACGATGACACGGTGCGTTTTGGCAAGGCAGGCGGCCTGTGTGCCCCAATAATCCGAGTTCGCCATGCCGCCATGCAGCATGATGATGACATCATCCCCCGTGCCCCCTTCCGCATAATAGAGCGAGCATCCGTTAATGGGGGCGTGCTGTCCTTTGAAGGACGCCAGAGGGGCGGGAGTGGCAGGAAGAGTCTGCCAGCGTTTTGTTAAATGCTCAGTCATATCGTCAGGCCTCGTAAAAGCGCGTAGTAGCGAATCTTGTTATAACAAGATCCCGTGCGCCTTTAGATGGCCGTGTACGATAAGACTTACAAATGTGTGAGGCGGGATGCTGTTTCCCCGGATCCACCGCTTGTCTTTTTGCTGGAAAAGCGATGGACTGGGGAATTCGTTGCCCGGCAATAAGCCTTATTTTTTAGGCGTCCGAACAGCCGTGACCTCAATTTCAATCAGCCAGCCGGGGTTGGCGAGCTGTGTCACGGCAAAGGCAGAACGCACCGGCAGGTTGGGCTGCTTTTCCGTACCGAAATACTGGGTGTAGGCTTTCATCATGCCATCAAAATCCAGCTGCTTTGTGCGCGGGTCCGCCACCATATAGATGTGCATCTGCACAACATCACCCATGGTCAGGTTCAGCTTTTTCAGTTCGCCTTCAATGCGCTGGAGCGAGGCGAGGGTCTGGGTGCGAGTGTCGCCATAGGCTTCAAGGCTTTTGGGTGGTGCAGTTTTGTCCTGCACCGGAGCGCCCATGCCGCTCAGATAAATGGTGGTGGCCCCGGCGGGGACTTCCACAGCGGTGGAGATGGGGAACTTGCCATCGCCATGACGGATCACGCCGCCTTCAGCATGCGCCAGAGCAGGGAAAGCAGCCAGAGCCGTCAGGGCTGCGGCGGGGATCAGGCTTTTAAAAAGGCGCACGTTATTCTTCCTCTACTGACAGGTGGGGACGCATTTCAGAAACGTCTTCCGGTTTCAGGGCATCAGTATAATGGTTCCCGAAATGTGTGCGAACGTAATTGACGACATTAGCGACCTGCTGGTCATTCAGTAGTCCGGCAAACCAGGGCATGCCGCCAAAGCCGTTCAGCACCACATAGGCCGGATACTCCGCACTTTTCAGTTTGGGGTTGCCGGCCAGAGCGGGGAACTGCGCCCCGGCTCCCACAGCGCCTTTGCCGTCTGGCATGTGGCAGCTCTGGCAGACGTGACGATAAATGGCTTCACCATCGGGGAGGACCTGCATTTTACCGGCCACAGCACTGGCGCTGTCCGCATGGGCAGCGCTCGGGGCAAGGCCGGGGGTGACAAGGCCAGCGGTGATAAAAAGAGATGTCACAAGAAGAAGTTTCTGCATCATGCTGCTCCCAGCGCGCGTTTGTGCAGACGGGTCACGGCATCAAGTGCTGAGAGAATGGCCCCCTCCTGCCAGCAGCCGACGTAAGAGGCGTGTTCTCCGGCCAGAACGAGGCGGTTGTCCACGGCACACAGCGTTTTGTAATGGGTTTTCCGGGCTTCTTCCGTCCACATGGAGCAGCAACCGAGTGTCCACGGCACACGGCTCCATGCAAAACTAACGCCGTTTGAAAACTCTTTGCGGTATTGAGGATGAATGGCCATGCCCTGATCCAGAGCTCGTTGAATACGCTCTTCCGGTGTCATCCCCGCAAAGTCATAAGCGGCGGGACCGAACATGTAGCCGCCCAGCAAGACCGCAGGCCCTTTTGAGAAAATGCCGTTGCTGGGGTAGGAAATCTGACTGATCTGCTGGTCGGTAAAGCTGATGCCGCCGTAAATCTGGTCATCTTCCTCCCAGAAGCGGCGCTTGAACTCCATCCCCATTTTGACGGATGAGGCATAAGGCACGGCGGCAATAGCGGCCTTCATCCCGGCTGTGACCTGCACATCCAGCTGCGACAGCACGGAGAGCGGAATGGTGCAGACACAATAGTCTGCCTGTGCCTGCCGCACGGCATCGCCATGGGCTGTGTCTGTGTAGGTGACAGTCACGCCGCGGTCATCCTGATGGATGGAGGAGACCTTGCAGTTCAGTGTGATGAGGTCTTTCACCTGACGGGTGAAGCCCTTGCCGATCTGATCCATCCCGCCAACGGGCTGGAACATCGTGGTCTGCATGTCCAGCCGTTCGTGAAAGGCCATCCAGTTCCACAGGCCCGACTGCATGACATCCTTACGGGCGAACAGATCGGAGGGGACGGGCGCGCCATCAATCCCGCCGCCCTGCGGTTTTTCAAAACCCCGGCGCAAAGAGCTGGTGTTGCCTTTGGTGTAGGCCATATCCTTGTTCAGGGCGCCCCAGGAGTGCATGGCCTCACGGAGATGAGCGCGTTCCTCTTCCGGGACCAGCTCATCCAGCTTGTGCTGGTCAATGGCTTTGGCCAGCAGTTCTGCTGTAAAGCCGTTGAAGTCAGAGGCCAGTTCCCGATAGCGTACGGCCTTGCCGCCAAAGGCTCCTGTGGAGTGCAGCCAGCTGTTATGGTTCAGCTCAATAAAGGGTTCGAGCTGTACGCCAAATTCACGGCAATAATGCAGTAGTCCCTGATGATGGTACGGGATACGCCACGGGCCGGGGTTGATATAGTTGCCGGCCGCAAAACCAACTTTCTGGGTCGCACCGCCCAGTTCCTTTACGGTGTCACCGCCCCGCAGGCTGATATTGCGTCCGCCGCTGCGGCTCTGGAATTCCAGAATCTGGACCTTGTAGCCGGCTTTCCGCAGTTCATAAGCCGAGAGCATCCCGGCCAGACCAGCACCCAGCACCAGCACGCGGGTGCCGGGTTTGGCACCGGAGAGCTGGGGTGGCCCACGGAAATCTGTGCCCATAGCGTGGCCCAGAGTTGTCATGGCCTGATACAGCGCGGCGCTGCCAGCCAGAGTGCCGATGCGGGTCAGAAGCTGCCGGCGCGTCGGTGCGGTGGGCGGATGGGCGTGTGGCATCAGGTAATCCCGAGATGATGTCAAGAATAGTCAGGCCGCATGGAATGACCGGCATTTCCTCACAACCGATCATGACGGAATCAGATCGTTTGTGTATCGTAATGCTAAGACATCTGTTACGGCATGACAACATCTCAGATGCGCCAAATCGTGCAAAATAGTGCGCAGGGATATTTACTGAGGCCAGGTCCAGTTCCGGATTTCGGGCATGTCCTCCCCATACTCACACACATACCGTTCGTGTTCTGCCAGTTTGTCGCGCACGGCCTGATGCGTATAGGCCGCCTGACTGGCCAGCCGGGGTACCCGCCGGATGACGTTGGCCACCAAATGGAAACGGTCCAGATGGTTGCGCACGGTCATATCAAACGGGGTTGTGGTGGTGCCTTCCTCCCGGAAACCATGCACGTGGAAATTGGGGGCGTTTTTCCGTTTGTAGATGAGCTGATGCACCAGTGCCGGGTAACCATGGAAAGCAAAAATTACCGGCTTATCTGGTGTGAAGAGCGCATCGAACGTCTCATCCGGCAGGCCGTGCGGGTGCTGCTCCGGTGTTTGCAGCGTCATCAGATCCACCACGTTTACAAAACGGATTTTTACATCAGGCAGGTATTCATTTAGCAGGCTGACAGCGGCGAGGGCTTCCAGCGTCGGCACATCGCCTGCGCTGGCGATAACGACGTCCGGCTCGCTCCCTTTGTCATTACTGGCCCATTCCCACATGCCAATGCCCTGCTGGCAGTGGGTGATGGCGTCATCCATGCTGAGCCACTGCAATTCCGGCTGCTTGCCCGCGACAATCACATTGATGCGGTCCCGGCTGCGCAGGCAGTGGTCGGCCACGCAAAGCAGCGTATTGGCATCCGGCGGCAGGTAGATGCGCACGGTCTCTGCTTTTTTGTTGACCATATGGTTCAGGAAGCCGGGGTCCTGATGGCTGAACCCGTTATGGTCCTGCCGCCAGACATGGGACGTGAGCAGATAGTTCAGGGACGCAATGGGCCGCCGCCAGTCGGTTTCCCGCGAGGTTTTCAGCCACTTGGCGTGCTGGTTCACCATGGAATCAATAATATGGATGAAGGCCTCATAGCAGGACAGAAAGCCGTGGCGGCCTGTCAGCAGATAACCTTCCAGCCAGCCCTGACAGGTGTGTTCGCTAAGGATTTCCATGACATGGCCGTCTTTAGCCAGATGATCATCATACGGTTCTGTCTCCGCGTTCCAGGCGCGGTTGGTAACATCCAGAACGGCATTCAGGCGGTTGGAATTGTTTTCATCCGGGGCCAGCACACGGAAATTCCGTTTGTCCAGATTGGCCGCCATAACATCTTTCAGCCACTCACCCAGAACACGGGTGGATTCCGCCACGGTCTTGCCGGGGGCTGTTATGGCAACAGCATGGGTGCGGAAGTCCGGCAGGCGGAGGGGGCGGAGCAGCGCGCCGCCATTGGCGTAAGGACTGGCGCTCATGCGTTTGTCAGAAGGCGGGGTAAGGGCAGCAATCTCGGCTTTCAGACTGCCATTTTCATCAAAAAGCTCTTCCGGCCTGTAGGACTTCATCCATTCTTCAAGAATAGCGAGGTGGCCGGGTTTTTCCATATGATCGACCGGCACCTGATGCGCCCGCCAGAATCCTTCCGTGCGCAGACCATCCACCGTTTTGGGGCCGGTCCAGCCTTTGGGGCTGCGCAGGACAATCATGGGCCAGGTGGGGCGCGGGGTGTCACCCTTGCCGTTACGGGCAGCAGTCTGAATGTCAGTAATGCGGGCAAAGGCCTCATCCATGGCTTTTGCCATAGCCTGATGCATGGGGGCCGGATCATGCCCCTCCACAAAAATAGGCTCGTAGCCACAGCCTTTCAGGAAATCACGTAGCTCATGCTTGGGGATGCGTGCCAGAATGGTGGGGTTGGCAATCTTGTAGCCATTCAGATGCAGGATGGGGAGCACGGCCCCGTCTGTTTTGGGGTCGAGAAACTTATTGGAATGCCATGAGGTGGCGAGTGGCCCGGTTTCTGCCTCGCCATCGCCCACCACGCAGGCCACGACAAGGTCCGGGTGGTCAAACACCGCACCAAAGGCATGCGAGAGGGAATAGCCCAGTTCACCCCCTTCATGAATGGAGCCCGGTGTGGTGGCAGCCGCATGGCTGGGGATGCCACCGGGGAAGGAGAACTGGCGGAAGAGGCGCGTCATGCCTTCTTCATCCTGCGTCACATCCGGGAAGTATTCCGTGTAGGTGCCTTCCATCCATGTGGAGGCAATCAGCCCCGGTGCCCCGTGGCCGGGACCGGCGACAAACAGAATATCTCGCCCCTGTGCCCGAATAATACGGTTGAGGTGCAGCCAGATAAAATTCAGTCCCGGCGTGGTGCCCCAATGGCCCAGAAGGCGCTTTTTGATGTGCTCCAGCTTGAGCGGTTCCCGCAGTAGCGCATTACGCAACAGATAAATCTGGCCAATGGAAAGGTAATTGGCGGCGTGCCACCATTTATTGAACAGATCCAGCTCTTCGGCTGAAAGCGGGCCGGGGTTTGGGGCGGTGCTGGTCATGGTGGTCCTTCCGGGGAAAAGGGGCAGAGACAAAGCATAAACCAGAAACGTTCAGACTGGTGTACGGTTCGGGTATGGCTGAGGTCGAGTGGCGACATAAAATGGGGGTATATAATACCGCTGGTCATAAGGTGTTCGCACTGAGCTCCCATCTTCATTGGTTACATGGAGAGGAGGGTGACGGTGGCTCTTACTCTTGAAGGGCGTCATCGGCTGGATGCGTACAGAATGTTGCAATACAGCAACTATCCCACCAAAACATTCCGGAATCGATTCATATTGATGGCAGTTTCCTGAGCGCCTGATCATACTGCGGAAATGACTTGGGTCGTGGTGTCCTAAAGTACTTTTTCAGAAAGTATCGGGTGAGGCATGATGATAAGAAACAAAATTTTCTTGATGACGACGACGCTGTGTGTCGTAACGCCTTATGTTACCGCAATGGCCGCAACATCTGAAAAATATAAGACTTCTACGCAAAAACGTCCTGCTTCTCAGGAATATTCTCAAAAAAATAAAGTAAGTTCTGCAAAATCCTCTTCATCTCGTGTTGCGCCCGTACGCCATAAAGATACGGGTCCCATAATGGCGGGAGAAGCGGAAACAATTAACGTAACAACCGGAACACATTCGACCAATCGCAAGGCGCGTCAAAGCACATCTCCCGTTACGGTTGTTTCTGCCGCTACTTTGGCGCGATCAGGGCAAATGAACCTCGCAGATGCGCTTACGCGCACTTATGCATCCATTAACGTTGTTGCAATGGGAGCTGATTCCGCCGCCTTGACCTCCTCCATTCAGATGCGTGGGTTGGGGCCGAATGAAGTTCTTGTTCTGGTTGATGGTAAACGGCGGCATAATACTGCAAATATTGTTGCGGATTCTGGCCCGCAGTTTGGTTCTACAGGTGCCGATATTAATAGTATCCCGGCCAATATGATTGATCATATTGAAGTGCTGGAAGATGGAGCCGCCGCGATGTACGGCTCTGACGCCATTGCCGGGGTGGTCAATATTATCACCAAAAAAAGAGATCATGGCGTAAGTATGAGCGCGCAAACGGGCGCTAATGCGTATAATGGGGATGGGTGGCAGTACCAATTAAATGCCGATGGCGGTCTGAAATGGGGCAATAATGGTTTTCTCCATCTCAGCGGGCAAATGTATCATACTGATCATATGACTGTAGGTGCCAAGGACCACCGCCTTCTGGGATATTGGCCGGAAGGTGCTTCTACAAACGGTTACTATACCGGATCTGTAAAAGTTCCTCTTGATTCAAACAAAATTCTTGGCCGGCCTGAAGAAACCCGGGAAAATTTCGGGATGGATTGGGGCAAGGATATTGTGGATGATCGTCTTCAGTTTTACGGTAACCTGACATACATGCATCGGCATGGCGAGGCTTACGAAAACTATCGCATTCCCAGCAGTGCGCCGAGTATTTATCCCTGGGGTTATTCTCCTTTAGAAACTAACGAAGAAAACGATTACGCCGTCACAATGGGCCTGAAAGGGAACAGGCTTTTTGGAGACTGGGATTGGGACGCAAGTTCAACCTATGGTGCTGACGGAACCAAAATTGGCAACAAGAATACCGTCAATACAGGGATGCTTGCCTCAACATGTTCTACTAATCCTTCCAGCGCATATTATTCCACTGACGGTTGTGGTTGGTCACCAACGTCTACCCGGGCTGAAACTTACCGGATGGCCCAGTGGACCAATAATCTGGATTTCCGTCATCGCTTTAATATTGCCCACACTGTACCGATGACACTGGCCATAGGTGGAGAGCACCGGCTTGAAACCTATCAAATTATAGCGGGCAACCCGAATTCCTATGAGTTAGGCGGCACGCAGGGGTATGCCGGTCTTGGCCCGCAGAGTGCTGGGAACTGGCACCGTGATATTTTTGCGGCCTATATTGATGGTGATTTCCATCCTTTGAAAAACTGGGATCTGGATTTTGCTGGTCGTTTTGAACATTATACGGATGTGGGCAATACCCAGACGGGAAAAATCTCAACCCGCTATGATGCGACAAAATGGCTCGCTTTTCGTGCAACAATCAGCACCGGTTTTCGTGCGCCCACCCTTGCAGAGCAGCATTACAGCGCAATGAACGTTGGTCCTACCAGCGCTTCTGGCATGCTTGCTGCGTCATCGGAGGCAGCACGCGCTTTAGGGGCTTCAAAGCTAAAGCCGGAGCAGTCTGTTAGTGAGAGTGGCGGCGTTGTTATTGAACCAGTAAAAGGTTTTCATATTGAAGCCGATGTTTATCAGATCAATCTGCGTGACCGTATCGTAGGAGGCGGGACGGTCAATGGTCAGGCAGCAGTCAACGCTATTCAGGCAATGGGGTATACGCTTGCCGGACCAGCTTTGTCTGATCCTTCTCAGGATAGCGCTTACTATCTGACCAACGGTGCGAGTACCCGGACGCAGGGCTTAGATATTAAAGCAGATTATGCTTTTCACATGGAGCGTTATGGGACTCTGAATTTGTCAATGGCGCTTGATCTTAACCGGACGCGCCTCCACCATAACGGTTTGGATTCCAATGGGAACGAAGTTCTCAACGCACAAAATATTGGCTATATCACGACGGCCTATCCTCGTAGCAAAATCATTCTCAATGCATTTTACACGGTGGATAAATGGGACATTAATATTCGCCAAACCCGTTATGGCGAAACAACAAATATGCTGGAATATCAGGACTGGACAAATGGTGCTCTGACATGTCCCGCAGATGGACAGGCTCTCCGCTATTCCAATACCTGCTTTGCTCAATTTAAAAATTCTCCCCGGTGGCTGACTGATCTGGAAGTTGGTTATCGTTTCAATAAAAATTTTCATCTTGCTATTGGGGCAAACAATATTTTCAATGTTCGTCCACGCAGAATTCCGCACGTGAATCAGGCTTATGGGAGCCAGATTTATGACCAGTTCTCGCTCCAGGTTCCTATTACCGGAGGATATTATTACGGGCGGTTGAACGTCACATTCTGAAAACGGAATAGAATAACGGTAAAAAATAATGAGAGTTTCTGTTTTTCTGTTTTGATGTAAGGATAGTTCATGACTATCAATTGCGGAATCTTGCCTCCGACACGCCGGCAGTTTCTCACCAGAGTTGGTATTCTGGCCGGAAGTGCTGGTCTTTATCAGGCTATGACCAGTTTGGGTCATGCCATGAAAAGTGATTTTAAAGGGCCACCAAAGCTTTCCGGAGCTAAAGCCGGGACTACGGTTCTTGTGTTGGGGGCTGGGCTCTCTGGTATGCTCGCAGCTTATGAGCTTCGGAAAGCCGGTTATTCTGTAAGGGTTCTTGAGTTTCAGGGGCGTGCGGGTGGTCGTAATATTACTTTGCGTGGGGGGGATACTCTGACGGAGCTGGGTGGGGCAACACAAAAAGTTTCTTTTTCAAAAGGGAATTATATTAACCCTGGTCCGTGGCGTATCCCTTATCATCATCAAGGTCTGCTCCATTACTGTCGTGAATTTGGCATCGCATTGGAGCCATTTGTCCAGCTTAATCATAATGCATGGCTTCATTCGTCTTCAGCATTTGACGGTAAACCTGTCAGATACCGTGAATTTGCATCTGACCTGAATGGCTATACGGGTGAATTGCTTTCCAAGGCCATCAATCAACATAGACTTGATGATATTATCACGCGGGAAGAGCAGGAGCATGTTCTTACAACCATGCGCGGCTGGTCGGGATTGAGTGATAAAAACACATGGGAGGCAGGGGCGCGTTCTTCACTGCGGCGTGGTTACGATAAAATGCCATCGGCAGGAGCAGATGGCGCTCCGACATATTCAAAACCTTTTCCGCAAGCCGAGGTAATGAAATCTGGTCTCTGGCGTTGGATGGCTTTTCCTGAGGCGCTTGATATGCAGACGACCATGTTCCAGCCCGTAGGAGGAATGGACCAGATTGGGAAAGGCTTTGCCAGTAAAGTGAAGGACCTGATCACTCTTGGGTGTGCCGTCACGGCTATTCATCAGGATGAGCGTATGGTGAGGGTGGCTTATAAGGATAGCCAGAATGGGAATGTCTTGCGGGAAGCTACGGCAGAATATTGTGTCTGTACCATTCCCCTGCCTGTCCTGTCCCAGCTCGATATTCAGGTGAGTGGTCCTTTAAAAGCGGCTATAGCGGCGGTACCCTATGCGTCATCTGTCAAACTTGCCTTTGAGTTCAAGCGCCGCTTTTGGGAAGAGGATGAACAGATTTACGGCGGTATCAGTTTTACTGATCAGCCTATCAGTCAGATATCCTATCCAAGTCATGGAGCCCTTTCAAAAGGCCCTGCAGTTTTACTGGCGGGTTATATGTTTGGGCCGGCAGCCTATGATTTTGCGGGCATGACCCCAGAGCAAAGGGTTGAAGAAGGACTGCGGCAGGGCTCGGTCTTTCATCCCAAATCCTACCGCAGTGAGTTTCTCAACGGGATAGGTGTTGCGTGGAGCCGTATGCCCTGGACGTTGGGATGTTGCAGTATGTGGTCTGAACAGGCACGTAAGACCCATTATAAAACACTGGTTTCGATGGATAACCGCATTGTGCTGGCAGGTGAGCACGCATCTTATGTCGGGTGTTGGCAGGAAGGGGCAATTCTTTCGTCGCTTTCTGCAATTACTCAATTACATAAGCGTGCAACGGGGGCGGCATGATGCGTTTTGTTTTCTTGTCTCCCGCAACGCTGCTCGCTCTTACCCTCATGTCGCAAGCGGCACATGCCGATACGGCGAGCGGAGAAACGGGTAAAGTCCAGGTTATGGACACAGGTGAGGCTGTCTATCACCATGTCTGCCAGTCGTGTCACATGCCGGATGGTAAGGGGGCACGAAATACGGCTGGCGCAGGTTTCCCCGCGCTTGCCAATAATGGAAGGCTTCAGGATTCAGGTTATCCTGTCTATATGATTCTTAACGGGCGTGGTGGGATGCCCTGGTTTTCTGGTATTTTGACCGATAAACAGGTTGCCGATGTTGCGAATTATGTCCGGAGCCATTTTGGAAACCATTGGACGGACGCAGTCTCACCGCAAGCTGTTGAAGAGTTAAGGCCCACAGTCAAACTTGAAGAATAAACATGCCGTTCTCTGATGGTCGGATTGACATGCTTATGGCGAGGCTTCTGTGCTGTATGATGCAGATGGATAATCGTGTTCTTAAGTATCGTCAGCCCGCAAACCGCGCAAAAGCCGGGCGGGTGCGCTGCTGCTCCAGAAAGGTCAGCATGGCGGTGCGGGCGCGGCCGGCGTCTTTGCCAAGGCCGATCAGGCCGGAAATCTGGCCGGGGTTGCGCAGAAGAGAACCGAGTAGTGCCTTGATGTTCAGGCCGCCATCCGGAGAAAGAACGGTGCCTGCAACCGGGGGCAGGGAGCGGCTGGCCGGGTCACACACCACGCGCAGCACGGCAAAGGGTAGTCCGGCTTCTTCCGCAGCGCGGGCCAGAAAGCCGCTTTCCATATCCAGAGAAGCGCACTGGCTTGTTGCGAATAGGCGCGCTTTTTCCGCAGCATCCAGAACAACGGTGTCACTATGCAGTAGGGCGTTGCCTAGCACACCCGGCTGGCCTGCCCCCAGAATGTGGCGCAGCGTCGGGTCACACGTATAAGACGCGCCCCATGCCATGACGCGTTCCGGCAAAATCAGCGTGCCGGGGGGAAGTGCCGGGTCCAGCCCGGCAGCCAGACCGAAGGAGAGGAGGCAGTCTGCCCCACAGGCGGCCAGTCGCGCGGCTTCCCGCTGTGCGCCGGTGCGGGTGGCCCCGCTGGCGGCAATGGCGGCATGCGGGAACACGTGCCGGATCAGCTTTGCTTCGGCTTTCAGGCCGACAAGAATGCCAGGGCGGCTGGGGGAAGGCTGTGTGGTGTTCGTCATGTTTCAGAACCCGAAGGCTACGCGGCGTGTATTGCTGCTTTCCAGATTGCGGTAGCGCGCTACAGCCATCAGCGGGAAGAACTGCTTGTAACCGTGGTAGCGGAGGTAAAATACTTTTGGGAAACCGACCGCGTTATACGGGTCTTCCTGCCATTCACCGTTTTCATCCTGCTGAGATGCCAGCCAGCTGATGCCGCTTGTGACGGCCGGATCATCCCGTCGGCCTGCGGCCATCAGGCCCAGAACAGCCCATGCGGTTTGAGAGGGCAGGCTTTCCCCGTAGGTGCCATGGCTGCCACCTTCGTAAGACTCGCAGCCCTCGCCCCAGCCACCATCCGGGCGCTGGACGGAGCGCAGCCATTCCACAGCTTTCACTACAGCCGGGTCATCATGCGAGACACCGGCAGCATTGAAGGCGCACAGAGCGGACCATGTGCCGTAAATGTAGTTTGTGCCCCAGCGGCCAAACCATGAGCCATCCTCTTCCTGCTCCTTGCGCAGGTAGGTCAGGGCGCGTTCCAGCACGGGGCGATCTTCCCCATGGCCAAGCTGGGCAAGGAAGGAAATGCAGCGGGCCGTCACATCAGCAGTCGGCGGGTCCAGCAGAGCGCCGTGGTCCGAAAACGGAATGTGGTTCAGCAGTTCTTTGTTATTATCAATATCAAAAGCACCCCAGCCGCCATCGCGGCTCTGCATGCCAAGGATCCACTGGCGGGCGCGTTCGATGGACTCCGCGTTGGCCGGGTCACCCTCACGGTGCAGCAGCATGCCAACCACGGCGGTATCATCCACGTCCGGGTAATAGTCATTCCCATACTGGAAGGCCCAGCCTCCGGGGGCGACGTTCGGGTTATTGATGGCCCAGTCGCCTTTAACGTCCAGAATCTGCTTGTCCCGCAGCCATTTGCTGGCCTTGCGCAGCTCGGTCAGCGTTTCTTCCGGGGCAATGCCTTTGGGGCCGGAGGCAGCCTCGAGCATGGCATGGCCGGACAGCCCGGTGTCCCAGATAGGAGAGACGCAAGGCTGGCAATAAACTTCATCATCTTTATGGACCAGCAGTCCCTGCACGGCTTCCCATGCGGTGACGGCGCGTGGGTCCGTGTCCGGCACGCCAAGGGCGCGATACATCATGACCACATTGGCCATGGCCGGATAAATAGCTCCCAGACCATCCTTGCCGTTCAGGCGGGGCTCAATGAAATCAATCGCCGCCTTGATCGCTTTCTCATGCGTTTTGGACGGAATCAGGCCAAGGGTAGGCCGCAGCACACTATCCAGTCCCTTGAACACGCGGCCCCACACGGAGCGGTACGGGCCACGAATCCAGTCCGTCACGCGCTCTGGCGGCGTGACGAACAGTTCCCGAATATGGATCTGGCGCGGATTGATAGCGATGGGCCGCAGGGCTGCCAGCACCAGCAGCGGCGCAATCACCGCACGAGACCAGTAGGACATGTTCCAGATGGAGAAGAAGGCCTTGCGCGGCAGGAGCATCAGTTCCACGGGCATGACCGGCGTGGCTCGCCAGGGCACATCCCCAAACAGGGCGAGCTGGATGCGGGTGAACACGTTGGTGAGCTCGGCGCCGCCGTGGTCCAGAATAGCGTCGCGCGCACGGCGCATGTGGGGGGCGTTGATATCCTCCCCGGTGGCTTTCAGGGCAAAATAGGCTTTAACGGAGGAGGAGAGGTTGAAGCCGCCGTTATGATACAGCGCCCAGCCCCCATGCTCCGTGCTTTGCGTCCGGCGCAGATAGACCGCAATCTTCTGCTCCAGCGCATCATCAATCCGGTTCAGATAATGTTCCAGCAGGATATATTCCGCCGGAATGCTGGCGTCGGCTTCCAGCTCATACACCCAGTGTCCGTCCGCCTGCTGGCGTTGCCCCAGAGCGGCATGAGCATTTTGAACCACACGATCCAGATCCTCACCGGAAAGCGGGGTCTTGGGATGTGCGCTGCCGTCAGCGGCCATGGGGTGTTCCTTGTTTCTGGCGTCTTGTTTTTATTAAGGACGACGCAGGCCGAGTGTGTGCACGGCCTTCACGCCTGATCTCATTGCGCCTTCAAGTGTGGCGGGGAGTCCGGTTGCCGTCCAGTCCCCGGCCAGAGCGAGGTTGACCAGCTGCGTGGCAGAACCGGGGCGCAGGCGGTTTTGCTCCGGTGTTGCGGCAAAGGTGGCACGTTTTTCCCACACCACGCGCTGGTGCGGCGGGGTGGCGGGCAGCGGCTCTTTCAGAACCGGGTCACACGCGCGGCGCACATCGTGCCAGATGGCGCGGGCCAGATCATCCGGGTCCTGTTCGGCAAAGCGGTTGGCAGCGCTGACGGTGACGGAGAGAATATCACCCCGCAGGAACACCCATTCCGCAATGCTGCCGACCAGCCCCATAAACCGCGCACGGGCGAAGGAGCCCAGCGCCTGCGGGGCGGCGTCCAGACGGAAATGCAGGTTCAGAATGCTTTCAAACGCATTGGGAGCCTGAAAGCCGGGCAGATGCGGGGCGAGCAGGCTTTCCGCCACCGGGGCAGGGACGGCCAGAATGACGGTGTCGTCCTCCGTCAGCGGGATCACGCCGTCCGGGCTGTGCAGAGCGGTCACGCGGCCCCGGCTGACATCCAGTGCGCTGATGCGGCTCTGGGTACGGACCTCGGCCTGCAAAATGGCCAGATGCGCCAGCGCCGGGTCCACCAGCGATTCAGAGAGGCCTTCCTTGGGGAACCACGGCACGCAGGCCTTGCCACCGAGGGAGAGCGATTCCTTCACCACAGCGCCAAGCAGGGCGGCGCTGCCGGTCTCACAGGACGTGTTGAGAGCAGAAATGGCGAAAGGTTCCAGCAGGCGGCGGCTGAGCGCACCGGGCAGAAGGCAGTCGGAGACGTGCTCATCTTCCCCGGCCTGCATCAGTTTTTGCAGACTGCGCAGTTCCACCACCCGCATGTCCGGCACACGCCGATGCGGCTGGAACACCCACCAGGGCATGCGCCCGCGGGAGAGGTCCAGCGTCCAGCGCGCGCCTTCTGCCAGATCGACAAAGGGGAAGATGGGGATACCGGGGCCGGTCAGTGTATCGGTCCCACCCGTCATGGCCAGATAGCGGAAGACAGTTTTGTTGGCCGAGAGCAGCAGATGGTTGCCGTTATCAATCCGGCAGCCCAGCTGCTTGTCTTCGTACGACCGGGCACGGCCCCCACAGGCGCGGCCTGCTTCATGCACAATCACGCGGCGGCCTGAGCCAGCCACTTCCACCGCGGCGGCCAGACCAGCCACGCCGCCGCCAATAATGTGCACACAGGATGCCATGCTGTTGGTCTCTTTCTGGATCAGGGGCGGTAGGAGCGGGTCAGCCAGAACATCTTGTTCAGGGCTGAGGTTTCCGGCCGCTCATGCAGGGCTTCGGCAGACCAGCCGCGCTTGCGCAGGGCGACCAGAATAGCCTCGTAGCTGGCACCCATAATCCGTGCGGGAAGCATGGCTTTGGCGCGGCAGGACTGCATGGTGATGAAGGCTTTCCGGAAATGGTCCAGCGCCCGCACGGAGAGGATGTTGGCTACACCCTGCAGGCCGGGGGCGGAAAGCGCTTTAATGGGGTCATGCGGGACATGGAAGCGGTCCAGCAGGTCACCCGGCAGGTAGAGCCGGCCACGGGCGGCATCTTCCGCAATGTCGCGCAGGATGTTCGTCAGCTGCAGGGCGCGGCCCAGATGGTAGGCCACTTTGTCCGCCTCTTCTGTGCTGTCACCAAAAATCCGCACGGACAGGCGGCCCACGGCGGAGGCTACGCGGTCACAATACAGGTCCAGCGTTTTTTCGTCCGGGGCGACGATGGTGTTTTCCGCATCCATCATCATGCCGTCGATAATGGCGTGGAAATCGTCCTGCCGCAGGGCAAAGAAATGGATGCAGGCCAGCAGCACACGGTCCAGCGGGTCCTGCGTGGTGCCGTGGTCATACAGGGCCACAATGCGCTGGTGCCAGGCATCAAGAGCGGCCTTGCGCTCGGCCATGGGTTCATACCCGTCGGCAATATCATCCACCACACGGCAGAAGGCATAAATGGCATACATGCCGTAGCGGCGCATGGGGGGGAGGATGCGCATGCCAGCGGCAAAGGACGTGGCGGCCTGCTTTACCGTGCTTTCCACCCATGCCAGATCCGCGGGGTCACACCCGAGGGGAGTTGGCTCGTCATGCGTCTGGATGTCTTGAGCTGTCACGCGCTTTTCACCTGTTTGTTCATTAAATCGTCATATCCGGCTCTTTTTACAGACCTGCGGACATTCTGAAAGCTCAGGACCATGCCCGCAGGGCCGCACCTGCTGCATACATGATATCTGTGCGTTTCAGAGCAACGCGTCCGGCCAGCGGATCTTCCCGCCGCAGGCGCTGCGTGAGCCGGTGCGCCAGACTGACAATGGCGGCACATTCCATCCGGAAGCGCCGGTCCCGCACCAGACCGGGCAGAGCGGAGGCCTCCCGGTTCAGGGCGTCCACACCGTCCAGCAGGGTGTTGAACACCCGGCGCAGATTGGGCGTGGCGCGGCCTGCCAGCAGGTCATCCTGCGTGGCGCCAGCCTGTGCCATCAGGTCTGCTGGCATATAGCATCGGTGCAGGCGCTGGAGGTCACCCTGACAGTCCTGCAAATGGTTGAGAATCTGGAGTGATGTGCAGAGCGCGTCCGAGGCGGCAAAAGTGTGCGGCACTTCCCCGTGCAGGTGCAGCAGAAACCGCCCGACCGGATTGGCGGAATAGCGGCAATAGTGCCGCAGATCATCCCACGAGGTGCATGGCGTGCCGCGGGAATCGTCCCGGAAGGCAATCAGCAGGTCGGTCGCGGTTTCAAACGGGACACCTGTTTTTAGGAAAGAGGCGCGTAGTTTGGCGGCACTCAGAGCGTCCGCGCGGGGAATGGGGTCGCGCTTGCCCAGAAGCACGTCTTCCATTGCGTCCAGACGGGCAATTTTCTCATCCGCGCTCAGCGTTTCGCAGTCTGCGATATCGTCAATGACGCGCGCATAATCGTAATACGCATGCACGTGCGGGCGCAGGGCCTTGCTGAGCAGAAGGGAGCCAACGGGAAAATTCTCGTCAGATGCACCTTTGCCGGAAGAAACATCGTCTCTTCCCCAGACGGAGGCGGTATCAGTCATGTCAGGCTCTGCGATGAGAAAGAAGGAAGCATAGCCGGAGCTTTACACGCTCTCTCCCGGTGTGCCTACTCCCCTCATGGGCAGAGAGGGTGTGGCACACAGGGCTGGCGGAGGGCTGCGTTTTCACGCTCGGCCGCCGGGCATCCGGGCCGCTTTGGCCTGTTCCGGTGCGGGAGAGGATGCTGTTGCCGTTGTGCGGCCATCATTGGGGATGGCCTCCGTATAGGCCCGGTTTTTCCAGACAACGCCGCGCCCCCGATAGTGGTTGATGGCAGAACCGATGGTCGCTGCTGTGTAAAAAACGGCCACAAATGGCAGCGTTAGCGCCCAGAGTGGGGAGATGCGGAAGCGCCGGAGGGTGGGCACAAAGGAGCCGATGGAGACTAGCCAGGTTGCCAGCCCGACCCAGCGTGTCAGCCCGTGGCCGAACAGGGCGAGCAGCCCCGGCGCAATCCAGACCACGCCCATGGCCAGCACTGTCAGCACCAGAAAAAGGGGGGAGTAGCGCAGTTGCACAAACGCTGTGCGGGCAATCATCCGCCAGACATCAATGGCGTGCGGGTAGGGGCGAATGGAGCGGGCCAGACAGGAATGGCCCAGATAGAGGCGACCCCCGGCCTGCTTGACGCACGTGGCCAGTGTGCAGTCATCAATCAGTGCCCCCTTCAGGGCTTCAATCCAGCCGATTTCTGCCAGCATGTCCCGCCGGATCAGAATCGTGCCGCCTGCCGCCCCGGCGGTGCGGCTTTTGGGATTGTTGACCTGCGCGAAGGGGTAGAGCAGCGCAAAGAAGAACACAAAGGCTGGCACCAGAGCGCGTTCGGCCAGACTTTCACACTGGAGCTCCACCATTTCGGACACCATGTGCAAGGTGTCCGTCTGGGCTTTGGCAACCAGTGTGGAAATGTGTTGCGGGGCGTGCACAATGTCCGCATCGGTGAACAGGATATAACCGCTGTTAGCGTCCTGCTGGCGGCGAGCTTCCGCCACGCCTTGCGCCACGGCCCAGAGTTTGCCGCTCCATCCCGGTTCCGGGTCGGCGCCGTCCAGCACAGTCAGGCGACCTTTGGGGTCAGGCAGGGCGCGGGCCAGAGCGCCGGTATCATCCTCGCTCCGGTCATTCACCAGAATAAGAGAAAGGCGACCGGCATAGTCCTGCGTCAGGAGGGAAGAGAGGGCGACTTCAATGGACTCGGCCTCATCCCGCGCGGGGATGACAACCGTGACATTCGGCATGATATCCGCCGGAGCCTTGCTGGCGCAGGCCGGGCGGAGGATGGGACCAGCCTGCCAGAACCGCCCGTGGAAAAAAATAAGACCAAACCAGATGAGTGCTGAGAGAACAGCCAGACCAAACAGCATCATCCCGCCCCTTACTTCAGCATGCCGTTGTTACGGAACCATGTGATGGCGTCCTCAACGGCCTGCCGGGCGGGGCGGGGGCTGTAGCCCAGTTCCCGGATGGCTTTGTCCGAGGAGAAGAACATCTTCTTGCGGGACATGGCCAGCATCTCCCGCGTGACACGCGGTGAGAAGCCAAAGGAACGGGAGAGCCATTCCGATGCCACAGCGACCGGCCAGATGACTTCCTGCGGCAGGCTGATGCGCGGCGGGGGCACATGGGCAATTTCAGACACCATGGCGAACAGGTCGCGCAGCAGGTAGTTTTCGCCGCCCAGAATATATTTTTCGCCAATGGTGCCGCGTTCCAGTGCCAGCGCGTGGCCTTCCGCCACGTCATCCACATGCACAATGTTCACGCCCGTATCCACATAGGCAGGCATGCGGCCAGCGGCACAGTCCAGAATCATCTGCCCGGTGGGGGTGGGTTTGATGTCCCGCGGGCCAACCGGCGTGGACGGGTTGACGATCACGGCGGGGAGGCCCTGCGTCTTCACTAGATCAAGCACTTCCTGCTCAGCCCGATATTTGGAGCGCTTGTAGATGCCGATGACGCCGTGTTCGTGCACCGGAGTCGCTTCATCAGACTCCGTGCCATCACCAATCAGGCCGAGCGCTGCGACGGAGGAACAATACACAATGCGTTCCACTCCGGCCTTCTGGGCAGCCAGCATCAGCAGGCGGGTGCCTTCCACGTTGGCCGTCATCATCGGGGCGGGGTCTGGCACCCACAGCCGGTAGTCCGCAGCAACATGAAAGACGTAGCGGCAGCCTTCCACAGCGCGGGCAAAGGTATCGGGGCGGGAGAGGTCCCCTTCCACCAGTTCTGCTGGAATATCCGCAATATTGCGCCGGTCACTGCCCTCGCGCACCATGAGTCTCAGCGTGTGTCCGCGTTCAAGCAGCGTGCGGGCAACGGCAGACCCGACAAAACCTGTCGCGCCGGTGACGAGCGTATGGGCGGTCATATGAAGTGCGCTCCCATAATGGGTAGAAGAAGTGGAAGGGTGTGAAACCCGAACGGCTGGTTTGTTTCTTTATCCTGCCCCCCAAGGTGGCGCCAGACCCCGGGCTGGTGTAAGTGGTCTGATCACTCATGAATGCAGCCCCTCTGGTCAGGTGTTTTACGCCAGGGAGCAGGGAGGCCCAGGGGGGCATCTCGGGCGGGTAGAGCTTAGGCCTTGAAGAAGCTTACGATTTTTCTGACTTTGCTGGGTCTGGTTGCCATTACGGCGGCAGTGGCGTGGAGTGGCGTTGGCTCCGTGGTGCACGCTGTCATGCGTATTGGTCTGGGCGGCTTCCTTCTCATGGTATGCTGCCAGCTTGCCGTAAACGGCATGCTGGGGCTGGCCTGGCACGCGGCTCTGCCGGAAATCGGGTATTTGCGCCTTCTGGGGGCGCGCATGGTGCGGGACGCTGCGGCAACCTGCCTGCCGTTCTCCCAGCTGGGCGGGATTGTCATCGGCATTCGTGCCACTTGTTCGGGCCACGGTTTGCACGGGCGGGAGGCGCGCCAGATTGACTGGCCGGAAGCTGCCAGTGCCAATCTGGTTGATATCACCACAGAAGTGATGGGGCAGGTGGCGTTTGTGCTGCTGGGTGTGGCCTTTCTGGTGGCTCATCAGCGTTCCAGCCCGTTTGTGGTCCCGGTTATTATTGGCGCGGTCTTCCTGATGCTCGGCACGGCCGGGTTCATCTGGACGCAGCGGCATGGCGGCAGCATTTTCCGCAAGTTTGGCGGCATGTTTACCCGCAGTCTGGCGTCTCAGTGGCATGACAGCATGCTGAGTGGGGCGGACACGCTCCAGGAGCGGATGGAAGCCATCTGGAGCCGCCCGGGCCGGATCTGCCTGTCCGCCGCATACCATCTGCTTGGCTGGCTGGGCAGTGCGGCCATGCTTTGGATGACCGCCAATATGCTGGGGGCTCCCCTGACCTTGCCAAACGCTATCGCCATCGAGGGCGTGACCTGTGCCGTTATGTCACTTGGCTTTCTGGTGCCCGGCAGTCTGGGTGTGCAGGAAGGGGCGTATATGGCGCTGGGCCACGCGTTCGGGATTGATTCTTCCGTGTCTCTGGGCTTGTCCCTGCTGCGTCGCGGGCGTGAGCTGGCCATTGGCATTCCGGTCCTGCTGCTATGGCAGGTGATGGAAATGCGCGGGCTGCGTCAGCCTGTGACCAAGAAAACGGCCGACGTCAGCTACGGCCCCGCTCCGACTGTGGTGAAGGATTCCTGAGAGTGTCTTCAACTGTTTCTGACGCCTCTGGTCCGGATGCCGTGATGGCATCGGCTCATGAAGCTGCAACGCCCGTATTTGACACGCTTGTCGTTGTTGGTCCCGGCCTGATCGGCTCCTCCGTGCTGCGCCGGGCGCAGCAGAAAGGCACACTCGCCCGCCAGTTGATTGCGGTTGATGTCTCGCCAGAGGTGCGGGCGCGGGTGGAAGAGCTGGGGATTGCGGACCGTGTGATGGCTGACGCCGCTGAGGCCGCTGCGCTGGCGGACTGCGTCATGCTGTGTGTGCCGGTGGGAGCTATGGGGCCTGTGGCTGCAAAGGTGCTGCCCGCCATGCGGCCCGGCTCTGTTCTGACCGAAGTTGGCTCCACCAAGGTGTCTGTCATTGAGGCGATCAGTCCGTTTTTACGACCGGACGTGGCCTATGTTCCCGCACACCCCATGGCGGGCACCGAATATTCCGGGCCGGATGCCGGGTTTGCGACCCTGTTTGAAGACCGCTGGTGCCTGTTGACCCCGCTGGACGGCACGCCGCCGGAAGCCCTGAGTGCGATCCGCACATTGTGGGAGCGCTGTGGTGCGCGCCTGCGGGAAATGACGCCTGCGCACCATGACCGCGTGTGTGCCATTGTGAGCCATCTGCCGCATCTTCTGGCCTTTACCATTTGCGGCACCGCGGATGATCTGGCGGATGAAACCCGGTCTGAAGTGCTTGATTTTGCAGCGTCAGGGTTCCGGGATTTTACCCGTATTGCGGCATCAGACCCTGTGATGTGGCGGGATGTGTTCCTGTCCAACCGCGAGGCTTTGCTGGAAATGCTGGCGCGCTTTATGGAAGACGCACAGGCTATGGCGCGTGCGATCCGCTGGGGTGATGAAGACTATATTGTGGACCGCATCCAGCGTGGCCGCGCTATTCGCAAAAGCCTGATTGAAAACCGGCAGGCCTGAGGGGCCCCTTTAAGTCGGTTGACCGAAGGCCTTGATGTGCAGGGCGTCCAGATGCTTGTGGTTTTTGTCAGCCATTGGGTTGAGCTCCAGCACTTTCTGCCAGGCTTTGAGGGCGGCGGGGCCGTCCTTACGCTGCTCTTCCACCGTGGACAGAAGACCCCAGCTTTTGGCGTCCCGTCCATCCCGTTGCAGGGCTTCCCCCAGATCAGTAATGGCCGCGTTAAAATCGCCTGCGGCAAGGCGCATCTGGGCGCGGCTGCGCCACAGGATGGCGCTGTCTGGCTGAAGGGCCAGAGCGTCACTCAGATCCTCCACAGCCTCATCCGGCTTTTCTGCCTGACTATCCTTTTGCGCCCGCCGCAGCAGGAGCTGCGTGGTGGGGGAAAGACCTGCGGCGCGGAGGGCTTCCAGACGCGCTTCCAGCATCTGGGCATCTTCCGGCGTTTTAGCCTGAGCCAGCTGGTCGGCAAGGGCAGCAATCTGCTGCGGGCGGGTCAGCTTTTTACGCGGAGTAGTGGAGGATACTTTTCCTGCGGAGGGGCCTGAAGAGGATGTGCCGGGTGTAGGAGACTCCGCTGGCGCTGCGGCGGGCTGCGCGGTTTGTGCCGCAGCGAGTCCGGCAGTGCTCAGGCTGGCCAGAAGGCACGGGGCAATCAGAGTGCCAGAACGCAAAAACCCGCTTCTCCGAAAACCGGAAAAGCGGGTTGCACGCATGTCATGCGCCAGAAGCCAGCCGGGAAAGGCCGGACCCTGCATAATTCAGCCCTGACGAGCCTTCATGCGGGGGTTCTTCTTGTTGATGACATAAACCCGGCCGCGACGCCGTACGACACGGCAATCTTTATCGCGCACCTTGGCCGATTTCAGGCTGTTTCTGATTTTCATGGCCCGCTTTTCTCCGCCGATGCTCAAGAATTGAAATAAGGTGTGTCGGCACATACCGGCCCCGCCAGTACGAGTCAATGTTTTCCACGGAAAAGGGCCATAAATTGTTTATGGAAGTGTATTTTTTACCGGGAATTTGTCTGGCTCTTCAAACAAAGTCCTGACTTTGGATCTGCGTTGGGTGAGGTGCCAGACTGGAAAAGGCAGTTGCCAGTGTTCTGAAATCTTCCGAGCGTGGGGAGCGGGGGCGCCAGCCCAGACCGATGGTACGCCACACTGGCCCACCGGAAAGCGGGCGGCTGATAACAGGGTGCCCGCGCAGAATACCGCCTTCCAGCGCCAGTAATGGCACGACGCCGATGCCCAGCCCCAGCCCGACCATTTCCGCCATGGTATGGAGGGATGTGGCGGAGAAGGTGGAGTCGCTCTCACCCTCTGTGCCGTGCCATTCCCGGCCCTGTCGGCAAACCGCCAGCGTTTGCTCCCGCAGGCAGTGGCCATCTTCCATCATGATCATACGCTGATCTGCCAGCCGCTCTACCGGCACATGGCTCAGCCGGGCCAGCGGATGGTCTTCGGGCATGATGACGTGAAACGGGTCGCGCCACAGGGGCAGAGTTTCTGCCGTGTCACACAGGCAGGGCATAGCCAGAACCAGCATGTCCAGCCGCCCGATACCGAGTTTTTCCAGCAGATGTTCCGTTGTGTCTTCCGCAATGGACAGGGTGAGCTGCGGGAAGCGGGTGCGGATAGTTTTGACGAGTGGCTCAATCAGAAACGGACCGATGGTGGGAATCACGCCCAGCCGCAACGGGCCTGTCAGCGGCGTGCGGGCGGCGACGGCAAGCTGCGGCACGGCTTCCAGCGCTTCCAGCGCCTGCCGGCCTTTAAGCGCAATTTCATGCCCCAGCGGGGTGAAGACGACCTTTTTGCCGACCGTGCGGTCCAGTAGCTGGGAATCGAGCTGACGTTCCAGCGCCATGATGCCTGCGGAAAGGGTGGATTGCGTGACCGCGCAGGCCGCCGCTGCCCGTCCGAAATGGCGCAGTTCAGAGAGGGCGATCAGATAACGTAACTGCTGGGCAGAGGGGAGGGGAAGCACGGTCGGACCTCGGTCTTTTCAAGGGCTGAAAACGCATATCTGGGGCGATCTTATTTTTGAAGCGCCTTTGTCAGGTCAATCGATCATTTCAATGGTTTTGATATAAAATATTCATTGGCATGAATGGACGCACCGCGCCATAGATAATGCCCGACGACGGTATTGTGTGCCGTCGGAGCTTTTAAGCAACCCAAGAAGGAGCAAGCTTATGCTGACCGTTGGCGATAAGTTTCCGAGCTTTGATCTGACCGCCGTCCCCGGTGGTCCGGAAGGCCTGAAGGGCGATTTCGTCCAGATTTCCGACAAATCCGACGCTGGTAAGTGGAAGGTTGTCTTCTTCTGGCCGAAAGACTTCACGTTTGTCTGCCCGACCGAAATCGTGGCTTTTGGCAAGCTGGCCAAAGACTTTGCTGACCGTGATGCCGTTGTTTACGGCGTGTCCATCGACAGCGAATTCGTGCACCTCAACTGGCGTCTGCACAATGCCGATCTGAAAGATCTGCCGATTGCAATGCTGGCTGACATCAAGCGCGAGCTGACCGAAGGCACAGGCGTGATGCACAAGGAAGCTGGTGTTGCTCTGCGCGCCACCTTTGTTGTCGACCCGCAGGGCGTGATTCGTCACGTGTCTGTCAACGATCTGTCCGTTGGCCGTAACCCGCAGGAAATCGTGCGTATTCTGGACGGGCTGCAGAGCGATGAGCTGTGCCCCTGTAACTGGAAAAAAGGCGACGACTTTATCAAAGTCTGAGCCTGACGCTTCCCGTCTGGCCCCACGGGGTCAGACGGTTTTCTTCCAGACCGGGTTCAGCCCGTCTGCGGCGCAGATAGCTGCGCCATTCCTCCCCTTTTCATACGGATTATCTGATGTCGATCGACGCTCTGAAGGATCGTATTCCCGACTATGCGAAGGATCTGAGGCTGAATCTCGGGTCTCTCGCCAATGATGTGACCCTCACACCCCAGCAGCTGGCCGGTACGTTTGTGGCCTCTGCCATTGCTTCTCGCAATGATGTGGTGACGAAGGCCATCGTGGCTGAATTTGCCGACAAGCTGACGCCTGAAGCCCTGAACGCTGCCAAGTCTGCCGCGGCCATTATGGGCATGAACAATATCTACTACCGCTTTGTGCATATGGCGGGTGGGGATTACGGCAAGATGCCTGCGCAGCTGCGCATGAGCGTTATTGGCCGCCCCGGTGTGGAAAAAACGGATTTCGAGCTGTGGTCTCTGGCTGTTTCCGCAATCAATGGCTGTGGTCTGTGCGTGACCAGCCATGAAAAGATTGTGCGTGAAGAGCTGGGAGCGGAAGCTGTGCAGACTGCCGTGCGGATTGCTTCCACGGTGCATGCTGTAGCCGTCACTCTGGAAGCCGCTGCGGCTCTGGGCGACTGACGCTGGCAGATCAGGCTGGCCGCATGCCTTGAATGCGGCGCTTCGGGTCCGGGGTCTGTGTGGTAGAAAACCAGCAGGGCCCGGGCTTTTTTTATGAGAAAAATCGCTAGTGGCCCCGAGGGCAACACGCGCCACTTTCTTACTGAATTATTTTTTGAAGAAAAGTGGCGCGAGTGACGGGGCTCGAACCCGCGACCTCCGGCGTGACAGGCCGGCGCTCTAACCAACTGAGCTACACCCGCAGTCCAGACGCTCACCAGAAGTGTGCGTCGGTATGTCGCGTCTTATAGCGATGTTTTCAGCTTTGACAACCGGGGTTGGCGAAAAAAATAACGCATTATGAAATTTTTTTCGCAGAGCGCGGTTGGGCCTGATGAGAAAGGGGCGGCCATCCCTTAACGCATTGGAGGCTCTGCACTTTATAGAGCCACGCAGGACGGAGAACCCCTTCCGGGGCCTCCTTATGTTGCGGCCGCAGACGTGCCGGAGAGTGGGGCTTAGTTCTGCTTCTCGAATGCCCCGGCGATAGAGAGGGTGACGTCATCCCCCACCATCGGCACGTAGGTTTTTACCCCAAAATCGCTCCGTTTGAGGGTGCCGGTGGCCTGAAAGCCAAGCGTGTAGGCTTTATCCATCGGGTTGATGCCAGCCCCTACGTAACGCACCTGCAACGTGAGGGGCTTTGTGACCCCATGCAGCGTGAAATTCCCGGTGACAGCAGCCGAACCAGCACCAGTTGGGACCACTTTGGTGGAGACAAAAGTGGCTGTTGGATAACGGGCAGCGTCAAACCAGTCTGCGCCGTGCAGTTCGTCCGTCAGCTTTGCGCTGGTGGTCTGCACACTTGCAACCGGAATGGAAACACTCAGCTTTGAGGTTGCCGGATGGGCCGGGTCGAAGGTCAGGGAGCCAGTCGCGCCGGAAAAGAGGCCGGAATATTGGGTAAAGCCGAAATGGAGCAGAGAAAAAGTGACCTGTGTGTGGCTGGTTTCCACCTGATACGTGCCGGCCTGCACATCCTGCGGCGCCGTGGCGGCCTGTGCGGTGGACAATGTGGCGACGAGGCCAAGTGCAGCAAGAGCGGGAGCGAAAGACAGAGAAGTCATGAAAAGATGATCCTGTTGTGAGGGGGAATGAGAGTTGGAAAGAAACGTGGCGTAGGGGTGATGGGTTTTGTGAAAATTCAGCACGGTCAACGCACGCTTAACCGAACCGAAAGCCGGAGAGCGCCTTACCCATCACGGTATCCCGGTAGATCTGTATACCCCTGTCTGGGCCTGCGGCCCCGGCAGCGACCATAAGGGGAAGCAGATGTTCTTCTCTGGGGTGGCAGATGCGGGCTCCCGGGGCGGCTTCCCACTGTTGGAGGGCTGCATTCCGCTGGGTTTCCGGCGCACGCACGGCGGCAACCAGCCAGGCGTCAAACTCATGAGAGAGCGCATTGGAAGCCGGGTTTTCGCCCATAAAGTGCCGTAGGTTGTGGTAGGTCAGGCCGGTGCCCACAATCAGCACATTCTGGTCGCGTAGCGGGGTGAACGTCTGCCCGATGCGCAGATGTACTCCGGGGTCCAGAGTCTGCTGGAGTGAGAGTTCCACTACCGGAATATCAGCTTCTTCAAACGCCAGCATGAAGGGGATGAAAACGCCGTGGTCCAGTCCGCGCTCGGGGTCTGCGGCGTTGGGGATGCCAGCTTTGGTGAGCAGAGCCTGTACCTGCTCAGCCAGTGCCGGAGAACCGGGGGCTGGGTAGCGCAAATGATAGGTGTGCGGCGGGAAGCCGTAATAATCATAAATCAGCGGCGGCCGGGCTGCGGCTGTGACCGTCGGGATCTCGGTTTCCCAATGGCCGGAGACAACCAGAATGGCGTCAGGCTTTTGCGGTAAAGTGTGACTGACGCCGCGCAGAAAGGCCGCCATGTTGTCCCACGTGTCTGGCCAGTCCATGAAAAAGCACGGACCACCGCCGTGCGGCAGAAACAGTACCGGCTGCCGGGGCAGGGGCGTATGGGGCGTCTGATCTGGGAGGGACGTCATGCTGTGAGCTGTGTCTCTTCAGGGAGTGGAATGCCTGAAGAGTCGCCTCATAAGCGCAGTTTGATAAGCCTGTATTTTGGGAAGAGATTTCACACCTTGAGTATGAAATCAGGCCCGCGCTTTACGCATAAAAAAACCGGAGGCCGCATTCCTGCTGCCCCCGGTCTGAAACATCCTGGCTTTTCTGCTTCGGGCCTTGTGGCCCTGTCAGGCAGAAAGGCGCAGGATTATTTGCTGCCCGCTGTCAGAGCGCTGCGAATGAAATCGCCAGCTTCTTCCTTCGTGCCCCAGCCTGTGACCTTCACCCACTTGCCGGGTTCCAGATCCTTGTAGCGGGTGAAGAAGTGCTCAATGGCCTTCACGGTGATTTCCGGCAGGTCTTCCACCGTCTGCACCTTGCTGTACTGCGGGTGGATCTTGTCGTGCGGGACGCAGATGATCTTTTCGTCCTGACCAGATTCGTCTTCCATTTTCAGCACGCCGATGGGGCGGGCGCGGATTACGGAGCCGGGGACAACATCGGTCGGTGTCAGCACCAGAGCATCGGTCGGGTCACCATCGGCAGCCAGCGTGCCGGGAATGAAGCCGTATGCCGTGGGATACGCCATGGGCGTGAACAGGAAGCGGTCCACAAACAGGGCACCGCTTTCTTTGTCGATCTCGTATTTAACGGAAGATCCCTGCGGAATTTCAATCACAACGTTGATGTCGAACGGCACGTCTTTGCCGGGGGAAAGTTTTGAGACGTCCATAAGGGCTGCTCCAGCACTAAAAATACGGATGGGCAGACCCTATCTGTCACATAGCAACTTGCCAAGTCGTAACAGGATAAGGACTGTTCTGGTGGTTTTTCCGGCTCTGTACCCTTGCCAAATGTGTCTGATTGCGTAATCAGGAAGCCGCCTGCGCGCCCGTAGCTCAATTGGTTAGAGCGGGCCGCTCATAACGGCTTGGTTGCGGGTTCAAGTCCTGCCGGGCGCAGGCGGTTTACGCCTCAATCGCGTCCATCCGACGGTTCCTGTCCATTTCCACTTCACGGAGGTCATCTCATGGCATCTTATCAATACGTCTATGTGATGAAGGACCTTACCAAGTCCTATCCGGGTGGGCGTGAAGTCTTCAAAGGCATTACGCTGTCCTTCCTGCCGGGTGTGAAAATCGGCGTGCTTGGTGTGAACGGCGCGGGTAAATCCACGCTGCTCAAGATCATGGCCGGGATCGACAAGGAATATGGCGGGGAAGCCTGGGCCGCTGAAGGCGTGCGCGTTGGCTATCTGGAGCAGGAACCCCAGCTGGACCCCAAGCTGACGGTTGGCGAGAACGTGGCTCTGGGCTTTGGCGATCTGAAAAAAGCCGTGGATCGTTTCAACGAAATTTCCATGCGCTTTGCCGAGCCGATGAGCGACGAGGAAATGAACGCCCTGCTGGCCGAACAGGCTGACCTGCAGGAAAAAATTGATGCAGGCGATGGCTGGGAGCTGGACCGCAAGCTGGAAATCGCGCTGGACGCCCTGCGCTGCCCGCCTGCTGACAGCCCTGTGGACAAGCTCTCCGGGGGTGAACGCCGCCGTGTGGCCCTGTGCCGCCTGCTGATTGAAAAGCCTGATATCCTGCTGCTGGATGAACCGACCAACCATCTGGACGCAGAAAGCGTGGCATGGCTGGAAAAGACGCTGCACGATTATCAGGGCACTGTGATGGTCATTACCCATGACCGTTACTTCCTGGACAACGTGACCAACTGGATTCTGGAAATCGAGCGCGGTCGCGGCATTCCGTTTGAAGGCAACTATTCCTCCTGGCTGGAACAGAAGCGCAAGCGGCTGGCTCAGGAAGAAAAAGAAGAAAGTGCCCGCCAGCGTGCGCTGGCTGCCGAGCAGGAGTGGATTGGTTCCAGCCCCAAGGCGCGTCAGGCCAAAAGCAAGTCCCGTATTGCACGGTATGAAGAAATGCTGGCCCAGAGCGCTGAAAAGCAGAATGGCGTGGCGGACATTGTTATTGCTCCTGGCCCGCGTCTGGGTGGTACGGTTATTGAAGCCGACCATCTCAGCAAAGGCTTTGGTGAGCGCCTGCTGATTGATGACCTCAGCTTCAAGCTGCCGCCGGGTGGCATTGTGGGCGTTATCGGGCCGAACGGTGCGGGTAAATCCACTCTGTTCAAGATGATTGTGGGGCAGGAAAAGCCGGATGCGGGTGAGCTGAAAATCGGTGATACCGTGAAGCTCGGCTATGTTGACCAGTCCCGTGATGATCTGGACCCCAACAAGACGGTGTGGGAAGAAATTTCCGGCGGCACGGATGTCATCTATCTGGGCAAACGCGCTGTGCCGTCCCGTGCTTATGTGGGGGCGTTCAACTTCAAAGGGTCCGACCAGCAGAAAAAGGTTGGCATTCTTTCCGGTGGTGAGCGTAACCGCGTGCATCTGGCTAAAATGCTGCGGCAGGAAAGCAACGTGCTGCTGCTGGATGAACCGACCAACGATCTGGACGTCGATACCCTGCGTGCGCTGGAAGAGGCTCTGGGCGAATTCCCGGGCTGCGCCGTGGTCATCACCCATGACCGTTGGTTCCTTGACCGTCTGGCAACCCATATTCTGGCGTTTGAAGGGGATTCTCACGTCGAATGGTTTGAAGGGAACTTCCAGGCTTATGAGGAAGACAAGCGCCGTCGCCTTGGCCCGGATGCCACGGAACCTGGCCGCATTCGTTATCGGCCAATCTCCCGCTGATCAGGCTGGGTGGATGTCTGATGCGGCATCCATCATCTGAAGCCCTTTCGAGACACGACAACAGGACACGCTGCCGGGGACTGCTCCGGCGGCGTTTCTGCGTTCTGGCGGGGGTGTTGTCATGCTGACGGCGCGTTCAGTCAGAACAGGGCGGCTCATGCTGCAACCCGTCACATGGCGCGATATGGAGGATATGGCGTCGTTGAAGGCCGATGGCGGGGCGTTTGGCCAGATGCTGGGGGGCGTGTGTACCCGCCAGCAGGCCGAACGGGAAATGGCGGATGATATTGCCTTCTGGGCCTGCCACAGGGTCGGCATTTTCACTATTCGTGAGAATGACCGGTTTGTGGGCATGACTGGTATCCATGACCGTCCAGACGGGCGCGGCTTCGGGCTACGGTTTGCCTTGTATCCATGGGCCAGTGGGCGTGGCATTGCGCGGGAAGCGGCCAATGCGGCGCTAAACTTTACCCATGATGCCGGAGTGAAGCGGGTTATTGCTGTTGCCAAGGAAAGCAATCTGGCGTCCCGCACCATTCTGGGGGGGATCGGCATGCATGTGTACGAGACCTTCCCGCGGGATGGCCAGACCATGCTGGTTTATGAGAGTGTGCGCGGCTGAAGGCGGATCTGAGTGTGTGTGATGCATAAAAAAAGGGCACCCCGGGAGGTGCCCTTTTTAGAAACAATTTTTCAGACCGCTTAGTTGGTAGCCGGTGCGGAATGATGCTCAATCTGGCGTTTCAGGGCGCTCAGCAGGGCATCAATGTTGCCACCATTGCGAGCGATGTAGGAGGAGTAATCCTGACGCTGCGTCAGACGCAGGCTGGCGCCTTCCCCAACGACGTCCACCACTTTCGGGCTGCCGCCGGCATGGCCGACAATCCACTGCATGGAAGCAGGGGGCTGCTGCGGGCGGATCAGCGTGGCTTCGACAGAGTCGTCCTCACCAGATTTGGAGATAGCACCAATGGTGAAGCTGACGCCGCGATAATCGCCCAGCTTGTCGGTAATGGCGTTGACCAGCACTTCATGGAACAGTCCGAGATACTGCTTCTGCTGTTCCGGCGTGGCCAGTTTCCAGTAACGGCCAAGGCAGTAGCGGCCAATGGCGTCAATATCCACATCCTGCTGGATCAGCGGCAGAACACGGGCCTTTTTTTCCGACAGAGAAACCTGGCTGTTCACGATGGCGACCAGCTTGGAGCCGAAGGATTCGATAAACTGACGGGTGCCTTCAGCGGCACGGGCAGGCAGAACAGAAAGACTGCCAGCACAAAGGAGCGCGAGGGCGCCTGTCACAAGGCGACGGCTGGAAAGAAATTTCATGTCGGCGCTATCCTTGTTGTTTTTAGTGGTACCAGGCCGGCACGGTGGCGCGGTTATCGTTTTTGATAGCCTCAGCCTGTGCCTTCCGCTGCTGCTGATAGGCACTGCGGATTGTTGCGTAGGGGTCCAGTGCATCCCGCTGCAGGGCATCCAGCTCATCCAGATGCGTGGAGCGGCCATGCACAACGCCCATCATGTTATAGGCCCAGTTAAAGCTGATAAGCCCATAGCCACGCGGGACATAGTTCCAGGGGGAAAGCCCCTGATCAATCCCGTAGCCGATCCCATCACGGATGGAAGAGGGGCCCATGGGCAGGAACAGATACGGGCCGGAGGGAATGCCCCAGTTGGCCAGTGTCATGCCTGCATCGTTATCATGATGCGGATACCCGGCCATTTTAGCGACATCAATCAGCCCGCCAATCCCGACGGACATGTTGATGCACCAGCGCACGAAGGAATCGCCCGCACGGCGGGGTTTGCCTGCGCCCACATCGTTAAAGAACACGGAGGGCTCGTTCATGGTGGTGATCATGTTGCCCAGAGAATTCCGGACAGGGCGCGGCACGGCCCATACGTAGGCCTTGGCAACCGGGCGGAGTGCCCAGTGGTCGAACGTCATGGTCAGGTTGTAGACCTTGCGGTTCAGCGGCTCGTACGGGTCATTCGCCTGCTTGTATTCCTCAAGGGCGTCCGGATCTTTGGGAACCGGAGCCTTGATGGCGCTACACCCCGTCAGGGCAACCAGTGTCGCGATCAGTACAGAACTGCGTGAGGAAAAACGGCGCTGGGCCGAGGAGCCTTCCCGAGTCTGACCCGATTGTGTCTGACCGCGAGGGCGGAGCCGTGCACCGTTCCGTCCTGAATTCATTGCCGCGTTTACCTTCACCCTGTGACGCACCACTAAAACCTGACCCATCAGGGCAGGAGTCTTCTGCTGCCTTCTCTACCACGAGAAACGTTCTGCGCAATGCAGGTCATCCCTGCATGAAAGGCAGGTGAGCAGAAAAGAAGCGCTGTTTAGGCCCTTCAGTTTAATGAATGTGTCAATTTTTCCAATAATGTTGCGCGAATGCCGCACCGATGGCCCGTTACAGGCCCCGATCCCGTTTGATCATATCCCATGCGGCGTTGATGCGGGAAATTTTGGCGGAGGCTTCGGCAATTTCCGCAGGAGAAGCTTGGCGAGAGGCCATCACATCCGGGTGATATTGCCGTACCAGCACCTTCCAGCGGGCGCGAAGTTCCTCATTGGAGAGGGAGGCGTCCACACCCATCACCACATAGGCATCTTCTTCCGCCATGGCAGGGCGGGAGCGGCCTTGCTCCGCCCGTTCCCACGCACCCCGGCTTAGACCGAACAGCGCATGGACGCGTTGCAGGAACACCGTTTCCTCTTTGGTCAGCGGTTCATCCGCCGCCAGATCCGCACGGGCAATGCCAAAGAGCACGCCCATCAGGTCTTCCAGCGGCTGCTTGTCCTGCGCGTAGGCCGTGCCGAGTTCCCGAGCGAAGGATTCGTAATCGTCCGTTCTCTGGCGGGCGAGGTCAAACAGGCGGCCAACTTCCCGCATGTTCTCATCCGGCACCCGGAAGCGCATTTTGAAGGCGTTGATTTCCCGACGGTTTACCGGCGCATCGCACTTGGCCAGCTTGGCGCAGAGGATGATGCTCGTCAGGCCGTAGAGCTGTTCTTTTTTGCCCAGTGCCGCCGCCAGCTTGGCGGCCATAAAGGTCGCCGCACCATTGGGGTCGGGGTTTGCACGGGCTGCCCAGCGGTCACTCCATCCCCCGGTGGGGGGCTGAAGCAGGGTGCCTTTATCTGCGGCATGCCCTAATGCTGTGCCCAAAGCTGCGCCAACAGGTCCGCCCATGGCAAAACCTGCGACACCACCAAAAATCTTACCCCATATCGCCATGTTGCCTGCTTAGCATTGTCTGGGCTGCGGCCCAAATCCGACCCGCATGTGCGCCGTGTGTTCAGCATAGCAGGGCGGGACAGGATGCGAGAAGATGAAGGCGGGGCAATCCAGCCGTGAGGCTTTTGAGGAGAAGGAGGCTGATGGGGGAACAGCAAGGCGGATTAGCGCACAGTCTGGCACCAGATCGACGTGCAAAATTCTCAGACTGATAAATCCGAGGCCTGTGCAGCGCTCTGTTTTTGCAACCAGAGCAACGCCTGCACCCGCAGGAAAGAGGCCAGAGACTGAATGGGGCGGCGTTCCGTATCCAGTTGGGCGACCAGCACGGGCAAAGGCTGGTTGTGGGCGCGGGCCATGTCTTCCAGCACCTGCCAGAACTCCGGTTCCAGCGCCACGCTGGTATCATGGCCGGAGAGAATCAGGCTGCGTTTGCGTAAATGAGCACTCATTCGGGAACGCCTTCCAGACGGGCAAGGGCCCACCGGGCGGCCTCGGCAACCACGCTGTCCGTGTCCTGCGTCAGACGCTGCGCATGCGGGCGTAATTCGGCCAGTCCGGAATTACCTATGGCGATCAGCACATTGCGCACAAAGCGGTTGCGCCCGATGCGTTTGATGGGAGAGCCGGAAAATTTCTGGCGGAAGGCGGCATCATCCAGCTGGCTCAGGCTGGCCAGATCCGGGGCCATCAGGTCTGGCCTTGGTTGCAGCTTGATCTGGCGGGAGGTCTGCGCAAAGCGATTCCACGGGCAGACCGCCAGACAATCATCGCATCCGTAAATATGGGTGCCGATGGCCGGACGCAATTCCAAAGGAATCGGGCCTGCATATTCAATGGTCAGATAGGAAATGCAGCGCCGGGCATCCATGCTGTAGGGGGCGGGGAAAGCCTGCGTGGGGCAGGCGGTTAGGCAGCGTGTGCAACTGCCGCACCCCCCACCGGACGGTGGGGAGGCGGGCAGAGCCAGCGTGGTGTAGATTTCACCCAGAAACAGCCAGCTTCCCTGGCTGCGGGAGACCAGATTGGTGTGTTTACCCTGCCAGCCGAGTCCGGCCTGAGCGGCCAGCGGTTTTTCCGCAACCGGCGCAGTATCAACAAAGACTTTGACGCCGGGGGCTTCGGGTTCGGGATTCGCATTTTCATGCCCCCGTGCAGCAGCACGTTCGGCCTCCAGCCGACCTTCTCTGACCACAAACTGCGCCAGATGTTTCAGCATGCCTTTGATGAGGTCATGATAGTCGCGGTGTCGGGCGTAAACGGAAATATTGCCACGGTCAGGCTGGCTGAGGGTCGCGAGCGGATCGCCCTCGGGCGCGTAGGACAGGCCCAGCGCAATTACCGTGCGCGCTTCTGACCAGAGTGTGGTGGGCTGGGTCCGCTGGTTGGCTCTGTCGGCCAGCCAGCCCATCTCGCCATGATAGCCATTGGCCAGAAAGTCCGTCAGACGCTCTCGCACCTCCGGGCCGAGATGAGCGGGGCAGAAGCCGATGGCATCAAACCCCAGTGCCAGAGCTTTTTCCCTGATCCGGGCCGCCAGTTTTTCTGCTCCGGGCTGGGAGGGCATGTGGACTGCTTTCAGGGGACCGGGGGAATGGCTGGCTGGGGCATTTCATCTTCCGTCCAGTCTTCCGCTGCCCAGTTGGCGCGCAGGGTGGTGGCGAGTTCGTCCAGACGGCCTTCCACAATGGCTTCCCGGATCTGGCGCATCAGGCGCTGATAATAGGCAATGTTATGCCATGTCAGCAGCATGGGGCCGAGAATTTCATTGGCCCGGAACAGATGGTGCAGATAGGCGCGGCTATGGCGGGAGCAGGCCAGACAGTCGCAGTTGGGTGAAATGGGGCGTGCGTCCGTTGCGTGGCGGGCATTGCGCAGGTTGAGCGTGCCACGTTCTGTATAGGCGCGGGCAGTACGTCCGGCTCGGGTAGGCATTACGCAGTCAAACATATCCACGCCGCGCTGCACGCTGCCCAGCAGGTCATCCGGTGTGCCAACGCCCATCAGGTAGCGTGGCGCATTTTGCGGCATGACGGGCACTGTGGTGTCCAGCGTGGCGAACATCAGTTCCTGCCCTTCGCCCACTGCCAGACCGCCAATGGCGTAGCCTTCAAACCCGATATCCGTCAGCGCCTTGACGCTTTCCGCCCGCAGTTCCGGCTCCGTGCCGCCCTGCACAATGCCAAACTGGCCATAGCCGGTACGCTGCACAAAAGCTTCGCGGGAGCGGGCGGCCCAGCGCATGGACATCCGCATGGAGGCCGCAATAGTTTCCGGCGGGGCAGGCAGGGCCGGGCATTCGTCAAAACACATGGTGATGGTGGCATCCAGCGCGTGCTGAATGTCGGTCGAGCTTTCCGGGGTCAGTCGGTGATACGAGCCATCAATGTGGGAACGAAAGGTGACGCCATCCTGATCGAGCTTGCGCAGCGCGCCGAGAGACATGACCTGAAAACCGCCGGAATCAGTCAGGATCGGGCCGGACCAGTCCATAAAGCGATGCAGGCCGCCCAGCGCACGCACACGCTCGGCACCGGGCCGCAGCATGAGGTGGTAGGTGTTGCCCAGCACAATGCCAGCCCCGGTGGAGCGCACGGCATCCATCGTCATGGCTTTGACGGTGCCAACGGTGCCCACCGGCATAAAGGTCGGGGTGGCGACGGGACCGTGGGCGGTGTGCAGCATCCCCGCACGGGCAGCACCATCCGTGCTCTCACAGGTCCAGTGGAAACGGCTCATGCGGACTCTCCCGTGCGGTGGGCCTCAATAAGGTTGGCGCAGCGCAGCAGGCAGGCGTCCCCGTAGGAATAAAAGCGATACCCTGTCTGGATGGCGTGGGCATAAGCCGCACGCATCCGCTCCTCCCCCGCAAAAGCGCAGACCAGCATGAACAGGGTCGAGCGCGGCAGGTGGAAGTTGGTCATCAGCATATCCACGGCCCGGAAGCGATAACCGGGCCGGATGAAAATGGAGGTGACATCATCAAACGGATGCACAATGCCGTTTTCATCTGCCGCACTTTCCAACAGGCGCAGGCTGGTGGTGCCGACGGCAATAATGCGCCCTCCCGCCTTGCGCACGGCATTGATGCGCGCTGCAGTCTCCGGCGTGATGATGCCGCGCTCGGCGTGCATATGGTGTTTGGAAATGTCGTTTTCACGCACAGGCAGGAAGGTGCCAGCGCCCACATGCAGCGTCAGGGTGCAGCGTTCCGCACCGATAGCGTCTACGGCCTCCAGCAGGGCCGGGGTGAAGTGCAGGCCAGCCGTGGGTGCGGCAACGGCGCCCTTATGTTCCGCAAAAATGGTCGCGTAATCTTTCGCGTCCTGTGCAGTGGGGCCATCCGGGCGGTGGATATACGGAGGGAGTGCCAGCGCGCCGACATCCTGCAGGAACGTATCAAACGCCGAGCCTTCGGCAGAAAAACGCAGGATTGCGCCGCCGCCTTCTTCCCGCGCCAGAACGGTGGCGGTGTGGGGGCTGCCGGTAAAGGTCAGCGTATCGCCCACCTTCAGGCGGCGGGCGTTGCGTACCAGCACGTGCCATGAGGTATCCGGCAGGATCCGGTCCAGCGTAATGCCGATATGGGCCTCGCCCCGCAGGCCATGCAACTGGGCGCGGATGACGGCGGTATCGTTCGCCACCAGCAGGTCCCCGGCTTTCAGCAGGCTGGGCAGATCGCTCACATGGCGGTCCATAAAGGGGCCGTGTGCGGGGACATCCAGCAGACGCGCGGCTTCACGCGGTCGGGCTGGTTCCTGCGCAATCAGGGTTTCGGGCAGGTGGAAATCAAAATCTTCGGTGCGGTCGCTCATGTTGAAACGGGTTTACGCAATAGGCTGCGGTGACGCCAGAGGGGAGTGGCGTCCCGGTTGAGCAGAAAGCCGGAGAACGCACGTTTTTTCCGGCTGACATGGGTGCTGCGTTCTCTCGCGGGGTTGAAGAAGGCGCTCCGTAGGGCCAGATTTCGCTTTGCAAACAAACCCATATGGAGACCCACTATGTCTTATGCCCTGCTGGATGCTGCCCGTGTTGCCAAAGCGGCCAAGGTTTCTCTTGATGTTCTGAAGACAAATCCGGAAACCACGGAAGCGCACCAGCGTAAAGTGATCATGATTGAACGGATTGAAGCGCTGGCCGCTGCGGCTGCGGATTCTGACGCAGGTAAGGCTGTGACGCTGACATCTGAAGAATTCTGGCTCATCAGCCGCAACTGGTAAGAAAGGCGCACCCATGGCTTTTGTTCTGACAAGCCCCGCTTTTACGGACGGGGCCACTCTGCCGCAGGCTCAGGTTTATAACGGCATGGGGCAGACGGGGCAGAATTTGTCCCCGGCTCTGGAGTGGAAAAATGCCCCTCCGGGCACAAAAAGCTTTGTGGTGACGACGTATGACCCGGATGCCCCCACCGGTTCCGGCTGGTGGCATTGGGTTGTGGCCAATATTCCTGCCAGCGTGACGGCGCTGCCCGAAGGTGCGGGCTCAGGGAAGGGCGGCCTGCCGGAGGGTGCCGTGCAGGTGCGCACCGATTTTGGCGCTCCCGGCTATGGCGGGGCAGCACCCCCCCCGGG
>NZ_JOPG01000019.1 GCF_002153605.1 Acetobacter malorum | reverse complement strand
GTTAACGCATGCCCCGCCCCGCCTCCGCCAAGAGACGTTCGCTGCTAGGAATTCTCGCGGCTGGAACGATCTGCGCCGCATCACTGCCGTATGCGGCAGTGCCTGCCTACGCTGACGCCCAAAGCAACACAGGGGAAGCGATTATCCATGCGGATGATCACCCTGAAAACTGGCTTTCCTATGGCCGGACCTACACCGAACAGCGCTTCAGCCCGCTGGAGGACATCAACCGGTCCAACGTTGGCAACCTGAAGCTGGCCTGGTTCTACGACCTGGACACAAACCGTGGGCAGGAAGGCACGCCTCTGGTTGTGGACGGCGTGATGTATGCCACCACCAACTGGTCCAAAATGAAGGCGCTCGACGCCGCAACCGGCAAGCTGCTGTGGGCCTATGACCCGCGCACCCCGGGCAACATTGCGGACAAGGGCTGCTGTGACACGGTCAACCGTGGTGCAGCATACTGGAACGGCAAAGTCTACTTTGGCACGTTTGATGGCCGCCTGATCGCACTGGATGCCAAAACCGGCAAGCTGGTGTGGAGCGTGAACACCATCCCCAAAGATGCCTCTCTGGGTCAGCAGCGTTCCTATACGGTTGACGGCGCTGTGCGTGTTGCAAAAGGTCGCGTTCTGATCGGCAACGGCGGGTCCGAGTTTGGTGCCCGTGGTTTTGTAACCGCCTACGATGCCGAAACCGGCAAGATGGACTGGCGCTTCTATACGGTTCCTAACAACAAGAACCAGCCTGACCACGCGGCATCAGATTCCGCTCTGATGAACAAAGCCTACAAGACCTGGAGCCCCACGGGCGCCTGGACGAAGCAGGGCGGCGGCGGCACGGTCTGGGACTCCATTGTCTATGACCCCGAAGCCGATCTGGTTTATCTGGCCGTCGGTAACGGCTCCCCCTGGAACTACAAATATCGTTCCGACGGGATTGGCGATAACCTGTTCCTGGGCAGCATTGTTGCCGTTAAGCCTGAAACCGGCGAATACGTCTGGCATTTCCAGGAAACGCCGATGGACCAGTGGGATTACACCTCGGTCCAGCAGATCATGACGCTTGATCTGCCGATCAACGGTGAAAAACGCCACGTGATCGTCCATGCGCCGAAAAACGGTTTCTTCTACATTCTGGACGCCAAGACGGGTGAATTCCTGTCCGGCAACAACTATGTGTACCAGAACTGGGCACAGGGTCTGGACCCCAAAACGGGTCGTCCGATCTACAACCCGGATGCGCTCTACACCCTGAACGGCAAGGAATGGTACGGTATTCCGGGCGATCTGGGCGGGCATAACTTTGCTGCCATGGCCTACAGCCCCAAAACGGGTCTGGTCTATATCCCGGCACAGCAGGTTCCGTTCCTGTATAAAAACCAGGTTGGTGGCTTTAAAGCTCACCCGGACTCCTGGAACCTCGGTCTGGACATGAACAAGGCCGGTCTGCCCGATACGCCTGAAGCCCGCACGGCTTTCATGAAAGATCTGAAGGGCTGGATTGTGGCCTGGGATCCGAAGAAGCAGCAGGCAGCCTGGGTTGTTGACCATAAAGGCCCCTGGAATGGTGGTCTGCTGGCAACCGGCGGTGATCTTCTGTTCCAGGGTCTGGCGAACGGTGAATTCCACGCCTACGACGCCACGAACGGTGCGGACCTGTTCCACTTTGACGCACAGAGCGGCATTATTGCTCCGCCGATTACCTATAAGGCAAAAGGCAAGCAGTACGTGGCTGTGGAAGTGGGTTGGGGCGGGATCTATCCGTTCTTCCTGGGTGGTCTGGCCCGTACGTCCGGCTGGACAGTCAACCACTCCCGCGTTGTGGCCTTCTCTCTGGATGGCAATGCTGTTCTGCCGCCGCAGAACGACAAGGGCTTCCTGCCCGTCAAGCCGCCGGCACAGTATGACACCAAGGTGACGGATAACGGCTACTTCCAGTTCCAGACCTATTGCGCCGCCTGCCATGGCGATAACGCTGAAGGTGCGGGCGTTCTGCCTGATCTGCGCTGGTCCGGTTCCATCCGCCATCAGGACGCCTTCTACAACGTTGTCGGTCGCGGTGCTCTGACTGCCTACGGCATGGATCGTTTTGATACGAGCATGAAGCCTGATGAGATCGAGGCTATTCGCCAGTTCATCATCAAGCGCGCGAACGAAACGTATCAGCGTGAAGTGGATGCTCGTAAGAATGACAAGGGCATTCCTGAAAACGCGACCCTCGGCATCACGCCGTAATGGTCCGGCAGAGTCATGACGTCATTCGGCACACAAGCGATACAGTGGTAAAAACGATGATCAAAGGACTAAAAGCCGCTCTTGGAGCGGTCACTGTCGGGCTTCTGGCAGGAACTTCTCTGGCCCATGCCCAGAGCACTGATGATGAACTGGTTAAAAAAGGTGAGTATGTCGCCCGTCTGGGTGACTGCGTGGCCTGTCATACAGCGCTGCATGGCCAGAAATACGCGGGTGGTCTGTCTATTCAGACCCCCATTGGCACCATCTATTCCACGAACATCACGCCGGACCCGACCCACGGGATTGGCACCTACACGTTCAAGGAATTTGACGAAGCCGTTCGCCACGGCGTCCGCAAGGATGGCAGCACACTTTACCCGGCCATGCCTTATCCGTCCTTCGCACGGATGACGCAGGACGACATGAAGGCGCTGTATGCGTACTTCATGCACGGTGTGAAGCCGGTTGCCGAAGCGAACAAGCCGGCAGGCATCTCCTGGCCTCTATCCATGCGCTGGCCGCTGTCCATCTGGCGTTCCGTGTTTGCTCCGGCTCCCAAGGACTTCACGCCGGCTCCGGGCACGGATGCTGACATTGCCCGCGGTGAATACCTCGTCACGGGTCCGGGCCATTGCGGTGCGTGTCATACGCCGCGCGGCTTCGGCATGCAGGAAAAGGCTCTGGATGCATCTGGCGGTGCTGACTTCCTGGCCGGTGGCGCTCCGATTGATAACTGGATTGCCCCCAGCCTGCGGAACGACCCGGTCATGGGTGTAGGTCGCTGGTCTGAAGAAGACCTCTACCAGTTCCTGAAGTCCGGCCGTACCGACCACTCCGCTGTGTTTGGCGGCATGGCAGACGTGGTGGGCTGGAGCACCCAGTACTTCACGGACGCTGATCTGCACGCCATGGCGAAATACCTGAAGGCCCTGCCCCCGGTTCCGCCGGCACGCGGTGACTACAAGTATGATCCGTCCACGGCACAGGCTCTGGATTCCAACAACACATCCGGCACCCCCGGCGCCAGCGTGTATGTTGACCAGTGCGCTATCTGTCACCGTAACGACGGTGGTGGTGTCGCCCGTATGTTCCCGCCGCTGGCAGGAAACCCGGTTGTGGTGTCTGAAAACCCGACATCTGTCGCCCACATCATTGTGGACGGTGCGGTTCTGCCGCCGACCAACTGGGCTCCGTCCGCTGTGGCCATGCCGGGTTACAAGAGCGTTCTGTCTGACCAGCAGATGGCTGATGTCGTGAACTTCATCCGCACGGCATGGGGCAACAAAGCTCCGGCTAACGTCACAGCCTCTGACATCCAGAAGCTGCGTGTTGATCATGCACCGATCTCCTCCGCTTCCTGGGGCTTTGGTGGGAGCGACACGGCAACATGGGGTGTCTTCCATCCGCAGCCTTACGGCGCTGGCTGGACGTTCTCTCCGCAGACCCACACGGGTGAAGACGCAGCACAGTAAGCCGCCCCTTCTCTCACTCTGCCTCTTAACCGGGGCAGATCTGAAAGCACCGCGCTGGTCCGCCAGCGCGGTGTTTTTTTATGCGCGGCACGCTTCGGAAAAACGGCATATTGTGGAACGAGGCACCCCACCACATATCCTTGGCATGGCCTCTCTTTTTTCCCGACACACTCCCGCCTTTCCCGCAGACAGCACTCCTGCGGAACAGGACGAAGCTCTTGCCGGTTTTCTGAAAGAACTGCGGGGGTGTCAGGCCTGTGCGCACAAACTGCCGCTTGGGCCGCGTCCTGTTGTGCGCATTTCTCCGCGCGCCCGGCTTTTGATTGCCGGACAGGCACCGGGAACACGTGTGCACAATACCGGCATTCCGTTTAACGATGCCTCAGGCGAACGCCTGCGCTCCTGGCTAGATATGAGCCCGGATGTTTTTTACGACACAGAACAGGTCGCTATTGTGCCAATGGCCCTGTGTTATCCTGGAGTTTTACCAAAAGGGGGCGACCGGCCACCACCGCCGGAATGCGCGTCCCTCTGGCGGGAACGCATCCTGTCCTTCCTGCCCGATCTGCGCCTTACGCTGCTTGCCGGCTCTTACGCGCAGAATTACGCTTTGGGAAAAGGAAAGGTTTTTGAACGGGTTTTAGATTTTCGTTCTTATCTACCCAACTATTTCCCTCTCCCGCACCCTTCATGGCGAACAGGGGCGTGGGAGCGAAAAACGCCGGAATTCCAGAACGTGGTTATCCCGGCTCTGCGGGAAGCGGTCAGACACGCTCTGGAAGACTGAAAACGCCAGAGGCCTTTTATAAAACCAGAATCATGCGAATATCATTCACATTGGTCAGCGTTGGGCCGGTCATCACAAGGTCATCCAGCTTTTTAAAGTAGCTATAGCTATCGTGCCGTTTGAGAAAATCTTCGGCACTCAGACCCAATGCGGCACCGCGAGCCAGTGTTTGCGGGCCGATCAGGGCACCGGCGGCATCTTCTGTGCCATCAATCCCGTCGCTGTCCCCGGCCATACCCCAGATACCCGCCTCACCAGCCAGACTTTGCGCACAGGCCAGCAGGAATTCCGTATTCCGACCTCCCTTGCCCGGTTTCTCACCCGGCCTGATGGTTACAGTGGTTTCCCCACCGCTCAGCAGGACGGCAGGGGCTGCCACAGGCTGACCGTGCTGTCTGACAGACCGGGCCATGCCCGCAAACAGCGTGCCGGCTGAGCTGCTTTCCCCTTCCAGCGCATCCCCCAGAATGATGGGGGTCACTCCCGCCCGGCGTGCAACATCCGCTGCGGCTTCCAAGGCGAAGAACGGCGTTGCGATCAATGTCAGGCTATTGCTCTCAGCCACGGGCGGGTGGCTCTGGCGGGCAGCACTTGCCTCCCGTTGCAGCACGGCCTGTGCTGCGGGCGGTAACGTCAGATCATATTTCTGAATAATGCGCAGCACATCCGCTGCCGTCGTCTCATCCTGCACAGTCGGGCCACTGGCAATGACGGATGGGTCATCACCCGGGACGTCGCTGATCACCAAAGATACAACCCGTGCCGGATAGGCCGCCTGCGCCAGCCGCCCACCCTTGATGGCGGACAAATGGCGGCGGACGGTGTTCATCTCTGTAATGGTCGCGCCGGAATGCAGAAGCTGGCGGGCAATCTGCCTTTTCTCCTCCAGCGTAATGCCCTCAGCGGGGAGCGCCAGAAGAGACGAACCGCCACCAGAAATCAGGGCAATGACGAGATCATCCGCCTGAAGCCCCTTAACCGTTTCCAGAATTTCCCGCGCGGCCTGCTCGCTGCGTTCATCCGGCACGGGATGAGAGGCTTCCAGCACGCGGATGGACTGTGTGGGCGTGGCGTGGCCATCCCGCGTGACCACGACGCCTTCCAGCGGCACATCCGGCCATGCGGCTTCCAGCGCGGCCGCCATGGACGCCGCTGCCTTCCCCGCCCCGACCACAACACAACGTCCTTTAGGTTTTTCCGGCAGGAACCGCGCCAGCACCTGGAAGGGGCTGGCACTGGCCACGGCAGCGTCAAACATTTCCCGCAGAAAAACCCGCACCCGGGTTTCCGACCACTCTTCCGCCGGAGAGGACGACGATGTGTTGAAAGACTCTGACATAAAGGCTGCCTCTTATTTTTCGTGCATCATCCCATGACGTTCCGGAGATGAACTCAAGGGACCAGAATCACATTTCACCGACTAACGCGTGACCTGCCCCAAGGGTTACACAGAACACCGCGGTGTGCAGGTGATGACGCTCAAAGGGTCTTTTCAAAATCCAGACCAAAATCGAGCGATTTGACGGAGTGCGTCAGCCAGCCAACGGACAGCAGATCCACCCCAGTCTGCGCAATAGCCGCCGCCGTCAGCGGTGTAATGCCACCCGAGGCCTCGGTCAGCAGACGGCCTTTAATCATCTCAACACAGGTGCGCAGCATGGGCACAGGCATGTTATCCAGCAGCACGGCGTCCACCGGCTCACCAGACAGCACTTCCTGCAATTGCTCGGGCGTATCGACCTCAACTTCAATTTTCACCATATGGCCCGCTGCCTTGCGCGCCCGCGCCACGGCTTCCTGCACGCTGCCAACCAGCGCAATATGGTTGTCCTTGATCAGAATAGCGTCATCCAGCCCCATACGGTGGCTGATCCCCCCACCGGCCCGCACGGCGTATTTCTGCACCGCCCGCAAACCCGGCAGCGTTTTACGTGTGCAGCACAAACGCGCCTTTGTGCCTGCCATGCTGGCCACAATCTCTGCCGTGGCGGTAGCAATACCGCTGAGATGAGAGAGAAAATTTAGCCCCACCCGCTCGCCTGTCAGGATGGAGCGGGCAGAGCCTTCCACTACAGCTACCACGTCACCGGGTTCCAGAGACGCGCCCTCCACTTTCAGGCGCTCGAACAGCAGAGACGGGTCCATCAGGTGAAAAGATAATCTGGCCAGATCCAGCCCGGCCAGAACGCCTTTTTCCCGGCACCGCAGGGTCACCCGGGCGCGCTCGGTCCCTTTCAGAACGGCGCTGGTTGTCAGATCCCCTCCGCGTCCGAGATCTTCCAGCAGTCCGGCCCGCACCAGCGGTTCGAGCATGATATCAGGCAGAGCAGGCAGCATGGACGGTCTCGTTCTCTTCTTTAAAAATCGGGAGGGGAAAGTGCCTTAAACCGCCAGCATCCGCTCAATGGACAGGCGCGCGCGGTCTGCCACGCTGGGATCGACCGTCACTTCTACTTCCATCTGTTCCAGAGATTTGCGGATGGCGGAGAGCGTGATGTGCTTCATATGCGGGCACAGATTACACGGGCGGACAAACTCTACCTCCGGGTGGTCCACCGCCAGATTGTCGCTCATGGAACATTCCGTCACCAGCAGCACGCGCCCGGCTTTCCCAGACGCCACAAAGTCTGACATCCCGGCGGTTGACCCGGAGAAATCGGCTTCCGCCACAACCTCCGGCGGGCATTCCGGATGCGCCAGCACCACAAGGTCCGGCCATGCAGCGCGCCACTGACGGATTTCTTCCGGCGTGAAGCGCTCATGCACCTCGCAATGGCCTTTCCAGGTGATGATTTTCACCCCGGTTTCCTTGGCAACATTCTGCGCCAGAAACTCATCGGGGATCATAATCACTTCATCCACACCCAGACTTTCAATGACCTTGCGGGCATTGCCGGAGGTGCAGCAGATATCGCTTTCCGCCTTCACATCGGCAGAGGTGTTCACATACGTCACCACCGGCACGCCGGGATAACGGGCGCGCATCAGCCGGACATCGGCTGCGGTAATGGAGTCCGCGAGTGAACATCCGGCCTCAACAGACGGCAGAAGCACTTTTTTAGACGGATTGAGCAGCTTGGCGGTCTCCGCCATGAAGGCAACGCCAGCCATAACAATGATGTCGGCTTTTACGTCCTGCGCCCTACGCGCCAGAGCGAGGGAATCCCCCGTGACATCCGCCACACAATGGAAGATTTCCGGCGTCTGATAATTATGCGCCAGAATAACCGCGTTATGCTTTTCCTTAAGGGCCAGAATAGCGGCAATATCCTCAGAAAATGCAGGCCACTCCATGGCCGGAATCACGTGGCTTACCCGTGGGTACAGGCTGTCTGCCTGCTCTTGCCAGAATGACGTCTGAAGGGAGGCGGTCATTTTGCTGTATCCGTCTGAACAGAAAGGGGCCGGGGCATCGCCTTTTCCATGCCTGCTGGCACAGGAAGAGTCAAAACACAGTCAGGAAAACGCCTTGTCCAGATACGGGGACGACGCATCAAAGAAATCCCGGTTCTGCTCAAGTTCCGTTTCAATCACCCGCAGGCTGGCAAGGGCGCGCAGCATTTCCAGCCGCACGGACAGGTTAGTCTCCACCTGCTCCCGCTGCACCAGATACTGTACAGCCAGATGCGTGGCCCGCGCTGTACGGCCGTACTGGCCGCCGTATCGGCCTGTAAACCGCTGCATCCGGTTCATCATGGCCTGCGTGGCCCGTTGTGCGCCGGGCGGCAACACACCCTGCGCCAGAATGGCGCGCAACCGCAACACATTCAGCCCGATGGTCATGCCGGACAGCACACCGCTCAGATAGCGATTGAGCACAAAAGACTTTTTATCCGGCGTCATAGTGGACAGGCGCACAAAGCCGTCCACGCTCCGCCCCACCACTTCGGACGGCAGTTCCGGCACGCGCTGGCTGGCCAGCCGCCGCAAGCCCCGCAGAATATTCAGCCGCATGTCCCATCGCAGACCATTCGGGTCAAACGGCAGGAACACCCGATACATCCACATGGCAAACACCATGGCCAGCAGGAGCGGCAAGGCCGTGTTGAAATACATGATCTCATCCATCCGGCCCTGATTCAGTGGCCCGACCAGAATGGGCAGGAACAGATTATAGGCCACTGCCGCCAGTACCAGCGGCACATAGGCAAAGGCCAGGCCGCCCAGCAGCATGGGGATGGAAAGGCACATGGCCAGCATTTCATACGTTGTGGGCTGCGCCATCACCCACAAATCCAGCACGCAGCACATCGCGATGACGCAGATTGTGCCGTGCAGGAAAGCTCTGGTTGCCAGAGCCGGCTGTTCCAGCGTGGAGAACAGGGCGCAGACAATGGAGACAAACATCATGAAGGTCAGACCATCCGGCCAGGCGGTGGCGACCCAGATCAACCCGGAGCAGAAGATGGTGACAGAGGCCCGCAGACTGTTGGTAAATGCCATCCGCCAGTCGCGGTAAGAGCGCATGGCGTAACGGAAATGGTCATGCGGCTGCGGGTTGCGGCTCATGTCGAACTGCTCAAGCGCCAGCCGCAGCTCGTCCATCATTTCTCCCAGCTTGTGCAAAAGCTGGCCTTGCCGGGAGATGACGCGTTCCTCTTGCAGATCAACCGGCGTGTGGGTTGCCGCGACCATCTCCTCATCAAGGCAGGAGGCCGCAAGCTGGCGGCAGGTCGCGCATAATGCATCCAGTTCCTGCAAAACGGAGGCAATCGGCTGGTCCTGATCGACCCGGCCGGGCAGCGTTTGCAAAAAATGGCTCACTTCCGCTGCCGTCTGTTGATAATGGCCGCCCTTACTATCCGGCACCTGCAACAACGCCGCCAGATCCAGCCCGCGAGACATCAGAACCGTCATGGCGGCAAGGGCTGCGCGGGCGTGGTCCCCTTCATGCTTGTGTTTGCCCATCTCAATTTCGGCAAACTCAACCTGATCGCTCAGCGTCAGGATGGTGGAAAACACCTCGGGGGAGGTCGTAACAGAGGCGCGGTCGCCTTGCAGCAGGCGGCCGAGTGTGCGCGTCACTCCGCCCAGCGCCTGCACAAAATTGCTGGCCAGCCGGTTTCTGGCGCGGTTTTCCAGCTGATACTGAAACAGGGAGGAAATGGTGGTTTCCACCACAATGCCCAGTGTGATGTAAGTGGCGCGGGCCATGGCGATTTCAAAAATATGGTCCGGGGCCAGCACGCCATCCAGCGCAATAATCGCGTAGGTAAAACCGGACGCCCGCATGCCGTGAATACGGTAATTGGTCATGGCGGCCGGGCCGGGCAGCAGTGTGCCGATAAAGCAGAAAAGCCCGATCCCTCCGGCCAGACAGAGCAGATACAGCAGCGGGGCCTGTGGCATGCAGGCCACCAGCACAATGGCGCAGATAGTGCCCACCACCATGCCGAACATATGCCACCGCGCCTTGGCAATGGATTTGCCGCGCGTGCCCTGCGCCACCATCCAGACCGTCAGCGCGGCCCATTGTGGGCTGCCAAGCTCCCACCACAGGGCAATGCCCAGTGCAATCAAAGCAGAAATCGTGGTCCGCAGCGCGTAACCGAAGGACAGCAGATCCGGCGCATACAGCCAGCGAAAGTGGTCAAGTTTACGCGGCGGGCCGGACCCAAGCAGAGTCTGGCGCGCAATTTGCGCAAACGCCTGCCAGAGCTGGCCTAAAGAAAGCACTGCACTCCTCATGCAGCACTCAGCCAAACGTATTCTATGGAAATACCTGCCATGCAGCCTTCATAGCTCACGGCAACTTAAAAACGTATTCACACCTTACTATGCCCGCTATGCCTGACAGGCAGGCGTCACAGGCACAGCAGGGCTGGTCGTGTTTTATTCGTCGTAAGACAGCAGGGTTTTAACAGGCGCATCCACTTTTGCGCGCCCGCCAAGGCCCGTCAGTTCCACCAGCACAGATGCGCCCACCACATTGGCGCCGGCTTTTTGCAGCAGCGTGACAGAGGCTGAGAGCGTGCCGCCGGTTGCCAGCAGATCATCCATCACCACAACGCGCTGGCCGGGCTTAATGGCATCCGCCTGAATTTGCAGTGTATCACTGCCATATTCCAGATCATAGGTATGGGAGATGGTTGCACCCGGCAGTTTGCCCGGTTTGCGCAACATCAGCATGCCACAGCCAAGGCGGTCCGCCAGTGGAGCAGCCGTCAGAAATCCGCGGGATTCCACAGCAGCCAGCATATCCGGCTCCCACGGTGCAATCTGGCGTGCCAGACGGCCCATGGTAATCTGCCAGGCATCCGGCTCACGCATCAGCGTGGAAATATCGTAGAACAGGATACCCGGTTTCGGAAAATCGGGAATGTTCCGAATATAACGCTTCAGGTCGATATCCTCGTGCTGCGTCATGGCCCGTGGTGTCCTTTTCCGATGGTTTTTGCGGCACACGCTCTAGCCCGCCCCTCCCCCTTCCGCAAGAGAGAAAGGATGGGGGTCAGGCCCCCGCCCGGGCGCTCAGAGCATCTGTCACCGCCTGCATCAGGCCATCTCGGCGGAAAGGCTTGGGCAGCAGTCGCGCCCCCTTCAGCGCACCGGGTGGCGGCGGGCTGTCCGGCGTAAGTTCACCCGACATATAGACCACAGCCAGACCGGCATCGCGCCCGGCCAGCACGCGGGAAAGCGTCACGCCATCCAGCGGGCCGGGGAGCTGAATATCTGTCACCAGCAGATCAATCCGTCCTTTGGCAGCAGCGGCTACGTCAAAGGCCTGCTCTCCATCACCGGCTTCCAGCACCCGGTGCCCGGCCATGCCCAGAATGGTGACGACAATATCCCGAATGGCGGCATCATCTTCCACCACCAGAACCTGCATCTGTCGTTCCTGCACCTGTGCCGCCGGTGCGCATTTGGGCAGCACGACCTCTTTCACATCCGTCACAGCGCGGGGAAGCCACAACGAGACCTCCGTGCCACAGGATGCGCCGGTCGCCACAACCACACGCCCACGCGCCTGCTGAGAAAACGCCAGGACCATAGCCATCCCCAGCCCTGTGCCCGCGCCCTCGCTCTTGGTGGTGAAGAAGGGTTCAAACAGATGCGCCAGAACTTCCTGCGTCATGCCGCTGCCGCTATCAATCACGTCCAGCCGCACCCAGTCCCCGGCTGTCAGCGGCGTGGGGTCGGACACCACGCGCATTGTGCGGCCTTCCTCCACCGGCAGGCTCATCAGATCGGCATTGACAGGAAACGTGACATTCCGCGCCGCAATGCGCAGACGCCCGCCTGTGGGCATGGCATCCCGCGCATTGATGGCCAGATTCAGCACAGCACTTTCAAGCTGAGCCGGGTCCGCCCGCACAGACCACACGCCCGAGACATCCCCACATTCCACCACAATACGGGAGCCGATAATCCGCCCCAGCAAGCCGCTTAGAAACGAGAACAGATCGGCCAGAGAAAGAGAATCCGGCGTGGTGCTCTGCCGCCGCATGAAGGAAAGCAACTGGCCCGTCAGCGCCTCGGACCGACGCCCGGCGTGGGTGGCTGCGGAAAGGTATTCCTGCCGCTGCTCCACATGGTCCGGCTGGTCATGGTCCGCCGCCAGTTCCAGATTACCCAGAATAACGGTGAGCAGATTTTTGAAATCATGCGCAATACCCGCAGTCAGCTGGCCAAGGGCACGGAGTTTCTGCGCTTCACCCAGAGCGCGCTCACTGCGCAGGCGGAGGGTGATGTCCGCGGCTGTCAGCACAAAGCCCCGGCGTTCCGCAGCGCCATCCGGCGCAAAGAACAGGGTGCGGCACAGTTCCAGATCCGCGCCATTGATCCCGTTGCATTCCACCATGACCGGCGGCGCAGATTCCCCGCGCAACAGGCTGGCCTCAATATGCTCGAACGGCTCCAGCAGGGGGACGCCCCCCACGACCAGAACCGCACTCAGTTCCTCGTAAGACAAGCCGAGCTTCAGAAAATCCTTTTCAAGCCCCAGCACCGTGCGCAGCTGCTCGTTCCAGTGCCACAGGCGGCCATCCGCACCGAACACCGCAACACCGAGACTCAGGCTGTCCAGTGTGGCGCGCAGACGCAACGCCAGATCACGCGAGGACGCTTCCGCCCTTGCAGCTGCAAGAGAGGACCGGTCCAGAACCCAGCCTGCGGAAATCAGGCTGAGCACACCGGTCAGAATACCAAGAAGCCCCAGACGCCGCTGCCAGCTGGTATTACGCAGCATATTGGCCACACGGTCTGCCTGATCCAGCGTGCTGACGCGGCTGAGAACGGAGAGATTATCATCCAGAGTGGCCAGAACCTGCTCACCCCCGTCCGGCATAGCGCCCCCGGTGGTCTTCCAGCCTGCAATCTGCGCCAGACCGGTATCAACAGCGCTCAGCGGTTCGGACCGCTCGCTGCCTTCCCGCTTCTGGACGGCCTTGAACGCCGTAAACTCCTGCCGTGCCGTGCCAAGCTGAGCTATGGCACGCTCATAACAGGTCTGGTCCCGCTCCTGCCCTTTGGCCAGCCAGGCATAATGGCAGATCCGGGCCTCGCTCGTCGCATGGTGCAGGTTACGCAGGTAGCTGCCCGCAGCGGTGCTCTGGCGGTCCAGATCACCATGGCGGGCCATTTCGTTCCCAAGCTCAATGCCCATAGTCCCGAACGTGACAATAAGCAGACCGGCACCAATCAGTGCCAGAATATGGGCCCGTCTTGCGGGATGCCGTGCCATGCCGTCCTAGCTCCGTCTCACGTTGCCTGCGGCGTCAGGGCACAGCGCCCGTATTTGCCTCAGTCGCTCTGGTGGCCGCTGGTGCCGCTCAGCCCGCCGGGGCGGAATGCACACATGACCAGCATCATTAATGTACCAAAAAACATACAGCCCGCCATAGGCAGAGCCGATGTTGTGGGGAACATCCCCAGCACGGCCCCGGCCAGCGCACCCAGCACATACTGCATGGTACCCGCCAGCGCGGCCGCTGCCCCTGCCAGGCTGGGGTGGTCCGCCAGTGCGCCCATCATGCCATTAGGGAAGATAAAGCCCGTCGGCGCGAGGGTGAGCACCATTGTGGCAATAAGGAACCACACTTCGTAATGTTTGCGCCATTCCGCACTTGCATACCAATCCCCCCACAGACTGACAGCCACCACCAGCGCGCCACCCAGCACGGCCACCAGCACGGCCATAACCAGCAGTCTGGCCGAGTCGATCCGCCCCACCAGCACCCCGTTCAACTGGGATGCGCCGATCATGAACACGGAAAAAATGCCAAACAGCATGGAGAAGCGGAACGGCGTGAACCCGAAAATCTTGATGAAGACAAAGGATGCCGCCGTCAGATAGCTGAACTGCATGAAGGTGGAAAAACCTGTGATCAGCGCATGGGCGCTAAAAGACCGATCCCGCAGCAGAGTCAGATAACGGGTGACCAGCGTCATGGGAGAAAGAGAGACGCGCTTTTGGTACGGCAGCGTTTCCGGCAGCACCCACAGCACCAGCACAACGCACAGCAGCCCGTACACCGCAGACGCCCAGAAGATGATGCGCCATGAGGTGACGGCCACAACCATCCCGCCCAGCATGGGGGCCAGAATGGGCACAACGCCCATCACCATCACCAGTTGAGACAGCATTTTAGCCCCGGCATTCCGGTCTGGCACAATATCACGCACACAGGCCGTGGGGATGACCAGACTGGCCGAGGCCCCAATGGACGCCACAAACCGGGCGATGGAAAAAGTGATGATATCCGGCGCAAATGCACAGACCGCTGACGCCAGACCGTAAATCAGATTGCCAGCCAACATGGGCCAGCGCCGCCCGTACCGGTCTGCCAGCGGCCCCATGGTAATCTGCCCGATTGCCAGCCCGACAAACCAGATGGACAGCGTCATCTGCACATTCCCCGCCGTGGTATGCAGAGACTGCTCCATAGCGGGAAACGCTGGCAGATAAATATCTGTGGAAATGGGTCCAACAGCTGTCAGAAACCCCAGCAGAAGGGGGAGCCAGCCCGGCACCCCGTTAGGGAAAATGGCAGAAACAGGCTCTCGTGAGACGGTGGCAGATGCCATCGTGGCGCTCCGGAAAGAAAAAAGAGGGGCAAAGGAAAGACTGAACAGGACATCGCCCTGACAGGACAGAGGCAAAAACGAAGAACAGAAATGCAGCATCTTTGTGATGCCGCTCCTGATGAGGCAGGTTCCTACACGTCTGGCTGGTCGGCCCGGTTTGCATCCTGCACCATGCGGCCCACCTGCGCCCGACGCAGCAGCCACACACCCAGTATGCCTGAGGCGACAAACAGGCCCCCGCCAAGCACAAACTGCCACACAGCGTCAACCCGCACACCGGCCCCCAGCAGCACGGCCACCACGTTCTGCGGCAGGCCGCCCAGCACGGTCGCCAGGGTAAAAGGCACCACGCCGATGCCGGAGACGCCCCCAAGCAGGTTCAGCAACAAGGCTGACCCAACCGGCAGCAAACGCAATGTAAGGATACTCAGAAAAGGCTGGCGGCTCAGCATGGCGTCCAGCCGGGCAAAGCGCGCCCCAAGCCGGGCCTGCGCCCATTGCCGCCCGCCCCAGCGCGCCCAGAAAAAGCCAGCCACACATCCGGCTGTCGATGCAACGGTAATCAGCACCGTGCCCTCGAGGGCACCATAAGCCAGCCCGGCAGCAAAGCCCGCAACCTGCCGGGGCAGACCAAACGCACACCAGACAGACGCACCGGCCAGAAACACCACGCGCCCCCCTGCGCCATCCCGCAGCAGCGCCGTACTTTCCAGCACATGCCGCAGGCCCGGCACGGCGCGCAGCACTACGGCCCCCGCGACCAGAAAGGCCAGCATCAGCGCAGGGCGCAAAAACCGGAAAACAGGCCGCGCGGCGGAGGGAGGTGTCTGTTCCATCCTGCCGGCTGGTACCATCTTCTTGCCGCCAGCCGCAAGCAGGGTTTAAACCCCCTTATATCCAGACACAACACAGGCCAAAGGGTGCCATGTCCTCCTCTCCTCCGCGCTATGCCGATATGGCCCCCAACCACCGCCGCCTGATTTCCAACTGGCTGTTCCTGCTGTGCTTCATGCTGCTGGGCATGATTGCCATTGGCGGTGTCACGCGCCTGACGGGCTCTGGCCTGTCCATTATGGACTGGCAACCTGTCAGCGGGTTTATTCCTCCGCTTTCTCATGCTGAGTGGGAGCGGCTGTTCGCGCTGTATCAGACCATCCCGCAATATCACCTTCAGCATGAAGGCTTCGGGCTGGAAGGCTTCCAGAGAATTTTCTGGGCCGAGTGGATTCACCGCTTCTGGGGCCGCCTGATGGGCCTTGTGCTGCTGCTGCCGCTCATCTGGTTCACCATCCGGGGCATGATTACCCGTGCGCTGGCGCTGCGCCTGTTTGTGTTCTTCATTCTCGGCGCCATGCAGGGGGCCATTGGCTGGTTCATGGTGGCCTCCGGCTTCCGGCCGGACAGCACGGCAGTGGAGCCGGTGCGGCTGGTGCTGCATCTGAGTGCCGCCCTTGCCCTGTATCTCGCCATCCTGTGGACAGCCCTTTCCATCCGCTGGCCCACCCCGCAGGTGGTCGCCCCCTCCGCCGAGGGCACGCGCACCAAACGGCTGGTCTGGCTGGCGCTCTGCCTGATCTGCATCACCATTGTCGCCGGTGGCTTTACCGCAGGTAAGCATGCGGGCTTTGTCTACAACACCTTCCCGCTGATGGACGGACACCTGATCCCGACGGAATACGCCCGTCTTTCCCCCTTCTGGATGAATCTGGTGGATAACAAGGCGGCCATTCAGTTTGACCACCGTCTGCTGGCAACCCTGACGGCGCTGAGCATTGGCGCGGTTCTGCTGTTCGGCCTGCGGAGTGCCACCCTTGGCAGCAAGGCGCATAACGCCATCATGCTGCTGGGCTGGGCGGTGCTGATCCAGTATGCACTGGGAGTGACTACCCTGCTGCTGGTTGTGCCGGTCTGGGCCGGGGCTGTGCATCAGACCTTCGCCGCCGTATTGCTGGGCGTCATGCTCTACACCCTGCATTGCCTGCGCGGACAGCGCGCAAACTAGTGTTGCTTTTACCGAATCCGTCTGTATTGTGCCCGCCATGAATTCCGTCTGGTTCACGTCCGAGTCTCTGCTGTGCCGCAACGCGGCGCAGGCGGGCGGCGTGGCCACACGTCTGGACCTTCTTCTTCGACTAATCTGCCCCTGAGCGATCTGGGCGGCCTTGTGCTGTCGCGCTTAGGGGGAAGACGAATGAGCCTTTGTATCCATAGCGGATACCGGCGTGCCTGACCCGCATGCCAGAAACCAGACAAGACCGATTTCAAGGACAGTTTCCGATGTCAGCCAGCTCCACCATTATCAATCATCCCTCCTTTGGCCGTCTGCCTGCCGACCGTGTCATCATTTTTGACACCACGCTGCGCGATGGCGAGCAGTCCCCCGGCTTCTCCATGAATCTGGCGGAAAAGCTGCGCATGGCAGAAGCCCTCGCGGCACTGGGCGTGGATGTGATTGAGGCCGGCTTCCCCGTTGCCTCCAAAGGGGACTTCGAGTCCGTCCACCAGATTGCGCAGCACACCAAAGGCTCCGTGATCTGCGCACTGGCCCGCTCCGGTGGCGCGAAAGACATTGCTGCAGCCGGTGAGGCTCTGGCCCCGGCAGAGCGCAAGCGCATTCACAACTTTATCTCCACCTCTCCGCTGCACATGAAATACAAGCTGCGGATGGAGCCGGAGACGGTTCTGGACCTGATCACCACCGGCAACACCGCCGCCCGTAATCTGACGGATGATGTGGAATGGTCCGCAGAGGATGGCTCCCGCACGGAGCCGGACTTCCTGTGCCGCTGTGTGGAAGCTGCCATCAAGGCAGGTGCCACCACCATCAACATCCCCGACACCGTGGGCTACGCCACGCCGGAAGACATGGAACGCATTTTCTCCATGCTGGTGGAACGCGTGCCGGGGGCGGATCAGGTCATTTTCTCGGCCCACAACCATAATGACCTTGGTCTGGGCGTGGCCAACACACTGGCCTCCGTACGCGGCGGGGCCCGGCAGATTGAATGCACCATCAACGGCATTGGCGAACGCGCCGGGAATGCCGCGCTGGAAGAAATCGTCATGGCCATCCGCACGCGGCATGACCAGTATCCCTTCACCACCGGCATCCATTCGGAAAGCCTGTTGAAGGTCTCCCGCATGCTGGCCACCATCACCAGCTTTGACGTGCAGCCCAACAAGGCCATTGTGGGCCGGAACGCCTTTGCGCATGAAAGCGGCATCCATCAGGACGGCGTGCTGAAAAACGCTGCAACCTATGAAATCATGACGCCGGAAAGCGTGGGCTGGACCCGCTCCTCCCTGATCATGGGCAAGCATTCCGGCCGCGCGGCCTTCCGCGACAAGCTGAAAGCTCTGGGTTATGGCGATCTGGATGACGCCAAGCTGAATGATGCCTTTGTCCGCTTCAAGGATCTGGCTGACAAGAAAAAGGCTGTTTACGACGAAGACATCGTCGCGCTGGTGGACGATGAAGTGCGCGATAACGAGCATATCCGCTTTGGCGCACTCAGCCTGACCTCCTGCTCCGGCAAGCCGTCCAACGTCACGCTGTCCCTGCAGGTGGATGGTAAGACGGTTGAAGCCGAAGCAACCGGCAACGGTCCGGTAGATGCTGCCTTCAACGCCCTGCGCAGCGCCTTCCCGCATGAGGCCCGTCTGGCGCTGTTCTCTGTTGGCGCAGTTACGGAAGGCACGGACGCGCAGGCCCGCACCACCGTGCGTCTGGAAGAAGACGGCAAACTGGTGGACGGTCAGGGTGCGGATGCCGATACGGTGGTGTCTGCAGTGCGCGCATACGTGCATGCGCTGAACAAACTGCTGGTCAAAAGAGACCGTGCAGAACCCGAAGAACTGACTGCCTGAAAACGGCAAACCAGCCCGGTTTTGTTATACCAGACCGGGCTGGTATAATTTTAGGCAGTTTATTGCCTCAGGGTCTTGTCTGGGTGGTTGCGGCCCGGTAATCCCTGCCCCCATATAGAAGCTCATTATCAGAGTGTAGTTGTTTGCGCGCCTGCGCTTCAGGCGCGTGCAGTACCCTCTCAAGCCAGGAGTGCTGGATGTTCTCTCGTTTGCTCGGTCTCATGTCCGCCGACATGGCTATCGACCTGGGTACTGCCAATACCCTCGTCTATGTCAAAGGACGCGGCATTGTGCTCAATGAGCCGTCCGTGGTGGCCATTGCCGAGGTGCGGGGCAAGAAACAGCTGCTGGCCGTGGGGGATGAAGCCAAGCTGATGGTTGGCCGGACTCCGGGCAACATCACAGCCATCCGCCCGATGCGGGATGGCGTGATTGCCGATTTTGATGTCGCGGAAGAAATGATCAAACATTTCATCCGCAAGGTCCATAATCGCCGCGCCTTTACCAGCCCGCAGATTATCGTGTGCGTGCCCTCCGGCTCTACCGCCGTTGAGCGCCGCGCCATTCAGGAAAGTGCGGAGAGCGCCGGGGCACGCCGCGTGTTCCTGATTGAAGAACCGATGGCCGCCGCCATTGGCGCAGGCCTGCCGGTTACGGAACCGTCCGGCAGTATGATTGTTGATATTGGTGGCGGCACGACGGAAGTCGCCGTTATTTCTCTGGGCGGCATTGTCTATGCCCGCTCCGTGCGTGTGGGCGGGGATAAGATGGATGAAGCCATCATCTCCTACATCCGTCGCACTCATAACCTGCTGATTGGTGAAAGCTCCGCCGAGCGCATCAAGATCAATCTCGGCTCCGCCATGATGCCGGATGACCCGGAAGACCCCGGCCCGTGGCTGGATGTCAAAGGCCGTGACCTGATTAACGGCGTCCCGCGTGAGGTTCAGGTCTCTCAGGCCCAGATTGCTGAAAGCCTGCTTGAGCCTGTCAGCCAGATTGTGGATGCTGTCACCACGGCACTGGAAAACACCCCGCCGGAACTGGCGGCTGATATTGTGGACAAAGGCATTGTGCTGACCGGCGGCGGCGCACTGCTGCATCGGCTGAGCGAAGTGCTGCGTCTGGCCACAGGCCTGCCCGTTACTGTAGGGGAAGATCCGCTGTCCTGCGTGGCGCTGGGCACGGGACGCGCGCTGGAAGAAATGAAGCGCCTGCGCAATGTTCTGACAACCATGTATTAATTGTCATGTTTGTATCATAAAACGCAGGACAAAACGTCAGCCCGGCTGATGGAAAGGATGCATGCCACTCCATGTGGAGAACACGCAGACACGCCCTGAACGCACACACAGGAGCTGACCGCCTGAAAGGTATGGAGGCCGCATGATTCCCGTCTCCATCCAGATGCGTCAGGCACTGGGCAAGCTGGTACTGCCGCTGCTCGTTCTGTTGTCCATTGGCATTATCATTGCCGGTCAGGCAGACCGCAAACTGGCTGATCAGGCCCGCATGACCGTGGCCGATGGTCTGGCCCCCCTATGGGGGCTGATGACCTCCGCGCAGCACCGGGTACAGGCCATCAACACCAATCTGCGTGAGGCCGGGCGCATGGCGTCCGAAAATGCACGGCTTCAGACAGAAAATGAAAATCTGCGCCGCTGGTATGATGTCGCTGTTTCCCTGACGCGGGAAAATGATGCGCTGAAAACCGCCCTGCACTGGATTCCCGAACCCACACCTGCCTTTGTCACGGGCCGCGTGGTGGCAGATAGCGGCGGTATTTATGCGCGCGCTGTCCTGCTGGTGGCGGGCACGGAGAGCGGCGTGCATGTGGGCAATGTCGCACTTGCTGCCAATGGTCTGGCGGGCCGCGTGACGGAAACCGGCGCACGCTCCGCGCGCATCCTGCTGATTACCGATATTGCCAGCCGCCTGCCCGTCATGCTGGACGCCAGCCATGCTACCGCCATCATGGGCGGGGATAATACACCCCTCCCCCGGCTGATGTATTACGCGCAGGATACCCGGCCCATTGAAGGTGAACGAGTCGTGACGAGTGATCAGGCAGGCGCTTTTCCCGCAGGGCTCCCTATTGGCACAGTGCATTATCTGCACCCCGGCCAGCCGGTGGTGGTGCCGTTTGCGCAGCTGGACCACCTGAGCCTGCTGAGAGTGTTTGACTTTGGTCAGGCGCTGATCGACCCGCCCGACGCCCCCGGCCATGTGCCGCTGGCGCACCCGCGCAAAACGCTGACGCTGCCCCTCAAAACCCTGCTTGGTCAGGGCTGAGGGCATTCACGGATGATGCCAGATCCTTCCATGAGCGCGTGGGAGCCGGAAATCCGGCCCCGCCAAACCGTGTGGCAACGCCTTGATCACGGGGCGCGTCGCCTGCTGCCCTCTATCTTTATCGCGCTTATCATTGTCTTTTTCTCAGCGCCGCTGAACATTCCGGGGGCGGCTGAACTGCTGCCCGCCATTGTCATCGCCACCATCTTTTTCTGGTCGTTCTGGCGGCCCACCGGCATGTCCGGGGTGGCGGTGTTCCTGCTCGGCCTGTTTATGGATCTGGTGGGGTTCACGCCGCTGGGGGTCAGCGCGTTTATCCTGCTGCTGGTGCATGGCGTGGCGTTTTATTCTCGCTTTGGCCTGATGCGCCTGAACTTCCTGCTGGTCTGGGGTGTGTTTGCTCTGGTGACAACGGGAGCCTGCCTGCTGCAATGGGGGCTGGCCTGCCTGTTCCGGCTGGATATGCTGGACATCGCCCCGGCTTTGTTCGAGGCTCTTCTGAGCATTGGTGTCTACCCGCCTCTCTCCGCCCTGTTCTCATGGGTCCTCCAGAAGCTGGATGAAAAGGAAGACCCCTGATGCTATCCGGAGGCAGGTCATGCGGCTGAGGCGTCGCAGGCGGGAAAGCAGCCGCCTGATGCCCATCAAGAATCAGAAGGACCCCGGTCGCGGTGTTTTTACGCGCCGGGCTTTGCTGTTCATGGCCATTCAGGCAGGTGCGCTAGGCGAACTGGCGCACAAGCTCTACCAGCTTCAGATCAAGGATGGGGACCGCTACGCCCGCATGGCGGCCAGCAACCGCGTGAGCAAACGCTATCTGGCCCCGCCGCGTGGCCGGATTGTGGACCGCTACGGCGTGGCGCTGGCCAACAACAAGGAAAACTGGCGCGCCCTGCTGATGCCGGAAGAAACCACCGATGTCAGCGGCACTATCGAGCGGTTTTCCACCATCATTCCGCTGGATGACCGTGACCGCGCCCGCATTGCGCGAGAAATGCGCCACCAGCGCCGGTTTATCCCCGTCATGCTGCGCGATTTTCTCTCCTGGGAGGAAATGGCGCGGATTGAACTTAACGCCCCGTCCCTGCCCGGCGTTCTGATTGATGTCGGCACCCGCCGCGTCTACCCGGAAGGGGAGCTTCTGGCGCATCTGATCGGCTATGTCGCACCACCAAATGAGCGGGATGTCGCCCGCTCCGCCCTGCTGGCGCTGCCTGGCATGCGCGTGGGCCGTGCTGGTGTGGAGCAAAGTCAGGACGAAAAACTGCGTGGCACCGCAGGCTCCGTGGAAATGGAAGTTAATTCCGTGGGCCGCGTCATGTCCGAACTCAACCGCGTGGAAGGTATGCCGGGCGCGGAAATTGGCCTGACCATTGACCGCGGCCTGCAACAGAAGGTTCTGAACCGCATAGGCGAGCAGACAGCATCCGCCGTGGTGATGGACTGCCGCAACGGCGAGGTGCTGGCTATGGTCAGCACCCCTTCGTTCGATCCCTCGCTGTTTGATAGCGGCGTCAGCCATGCCCAGTGGATTGAGTGGACCAATAACGAGCGGACCCCGCTGATCAACAAGGCTGTGGCGGGCGTTTATCCCCCCGGCTCGACCTTCAAACCCGCCGTTGCCATGGCCGGCCTGCAATCCGGCCTGTTCTCCCCGACGGACCGCGTCTTTTGCCCCGGCCATCTGGACGTAGGCGGCACACGCTTCCACTGCTGGTCCCGCTGGGGGCATGGCTCTGTGGACCTGCATCTGGCGCTCAAATATTCCTGCGACGTCTATTTTTATGAAATGGCCCGTCGCGTCGGCATGGACCGCATTGCCGAAACAGCCCACCAGTTTGGGTTAGGCACGGCGCTGGATATTGAACTCCCGCATACCCGCACCGGACTGATCCCCACCCCCACGTGGCGGCAGGCGCACCACCACCACTGGAACGGGGGCGATACCATCGTCAGCGGTATCGGGCAGGGATTTGTGCAGGTGACGCCGCTGCAACTGGCCACCTATACCTCCCGTCTTGCCACTGGCCGGGCCGTGCAGCCGCACCTGGTACGCGCCATGAACGGGGATCTGGGGCCGGAAGCTACCCCCGAACACTGGCCCGAACTGGGCATGCCCGACAAATATCTGGCCGCGCTGCGCTCGGGGATGTTCGCCGTCGTGAACGAACAGCACGGCACGGCCCCCAAGGCCCGGCTTGGCCTGCCCGGCATCACCATGGCGGGCAAGACCGGATCGGCACAGGTGCGCCGCGTATCCCGTGCGCTGCGTGAGAGCGGGCACTTCAACTCCGCCAACCTGCCGTGGGAATATCGCCCGCACGCCCTGTTCATCTGCTTCGCGCCGTATGATGCGCCGCGCTATGCGGTCTCGGTGGTGATTGAACACGGCAATACCGGCGCGGATGCCGCAGCCCCGCTGGCGCGCGATATCATGACCGACACTCTGCTACGGGACCCGGTGAACCACCTCACCCCGCCGCCGGAAAGTGTTGCAACCGCAGAAACACCGGAAGCGGATACGCCCCCAGCGGACACACCTGAATAACCATGAAATTCCACAAACGCCTTCTGCGCGCCGAGCCGAGCTTTCGCCTGCTCTCCAAACTCTGGAGCATCAGCTGGCTGTATGTGCTGCTCATCTGCACGCTGGCAGGCGTTGGGTATGTCACGCTCTATTCCGCAGGCGGGGGTACGCCGTATCCATTCGCAGCTCCGCAGGCCGCCCGGTTTGCGGTGGGGCTGGTGCTCATGATCACCGTGGCCATGCTGCCCCCCAAAATGCTGGTCCGTATTGCTGCGCCACTTTATGTGCTCTCCATTATCCTGCTGGTGGCCGTGCTGCATATGGGGCACGTGGGTAAAGGCGCGGAACGCTGGCTGATGATTGGCGGCCTGCAAGTCCAGCCCTCCGAATACGCCAAGGTTGCGCTGGTGCTGGCGCTGGCCGCCTGGTTCAATCGCATCAGCTACGCCCGGATGGGCAATCCGCTCTGGCTGATCCCCCCGGCCTTTCTTGTGCTGTTGCCCGTTGTGCTGGTGCTCAAGGAGCCCAATCTGGGCACAGCCGTGATTATCGGCGGGATTGGCGCGTCCATGTTTTTTGCTGCTGGCATGCGGCTGTGGCTCATCACCCTGCTCCTGCTGCCGGTGCCGTATCTGGCCAAGTTTGCCTACGCCCATCTGCATGACTACCAGCGCGCCCGTATTACCACCTTCCTCAACCCGGAAAGTGATCCACTGGGGGCTGGCTACAACATTATCCAGTCCAAAATTGCCCTTGGGTCCGGCGGCATGTGGGGACAGGGCTATCTGCACGGCTCACAGGGGCAGCTAAACTTTCTGCCGGAAAAACAGACTGACTTCATCTTCACCATGATTGCGGAAGAATGGGGTTATGTCGGGGCCGCAACCGTCATTGGGCTCCTGTTACTGCTGATTCTGGGTGGGATGCTGATGGCCATCCGCAGCCGCAACCGCTTCGGGCGGCTGGTGGCGCTGGGCATCAGCATGAACTTTTTTCTGTATTGTCTGGTTAATCTGTCCATGGTGATGGGCGCCATTCCGGTGGGCGGCGTGCCGCTGCCACTGGTCTCCTATGGCGGCTCCGCCATGCTGAACGTCATGCTTGGGTTTGGCCTGCTGCTCTCAACCTGGGTGCATCGGGATTCCCACTTTGGAGAGAGTGAAAATCAGGACCAGACCTGAGTCCGTTTAACGAAAGATATATTTATCCGCCATTTTGTGGCATTACCGAGAACAACCTGAAGCTGGTGAACCTAAAAGGATGCTCCGGCCCGGTCACGACAAGCACAAATACGACAATAATAATAATTTTCTGCACGGAAACCTTTTAACCCCATGCAAAACCAGTCTTCAGTCCAGCCAGAGACCGACTCCTCTTCCCAAATCCGTACCATTATTATTGGTATTCTTGCTGCAACCGGCGGCCTTATGTCTGGTCTGGACATTGGCGTTATTTCCGGCGCGCTGGATTTTGTTGCGGATGCTTTCCACGCCTCCACTTTTGCGCAGGAATGGATTGTCAGCGCCATGATGGCCGGTGCGGCCATCGGGGCCATTCTGGCCGGTTGGCTGGCGCGGCTCGGTGGCCGTAAATGGGCGCTCGTCATCGGCGGCGTCATCTTCATTATCGGGTCTGTGGCCTGTGCGCTCTCTTGGTCTGTCGCCAGCATGATCGTCGGCCGCGCCCTCATGGGACTGGCCATCGGGATCGCCGCCTTCACCTCCCCGCTCTACCTCTCGGAAATTGCGAGTGAAAACACCCGCGGGGCGATGATTTCCACCTATCAGCTGATGATCACGGTAGGCATTTTCCTCGCCTTCATCAGTGATACCCTGTTCAGCTACCACGGCCAGTGGCGCTGGATGTTTGGCGTGATTGCCATCCCCGGCATGCTGTTTGTCATTGGTGTGCTCTTCCTGCCCTACAGCCCGCGCTGGCTGATGATGAAAGGGCGACGGGAAGAAGCTCTGGCCGTCCTGACAGACCTCCGCCCCACCGCGCATGAAGCCCGCGCCGAAATCCGCGCCATTGATGAACAGCTCAAGCAGCGTCAGGGCGGCATAGGGCTGCTCTGGCAGAACCCCAATTTCCGGCGCTCCATTTTGCTGGGCATGCTGCTTCAGGCCATGCAGCAGTTCGCCGGCATCAATGTGGTGATGTATTACGCGCCCAAAATCTTTGCGCTGGCTGGCTTTGTCGGTACCGCGCAGATGTGGTGCACGGCCATTATCGGTTTTGTGAATGTGCTGGCCACGGTCGCCGCCATTGGGCTGGTTGATCGCTGGGGCCGCAAACCTATCCTCTACGCGGGCTTTACCACCATGACGGTCGCCATGGGCGCACTCGCCATGCTCAACGCGAATGGGCTGGACAGTCAGACCGCCAAGCTGCTGTGCGTCTTCCTCATCATGATCTTTATTGCCGCCCACGCCATGTCCGCCGGGCCGCTGATGTGGGTTCTGTGTTCGGAAATCCAGCCCATCAAGGGCCGGGATCTGGGCATTACCCTCTCCACCCTGACCAACTGGGTGTCCAACATGATTGTCGGCGTCTCGTTCCTCAGCCTGCTGAACGCGCTGGGGGCCCCGCTGACGTTCGGCCTGATTGCAGCTCTCAACGCTGTCTTCTTTGTGTTCACCCGCCTGCTTGTGCCCGAAACCCGTGGTGTCTCGCTTGAAGTGATCGAGCAAAACCTTATGGCCGGGAAAAAACTGCGGGATATTGGCCGCTGACGCTTTCCAGATGGCTTGACTAGCCTGTTGACGCCTTTTAGCTTACACCTGAAACGGTAACACTTAGTACTGTTTCAGGCTTCCATCGTTTGTTTTCTGACACGTTTCATCCTTCTGCCCGCCTGAAGTCCGGTCCCTGCGCCCGACTCACCCAGCGCATCAGAAGCGGTGGTCGTGTCCCCCTTTTCGTTTTTCTTCGTTTCCCAAAGGCAGGATCCGTCAGAGTGACAATGCATACCCTCCCATTCCGCCCGGTCCTGCTCTCTGCTGTCGCTTTGCTGGCGCTGTCCGGCTGTAACCGCAAAGCTGCAACCCCCGCCATGCCGCCCCAGCAGGTCGGGGTCATCACGCTGCACGCGCAGTCAGTCAATGTGCATACCGTCCTGCCGGGCCGCACGGATGCTTATGAAATTGCTCAGGTCCGCCCGCAGGTAACTGGCGTGATCCAGAAGCGCCTGTTTACTGAGGGCGCGGACGTGCAGGCCGGTCAGCAGCTCTATCAGATTGACCCGTCCCGCTATCAGGCTGCGTATGACACCGCCCGTGGCCAGCTGGCTCAGGCCGAGGCAGCGGAAGCCACCGCCCGTGCCAAACTCCAGCGCTATAAGTCTCTGGTGCAGGCGCACGCCGTCAGTCATCAGGATTATGACGACGCCCTCGCCGCCGAGAAAGAAGCTCAGGGCCAGATTCTGACCGCCAAAGGGCAGGTTGAAAATGCCCAGGTTGATCTGGGCTATACGCGCATGAATTCGCCCATCACGGGCCGCATCAGCCGCAGTATCATCACCGTGGGTGCGCTCGTCACCGCCAACCAGACGGACAATACGGCCGTCGTCACGCGGCTGGACCCCATTTATGTGGACGTCAATCTGCCCGCCATCACCCTGCTCCGCCTCAGGCGCGAAATGGCGGAAGGCCGGATTACCCGGCAGGCCAATGGTGAGGTGCCCGTCACCCTCACGCTTGAAGACGGCAGCACCTATGAACATACGGGCCGCATGGCACTTTCCGAAGTGAACGTGGATACGTCCACGGCCTCCGTCGTCGTGCGTGCCATTATGCCCAACCCGGACAAGCTGCTGCTGCCCGGCATGTATGTGCATGCCCAGCTGGATGAAGGCGCGGACCCCAACGGGCTGCTCGTGCCGCAGCAGGCCGTCAGCCGCAATACGCATGGGGACCCGCAGGTCTGGGTGGTCAAAGCAGATGACACGGTAGAACTGCGCCAGATCCAGATCGGTCAGGCCATTGGCACGGACTGGCTGGTGACAGGCGGGCTGAAAGCCGGTGAACGCATCGTCACCGTTGGTCTGCAAAAAATCAAACCCGGTGCAAAGGTCAAACCCACGGAAGACGCAGCCTCTCAGGCAGCATCCGACGCCTCCAGCCAGAACAAAGGGCAGTAAACCGGATGTCTCTTTCGCGTTTCTTTATTGACCGCCCCATTTTTGCGTGGGTGATCAGCCTGATCATCATGCTGGTTGGTGGTCTGTCCATTTTCCGGCTGCCCATCGCACAGTATCCGAGCATCGCCCCGCCACAGATCGCCATTTCCGTGACGTATCCGGGTGCCTCTGCGGATACGGTGAACGATACGGTCGTGCGCCCCATCCTCCAGCAGATGTTCGGGCTGGATCATCTGGAATATATTTCCTCCCAGTCCTACGCCTCGGGCATGATGGAGATTGACCTCACCTTCGCACAGGGGACCAACCCGGATATTGCGCAGGTGCAGGTGCAGAATAAGCTGCAACTGGCCCAGCCCAAGCTGCCGACGGAAGTCACGGCACAGGGCCTGAGCATCACCAAGGCCGTGAAGAACTTCATGATGGTTCTGGCCTTTATCTCCACCGATGGCAGCATGACCGGCAGTGATATTGCCGACTACGTGGCCTCCAGCATTTCCGATCCGCTCAGCCGCGTGTCCGGCGTGGGCGACCACACGCTGTTCGGCTCCGAATACGCCATGCGGATCTGGATGGACCCTGGCAAGCTGTTCAATTACGGCCTGACCATCAAGGACGTTCAGACAGCCATCCAGACCCAGAACATTCAGGTCTCCTCCGGTGAGCTGGGCGGCCTGCCCGCCAAGAAAGACATCCGTCTGGATGCCACCATCATCGGCCCGACGCGTCTGACCTCACCGGAAGAATTCCAGAAAATTCTGCTCAAGGTGCAGCCTGATGGGTCTCAGGTCCGCATCAGCGATATCGCCAAGGTGGAGTTGGGTCCGCAGACCTATAATACCAACTCCTTCTACAACAACATGCCCGCCTCCGGCATGGCGCTGAAGCTCGCCCCCGGCGCGAACCAGATGCAAACGGAAGCGGCCATCCGCGCCGAGATCGGTCAGCTTGAAAAGTTCTTCCCGCCGGGCCTGAAAACCGTTTACCCGCTGGATACCGAGCCGTTCATCGTCCTCTCCATTGAGGAAGTCGTCAAAACCCTGCTGGAAGCCATCGCGCTCGTGTTTGTGGTGATGCTGATCTTCCTGCAGAACTTCCGCGCAACCCTTATCCCGACCATTGCCGTGCCGGTGGTGCTGCTGGGCACCTTCGGCGTGCTGAATGTTCTGGGCTACTCCATCAACACCCTGACCATGCTGGCCATGATTCTGGCCGTGGGCCTGCTGGTGGATGACGCCATTGTGGTGGTGGAAAACGTTGAACGTGTGATGACGGAGAAGAAGCTTTCTCCCGTGGATGCGGCCCGTGTCTCCATGGATGAAATCTCCGGCGCACTGGTCGGCATCGTGCTGGTGCTGACCGCCGTCTTCCTGCCCATGGCGGCCTTCTCCGGCTCTACCGGAGTGATTTACCGCCAGTTCTCCGTCACCATTGTTGCAGCCATGTGGCTGTCTGTTCTGGTCGCCATGGTGCTGACCCCCGCCCTGTGCGCCACCATGCTCAAGGCTGGTGGGCATGAGAAAACGACCGGCCCGGCTGGCTGGTTCAACCGCCAGTTCAACCGTCTGACCAATGGCTATCTGCGCGGTGTGCAGTTCCTTATTGGCAGCACCGTCCTCTCTATGCTGGGTTTTGTGGTGATCACGGCGCTGGCTGTCTTCCTGTTCATGCGTCTGCCCGGGGGCTTCCTGCCGGATGAGGATCAGGGGCTGATCTTCGGGCAGATTACCATGCCGCCTAACACGCCCATGGCGGAAACACAGGCCGTTAACCACGAGGTTGCCGACTATATCCTCAAGTCCGAAGGCTCGCTGGTTGAATCCGTCTATTCCATTAACGGGTTCAACTTTGCCGGTCAGGGCCAGAACTCCGGCGCGTTCTTCATCCGTCTGAAAGACTGGGAAAACCGCCCTCTGGCCTCCCAGACATCCTCGGCCATTGCTGGCCGGATCATGAAGCACTTCTGGTTCAGCCCCAAAGCCCAGATCTTTGCCATTAACCCGCCAGCGGTGCTGGAACTGGGTAATGCCACCGGCTTTGACCTTGAGCTGGAAGACCGCGGCCATCTGGGCCACCAGAAGCTGCTGGAAGCCCGGAATATGGTCCTGGGTCTGGCCTCCAAAGATCCGCGCCTGATGGCCGTGCGCCCGAACGGCATGGAAGATGCCTCCCAGTACCATCTGGATATCGACCGGGAAAAAGCCAACGCACTGGGCATCACTATTGATGACATCAACAGCACCATTCAGGGGGCGCTGGGGTCCATCTATGTGAACCAGTTCACCCGGAATGACCGTGTGAAGCAGGTCTATATTCAGGGCGTGCCGGAAGCGCGTATGCTGCCGAGCGATCTGGACAAATGGTATATCCGCAACGCCCTGCAGACCCTCACCCCCCTGAACGCCTTTGCATCGGGGCACTGGGAAGTCGGTCCGCAGAAAGTGGAAAACTATAACGGCCTGAACGCCTTTGAAATTCTGGGCCAGCCTGCTCCGGGGTACAGCTCGGGCGATTCCATCAACGCGATTAAAAGCGTTCTGGACAAACTTCCGGCTGGCGTTGGCTACGAGTGGACCGGCCTGTCCTTTGAACAGGTTGCCTCCGGCTCCTCCACCGGCCCGCTGTATGCGCTGGCGATGATTGTCATCCTGCTCTGTCTGGCGGCTTTGTATGAAAGCTGGGCTATCCCGCTGGCGGTGATGCTGGTCATTCCGCTGGGCGTGCTGGGAGCCATTGCCGCAACGCTGTGGCGCAACCTTGATAACGACGTCTATTTTCAGGTGGGTCTGCTGACCACGGTTGGTCTGGCCGTGAAAAACGCCATTCTGATTGTAGAATTCGCAAAAATGGCCTTTGAACGCGGCGAGTCCCTGAGTGACGCGGTGCTGACGGCCGCCCGCGAACGTCTGCGCCCCATTCTGATGACCTCCATTGCGCTGGTTGTCGGCGTGTTCCCGCTGGCCATCGCAACAGGCGCGGGCAGCGCCTCCCGCGTGGCCATTGGCACCGCAGTGGTGGGCGGCATGGCCACGGCCACCCTGCTGGCGGTCTATTTTGTGCCGGTTTTCTTCGTGGTGGTGCTGCGGCTGTTCAAGGTCCGTCGCCTTAGCGAACGTCAGGAAACCCCGTCTTCTGCCCCGTCAGTTCCCGGAAACGAGTAAGCGCATGTCGTCACACGTCCCCTCACACTCCTCGCGCCGCTTCCGTGCTCTGAGTCTGTCTCTGGCAGCCGGTCTGCTGTCCGGCTGCACCATGATCCCCAAATACACGCGGCCCACTCCGCCGCTGGCCACCACCTTTCCCGGGTATCAGACCACGGGGAACCCGCGCCTTGCGCAGGCGGCCTACACCATCGGTTGGGAGGATTTCTTTACCGACCCCCGGCTGAAAGCCCTGATCACTATTGCCCTGCGTGAAAACCGGGATCTGCGCATCTCCGCAGCCAATATCGCGCAGGCACAGGGGCAGTATGATGTGCAGCATGCGGGCCTCTTCCCCACCATTTCTGCCACAGGCGGTCCGATGTATCAGGCTCCGGCCAGTGCGTCGGGGCTCTCCTTTGCTCCGGGTCTGGAGCAGAACAGGAGCGACGAACCCTTTGGTGGGGGCCGCGTCTTTAAATACTATCAGGGCGGGATCGGCTTTTCCTCATACGAGATTGATCTGTTTGGCCGTATCCGCAGCCTGACGCAGGAATCTGCACAGAAGGCTCTTGCTCAGGAAGCCTCCCTGCGCAGCATGCTCATCAGCATCATTTCACAGGTCGCCACAGCGTATGTGACGTGGTTGGGGGATCGGGACACACTGGCTCTGGCAGACACAACGCTGGCCAACCAGCAGGATACCCTGAACCTCACCCGTACAAAGTATGAGCACGGGGAAGAAAACCTGCTCACCGTCCGTCAGGCGGAAACGCAGGTGCAGCAAAGTGCGGCTCTCCGCGCCGACTCCCGCCGGAAAGTGGAGCAGGATGAAAACCTGATTGCCCTGCTGATTGGCGCGCCTATCCCGGCTGATCTGCCGCCGCCCCGCGCTTTGGGGGAACAGACTCTGCTGGCAGACCTGCCGGCAGGCTTGCCGTCAGACCTGCTGGAACGGCGTCCGGATATTGTTTCTGCCGAGCATAACCTGCTGGCAGCGCAGGCCGATATTGGGGCGGCCCGTGCGGCCTTCTTCCCGCGCCTGACTCTGACGGCAACAGACGGCGTTTCCAGTCTTCAGTTCCACAAAATGTTCACGGCGGCAGCCACGACATGGGGGCTGAATCCGTCCCTGCAAATTCCACTCTGGACGTGGGGCATGAACAGCGGGAACCTGAAAGCCTCCAAAGCCGCGCGTGACGTCCAGATTGCGACCTATGAAAAGACCGTTCAGACCGCCTTCCGCGAAGTGGCCGATGCACTGGCCGCGCGTGAAGCCTATCTGGACGAGAAAAAACAGGCCGATAATCTGGTTGTTTCCTCTGCCGATGCGTTCCGTCTGGCAAAAATGCGCTTTAACGCAGGGTCCGACTCCTATCTGACCACGCTGGAATCCCAGCGCTCTTACCTGCAGGCCCAGCAGATGCAGATTATGGTGGCGGTCTCTAACTACCAGAACCTCATCACCATCTATCGCGCTCTGGGCGGGGGCTGGACTCAACACACGCTGGCGCCTGCTCAGCCTTCCACTGTGGTACGCCAGACTACCGCGGGGAACACCAGCAGCACCAGCACCAGCACCAGCACCAGCACCAGCACCAGCACCAGCACGCGTTGAAGCGAGCAAAGGCTGAGAGCAACCTGTAAAGGGCATGCTCTCAGCCAGAAATCCTGAGTCGGCGACAAGGCCGCAGTCGCTTTCAGAAAAAACCGTTACAGGCAGCGCTGCATGGCGCAACGCGTGCCGGGCAGGAAACCGCAGGCTTCTTCTTCCTTAAGAGCAGCCCGCAAATCACTATCCAGCGCTGGCTCCTCCAGATACTCAAAACCGATTTTATGGTAAAAAGGGGCGTTCCAAGGCACATCCCGACAGGTGGTGAGCGTGACCCGCTTAAGGCCTGTCTGCTGCGCGGCCTCACAGGCCTCTGCAAGCAAAGCTCTGCCCACCCCGCGCCCTTGCGCCTGTGCCTCTACCGATATTTCCAGAATATGGAGCCTGTCCTGCAAGCGTTCGGCGGTCAGAAACCCGACGAGGCGTTGTTGTTCCGTCACGGCCACCCAGCACGTGCTAGCCTCCAGACTGGCCAGATGCGTGTCTATCGGGAGGCAATCTCCCTCAGCAATCCATGCCAGAGAGGGAATGGTTCTGAAGCTCTGTGCCGCAGAACGTTCAATTTCGGGCAGCAACACCACATCTTCATACCGCGCCAGACGCACAGAAACACGGGAAGGCTTTTCACCGGGGAAAGGGACAGAAGAACTCATGCCCCGCTGTTGCCACCAGCGGACCGCCTCTCACAAGAGAAATCTGCCCGCAAGGGTCTGGCAGCCTGCCCCCGCCTACAGAAAGACTACGGGCAATAAAAAAGGCCGTCTGAAGAGACGGCCTTTTCCACACCCGGAGAGGGTCAACTGCTTTTATTTGGCAGCAGAGAGCTTCAGCACCCAGAGCTGAGCAATGTCCTGCGCGCCGCCGCCACCTTCAACGGTTTTAAGCGTGGCAATAGCATCTGCCTTTTTACCGGCAGCCAGCTGAGCCAGACCGTAATGGAGGCGGGCCACATTCATGTCCGTCACACCCTTGGTCATCGCCTGCTGCATCAGGCCGAGGCCTTTATCAGCCTGCCCAAAGGTGACGTAGTTGTAGCCAACCGTCATCAGGTCATCGCCGGTCTTCGCCTTGAGCGCTGCTGCTTCATCAGCCGCAATGGACGCTTTTTTGTCGGCTACGGATTTTTCAACCATAGCTTTCAGGCGTGCCTGACGCGGTGCTTCTGCACCCTGCCCCAGCACATTGGCCTGATAGCCCTGATTCATCAGGTCCAGCGCCAGCTGCGGCATGCCAGCCTGCATGGCAATTTCCGTCATTTCCATGAAGTCACGTGCCTGAGACACGTTCCCGGCAGCCAGACGGATACGGTAGACATCCAGCTGGAGTGACGTCGGAATCTTGGGGTTCACGATGAGTTCGTGTAGCAGCAGCGCCCAGTATTCCTGCTTGGGATAATAGGTGGCCAGCAGCACATACGCATGCGTGGTGGTCGCGGAATCCTTCATGGCGGTCGCACTGGCACCCAGCATCTGAAGCTGAGATTCTGCCGGCGTCTTCTTCGCCTTGATTTCCTGATCGATCTGCTGCTTCAGCACCCGAACGGAATTCGGATAATCTTTCTGAAGGTAGTAGGACTGCGCCAGAAGCGTATCCATTGTGGCGTTGGAGCCAACTTCCTTCTGGTAGCGCTCAATGGCTTTAACCGCGCGCGGATAGTCCTTTGCGGTATAGGCCATTGTTGCTTCAGACATCAGCATCTGGTGCTTGGTGTCCTTGGGCGTACGCGGGGAGGCAATCAGCTTGTCATAAGCCTGTGTTGCCACATCCAGATTGCCGCCCTGTGTCGCCACAGCGGCACGCATCTGGGTGATGGTGTAGGACTCGTAGTCACTCTTGCCCTTTACCGCGTCAGCGGCATTCACCGCGGCCATAGCCTTGGTGTAGTCGTGAGCGGACAGAGCGGATTGTGCCTGCTGGAGCGCCTTGCCAACATCCGCCCCCAGCACATCCTCAGCCTTGGCGGCGGGATAAGAGAGAGCGAATGCAGCACTGGCGAACAGCGCGACGCGTAAAAGACGAGATGACATCAGATCACTGACCTTCTGCGAATTGTTCCTGCCCGACGATACCAAGCTTGGTCACGCCAAGTCGCTGGGCGTCTGCCATAACATGCACCACCGTTTTGTAATCGGCCAGACGGTTTGGCTGCAGGTGCACTTCCGGCTGCTGGTCTTCGGGGCCAGTTGCGGCTTCACGCAGGCGGGCCTGCAGATCATCCTCACTGGTAACCGGCTGCCCGTTCCAGGTAATGCTGTTGTCAAAATCGACAGCCAGCGTCACCACGGGAGATTCAACCGTGGAGGGCGGGGGGTTGCCCTGCGGAAGGTCAATGGAAACGGCCTGGGTCTGCAATGGAATTGTGATGATAAGCATGATCAGCAGAACCAGCATCACGTCGATCAACGGCGTGGTGTTGATATCGACAATGCCTTCGTCTTCCGTCGTGCTTTCCGATCCGACATTCATGCCCATGGGGTGTCACTCTCTCAAACTCTTGGTTCCACGGCACGGTCCAAACCAGGCCGGACGCGGGATAGTGGACTGAAGCCCACCTTCTCCCCTTAGGAGAGAAGGCGGAACCCCTGTTCGGTCAGTTGGCTTTTGGCCGCTCGGTAATGAAGTCGATATGATAGATACCAGCTTCCTGACAGGCTTCGACCAGCTTGCCGACAGATTCATAGCGTGTCTTTACGTCGCCACGGATCTGAATCTGCGGCTGCGGTTTCTGGACCGCTGCCTTTTCAAGCCGATCCAGAAGATCAGCCCGGCCCTTGAGCGGCGTTTCGTCCCAGTATGCCTGTCCGTTTTCCGCCACTGCAAGCACGACGTTAGACATCTTTGTCTGTGTCGGCTGGTTCATATCCTTCGGCAAAGTTACCTTGACCGTGTGGGTTGCAACCGGAATTGTGATCAGAAAGATGATCAGCAACACCAGCATGACATCAACGAGGGGAGTTGTGTTGATCGCCGATACGACGTCGTCTTCGCCCCCGCTGTCTCCGACAGACATACCCATGATTAACCTACCCGGTTAGAGACAGTTGAGGTCGTGGGGGAGTTGTCAGGACGCACAACGATGCTTTCTGCACCGGCGCCATGACGCACGCCACCAATCAGGATGGACTGAAGGTCAGCCGCAAAGTCACGCACGCGGTCCATAGCCCCTTTGTTACGACGCACCAGCAGGTTGTAACCCAGCACGGCCGGAACAGCGGTGGCCAGACCAATAGCCGTCATGATCAGGGATTCACCAACCGGACCAGCAACCTTGTCGATGGAAGCCTGACCAGCAATGCCGATGGCGGTCAGAGCGTGGTAAATACCCCAGACGGTGCCGAACAGACCAATGAACGGAGACGTGGAACCCACGGTGCCCAGGAAGGCCAGACCAGACTGCAGGCTGTTCTGGATGTTGTTCACCGAACGCTGAATGGACAGAGAGGTCCAGCTGTTCAGGTCGATGGATTCCTGCATCGTGCCTTCATGATGTTCAGCAGCCACAATGCCGGTGTCAGCAATATAGCGGAACGGAGAGGTCGGCTTCAGGGCAGCAGCGCCTTCCTGAATGGTGCTCTTCGTCCAGAACTGTTTGGTCGCTTCTTTAGCAGCCGTGAACAGACGAGCCTGTTCGATGAACTTGGTGATCATGATGAACCAGGTGCCCAGGGACATGATCAGCATGATCATCAGCACGCCACGTGCGATGATGTCACCGTTGGACCACAGAGCGCCAAGACCGTACGGGTTGGCTTCTTCTTTTGTGGCCGGAGCAGCGGCAGCCGGAGCAGGCGCATCAGCTGCCGGGGCAGCCGGGGCGGAAGCGTCAGGCGTCGGGGCGGCAGGAGCAGCCGTATCCGTCGGAGCCGGAGCGGCGGCATCGGGAGCAGGAGCGGCAGGCGCTGTGGTGGAGTCCGTAGCAGCGGGCGCTGAAGCAGCAGGAGCGGAGGAAGCATCCTGAGCCAGGGCCAGAACCGGTGTCGCCGTGCCCAGCATGACCGCAAGGGCCGGAACCGCGAGACCCGACACTGGAAGACGAGACAGTCTGATCATGTACCTAAAAATCCTTATCTTTGTCGGCCTGGTGACGGGAGCCTCCCGGCACCAGACAGTTTTCTGCAGAGTTCGGCTAAACGCCGGGATCAGTCATCCAGTCTGAACCTGATCACATACACCTTGTGAAGCTCCTTGACGGGCGCACCGTTCTTCATGGCCGGGCGATACCGGGCCTTGTGAACGTAATCCAGAGCAGCCTGCGCGAAGGATTGTCCCCCCTGCACGGACTGAACAGAACAATTGCTCGTCATCCCCGTTGTCTCCACATCACATGCAACAGTCACACGGCCTTCAATATTGTCTTCCTCCATATCAGGCGGATAGACGGGCCGGGCGTTGTTCAGCGGCGATGTACCAGCCGAAGTATCCGGCGAGTTGGACGGTGCCGCAGTGGATGCCGGTTCGCTCGAGACGGGCGGTGCCGGAGCCGTTGTCGTCTGCGGGGGCGTCGCCTGTTTGGGCGGCGTCCGGGCCACATGCTTAATCGGCGGCTTCGGCGGCGGCGGCAGCTGTATCTTCGGCGGAGGAATATACGGCGGCGGCGGAACCGTCATGACTGGCGGCGGCGGCGGCGGCGGCGGTGGGGGCGGTGGTGGTGGCGGTGGTGGCAGAATTCTGGTCTTGATCGGCGGATGCGTAACCGGAACGCTCGCAGACGTTCCCATGCCGTACATAAGTCCCATAACCGCCAAAAGATGCAGCAGAATCACAACCAGCAGAGCAACAACACCGACAACAGCTCCTGTTCCGATGACAAAGCGCACCGGACTCTGTTGCTGTTGCGCGTGGTCCTTCATATTTCTACATCCTCCTTCTTCCACGCCAGCCAAAGAAACACTGGCCAGCGCCATCACCTGATCTATGGCATCAAAAACTGATGGCCCTGCACCAACATTTCGTGCCTCAGCACTGGAATAGACTGACAGAGCTGCATGGCTGCCATCTTCCTGACCCTGATTGGGCAATTTGACAGCAAATATGTCAAGAATGTTCTTGATCGAAAATGAACGCTGCCTTGTTTGTCAGCATAAGGCTTATAAAACAGGCACATCACACAAATCCGCAGAAAAAAGCCACTTTTGGTGAAGATGCCCCGAAAACAGGCGCGTCTTTGCCTGTTTTGAACCCAGTCTTATTTAAAAAAAAATTCTTTGTAACGTTCCTGAATCTGTCGTGGTTCCCCCTATCCACGCAATATAAAAAAACGGGCCCCGAAGAGGCCCGTTTTTTAACCCGTCACAAACGTGCAGTTTATTGCGCGTTGGCACTCGCTTCAGACCGGGTAGCGCCCACCCGGGCCGCAAGAGCCGCCGCCATGAACGCATCCAGATCCCCATCCAGCACAGCGCTGGGGTTCCCTGTTTCCACGTTGGTGCGCAGATCCTTCACCATCTGATACGGAGCCAGAACGTAAGAGCGGATCTGGTGCCCCCAGCCGATGTCTGTCTTGGCGGCTTCCGTCGCAGCGGCAGCAGCCTCACGCTTTTGCAGTTCCGCTTCATACAGGCGTGCGCGCAGCATCTGCATGGCCGTTGCACGGTTGCGATGCTGGGAACGATCGGTCTGACACGCCACCACAATGCCGGTGGGCATATGGGTAATACGAATGGCCGAGTCGGTCTTGTTGACGTGCTGACCACCTGCACCAGAAGCGCGGAACGTATCCACCTTCAGGTCGGAATCGTTCACTTCAATCTCGATCGAATCGTCAATCACCGGATAGACCCAGACAGACGCAAAGGAGGTCTGGCGGCGGGCGGCGGCATCAAACGGGGAAATACGCACCAGACGATGCACCCCGGCCTCGGTTTTCAGCCAGCCATAAGCATTCGGGCCAGAAACCAGAATGGTGGCGGACTTCAACCCGGCCTGTTCACCTTCCGAGCTTTCCATCAGCGTGACTTTGTACCCATGAGCTTCCGCCCAGCGGGTGTACATGCGCAGCATCATTTCTGCCCAGTCCTGCGCTTCCGTCCCGCCTGCACCGGCGTTGACTTCCAGATAGCAGTCATTGCTATCCGCTTCGCCAGACAAGAGGCTTTCCGTCTCACGGCGTTTGGCTTCTTCCGCCAGCGCCTTCAGGGCTGCCGTGGCTTCCGCCACAACCTCTGCATCCCCTTCCGCTTCCGCCAGTTCCACCAGTTCACAGGCGTCCTGCACACTGGTTTCCAGCTTCTGCACGCCTTCCACCTGCCCGGCCAGCAGAGTGCGCTCGCGCATCAGTTTCTGGGCAGCGTCGGAATCATTCCACAAGTCCGGGTCTTCTGCCCGGTTGTTCAGTTCGGCAAGTCGGGCCTGGGCGACATCCCAGTTAAAGATGCCTCCTCAGCAGTGCCACCGACTGCTTGATCTGGTCATTAAGGGCTTCTGTCTCAGCCGACATCGGGCCGTCTCTCCATCAGGTCTTTATAAAATTCTTACGTGTGAACGGCCTCAATAAAGGCCGCCCATGCCAATGTCACCCCCGGACGCGGCAGGGGGCGCTTTTGCTGCACCCGGTGTTGCTGCCTGACCGGGGCTGGCTGCCCCAGGGCCAGACTGGCCGGCACCGGCCGCCATATCACTTTCCGAATCCGGCATGTTTTCCGCACCCGTATCCGCCGCCGTCAGCTCATGCGAGGCCCCGTTATCTGCCAGACTGACACTGACCCCCGGAATTTGGCCCGGTTTAAAGGCATCAATCGCCACACCCCGGCCCGTGTCATACCGCACCAGCGTGACACCCTCCGGCGCGGCAAAATCCAGCTTCGGGCGGCCTTCAAGCGCGGTTTTCATCACCTTGTTCCAGATCGGACCGGCAATAGCCCCACCGGTTTCGTTCTTGCCCAGTGACTCCGGCGTATCAAACCCGATCCACACGACCGTCACCAGATCAGGCGAGTAGCCTGCAAACCATGCATCATTAAAGTTCTGACTGGTGCCGGTTTTACCGGCCACAGGGTTCTCAATCCCCTTGCCAGCCTGCATGCCGGTGCCGCGGCGGATCACGTCCTGCAGCATGGTTGTGATCTGGAAGGCACTCTGCTCTGAGGCCACACGCGGGCGATTATCCTGCACTTCCGGAATCTCGTCCTGTCCCGGCATGATAATTTTTACGGCATTATCCTGCACAGGCGCTGCGGCCGGAGCGGGAGCCTTTGCCGCGTCCTGCCCCTTGGGGGCATCGGGGAAAATGGCATCGGCATCTGAAGGCTGACCGGGCGCGGGCGGCGTTGCCGCAGCATCCCCCGTCTGCGCAGAGGCGGACACCAGAGAAATGCCCTCCGGCCGCCAGATCACATGGCCTTCACGGTCCTGCACATCATCAATCAGCGTCGGGGTGACTTTCCGGCCACCTGCCGCCAGCGAGGCATAGGCTCCGGCTTCTTTCAGCACGGTGGTTTCCACAGCCCCCAGCGCTGCGGGCAGCACATGCGGCATGGAATCCACCAGCCCGATTCGGGTCGCCAGATCCGCCACGTTCTTGATGCCGATATGGGCCGCCAGACGGATGGTCACCAGATTGCGGGACTCCCGCAGGGCGTCATGCAGAGAGGTCGGGCCCCAGAAATCCTTCTCATAGTTGTTCGGGTGCCATGTGCCATACGACACCGGCGAATCGTCAAACGACTGCGAGGGCGAGATGCCCTGTTCCATCGCCTGCAAATAGACAAACGGCTTGAAGGAAGAACCGGGCTGACGCAGCGCCTGCGTCGCGCGGTCAAACTGTGAGGTCTGGAACGACCAGCCGCCCACCAGCGCCAGAACGCGCCCGGTGCGGGCATTCAGCGTGACTACGGCCCCTTCAACATGCGGCACCTGCATCAGGGCGACGCGACTGCTTCCGGCCTGTGGTTCAACCATCACCAGATCGCCGGCTTTCAGCAACCGGAAGCGCCGGGTCCATGCCAGATCACGGTCCTGAATCTCACCCGTCTGGGGTGTTCCGCCCTGCATGGCGGCCACACGACGCACAACAGCGCCTTCCAGCCAGCCGACACGCCCATGTGCCGGGTCCAGCACCACGGCCAGACGCCACTGGTCCAGCATGCCAAGCGGCACAGCTTCCGCATTGAGTGCCGCAACCCATTCTTCCTGAGACGAAGAGGCACTGACAGTTTGCAGATGCTTGACCGGCCCACGCCAGCCACCATGTGCGCGGTCATACGCCATCAGTCCCTGCCGCAGCACAGTCTGTGCTGTCAGCTGAAGGGAAGGGTCCAGACTGGTGTGCACATCCAGTCCGCCCTGCATGGTCATGTCCTGACCATATTTTTCCAGAAGCTGACGGCGCACTTCCTCGGCAAACCACTCGGAACCGGGGGCCGGGCCGGGGCGCACAAACGTATGCGGGATCAGCGGTTCGGCCTCGGCCGCGCGGGCTGCTTCATGCGTCAGCGCGCCGGTCTCCGCCATGCGTTCCAGCACCCAGTTCCGTCGGCCACGCGCGGCCTCGGGGAAGCGAACCGGGTTGTAATTGGTCGGAGACTTGGGCAGCGCACCGAGGAAAGCGGCTTCCGCATCATCTAGCTGATCCAGCGGTTTATTGAAGTAGGTCTGCGCCGCAGCGCCAATCCCGTAGGCACCGCTGCCCAGATAAATTTCATTCAGATAGATTTCGAGAATCTTTTCCTTGGGCAGAACCTGCTCAATCCGCATAGCGAGAAAGGCTTCCTTGGCCTTTCGCTTCATGGAAACCGCATTACTGCCCAGCAGCATGACACGCGCCACCTGCTGCGTGATGGTGGAGGCGCCAATCGGCCTGCGTCCCTTGCCGCGCGTCAGATCTGTCAGACCCGCACGGGCAATAGCCATGGGGTCCACGCCCTTATGGCTCCAGAACTTCTGGTCTTCCGCCGCAATAAAGGCGTTCTTCACCCGGTCAGGGATCGCGCTGGAGGGCACAAACACGCGGCGTTCATCCGCCAGTTCGGCAATCAGCCGGTCATCCGACGCATAAAGGCGGCTCATCACCGGTGGCTGATAGGTGCGCAGCCCTTCAACCGTTGGCAGATCGGCCACAATCCCTTCGTACTGGGTCCAGATGAGGACGACGGCCCCCGTGGTGCCCACCAGCGCCAGAGCCGCGACGGTGCCAAGCAGCCCCCGCCACTGGCGGAAACGCGGCCTGCGCCATGCGGGACCATGTCGGGAAGATGAGTCTCTTCCCTCATTATTATTGGAAGAAGACCCGGGTTCACCAGAAGACGGAGTTCTTGTCATGCAGGTCCTTTACCATTCTCATGCGCTGTCGTCTCCAGTCTCGTCGCTCTTCCTGACCAGATGATGGCGAATTTTGCCTTTAACCGAGCATTTCACCCAAAAAACGCGCCGTATAATCCACAACCGGGACAATCCGACCGTAATTGATCCGTGTGGGGCCAATCACGCCAATCGCGCCTACAATCCGGTTGGCCTCGTTCCGGGCCGGAGCCACGACCATGGACATGCCGGTGCCGCCAAACAGCCCGCTTTCCGCACCAATAAAGATACGCACGCCTTCTGAATGTTCCGCTAATTCCAGCAGACGCAGCATGGTTTCCTGCCGCTCCAGCCGGTCAAACAACGCCTGAATGGCCAGCAGACGCTCCTGTCCGTCCACATCCGACAGTAATTTGCCCTGCCCGCGAATAATCAGGGTGCCGCCACGCTCGTCGCCACCGCCACCCCATATCGCCAGACCACTTTCCACCACGTCGGCGGTCAGCTGATCGAGCGCACTGCGGTTTTCGGCAATATCCGCCCCCACCCGCTCCCGCAGGTCCGGCAGGGTTGCCCCGATTGTGTGGGCATTCAGATAGTTTGCGGCTTCCACCAGTGCAGAAGGCGGCATGCCGACGGGCGTTTCAATCACCCGATTTTCCACATGCCCGTCCGTGCCCACCAGCACCACCAGTGCCCTGTTGCCGCCGAGTGCCACAAATTCAATATGTTTGACGCCACCCTCACCTTTTGGCGCAATCACCAGACCTGCCGCGTCCGACATGCCGGAAAGCAGAGAAGACGCTTCCGTCAGCGTATCCTGCAAGGAGCGCCCCCGTGCTTCCAGCGACTGCCCGATGGCCCGGCACTCCTCTTCCGAGAGACTGCCAAACTGCAACAGACCATCCACAAACAGGCGCAGCCCCGCCTCCGTCGGCAGGCGTCCAGCTGACGTATGGGGAGAAAACAGCAAGCCTGCTTCCGTCAGGGACGCCATGACATTGCGGATGGTGGCCGGAGACAACGGCAACCCAAGCCTGCGGGACAGCGTGCGGGATCCCACAGGCTCCCCACTGGCCACATATTCCTCCACAATTTCACGCAGAATGGTGGCGGACCGGGAATCCAGCCCCGGCGGCAGAACGGGTTTTGCAGGTCGCAGACCACGTTTCATGAGGGTCAGGCTCCTCCTTCACAACAGGACTCTTCTGCTTCTGCGCATCTCCGCCCTGCATGACAAGAAAAACAATGAAACGGCTGCACGGTTTCGCTCCCGCCAAAAGCGCTTTATGTGCAGAGAATAGTTTTTCTTAAGGAGCTTCCCATGCGCCCCTCCGGCCGCCAGCCCAATCAGATGCGCCCCGTCACCATTGAAACCGGCTTTGCCCGCCACGCGGAAGGCTCGGCGCTGATCCGCGTCGGGGGGACGGAAGTTCTCTGCGTCGCCAGTGTTGAAAACCGGGTCCCCCCCTTCCTGCGCGGCAAAGGCACCGGCTGGGTTACGGCGGAATACGGCATGCTGCCCCGCGCGACCCATACCCGTGGCAACCGTGAAGCCGCCAAGGGCAAACAGTCTGGCCGCACGCAGGAAATCCAGCGCCTTATTGGCCGCTCCCTGCGCTCCGTTGTGAATCTCGCCGCTCTGGGTGAAATGAGCATCACGCTGGATTGTGACGTTCTGAACGCCGATGGCGGCACGCGCTGCGCCTCCATTACCGGCGCATGGGTGGCCCTGCGTCTGGCCCTTGGTCAGCTTGTTGCGAAAAACGTGCTGAGCCACATGCCGCTGCGTGGGCAGGTTGCTGCCGTCTCCTGCGGCCTGACCAAAGCCGGCGCGGTGCTGGATCTGGACTATGAAGAAGACAGCGCTGCCGCAGCCGACACCAACTTTGTGCTGACCGCAGACCGTCGCATTGTGGAAATTCAGGGCACGGCGGAAGACGCACCGTTCACGGAAGATGCGTTCAACGAGCTGTTTGCTCTGGCCCGCACCGGCGTCTCCGTTCTGTTTGACGCCCAGACACTGGCCGTTGAAACGGCGGAGAACCGCTAACATGACGCACGGCAAACTGGAGGCTGGCAGCAAACTGGTTCTGGCCAGCCATAATGCCGGCAAGCTGGCAGAGTTTTCCACGCTGCTGGCGGATTTTGGCGTCACCGTGCTCTCTGCCGGAGACCTTAATCTGCCAGAACCGGAAGAAACCGCCACCACGTTTGCCGGCAATGCGGCGCTGAAGGCTCTGGCTGCGGCCAAAGCCACCGGCCTGCCCGCCCTGGCGGATGATTCCGGCCTGTGCGTCAGCGCACTGGGGGGCGCTCCGGGCATTTATTCGGCCCGCTGGGCTGGCCCGAACAAGGACTTCCCTGCGGCCATGGCCCGTATTGAAGAGGGCATTGGGTCAGACGAGCGCGATGCGTGGTTTATCTGCGTGCTGTGCCTCGCTTATCCAGACGGCACCACCCGCAATTTTGAAGGCCGTGTAGATGGCAGCATCACCTGGCCGCCGCGTGGTGAAAAAGGTCATGGCTATGACCCGATTTTTACCCCCACGGGTGAAAACCGGACCTTTGCCGAAATGGAAGAGGCTGAGAAAAACGCCATCAGCCACCGCGCTCACGCGTTTAAGGCTTTCAAAGAAGCCTGTCTGGATTAAGGTGCTTTTCAGACGGGGCCTTGTGCTCTGTCTGACCGTTTCCTTTGCTGTGTGGGCCACCTTCACCCCACACAGCATGACACCGTCCGGAAAAACAGAATCCCCATGACGACGCATTCTTCCCCTTACACCACGCTGGACCTTGAAGGTGTCCGGACCTACCTCGCCTCCCTCCCAGCCATTGCCGCACGTTTAGGCGGCACATCAGACACATGGCGCGTATGGGAAGTCAGTGACGGCAACCTCAACATGGTGTTTGTGGCGGAAGGCCCGGATGGAGGTGTCTGCCTGAAACAGGCGTTGCCGCATGTGCGGGTTGACCCTGCCTGGAAAATGCCTCTGGACCGCACGTTTTTTGAAGCCGCCTATCTGCGCGCCGTCTTTCCACACGTGCCGGACCTGACCACCGAATGCCTGCATTTTGACCCTGAGCAGTTCATTCTGATTGTTCCCAGCCTGTCCGGCCACACTGTCATGCGTACCGCCATGATGGCAGGCCACTATCACCCCGCTGTGGCCGCTCAGGTGGGTGACTTCGTCGCGCGCAGCACGTTCGCCACATCCTTGCTGGCGGAACCATTTGAACAGATCATGGACCGCCGGATCTGTTTTGCCCGCAACCAGACCCTGACCCGCATTACGGTCGATCTGGTTCTGACGGACCCCTACCACGACCACCCGCGCAACCACTGGGCAGACCCGCAGCTGACCCCGATTGTTGCCGCCTTGCGCACAAGCCCGGCCTTACAGGCGCGCATTGATAGTCTGCGTCTGCGTTTTTTATGTGCCCCGCAAGCCCTCCTGCATGGAGACCTGCATACAGGCTCCATCATGACCACAGGCACCGACACCCGGATCATCGACGGGGAATTTGCAACCTACGGGCCTATCGGGTTTGATGCCGGCCTGTTTGTCGGCAACCTTATCCTGAATCTTTTCGCCACACCCGATCGCGCTGGTCAGGCTGTCCATCTGGATATGATCCAGACATTCTGGACAAGTTTCAAAAAACGCTTCCTTGCCTTGTGGCAGGACAGAGAATGGGCTGAGGATCGTTCAACCCTCTATTACGCGACCACAGACAAATCGACACAGAATTTTGAAAAATCTCTTTTTATCCAGAATGTTTTTCAGGATATGACTGGATTCTGTGCCGCAGAAATCATCCGCCGCAGCATTGGCTATGCACATGTTGCAGATTTTTCCGTTCTGACGGATCAGTCCACCCGCACAACACGCCAGAAGGCCGCGCTCCTTTTTGCAAAAGACTGCCTTGAACAGAAAAAACCCCTGAAATCTCTGGCTGATTTTCTGGAGCTTCTCTACCTGCATATGTCGGCGCTGTAAGCTGCACGGAAATGGATTTCTGAAACCCTGTGCGCTCCAAGCTACAAACAGATGAACTGATCAGAAGAAATCAGATTTTCTGTTCTGTATTATACGCAGGCACCGGCTCAATCGGGAAACGGATCAGATGGTAGGGCGGCTTTCTTTTGTCCTGCCCCCCGTTAAAGCTGGCCAGACGGTTCCATTGCCCCAGAGTGCAGTAAACATGCGTTTTGGTGCAGAAAATCCCATCGGGCGAGAGAATACGCGGGTCATGCACCATCAGGTCAAATGAGCCGTCCGTGTTACGCCGCAAGATGCAATCCTGCTCAAAATTGGTTGTGTAAATCCGGCCCTGCGTATCGGTCGCCAGCCCATCGGCTGTACCTTTTTCACCTTCATCTTTAACGGCTGCGGCCAGTGCAGCCTCACTCACTGTTGGATCTGCCAGCAAAGCGGTGGGCAGGCTGTACAGCCGACGGCTGGTCAGCGGCGCGTAAAACAGGCGATCACTGGTCGGGCTCAACGTGATGCCATCCGCTCCCCCCACCACAAAGCGAGGTGGCTTGCCGGGCGTGTAAACCAGCGGCACCCCTTCCACCACAGCCATGAAACCCGGCTCGGCCTGTGTAGAAGGATGTGTGGGCAGCACACGGCGCTGACGCCCCGAGGCAATATCCACCACTACCAGCGCCGGACTATGCCCAAAGGAGCTGTCGGTCACATAGGCCGTGCCTGCCTGCCCGTGCGTCAGGTCCACGCGCAAATCATTCATGTGGCTGTCTGGCAGCAGAGCCGGAGAAGTCAGCACAATTTTATGCACGAGCCGGTTGGTTTGCGGGTCAAAACAGACCAGTTTTGCCGCTCCCGGCTGCAAGGGCTGGCCCGCCAGTTTACCATCATCAATCGCCCAGATGCGCCCTTGCGTATCCATCGTCATGCCGTGGATCGACATCAGCCGGTCTGCCGGGGCCGCCGCTGAGGGCAGGCTGAGTTCAGCACTTGGCCAGGGCACAACGCGGCCCTGAACCAGTTCCCCCAATGTTGCCCCTTTATGGTTCACGGCATGGCGGGGAAAGCCCACAAAAATGCGCCCGGACTCCGTTACCACCACACCGGACGGCCCCGGCCCGTAAAAATCCGCGACAATTTCAAAGGACCCGGCGGGCTCATAACCCTGATCGCCATTCACGCCCGTCGTTGGCGTACCGCCACCACTCCCTGCATCCTGCGCAGCACGGGCCGCAGATGGTCGGAACAGACCTGCCGCAACTGGAAGCGCACAGCCCCCCAGCATCATCGACTGTAAAAGCCGTCTGCGTCTCAGCGTCCGCCCCGCACCCTGCCCTGCCGTTTCAGAATTTCCTGTTTGCCCCAGACCAGTATCCCGTCCGCGGCGCAGCCCTTCTCCCACAGCGCTTTGTGCGTCACGCGCCACACCACAAGAGGAAAGCATCAAGGAAGAAGACTGAGGCAAATGGCCAGAAAACGGGCGAGACGTCATAGAAGCATCACTCCTGCCTGAAGGGTGATCCACGCTCTCACGCACACAGCAACCAGACAACCCCGCTCCTTGCGCAGAGCGGTCACAAACCCGAGGATTAGCGTTCCCCGGCAACAAAACACAAAAAAGGCGGCGTCGTTTCCGACACCGCCTTTTTCGAGGCTTGCTTTAACAGCGTTCCCTCAGAGGGAGCGAACCAGAAGGCCGCTCCATCCTCAGGTCCGACCGTCTTAGCTATCCGTGTTACGACGACGAATGGCCGCACCCAGAATATCACCGAGAGACGCACCGCTGTCGGATGAGCCGTATTCGTTGATAGCCTGCTTGTCTTCTTCAACTTCGCGACCTTTGATGGTCAGCGCGAGCTTGCGAGCGGCACGGTCAACAGAGACCACCTTCGCATCAACGCGTTCACCAACCGCAAAGCGTTCCGGGCGCTGCTCAGCCTTATCACGGGCCAGTTCAGCACGGCGGATGAAGCCGGTCAGAACGTCGTCAACCTTCACTTCAATCCCGTTGGACTGAACTGCGGTGACGGTGCAGGTCACGATGGCACCTTTCTGAACGCTCGTCAGAACGTCAGCTGCCGGATCTTCCTGAAGCTGCTTGATACCGAGAGAGATACGTTCTTTCTCGACATCCACGTCCAGAACCTTGGCTTTGACAACCTGGCCCTTTTCGTAGTGCTTCATGGCTTCTTCGCCGGTTTCGTCCCAGGACAGGTCGGACATGTGAACCATGCCGTCGATGTCTGCAGACAGACCAACAAACAGACCGAACTCGGTGATGTTGCGGATTTCGCCTTCTACGGTGGAGCCGATCTTGTGCTCTTCCGCGAACTGCTCCCACGGGTTGCGCTGAACCTGCTTGAGGCCCAGAGAGATGCGGCGCTTCGCGCTGTCCACATCCAGAACCATCACGTCGACTTCCTGAGAAGTAGCAACGATCTTGCCCGGATGGACGTTTTTCTTCGTCCAGGACATTTCGGAAACGTGCACCAGACCTTCAACGCCCGGCTCCAGCTCAACAAATGCGCCGTAATCGGTGATGTTGGTCACGCGGCCCGTGTAACGCGCACCCGGCGGGTACTTCAGGGCAACATTTTCCCACGGATCAGCTTCAAGCTGCTTCATGCCCAGGGAGATGCGCTGCGTATCCGGGTTGAAGCGGATAACCTGCACGCGTACCGGCTGGCCGATCTGCAGAGCTTCGGACGGGTGGTTGATGCGCTTCCATGCGATGTCGGTCACATGCAGCAGGCCGTCAACGCCGCCGAGGTCAACGAACGCACCGTAATCGGTGATGTTCTTCACAACGCCGTCCAGGATCATGCCTTCAGTCAGGCCCTGGATCAGTTCGCTGCGCTGCTCTGCGCGGGTTTCTTCCAGAACGGCACGACGGGAGACAACGATGTTGCCACGTGCACGGTCCATTTTCAGGATCTGGAACGGCTGCGGAACACCCATCAGCGGGCTGACGTCACGCACGGGGCGGATATCAACCTGGCTGCCGGGCAGGAACGCCATGGCGCCACCCAGATCAACCGTGAAGCCACCTTTAACGCGGCCATAGATGGTGCCGTTGACGCGCTGGTTTGCTTCGAACGCTTTTTCAAGGTTCGTCCAGGCTTCTTCACGGCGGGCTTTTTCACGAGAGAGCACGATGCTGCCGTCACGGTCTTCGTAACGCTCAACATACAGCTCAACAACGTCACCCGGTTTGACATCGGGTGTAACACCCTGAGGAGCGAATTCGCGCAGGGAAACGCGGCCTTCGCTCTTCAGACCAACATCGACAATTGCGAATTCGTCGGTCAGGCGGACAATGCGCCCACGCACAACGGACCCGTCAAAGCCGGTATCGCGGCCGAGGGTCTCGTCAAGAAGGGAAGCAAAATCTTCGCCACGGAAATGATCCGTGGCCGGGGTTGCGGCTGAAGCCATGTGTAACTGTAAATCCTGCGTCGGCCCGAAAAATGAAGCCGACACTTCCTGCGCACCGCCTGCCGGCAGCACGACTTGCCGCGGAAAAGGGAACGGACCCTCTGGCCCGTCTGGTTCCGGCGACCCTGACTGAAAAGGAAACCTGCTGCAAACAACAGGCATCTGAGGGCAGAGACACCCACCACCGGCGGCTTGTCAACACAATCCGGCGGATTTTGATGGGGTGTGACGGTAAAATTATTGATTTCGCGAGAACTTCTTTTTGCCGCCCTCGCCAGACCTCAGCCTGCGTGGGTGCCGAGTCGCTCCTGCACAACCCGCAACGCTTCGGCCAGAACGGCATCTGCGCTGAGTGTATCTGTCTCAATCACAACCGCATCTGCCGCCACCTGCATGGGGGCTGTCTGCCGCCCGGCATCGGCTGCATCACGCGCCTGCAGGGCAGCGGCCATCTCGGCCAGACGCGCCGTAGCACCCTCCGCCTTCGGGTCTTCCCCCATCTGCAAAAAGCGGCGCAGCGCCCGCGTCGCCGGAGAGGCTGTGATGAACAGTTTGACGTCCGCATCCGGGAAAATGGCCGTGCCAATATCCCGGCCATCCAGCACCCCGCCACGGGCTTGCGCAAACCGACGTTGCGTTTCCACCAGCGCACTGCGCACCGCAGGCTGAGATGCAACCTGACTGGCGGCGCGGGCCACCTCCTGCGTGCGCAGGTCCTTGCGCTGGGTATCTTCCGCCTTCAGCGTGCGAGCGAACTCTTCCGCCGGCGCTGCCGGGTCCTGCCCGGCATCCAGCACCAGACGCCCCACTGCCCGATAAAGCAGGCCTGTATCCAGATATGGCAGGTTCAGTTCCGCTGCCAGACGCTTGGCCAGCGTGCCTTTGCCTGCTGCTGCCGGGCCATCAACCGCAAGAACCGGACCGCCGCGCATCATGCTGAAAACCCTGCGCCAAGGTTGTTCATCAGCGTGAAATAACCGGGGAAGCTGGTGTCAATAAACGCGGTATCATCAATATCCACCGGCTTTTCAGTCACCAGCCCCAGCACGGAAGCACTCATCGCCAGACGATGGTCCATGTGGGTTTCCACCAGCCCGCCTCCGGGAATATGGCCGCCTGTGCCGTGGATAATCAGGTCATCACCATCAATGCGGGTGCGCACGCCGTTATTTTCCAGAAGCGCCACGGTGGAGGCCAAACGGTCACTTTCCTTCACCCGCAGTTCAGCCAGTCCGCGCAGGCGGGAAATGCCCGAGGCATACGCGGCAGCAACGGCCAGAATGGGATATTCATCAATCATGGACGGCGCGCGGTCTGCCGGAACATCCACGGCCTGCAGCGAGGAGGCCCGCACATGCAGGTCACCCACCGGCTCACCACCCTCGGTGCGTTCATCCAGAATATCCAGACGGCCACCCATCTCCCGCAGGGTAGTGAACAGGCCCGTGCGGAGCAGGTTCAGCCCCACATTGGAAATCACCACATCAGAACCCGGCACCAGCAGGGCCGCCACCAGCACAAAGGCGGCAGAAGACGGGTCACCCGGCACCGTCACATCCCGCGCGACCAGACGCGGCTTGCCTTCCAGCCGGATAAGACGCCCACCGTCCGGTGTTTCTTCCACCGTCACATGCGCGCCAAAGTGCCGCAGCATGTTTTCCGTATGGTCACGGGTCGGCACAGGTTCTTCCACCTGCGTCACACCCTCAGCATTCAGGCCCGCCAGCAGAACAGCGGATTTCACCTGAGCAGAGGCCACCGGCAGACGGTAGGACAGCGGCGCGGGCTGCCCATTACCCTGAATAGCCAGAGGCAAACGGCCTCCTTCCCGCGCAAGGAACGTGGCCCCTGTGCCTGCCAGAGGGTCCATTACGCGCTTCATCGGGCGGCGGCGCAGGCTGGCATCGCCGGTCATGACGGACATTATGCCGTGGCTGGCCAGCAGGCCGGACAGCAGACGCGCCGCCGTGCCGGAATTGCCCATATCCAGCACATCTGCGGGTTCCTGCAATTCTCCCAGACCGCAACCATGCACATGCCAGCGGCCATCGTCTTCCCGGGAGATTTTTGCCCCCAGCGCCCGCATGGCAGCGGCGGTCCGAAGCACGTCTTCGCCTTCCAGCAGGCCCACAATGCGCGTCTCACCTTTGGCGAGTGCAGCAAACATCAGAGCGCGATGGCTGATGGATTTGTCACCCGGCACGGCAATTTTGCCGCTGAGGGACGAGGCAGGGCGGGAAACACGCAGAGCGCTGGAGGGGGAAGCAGAAGGCTGTGTCATGGTCATTTCATTCCGGCTTGTCCTGCCGTAAGTCAATCCGGGAGGCGGGAAAACGGCGTCTTTTTTGCGTAAAAATATGCGTAACCCGTGCTTCAGGGTTTGACAGGACACCTGTGCAATGGCATGTGGCCTCGCCTTAATACGTCTGGATTGTTTCCCTTCCGCGCCGCGGTCTGAAGGGAATCGTCCTTTTCCGGGACACGCTTTGTCCCAATGTCTGACCAGGATCGACAGGTAGCAAGATGTCCCAGCCCGATCTCGGCACCAAACGCGTCTGCGTGTCCTGCGGTGCCCGCTTCTATGACCTGAACAGGTCTCCCGCCGTTTGCCCGAAATGTGGCACGGAACAGCCGGAACTCGTCTCCCGCCTGCGTCGCAGCTCGGACAGTCTGACACCGCATGCAGACACGCCTGCTCCGGCCAAGAAAGACGATGAAGATATCGATATCGACACAGATGCCGATACCGATGGCGATGATGTGATGGAAGATACGTCCGATCTGGACGATGATGATGATGACATCAGCTCTGACATCGACGTCAGCACGGATTCGGACGAACACGATTCCTGATTGGCCTCAGGGAGCCGGATTTAATCCGGCCCCTGCTCAGCCTCACATCACGCTATCGTGATGTGCCTTTAAAAGCCCGCTTTTGCCGGGCTTTTTTGTGCCTGCTTGTTACGCACGGCGTTCTATTTCCACGCCAACGGCTTCAATTTCTTCAAACACATCCAGCTTTTCAATCAGCACGCGCACAACGCGCACGCGGCTATCAGCCAGCACGCCAGCGGCAATGCGCTCAGCCAGTGTTTCTACCAGCTGCACATGGCCTTCCTGCACAATGCGACGCACCAGCAGCACAACGTCTTCATACGAAACCGTGCGGCTGAGGTCATCTGCGCCGACTTCCAGATCATTCCGGTCCACCACACCAAAGGAGACGGACACGCGAATACGTTGCGTGACCCCCTGCTCATGCGGGAACACGCCGATATGGGCATCCAGCACCATGTTTTTCAAAAACAGGTGGCGCAACGGCGGCTGGTCCGCCCAGGGAGCAAAAATTGTCATGTGTCCTATTCTTCCAGCACCGCACCGGGCGGGAGCGCGGGTGACCATTGCAGATGCTGCCCGCCATCCAGCGCCAGCATCTGGCCGGTTACAGATGGCAGAGCCAGCAGGGCCAGCGTTGCTCGCGCCACTTCCTCCGGTGAGGTCCCATGCCCCAGCGGCACCGAGGCGCATTGCTTTGCAAACTGTTCTTCAGTCTGACGCGAGCTTGGCAACGCCGGGCCGGGGCCCACGGCATTCACCCGGATTTTTTTAGGGGCCAGCGCCAGCGCCATGGTCTGCGTCAACGTCCACAAAGCACTTTTGGAGACGGTATAGCTGATGAAGTGCGGTGTGAGAGACCACACGCGCTCATCCAGCATGTTCAGAATCATCCCCTCGTCCGCAGCTGGAAGAGCCTTGGCAAAGGCCTGCATCAGCACAAACGGGGCGCGGAGGTTGGGCTTCATATGCCCCACCCAGCTTTCTCTCGTAGTATTGTCCCACTCATCGCGCTCAAAGGTGGAGGCATTATTCACCAGCACCCCCAGCGGACCACCCAGAGCGTCCATGGCACCGGGAATCAGCGGTGTGACCTCTTCCTCCCGCGCCAGATCGCCCTGCAGCAGGCAGCCTTTGCGCCCGCGGGCCTCGACGGCTTTCAGCGTTTCTTCCGCCCCGTCCCGGTCTCCCCGGTAATGGATGGCAACATCAAACCCAGCCTCCGCCAGAGCCAGCACAATGGCCCGCCCCAGACGCGCCTTGCCGCCCGTCACCAGCGCCCGGCGCGGCAGATTGGGGGAAATGGGGAAGACGCTCAGCGGCACAGAGGCATTGGTCTCAGGCATGTTCATGCAGGCCTCCGCGCACCAAGAGCTGCGGCCAGAGTGCCATCATCCAGCACGTCCAGCGCGCCCCCCACAGGCATGCCCTGCGCTACGCGACTTACCGTCACGCCCTCATAAAAAGCCAGTTTATCCATCAGCCAGTGCATGGTTGTCGCTCCCTCTACTGTCGCGCCAAGGGCGAGAATGACTTCCCGCACGCTGCCCTGCTCCAGCCGCTCCAGCAGCGGACCAATATTGAGATCTTCCGGGCCGATCCCCGCCAGAGGGGAGAGCGTGCCCCCAAGCACCTGATACACGCCACGATGCACCCCCGCGCGCTCCAGCGCCCAGAGGTCTCCCACCGTCTCCACCACACACACCACACTCAGGTCCCGCAGAGGGTCCGTGCAGATATGGCAGGGATCAACCGTGTCGAGATTGCCGCAGGTGGAACAGGTTTTTACAGCCTCTCCCGCACGCTCCAGCGCACGGGCCAGCGGCACAAGGCGCGCCTGCGGGTCACGCAGCAGAAACAGGGCAATGCGGCGGGCAGAGCGCGGGCCAAAGCCCGGCAACCGCCCCAAAAGCCTGATCAGCTGCTCTATTTCATGCCCGCCCATGCCGCGCTCCGTCTGGTCAGAACGGCAGTTTCATACCAGCAGGCAGGTTCAGGCCGCCGGTGACTTTCTGCATTTCTTCCGCCGCCGTGGCGTCCAGCTTGGTGCGGGCGTCGGCGCAGGCCGCCATGATCAGGTCCTGCAGCATTTCCATTTCTTCCGGGTCAGCCAGCTTGGGGTCGATCTTGATCGAGCGCATGTCGCCCTTGCCGCTCAGCACGACCTGCACCATGCCGGCACCTGCGGAGCCTTCAATATTCATGGCTTCCAGCGAGCTTTGCATGGCTTCCATTTTGGCCTGCATCTGAGTGGCCTGCTTCATCAGTCCGGCAAGATTTTTCAAAGCATCTCTCCTTATCTGGCTGCATCAGTGCAGCCCATGTGTCCGGTCTAGTCTATCGACAGACCGGGGTCGGAAGGTCGTTCATCCTCGTCCAACAGCTCAGCGTCAAGCGGAGCGAAGACAAGTTCCGGGGGCTCTTCCGGCGGCAGACCATACTCATCCAGAGCATGATCCTGCACATCCCCCAGTTCAGCATCCGGGAAGACCGCCAGAATGGCCTTTACCAGCGGATGCGCCTGTGCAGTGCGCCGCTGGAACTGGATAATCTCCGCGCCCTGCTCATCCAGCGTCGGCTCGCCCTCCTCCTGAGAGAGACGAATTCGCCAGGGCATCTCAGACGCACTTTCCAGCACTTTCTGAAACTGGCGCGGCAGATCTGCGGGCAGGCCGGGCTGCATGCGCATGGTAATCGCGCCGGGCGCGAAGGAGACCACATGCACGCCGTTGCGCAAATTGCCATGCAGCAAAGCCTCGCGCCGGTCTTTGACCAGAGCGACAGCCTCACGCCAGGTACGCGGCACAACCGGCCCTTGCGGTTCTGGCTCAACCACGGGTTCCGGCACGGCGGTGGATGGCGCTGCATCGGCTTCTGACTCCTGCACGGCAACAGCAGAAACAACAGCGGGCGCACTAGCCGCAACGGACGTTCCTGCAACCATACGCAGGGGTGGCGGGCCTTCCTGTCCGCCCGATCTGCCGCCGTCAGACCGGGCCTCACTCAGAGCGGAGGGCGCATTCCCCTCCGGCCCGGCAGCCCCGCCCTGTGTGCCAGAGGGCACCGGAGCGCCCCCCTGCCCGGACAGCCGCCGCACCAGATCTTCTGGCGAGGGCAGGTCCGCCACGTAACACAGCCGGATCAGCACCATATCCGCCGCAGCCCGGCGGTCTGGTGCCATTTCCACTTCCTTCAGGCCCTTCACCAGCATCTGCCAGGCGCGCATCAGCACCGGCACGGGCAGAGCTTCGGCCATCTCGGTGCCACGCACACGCTCGGCTTCCGGCATTTCTGCCGAATCCCGCAGGGAAGGCACAGCCCGCAGGCGGGAGATGGTGTGGATCAGATCCAGCATATCGCCCAAAACCAGCCCCAGATCCGCCCCGCGCGCATGGGCCGCATCGGCCAGTGCGAGAGCCTGATCAGGCTTGCCAGTCATGGCGGCGTCCAGCAGGTCAAACACCACCTGCCGGTCAGCCAGCCCCAGCATGTCACTGACGACGGATGCGCCGATTTCGGCTTCATCCTCACCCTGCGCAATCGCCTGATCCAGCAGGGACAAACCATCACGCACAGAACCATCCGCCGCGCGGGCGATCAGCGCCAGCGCGTCTTCAGACAGCCGGACATGTTCTTTTTCAGCAATGCGGGCAAAGAGGGCCGCCAGATCGGCCTGTGGCACACGGCGCAGGTCAAACCGCTGGCAGCGGGACAGCACCGTAACCGGCACCTTGCGCAGTTCCGTAGTGGCAAAAATGAAAGTGACTTGCGCGGGCGGTTCTTCCAGCGTCTTGAGCAACGCATTGAAGGCGTTGCGCGAGAGCATGTGCACTTCGTCAATAATAAAGACCTTCATGCGGCCCTGCATGGGGCGGAACCGCGTGGCCTCAATAATCTCGCGCACATCATCCACGCCTGTGCGGGAGGCTGCGTCCATTTCCAGCACATCGGGGTGCCGGTCATTCAGAATAGCAACACAGTTAGCGCACACGCCGCACGGGTCTGCCGTGGGGCCGCCGTTGCCATCCGGGCCAATGCAGTTGAGCGCACGGGCAATAATACGGGCTGTGGTGGTTTTGCCGACCCCGCGCACACCCGTCAGCATAAAGGCATGCGCCACGCGCCCGAGCGCGAAAGCGTTCCGCAAGGTGCGGACCATGGCTTCCTGACCAATCAGGTCATCAAACGTGGTGGGGCGATATTTGCGCGCCAGAACGCGGTAAGGGGATGTGTTCTGAGGCGGGGCGACCGGGGCGGGGACGGCTGGAGCAGCGTCTCCAAACAGACCGGGGCCTTCCATCACAGGATCGGGAAGCCCGTCATCCCGGGAGTGGTGCGCATCGGTCTTATCGGTCATGACAGTTCCGAGGAAAAAAACTCACGCTCCTGTGGCCTGAGGCTCTGAGCGGAAAAAGGTGGAAAGCCGAACAATGACCCGCTCGAAACTCACTAGGGCTGCTTCCTTCCGGACCTGACCAGGTTAGCAAGGCGCTCGTCCACTGCCGACTTTCCGAGGAGAGAGATAGCACCAAACCGCCACGCCTGCCAACCCTGCCCTTTTCCCTCTTTGCCTTGCGGGAAGGGGCGGGCTAGGAGGTATAAGGTCTGAGCCATTCCTTGTCCCTTCAGAGAGTCTGAGCGTGTCCAAATTCAGCCTGTTCCCCCATGCCGCCATGGTCCTGCTGGCTTCCGCCCTGACCGCTGCCCCCCTGTATGCTCATGCTGACGATGATGAGGACAAATCATCCGTACGCAGCACAGTGCCCAATGCGCAGCTCCAGAAGGAACTGGCCGTTCTGCAATACAAGCCCGAGGCTGCCAGCCCCGCCTGTATCGACTCTCTGAAGGAACTGCACAAAACACAGGCCCAGCTACAGGAAGAACAAACCCGCACGAATGATCAGGATCTGGCCATCGCGCAGGACGTGCTGGAATCCGATTTTGAAAATTCCATTGAAATCTGCTCCCCAGACGTCCGGCAGCTTTGTGAAACACCCAATCCGGAAAAAGCTCTGGCTCTGGCGTGTGAACGACTGGGCAGCATTCCGGATGAACCTCAGACCACCTCCGCAGCCGACTGACGCACTCCATAGTTTTGCCCGTAGCGCACGTTTTGAAAACGATATAATCTTGACGCTCTGTAGCCTGCTTCCTTTTGCAAAGAGCGTCCTTTTGCCCAAAGCCTGTCACCATGCCTGAGCCTTGTGTGCCCCCTCCCCTGCCGCATGGTCCGGCCATTCTGGCTGTGGATGGTGGCGGCACAAAAACGCTGGCCGTGCGTGTTGGCCCGGACGCCTCCGTTCAGGCCATGCAGATCACCAAAGGCTGCAACCCGTTTGACCAGCCCGACTGGCAAAATATTCTCGCAAACCTCGTCACACCTCTGGCATCAGGCTTACAGGCCGCAGCCTTTGGCATTGCAGGCTATGGTGAAAACCGGGAGACGGGCCGCCTGCTACGCACCCACGTGCACCAGCTCTGCCCCACCACCCCGCTCAGCCTGACCAATGATGTTGATATGGCCTGCATCGGCGCCTTCGCCGGTGAGGCCGGCGTTCTCCTGCTTTCCGGCACAGGCTCCATGGCCTGGGCTTCAGACGGTACTGGCCAGACAGCCCGCGTTGGCGGATGGGGTCCGGTTTTTGGCGATGAAGGGAGCGCCTACTGGATTGGCCGCAAAGCCCTGCAACGTGTGTGTCAGGCCATGGACGGTCGCGCCCCGGAAGCAAAAGACTTCGCCCGACAGGTCTGCGCCACCATGGACTGGCCTGATGAAAATCCGGCCGCCCTAGACGCCCTGCTTGGCTGGTACAACCAGCAGGAACGCCCCCGCCCCGCGGTGGCCCACTGTGCACGCCTGATTGATGAGATGGCGGAAGCCGGATGCCCGGAAGCTCACGCGCTTATGACACAAGCTGCCAGACATCTTGCCACTCTTGTCCAGACAGCGCGGGCGCGCTTTTCTGAACACACTCTGCCCTGGAGCTACGCCGGGAGCGTTTTCAAAAGTCGCCTGCTGCGCGACACTTTGACAGAATTATGCGAACCGCCGCAGCCCCCTCGCCTGCCGCCTGTTGGCGGAGGAATTGTACAGGCGGCCAGACTTGCCGGGTGGCCGATTGACGCCGCATGGATTGCACGCCTTGCGCAGGCACTGGACGCTTAACTCCTCCTGAAAACCCCCTAATTTTTCATACATAAATACAGAAGCCACCATGCAGAGAGAAAGAACCACCCACACAACACGCTTTTCTTATAGAAAATCAATGGTTTTTCAAAATATGCAGCAATACAAAAACCACCCCTGAAAACACACCACTCCTCAAAAAATATTTCATGAAGAAAAAATACCTTTCTCCATTTGATGATTTTCAAAATATTTTCTCCACGACACACAACTACTTCTCGTATCGTTCTTCACCCTGCCCGGTATAAAACCTTCACAAACAGGAGCCTCACCCATGCCAGACATCGCCGGACATCTTGTTCTTCCTGACCGGATTATGCCCGGACGCCTTTCTTTCTCCGAAAAGATTGAGAGCACTGAAGCCGGGAGCACGGTGCCAGACCGCTATATTCTGCCGGGCTTTATTGATGGCCATGTGCATGGCGGCAACGGGGCAGACACTATGGATGGTGTGCAGGCCATTCACACCCTCTCCCGCTTTCATGCGCAGCATGGCACCACCACCATTCTGCCCACCACCATCACACGCCCCTGGGCAGATGTGATGGATGCCCTGCATGCCGTAGCAGAAGTCGTACGCACACAAATCCCCGGCGGCCCTGTTGTGCACGGGGCGCATCTGGAAGGCCCGTTTGTCAGCCCGCACAAGCTGGGGGCGCAACCGCCTTACGCCATTCCCCCCACAGCAGATCGGGTGACCGAAGCACTGGCCACAGGTTGCGTGCGCGTTGTGACTCTCGCGCCGGAACTCCCCCACGCACAGAGCGCCATCACGCAGTTTGCTGATGCGGGCGTTCGCGTCAGCCTTGGTCATACCGTTGCGGAATATGAAGAAGCCAATGCCGCCATTTGCCATATCTGCGCAGCCGGCGGCGTTGCGGGGGCGACACATCTGTTCAACGCCATGGCTCCCATTACCAGCCGAAAGCCGGGGCCCGTTACGGCGCTGATGTGCAGTGATGCTTATGCGGAAATGATTTTTGACACCCACCACGTTCACCCCGCCACCTTCCGGCTGGCGCATCGCGTGATGGGAGGCCGACTGGTTTTTGTTACAGACGCCATGCGCGCCACCGGCCTGCCCGATGGCCCCAGCCAGCTGGGTGGGCAGGACGTGATGGTAAAAGACGGCACGGCCCGTCTGCCGGATGGCAGTCTGGCGGGGAGTGTGCTGACACTGGATCAGGCCCTGCGCAACGCTCTTCAGGCTGGTACGCCGTTACTGGAGGCTGCTTCCCTGCTCAGCACCAATCCAGCGCGGTATCTGGGCCTGACAGACCGGGGGGCGCTGGAGGCTGGCAAGCGCGCTGATTTTGTCGTGCTGGATTCCGCCTTTATGGTTCAGGAAGTCTGGGTTGGCGGGGAACGTATTCACTAAACGCCACACACTCCAGACGGCATGCTCAAGGCTGCGGTCGGGGAACAGGACGTGTGTGCGTTACGTTATGGAGAAACCCAGACACATGACACAAGCAAAGCGAGACTGAACCATGGATTTTCGTCCCCTCGGCACCACCGGCTTCCAGATTGCCCCTATTGTTTTTGGGGGGAATGTCTTCGGCTGGACCCTTGATGAAAAAACCAGCTTCAGCATTCTGGATGCGTTTGTTGACCACGGCTTTAACGCCATCGACACTGCTGATGTTTACTCCCTCTGGGCACCCGGGAACGAGGGTGGAGAGTCTGAAACCATTATTGGCAACTGGCTCAAGGCTAATCCGGGCAAGCGGGATCAGGTTTTCATTTTCACAAAAGTGGGCTGGGATCTGGAAAAGCCGGGCGAGAAAGGGCTGTCCGAACGCTGGATTATGGAAGCCGCCGAACGCTCACTCAAACGTCTGGGCGTTGAACGGATTGACCTTTATTTCTCCCACCGGGCTGACCCGGAAACGCCCTATGAAGAAACTCTTGGCGCTTTTGACAAACTGCTGAAAGCCGGAAAAATCCGTGCCATCGGGGCCTCTAATCTGGATGCCAGCCAGCTCAGTTCTGCACTGGATGTGGCCAAAACCCACAACCTGCCGCGCTATGAGGTCATTCAGCCCGAATATAACCTGTATGACCGCAGTTCTTATGACGGCGCTCTGCGGGATCTGTGCATCAAAGAGAAGCTCGGCGTTGTGCCCTACTACAGCCTTGCCTCAGGCTTCCTCTCCGGCAAATACCGCTCGCAGGATGATCTTTCCCAAAGCGCGCGCGGTTCTGGCATTGGCAAATACCTCACCCCGCGCGGCATGAAAATTCTGGCCGCCCTTGATGCCGTTGCCGCCCGGCATGACGCCAAACAGGCCGAAGTGGCTCTGGCATGGCTGATTGGGCGGGAAGGGGTCACAGCTCCCATCGCCAGCGCAACCCGGCGTGAACATATCGAAAGTTTTGCAAAAGCCGTTCAGCTGGATCTGTCTGCAGAAGACCGTGCAGAACTGGACACTGCCAGCGCCTGATACGGGTGCAGGTGGCCCAACAAAAAAAGGGGAAGAAGATCGGATTATCCGGCCTTCTTCCCCTTTTTTATAAATGGCCTCTTTTCAGGCAGGCAGGCGGCTTATTGCAGCCACACCTTCAGCACAGCCCAGAACGGCAGCTTTTTCTTTGGTCGTGAGGCGCTCTTCCAGAACCGAAAGGCTCGGCGCTTCCGAAACTTTCAGCAGCCCGACCAGCTGATCCGGGTTGATCGGATCGCCCGGCTTACGGGCTGGCGGAAGCATGGCAGCATGAGCCTGCAACAGACCATGATCCGCCCGCAGGGCGCGCAGAGCGTCATGAGGCAGAGAAGGACCATGATCCTCTTCCACCGCCTGCTCTGTTTTCAGCAGAACATCCGGCGGATGCGTTTCTTCCGGCACCAGAAGCAGGCCTGCCTTTTTAAAACTTTGTCCGACATCCCGGCTGCTGGTCATGACAACCAGCGGAATGGAAAAGACCAGCCCGAGCAAAACAGGCGTCATCCAGAAGAACAGGGACGGGGAAACAACCCACGCCCCGGCCCCCAGCAACAAACCAAAAATGGTAAACTTGGCGTATTGCCGGACAACAACCCCAAAAGGCACACCGCCATCATCACGCTTTTGCGTATTCCAGCCGGAATCATGCCCGGACAGGATGGACAGCACGCCAGACGTCTGGATCAGCATGGCAATGGGGGCAATCAGGCCACCAATCAGCGTTTCCACCACCACGGATGCCGCCGCCCGGATTGCACCGCCGCAGCCCTTGCAGGTCGCGCGGTCAAACATCAGGGCAATATAAGCCAGCAGCTTGGGGGCCAGCAGAATGGCCATGGTGCCGATAAACACGTATTTTGCCTGCACCGGATCCACATGCGGCCAGTGCGGGTAAAGCAGTTTTGTATCCCCGAAATATTCGGGATGTTCAAAATGCGCCTGTAGGGAGATCAAAATCCCGGTCAGCAGAAACACCAGCCAGAGCGGAGAGGTAACGTAGGCGCCAATCCCCACCACCATATGCATCCGGCTGATCCAGTGCAGTTTTTTGGTGGGCAGCACTTTCACATGCTGCAAGTTGCCCTGGCACCAGCGGCGGTCACGAATAGCCACATCCGTCAGAGACGGCGGGCTTTCTTCATAAGAGCCATCAAGCCCCGGCACCATATGAATGGCCCAGCCACCACGACGCATGAGCGCCGCTTCCACAAAGTCATGGCTCAGAATATGGCCGCCAAACGGCTTGCGCCCCGGCACATGCGGCAAACCGGCCTGCCCGGCAAAAGCCTTGGTGCGGATAATGGCGTTATGGCCCCAGTAATTGCCCTCAGACCCATGCCACCAGGCAATACCATGCGCAATTACTGGCCCATACACACGGCCAGCAAATTGCTGCAGGCGGGCAAACAAGGTCGTGCCCCCAACAATCACCGGCAGAGTCTGGATCAACCCTACGCCGGGGTTGCGTTCCATGGCTCCGGCCATGCGCACCAGTGTCTCGCCAGACATGACGGAGTCCGCATCCAGCGTAACCATCTGGTCATAGGCTCCACCAAACCGGCGCACCCATTCCCCGACGTTCCCGGCCTTACGTTCCACATTGTTATGGCGGCGGCGGGAGAAAAACCGGGTTT
>NZ_JOPG01000018.1 GCF_002153605.1 Acetobacter malorum | reverse complement strand
AACAATCTAGCAGAACCAGAGGCCGCTGCCAACCGTCATCTCGTCCGGTGAAGCGGTTTCTAAGGGATCACCGACCACCCGTCAACACCATCCGACATAAAAACTTCAAAAAAGTACGTCTTAATTTTTAGACCGCACCAAAACCCCAGATTTCCGCCAGTTTTCAACGGGATAGGCGATTTATCCTGCTACCGAATCCCACCTAAACCCGCATGGAATCGTTTTTGAGAGTGGGCTCGCAGGATAAGAATGCCTGACTGAAAGGGATAACGCCCCTCCCCCTAAAGAGAGACCTGTTTCCAAGCCCCATTCCCCGTCTGATCTCCGCCTTACAAATGCAAAACCCCCGGCGTCTGCGACGCCGGGGGTTTTGAAGCAGACTGAGACAGTAAGCTTTTAGCTATGCTGTGTTGCCTTAGGTGTGGTTTTGCTGGCCTCGGGATAGGTCGTCTCCCACCCACCGCCCAGCGCATTATAGAGACGCACCAGATTATCCGAGATAACCGCCGTGCTGTCCGCAAGCTGCGTCTGAGACGATAGCAGACGACGCTCTGTATCCAGCACCTGCAGGAAGCTCTGCATACCGTGACGATACTGCTCCTGTGCCAGCTGCCAGGACCGCTGGTCTGCCGCCACCTGTGCCTTGAGGCTGAGATTGCGCTTCTGCTCGGCCTCATAGGCTGTCAGAGCATTATCCACCTCACTCCATGCCTTAAGCACAGTCTTCCGGTACCGGAGCGCTGCGGTTTTCTGAGAGGCTTTCTTCATTTCAAGCTGACCGGTCAGACGACCACCCTGAAAGATAGGTAGAGAGATAGACGGCCCGACATTCCATGTCCGGGCACTCCAGAACCCGAGGTCCCGGAACGAGAAGGACTGGAAGCCAAACCCGGCATCAATAGTTACTTTAGGATAGAAATCCGCTTCGGCCTGACCGACTTCCGCCGTTGCCGCATGCAGTTCAGCATCGGCTTCCCGAATATCAGGGCGTCTGCGCGCCAGCTCAGACGGCAGGCCCACCGGAACTGCTGCCGGAACCAGAGGAATAGAAGCCGTCTGCGTCAGTTCTGCATTCAGGCCACCCGGCGGCGCACCCATCAACAGATTGATGGCATTAATCTGCATAGCAATCCGCTGCTCATACTGCGGAATGCTGGAATTGGTACTTTCCACCTGTGAACGAGCACTCTCGACATCCAGTTCACTCACCAGTCCGCTCTTGTAACGGGCACTGCTAAGCTTGAGCATCTGGGTCGCGGCATCGCGGTTGGCGATAGTAATCCGTAGCTGCTCCTGAAGGCCGCGCAGTTCCATGTAGTCCCGCGCCAGTTCAGCCTGCCGGGCGATCAGAATACCGCGACGTTCTTCCATAGAGGCCGTCAGATAAGCCTTGGCGGCCTCATACTGCCGACGGACACGCCCCCAGAGATCAACCTCCCAGCTTGCCTGAAGCCCATCCTGCCACTGGTTGAGCAAAGGAATGGAGACATTGGCGGACTGGGAAGACAGGAGTGCGCCCATCCCTTCCGGTGCATTCTGCCCAATACGCTCCACAATACGGCTGAGCTGCTTACTGCTATACTGTGCGCGCTTATAAGAGCCTGATGCGGCAAGATCCGGGAAACGCTCAGCACCGGCAATCAGGAGTTGCCCGCGGCTGACGGCAAGCTGTTCCGTCGCCTGCAGGACATCAAGGTTTTCTGAGGCCAGACGTTTTTCAAGAGACGTCAGTTCCGGGTCCTGAAAAACTGACCACCATTCCGGGTCAGGCGCTTGTGTGCTAGGCACACTCAGAACGCGGGAAGCCCCTTCCAGCTTGGCATGCTGCCATTCTGCCGGAGTCCATGTGGCTGGCTTTTTGTAATCCGGGCCTACCATGCACCCACCCAGCGCTAAAGCCAGAACTATGGTGCCTGCCCCCGACACATACCGTTTCGCCACCTGATCGCTCCTAACGAAAGTCCGTATTCGTACTACCCGGTTCTTGCACTGACCGACCGGTTCGGTCAGCATGCCAAACTATCGTTTTTCAATGTTGCGTCAATCATCATACTTGGGAATAACACCACACAATGTCTGTCTCCCCCTCCAAGCCTGTGATGGTGACCCACCTCTGCACCGGAGAATCTGAGGCCAAGCGCCAGCAGATTCTGACCGGAGCAAAAGCCATTTTTGCCGCTCATGGCTTTGAAGGGGCCAGTATGTCCGCCATTGCGCGTGAGGCAGGCGTCTCCAAGGGCACGCTGTATAATTATTTTGCCAACAAGTGCGATCTGTTTGCTGCCTTTGTAGAAAAGAACTGCCGGGAAAAACTCGAAGTTCTGGCCCCGGTGCAGCAATTAAGCCAGTCTCCAGAAAAGACTCTGACAACTCTGGCCCGTGAGATTATCCGGCTGATTATCTCACCTGAAAGCCTGATGCTCTATCGGATTATTGTCTCCGAAGCGCCGCATTTCCCGCATCTGGCCACGACCTTCTGGCAGAGTGGCCCCAAAAGGGCGATTGAAACCCTGTCGGGCTGGATTGAAGGACAGGTGGCTCAGGGAACACTGAAGGTGGATGACCCTGTTTTTGCAGCGGAACAGTTCTTCTCACTTTGCCAGACGCGTATTGCGCACCGGAAGCGCTTCAACATGCCGTTTGAAAATGAAGCTGAAGACGAAGAAAAGGTGATTCACGCCGCAGTCCGCATGTTTCTGGCTGCCTATGGCGTCAAGGCTTCCGACGCTCCAGCAGCAGACTGATCAGTCTTACCGCATTTCAAAAAACAAAAAGCCTGTGCACTCCGGGGTCAGAGCACACAGGCTTTGCGCTGTAGCGGCCCGGAAATCCGGGCTGCAGAAACGAGAATTTAGTTCAGTGCCTCGGTCAGAGCGGGCACAATCTCGAACAGATCCCCCACAATGCCGTAATCGGCCACCTGGAAGATCGGCGCTTCCGGGTCTTTGTTGACGGCCACAATTACGCGGCTGTCTTTCATGCCGGCCAGATGCTGGATCGCGCCGGAAATACCGAACGCCAGATAGAGCTCCGGCGCCACGATCTTGCCGGTCTGCCCGACCTGGAATTCGTTCGGCACAAAGCCCGAATCCACAGCCGCACGGGATGCGCCGATAGCAGCACCCAGCTTGTCGGCCAGCGGCTCCAGAATGTGGAACTTTTCTTCGCTCTGAAGGCCACGACCACCAGAGACCACCACGCGGGCAGATTCCAGTTCCGGCCGCTCGGAATCGGACAGGTGAACCGCCACAAATTCCGAAACATTCGGGTTGGTTGCAGGTGCCACCGTTTCGATTGGAGCGGAACCGCCTTCTGCCGGAGCGGCATCAAACGCAGAGCCTCGCACCGTCAGAACCTTTTTGGCATCGGACGAGCGTACGGTCGCCAGTGCGTTCCCTGCATAAATCGGACGCACGAAGGTTTCGGCGTCGACAATGCTGACCACTTCCGGGATCGGCTGCACATCCAGCAGTGCGGCTGCACGCGGCAGCACGTTTTTACCAACGGCGCTGGCCGCAGCAACAATCTGGTCATACCCGCCAGCAAGCGAGACAATCAGAGCGGCCAGAGGCTCAGCCAGTTCATGCGCATACTGTGCATCGGCAGCATGCAGAACTTTGGCAACACCCGGAATAGCGGCTGCGGCCTGCGCTACGGCGGCATCACCCGCTACCAGCACATGCACGTCACCCAGCTGAGAGGCAGCCGTTACAGCAGAAAGGGCAGACTTTCTGATCCGGCCCTCTTCATGATCGAGAAGAACAAGAGCGGTCATGATCAGATCACCTTTGCTTCGTTACGCAGTTTTTCAACCAGCTCACCCACGGAGCCAACTTTCACGCCAGCCTGACGCTGCTGCGGTTCTGCTACGGACACCACAGTGAGACGGCGGGTCATGTCCACGCCAAGGTCTTCGGCCTTCAGCGTTTCTGTCGGCTTTTTGCGAGCCTTCATGATGTTGGGCAGAGAGGCATAGCGCGGTTCGTTCAGGCGCAGATCGGCCGTGACAACAGCCGGCAGAGCCAGAGAAACATCTTCCGTGCCGCCGTCGATTTCACGGCTGACCTTCACGCGGCCATCTGCAACTTCGACCTTACCGGCAAACGTGCCCTGACCCCAGCCGAGCAGACCAGCCAGCATCTGGCCGGTTGCGTTCATGTCATCATCAATGGCCTGCTTGCCAAGAATGAACAGACCCGGCTGCTCTTTCTCGTTAATGGCCTTCAGCACCTTGGCGACTGCCAGAGGTTCCGGGCTTTCTTCAGACAGAACCAGAATGGCGCGGTCTGCGCCCATGGCCATGGCGGTCCGCAGCGTGTCCTGTGCCTGCTGCACCCCGATGGAGACAACGACAACTTCAGACGCAACGCCCTTTTCCTTGAGACGCACTGCTTCTTCCACAGCGATCTCATCAAAGGGGTTCATCGACATCTTGACGCCAGTGGTTTCAACACCGCTGCCGTCCGCCTTAACACGCGGTTTGATGTTGTAATCAACAACCCGCTTTACAGGTACTACAATCTTCATGGCTTCTTTCGCTTGCAGACGCAGGATCGTTCAAACGTTGCTTACCGTACTTTGCAACAAAATCACATACCAGCAGGATAATTAGGACCGCCGCCGCCTTCGGGCACGGTCCAGTCGATATTCTGGGTCGGATCCTTGATGTCACAGGTTTTGCAATGCACGCAGTTCTGCGCGTTAATTTGCAGAGCAGGTGCTGTGGCTTCATCGACCACTTCGTACACGCCAGCCGGGCAATAACGGGCTTCCGGTGCACGGAACACATCCCAGTTAATCGTTTTCCACAGGGACGGATTGCGCAGGCGCAGATGCACCGGCTGATCTTCCTCATGGTTGGTCGCGGAGAGGAAGACGGAAGACAAGCGGTCAAACGTCAACGTGCCGTCCGGTTTGGGGTAGTTCGGCTTTTCACACAGGGCTGCGGCTTTCAAAGTTTCGTTGTCCTGATGCTTGAAATGCAGTGTCCACGGCGCACGGCCACGCAGAAGCATGGCGTCCAGCGCGGCATAGACTGCCCCGCCCTTCATGCCGAAATGTGCAAAAGCCGGACGGACATTGCGTGCTGTGCGCAGCTCTTCCCACAGCCAGCTGTCTTTAACGCGCTGCGTGAAGGAGCCGGGTTCAACCCGATCCGTCTGAATGGCCTCAACAACAGCTTCCGCCGCCAGCATGCCGGACTTCATGGCCGTATGCGTGCCCTTGATTTTGGGCATGTTCAGGAAACCCGCGGAATCGCCGATCAGTGCGCCACCGGGGAAGGTCAGACGCGGGATGGCCTGCAGACCGCCTTCTGAAAGGGCACGTGCGCCGTAGCTGACGCGACGGCCGCCTTCCAGATGCTTACGGAATGCCGGATGCAGTTTAAGGCGCTGCATTTCCTCAAACGGAGAAAGCCATGTGTTGGGATAGTCCAGCCCGACCACAAAGCCATAAGACACCAGGTTTTCACCAAAGTGATACAGCCACGCGCCACCATACGTATTGTCATCCAGCGGCCAGCCAAAGCTGTGCTGAACAAGACCGGGGCGGTGGTTTTCCGCCGGAATTTCCCAGACTTCCTTGATACCCAGCCCGTAGGTCTGCGGGTCCACGCCCTTGCGCAGGTCATAATGCGCCATGACCTGCTTGGTCAGGGAGCCACGGCAGCCTTCTGCAAACAGCGTGTAACGCCCGCGCAGTTCCATACCCGGCTGGTAATTGGGGCCTTCTGCGCCGTCTTTGGTGATGCCCATATCCCCGGTGGCCACACCAACCACACGGTTGTTCTCAATCAGGACTTCAGCGCCAGCAAAGCCGGGGTAGATTTCCACACCCAGCTCTTCCGCCTGCGTGGCCAGCCAGCGGCAGACTTCACCCAGACTGACAATATAATTCCCGTGATTGGCCATGTGCGGCATCAGCCGGTCCAGCATGGGCACGCGCAGGCTGCGGGTTTCGGTCAGATAGAGCATATCTTCTGACGTCACCGGTGTGTTCAGCGGTGCACCACGGTCCTGCCAGTCCGGCAGAAGCTCTGCCAGAGCCCGTGGCTCAATGACAGCACCGGAGACGATATGCGCCCCGATTTCGCTGCCTTTTTCAATCAGACAGACGCTCGTTTCCGGTGAAAGCTGGCGCAGGCGAATAGCCGCAGCCAATCCGGCCGGCCCGCCGCCAACTATGACGACATCAAACTCCATCGACTCACGCACAGATTCACTCATTCCCGTTCACAGCCCCCGTTGAGATCTCGGCGAGGCCTTCCTAAAGCCGATTTAACGCGGAATTGCAAAAAAACAGCCGCAGCAGACCCCGGATTCTGCCTGAAAATCCGTGTCTGGGGCCGTATTTTCTGCTCTGTTTCAGGCCGCAGGCGCTGCCACGCGGGGTCCAAAGGCCAGCTCATGCACTGCACGCCATGCTGGGTCGACAAAATTGACGATCAATGTCCGGCGGGTGCCTTCGATGGGCCGCTTAACAAACCCATGCCATGTCTTGTCTGACGGAATGAACAGCACGCCGGAATTGAACGCCCCAGAGGCCCGCGTGACGGACTTGCCGTCCGGCGACATAAGGTCCGTGCCCCATGCATGCTCTTTATCGTTTGTGGACAGCGAGATCAGCAGGGTGAGTCTTTTCGCCCCGATATCAGTATGCGGCTCCAGCCAGAAACCATCCGTGTCCAGACACAACTCCAGCCGCAGGGCGGAGTCTTCCAGTTCTGCACCACAGACGTCCTTGAACACTTTGCGCGCAGCCTCGCTATCCAGCAGGTGCGCCATCCGGTCCAGCCGTGCATCCTTCGCGCGGGTTGCGGGGTCCACAAACACACGGAACTTGTTACGGGTCTCACGGCGGCCGCCGACATCACCGGCCCGCGCGTCTTCACCCGGCTCCCATTCCAGCAAGGCATCGCAGGCGTCTGGTTCCAGAACGGACTCCAGCATCCAGTGCGTAAACGGGACCTGTGCAGGCTGCATGGTAGCCAGCTTTTCTGTCAAAGCGGGGGCGTCAGAACGCATCTGTTCTGTCCTTCAGCTGTGATGCGGGTTCCTGCCCTTAACGAGAATACCGTTCTTTTTTATGGCATTCGGGCGGGGAAAGTTCTCTCTCCATGCGCCAAAACACGCGCACGATCAACTGATGCCTGAACGAGCAAAGCCCGTGAAGGTTCAGAGCGCCGTGGCAAAACGGGGCTGAGGAGCGGCTCCGGGCACGGCTGAAGACAGGATCTTGCGGTGCGTATCAAACACGGCGGCCACATTCCGCAGGAAAGGCCGTCCGGCTTCCGTCACCCGCACGCAACTGCCGTCCAGCTGCACGAATCCATCCTGCACAAATGGCTTCAGAGCAGCATATTCTATTGAGAAATCATGCCCGGCAGCCGGACCTGCCTGAAGGTCCACCTGCATGGTGCACATCAGGTCTTCAATCAGACGGCCACGCAGTTTGTCTTCCGCCGTGCGGGCCACGCCACGGGCCACCGGCAACCCATCCTGATCCGCCAGAGCGCGGACATAGGGAGCAACTGCCGTAATGTTCTGGGTGTAACCGTCTGGCAACATGGAAATAGCGGACGCACCCATTCCCAGCAGCACGGTGGACGAATCGGTCGTATATCCCTGAAAATTCCGGTGGAGCGTCCCCGCCTGCGCGGCCTGAACCAGCGTATCGTCCGGCAGAGCGTAATGATCCAGCCCGATAGGCATGTACCCTTCGGCACACAAAACCTCTTCAATACGGGCACGCTGACGCAGCCGCTCGACGGGCGGCGGCAAGGCGTCTTCGGGGATCAGGCGCTGGCGCTTCTGCTTCCAAGGCACATGCGCATAGCCAAACACCGCCAGACGACTGGGCCGCAGGGACGCAATTTTACGCGCCGTCGCGGCAACGCTTTCTTCTGTCTGATACGGCAGGCCATAAATCAGATCGACATTCACGCCGGACACACCGGCAGCACGCACGGCGTTGATGCAGGCTTCGGTCTGGGCAAAAGACTGGTGCCGCCCGCAGGCTTCCTGCACCTTTTCCTCCAGATCCTGCACACCAAGGCTGATGCGCGTAAAACCGAGGTCACCCAGCAGTTCCGGGTACCCTGCCGGCACATGCCGGGGGTCCAGCTCCATTGCCAACTCGGCGCCCGGCTCAATCCTGAAAAACTGACGTACACTGCGCAACACCTGCCGGAGCGAGGCCGCAGGCAGCGTGGAGGGTGTTCCACCCCCAAACTGAAGATGTTTGACAGACCGCTGCGGACCCACCAGCGCTACAACGCGGCGCAGCTCCTCACGCAGCAGATCTCCGTAGGCCATACGCCCGTTTTCATGGCGCATGACGGATGTATTGCACCCGCAAAAGCGGCACAGTTCATCACAAAACGGAACATGGAAATAAAGAGAAACCGGCTCATCTGCCGGGAGGGCGCGCAGCCATTGTTCGGCCTGCGCAGGCCCGACCGCATCCGTAAAGCTGGCTGCGGTCGGATAGCTGGTGTAGCGCGGCAGGTTTCCGCCGTAACGGAGAACCAGATCAGATAAGGATACCGCGCTCATACCATTAGAACCGGTATGCGATACCAGCGGAAACCACGGTCGGGTCCAGAGATTCGTGCGCACGGACACGCAGCGTTTCTGCGGGGTTCTGAACCCATGCGTGCATACGGACAAACATCTGCTTGACGTCTGCGTTGAAGAACCAGTTACCAACCAGCTGATAGTCAAAGCCGGCATTGACGGACGGACCACCGGTGAAGCCGGAGTTCAGCTTGGTCAGACCCAGCGGGCTGCCAGCGTTGCCCTTCATGTTATGGAACCACATTGCCGTAACACCCACACCCACATATGGGTTGAAGCGCTTATGCGGACGGAAATGCCAGGCGAAGGTCAGCGTCGGCGGCAGCACCCAGGCGCTCCCGACGTCCAGCTTGCGCGGCCCACCCAGAGACGGGACATCGCTACCCAGAGCAGCCACTTCGTGACGGGTGCTGGTGGCAATCAGGTCAACAGAGATGTTGTCCGTCAGGAAGTATTCCAGCGTCAGCTCAGGCATGGCCTGATTGGTGGTGGACAGGTGCGTGTTGCGCATGGGGATGGTCGTGCCACCGGCATGCAGAGCCACGTTGCTATCACGGTCCTGCGGCAGAACGCCCACGCCGGACAGGCGGATCATGAAGTCACCCTTGCCCAGACCGATCTTGGTGCTGGCGCAGGTTTCAAAAATTCCGCAATGGCCACCGCCCGGACGGGGAGCAGACGGAATTTTGCTCATGACCGGAGCATTCACATAGGTGGCGTTCGGGGATGCCGGAGCAACAACCTGTGCCTGAGCAGCGGCCGTGCCGGAAATCGCAGCCACACCCGCCGCAAGGGCTGTAAATAAGGAACGAAGCTTGACCATACCTGTTACTCTTCCAACTGCGCTGTAAAGTTTATGAGTGGGGAGAAATCACGCGCAGAGGCCCGTCACCATGATTTAGATCAAACACGCACCATGATGAGCCGAAGAGTGTGTTATTTAAACCACAGCACAAAACACAACCCAGACATTCGTTTAAAACATCCTCGCGGCCAGAGATTTTTGAGAGCTGTCGTTGATTTATATCAACAATAACCTAATATTTACGAAAGATTTCCCTGACACAGGCTTTTCCGGATAATCCCTGCATCCGCAAGAGTCGGCTTTGCCGGACCCATACCTTCATGCCGCCTGCTTCTCTTTCACGGACACAGTCCATGCCTCTCAGGCGCAGGTTTACGCCTGAAGCCCGGACTGACCTTCATCGTTGTCTTGTCTGTGAAATTCGCGAACACAGCGTGTGCAACGGCATTGATGATTCTGAACTGGCCATTCTTGCTCAGGCTTCAAAACGGCTGACATTGCCGCCCGGCACAGCAATGATTGAAGAAGGCACGCCTGCGCTATCCTTCTTCAATGTGACAGCTGGAACCGTCAAACTGTTCAAATCCCTTCCGGATGGACGCCGCCAGATTACCGGCTTTGCTGATGTCGGCCATTTCCTTGGCCTCACCACAGCCAAGACCTATTCTTTTGGGGCCGAGACCGTGGATACGGTGCAGGTCTGCCGCTTTCTGCGCCCGCAGCTTGAAACCCTGCTGACGGACTATCCCCAGTTTGAACGCCGGCTTCTGGATGAAGTGACTGATGATCTGGCGGAAGCACAGGAACAGATGTTGCTGCTGGGCCGCAAAACTGCGCGCGAACGCGTTGCCAGCTTTCTGCTTAACCGCATGATGCCACCAGCCCCCTCCGGGCAGACCAAAACCGAAGGTTGTCTGGTTTCTCTGCCCATGACACGGGTGGATATTGCCGATTATCTGGGCCTGACCATTGAAACCGTCAGCCGGACCATCAGCGCACTCCGGCGCGAACAGACCATTACCGGCACCGATAATCACGGCATCCGGGTTCTGGCCGTCAACCGCCTTCGGGACCTCGCCTCAGGGCAGGATAGTCGCTAACCCTTTATCCGGGTGCCATGACGGTGTGCGCGGCGCATCCGGCTCCTTGCTGTTCCACCAGCCCCCACCCAAAGCCTGAAACAGCGCCACAGTATCGGACAGTCTGTCTGCTCTGGCCTGCGCCAGAGCCAGCTGGGCCTGAAGCTGCGTCTGCTGCGCCTGAAGCATGGCGACCTCACTCACATCCCCAAGCCGATACTGCGCCTGCGCTATATGCCAGCTCTCGGCGGCGGCCGTCGCCGCGGAGGCATTGGCACCTAATGCCGTGGCGTCAGAGCGAATGGCGGTCAGCGTATCTGCCACATCCTGCAAGGCCGCGATAATGGTGGTCCGATAATCCGCAGCAGCCTGATCATACTGGGCACGGGCGGCATGTTCCTGATGCCGCAGCAGGCCACCATCAAACAGCGGCTGGGTAATCATGGCAGCAATTTCCCACTGCCCGAACCCCGGGGAGGCCATCTGCGCGATGGATGCCGCCGCAAAACCCGGCGTTGCCCCAAGCTGCACGTTAGGCAGACGATTCGCCACAGCCACGCCGACCTGCGCACAGGCGGCATGCCAGTTGGCCTGTGCCGTGCGGATATCCGGGCGCTGTTCAATCAGGCGAGCAGGCAGGCTGACCGGCAACTCAACAGGCAGAGTGAGGCTATCCAGCGTAAATGCGGGCTCCGGCGCATCTGGCGGATCACCCACCAGAGCCGCAATCAGGTGCCGCTGCTGCTCAATCTGTTTTTGCAACGGGGCCAGAGTGGCTTCGTTCTGCGCCAGAGAGGCGCGCTGCATCGCCACATCATTGCGGGAAAACTGCCCAACCTGCTCCTGCCGCTCTGCCGAGGCGAGCAAGGTCCGCTGCACGGCTACCTGAGCCTGCGTCGCCTCCAGTTGAGCATTGAGTGCCGCGTAATCAATCGCTGCCTGCACGACGGAGGAGGTCAGTGTCAGATAAACCGCTTCCAGCTGGTCACGCTGGGCATCGCGCAGGGCTTTTGCAGCTTCCACCCCACGGCGCACGCCGCCCCATAAATCCGGCACATAGGAAATATTCAGCTGTGCCGTATGCACAGTGTAAAGCCACGCGTTGCTGTTTGGCACAGGCGAGTATGTGCGGGAGGTCTTGTTCCGTGTCGGGTTAAAGCTCCCGGAAATGGACGGATACAGCGCGCTCTGCTGGGCCAGACGGTTTTCATTGGCTGCTGCCAGCGCATCCCGCGCGGATTCCAGAGACGGATTCTGGTCCAGCGCACGCCGCACCAGCCTGTCCAGTTCTGGCGAGTGGAACAAAGCCCACCACTGCGCCGGAATATCCTGCCCCGGCTTAAAAACCTGAACCACGCTCTGCGGGCCAGCGGCCGCGGCTTCGGCGGAGCCTGCCACGGCTTGCGTGCTGTTGCCTTTCCCCGCCTGCCCATACTCGGTGGGAGCTGGCGGCGCAGGCTTTTTAAAGTCCGGCCCCACCGCACAGCCGCTCAGAGCCAGAGCAGTGGCGGCCCAGAGCATCAGCTTTTTTGTCATCATGGTGCAGGCTCCCGTGCAGCTGCCCGGCGCTCACACCACGCTTCCAGCTCGTAATAGAATGTCGGCAGGATAAACAGCGTCAGAATCGTCGCAATCCCCAGACCACCCACCACCACGGTCGCCAGACCGCGCTGCACGTCCGTGCCAATACCGGTTGCCATAGCCGCCGGCAGCATACCCATACTGGCGACAGTCGCCGTCATCAGCACAGGGCGGAATCGCTCACCCGCCCCTTCCAGCACGGCATTATACAGCGGCACGCCCTGTGACCGATGCCGGTTGATGTTGGAGATCATGATAATCCCGTTCTGCACGGCCACGCCAAACAGCGCGATAAAGCCAACAGCGGTCGCTACGTTCAGGGTTTCTCCCCGGACCTGGAGCGCGACCAGCCCACCCAGCAGAGCCAGCGGCACCACAGCCAGAATCAGCACGGCCTGCCGCAAAACACGGAATTCCGCAAACAGCAGAACCAGCATGACGACCAGCATGATACCGAGCGCCACACCCAGACGCGCCTGCGCACGCTGCTGCTGCTCAAACGCGCCAGCCCATTGCAGACGATACAGGCTGGAGTCGAAATGCACCTGTGCAGCAATTTTCTTCTGTGCTTCCGCCATATACTCGGACAGTGGCCGCTTGCCGTTATCCACCCGCAACGTGATCTGCCGTTCCGTCATTTCATGCGAGATTGTGCCTTCGCCCGTTTTCAGGCTGATCTGCGCCACCATTTCCAGCGGGATCTGCGCGCCATTGGCCGCCGTCAGCGGGAGATGCGCCAGAGAGCGCAGATTGCTGACCGTGGCCGGGGGCACCCGCACCGTCATGTTGTAAGTGCGGTCTGCAATATAGATCTGAGAAACCGGGCCATCACCAATCGCGTTGCCCACCACGGCCATGATGTCCGCAACAGAAATGCCGTAACGAGCTGCGGCAGCCCGGTTTGCAACAATATTCAGCTCCGGGATTTCCGGCTCCTGAAAAACCGAGGCTTCAGTCGTGCCCTTTACGGTTTTCAGAACATCGACAATCTGATTGCCAATCCGGCGAATTTCCCGCGCGTCATTGCCGTAAACACGCAGGACCAGCGCAGAATGTGCACCGCCAACCTGATCGTTCATGCCATCGGCAATTGGCTGGCTGATGCCAAAATCAATACCCGGAATTTTGGCCAGACGCTCATGCAGTTTGGCGACGAACTGCGCCTTTGTCTCACCATGCGGCCAGGTGTTGTAAGGCTTGAGGCCCACCGGCACTTCAATGTGTGAGGGTGTCCACGGGTCCGTGCCGGAATCGTTCCGGCCCAGCTGCGTTACGGCGTAAGAGGTTTCCGGGAACGTATAGATCGCGTGGCGCACCTCATCGGCCATCGCCCCGGCTTTTTCCAGTGAAAGACCCGAGGGCAGCTGAACCTGAAGCCACAAGGCCCCTTCATCCATTTCCGGCAGGAATTCCCGCCCGGTATTCATACCCAGCACCACCACCAGCACGAAGGCAATAGCTGCGCCGATATAGGCCAGAAGCGGGCGACGCATGGCATGAGCCAGACCGTCATGGTACAGGTGATGCAGTTTTTCCAGCGGCTTATTATGGAAGATCTTGTGCGGCTTGCGCATGGCCAGAAAGGCCAGCGAGGGCGTGAGCACAATGGCGCTGAGCAGCGCCCCCAGCAGCGCAAAGCTGACGGTAAAGGCCATAGGCCGGAACAGCCGCCCCTCCGCCCCTTCAAACGCAAAAAGCGGGCTATAGGCGACAATAATCACCAGCGTGGAAAATACGATCGCGCGGCCAACATGTTTGGTCAGCCCTTCCACATCATCAAGCGTCATAGTGTGGCCGGGCTCGGCTTCCCGCAGGCGCAGAATGGATTCCGTCACCACAATCGCGCCATCCACAATCACCCCGAAGTCAATCGCGCCGAGGGAGAACAGGTTGGCGGGCATGCCCAGCAAACTCATGATGAGAAAGACCGTCGCCAGTGCCAGCGGAATGGTCACTGCCGCCACCATCGCACTGCGCGGGCTGCCGAGGAAAAGAATGAGGATGACAAAAACCAGCCCCACACCTTCCAGAACCGTGTGTGTGACTTTCTCCGTAGTGGCATTCACCAGAACATCGCGGTCGATATAGGGCACAATCCGCACACCCTGCGGCTCCAGCTGCTTTTGCAGCTCCGCTACGCGGGCATGCAGCAGATTCAGCACCTTCGAGGCGTTCTCGCCCGAAACCATGCTAACAATGCCCTCAATGGTATCCGGGTTTCCGTTTTTCCCCAGAATACCTTCCCGCACCTGATGCCCCAGTTGCATGCGCCCCAGTTCCCGCAGGAAGACTGGCGTGCCGTCATGCTGGGTTACGGGAATATCGCCCATCTCATTCAGCGAGTGGATCATACCCACGCCACGCACAATGTAGGACTGCTCACCCCGCGCCACACGGCCACCACCAGCGTTCACGCTGCTGTTGGTAATGGCCGTCAGCACATCATTCACGCCGACATGAAAGCGATAGAGTGCTGCCGGGTCCAGCAACAGCTGATATTCCCGCGTAAAGCCGCCAAAGTTGTTGATGGCAGCCACACCCTGCACCTTGGTCAGAGCGGGCACGACAATCCAGCGCTGAATTTCAGACAACTGCATCAGATTCTGGCGGTCTGATTCCAGCGTGTAGCGATAGATTTCCCCCGACGGGCTGGTGACAGGCCCAAGGCTGGCCGTCACCCCCGGCGGCAGCGTGACCTGCGCCAGCTGTTCCGTCACGCGCTGGCGGGCCGCATAAACATTCACGCCATCACGGAAAATCAGATTGATAAGCGAGAGGCCAAACGTGCTGCTGGAACGGCTGTTAGCCAGCCCCGGCGTGGCCGCAAGCTGGCGTTCCAGCGGAATGGTGATCTGCTGTTCGACTTCCTCCGCCGCCAGCCCGGAACTTTGAGTTGTGACCTGAACGGACACAGCCCCAAGGTCGGGATAGGCCTCAACCGGAAGATCTTTCCACGCCCAGCCGCCCCACAGGGCCAGTACAGCCATAGCCACAAAAACAATCCGGCGCTCCCGCAGGCAGGCCGCAATAATCCGTTCAATCATCGTTCAGCAAAACCCCACCGCGCGTCACGATGCGGTCTCCGGCGCTCAGGCCGCTCAGAACTCGTGTATCTTCGCCTTCGTCGTAGGAAATACCGACCTTGCGCCGCTTGAATGTCCAGGGCGCGGTTTCCACAAACACGGTCACGTTGTCATTATTCATCAACAGGGCCGACTGCGGCACCATCAGCCCGGGCGGCTGCTTGAGCTGAATATTGACCGTTGCGAACATGTTGGGATGCAAATCTTCATCCGGGTTGGGCAGTGGAATCATGGCGCGCAGGCGGCGCGTTTCGGGCCGCAGATCCGGCTCAACGGTGGCGATTTCCCCATACAACACAACTCCGTCCCGCGCGGGCAGCGTGAGGGAAACGGACTGACCGATATGAATCTGGTCCACATCGGCTTCCGGCACATCGGCCACCGCCCAGATTTCCGAAAGGTCTTCCACACTCAGCAGGGGCGCTGTGATGTCCGTCACATTCTGGCCGGGTGCCATGCTGACAGCAGACACCACGCCATCCACCGGAGAGCGCAGGACAAGCTTGCCACCAGCCGCGGCAGCATCATCAAAAGATGCCAGACGGTCCTGCGCCCGGCGCTCCTCCGCCTGCGCCTGCACCAGCGCAGCCCGTGCGGCCTCAACATCCCGCGTGGCGGCTCCACCAGCCTGCTTGACCTGCTGGGCCCGCGCCATGGCAGCCTGCGCCAGCACCAGTCCGGCGCGTGCCTTTTCCTCATCCGTCGTGGCCTGCGCCATATCTCCAGCAAGGAGCGTCGCCAGCGGCTGACCGTGCCTGACATGCTGACCGGGCACGACGCTCAGCGCCATGATGCGCCCGGTAACAGGAGCCAGAATTGGCACCTGCCGGGCCGGCTCCGTCACAATGGCACCGGGAACAGAAAGGGTATCCTTCGGGACAACAACCTTGACGGCCTCAACCTCCAGCCGTTTCCGTAACGGAGAGCCTTCCGGCACGCTCAGGCTCCCATCCTGCCCCACAAGCAGCGGTGTTTTCTCCGCCCATGCCGAAGCATTCGCCAGACACAGGAGAGCACAAAGAAGGCCAAAGACGCCCCGACCCGCACGCACGCGCATACGCAACCCCTGTCCGGCTCGCATTACGCAACCCTGCACGGCAGATCAGAAAAATGAGTGAGTGTCATCGGGCGGATCGCTCCCACTTTATGAATACGCAGGAGATACCCGCTCAGGACCAAAGCAAACAAGCCCCGAGTCTGGAGCATAGCTTTATTGCATTTGAGGTATTAAGCCGATTTATCTAAAAATTTCACCTGCAACACATTGAATTTAATAAAAATTTTACAATGCTTCTTGGCTTTCAGCGCTCTTCAAAGGACGTTTTTGGATTTTTTAGAAGTAATATCATCGTGAAAAACAAAAAAAGCTGGCCCTTTGCAGAGCCAGCTTTTTACGAGACGGAGCCTGATGCCCGGTCTTAGATGAATAAAACCATCTTACTGGTCGTCATCATCCCCACCGTTAGAAGAAGAGGAATCGTACCCATCCCCCGTACCATCCGGGGAAATGGCGATGAACAGAGACTGCCCATCCCGCAGCACCCGGAGCAGAACGGGCTTTTTAGCGGCCAGCGCTCCACGCACAGCCGTCACCGCAGCACGCGGCGAATCCACATTCTGATTGCTGACGGACTGGATCACATCGCCAGGGCGAATACCGGCCTGATCCGCCGGAGAACCGGGCTGCACATCATTCACGACCACGCCGTGCACATCACTGCCCAGACCGAGCTGGCGACGGATATCGCCACTCAGCGGCGTGAGCGACACACCCAGATGCTGGCCAGAGGACGCGCTGCCCTCAATCCCACCATCGTTGGAGGCTTTGGCAAGGTTGCCAATTTTGACCGTCAGCGTCTGCGGCTTGCCGCCGCGCAGATAGCCAATTTTGGCGTCCGTGCCCGGAGCTACAGACGCAACCCGTACCGCCAGATCATGCGGAGAAGCGACTTTCTGACCATTAAAATCGGTCACAACGTCTTCCGCCTTCAGGCCAGCCTTTTCTGCCGGGCTGTCCGGGCTGGTGCTGGCCACCAGCGCACCGGCGGGCGGCGCACCCGGAGCAGGAACCGGCATGTTCAGAGCTTTGGCCATAGCCGGGGAAATCACCTGAGCATTCACGCCCAGATACCCGCGGACCACATGACCAGTCTTGCGGAGCTGATCTGTCACGCTGCGTACCGTGTCAGACGGAATAGCGAAGCCGATCCCGATAGACCCGCCGCCGGAGGGCGAGAGAATGGCGGTATTGACCCCCACCACCTTGCCATCCTGCGTGAACAGCGGCCCACCGGAGTTACCGCGATTGATGGGGGCATCAATCTGGATGAAGTTGTCGTACGGCCCTTCATTAATGTCACGCCCACGGGCGGAGACGATGCCGGCGGTCACAGTACCACCCAGACCATACGGGTTACCCACGGCCACAACCCATTCACCGGGCTGCACATCATCAGATTCACCCAGTTCAATAAAGGGCAGCTTCTGGGACGATGTAACTTTCAGGAGCGCCAGATCGGTCTTGCCATCACGGCCGATAATCTTGGCAGGCAGCGTGGTGCCATCATCCAGCGTGACAGTGACCTTGGTGGCGCCTTTCACCACATGGTTGTTGGTCACCACGTAGCCATCGGCAGAGATCAGAAAGCCAGACCCGCGGGCTTCAATCTGCTGGCGGGACTGCTGGGGAGCCATCTGGAACGGGAAGGGGAAAGGAAAGGGCATGCCGCCCATACCACCCATTCCGCCCATGCCACCGCCTTCACCCTCAACAGCATCAGCCTTGATCATAGAGGTAATGGAGACAACGGCAGGTTTGACCTGTTTGACCAGATTCACAAAGTTTGGAAGCGTCTGGACCGGGCTGCTCGGTTTGATGGCCCCGGCATCCTCAGCATAGGCGGCGTGGAAGCCCACCGGTCCTGTGCCCATCGTCCCTACAAAGGCTGCACCAGCCAGAAGGGCCAGAAGTGTCTTGCGGCTAGTCCGCCCGAAAAACTTGGATACAGATTTTTCCGACATCACGATTCCGACTGTTCCCTTAAACTCTTGCCAACAGGGTCAATCCCCGCCGGGGCGCATGGTTCAGACCATCAGGCCAGATATCATACGCTTCTGCGGTTAACATGGTTCCTTGATCACAAAAACAAAAGGTCAGCGGGTCACAACACCCTCACTTATCTTACACTTGTCATATGCTTCAGGACGCAGAAGACACCTCGCCTTCCCGCTCCCGCAACGTCTGAAAAAAGGTTTTGAGCAACGCAGCGGAGTCGCGCTCCCGCACCCCGCCGATAATTTCGGGCCGATGTAACGCCTCCGCCCGAAACGGCAGACGCGGCCCGTGCTCCACACCGCCCCCTTTCGGGTCATACGCCCCAAACAGCACCCGCCCGACGCGGAAATGCGCCAGCGCCGCCGCACACATGGGGCACGGCTCCAGTGTGACCACCAGCGTGCAATCCGCCAGCCTTTGGCCACCCCGCGCTGCGGTTGCCGCACGCATAACCAGCATCTCCGCATGGGCTGAGGGGTCATGCAGTTCTTCCACACGGTTACCCGCCTGCGCCAGCACAGCGCCATCCGGCCCCAGCAGAACAGCGCCGACAGGAACTTCCCCTCTCTGCGCTGCGTTGTGCGCCTCGCACAGCGCCAGTTCCATCCCGTTTTTCATCGGTGTGTGCCTCTTTCCGCCCCTGTTGGCCGTGCCGCAAACCGGCTTAGTCTCTCTGCTAAAAGGAGAAACTCACCAAATATTTCAAGCCTCACTCGCCTTGCGGCAAAATCCGTCTTTTTGCCTTATTTCAAACAGTCGTTTTTCCTTGCAAAAGCGCGATCTTCTCTGTCATCATGCCTTATAGATGCCATGATCTGTTCTGTAACAGACCGCTGGCTCACACCATTGTTGTCAGGGAAGTCTGCCCTAACCCAGATAGCGGAAAGGATTAGTACAATGCACAGTCTGTCTCTCATCCTCGCCGCCGCTGCGATCGGCCTCGGCCTTGCCGTTGTAGACCGGACGGGAAATGAACCCACAGCAGCAGCCTCCCACGTCCAGCGGGTTTCTCTGCTTCCGGGTTGATGTCTGCGGTCTTTCTGCCGTTTTCAGAAGACGTTTGTGTTTATCCCCGTGCAAACCGTCGCCGGGTGTGGCACCTGATACGCTTCATCCGGCTTTTTCTGAAAAAAGACACCCGAGTTCATGACTGCACGCCGCCCCGTTATCGGCATTACGCTTGACCATGAGGCGGGCGGACCAGACCGCTATTCCCGATTCCCCTGGTATGCGCTGCGGGAAAACTATATGTCCGCCGTTGCAACGGCAGGTGGCTTGCCGGTGGCTCTGCCTCTTTTCCCGCAGCTTGCCCCGGAGTATCTCGACCACATTGACGGGCTGCTGATTACCGGCGGCGCGTTTGATATTGATCCCGCCCTGTACGGCGAGGCCGACCGCCATAGCAGCGTGACCCTCCGCCCGGTCCGTACACAAGCCGAGCAGGCTTATCTGGCTGGCGCCATGCAATGCAAAATGCCGGTTCTGGGCATTTGTGGCGGCATGCAGCTGCTGGCGGTAGCCCTTGGCGGCACGCTGATCCAGCATATCCCAGACGCCTGCCCCACAGCCCTCCCGCACGAGCAACCTAATCCACGTGATGAAGCCAGCCATGCTGTGCATCTGGAGCCGGATACGCTGCTGTCCCGCTGCGTAGGGCGACACCGGATGGCCGTTAATTCCTCCCATCATCAGGCCGTGCGCACACCCGGACGCGGGATTATCAATGCCGTGGCAGAAGATGGACTGATTGAGGGGGTGGAAGACCCTACCCTTCCGTTTTGCCTTGGGGTGCAATGGCATCCGGAATTTGGCATAGACCCGGGTGACCGGAGCATTTTTAGCGCCTTTGTACAGGCAGCAGGAGAACAAGAGTGACGCAGGAAACGCGTGGAGAACGCATCGCCAAATGGCTGGGCCGGACGGGTGTTGCCAGCCGGCGTGATGCCGAGCGGATGATTGAAGAAGGACGGGTGAAGCTGAATAACCAGCCCGTTACGCATCCCGCCACGTTTGTCACTTCCGACGACATTGTGCAGGTGGACGGCAAAATTGTGGACCAGCCCCAGCGCACCCGCCTGTGGCGCTACCACAAGCCGGACGGACTGGTGACGACGCATAAGGACCCGGAAGGCCGCCCGACTGTTTTTGCCTCGCTGCCGGAAGGCATGCCGCGCGTCATCAGCGTCGGTCGGCTGGATCTGAACAGTGAAGGTCTGCTGCTGCTGACCAACGATGGCGAACTGGCCCGCCGGCTGGAACTGCCGACCAACGGCTGGCTGCGGCGCTACCGCGTGCGCGTGTTTGGTGTGGTGGATGAGGCCCGTCTGGCCTCCCTCGCCAACGGCAGTGTATTTGAAGGCGTGCGCTATGGACCGATTGAAGCCGGTCTCGATTCCCGCAAGGGCGATAACGCCTGGCTCACTGTCTCTCTGCGTGAAGGCAAGAATCGCGAAATCCGTAAGGTGATGATGGGGCTGAACTTGCATGTCAGCCGCCTGATTCGCACCAGCTACGGCCCCTTCCAGCTGGGCACCCTGCAACGGGGCGAGCTGGAAGAAGTGCCCGGCAAGATCCTGCGTGAGCAGATGCCCAGAGCCCCGGAAAAAACTGCTGGCAAGAAGGCCCGCTAACCATGCGGATTATTGCAGGGGCTCGCAAAGGCCAGATGCTGGCCGCGCCATCCGGCACCACAACCCGCCCGACGGCGGACCGGGTGCGGCAGGCACTCTTCGACATCCTGTTGCATGCCCCATGGGGCGGCCCGGACCTGCTGACCAATGCCCGCGTGCTGGATGTGTTTGCGGGTACCGGCGCGCTCGGGCTGGAAGCGCTCTCCCGCGGAGCAGAGCACGCCACGTTTTTTGAGAATGACCGCGCGGCCCTCTCCGCCCTGCGCACCAATATTGCCGGCTGCAAGTGGGAGGACCGGAGCAAGGTCATCCCCCGGGATGTCACCAAACCCACGCGCGCTCCGGCACCCTGCTCTCTGCTGTTTCTGGACCCGCCCTACCGTCAGGATCTGCCTGCCCGCACGCTGGCCGCCCTGCATGCACAGGGATGGATTGCCCCCGGCGCCATTGCAGTGATTGAAACCGCCGCGCAGGAACCACTGCCGCTGCTGCAAAAAAATGCGGACGGCACGACAATTCTGCCGGAGGTACAGCCAGTTGGCGATGATGAAGAGGCACCGCCTCTCCCGGCCTATGCTGGCACATTGCTGGCGGAACGACGGCATGGGGCAGCGCGTCTTACTGTCTGGCAGCTGTAAGCGCGGGCAGAAGCCATTTTACAGATTAGAACTAACGGAGAACTGGCGGGCAGCGCAGGAGTGCGCTACACGAACTGGATACTCTTTATTGCTTTAGAAAACGGGGTCATTGATGGCTGGCAGCGTCAACAAGGTTATTCTGGTGGGCAATCTGGGCAAAGACCCGGAAGTCCGCACCAGCCAGAACGGCATGAAAATTGTCTCTTTTTCTGTCGCCACCAGTGACACATGGAATGACCGCGCCTCTGGCGAACGCCGGGAACGGACGGAATGGCACCGTGTGGTCATTTTCAATGACCGACTGGCAGACGTGGCAGAACGCTTCCTGCGTAAAGGCCGCAAGGTCTATCTGGAAGGCGCTTTGCAGACCCGCAAATGGACCGACCAGTCCGGGCAGGAACGCTATACGACGGAAGTGATTGTTGAGCGGTTCCGTGGGGAACTGGTTCTGCTCGACAGCCGCAGCGGCGGTGATGGTGAAGACTCCGGCGGCTATGGCGGCGGAAGCAGCAGCTACGGCGGCGGAAATAGCGGAGGTGGTTACGGCGGCGGAAGCGGCGGTGGCTATGGTGGGGGCAATCAGGGCGGCGACTTTGGCGGCTCTTCCGCACCGCGCCAGAATGCTCCGGCCCGAGGTCCGGGCGGCGGCAGTGCTGGCGGCTGGGACGCCCCCGGCAACAGTGATCTGGACGACGAAATCCCGTTCTAATCAGCGACCTATGGGTCTGACAGTCCCTCCCCCGGCCCTTTGCCGGGGTGATGCGGTCTGTCTCAACGGGAATTTTCCGTAATGACACCTGCATCTTCTGTTCCCCGCTCCTCTGACCGCCTTGCTGCGGCGCTGACGCTGTGTGGAACAGGGTGCACCTTTCTTCTCCCCCTCCTCTTTTTTTATAGTCGTGCGCTGAGCGATGTGGCGGCGACGCTTATTGGCTGCCTGTTCCTGCTCTACTCCGGCCTGCAGAAAGACTGGCAGTGGATACGGAAGGACTGGCTACGTCCGGCAGCCCTGTTCTGCGGGCTCTGCCTGATCTCCTCTTTATATGTCGGCCAGAAAGGCGCGTGGGTTCAGGCGTTGTGTCTGCCCCGCCTGATGCTGCTGACCGCCGCCATGGAAAGCTGGATTCTGGTGCCGGCCTCGCGCCGCAGAACACTGGCCGCAATTTTGTTCGTGCTGGCCCTCTGGCTGATTGGCCAGTGCTGGAAGCAGCATCTGACGGGCACCAACCTGCTGGGCTTTCCGCCTGCGGATGATGGCGCCCTCACCGGCCCGTTTGTAAAGCCACGCGCCGGGTTTACGCTGCTCATGCTCTTTTTCCCGGCCCTGATGCCCGTTGTTCTGCGCGCGTTTTATACCAAACGTCTGCGCCCCTGGGCTGGCGGCGTGGCGTTGCTGGTGCTCAGCGTGACCACCATGGTGCTGATTGGCCAGCGCATGAGTAATGTGCTGCTCCTGTTCGGCCTGATGCTGACAGCCCTGATGATCCCCCGCTTTCGCGTGCCGTTTGCCCTCGTGCTGGTCGGTGGGGCGGGGCTGGTTGCCAGCCTGCCCGATATCTCCCCACGGACGTATGCCAAGCTGGTGCTTAAATTCTCCAACCAACTGCATCATTTTACCCAGAGCGATTACGGCAAACTGTACCGCACGGCTGTAACGATGATTGTTGCGCACCCCTGGCTAGGGCTTGGCATGGATGGGTTCAGAAATTTCTGCCACACCCCGTTCCATACCGATGCTGTGGCAGCCATCGGCCTGCCTCCTCTGGACAGTGACACGGCACAGGGCTGCAACATCCATCCGCATAATTATTATCTGCAAATTGCCACCACGGCAGGCTTGCCGGGACTGGCGGCGTTTGCATGGATGCTCTTCTGCTGGTTGCGCACCGGCCTGCGTGCACTCTCCCCGGTCCGGAACCCGCAACAGGCCATGCTATTTGTCATGTGCTGTGTACTGATCTGGCCGGTAGCCTCTACCAGCGCCCTGTTCTCCTTTCCCACTGCCGGGTGGTTTTTCCTGTTTGCCGGCTGGCTTCTGGCCGCATCGGAGCAGAGCGGCGCTTCCCAACAGAGCAGCGCCGCTCCATCAGTTTTTAAGAAAATCTAAATATTTCCTTTTATTAGCGGCCTGCCCACATACTATTTCTTGGGCATATCCAGCGGCCTGCATGCCTATGCTGTCCTTTTTCTTCCGCTAAAATCTCATAATGTTCTTGGCGTTCGGGGTGCACACCGCTATAAGCCGCGTCATTCTTTCAAGGCAGGTGTCCTGTCATTGCAAAGGCTGACAACTGACATGATTACTCTACCGCCAGACTATCGCCCGTCCGACAATGAAGAGTTCATGAACCCTCTTCAGACGGAATATTTCAGACAAAAACTCCTGAAGTGGCGTGCTGAACTCCTGAAAGAGGCCGGGGATACACTTGCCAGCCTTTCTGAAGGCGGCATTCATGAAGCCGACATTACAGACCGTGCCAGTGTGGAGACGGACCGTGCGCTGGAGCTGCGCACCCGTGACCGTGCCCGTAAGCTGATCGGCAAGATCAACCTTGCCCTCCAGCGCATTGAGAACGGCTCCTACGGCTATTGCGAGGAAACGGGTGAACCCATCACCCTGCGTCGTCTGGAAGCCCGCCCGATTGCGACCCTGTCCATTGAGGCGCAGGAACAGCATGAACGCATGGAAAAAACCCATCGTGACGATTAATTCCGCTTTTTAAGCGGAAACAGACTTGCGGCGTTCGGCGTGAACAGCTAGAACGCCGCCAGCGGGCTGCTGTAGCTCAGTGGTAGAGCACTCCCTTGGTAAGGGAGAGGTCGACAGTTCAATCCTGTCCAGCAGCACCAGCCTTCTTCTTTTTTAAAATTGCAAGACAGCCCGCCCTTCAGCCCCGTTAGTGGCTGCGGGATTGATCTGGCATGTGGCCTTCTGCCTCCCCGTGGGTAAACCTGTGGATAACGGGTGCAACCTCGGTGCACGACTCAGAAAACCAGTGAAAAGCGACTCCAGAGGCTGTGGATAATTAACTGGATTTCTCACTTATCCGCAGAGAAAACCGGAGTTCACTGCGCCTCAATGAGGTTCGATAAGCCTCAGGCACCCTACGCATACATCCGTTGTGAGCAGGTGATAAAAAAGGGAGCTGAATAAACAGCTCCCTCTTCCACCCGTCTGATCAGAGTGAATCCGGTCTCAGTGGCCCGGACCACCGGGTTTTCCACCGCCGCCGGGGCCACCATGACCGCCCCCACCGGGACCACCACCGCCTCCGGGGCCGTGCCCCCCACCGCCGGGACGCCCGCCACCACCCGGACCGGGCGGGCGAGGCATACCGCCGCCGCCCGGTCGGCCACCGGGACGCGGCGCCATACCGGGGCGGCTGCCACCGGGGAACGGGCGTGCGCGCCGGTCGGCATAGCCCCAGCGCGGGCCGTTTCCATAACCGTAATACTCGTCATAACCGCCGGCGGGGCTATAGCCGTAATAGTCATACCCTCCGCCATATATCGGGCCCGCGCAGCCAGAGAGCGTGCCGACCAGCATCAGCCCCAGACAGCCTATAATCAGAGGGGTACGTTTCATGCGGCTCACTCCTGTCGCCGTGGTTCCATTGGGAGCACTAACTACGCAACTTTGACCAGAACATGGTGCTTTTTGCCAGAAGACAACCGAATGGCGCCGTCCACCATGTCTTTTTCTGCAATCACGCCGTTTTCATCCTGCACCACGGCATTATTCACACGCGCCCCGCCGCCACGCACCAGTCGACGGGCTTCACCATTGGTTTTGGCCAGTCCGGCCTCCACAAACAGACGGAACACCGGCACACCTTCCGCCAGCATGGTCTGCGGCACGATATGCACGGGCAGGTCTGCGGCTGCCACTTTGCCTTCTTCAAACGTCTGGCGTGCTGCTTCCGCAGCGGCCTGGGCCGCCTCGCGCCCGTGGCACAGAGCAGTCGCTTCGGTCGCCAGAATTTTCTTGGCTTCGTTAATCTCTGCGCCTTGCAGGGCTTCCAGACGCGCACATTCATCCAGCGGCAGATCGGTAAACAGACGCAGGAAACGCCCCACGTCAGCATCTTCCGTATTCCGCCAGAACTGCCAGTAATCAAACACCGGCAGGCGCTTTTCAGACAGCCAGACAGCGCCGTTAGCCGTCTTGCCCATTTTGACGCCGGAAGAGGTCGTCAGCAGCGGAGTGGTCAGACCCATTACGCTTTTCTGGTCCGTGCGGCGCACCAGATCCACACCGGAGACAATATTGCCCCACTGGTCAGAGCCGCCCAGCTGAAGCGTCACACCGTGGCGGCGATTCAGCTCCCGGAAGTCATAGGACTGAAGGATGGAGTAGTTGAATTCCAGAAAGGTCAGGCCCTGCTCACGGTCCAGACGGTTCTTGACGGAATCGAAGGACAGCATGCGGTTGATGGAGAAATGCACCCCGACATCGCGCAGCAGGTCGATATAGGCCAGCTTGTCCAGCCAGTCGGCATTGTTGACCAGAATGGCTTCTGACGCGCCGCCGCCAAAGGTGAGGAACTGGCGCAGACAGCCTTCGATCCCTGCCAGATTGGTGCCGATGGTCTCTTCCGTCATCAGCCTGCGGGCTTCTTCACGGAAGGACGGATCGCCAATTCGGGCCGTGCCGCCGCCTACCAGAGCCACAGGACGATGCCCGTGCTTTTGCAGCAAACGCAGCATCATGATCTGGATCAGGCTGCCCACATGCAGGCTGTCCGCCGTCGGGTCAAAGCCGATATAGGCCGCAACAGAGCCCTTCGCCATTGCCTCATCCAGCGCAGCGGGGTCCGTGCACTGAAAAATGAAGCCACGCGCAGCGGCCTCCTGCATGAAGGAACTCTGAAACCCGTTTTCGACCATTCTCTTTAATTCCTGTTTACGCCTCAGCCTGCCGTCGGGGCAGGGTCATCCGGCCCACGCTCTAGCATGAGCGCCAGTCCGGCAGAACCTCTTCCCGCTTCAGATCTCCGGCCACCGCCTCTCCTGCCGACAGCCGGAGTGAACTTTCTGTATGCTTATTCTCTCAGTGCGGCGGCCGTCAGGCCGTGCCGCCAACCGTCAGGCCCGTCATTTTCAGGGTCGGCTGCCCGACCCCAACCGGCACGCCCTGCCCGGCTTTGCCGCAGGTGCCAATACCGGGGTCCAGTTCCATGTCTTTGCCGATCATGGAAACATGCGTCATGGCGTCAGCGCCATTCCCGATCAGCGTCGCCCCTTTAACGGGGGCCGTGATCTTGCCGTCTTCCACCAGATAAGCCTCGGAGGCCGAGAACACGAATTTGCCGGATGTAATATCCACCTGACCACCGCCAAAATGCACGGCATACAGGCCGCGCTTCATGGAGCTGATCATGTCTTCCGTGGAAGCCTGACCGGGCAGCATCAGCGTATTGGTCATGCGCGGCAGGGGCATATGCGCGTAGGACTGGCGGCGGCCATTGCCCGTCGGGGCCACCCCCATCAGACGGGCGTTCAGACGGTCCTGCAGATAGCCTTTGAGGATCCCATCCTCAATCAGCGTCGTCCGGCCTGTCGGGGTACCTTCATCATCAATAGTCAGGCTTCCGCGACGGTCGGGCAGAGAGCCGTCATCAATGACCGTGACACCGGGAGCCGCAACGCGCGTCCCCATACGCCCGGCAAACACGGATGTGCCCTTGCGGTTGAAGTCACCCTCCAGCCCGTGCCCGACGGCTTCATGCAGCAAAATACCGGGCCAGCCTGCGCCGAGCACAACTTCCATCTCACCTGCCGGAGCCGGCCGGGCCTCAAGGGCGATCAGCGCCTGCCGCAGTGCTTCATGCACAGCGCCCTGCCATGTTTCGGCTTCCAGCAGGCGGTTAATTTCATACCGGCCACCCAGACCGTGGCTGCCGCTTTCACGCTTGCCGTCCTGCTCCACCACCACAGAGACGTTCAGCCGCACCAGTGGGCGCAGATCCGCCACCCGTGCGCCATCGGCCCGGATAATCTGCACAGCCTGCCATTCGCCAGAGAGAGAGGCCATAACCTGCACCACGCGACTATCTTTGCCGCGAGCATAGGCATCAATCTGGGTCAGAAGGCCGGAACGGGCCGCAAAATCCGTCTCGCCCAGCGGATTGGCATCCGTGTAAAGGCGACGATTGGTGGAGCGAGGCGCGTCCGACATAGTGCCGGAACGACCGCCCCGCACAGCGCTAACCGCCTCTCCGGCGCGCGCCAGAGCGGAACGACTCAGGTCATCAGAATGGGCAAAGCCTGTTTCTTCCCCCAGTACCGCCCGCAGGCCAAAACCGCTGCTGGTATCAAAAGACGCTGAGCGGATAACGCCATCATCCAGCGCTATGCCCTCGCTTTCCCGATATTCCAGAAACAGTTCTCCATCATCCATCCCCTCCAGCGCCTTGCGGGTCATGGCTTCCGCATCGGCACGGTCCAGCAAGGCTCCGGGTCTGTCAAAAAACATCTGGTCTGTAACCGCCAGAGCGCCAGGGCTTGAAGGAATGGATGACATGGACGAAACTCCTGACAGGACTAAGGCTCCGGGTAGCGGGTTCTCCCGGCAGAGCGGCGCAAGCATAAACAGTTAAGTGCTGCCGCAAAACCCGCAAGGGGTTTCATCGTTTCTGTTTGATGACCAGATACGAGTCCTGACGCTTTTTCAGGACCCTTGCCAGACTGACCGCTGCGGCCCTCCTCTCGGTGCCCCGGCGTTCCGCCGCAGCCAGAGGAAAGACACTTATGAGTGCACATCAGGACAGGACACGTTCCGGCCTTCCCACGCCCATACTGCCCGCTTCTGGCAAGCACGTCTCCTCCTGTTCCATGCTGCACCTTGCTCTGATCTGTTTTCTGGCAGCCAATCCCGCTGCGGCACTGGCGCAAACAGCCGCCCCGGCACAGCATCTCCCAAGCGTGTCCGTTCCTGTGATGACGCACGGCACGACGCCCCAACCTGACACACCCCAGGCACCGCACGCTGATACCCTCACCACGCCAGATGCACAGCGACCTGTAACCAGCCCGGCACACCAGCACACCAGCACACCACCGAGCGCTGCTCCTGCTCCTGCTCCTGCTCCTGCTCCTGCTCCTGCTCCTGCTCCTGCTCCTGCTCCTGCTCCTGAAAAGGTGCTGGAACCCTGGCCTTCAGCAAGCACGGAACCGGCTCAGTCAACGCTGGATGAGGAAAATTCCGCGCCACCTGTGCAGGTCAAACTGTTCGATGTGCAGCCTGCAACCCATGCGGGCGAACATGCCGCGCCAGATTTTGTACCGCAGGACCTTCGCCCGCCCTCTATTGCTCTGGGGGAGCTGTTTTCCGCCATTCATGCGGCACGTATCTTTACCGATGCCAAGGCCGTGGCAGATGCCATCCCGGATCAGGCTCCAACGGATCTGGTCGCGGAATGGCGCCAGGAAAAAGACCTGCCTGATTTCAATCTTAAGCGTTTCGTCTCCGAGCACTTCACCATCCCGGTACTGCGCTCAGCGGCCTATAACCGCAAGCCGGGCGAGAATGTGCGTGATTACATTTCCGGCATGTGGGATGTGCTGACGCGTGAAGCCGATATGGCGGTGCCCTGGTCTTCCCTGTTACCGTTGCCTGAGACTTATATTGTGCCCGGAGGCCGGTTCTCAGAGTTTTATTACTGGGACAGCTACTTCACCATGATCGGTCTGTATGAAGACGGGCGCATTGACCTGCTACGCAACGTGGTGCGCAACATTGCCTCGCTGATGGACCGGTACGGCCATATGCCCAACGGCAACCGCACCTATTACCTCAGCCGCTCACAACCCCCGTTTTTCTCCGTGATGCTGGACCTGCTCGCCAGCCATGACGGTCAGGTGGTCTACACGTCCTTCCTGCCGGAATTGCAGCGTGAGTATGACTACTGGACGCATGGAGCCGACGCCCTCAAACCGGATGCGGCCTGGCAGCATGTCGTCCGCCTGCCTGATGGCACCCTGATGTTCCGCCCGTGGGATGACATGGATTCCCCGCGCGATGAGAGTTTTCCGCAGGATCTGGCAACAGCAAAACGCTCCCATCGCCCTTCCCCCGAACTCTGGCGTGACCTCCGGGCCGGGGCAGAAACCGGGTGGGATTACTCCTCCCGCTGGCTGGCGGATGACAAGACGCTGGACACCATCAACACAACCTCCCTGATTACCGTCGAATATAACTGTCTGATGGTGCATCTGGAGCAAACGCTCTCCCACGCCTACGCCCTGAACGGGGAGAAAGAGAAAGCTGCATTTTATGCGCAGCAGGCCACGCAGTTGAAAAACGCCATCAACCACTATCTGTGGAGTGAAAAAGAGGGCGCATATTTCGATTATAACTGGCGGACCGGGCAGCTTAGAGACGTGCTCTCCACCGCGACCGTTGTGCCACTCTTCCTGCACGTTGCCCCGCAGGATAAAGCCGATACAGTCGCCCGCACCGTCAAGGCGCGCCTTCTGCATGTGGGTGGCCTGACCGTAACCGACCGTGAGACCGGGCAGCAGTGGGATTATCCCAACGGCTGGGCACCGGAAGAATGGATGGCCATCAAAGGGCTGGAACAGTACGGGCATGATGATCTGGCGGCCGACATTGGGCGGCGATGGATGGCCCGCGTCATTGGCACTTATGAAAAAAGCGGCGTTCTGCTGGAAAAATATGATGTCGTCTCGCCCGAGATCAGCGCCACAGGCGGCAAGGGCGGCGGCGAATACCCCATGCAGATCGGCTTTGGCTGGACCAACGGTACCCTGCTGGGGCTGATGAACCGCTACCCGCAGAACACCCGCAAAGTGCTGGATAATAACCCGCTGGCTGACCAGCCCTCTCAGCTGCCTCTGCCGCCCGTCGATGCATGGGATGCCAAAGGGCCGGAAATCCCGGTTACGGAACGCTCACCGCTGAAAGGTGTACCGGTGTCCACCCTGAAAGCCGAGCATCCGGCACAGGAAAATGACTCACCATCCGGCACGCCTGCGCCTGCATCACCGCAAACCCAGCCTGCTGCGCCACCCTCTGGGCAGTCGTCATCCGGGCAGGTTCCTGGAAAACCGGATGATCACGCAGAGCCGCCCACACCGGGCCAGACGCAGGACAACAAACCGGCAGGGAAGGAGGAACCGGCTCCGGTTGTTCCGCAACTCAGTCCAACCCAAAGCCCGCAACCGACCAGTCCGCCAGCACCAGCACCAGCACCAGACTCAAAAACGCCTGCGCCGGGGCCGTAAAGCACGTCTTGTTGAAAACATCACCTGAAGGCCAGAGATGACCTTCTGGTGGGACGAAACTGCCTAAATCCTCAGATACCGGGCAGTTCGTTCACGGTGACAACACGCCAGCCCTCATTCAGCCTTTCCAGAATAGTCAGGGAAAGGTTCTGAATGGAGAAGTGCAGCGCGGTCTCGGGGTGAATCCGCAGCGCATGAGCCAGAGCTGCGCGAATAGCCCCGCCGTGGCTGACAGCGACGATATCCTGCCCTTCATAGGCTTCGGCCAGCCGGTCCAGCGTCACACCCACGCGCCCGCAGACATCCAGCATACTCTCACCACCCGGCGGGCATTCTGTGGCCGAAATCGACCAGAAGGGATGCGGGGCCAGACGCAGATGCTGCGGCAGTTCCTGATGCGGCATGTTGTGCCACTCGCCGAGATTCTGCTCGATCAGAGCGGGTTCCACATCCATCGGCACCGGGTCATAACCGGCCTCCTGAATCGCCTCAGCCGTGCGCCGTGTGCGGGAAAGGGGGCTGACAAGCCAGTGCGCCTCACGCGGCAGGCGTGCGGCCAGAGCCTCATACATCGGGCGTTGTGCAATCAGGCTATCCGGACAGAGCGGAACATCGAGCGCCCCGTAAAGCCGAAGGCGCGCGTTTTGCTCCACCAGCGCATGGCGGATCAGCCAGAACCGCGTAATGCCGGGTGCAAGCTGCGGCGTATCGAGAAAATTACCCTGATTGGTCTGCTGGGTGGCGGGGCGAGTGAGGCTGACAGTCATGGGACTGTTGTGCTGTCAGGAACCGCCCAAGGCAAGAGCAGAAATGGAACGCCGCATTGCGTCTGCTTTCTGCTTGTCAGTCACGCTCTCTTTCACGGAGCGTTCTGACCAGTGAGACTCGTCCGTTGAGCCTTCCGGCTCCCAGTGCGGAGCATAGGACGGCAGCGGGTCCGCCTGCGCAATGGCGTCCCAATGCGTCAGAATCAGACTGATTTTTTCCAGAACCCGGAGCGCATCCTGAATTTCCCGCGTCATACGCGCGGTCGCATCCAGACCTTCATGAGAAGGCTCCCCGGACACAAGGCGTGCCCCGGCTGAGAGTCTCAACGCCCCGACCAGCCCGCCAGCGGCCTGCGCGTGCGGAATGGGGACAGGCTGACCGATATGGCACAGCAGCGCGGCAAGCGCCTTCTGCTTTTCCGGGACATAAGACGAAAGATCCGCGTTCAGCCACTGATAGAGCTTCCGACATCGCGACAGATCTAACGGTATCGCCCCTTTTACCCCCTCAGGCGCACGCACCAGAAAGGACAGAATTGTCTGCTGACGGTCCCAGTCATGAGGCAGCGCCTCCCGCCGCGGTGCTGGCTGTGGCAGAAACTCCAGGTCAGCGTTTGCTTCAATTCCTTGCGTGACGGCCCCAAGAAAACCTTGCAATCGTTCCGCCACCACTGATGAGGGAATCGCCCCGAGAGCTGCCATTTCAGCCTGTGCCGCTCGCCAGCGCAGCAGCAATCCATGATTAAAGCCAGACGCCAGACCACGGCAGGCCGGGCTGGCGGGCCACTCACACCGGTTAGCGTAAGCCGAGAGACCTTCAGGCAAGAGCCCCTGATCGAGCCGGGCTTTCCAGCAATCCGGCAGCAGAAGGGCCCCGCAGAATGGCGGTCCGGTAAAAAATTTGGACCCCGTCACCATCACGGCCCAACCGCGGGCCAGATAGGCCTGAACACGCTCAGGCATCAACCGGGCCTGACAGGCATCCACCACCACATCCAACTGGCCCGGATACTGGTCACACAGCGCTTCCAGAGCTTTCAGATCAGGCGCCAGCAGACCGGTTTTGGACAGATCCAGCACATGCAGCAGCACACGCCGCCCCTGAGCCAGTTGGTCTGTAATATCTTTCTGGCATGCAGCCGTCACTTCGGCCTCGGGTCGCAACTGACCTTCGGCATCCCGTAAAGGCAGATCCACACAGATCGTATCATCCGGGAATCCGGCCACCAGATCCCCTTTGCAGACGGATGCGCCGAGCGCTGTTTCCTGCGCAAAATGCCGCCCGTGGGACGCCAGCGGCACCCCGCTGCCCGTCTCTTCCGGCGCGGTCAGAACGGTTGTAACCGGCTGCCCGGGCAAAGTGGACAGCGCCAGCACAGCCAGCGCCGCATCCGTCCCGGAAGAAGCCAGCACGACGTGGTCCTGCCCCGGCAAGCCGAACCAGCCTGCCAGAAAATGCCGGACACCCAGAGCCAGGGCATGCAACGCCTCCGCCGCAGCACCTTCAAGAACAGCGCGGGCCAGCTTCACCCGCGCCAGTTCTCCCCCTGTAAAGCCTCGCTCCGAGAGGGACGACGCGGTGGAGGAGGCAAAGGTCACAGCCCATGGGCGCGGACGGTGCGAACAGCCGTAATGATTGAGGCCGGTCCGCACATCAATATTGAGGCGGGCATCGCCCCCTTCCGCCATCAGGGCTTCAACCGGGCCAATCAGCGGCCAGGCCAGCACAAGCCATGCGTGAAGCTTATCCCAAAGCACAGCACTATAGTTTGCTTCCTTACCCGGAAGACTGACAAGGGGACGCAGGGCCGCAAAAAGCTGAGGCAGATCTTCTCTGCCGGGAAGCCGGGGGCTGGCAAACGCCCGGACCCATGCCTCCGGGGCAGGCAGATCAGCCGGCGCATCCAGCATCCAGAACCGGGCTGCTGTTCTGGCAGCAGAGAAGGAAATCTTAAGCGCCTGAAGCCGATCCGGCTCCTGCGCATCGGACAAAACGGCCAGTTCCAGCGCATGGCGCAAATGGAACGCCACCACCCGACGCTCCCCAAGGCAGGGTGCTCCCAGCACAATCTGCCCCGCAGGACGAACATGAAAAGGATGGGCCACTGCCGGGTCCAGCATGATCCGGCATTGTGTTGCCAGCAGGCGCAGCTCCGGGCGATCCAGCACATGCAGCAAGGTTTCCGTCAGGTTTCTGGCAAACATTTTTCCGCTTTCAACTCCCTGACGAACCATGCTCTCTGGCTGCCTATATGCTTGTTTTTCATACAGCCAAGCGTAAGAAAATCGCAAATCTGCCAAGATTGCTGGCGAAGACTGTACTTCTGAGCTATGCCCAAAGACTAGTGATTTTAATCGTTTGTTTCGGTCCACAAAAACGGAATACCAATGCGTATCTTATTGACAGGCGGGTGCGGGTTTATCGGATCTGCAGTGATCCGCCATATTATTCGGGACACAAATCATTCTGTCCTGAATGTTGATTGCATGACGTATGCGGCGTCTGAAGAAACCGTGGAAGATGCTGCTGCCAGCGGGCGCTATGAATTTGCTCGTGCCAATATCGTCAATGGCAGCGAACTCAGCCGTCTGTTTGAAACATTCCGCCCGCAGGCCGTCATGCATCTGGCTGCAGAAAGCCATGTGGACCGCTCCATTGATGGCCCGGGTGTGTTCATCCAGACCAACGTGGTCGGCACCTATTCCCTGCTGGAAGCCGCTCGTAAATACTGGCTGACGCTGGACAAGGCCGAACGCGCTGCCTTCCGCTTCCATCATATTTCTACGGATGAAGTCTTCGGAGCGCTGGAGCCAAACGACCCGCCCTTTACCGAAACAACACCCTATGACCCGCGCAGCCCGTATTCTGCCAGCAAGGCTTCGTCCGACCATCTGGTCCGCGCCTGGTATCATACTTATGGTCTGCCCACGTTTGTCACCAACACGACCAACAATTACGGCATCTGGCATTTCCCGGAAAAGCTGATCCCACTCATCACCATCAACGCCATCGAAGGCAAGGATCTGCCCGTATATGGCGATGGCAAGAACGTGCGTGACTGGCTGTTTGTGGAAGACCACGCCGAAGCTCTGGTCAAGGCTGTTGAAACCGGTGTGCCGGGGGAGACTTACGCGATCGGTGCCCGCCAGCCGCGCACCAACCTGCAGGTGGTGGAAACCATCTGTAATGTGCTGGACGAACTGGTGCCCGACCCGGCAGGCCCGCGCAGCCGCCTGATCCGTTTTGTGACAGACCGCCCCGGCCACGATTTCCGCTATGAAATTGACCCGTCCCACGCTGAAAAGGCGCTGGACTGGAAAGCCAAACATACATTTGAGACCGGCATTCGCCGCACTGTTCAGTGGTATCTGGACAACCGCGACTGGTGGGAAGGCATCCGCGCCCGCCGTTACACAGGCAACCGACTGGGAAGCACCGTAGAATGACACAGAAGCCTGCAATTCAGACAAAAATGAAGGGTATTCTGCTGGCCGGTGGCTCCGGCACGCGCCTGTACCCCATGACGCTGGCCGCCAGCAAACAGCTGCTGCCGGTCTATGATAAACCGATGGTCTATTATCCCCTCTCCACGCTGATGCTGGCGGGCATTCGGGATATCATGATCATCTCCACCCCAGCCGATCTCCCGCAGTTCAAACGTCTGCTGGGCGATGGCTCTCAGTTTGGCGTCACGTTCGAATATCGCGCCCAGCCTTCCCCGGATGGCATTCCGCAGGCCTTCCTGATTGCAGAAGACTGGCTAGACAACTCCCCCTGTGCGCTCGCACTGGGTGACAACCTGATTTTTGCCGATCATCTGAGTGCCGCCCTGCAGTCCGCTGCCGTGCGCCCCACAGGCGCTACCGTGTTTGCGTATCAGGTGCGTGACCCGGAACGCTATGGCGTGGTGTCCTTTGATGAAACCGGCCGTGCCCTGAGCATTGTCGAAAAACCGAAAGAACCTGTTTCCAACTGGGCGGTGACCGGTCTGTATTTCTATGACAACCGCGTCCTAGACTTTGCCAAGCGCGTCAAGCCCTCCGCACGCGGCGAGCTGGAAATTACAGATCTCAACCGCTTCTATCTGGAAGAAGGCAGCCTGCATGTGGACCGTCTGGGCCGTGGCTGTGCCTGGCTGGATGCCGGTATTCCCGACAGCCTGATGGAAGCTGGTCAGTTTGTGCACACCATTCAGGCGCGTCAGGGCATGCTGGTTGGCTCTCCCGCGGAAGTCGCCTTCCGGCTCGGCTTTATTGATGCGGACCAGCTCCGCGCACATGCCTCCCGCATGGGAAAAACAGAACTGGGACGGCTCCTGATGCAGGTTGCCAATACGGTTCAGCCCGCAGGCTGAACCTCCCTTTTCTCTTTCTTACCATTTGCAGACAGGAGCTTTCCTTTCATGAAAGTCGAACGCCTTGCCATTGAGGACGTGATTCTGGTCACGCCGCCGCGTTTTCAGGACAATCGTGGGTTTTTCTCTGAAACCTACAATATCGACCGGATGCGGGACGCAGGCATTACCGAACCCTTCGTGCAGGATAACCAGAGCCTTTCCCGCCAGAAAGGCGTGATCCGCGGCCTGCACTGCCAGCTGGCACCCTACGCTCAGGGCAAGCTGGTGCGCTGCACCAAAGGTGCGATCTGGGATGTGGCTGTAGATGCCCGGACCGGCTCCCCGACTTACGGCAAATGGGTTGCGGCCGAACTGTCTGAAGAAAACTGGTCACAGCTTTGGATTCCGCCGGGTTTCCTGCATGGCTTCTGCACTCTGACCGAAGATGCGGAAGTGCAGTACAAATGCACGGGCCTGTATAACAAGGCCTCTGAACGCGCGGTGATCTGGAACAGCAAAGAGCTGGCCATTGACTGGCCCATCAAGGCAGAAGAGGCCGTTCTTTCTGAAAAAGATCTGGAAGCCCCGGAATTTTCTGCCGCCAAAGGCTGGTTTCATCTGTAATCAGGAGCAGACCTATGACTAGTCTTGCACAGAACGGTGGTCCCATTCTGGTTACGGGTGGCAAAGGCCAGCTGGCGACCTCTCTGGTCAATCTCGGCGGCCCGCGCATCCGCTGCGTGGGCCGTCCGGACTTCGACTTCGACAAGCCGGAAACCCTTGCCGCCACCCTGGACGCCATCAAGCCGGTTGCCGTGGTAAATGCTGCGGCATGGACCGCTGTCGACCTTGCAGAAAGTGAGCCCGAAGGTGCCGCCCGCGCCAATGCCACGGGCCCGGAAGAGCTGGCCCGCCTGTGTGCCCTGCGCGGCATTCCGCTGATCCAGGTTTCCACGGACTATGTGTTCTCCGGGGACAAGGGTGCACCGTATGTGGAGACAGACCCGGTTTCTCCCGAGACTGTCTATGGCCGCACCAAGGCTGAGGGCGAGAGCAAGACGCTGACAGCTAACCCCAAAACCATCGTGCTGCGCACATCATGGGTTTATTCCGCACACGGGAAAAACTTTGTGCGCACCATGCTTAATGCCGGCGCTAAAAACCCGGCTCTGAAAGTGGTTGGAGACCAGAAAGGTAACCCGACCAGCTCGGATGATCTGGCGGAGGCAATCCTCTCCATTCTTGCGGTTCTGGAAAAAGACGGCTGGAAAGATGAGTTCGCTGGCATTTACCACGCCTGCGGCACGGGAGAGACAACCTGGCACGGTCTGGCGGTCGCTGCGTTACAGGATGCAGCAACCCACGGCCAGAAAATGCCAGAAGTCACGGCCATTCGCACGGAAGACTGGCCGACACCGGCAAAGCGCCCGGCTGATTCTCGCATGGATAACACCAAACTGACGCGCGTTTTCGGCGTTACAATGCCTGCATGGCAGGACAGTGTGCGGAAAACGGTTGATCAGATTTTTGCACAGACTGCGTAAAAGACCCTGCAAAGCTGTTCGGAAAGGTCTGAAATTTGACAGATTTTTCGGCCAGCTTTGCGGCACGCTTAAGCGGGAGGCGTTTCGTATTCCGCAGGATCTGAAGGAAGAGCATCACAGGTGCAGGAGACCAGCCAGCACACTCTTATAAACCGCCAGACTACTTCTTTGGACGGTGGCTCTTCTGTTGCCATTCTGCTGTCTCTTTATAACGGTGTCCCCTATTTACAGCAGCAGCTGAACTCGCTCCTGCATCAAAGCCGCCCTGACTGGACTTTATATTGGCGGGATGACGGCTCTACAGATGCCAGCCTCGCCGTCATGCACAAATTTACCCAGCAGGTTGGCAAAGAGCGCTGCGTAGAAGTGATGCCGCGCAATGGTGAGCATCTGGGCGTCACCGGCTCTTACGCCACCCTCCTGGACCACACACCCCCCAATCTTTCTGTCGCGTTTTGTGATCAGGATGACGTCTGGTTCTCTGATAAGCTGGAACGCGGTCTGCGCGCTCTGGCGACGGTGGCAGAGCATACCCCGGCACTCTACTGCACACGCCAGACCCTGACGGACAAAAACCTGCGCCCTACCGGCTTGTCTCCCGAGCTGCCGGACACAACCAGCTTTTTGCCCGCCATGACGCAGAATATTGCGACAGGCTGTACTCTGATGCTGTCTCCTGCCGCCTGTGCTTTGCTCCGCAAAGCCATGCCCGCCCCCACATTTCTGCTGCATGACTGGTGGGCTTACCTGATGGTAAGTGGCGCAGGCGGACGCATTCTTACGGATAATCAGCCGTCTCTGTTCTATCGTCAGCACGGAAAAAACGCCGTAGGCGCGCGCAGCCAGTTCCTGCACCGCGCACTGGCGGCCCTCAAACGTGGGCCGACGGCATTTATGAATATTTTTAGGGCCAATACGCTCTATCTGCTCAACCGGCAAAGCCTGCTTACGCCGGACGCGGTTAACGCTTTGCGTCTGCTCCGCAAAACGCAGAAACCCGGCCTGCGGGGAGCTCTTTCCCGAGTCTCCCTCATGCACCAGCTAAAGCAGCTCAGGCGGCATAAAAAGCTCGAACAACTGGTTTTCCGGGTGTGGTTTTTGCTGGGATAAGCTTTTGTTCCCGCGTTTTGCGCAAAGACTCGCTTCCCAACCTTCTTTACGCCACCAGTTCAGGCTAGGTTACGGACTGTTTCAGCCCGAAACAGCATCATCAACTATCCGTCGCCAGTTTCCCTTTTCCAACAAGAGGAGGGTGCGGGCGGCCCTTTGGAGTCAGGATCCAGGCCCTTGGCGCGCGTGAGCCACTCAAGATCTTCCGATTACGTCCCCTCCCCTTACAAAAGCGCGTTTCGTCTGCGTCTTGAAGAAGGGGGAGGAATTCTGCTGTGCTTGCTCGCCTGCGTCTTGCTGGTCGCACTGGTTACGTACAACCCGAACGATCCCTCCTTCAACACCGCAACCGGCCAGCCGCCCACCAATCTGCTGGGCATGACCGGGGCAGTGCTGTCTGACACGCTGCTACAGGGAATCGGACTGGCTGCTGTTCTGCCATCGTTGATTCTGATGGCGTGGGGCTGGCGTTTTCTGAGCCATCGTCTGTTAGGGCATGAAGCACCAATGGTGTTTGCCCTGCGGGTTGTGGCGCTGATCTGCCTGCTGCCGGTTGCCGGGGCGTTGCTTGCGGCTATCCCGCTCCTGTTTACCGCCCTACCCCCCATCCACTGGCCGACACAGGCTGGCATTGGCGGGGGCATTGGATTTTCCATTGCCCAGACATCCCTCTCCGCGGGCACGGCGGCCATCGGCCCGGCTGGCGGCATGGTGATCTGGATTCTCGGAGGACTGCTCGCCATTCTGCTAACAGCCCTCTGCACAGGTCTGCGGCGTGAAGAATGGCTGACACTCTGGCGCGGTATGCTGGTGCTTGTTCGCCTGCCCGGTCAGCTTGGCATGCGCTTTGTGCGCTATTACGCCAGCCGCAAACCCCAGACAGCCGAAGTCGCTGGTCCGCAGGGAGGCTATGCGACCAGCGAAGAAACATCCTACGCCAGGAGCAGCAGCGGGTCCGCACACAGCCTGTTTCAGGATGATGAAGAGGAGGAAGATCTCCCGGTCTCAACCCGAGCAGGAAGTGCAACCTCTGCCGCCTATGCCCCAGAACCGGAGGAACATGCTCCTGCTCAGACCACCACCCCAGTGCGGGAAGAACCTGCTGGTGCCTCTGGCCTGACGCTGGAGCCTGCCCCCTCTCCCGCCCCTGCACAGGGCCGGAATGGTCTTCTGGGCCGGTTGTTTACCGGCAAAGATGCCGCAACCTCCGGCAGCCCTGCCAAAGCAGCAAAAGCGTCCTCTTCCCCAACCCGGAAAGGTGGATGGGAACTGCCGCCTCTGGATCTGCTAAAACCCGCTCCGGCCCGCACACAACATGGCCCCTCGGAAGAAGATCTGACCAAAACAGCCCGCCAGCTGGAACAAGTGCTGTGTGATTACGGCGTGCAGGGCACGATTGTTGGTATGAGTGCCGGTCCGGTCGTCACGCTGTATGAGCTGGAACCGGCCGCAGGTATCCGGTCTGCCCGCGTGATTGGTCTGGCGGATGACGTCGCGCGCTCTCTTTCCGTGCTGAGTGTCCGTATTGCCACCGTTCCCGGCCGCAATGTGATCGGTATTGAAGTGCCGAACAAAAAGCGGGAAACGGTTTATCTGTCCGAGCTGCTCAACCAGCCGGACTGGCGCGAAGACCCGGCCCATCTCTCTCTGGCGCTTGGCAAGGATATTGAGGGCGAACCCGTCTTTAGTGATCTGGCCCGCATGCCGCATCTGCTGGTGGCCGGCACCACCGGGTCTGGTAAATCGGTTGGCGTGAACGCCATGATTCTCTCGTTGCTCTACCGGCTTTCCCCGGATGAGTGCCGCCTGATCATGATCGACCCCAAGGTGCTGGAACTCTCCATTTACGATGGTATTCCGCATCTGCTGACCCCGGTTGTGACAGAACCGCCCAAGGCCGTGAACGCCCTGAAATGGGTGGTGCGGGAAATGGACCGCCGCTACCGCACCATGGCGCATCTGCAGGTGCGTAACATTGCAGGCTACAACGCCCGTGCGGCAGAAGCCCGCGCGGATGGGGAGGTGGTTGTCCGCCGTGTGCAGACAGGGTTTGACCCGGAAACCGGTAACCCGGTGTTTGAGGAACAGTCCGTCACTCTGGACCCGATGCCCTATATCGTCGTGATTATCGACGAGGTGGCCGACCTGATGATGACCGCCGGTAAAGAAATCGACGCCTGTGTGCAGCGTCTGGCCCAGAAGGCTCGTGCAGCGGGCATTCATGTGGTCATGGCCACGCAGCGCCCCTCCGTGGACGTGATTACCGGCACCATTAAAGCCAACTTCCCGACCCGTATTTCCTTCCAGGTGATCAGCAAGTTCGACAGCCGCACCATTCTGGGTGAACAGGGCGCTGAACAGCTGCTGGGACAGGGTGATATGCTGTTCATGCAGGGTGGCGGCCGCATTACCCGCGTGCATGGTCCGTTTGTGGCGGATAATGAGGTGGAGCAGGTCGTCAACTTCCTGAAGGAACAGGGCGAGCCGATTTATGATGATGACGTTCTGTCCGAACCGGTGGAAGAAGCCCCGGCCAGCAGCGGCAAATCTGGCGGCGGTGGCGATAACGGCGAATCCGACATGTATGATGAAGCCGTGGCCATTGTGACGCGGGAAGGCAAGGCTTCCACCTCCTTCGTGCAGCGACACCTGTCCATTGGTTACAACCGGGCCGCCAAGCTGATTGAGCAGATGGAACGCGAAGGCATTATCAGCCGCGCCGACCATGTGGGCCGCCGTAAAGTGCTGGCTGGCCCCAACCGCGAGGAATGAGCAAACCCCTCCCCTGCCCTTTCCCGCTCACCATGCTGTATCAGGACCAGCATGTGGTGATTCTGGATAAGCCAGCCGGTGTGCCTGTGCATGCCGGGCCGAAGGGTGGCCCATGTGTGGAAGACTGCTTTCCCCTCCTCTCCCGGCGCAAAGACGGCCCCTGGCTGGCGCATCGGCTGGATGCGGAAACCTCCGGCTGTCTGGCCATTGCCCTGCGCAAGCAGCCGCTTCTGGCCATGCAAAAAGCCTTTGCCGATAAGACTGCCCGCAAAACCTACTGGGCCGTTGTGGAAGGGGGGCCGGACGCAGACCGGGGTGAAATCTCCCTGCCTCTGGCCAAAAAAACAGCTCCGTCTGGCTGGCGTATGGTCACTGCGCCGGACGGCGCTCCCTCCCGCACCGACTGGCGTGTGCTGGGGCGTGGCGAAGGGTTGTGCTGGCTGGAACTCTCTTTGCACACCGGGCGCACGCATCAGGCCCGTGTGCATTGCGCCGCTATGGGCTGGCCGATTCTGGGGGATACGCTCTACGGGCACCCTCACCCGGAAGGGCTGCATCTGCTGGCCCGTAGCCTGACGCTGCCACTTACGCCGCCGGTTTCCGCCACAGCGCCTCCCCGCGAAGGCATGAGGGCAGCACTCCAGAGTTGCGGCTGGCAGGGCATCTAAGGTCTGAAAAAACAGTCTTCTAAGCGAAGAATGTTTCTGAAAGGGTGGCCATCAGGCCCGGAACAAGCCTTTCCAACGCCATTCCCGCACAATGTCTTCATGCAGGAGGCGGCGTTTTTCCCGCATCGGGACGGCATCAAACAGTCTGGCGCGGGCGCGGCCTGCCTGTCCGGCTTCCGCTCGCAAAGCAGGCGAGGTCATGAGGCGTTCCAGAATATTGGCCAGATCGTCTGGCTCATCCGGATCAGCATATAACCCGGCCTCTCCCACCACATCCGGCAAGCCCCCCCGATGTGAGGCCACAACGGCCGCACCACATCCCATGGCTTCCAGAGCGGCCATCCCAAACGGTTCCGGCCAGCGGCTGGGTACCGCCACGACTGCGGCCCGACTCATGGTCTGTATCACGGCCTCATGCGGCTGATAGCCGCGCAGCACCACACCGGCCTGTTCCGCTTGCGGACGTAAAGCGTTGAGAAATGGTGTGTCAGGCGAGTCGGGACCGAAGCGATCTGCGCCAATCATCTCGGCACGCCAGCCTGTATGGCGAGGCAACACACGCGCACAGGCCGCCACAAAGGCATCCGCCCCTTTATCCGCCACAATGCGTCCGGCAAACAGCAGCACCGGGTCACGCTGCTCCGCAGGTGGCGGCAAAGCAGAAAGATCCAGACTATTGGGCAGCACCCGCACGCAGGACGTCACGCCCTGACTGATAAAACGGCCGCGCACCCATTCTGACACAGCGACTACGGCCACAGCCTGCCCCAGATGCTCACGCTCCGCTGCCGTGCGGGCACGCCGCATGCCGCAGGGGTCATTATGCAACACCAGCACAATTGGCAGGCCGGGGCAGGCTTTGCGCAAGGCCAACGCAACATCGGGCCGGTTATGAACTTCAATCAGATCAGGCCGGACAGACCGGGCTACGCGCGCAACGCCTGCGGCATAACGCTGAATACGGCTGAAAGGGCGAAAGACTGGCACCACAGGCACAAACCGCACGCCAGCGAATGGCTGGCCGGTGGGTGCAAGGCCCACGACGGTTTCCGCACTGCTCGCCATGCGCCGCACTAGCAGCGCAATGGCTCCGGCCTCACCGGGGGCAAAGCGTTCTCTGGGGGTCAGCACCGTCAGAACGCGTAACGCTGACTGTGGGCCTTGCGCGCCTCTTCCCCCGGCGGCTTCCTTCGGTGTGGGAGCCGCAGGCTGGCCTTCGCCGGGAAGCGCCATCATATCTGGAAGCACTGCACGGAAAAACGACCCCGATCAGGCCAGAGATTCATAAACGTCCAGATACCAGTCTTTGGGTTCCTGCGCGGCCTGATCATACCATTCCTGCATCAGCGGATGCTGGCGCACAGCCTCCATATAGTCGCGGGAAACGTCAGAAAGGCCGGACACATCGTAGGACAGGAAGCGTGCCACGATAGGAGCATACATGGCATCAGCATTGCCAAAGTCCGCCCCAAAGAGAAACGCGCCGTCCTGCCCAAAACGGGTACGCGCATCGGTCCAGAGGGCATCAATGCGGGCAATATCTTTCAACACGTCTTCATCAAACCCGGCCGCAGGCGGACGTTTATCGCGGCCCAGATTCATGGAGAGAGCGGCGCGCACAGCGCGGAAACCGGAATGCATTTCCGCAGAAATGGAGCGGGCCACAGCACGGGCGCAGCGGTCAGCAGGCCACAGGTCGGGGTCCTGTTCCGCACAATATTCTGCAATAGAGAGCGAGTCCCATATCACAGCGCCATGATGTTCCAGATACGGCACACAGCCGTTGGGGGAGAGGGTTTTGAGTGCTGTCGTCTTGCCGCCACCGGCCAGAGGGATGACATCAATATCGACATTCAGCCCGGCCAGCCGGACCGAGAGCCAGCCCCGCAGAGACCATGAAGAATAGCGCTGCGTTCCAATAACGAGCCGTCCGTCTGCCATCTTTTCTCTCCTTCAGGCCGCCGACGTTGCCTCCGCCCGGCGGATAAAGCCGCCGCCCAGAATGCGGCTGCCATCATAAAACACACAGGCCTGACCGGGGGCAGGCATGGCCGGTTCTTCCAGCAGAACAGTCGCGCCCTCCGCAGTCGGCACAACACGAGCCGGGCGAGGTTCTTCCCGCGCACGCATCTGCACACGGCAGACCAGACCTTCCGGCGGGGCATCCACCAGCCAGTTCACATCCCGCACGGAAAGGGTGCTGACATAAGAGCCCTCACGCGGGCCAATCACCACACGCTTGCGACCCGGTTCCACGCCCACCACCATCTGGCGCTCACCATCCAGCCGGGCCGCGTTGCCCAGCCGTTTGCTCTGCCCGACGGTAAAGCGCATCACGCCTTCATGCTGGCCGACAACGCGACCGGAACCATCCACAATCTCGCCAGGACCAGCCATCTCGGGGTGCATTTTTTCCACGAGATCCACGTAGGACCCATCGCTGACAAAGCAGAGATCCTGACTGTCGGGCTTACCCGCCACAACCAGCCCAAACCGTTCAGCTTCCTCACGCACGGCGGCCTTGTCCGGCATATCGCCCAGCGGGAAGCGCAAAAAGTCCAGCTGCTCCCGCGTGGTGGCGAACAGGAACCATGACTGGTCCCGCGCCTCATCAACCGGGCGATGCAGCTCAGGTCCGTTCGGGCCTTCCACACGGCGCACATAGTGCCCGGTGGCCATGGCATCAGCCCCGATTTCCTTCGCCAGCCCCAAGAGGTCAGTAAATTTCACGCCCTGATTGCAGGCCACACAGGGCACCGGCGTCTCGCCTGCCGCATAAGCATCGGCAAACCGCTCGATCACACTGTCCTTAAATCGGCGTTCCGCATCAATCACGTAATGCGGGAAACCCAGACGGTCGGCCACGGCACGGGCATCACGGATGTCCTGCCCGGCACAGCAGGCGCCTTTTTTGGCCGCACCGCGGGAATCATAAAGCTGAAGGGTCGCCCCGATTACCTCGTGCCCTTCTGCCTGAAGGCGGGCGGCAACCACGGAACTGTCCACCCCCCCGGACATGGCCACAAGAATGCGCATCGGCGCGTCCCCTTTATTCTCTGTAAATAGTGTTCAGGCCGTGCGCGGCAGGCGCACAACCAGACCATCCAGTGCTTCGGTCATGACAATCTGGCACCCAAGGCGGGAGGTCTTTTCCAGACCAAAGGCCAGATCCAGCATATCTTCTTCATCATCCGTGGCGGCAGCCAGCTTAGGTGCCCAGGACGGGTCTACAACCACATGGCAGGTCGCGCAGGCCAGAGAACCTTCACAGGCTCCCTCAAGATCAATGCCATGCTTGTGGGCAATTTCAAGCACAGAAAGGCCGAGCGGTGCATCAACCGTGCGTTCGGTTCCGTCCTGTTCAACAAACGTCATCTGGGGCATTCGTTTTTTATCCTGCCAAGGCTGTCTTTGTCATGGCGGCCTGCACCAGCCTCTCCGCCGCGCGCTCCGCCTCGGCGGCTGAGGTAAAACGTCCGGGGGACAGACGCAAGCTTCTTCCGGCCTCATCACGCCCTAGCCCCATCGCCTCCAGCACATAAGATGGGGCGATTTCCGCTGAAGAACAGGCCGAGCCCAGAGACACCGCGAGCCCCGGCATGGCGGCAATCACGTCCAGCGCCTTCAGGCCTTCCGGCAGACGCAGACTAAACAAACCCGGCAGACGTGGCGCGCTTGCGGCATTGACCACAACCCCCGGCAGCCTCTGTTTCACGCACGCCAGAAACACGTTCCGCAGATGCGCGAGATGTTCAGCGTCTATCTCCTGTTCTGCCTGCGCAATCCGGCACGCCTCCCCGAATCCGGCCAGCAGAAAGCCCGGCAATGTGCCAGACCGCAGCCCACGTTCCTGCCCACCACCAGAAAACAGGGGTTGCAGCCGCACCCGTGGGCGACGGCGGACAAACAACGCCCCGGCCCCTTTGGGTCCATAGAGCTTGTGTGAGGAAATGGACCCCAGAGCCAGACCCATGCGCCGCACATCCACGGGAATTTTCCCCGCAGCCTGCGCAAGGTCAGAATGCAGGAAAGCCCCAGCCTGCTCCACCAGCGGGGCAAGCGTTGCAAAATCCTGCAACACGCCTGTCTCGTTATTGGCTGCCATAATGGAGACCAGCGCGGTCGGCACCTCCAGCGCCTTGTGCAAAACAGCCGGGTCCAGCAGCCCATTGGCGTCTACTGGCAGAATAACCGGCTCGAATCCTTCCTGAGCCAGATCCCGCACGCTTTCCAGAACGCATTTATGTTCGGTCGCAACGGTAATCACCCGACGGCGCGGGCTGCCCAGTGCGGCCAGATGGCGGGCTGCCCCCTTGATGGCCAGATTATTGGCTTCAGTCGCGCCGGACGTGAAAATAACCTCACGTGGGTCGGCCCCAATGAGCGCTGCAACTTCTGCCCGCGCCGTTTCCACCAGCGCCGCAGCTTTACGGCCCGACTCATGGGTGCTGCTGTGCGGATTCCCGTTCTCTTCTTCAAGAGCGGTCAGCATCACAGCCCGCACGCGCGGGTCACACGGGGTGGTCGCCGCATGATCGAAATAAAGCTCGTCCATGTCCTCCCCTTTTTGGTTAGCCCGCAATAGTGGGCACAGCACTTTGCGCCATGGCCCTGTAAGTCCGGATAAACTGATCTATATCGCTTTCCGTCACATTCCAGGGCAGCGACACACGAATAGCCTGCCCTGCCAGATCCCCCAGCCCCATAGCGTCCAGCACATGAGAGACCGCAACCTTACCCGATGAGCAGGCCGACCCGGCGGACACACACACGCCATCCAGATCCAGCCGCATCAGCTGCCCCTGCGCTCTGCGCCCCGGCAAAGACAGATTGGTGGTGTTTGCCAGCCGGGGTGCCGTGCCACCACTCACCACTGCACCTGCGGCAACCGCCGCCTGTTCCAGCTTGTCCCGCAACACCGCCAGCGGCTGAGCTGGCTGGGCCAGAGACGCCTGCAAAGCAGCCGCAAGACCGGCGAGTGCCGGCAAAGGTGGTGTACCGCCCCGGCGGCCCTGTTCCTGGCCGCCGCCCTCAAACAACGGCTCCAGACGCGCGGGAGCCGGACCACGTAGCAGCAGTGCCCCTGCCCCTTTCGGCCCACCCATTTTGTGGCCAGACAAGGCGAGGCTATCCATGCCCATCTCTTCAACACACAGCGCCATACGCCCTGCCGCCTGCACGGCATCCACATGCAAATGCGCGCCATACGCCTGACAAAGGCGCACAACCTCCGCCATGGGGTGCAGAACACCGGTCTCGTTATTCGCCAGCATCAGGCAGACAAAAGCGGGTGGACCATCCTGCGCTAGTTCGGCTTCCAGCACATCCAGCCGCACCTGACCGCTACCCTCAACCGGCAACCACGTCAGCGGTGCGCCTGCTGGTACGCCCTTGCGCACAGCATCATGCTCCGTCTGCCCCACCAGAAAACGCCTGCCCTGCCCCAGCCCGTGCATGGCCAGCACATTGGCCTCCGTGCCGCCGGACGTAAAAATACAATTTAGCGGCGCAACACCGAGGGTTTTTGCAACCTGATCCCGCACCTCTTCCAGCATAGCCCGCGCCATACGCCCGGCCCGATGCACGGAGGACGGATTGCCCGTCAGATCAGCCGCTGCAAGCATGGCCTCCCGCGCTTCTGGCCGCAGCGGTTCCGTGGCGTTTGCGTCCAGATAAATTATGCGCGGCGTCTCACCCGCGCTGCGCGCCCAGAGACTCATACCCAGCTCCTCTTTCCGGCCAGCCCCTGCGACCGTCCCACCACGTTTTTCCTGCTGCCCATTTCTTTTCAATTGTCCGTGCTTTCCCCTGCAAGGGGCACAAAACAGCCATTAGAACGATTTATGTGGAAATTATGACTGCACACCCCTTATAGAAGGGCACATGGTTAATACCATACAGTGCAGCAAGGTGGGGCCAGCATGGAGCGTCTGTTTTCCGGTGTCTTTGGTGGCCACAAGACAACACAGGAGCAGTATGCCCCTGCCAGCAGCAAGGTCAATCCTGGATTTTGCGTCTCACCCCTTTTCCTGCCTCCTGCATGATACCATGTCCATAACAGACCTTTCTCAGCCGCATCTTTCCAGCCTGCGGCGGTGGGTGGCCTGTTTTTAAAAGTTTTGCGGGCCCTCTGCCCCGCCCGCACCGGCTTGTAGCGTGGCATCGCCGCTTGCCGGAGCATCTGCCAAACCGGGATGCGTCATGCCCACGGACGCATTTCAAAACCATGCGGAACCCGAATGCCTGAGGTTATGTTTGCCGGCCCGGACGGGCGTCTTGAAGGGCGTTACCACCATTCCAACCAGCCCAATGCTCCCCTGGCGCTGGTGCTGCACCCGCACCCGCTGCACGGCGGCACAATGAACAACCGCATTACCTACGCTATGTACCGGTCCTTTGAAAAAATGGGCTTTTCGGTCATGCGTTACAATTCCCGTGGTGTCGGGCGGTCTCAGGGCCGGTATGACGGCGGGATTGGTGAAATTTCCGATGCCGCCGCCGCTCTGGACTGGATGCAGATGGTCAACCCGAATGCCAGCGGTCTGTGGATTGCCGGCTACTCCTTCGGGGCTTTTGTGGGCATGCAGTTGCTGATGCGCCGCCCGGAAATTACCGGCTGGATCAGCGTTGCACCCCCGGCCACCTATTATGATTTTGGCTTTCTGGCACCGTGCCCCTGTGGCGGCCTGATGATTGCAGGCGGCAAGGATGACATGGCTCCGGAACCCGCCATCCATAAACTGGTGGACAAGCTAAACACCCAGAAGGGTGTAACGGTGGATTACCGCGTGTTCCCCGATGCAGACCATATCTTTGCCAAACAGGCGGACAAAGTGACGGCTGCTCTGGAAGACCACGTGACGACAGCCATGGCGCACCGCAACATGCCGCTGGCTGCTGACTGATTTCCTTGTGCCGGGGCAGATTGACCGCAGGTCTGCCCCGCACCTGCCAGACCGCACTAAGACGGGTATATAGCGGTCTGAAGGATTAAAGAGCTTTCCCGCCGTGCGTTATTTTCTGCGCGGGTGCGCTAGTTCCCGCACCACGCCATGCAGTGTGCGCAGCTCCTGCTCCGTCACTTCCCCACGTGTAAAAAAGTGCCGCAGATTGCGAACCATGCCGGGGCGTTTCTGCTCGTTATGCAGAAAACCGCACTCATCCAGCTCGCGGATCAGATGCCCCATGAAGTTTTCCAATTCGCCTTTGGTGGCGACGTGGGTCTCGTTGGTCATCAGTTCGCGCGGCGCGGTCTGATCTTCCGCCATCCACCATTCATACGCCATGATCATGACGGCTTGTGCCAGATTGAGCGACATGAAGGCCGGGTTTAGCGGATAGCGAATAAGCGCATCGGCCCGCGCCATGTCCTCATTATCCAGCCCGGCGCGTTCCGGCCCGAACAGCAGACCGACTTTCAGCCCCCGATTGGTGGCAGCGCGTAATTCCGCTGCCCCACCCCGCGCCGTCATCACTGTTTTGACGATATGGCGCGGACGCGGACAGGTGGCGAAAACGTGGTGCAGGTCAGCAATGGCGTCATCCACGGTCTCATGAACTGTGGCGGCTTCCAGAATCCGGTCCGCGCCAGAAGCTGTGCGCCAGGCCCGGTCTTGCGGCCAGCCATCGCGCGGGCTGACAAGCCGGAGATGAAACAGTCCGCCATTGGCCATGGCGCGGGCCGTGGTGCCAATATTTTCCGCAAGCTGCGGACGGACCAGAATCACAACCGGCGTGTTGCCAACAGGCTCCAGCGGTGCCCCGCCGTCACGCCCGGTCATGCGCGCCTCCAAATGGTGCCGTCTTTCGTATCTTCAAGCACAATGCCCTGCCCCTGTAGCTGGTCACGCAAGGCATCTGCCTTTGCAAAATCACGGGCCTTCTTGGCGGCTGCGCGCTCGGCAATCAGGGCGTCAATTTCGGCGTCCTCATCAGAACTGTCGCCCTTGAACCATTTTTCCGGGTCTTCCTGCAAAAGCCCCAGCATGCCAGCACCAGCCTTCAGAGCCCCGGCGGCCTGTCTGTCACCCGCCAGGGCCTGACCGGCCAGAGCATGCAGTTCAGCAATCGCCATCGGCGTATTCAGATCTTCCGCCAGCGCCTTCATGACCGCTTCTGACGGAGCAACCTCCGGCACAGGGCCTGCGGCTAAAGCACGGTAGAAGCGGTCCAGCACCTTACGGGATTCCTGCAAGCCAGCCTGCGTATAATTCAATGTAGAGCGATAGTGCGCCCCCAGCAGCAGCAGACGCAGGGCCTCCGCCGAAGCCTGTTTCAACACATCCCGAATCGTCAGGAAGTTGCCGAGTGATTTGGACATCTTCTCGCCTTCAACGAGAAGCATGGCATTATGCACCCAGTAATTGGCGAACTTGCCCTGCGGGAAGCAGCACAGGCTCTGGGCGCGCTCATTCTCATGGTGGGGAAAGAGCAGATCCGACCCACCACCGTGAATGTCAAAGCTTTCCCCCAGATAACGGTGCGACATGGCCGAGCATTCAATATGCCAGCCCGGACGCCCCCGGCCCCACGGGCTTTCCCAGCCCGGCTGGTCGGCATCGGAGGGTTTCCAGAGCACGAAGTCACCCGGGTCCTTCTTGTAACCCGCCACTTCCACACGGGCACCGGCCACCAGATCTTCCGGGTCCCGGCCAGACAGCGCACCGTAGGACGGAAAAGACGCGACCGAGAACAGCACGTGGCCATCAGCCTCATAGGCGTGGCCATTTTCAATCAAGCGGGCAATCAGGGCCTGCATCTCGCCAATATTATGCGTAGCGCGCGGTTCAATATCCGGCGGCAGCACGTTCATGGCGGCCAGATCCTGATGAAATTCTTCCGTGGTGCGCTGCGTCAGGGAGCCAATATCTTCCCCGTTGGCGCGGGCGCGGGCGGTGATCTTGTCATCCACATCCGTGATGTTGCGCACAAAGGTCACACGCGGATAGGCATGGCGCAGGAACCGCACCAGCACGTCTGCCGTCAGCATGGCGCGCAGGTTACCGATATGGGCCAGATCATAGACCGTAGGCCCACAATAATAGACTTTCACGTGCTGCGGATCGAGCGGCGTGAACGGCACGGTCGCGCGGCGCTGACTATCGTGCAGAGAGAGTGCTGGCAAAGATGCTGAGGCAGAGTGCGACATAAGCGACTAGATGCGCCAGCGTGTGGTTCGATGCAATATCCGCACAACCAAAAAACTGCCGGAAGATCGAAAACCGGATCTTGACGCGCCGCATGTTTTACAGTTTTAATCCTCCCCTGCACGTAACGTGCTGTGCCCTTATAGCTCAGTGGTAGAGCAACCGCCTTGTAAGCGGTAGGTCTTCAGTTCAAATCTGAATGGGGGCACCATTTTTTCCCATAATTTAGCAGGCTCTTCAGCCATCCTTCCGGATGCTTTACGCGATACTCCCGTGCGCATTCTGATAGGAATTTTCATCCGATCAGTACACTGAATGCCCTTTTCTCTCAAAGGAGGAATCGGCCCAGTTATTTGCCGGAATTGCGATGGGCGGCAAGCAGACCTTAGCTATCATATTTTGCAGACACATACTCATGGCAACATCGACGCCTGAGTTGCACCATTCTGCCTTCGTAAAATCGCCTCCATAAGGTGCTTTAAACACTCGTAACGGATAATAGCCCCCTCCGAGCGGCAGTATGGTCTCTAAAAATATTTTTGCGCCCCTTGGCGTAATCGCATAACAACAGCAACCAGCAAACGCCTCCAACTTTGGTGTAGAGTACGTTTTAGTTTTAAAAAACTCCTCTGGCTGTGCTTCAAACAATATTGTTGATTTTGGGAGACCATTTCCGAAAGAAACTTCCAGAGGCCAATCAGCATTAAAGCCAAAAAGCATAATATCAAAATCAGAATTTATTCTTATTAAATCCTCCTGTATCTTAAAAAAATCATCTTCTAAAACCACATCATCTTCAATTACTGTTATTATTTGATTAGTTTCAACGCACATTTTCCATAAATGCACATGCGATAAAGCCACAGCTAATGCCGTTTCTTGATAGGTATTTTCTTCTAAAATAAAATTCTCTTCAACCAATGCTGTGCGAGAAACTTCTTTTCCGTCATAAGCTTCAAATATTTTTATTCTATCAAAGTTCTTGAAATTTTTTTGTTTGAAAACTTCCAGCCGGTCTGGTCTGGACTTCAGATTTATAACATAATTTTCCACAAGCAACGATGGATCCTTAAATACATTTGTGTGCAACAAGGATACCATAATATCAGTCAGAGATCTGGCAGGGAAAATAAGATCAGACTAAAAAATATCCATCACAATATCTATCAGCCGATAGGCCAGTGCTTAAACGCCCGGCGTCCAGCCATCCTGCGTCAGCGCTACACCAGCCAGATACAGGCTGCCGCAAATCAGCACGCGGGCGGGTTTACCGTCTGACTGGGCCTTGAGACCCTCCAAAGCTTTGACCAGCGTGGGGCCAACCTGCGCCTTGCCTGCGGAAGCCTCGACAATCGCTTCTACCGGCAGAGCCAGATGCTGCGTGGGCTCACTAATGGCCCACAGGGTAGTGGCATAAGGCAAAACCGGGTTCAGAAAGCCCGTGGCATCCTTAGTCTGTTTCATGCCCACGAGCAGGTGCAGGGGTTCATCGCCCCACTTCTGCAATTCCTGCGCAAGCGCATGGCCCGCGCCGGGATTGTGCCCACCGTCCAGCCATAGTTCCCAACCTGCGGGCAGGCTTTCCGCCAGTTTGCCGTGCAGGCGCTGCATGCGTGCAGGCCATGAGACTTTACCCACGCCCTGCCAGCCAGCGTCCGGCACGCTCAGACCAGAAACACGCAGAGCCTCCACAGCCAGACCGGCATTTTCCATCTGCCATGGGCCCGTCAGAGCGGGGGCTGGCAGCGTCAGTGTGCCCCGTGAATCGGTAAAAATCAGGCTGCCATCCGGCGCAGACACACCAGCAGAAGATGCCGGGGCAATCTGCCAGGCCTCACCACGGCAGGCGAGCGGCGCGCCCACCTTGCGGGCCTCCGCTTCCAGCACACGCCGCACGGCATCCGGCTGCGCGCCGGTTACAGCAGGCACACCGGGTTTGAAAATACCGGCTTTTTCCGCAGCAATCGCTTCCAGCGTGTTCCCCAGAAACGCTTCATGATCCATAGAAACAGAGGTGACGATGCAGGCTGCCGGGTGCTTCAGCACATTGGTGGCATCACACCGGCCACCCAGACCAACCTCGATAATGGCCAGTTCCGCCGGGTGGCGCGAGAACAGCAGGAAGCCAGCTGCCGTCAGCACCTCAAACACGGTGATAGGCGCGCCTGCATTCACCGTCTCAATCTCTTCCAGTGTCGCGACCAGTTCTGCCTCGCTCACCAGCTTGCCAGCAATGCGGAAACGCTCCGTCACATCCACCAGATGCGGTGAGGTCATCACATGCACGCGCCAGCCTGCTGCCTCGCCAATGGCGCGCAGCGTGGCACAGGTGCTGCCTTTGCCGTTGGTACCCGCCACATGGATAACGGGCGGCAATTTGTCTTCCGGGTGGCCCAGCTTGCCCAGCAGGGTTTCCAGCCGCCCCAGCGAGAGATCGATCAACGCCGGGTAAAGGCTGTTCAGCCGTTCCAGCACTTCTCCGGTGCGGCCAGAAAACTCAGTTGTCAGCGCAGAGCCGCCAGAAGAGGATGTCACGCGTCAGACGCTCAGGCAGCGGGGGCCGCAGGAGCGGCATCCGGTATAACCGTAGCGGCAGGTGTGGGCGCAACCTTATCGCCTTCCGGCGTCACGGGCGCGCGCATCAGCAGGCCAATAAGACGGGCCAGCGTTTCCCGCATATCCTTGCGTTTGACCACCATGTCCAGCATGCCGTGGTCCAGCAGATATTCAGACCGCTGGAAGCCTTCAGGCAGCTTTTCACGCACGGTATCTTCAATCACACGCGGACCCGCAAAGCCAATCAGGGCGTTGGGCTCAGCAATCTGCACATCACCCAGCATGGCGAAGGAAGCCGTTACGCCGCCCGTGGTCGGGTTCGTAAACACCACAATATAAGGCAGACCCGCTTCTTTGAGCATCTGCACACCAATGGTGGTGCGAGGCATCTGCATCAGGCTGATCGCACCTTCCTGCATACGCGCGCCGCCCGACGCCGTGAAAATGACCAGCGGAGATTTTTGCAGAACCGCCAGACGGGCAGCAGCCACAAAGCGCTCGCCAAACGCCGCGCCCATGGTGCCTGCCATGAACTCAAACGCCATGACACCTACAACGCTCGGGTGGCCACCTATGGTGCCGTGCGCGACAATCAGGGATTCATCCAGATGGCTCTTGGCGCGAGCGTCTTTCAGGCGGTCGGTATATTTTTTCTGATCACGGAAGCCCAGCGGGTCCACCGGGGCGGGGGGCAGTTCGATCCGGGTGCATTCCCCGTTATCAAACGTCCACGCCAGACGGTCGGCTACCGGCGCTTTCATGTGGTGTCCACAATGGGGGCACACATTCAGGTTGCGGTGCAGTTCCTTGGTCAGAACCATCTGACTACAGGACTCGCAGTTGGTCCACAGATTATCCGGCACGTCACGACGCAGCAGGCCGCGAATTTTGGGACGGACGTATTCGGTGATCCAGCTCATTTTGAACCCTGCAACTGCGATAAATCAAAAAATGGGAACATAGCCCTGTTGCAGCGTGCCTTACGCTGCTTGCGCCGTCCTGCCAAGCATTATGGCCCGGCAGGACGAAGCGTCAGACTGGGAGACGCGCCTTACAGAGCGCCTTCAACCCAGGCTTTCAGCTGGCTTTTGGGCAGCGCACCCACCTTGGTGTCCAGCACCTGACCATCACGCACCAGCATCAGGGTCGGGATGCTGCGCACGCCGTACGTGTTGGGAGAGACCGGGTTATCATCGATATTGATCTTGGCGACCGTCAGCTTGCCAGCAAAGTCCTTGCCGAGTTCTTCCAGCGCCGGGCCGATCATCTTGCACGGGCCGCACCATTCTGCCCAGAAATCAACCAGCACCAGACCAGAGGCCTTGAGCACATCGGCATCAAAGCTGGAATCTGTAACAGCACGTGTATGTTCACTCATGGATTGTCTCTTCCTTGGTTTAAGGGACGGATCACGCAGGTGCGTCGTGCAGGGCCAAACCCAGCTGCGTGCAAACGGTTCCCCATCCACTTCTGTATCCCTCTACACTTAAGGGGCCAGCGCATCCGGTCAAGATGCGCTGTATGAGCCCCCCCCCGGCGCATGCAGGTCCAGCAAGGCATCCGGCAGCACATCCGCGCGTGGCCCTTCCGTCCAGACCAGCACGCACCGCACGGGTTTATCGGGGTACAGCCCCTGCAACAAAGCGCGGTAGGCCGACATCTGGCGCAGATAGAGCACCGGCGTAGCCTGCACCGTGCGCGGCGTATGCCGCCCGGTTTTGAAGTCACACACCAGCACCTTGTCCGGCAGCAGCATCATGCGGTCCACCTGCCCCACAATCACCTGGCCACCAGCCACACCGGCCAGACGCTGCTCGGCCCGCGCTTGTGGGGAGAACAAAGGCGCCAGATCCGGCAAGGCCAGCACACCCAGCACCTGTTCCGCCAAGGCTGCGGCCTCCTCAGGCTTCAGTCCGCTGGCTGGCCGACTCAGCCAGGCATGAGCCATCCCGGCCTGCTGGGCCTGCGGGTAGGCTGGCAGATATTGCAAGAGCGCATGGACCAGTGTGCCGCGCCGGAAGGCCGCCTCACGCGCCGCAGCGGGCGTGACCGTGGCCACATCCAGCGGGGAACGCACCGGGGGCAGCGGCCCCAGCATGGCATCATCCGGGCGGCTGGGCGCGAGAGGCCGGGCCAGCGGCGCATCCGGCACCGGCGGCCTGCCCTGCCATGTCGGGGCATGCCCCAGCCATGCGGGCAGAGCAGGTGGAGCGACTGCAACAGGTCGCGAACTGGCCGACTGATCTTTCTGGCCTTCTTGCGGACCATGCCGCTGGCGCTTTTCCTCCAGCACCAGCATTTCGCCCGTCCAGCCACCAGCATCCCACTCCTGCGGGACTGCGCCAACGACTTCAAACCCCTTCCGGCACCGCTCATACCAGCTTTCCGGTGGCACCACGCGCCCCGGCTTCCAGCCGCAGACGACCAGACGCTCCGCAGCCCGGGTCAGCGCCACATAGAGCAGACGATTATATTCCTCGATCGCGCTGGCCTGCATGGCCGCCCGCAGTTTTTGCGTCACACTCACGGCCAGCGCACCGCGTGGCACATAAAGCGGCACGTCCAGCCCGGTTGGCTCGTCCTTCACCCAGAAAAGACGATCCTCGAACCGGGGTGTCCCCACCGTGTCGGGCAGAATGACCAGACGGGCCTGCAACCCCTTGGCCCCATGCGCGGTCATGACGCGCACCGCATCGCCTCCGGCTTCGGCCTCGCGCTTCACTGTTTCTTCGGAATTACGCAACCAGTGCAGAAAGCCCTGCAGAGAGGGCGGATGCATATCCTGATAGCGCAAAGCCGCTGAAAGCAGTTCATCAATCGACTCGGCAGCCTCCGGCCCCAGACGCGCCCGCAGCCGCGCGCGACCACCAGACCGGCCCAGAGCCTCGGACAACAGCTCATGCGGCGTCAGGTAGTCGACCCGCCGGAACAGGCCATCCAGCATCTGCCAGGCCACCGTCCAGTCTGGACGCTCCGCATGATGCTCCCGCAAGGCGGACCAGAGCGGCTCTGCCTTGCCACGCCCGGTCGCCAGCACCATCAGGCTCTCATCCGAGAGACCACCCAGAGGCGACGTCAGCACACAGGCCAATGTCAGATCATCCTGCGGCAGCAGCAGCGCGCCGCACAACGCCATGAGGTCCTGCACAGCAAGCTGATCGGCCAGCCCTGTACGCACCAGAGTCGCCACCGGCACATTTTCTGTTTTCAGAGCGCGAATTAGCGCCGTGACAAACGAGGACCGACGCGGCACCAGCACCAGCACATCTCCCGGCGTTAACGGCGCTACGCCCTCTTCCGGCGGTGTGCTGATTTGCCGCGCGATAAAACGTGCGAGTGTATCAGCTAATTTCTGCTGCGGGTTCTGGCGCGTGGTGTTGGCCGTGGGAGGCTCCCACGGGCTGAGGGCGTCTTCCTCATTCGTTTGCGCCTCCGCCAGAGGCCACAGTTCCACGCGCCCCCCTTCACCCGGACGGGCCGTAAGGTGTCGCATAGCCCGGCCATCTTCTTCCGCCACACCTCGCGCGGCATCCGGCACGGAAAATACCGCATCGACCAGCGCCAGAACGGGAGCAGTAGAGCGGAAAGACACGGTCAGGTCCGGTTCCTGCCACGGCAGAGAGGCAAAAGCCGCGCGGTTTTTGAATTCCCGACGCCACAGACGAAAAGATTCCGGATCAGCCCCCTGAAAACCGTAGATAGACTGTTTATAATCGCCCACAGCAAAGACGGTACGTGGGCCTTGCTCCTGCGTATGCGTACCTTCTCCAGCAAAAAACTCTGCCGTCAGGTCACCCGCAATGCGCCATTGTTCGCGTGACGTATCCTGCACCTCATCCAGCAGCAGGTGGTCAATCCCGCCATCCAGTTTATACAGCACCCAAGCCGCACCCGGTTGTTGCAAAAGGCCGAGTGTCCGGCGGATAAGATCATCATACTCCACAAGGCCACGCTGACTTTTGCGGATGTCATACAAAGCCGCAACCGGAGCCGCCGTTTTCAGCAGCGCCAGACCAAGCCGTGCCAGCCGTCTGGCCCGTAAGGCTTCTTCCACCTCCAGAATCCGTGCGGCTTCGCGCTCAAGAGCCGTCGCCAGATCGGCATAATCATTCGCAAGTTTTGTGGTAATCAAACCCCGTTTGCGCGGTTTTCCATCCTTTGTGAGCAGAGCGTTCCGCCACTCATCCCATTGCGCAGCCCGTTCTGGCGGCGGTAACGCCAGCCAGTCCAAAAGACGATAGGCCGTTGCTTTAACGGCCTCTGTGCCTTTTTCCACCAATGTGGGAATATGCGCACGCAAACGCTCCTCACCCGGAAAATCCGTGCAGGCGTCACGAATTTGCGCGGCATCACTCCCCTTTAACGCCCCTTGCGGCAGCCCTAGCACGCGGCAGAGAAGAGTTGGCAGCAAAGCTGGCAGTTTAAGCACGCGCTCCCGAATAGCTTCCGCCCGTGAATCATGCCGGAGGGCGCCGACCAGATTAACAAAATCCCCAAGGCTGATCTGTCCGGCCAGAGGCGCGATACTCTCTGTCGGGCTATTGCCCAACACCGTTTCCACACAGCCCTGCAAGGCCAGTGTGGCATCGGTTTCTTCCATCACGGTAAAATGCGGGTTCATGGCCGCTTCCAGCGGGAAGCGCCGCAGCAGTGACTGACAAAAGGCGTGAATAGTGCCGATGCGCATCCCTCCCGGCAGATCCAGCACTTCTGCAAACAAAGCCCGAGCCCGCTTGCGGGTTTCTACAGTGCAAGGAACAGATAACCCCTGCAATTCCTTGTTCAGTGCGTCATCCGGCAACGTCACCCAGCGGCCAAGGCGCGTCTGGAGCCGGATTGCCATTTCCGCCGCAGCCGCCTTGGTAAAGGTCAGACACAAAATCCGGGCCGGAGGACTGCCCGGAAGCACATCTCCGCCTGCGGGATTAAGACGAGGAAGCATCAGCCGCAGCAGGCGGTCAATCAGCAGTTTGGTTTTACCACTCCCTGCAGAAGCCGAGACAAATACAGACGCTGTCGGGTCAGACGCCAGAGCCTGCTGGCGGTTGGCCTGATCAATCGCTTCAGAAAACGCAGGATTTTTTATCATGGTTTTAATACTACTCATGCCTCATCCTCCACCCGTGCCGTGTTCCATTCCGGCACACGGGCCAGACGCGCATAATCCGCAAAACGCGGTTCCCGACCAGGATGCGGATGCGAGAGATAGGGCTGGTCCGGGGTGTCATACGCACAGATGCGCTCCCGCAGGCTTTGCCATGTCTGCTCCGCCAGGGCGGTGAGAGACACGTCCCCTTCCGGCTTGATCGCGACTTCCTCGCCAGGGTCAGCGCCCCCGGTCAGTCGCCAGTACACCAGCCCGGCAATATCCGCTGTCCCGGGCAAACCGGAAAAGCCACCTCGCAAAATCATTGCCGCTTCCAGGGGCAATTGAGGACTCCAGCCGGACCGGACATCCCGCACAGACGGCAGCGTACCGGTTTTGTAATCCCGCACAATTACGCGGCCTTCCGCATCATAATCAATCCGGTCGGCCCGCCCGACCAGCCGGAACGCGCCCTGCGGCGCATCCAGAATATCCACTTGCCCACGAGACTCCGTGCGTATGACCGCAGGCGTTCCCGTCTCCTCCCGCAAAGCGGATTCAGCATGCGCGACCCATGAGGCAATGCGCATCAGCCGTGGCTCCCACCATGCCTGCAACGCCGGACGCAACGTGTGTTTGATTAAGGCTTTCCGGAAAGCCTCCTGCAACCCAGCTTCCGCCTGCGGGGGCCATGTTGTGCCATGCGTGCGGAACCAGTCCTCCAGCGCCTCATGCACAATCATCCCATAATCCGAGGCATCAGCTGCTTCTTCCAGTTCCGGTAACGGCTGAAGCTTCAAAACATGGCGCGCATAAATGGCGTATGGATCACGCATCCATGTTTCGATTTCAGTCACACTTAAGCGGCGAGGACGCAAAGCAACAGGCGGCGTAGGACGAGGCGGAGCAACAGGCTGCGCGGGGCCATCTGGCCGATCCAACACCTGCAACCATTCCAGCGCCGAATGAGGCGGAACCGTCAGGCCACGCCCGGATAAAAACGCATCCAGCCGGGAAATCCAGCGGGCAGGCACCACGGGTGCGCCGTCCCGCCGACGCGGGCAGGACAACACTACCTCCCCTGCCGCAGCCGCGCTGGCAAAAAAGTCATGCGCAGCCTGCCCTACTCCCTGTTCTGGCGAGGGCAGACCAACACGCTGGCGCATCGGGCGGCTCATCCACGGTCCGGCATCTGCCGCCGGGGGCCAGATATTTTCGGCAAGTCCACCCAGCACAACCACATCCGCCGTCTGCAAGCGAGCCTCGAACAAACCCCAGATTAACACACGCGGATGCAAGGCGGCATGCTCCACGCCACGCCGCACGGCCACACGGTCTTCCGCCAGCACAGCGCTTAACAGTCCGTCCAACACTGCAGGCGGCTGAGGGGGAAGAACATCAGACGCCATCATCAATTCAGTCAGACGCCCCGCCAGCGCGTTCCCTTCTTCCCCGCTCCATAGCCGTTTTGCCGCGTCCTCCTCTTCAGTTTTGACAAGCCGCTCAACAGCCTCAATCAGGGAGGCCAATAAATCTGGCACGGGTCCCCGGTGGCTGAAATCTGGCGTCTCGCCCTCTGGCCCTGTCTGCGCCTCAGTCGTCCTCTCTTCCGGGTCTGCATACGCTTCCAGCCCCGGATCATCCGCCGGCACTCCGTCGCTTACACTAGCAGTCCAGCCATCCCACGGTAAAATTGGCTCCAGACAAAAAGCCAGACGGTCCATAAAGGTTTCCAGAGGCTCCGGCCCGTAAGGCCGGTCTGCTTCTGCCCCGCCCTCTGCGCGCGCTGAGGCGCGCTCATCCTTTTCGTGCTCTTTCAAAACAGCCGTCACTGCGGCCCGCAAAGCTGCAAACCCGGGCGGAGGAGCCGGCCCGCGCAACACGATCCGTTCCAACAGACGCGCTGAAGCACGGCACACCCCCATGGAAAGACCACACGCCACCAAAGGATGTTTCAAAACAGATAAAACAGAAACCGGAGAAAACCGGTTCTCGATCATCTGCGCCACAAGCCGCAGCAGCACCGCACCGGGTGTTTCAATTAAAGAAGCACCAGCACTATCATCCGCCAGCACGCCCCAGCGGGACAGTTCCGTCGCAACGCGAGCAGCAAGGGCGCGATCCGGCGTGACAAGCGCTACCCGCTTACCGGGTGTTTCCACCACATTGCGCAAAATCATGGCAATAGCCACAGCTTCTTCCTGCTGGTCCGCTGCGTCAAGCCGGGTAACATGCGCCAGATTGACCGGGCCAGACTTCGCCCAGTCCTCCAAAGCCGATGCCGGCAGCAATGCACGGGAGAGCACCTGCGCCCGTTCCGGGAAGCCTCCTTCAGCATCCCAGAGTGCAACATCGGCCCGCACGACATCCAGCGCGGCCAGAAGATGACTTAACCCTGCCTGCGGATGACTATCCGGCAACTGCACAAACGTCTCTTCCGGCATCTCCAGATCCAGACCGGGCAGAATCACACGACCACCCGGACAGGCCATCACTGCCCACAAAGCTTCCGCCGTTGCTGGCATGATATTTGTAAACCCAGCTGCCCAGACTGGTGTTTTATCTCCCTGCGTCGCCTGTTCCTGCCAAAGTCCCGCCTGCGCACGGAGCAGCGTGACCTGACGAGCGACCGGATTCATCACTTGCTGACTCGCCAGCCATTCTGGCCAGGCGCGCGTCACGATTTCCAGAAACTTCAGGATAACCTGCCAGTGTTCCGCAAAATTTTCCTGAACGGCTTCCGGCAAACGTGTAGCCAGATCGACATCCGCCCATTCTGCCTCATCCATCAGATCAGCCAGCGCTTTGGCCAAAGGCCAGGCCTGATCCAGCGTTGGCCGGGTGCCAAATGCCCCTTCCGCCTGCAACACTAGGCGCGTCAGTACCGCAAGGCGCGTCATACCAGCCACGGCAGGAGGCAGGTCAAACCCGGCGGTTCCTCCCAGGCCGGAAGACAGACCCAGTTCAGCTTCATCCAGCGCGCTGATGGGCAAAATACGCGGCAGCAACATGGCGCGGCCATCCATCTGCCGCAGGAATGCTTCTGTCAGACCACGAGCCGCACGTCGACCGGGCAGAATAATCGTCCCTTCTCCCACGGCCTCCGGGTCATGCCCCGCAGCCTGAAGCCAGCGCGCAGCAAGTTGATCGAGAAACGGCAGATGCGCCGGGATTGTCGCAAGACTCATGGTCAAACCCTTCAGGCCGGAAGGCTGGCAGAGAGAGCGACGCCATTCACCCTGTCGCTCCAACCATGCAGGTGTACCGTGCGCACCCCATCAGGCCCAACTGTAAACCCAACATGCAGGGCCTCTGTCGGCGTTAAATCTTCCAGACGCTCAGGCCATTCCACCAGAACCACGCCTTCCCGCGCATCCTCCCAGCCCAGCTCTTCCAACTCATCCGGGCCTCCCAGACGCCAGAGGTCAAAATGCGAGACGGCACAGGCCGGCGCCTGATAGGTTTGTACAAGTGTATAAGTAGGACTTGGCACTTCCAGAGCGTCATCCCCACAAAAACAGCGCAGGAAAGCGCGGGCAAAAACGCTTTTTCCGGCGCCTAGTGGGCCTGTCAGCAAAAGCGCGTCCCCCGGTTGCGCCAAAGCGGCCAGCGCACGGGCCAGTTGCTCTGTTGCCTGCTCATTTTTCAGAACCATCTGTGTGTCTGTCATCCCGCCCCCAGCACGAACTGCTTTTCTCCTCCTCACATATTACGACGAACGCGAAAAGGCCGCTAACAGGGGAACGTGAGCAGACGTATACTCTATACGTCAGGGATGCATTTTTTAATTCATATTATACTTATAAAATACATATCTTTCACCAAATTTAATAAAATTGATTTATTCCATCACTTTAAACAACCCGTTTATTTTCTTATTTTTGTTTATAATATTTATTTAATAAACACGAAATAATTATGTTAATTCTCTGAGTAAATCACTTTTTGTTTTATGTTCATAAAAAATTTACCCTTTCAGAGTAAGAAAATAGGAAATCATCTTAGTCACCTCAACCTATGATTGTTTTTATGGGATGGTGTCTAAAACATGCTCCAGTTGCATACCTTACCTCTAACCAGTCAAAATAAGATGAATCTCTGTTTATCTTTCTAAAAAAAACACGTAAAAATAGATTCATTGATAATTAATACAACCTTAAGGTGTACCGCGCTCTGTGTGAGGGGAACCCAATGCGTATCCTGTTTGCTGAAGACAAAGCCACGTCAGCCCGTCTGCTCTTACCAACCCTCAAGAAAGCAGGTCTTTCAGTAGACCTGGCTCGTTCTGGCCGGAATACGATTGAGATGCTGCGAAACTATGATTACGGCATCGCGGTAATTGATCTGCATCTGCCGGACATGGATGGCTATAATGTTGTTAATTCTCTGCGGTTATTGAAAATTTCAACACCCGTCATCATTCTTTCGTCACTCGATCAGCCCGAAGCAAAAATCCGGGCTTTTTCCATGGGCGCAGATGATTACCTGACCAAACCATTTGACCCGGCAGAGCTTGTCGCACGGATTCAGGCCATCCTCCGCCGCTCCAGCGGGTTTGCCCATCCAGTCATTCAGGTCGCTGAACTCAAACTGGATCTGAACAGCCATACTGTGATGGTTCACGACCAGCCAGTACATCTGACATGCAAAGAATTTTCCATCCTTGAACTTCTTGTCCTGCGCAAAGGCGTGGCTCAGACCAAGGAAACGTTCCTGAACCACCTGTACGGAGGTCGTGATGAACCAGATATGAAGATTATTGATGTTTTTGTCTGTAAACTTCGCAAAAAACTTCAGGCTGCCGGGGCATCAGATCACCTGATCTCTACTGTTTGGGGAAAAGGATATATCCTTAATGACCCTGAGGCTAAAATTCTTTCCCTTCCTGCCAGGCCAGAAATCCCAATGCGTGCCCCCATCCCAGAGCAACAGTTTCAGGCTGCCGGGGACTAATTTTTTTAAATCACTCTAAAATATCAGGTTGTTTTATACCATCTGTGCGCATGCCAAAGTGGCCCCGCCCCAGCTCCGAACCCCGGTGCTGTCAGGATCGCTTGCCGCACATAAAGACGGGCCAGCTCAACCGCCCGGCGCAGCGGGAGTTTTTGCGCCAGCCCGGTGGCCAGTGCGCTGGCCAGCGTGCACCCCGTACCATGCGTGTGCCGCGTGTCGATACGTGTATCGCTAAATTCTGTGAACCCACACTCATCAAGCAAAACATCAATCAGCAGATCGCCTGCCAGATGGCCGCCTTTAACCAGCACGGCAGCCCCATTCATCTCCCGCAAAATCTGCGCAGCTCGGCGCATGTCTTCTACCGACGAAAGCTCCATGCCCGTCAGCTTCTCGGCCTCCGGCAAATTTGGCGTCAGAACCGTTGCCAGCGGGAAAAGCTGTGTTTTCAGGCAGGACAAAGCCTCATCAGCCAGAAGACTGGCACCCCCTTTTGCAACCATCACAGGATCTACCACCACAGGCAGATTAGAAACCGTGTTGCGATAGAGGGAAATTTCTTTACAGACACACTGAATTTCCGCAGCGCCTCCCAGCATACCGGTCTTGATGGCATCAGCACCCAGATCATCCAGCACACTGCGAATCTGCTGCCGCAAAAATTCCGGGGGCACTGGCAAAATAGCCTGCACCCCCTCCGTATTTTGTGCCGTCAGAGCCGTCAGGGCTGTCATGGCGTATCCACCCAGCGCCGTTATCGTCTTGATATCGGCCTGAATTCCAGCACCGCCACCAGAATCACTTCCGGCAATCGCAAGAATACGCGCAGGGTTTTTCTGGTCAGGTTTCATCAGACGCTCCAACGCGTTACGCAGGGACGTTTACGGCCTCAAGGGCTTCGCACATCTGGTTAACAACATCATCAACCAGAGCCGCATCTTCAGCTTCTGCCATCACACGCACCAGCGGCTCCGTACCGCTTTTGCGCAACACAAGGCGACCACGACCAGCAAGCATCGTCTCCACATCTTTCTGCCTTGCCTGCACTACATCCGCATCCAGCGGACATGTGCCGCTAAAGCGCACGTTTTTCAGCTTTTGCGGGAAGGGTTTGAAAAGGCGACACACTTCACTGGCCGGACGACCATCTTCAACCAGCACCGCCAGAATCTGCAGGGCTGCAATCAGGCCATCTCCCGTCGTGGCAAAATCTGTCAGCACCATATGGCCAGACTGCTCACCGCCGACATTACTGCCAAGCTCCCGCATCCGTTCCACCACGTAGCGGTCACCCACAGCCGTGCGCTCCAGCCCGACATCCAGTGTGTTCAGGAAGCGTTCCAGACCCATGTTGGACATCACGGTCGCCACCACAGACTGGCCGACCAGCCGCCCTTCCCGCGCCCAGGACTGCGCGATGAGGGCCAGAATCTGGTCTCCGTCAATCAGGCGTCCGGTTTCATCTGCAATTAGAACGCGGTCTGCATCACCATCCAGCGCAATCCCAAGGTGGGCACCGTGCTGCACAACGGCCTGACACAAGGCCTCGGGGTGGGTGGACCCACATTTCTCATTAATATTGACACCATCCGGCGTGCAGCCAATGCGGATCACCTCCGCACCCAGTTCCCACAGAGCCGTAGGAGCCACGCGATAGGCGGAGCCATTGGCGCAGTCGATCACAATTTTCATGCCATCCAGCCGCAACTTGCGCGGGAAGGAGGCTTTGGCACTTTCCACATACCGGCCCGCGGCATCGTTCAGGCGGGAGGCCCGGCCAATTTCACGCGGGGTGGCAAGGCGGCCCGTAAGGTCCGCCATCATCAGATTTTCAATGTCGATTTCGTTCTGGTCAGACAGCTTGAACCCATCCGGGCCAAACAGTTTGATACCATTATCGCCAAACGGGTTATGCGAAGCGGAAATCATGACGCCCAGATCAGCGCGCAGAGAGCGCGTCAGCATGGCAATAGCGGGAGTCGGCAGCGGACCAACCAGCGTGACATCCATCCCCGCGGAGAGAAAGCCAGCCACAAGAGCGCTTTCAATCATATAGCCGGAAAGCCGGGTATCCTTGCCCAGCAGAACACTGTGCCGGTGTTCTCCGCGAGTAAAATGCAGGCCCGCCGCCTGCCCCAGTTTCTGAGCAATATCGACTGTCATAGGCGCGATGTTTGCGGTCCCGCGAATGCCATCTGTCCCAAAAAGACGTCTCATCTGCCTCGTCCAATCTCGTTTTGTGGCGTCTGCGCCCAGACAGGTGGCCTGACTCTTCCGTCATGACCGTGCGGACGCATCTTTGTTTCCTCTTCCCTAAAACGCTTTTTGACGAGAAGGAACCGTAAGGCTGGAAAACAAACGTCTTTTTTCAGACTGTATGGACGCGCTGCCAGACACGGAGTGCCTGCACCATGCCTTCCACCGCATGCACACGCAGCACAGTCTGGCCCAGCGGCACCCCTTCCAGCGACGCTGCCTGCGTGCCCGCATCCCGCCCTGCCGGGTCCTGCACACCTGTCAGTTCACCAATCATCCGTTTACGAGATATGCCCAGCACCACCCGACACCCCAGATTGGCCAGAAGCGGCAGGCGACAGAGTAAGGTGACACCCTGCGCGGTATTTTTTGCAAAGCCTAAACCCGGGTCCACACTCAGCCGCTCCGGCGCAATGCCGCCCTCTATCGCCGTAGTCAGCCGTGCGCCCAGTTCCCGCACCACATCACAGGCAACATCCTCATACACCGCATGCTGCGTCATGGTGGCCGGAGTGCCGCGCATGTGCATCAGCACCACACCGCATTGTTTTCCGGCCAGAAGCGGTAGAGCTTCCGGATCATGCGTGAGGGCCGAAACATCGTTAATCACATCTGCGCCCGCTGCCAGCGCCTGCGCCATCACGGCGCTATTGCGCGTATCAATGGACAACACCGCCTCCGGCACCTGCTGTTTCAGCCCCTGCACCACCGGGCCTATGCGCTCCCATTCCTGCTCAGGGGTAACAACCGCCGCACCGGGCCGCGTGCTTTCCCCCCCAATATCCAGCACACTGGCCCCGGCGAAGACCTGCGCCTGCCCTGCCTGCACAGCACGCAGGGCCTCGTGATGTCGCCCACCATCACTGAAGCTATCAGGCGTGATGTTCAGAATCCCCATCACCTGCGGCCCCTCCGGCATTCCGGCAGCAGGAGGTTTGGCAACAAGCCGGGCCAGCACATCCTGCCAGCCTGCAGGTACATTCCCCACCGGCATAAAGCCGCTATGGGTCCGGTCTTCTATCAGATCCACACAGCTAAAAGCCGCCGGACCACCTGCCAGAGGAAGAGCAAAGCCGCGTTTTACGGCATCTTGTGCCGCTGTGCCGTAGAGTAAGCCCGCAGGCTCTGCCAGACGCCGAAAATCCATCCTCAGCCTTCCTCCCATCAAACGCAAAAGAGGCGGCATAACTGCCGCCTCTCCTGATCTCTTTATATTTCTGCGGTGTGACCCGTTAGCTCGGCTGCGGCACCGGGTTCACCCCACCACCTTCACCACCATCCGGTTTATCAGTCGGCTCGACGATTTCCGGACCAGAGACCTGCGGCACGGAAGAGCGACGATTGACCGGCGTGGTGTCATCCGTTTCCACCCGTTCGATCGGCTGGCCACGCATGATCTGACGGATATCTTCCCCACTCAGAGTTTCATATTCCAGCAGCGCTTCGGCCAGACGGTGCAGTTCATCCACATGGTCGTGCATGTAGTTGCGAGCCTGATCATACGCCTCATCAATCAGACGCTTGATTTCGGAATCGATTTCCTTGGCTGTGTGCTCAGAGAAGTTCTTGGCCGCACCACCAAAGAACATGCCGCCACCGCCCTGATCATCATTGGCGTAGGCAATCATACCAACCCGGTCACTCATGCCCCATTCGGTCACCATGCTGCGGGCCACACGGGTTGCCATCTGAATGTCACCCATGGCGCCATTGCAGATATTATCTTTCCCGTAGATGACTTCCTCCGCAACGCGACCACCCATGGCGACAACAAGATGCGCAATGCAGTTCTTCTTGCTCATGGACAGGCGGTCACCTTCGGGCAGACGCATGACCATCCCCAGAGCGCGACCACGCGGAATGATGGTGGCCTTATGGATCGGCTCACTTTCCGGCACCAGCACCGCCGTAATGGCATGGCCGGCCTCATGATACGCGGTGCGCTTCTTCTCTTCGTCACTCATGACGAGAGAGCGACGCTCAGCGCCCATCAGCACCTTATCCTTGGCGTCTTCAAAATCACGCATCGACACAGTGCGCTTGCCCAGACGGGCAGCGGCCAGAGCGGCCTCGTTCACCAGATTGGCGAGGTCAGCGCCTGAGAAGCCGGGCGTGCCACGGGCAATAATGCGCGGGTCCACGTCAGACGCCAGCGGCACCTTGCGCATGTGCACACGCAGGATTTTCTCACGACCAGCCACATCCGGGTTCGGCACCACAACCTGACGGTCAAAACGACCGGGGCGCAGCAGAGCCGGGTCCAGCACGTCGGGACGGTTGGTGGCAGCAATCAGGATCACGCCCTCATTGCTTTCAAACCCGTCCATCTCGACCAGCATCTGGTTCAGGGTCTGCTCACGCTCATCATTCCCGCCGCCAAGGCCAGCGCCACGATGGCGACCGACGGCGTCGATTTCATCAATGAAGATGATGCACGGTGCAGCTTTCTTGCCCTGCTCGAACATGTCACGCACGCGGGACGCACCGACACCCACGAACATTTCCACAAAGTCAGAACCGGAAATGGTGAAGAACGGCACATTGGCCTCACCGGCAATGGCACGCGCCAGCAGAGTCTTACCCGTGCCGGGAGGCCCAACCAGCAGCACGCCCTTGGGGATCTTGCCGCCCAGACGGGTGAATTTCTGCGGGTCTTTCAGGAAGTCGACAATTTCCTGAAGCTCGCTCTTGGCTTCATCAATGCCCGCAACGTCTTCAAAGGTTACACGGCCCTGCTTTTCCGTCAGCATCTTGGCGCGGGACTTACCAAAGCCCATGGCACCCCGGCCACCGCCGCCCTGCATCTGGCGCATCATGAACAGCCAGATGCCCACCATCAGGATGATCGGCAGCGCATTCAGGAAGTAGCGCAGCAGCGGGCTACCTTCCTGATCGAGCGGTTTGGCCACAACCTCAACGCCCTTGCCCGTCAGACGGGAGACAAGGGAGGGATCCTGCGGCGCAAAAGTTTCAAAAGCCGTGCCATCCGTCAGCGTGCCGGAGACATTCTGGTTCTGCATCACCACGGACCGGACACGTCCGGTATCAACATCGGTAATGAAGTCAGAATAAGCCAGCTGTTGTGCTGCGTGCTGCGTGTTCCCCGGCTGGAAAACATCTACAAGCAACAGCAGCATCACGATGATGCTGACCCAAAGCGCCAAGTTGCGGCCTAAATTGTTCATCTTGCCTGTGTTTCCATACTTATCGTGCGGGAGCGCCGGAGTGCCCCAATCTGAGCGGCAGACGCCGGAAAATGCAACCTCTCCCATTACAAATGGGATGCTGAGCCGATATTCCCACCCCACACATGACATTTATTATCAGGTGTGATGCTGTTCTGCTCTCGCCTCTGGCCAGCCATACACGCCGCTGCCCGTTACGGAAACCGGCGGCTGGAACAGAAAGCGGGCCTGTTTGAGCGCCTCTTCCGCCCACCAGCCAAGATGCGGCACGGCTACCCGATGGTCCCCTCGCCACAAAGCGGGCAGCGTGGCGCAGAAACGTGCAGGCCAGCCGCTCCGGTCCTTTCGCTCAAGCCCCAGTCCTGCCGGACCAATCCTTAGTCCCTCACTATCAACGGCGGGAGGAAACCAGAGTTCAAACCGGTTATCCCACCGCGCCCCGGCCATTGCCGGAACAGAACCCGCCATGGCGGCAGCTTCCCGCACCAGAAACCACCCGTTTTGCCCTCGCACCAGTTGCACGCCAGCCAGCGTGGCCTCCTGCCCTGCGGCCTGTAACCGAGCCAGGGCAGCAGGAGGGGGGGGATACATCATCCCGCCGACACAGCGAATAAGGCCAGACAGGATTTCCGGTTCCGGCAGATCTGCCCCCAGACAAGCCCAGCCTTCCGGCCTGAGCGTAACCTGTCTGGCCAGAGAGGCCGCCCGCTCCGCTTCCCGCTGCATGCGCGCGGCACCCGCTTCGACCCCCTGCTGCCATAACGTGTGGCGCGTATCCTGCGTCTGCAAGCTGTGCCTTACCCGCACCCGCTCGGCCCGCATGTCCTGATTAGACGGATCATCCACCCACGCCAGACCGGTCTGCCGCAAAGTGTTGCGTAAAGCCTGCCGTGAGACACCCAGAAGAGGCCGCACAAGCCGCACATCAGGCAGTGCCGTCACCCAGCCCATTCCGGCCAGACCATCCGGGCCGCTGCCTGCCTCCTGACGCATGCATATGGTTTCCACCTGATCGTCCGCCTGATGGCCAAGCAAAAGGTCAAGGCAACCCGCTTCCCGGCAGGCCTGCGCCAGCGCGGCATAACGCGCCTGCCGGGCACGTTCCGCAATACCGGGCCCTTTGGTCAGTGTTGTAAGGGTTAAAAGGCGGGCAGGCACACCTATGGCGGTCAGCCGCTGCACAGTCAGCCGCGCTTCCTCTGCGGACTCGGACCGCAATCCGTGATCCACCACAAAAGCGAGAAGATTTTTCCGCCAGTGCCGGGCCAGCCAGGCCAGACACAGACTATCGCCTCCACCGGAAACGGCCAGCCCCACGGGTGGCAAAGCCGGATCATCCGGCAGCCAGGGCCCCAGCTGTTCTATGCGCGCAACAAACGCGCCGGGAGAAAGCGGGGCTTCAGAAAAGGGATCATCCGGCAGAGCAGAGCAAGGCTTTACCTCAGCCCCGATCGCCCTGCCGGAAAACTGCGTCAAGATTACTGACAGCCGCCCCGCCCTGAGTAAATTTCCGCCGCATGAGACACGCGCTGCGTAGGAGATGGGAACTCGGTCTTCAGCTTACCAAGCGCCTGACAGGCCGCCTTTTTGTCACCCAGAGCCAGCAGGGAAGCACTCACCCCCAGCAGAGCATCCGGCGCGCGGGTGCTTTTGGGGGACTGCCGGTAGGCGTCGTAATAGGCCACGGCAGACTGACGATACTGCTTTTCACCCGCCAGAGACTGAGCCAGCAGGAACTGCGCATCAACCTTGAAGCTCCCTTTGGCGTTCTTGAGGGCCTCTTCCGCATTCTCATGTGCCGTCGCGTAATCGCGCTTCTGCAACGCGGCCTTACCACTGGCCAGCAGCGCATCCGGCGTCGTGGCTGCGGGATGCGATGCTGAGGAAGCTGCGGCTGCACCAGTAGCCCCTGCCGCAGCGGCAGCAGCAGGTGCGGCAGCACCGCCTCCGCCGTTCTGGGCCGCAAACTGGTTATCGGCAATCTGTTTGGAGAGCGCGGCGGACTTCTGCTGCAACTCGTTGGTCAGCTGGTCAATCTCACCGCGCATATCGCGCTGCTGCTGTTCCAGCGTGTTGACGCGGTCCAGCAGCTGGGCTGTCAGATCCCCATTGCCGGAAGAAGCAGGAGCCGGTGTGGCAGACGGCGGCGCCAGCGTGCTGCCTGAGGACTGCATCTGGCTCATGGACTGCCTGAGCGCCATAATCTGATTTTGCAGCGCGAGCCCTTCACGGCTGGTCACCTCCTGCGCATAGCCTGCCGGGGCAGAAGCCACCAGCACAGCAGCAACAGGCAGACACAAGGCCAGAACACGCCACGGCGCAGCAACGGACGTCATCAACCCGTTTTTCATCAAGACCTCACCCTTTCCTTAAAAGCGGGCAAGGATTTCATCATTCCTCCCCGGAAAACAAGACAGGAAATACGAAAACAGGCCGGGTGAAACTCACCCGACCTGCCCTGTCGACTCAAACGCGAAAAACGCCAGACCTTAGTGAACGGCGGTAATGGCGTTACGGTTCTGGGCCCATGCGCTTTCATCATCACCTTCCTGGGTCGGACGATCCTTACCGTAGGAGATGGTGGAGATGCGGGAAGACGCAACGCCTTTGGCAACCAGATAATCACGGGCTGCATTGGCGCGGCGCTGGCCCAGAGCAATGTTGTATTCTTCCGTGCCACGGTCATCGCAGTTACCGGCGATTTCAACGTTGACCTGCGGATACTGAGCCAGCCAGGAAGCCTGCTTGTCCAGTGTTGCCTGCGCATCGGAGGTCAGGCCGCTTTTGTTCAGAGCGAACAGCACGCGGTCACCCGCGGTGGCAACCAGATCTTCTTCGCTGCCGGGGACAGGGCCGCTCGGCTGGACAGCGGTGGTCGCTGCGCCATTGGAGTCACCGGTGTTTGCCTTCTCGTGCGCACAGGCAGAGAGAAGGGCAACCATGCTAAGCGCAGCAATATATTTCAGTCTCATGTGTCGGATCCTGAGAATTAGTTCCCAACAGGAACTATTCGGAGAGAAAAAACAGCTTAATGCCTGTATCCCCGCGCATTCCTCTGCTCCCCTCCGAAAACCATCGAAGAGCCGACGAACTGTGGAGACCACCTTGCCCTAAGCCATAGCTCATTCCTGCGGTCAAGCGGGATCTGTTTTTGGCATAGCTGACCTTGCGAAACCGATGCTGAATAGACACAGGACCTTGCCCGCACCCGGATTTTTACAACAGATCAGACTTTATCGAAAAATTAACGGAAACCAGCTTCCAATGCTTCTGCGACGCATTTGCGCTCGTTTTTATTCTTTCGGGATACTTCTTGTTTACTAAGAAAAACGACCAGACACACTTATATGCAGAGAACTTCAATCACCCTTTTTTGTTATCAGGCAGAAAGAATGTCCCTCAAAAAACCATAAAGACGAAGACTGAAATTCTTCTTTCCCAGCCTGTCAGGCTGACCGACTCGGCAAAACGCTCTTTTTCTCATTCCCTTTCGGGCGAAGAATTCCCAATGGTTGCACACATGCTCCACATGCCATGAGGGGACGGCCTCAAAGAAAAAAACTGAGGCCGCTTTTAACGCAGAACAACATCTGACCAGCGCGATGCCCTTAAGCTTCCCTCAAAAAATCAAACGTAAGTATTCCTGAAACCACAAAAAAAGCCCCGGACTTTCACCCGGGGCTTTGCGCTGTTTTATGACAAAACAGACTTATCCGTTCAGCGGAGACCAGGCCGGGTCAGAGGCCTGCCCCGGCGTGGGCAGAACGCGGTCATTAAACCCGGTGATGTCCACCATACCGATGGAGGAACTGAAGCCTGCGCCGCCTGCGCCAGCGCGGCTCTGACGGCAATAGGCCAGCACGCGACCATTAGGGCAGAAGCTCGGGCTTTCTACCGTGAAGCCTTCGGTCATGATGCGTTCACCCGTGCCATCAGGATTCATAACCCCCAGCGAGAAGCTGCCATTGGCAATACGGGTAAAGGCGATCAGATCCCCGCGCGGAGACCAGACCGGAGAACCATATGTGCCATGGCCATAGGAGATGCGCTTCGCACCACCACCTGAGGCACTCATGATATAGAGCTGCGGGCTGCCCCCACGGTCGGAGTTGAACACAATCTGTGAACCATCCGGGCTGTAACACGGGCTGGTATCAATCGCGCCGGAAGACGTAATCTGACGGCGAGAGCCGGACGCCAGATCCACCACAAACAGGTCAGACCCACCATTGCGCGTGACGGACAGCACAACAGAACGCCCGTCCGGAGAGAACCGCGGTGCGAAGGAAATGCCTGCAAACTCACCCAGAATCTGCTGGCGGCCACTGCCCAGATCAAACAGATACACGCGCGGACGGTTGTTGGCGTAGGACATAAACGCCACCTGATCCTTCACCGGGCTGAAACGCGGTGTAAGGGTCAGCCACTTGCCAGCCGTCAGCATACGGCTGTTGGCCCCGTCCTGATCCATGATCGCCAGACGCGTGGCCTGATGCGCACGCGCACCGGAGCGGGAAATGAAGGCAATCCGGGTATCAAAGTAGCCTTTTTCGCCCAGCATGCGCTCGTAAATGACGTCACCCACAATATGCGCAATGCGCCGCCAGTTGGCTGAGGTGGTGGTATAGGCCGTGCCCTGAATCTGCTGATGGGTCAGCACATCCCACAGGCGCATTTCCACGCGTACGGAGCCGCTACCGGTTACGCTGCCCGTCACCAGTGCGCGCGCGCCCATGGACTTCGCACTGGCAAAATCCGGCGTGCCAGAACCAGCCCCACCGGGAATGACCTTGAACAGCCCGGTGTTGGTCAGATCGTTTGTCAGCACTTCCGCAATCTGCGCGCCAAGGCCTCCGCCAAAGTTGGGGAGGATAATGGGGATCGGGGCCGTGCGCGCCTGATCAACCGTAATTTCTGCCTCAGGGGCAGCCGTGGCGGCCATACCGGGCAGCGGGGTCATCAGCAGACCACCAGCCGCCACACTGGCTCCCATCAGCGTACGGCGGCCCAGGGCCGAAACCAGTGTGTCGGCTTCCTGATCAGAAATAAGCGGTCGTGTACTCGTAAGCATCTGTTTTCCTCCAGGTGGCCTGATCAAGGCCTGAACACAAATTTCAACTGCCGGGTCTGGCCCAGAAGGTTTTTGGGGATAGGCAGCTTGGAACAGGTGGGGCTCAGCACAGCCGCCCGCGCCCGTTCCGCCAGCGCCCGGTATGAGGAGTCAGCATTCATCTGCGCCTGCGTCTGCGGAGCAAACTGCACAATACGAGCCTCACCCGTGGCATCCACCGTCACAATCAGGTGCGCGACAAAAGTGGCATAATTTTTGGCAGCCGTATCTTCTGTATAGCAACGACGTACGGCACCGCCGATCGCCTTCTGCTCACCGGCAGACAGGCTGCGGGTAATATCCCCGTTGGGCGAACCGCCCCCATCAGGCGCACCACCCTGCGCAGGGTTAGCTTTTGCCTTGGGCGCATGCGTCTGCTTGGTATCGGACCGGAAAGAATCCAGCGTTTCCAGCAGAGAATGCGAGTCTTCCTGCGTTTTCTTCGCCTTGTTGGGCTGTGTGATGTGAGACGGCGTGGGCGTATCCGGCAGCGTATCCGTCGGCTCCGTAACCGGAGACGGGGGTGCGACACTCGGCGTCGTCTTGGGCGGAGACGGCGGAGACGGCGGCGTTTTCACCACATCAGGAGACGGCTCGTCCGCTTTGGGCGGCACGGGCGTGTCCGGCAGCTTTTCTGACTCCGGCACAGGCGGAGGGGGCACCGGCTGCGGCGGTGGTGGCGGAGGCGGCGCTTCCTCGTTCGGAGCTTCCTTCGGGGGCTCCGGCGTGGGCGGCGCATCATTCGGCACAGGGGCTGGCGGTGTGGGCTTGGAAGACGGCTGGCTGGCCTTGGCAGGAGAGCCGCCGTCATCCGTCGGGGCCTCAAACTGCATTTCCACGACCGGAGGAGGTTCTTCCTCTGGCTTAGGGGGCGGCAGAGAAACCAGCAGGGCCAGCAGGAACGCAATATGCGCTCCGCCGGACAGATAGAGACAGCGCCTCAGCACAGTCTGTTCGGAACGGCGTGGCCGCACCATGAAATTTCTCCGCCTCTCTGCGCAGGAGAGTGAGTTAGTGGCCGCTGCTGGCGGGTTGTTGCGCCAGCAGAGCCACATGAGTAAAGCCGCCTTCTGTCACCTGCCCCATAACCTGCATCACACGGCCATAATCAATATGGGCATCACCGCGCACAAAGATGCGGTGTGACGGGTCATTGTTGGAAGCAGCCTTCAGCTGGGCAACCAGCTGCTCGGGCGACACTTCGGAATCCCCCAGATACAGGCTGCCATCCGCGCGAATGGACACGGTAATGGGCTTGGTATCGGAATTGACGGGCTTTGCGTCTGTCTTGGGCAGATCCACATTCACGCCGCTGGTCAGCATGGGGGATGTGACCATGAAGATAATCAGCAGGACCAGCATGACGTCGACCATCGGCGTCACGTTGATTTCAGCCATCGGACGCCTGCGACGGCGCCCGCTCCCTCCTGACGGCATGCCCATGGCTCAGGCCCTTTCTTCGGACTGGCGGGACAGAATGGCCGCAAACTCGGTGCCAAAGCCCTCCAGCCGGTCCTGGAACAGGTCCAGACTGTTGCTGATGACGTTATACGCCACGTAGGACGGCACGGCAGTCAGCAGGCCAATGGCCGTCGCAAACAGGGCTTCAGAAATACCGGGGGCCACAACGCTCAGATTGGTGTTGTGCATGGCGGCAATGGCGCTGAAGGAATGCATGATCCCCCACACGGTGCCAAACAGCCCGACAAACGGGGCCACCGGGCCAACCGTTGCCAGAAAAACAACCCAGCGACGCAGACGATCCATTTCCCGCGTGACCGTAATGCCAATGGCACGGTCCACACGTTCCTTCACGCCACCACGCACAAGGTCCACACCGGGGATGCGCGCAGAACGCCGCCATTCACCCATTGCAGCACCAAAAACGGCAGCCAGCGGATGCACGGGCTTGGCGCCATCGCTTTCATACAGATCATCCAGGCTGCCACCGGACCAGAAGCGGTCCTCAAAGGCGGTTGCCTGTTTGTTGATCCGCCGCAGCGTTACAATTTTATCGAAAATAATGGCCCAGACCATCACGCTACAGAACACCAGTCCCAGCATGACCAGTTTGACCATCAGGGAGGCATTCATAAACAGCCCCCACACCGACAGGTCTCCCGCCGCTGCTACGCCGAGATTTGCCGCGTCAACCGCACGATCCAAAAACGCCTCCTGCCTCTAGCGCCCGTCCCGGGCAACCTGTCTGCGACTCGGGCTTGGCTCCACGCGTCCCGGTCGTGCTGTTTTTACTGTCTTCCGCGCAAAAGCAGAAGAGGCCGACTAGACCTCAGCCGCAAGTCCTCGCAAAAGATCACGCCATAATGGCGGGAATCGGGCAGGACGACCATCTTCTGCACGCACGCAGGCCAGCCTTACATCCACGCGGGCGCAAAAAACGCCGTCACGGGTAAAGACCTGCTCCAGCCGGCAGCTTGCCGCCCCTTCTTCCAGCAGGCGTGTGGTGATGGTTGCCACATCATCCAGCTTGAGCGGCACGCGGTAGTTGATGGTGGCATCATGCACCACAAACACCAGCCCGTAGTCACTCAGCAGGGAGGCGGCAGGCATCCCGAGGCTGCGGATGGCTTCCGTCCGCGCTCGTTCGGCAAACGCCAGATAGCGGGCGTGATAGACGATGCCCCCGGCATCCGTGTCCTCATAATAAATGCGGAAATCGATTGCATGTGTGGTCATGCGCCGTCCTCTTCGTCAGGCAAAAGATCCATCTGGGCAGAACGCGGTTCATCCGGTTGCGCAGGCGGTGTCAGGCCAAGGTGACGCCAGCCACGCTCCCCCAGCACACGCCCCCGGCTGGTGCGCAGAACCAGCCCTTCCTGAATCAGATACGGTTCAATGACATCTTCCAGCGTATCCCGTGCTTCCGCCAGAGCTGCTGCGAGTGTTTCCACCCCAACCGGCCCACCGTGGTGATACTCTGCTATGCGGCGCAGGTAACGCCTGTCCATGGCGTCCAGCCCCAGCGCATCCACTTCCAGCCGACTGAGCGCGGCATCCGCCACCTCCCGGCTGACTGGCGCACCGCCGGGGGCGATCACGGCAGCAAAATCGCGCACGCGGCGCAGCAGACGCCCCGCGATACGCGGTGTGCCACGAGAGCGTCGGGCAATTTCTTCCGCCCCGGCCTCTGTCAGATTAAAGCCGAGCTTTTCCGCACCCCGCGCCACAATGGCCCGCAGTTCGTCCGGGGTGTAGAAGACCAGTCGCAGCGGGATGCCAAACCGATCCCGCAGCGGCGTTGCCAGCAATCCTGCGCGGGTGGTGGCCGCAACAAGCGTGAAAGGCGGCAGATCAATCCGCACAGAGCGGGCTGCCGGGCCTTCCCCGATAATCAGATCGAGCTGGAAATCCTCCATCGCGGGATAAAGAATTTCCTCAATGGCTGGCTGAAGGCGGTGGATTTCGTCAATAAACAGCACGTCACGCGGCTGAAGATTGGTGAGAATAGCCGCCAGATCTCCCGCCCGCTGGATCACCGGCCCGGATGTGGCTCGAAAGCCCACCCCGAGTTCCCGTGAGACAATCTGCGCCAGTGTGGTTTTACCCAGCCCCGGCGGCCCGTGCAGCAACACATGGTCCAGCGCCTCGCCACGCTGGCGGGCGGCGGCAATAAAAATGGACAGATTTTCGCGGCTGGCTTTCTGGCCGGTAAAATCGGCCAGCGTTTGCGGGCGAAGAGAGGCCTCACCCACATCCTCATCCCGGCGGGAGGGATCAATCTCCCGCTCAGGGGTGAACTCCGTGCCGCTCATCGGGCCAGAGCTTTCAGGCTATCCCGCAGCACGGTGTCCAGAGAGGCCGCAGCCCCCTGTTCCTCCATCAGTCGCTTAATAACCGGAGCGGCTTCCGACCGACGGAACCCAAGCCCGGCCAGTGCCAGCAACGCATCAGCCTCAATTCCGCCACCGGGCGTGGCGCTGGCAGGCACTACAATGCCCCCGCCTCCACCGGGCATTTTTGCCGCACGATCCCGCAGTTCCGTCAGAATCCGTTCAGCCAGACGACCACCCACGCCGGGGGCGCGGGTCAGAGAGGCTTTGTCCGATGTTGTAAGGGCCGCCACCAGCTCACCCGGAGACAGAGTGGAGAGCATACCCAGTGCGACTTTGGCACCCACGCCCTGCACACTCGTCAGCAGCCGAAACCACTCGCGCTCCGCGCTTTCCACAAAGCCGTAGAGCAGAATCGCATCTTCCCGCACGACGGTTTCAATCAGCACGCGGGCTTTTTCAGGAGGGTTCGGCAACGCAGCAAGAGTACGGGTGGAGGCCGCGACCAGATACCCGACGCCGTTCACGTCGATCACGCAACTGCCCAGTTCCACCTGAATGACCAGTCCGCTCAGAAATGCAATCATGCCATTCTTACCCCGGCTGCAATATGGCGGGCGCTGGCCCGATGGTGCGCGTGGCAAATGGCGATTGCCAGTGCATCCGACGCATCGGCCCGCGCTACCTTAACCCCCGGCAGGAGGCGGCGCACCATCATTTCAACCTGATCTTTATCCGCAGAGCCCGTGCCGACCACGGCCTTCTTGACGGCCAGCGCGCCATATTCCGCTACATGCAAGCCGGCCAGCGCCGGAGCCAGCAGTGCTACGCCACGGGCATAGCCCAGCTTAAGCGTGGCCGTGCCGTTGCGGTTGACATACGTCTCTTCCACCGCGGCTTCTGCCGGGTTGAGGCGGTCAATCAGGATTGTCAGGTTTTCGTGCAGGACTTTCAGCCGGTCTGGCACACTGTCCGCACTGTTGGTTGCAATCACGCCATTTTCGACGTGCCGCAACCGATTACCCTCGACATCAATCACCCCCCAGCCTGTAAAGCGCAGGCCGGGGTCAATGCCGAGCAGGCGTACCACCGTCAGGCTGACAGCTTTTCGGCGAGCTCGTCGGACAGATCAAAGTTGGCATAGACGTTCTGCACGTCGTCATGATCTTCCAGCACGTCCAGCAGCTTGAACAGCGTGCGGGCCTTTTCTTCATCCAGACTGACCGTGTTTTCCGGACGCCAGTCGAGCTTGGCGCTTTCCGGCTCGCCAAAGCGGGTTTCCAGAGAATCCCGGACCGTGAAGAACGCCTCGACTTCACAGGTGATTTCATGCGTCGTGTCGGAAGAGACGACGTTTTCCGCACCCGCTTCAATCGCGGCTTCCAGCATCTCATCTTCAGACGCGACGGACAACGGATAGGTAATCACACCCAGACGACGGAACATGAAGGAAACGGAGTTGGTTTCCCCCAGAGAGCCGCCGTATTTGGAGAAGGCTGCGCGCACGTCAGACGCTGTGCGGTTGCGGTTGTCGGTCAGACCTTCAACAATCACAGCGACGCCAGCCGGGCCGTAACCCTCGTAACGCACTTCAATATAGTCTTCGCCCGCAGCAGCGCCGGACGCCTTTTTAATGGCGCGGTCAATGGTGTCCTTGGGCATGTTGACATCCCGAGCCGCCGTAATAGCGGACCGCAGGCGCGGGTTGGATGCCGGGTCAGGCAGGCCGGAGCGTGTCGCCACAGTCAGTTCGCGGATGATCTTGGCAAACTGCTTGGACCGCTTGGCGTCCTGCGCGCCTTTGCGATGCATAATGTTCTTAAATTGGGAATGACCCGCCATGTTCTCTTACCCTGTCCGTCGGCCCCGGCGCGTCTTAAACCAGACGACCGTGGCAATGCTTATATTTCTTCCCTGACCCGCACGGGCACGGTGCGTTGCGCGGTGTTTCCCCCCAGCTTGAGGGATCATCCGGCATGATTGCACTTCCACCGATGGGCGTTGCCATTTCCGGTGAGGCTCCGGGGGAAAGACCGGGGCCGGGTTCAGACGCAAATCCCGGAATTTCCGGGCTGGCGTGAATTTCAGCCGTATTGGCAAACGGGTCCGCAGTTTCCTGCGGCGCCACTTCGACCCGCGCCATCAGAGAGACGACACGCTCGCGCATTTCTTCCAGCATGATGGTGAAGAGCTGGAAGGCTTCGTGCTTGTACTCGTTCAGCGGATCTTTCTGGCCATAGGCCCGCAGACCAATCCCCTGACGCAGCTGATCAAGCGCATGCAGATGCTCTTTCCACACCCCGTCATAGGTGGTCATCAGCACCTGCTTTTCAATAAAGCGCATCAGATCCGGGCCAAGGTTGGCGGCACGGGCAGCCTGCGCCTGCGTCGCGGCCTGGCTGATCCGGTTGGCCACTTCCTCAGCGTCCATCCCGTCTTCTTTCGCCCACTCCGCAATCGGCAGGTCCAGCGCCAGAGTTTCCTGCGCGGCCTTGGTCAGGCCAGCCACATCCCACTGCTCAGCAAAGGATTTCTCGGGGATGTGGCGGGCGACCATAGCATCCACCACATCTTCCCGCGCTTCGTTGACAATACCAGAGACATCTTCCGTCGCCATGTATTCCCGGCGCTGCGCGTAAACTTCCTTACGCTGGTCGTTCATCACGTCATCATATTTGAGCGTGTTTTTGCGCATGTCGAAGTTGCGGGCTTCGACCTTTTTCTGCGCCCGTTCCAGCGCCTTGCTCAGCCAGGGGTGAACAATGGCTTCCCCTTCCTTCATGCCCATTTTCTGGAACATGCCGCCCATACGGTCAGACCCGAAAATCCGCATCAGGTCATCTTGCAGGGAGATGAAGAAGTGTGAGTTGCCCGGATCACCCTGACGACCGGCACGGCCACGCAGCTGGTTATCAATCCGGCGGCTTTCATGTCGCTCGGTGCCGATCACAAACAGACCGCCCGCTGCTTTGACAATATCATGGTCACGCGCAACGCGCTCCCGGATTGCCTGTGCTGCGGCGTCGCGCTCCGGCCCCTCTTCCATGCCGTCCAGCTCCTGGCCGATCAGCATTTCCACGTTGCCACCCAGTTTGATGTCCGTCCCACGACCCGCCATATTGGTGGCAATGGTAATGGCGCCGGGGGCACCGGCCTGTGCGACAATCTTCGCTTCCATTTCATGGAAACGGGCATTCAGCACGTTGTGGGGAATGCCTTCCTGCTTCAGCAGTTCAGACAGCGCCTCACTTTTCTCAATGGACGTGGTGCCGACCAGAATAGGCTGGCCACGCTCATGCACCGTGTTGATCAGCTTGACGACAGCCCCGAATTTTTCGGCTTCCGTCAGATAGATCTCGTCGTCTTCATCCTTACGGGCCACCGGACGGTTGGTGGGAATTTCCACCACATCCAGCTTGTAGATTTCTGCAAACTCGTCGGCCTCGGTCATGGCCGTGCCGGTCATGCCGGAGAGCTTGGGGTAAAGGCGGAAGAAGTTCTGGAAGGTGATGGAAGCGAGCGTCTGGTTCTCCTGCTGAACCTCCACATGCTCCTTGGCTTCCAGCGCCTGATGCAGGCCATCGGAATAGCGGCGGCCTTCCATCATACGGCCGGTGAATTCGTCAATAATGACGACTTTCCCGCCCCGCACGATATAGTCCACATCCCGTGAGAACAGCGTATGGGCCCGCAGAGACTGCTGCACGTGGTGCACCACAGCCACATGATGCAGGTCATACAACCCGCCTTCATCCAGCACGCCGGCGTTACGGAGCAGTTCTTCAACCTTGTCGGACCCGGCATCCGTCAGCACAACACTGCGGAATTTCTCGTCCTTATCAAAGGTCTCAGGGTCCTGCACCAGCTGCGCGACCACTTCATCCACAGACCGGTAGAGGTCGGAACTGTCTTCAGCCGGGCCGGAGATGATCAGCGGGGTCCGCGCTTCGTCAATCAGGATGGAGTCCACCTCATCCACAATGGCGTGGTAGAAGGGGCGCTGGACCATCTCTTCCAGGCGATATTTCATGTTATCGCGCAGGTAGTCGAAGCCGAATTCGTTGTTGGTGCCGTAGGTAATATCAGCAGCGTAGGCTTCCCGACGCGCTTCATCCGGCATGTTGGGCACAATGGTGCCCGTGGTCAGGCCAAGAAAATTATACAGCCGCCCCATCTCGGCGGCGTCACGCGCGGCAAGATAGTCGTTCACCGTCACCACATGCACGCCTTTACCGGCCAGTGCGCTGAGGTAAACGGCCAGCGTGGCGACAAGGGTCTTGCCCTCACCGGTACGCATTTCGGCAATCTTGCCAGCATGCATCACCATGCCGCCAATCAGCTGCACATCAAAGTGGCGCATGCCCAGCACACGGCGGGACGCCTCCCGCGTGACAGCAAAGGCTTCTGGCAGAAGGTTATCCAGAGTCGCCCCTTTGGCCAGCCGCTCCCGGAATTCTCCGGTTTTGGCGGCCAAAGCAGCGTCGTCCAGCGCCTGCATTTGGGGTTCCAGGGCGTTGATTTCCGGCACGCGGCGCTGGAACATCTTGAGCGTCCGGTCATTGGCAGTGCCGAACAGGGCGCGGACGAAGCTTGCGAGCATGAAAACCTTTCCGGGACAATGCGCGATTTCTCCTGTTTTCCATCCGGAACCAGACCGGCGAAAACATGAGGAGAACATCAGCATGGAGTGGCTCGGCTGCAAAATAGGACCCGGACCCGCTCCGGTCAACCAATCAGCCTTGTTTCTTCCCTCGGGGAGGGTCTGAGGGCTTGCAGGGCAGAATAGCCTCCTTCATAGATGATTGAGCAATTTTCCTTTGTTTAAGGTTTGTCCTCATGCGTTTTTCCACCAAGGCCTCAGCTCTTGCAGCCACGGCCCTGATTGCCTCAGCCGTTCTTTCTGCACCCTCCTTTGCTGCTCCGGCTCCGGCAGCAGCGCCTGCTCCGCAGGCATCAGCTCCCGCAGCACCCCCGGCAGATCCCAAAGCGGTTGTCGCGACAGTCAACGGTGAGAAAATTACGATTGCGGACGTGCAGGACGCCGTGGGCAACATGCCCGACCAGATGCGCCAGCTGCCCCCCAATGTGATCTACCCGATGCTGATCAACCAGCTGGCAGACCAGAAAGCCATTCAGATTGCTGCCCACAAGGATGGCCTGGACAAATCTGCTGAAGTCAAAAAGATGATGGATGCCGCTGCCGCCAACGCACTGCAGAACGCCTGGCTCTCCCGCGAAGTCATGCCGCACCTGACCGATGCTGAAATTCAGGCCAACTACCAGCAGAACTACGCTGGCAAGCCGCCGGAGCAGGAAGTGCATGCCCGCCATATTCTGGTGAAGACGGAAGCCGAAGCGCAGGACGTCATCAAGAAGCTGAAGGCGGGCGAAGACTTCGCCAAGCTGGCAGCTCAGGTATCCACCGATACGGGCAGCGCCAAGCAGAATGGCGGCGACCTCGGCTGGTTCAAGAAAGAAGACATGATCCCGGCGTTCTCCGATGCCGCTTTCGCCATGAAGAAGGGCGAGATCAGCAGCACCCCGGTCAAGAGCCAGTATGGCTTCCACGTCATTCAGGTGCTCGACACCCGTACGGACCCGATCCCGTCTCTGGATTCCGTCAAGGGCAAGATCCGTCAGGCTCTGATTCAGAAATACGTGCGTGAAGCCGTCGCCAAAGCAACAGCAGGCGTCAAGATCGTGCGTTTTGACCCCACCACAGGCAAGCCGCTGCCGGATGCTCCGGCTCCTGCCGCCGCTCCTGCAAAAAAATAATTTTCACTCCAGACTGACCTGCCCCGCCAGCCTGCTGGCGGGGTTTGCCGCTTCCAAGGACTTCGCGTTATGGCGCACGCTCTCCCCGTCTCCCCCCTCGCTCGGCCTCTCCCGGAACTGAAGGAGGTGCGCGGGGTGCGCCTTGGCGCAGCTGAAGCTGGCATTCGTTACAAAGGCCGGACAGATCTTGTTCTGGCCGAATTTGCACCGGGCACTACGGTGGCCGGTGTCTTTACCCGTTCCAAATGCCCCGGCGCACCGGTTGACTGGTGCCGCGACATCCTCCCCACAGGGGAAGCCCGCGCCCTCGTGGTCAATGCGGGGAACGCCAATGTCTTTACCGGCCGCGCTGGCCGTGAAACCTGTAAGGCCACGGCTGAGGCCGCCGCCCAGCTTGCCGGCTGCACGCCGCAGGCTGTGTATCTGGCCTCCACCGGCGTTATTGGCGAAATTCTGCCGCACGACCGCATGACAGCCGCCCTCCCGGCTCTGCATGACGCGCTTGCTGAAACAGGATGGGAAGCCGCCGCCCGTGGCATCATGACCACGGATACCTTCCCCAAGGCTGCTGTGCGCACAGCAAAACTGAACGGCACAGACGTCATTATTCAGGGCATCGCCAAAGGCAGCGGCATGGTTGCGCCCGATATGGCCACCATGCTGGCCTTTGTCGCTACTGATGCCGCTCTCCCTGCCCCTGTTCTGCAGGCCCTGCTGTCCGAAGGTGTCAAAACGACCTTCAACTGCATCACGGTTGATTCGGATACTTCCACCTCCGACATGGTGCTGCTGTTTGCCACGGGTGCTGCTGGCAATGATGAGCTTTCCGCCAGCACACAAGCCAACGCTGCTGCCCTGACGGACTTCCGGGAAGCCCTGCAGGCTGTGCTGCATGATCTGGCCCAGCTCGTCATTCGTGATGGCGAGGGAGCGACCAAGCTCATGACTATCACCGTAACCGGTGCCGTTTCTGATGACTCCGCCTGGCGCGTCGCTATGGCCATTGGCAATTCTCCGCTGGTGAAAACCGCCGTCGCCGGGGAAGACGCCAACTGGGGCCGCGTTGTGATGGCCGTTGGTAAATGTGGGGAACCCGCAGACCGCGATACGCTGTCCGTCTCCATCGGCGGTGTCTGCATCGCGCGTGAAGGCACGGTTGTGCCCGGTTATGATGAGACGCCCGTTGTGGCCCATATGAAGGGCCATGAAATCGACATTGACGTGGATCTCGGCCTTGGCGATGGCAAAGCCCGCGCCTGGAGCTGTGACCTGACCCACGGCTATATTGATATCAACGGATCCTACCGGAGCTGACCGCGCTTTATCGCGCTTTAAGGAACAGGCCTGATGTCTTCTTCCGCTTTTCCTCCCGGCTGGGGGCAACCGTCTGGCGCACAAAACGGGGCTGGCTTCCCTCAAGGGAACGGTCGCCAGCCTGTCTGGATTTATGCCGGGTTCTGGTGGCGTGTCTGGGCATTTCTCATCGACAGCATCATTCTCACCACGCTTGATGCCGTGCTGGGATACTTCATCCTACCGGACTTCAAGGTTCAGTGGGAAGAATTGCCCATCCCCGACAGTTCCGGCCAGACCGTCGATGTGGTGGATATTGCGCAGCGGGTGCAGCCCGACACCATTTCCGTGTTCATCCCGCACGTTCAGATCGGCAGCTGGCATCTGGCATGGCTCTTTATGGCTCTTCTGCCTGCCCTGTATTTCATTCTGTTTGAATCCTCCCGCTTCCGCGCCACACCGGGCAAGCGCCTGTGTCAGCTGGAAGTGACGACCCTGCAGGGCGAGCGCATTTCCATTGCCCGGGCCACAGTGCGGTTCCTGATCAAAGCGTTTATCTCCTTCCCCTTCTTCCACATTGGGGTGCTGATGGTCGCCTTCACGCGCCAGAAGCAGGGGCTGCATGATCTGATTGCCGGGACACTGGTCCTCCGGGCTGAAAACAGCCAGATCGTCACATTCGACCGCCGGATGTAATTCCTCCATCTGGCGGCACATCAGGCCTTCAGCTGAGCACCTTGTTACCGCCAGATTTGCCCCTTACCCTCTCTTTACGCACGGGGCCGTAATGTGCCCCTTTCCTGATCGATAGTTTCAAACAAGGATACGGCACGTTATGGCGGCAGAGAGCCTGCACCAGAGCACGACCCGAGCCCTCACGGCTTCTCCACCTTTTTCTCTAGCCAGATTTGCCCTCGGGCTCTGCTTTGTCTGCCTTCTGGTTTTCGGAATTGCGCCCCGGCTGAGCAGCCAGGCTCTGGCAGCTGATACGGCTCCTGCCGCAGCTCCGGCAGCAACAGCCTCCACAGGGAACCTCAGCCGTCAGGATGCAGAACAGCTTCTCAGCGTTCTGAATGATCCCAAAAAGCGGCAGGATTTCACCAATACCCTGACGCTCATGGCCAAAGGCCTGCCTGTTGCCCAGCCCGCCGCAGCGCCTGCCGCCAAAAAAGACAATCCCACCGCTGTGATTGACAGTGACGTCAACTCCGAACTGGACGGTCTGACGGCTGCCATGCGGGGTTACACGCAGAACTTTACGGCACTGTTCAAGGATCTGCGGTCAGTCGGCACGTGGTTCCATCAGCAAATCAGCAATCCGCAGTCTCGTCAGACCCTGATTGATGCGTTCAGCCGCGCCCTGATCATCATGCTGGTGGCTCTTGCTCTGGAACGGGCAACAAGCCTGCTTCTCAAAAAGCCACTGAACTCTGTGACTGAGCATGCCGAAACGCGTGAGCGGAAGCAGGAAGCCGCCGTTGCGGTGGAAAATGTGCAGGCTGCCACCTCCACCCCGGATGGTGACAACACCAAAACCCGCGCCGATGACCAGCGCCGCCGTAATGAGGTGATGCGTTACCTCATCCGTGTTCCGTACAATGTGCTGCATTTCCTGCTCAAGCTGCTGCCCGTCGCGGTTTTCCTTGGTCTGGGCTATCTTGGAGCGGAATTCCTGACCACCACCCAGCAGGCCAGCACCGTCACCATCACGCTGACCAACGCCTATGTGGTAGCCCGCTGCCTGTATCTGCTGGTTGAAACAGCTCTGGCTCCCCGTTCCCCGGCTATTCGTCTGGCTCCGGCCAAAGATGATACGGCGCGGATGCTCACCCGCTGGTGGAACGTACTGGTGGCAGCACCCTCGCTGGTCATCTGTCTGTCCACACTGGGAAGCGAGTTCAATCTGGCCCCTCGTGGCACGGAAGCGATGCTCCGTGCAGTGGTACTGATCCAGCATCTGATTATTGCCGCGTTCATCTGGCGGGTTCGCCATATTGTTGCCAATGCGCTGCAACCCTCCGACAACATGCGCAAGAAAGCCTTCTGGGCCTTTGTTGGCACCATCGCGCGCTTCTGGTGGATTCCGGTCCTGTTTCTGGATATTGCACTGTGGTTCGTCTGGGCAGCGCACCTCAAGGGTGGGTATCAATGGATTCTGCGCGGCACGGGCCTGACCTTTGCCTTTCTGGTGCTGTCCCGTCTGGTGGCTGTGCTGGCCTATGGCATGCAGGACCGTCTGTTCCGGATTAGTGATACGGTTGAGGCAGAATATCCCGGCCTGCAGAAACGGGCGGACTATTACTACCCGTTCGTGCGCCGTGTGCTGACCATTGTCATTGTGTTCATGACCTGCGTGATCATCGCGCAGAGCTGGGGGCTGCCGAGCTTCCAGTTCTTCTTCCATTCCCCTCTGGGCTCACGTCTGGTCGGGGCGGCTCTCAGTCTGGCCATCGGAGCAACCATTGCTGCTCTGGCGTGGGAAGTCATCAATGGCCTGCTGAACAAGCAGATCGACCGCTACACATCGTCCTCTCAGGCATCCCGCGCCACACGTCTGCGCACGGTGCTGCCTATTATCCGTACCGTGCTGCTGGCCATCATCATCATCGTGGTTTCGGTCACCACCCTCTCGCAGATTGGCATTAACGTTACGCCGTTGCTGACGGGTGCGGGAATCATGGGTGTGGGTCTGTCCTTCGGTTCCCAGAGTCTGGTGAAGGACGTGATCACCGGCTTCTTCATGCTGGCGGAAGATGCCATTCAGGTAGGTGACTGGGTGACCACCGGGGGCGTTTCCGGCACGGTGGAACATCTGTCCATCCGTACCCTGCGTGTGCGCTCCATTGATGGTGACCTGCACATCATCCCGTTTTCTTCCGTGACATCCATTGCCAACACAGGCCGTGGCTTCAACCAGATTATCGTCAAACAGGTGCTGGATCTGAGCGAAGACTCCGTCAAAGTCGCCAAGCTGATGGCCAGCGTTGTCGCCCAGATGCGCACGGAAGACGCCTTCAGCCACATGATCTTCTCGGATTATGCAGACCTTGGCGTGGATAAGACGGACAGCAACGGCGCTGTACTGGTAGGAGCGATCAAAACCGCTCCGATGATGAAGTGGAAAGTCCAGCGTGAATTCTACCGCCGTCTGGCCAACCTGATGGTCGAGGCCGGGGTGAAATTCTATACACCGACGTCCTATTACACCACGCCACCCGGCAACAGCATGCATCTGGCCGTGGACGATGTGCCAGATGCCCTGACGCCGACCGCAGCCCATGCGCAACAGCCTAAGCCTGCTGCTCCTGAGCCTGTGCCTCAGCCCTCCGCTGAAGAAAAAAAGGCCATTGAAGCCGCAGAAAAATCTGACACAGGCCTGCAAAAGCCTGAAGATGAAAGCTCCCCTGCTGCTGCTTTTGGAGAAGGTCCACCCCATGCCTGACACCCTCCCGCATTCTCTCCCGCCAGCGGCCTTAAAACCGCTGGAAGCCCTTGAAGCGCCGCTGGGCCAGGACGGCTTTGCCTATGAGCAGGCCGCCGCCATCCGCCCGCTTCTGGAGCAATTCGGGATGGAGCGATGGGAGGAGTTTGCAGAAAGCTGGAACCATCTGGGGGTTGATCGCTATATGGCGGATGGCGGCCGTTACCGCCGCCGCCGCCATGCGACCTTCACCCTGACGGAAGAGCAGATTCTCAGAAAGCCGCATCAGCCGCATTATCAGAGCCGGGATTACAACACGCTCAATGGCGGGATTGAACGCTGGTTCAAGCCCCTCACCCCCGTCATGGAAAACCACCCGGCTCTGCTGGCGGTGCTGCGACTGACCCGGCATATTGCGGATGATCTGACCCCGCAGGCTCAGCGCCCGGTGGCCTGGCATGCGGAAGTGCATCAGTTCCGGATTGAAGCGAGTCCGGACTCAGCCGGACGCCCCACGCCTGAAGGTTTGCATCGGGATGGCGTGGACTGGGTCTGTGTGATGATGGTGCGCCGGGAAAATATCGCCCGCGGTGAAACGACCATTCATGACCTTAACCGCCAGCCGGTCGGCAGCTTTACGCTGACAGACCCTATGGATACGGCGCTGGTAAATGACAGCCGCGTTTACCATGGTGTGACACCGGTGCAGCCGGTTGACCCGACCCACCCGGCCTATCGTGACGTGCTGGTTGTCACCCTCCGGCACGAATAGGCCGGAGGCCTGCGGGCTTAATACCCTGCGTGATACATGGCGTTAAAGCCAAGAGCCGCAAAGCAGAACACAAACACCATCGCTCCTACCATCTGGAAGACTTCCTTAACGGCAACGCCTTCCGGCGGCGGAGGGGCTGAGGGCACAGGAGCGGGCGTGACGGGCAGAACCGGGTCCGCCATCACGGCATGAGCTTCCGGCCCCACCACATCATGCTCTGCCTGCAAACCTGTATCAGGGGCATGAGTCTGTGAGATCACGGATGCATCGTGTGATGAATCTGTTCCTGACATGGCGAAACCCCTTCCGTTTTTGCAATGCAGATTTGTAACTCCTACTTATCTGGGTCTGAAAGAGCTCTTCGTCAAGTCTGGGTCCTAAATAAACCCGGTCACATTCCCCGGCCGGGGTGGACGGAAAGCCTGTAGACAGGCACATGAAAAGATCTGTTTTCAGGAGTGCTCGCCATGAAGCCGATTTTTGCCTCTGCCCTTATCCCGCTCGGTCTGGCCATTGCCCTGCCGCTCCCCGCACAGGCTGCAAAGCCCACCACACAGGCCCCGACCACACAGGCACATTACGAGACGTCTGTTTTTGCCGGACAGTGGGCCATTATGGCGATGGACCCGATTACGGTTGCCACAAACAAGGCAAGCGGCCCGGCAGAGCGCCTGCTTGTCACGCTGCCTGACTCCCTGAAGAAAATTGTCGGGCAGGATCACTTTAGCCTCTCCCGCACTTCCGGCACCGCATGGGCCGGCAAGCAGGATGACCTGACCGTGACATTCAAACTTGTTTCAGAAAATAGCGCTCAGCTTCAGATTACAGGGGAGGGCACCCATAAGCTGGACCTGCCGCTGTATCGGGATAACTAAAAAAGACTAAGCCCCAAACGAGGCCGGGGCGGCTCCTGCACCTGTCCGCTCACATTGCGGTTCAGGCGCAGGCAGCCCATACGGCCTCAGGACGCGCTGTCAGGCGTCCAGTTTTTCAGGAAGTCTTCCAGCGCGGCGTCTGGCTTCCCAATTTTGATTTGCAGCGTCACGTAAAGATTCCCGGCTTCACGCGAGCCATGGGCTTGCACACCCTTGCCCCGTAACCGCAACTTGGTGCCACTGTCAGACTGCGGCGGCACGTTCATTTTTACAGGCCCGGTCGGGGTCGGCACCGTAATCGGGCCACCCAGCACCGCTGTTTTCAGGTCCACCGGCAGGGTCTCGGTCAGATCGAACCCATCACGCGTATAAGTCGCGTCCGGCTGAACGTTCACGGTAATCAGCGCATCCCCATCCGGGCCACCCTGCACACCGGGGCTGCCTTTGCCACGCAGACGCAGGGTCTGGCCATCTTCAATCCCCGGCGGGATTCGCACATCCAGCGTTGCCCCTTCCGGCAACGTGATGCGGGATTTCCCACCCGTGACCGAGTCCAGAAAACTGACCTTCAGGGAATAAGAGCGATCAGCCCCTTTGCGCGGTCCGGCAGAACGCCGGCCGCGACCCGTGAACATGCCGCTGAACAGATCACCCAGATCTTCCTCGCTAAAGGGTTGGCCCTGCCCGCCCGCATACCGGAAGCCGCCCGGGCCTGCTCCATAATTTCCGTAACCGCCACCGCCGCCACCAAATCCGGGATGACGTTCCTGCCCGGCTGCATCAATTTCGCCCCGGTCAAACCGCGCCCGCTTCTCCGTGTCGGAAAGCAGATCATTCGCCTGCCCGATGGCTTTAAACTGTTCTTCGGCAACCTTGTCACCGGGGTTCAGGTCAGGGTGATATTTCTTGGCAAGGTTCCGATAGGCCTTGCGGATGTCATCCTGACTGGCGGTTTTGGAAACCCCCAGAACCTCATAAGGATCACGCACACTCATGCCGCACCTCCCTGATCTGAAGGGGGATTAGGATCAGCGCCAAAATTCATGGTGTCCAGCAGGCTGATCAGCAGCGCAACTGTCACATCCTGACTGTATCCGGCTTTGTCTGCCTCACTCACCAGAGCCGCAAGGCGGGGTTTGAGAAATGCCTCCGCCGTCATGTTGTCCATAGAGCTTGTCTCTCCACTTAATACTGTGCAGACCGCCTCCTGTCCGGACCGGCCTGATAATGGTTTCAATATCTTATTCTGATAATGGGAACGCGCCGGGGCAGGGTCAATGGACAACACAGGCAGGAGTGGGCTGCGCACCCACCAGACAAACGCTGTCCAGACATTTCTAAAGAAGCGATAGCCTCATGCCCGCAGACTGACTATAAGCCTAAGGGAGAAGACTTAACTGTTTAAGTGGAGAACCGGCAATGTCTGACAAACCGCGTTTTTTTGATGATCTTGCTGGTGTAGCCGGCGGTGCTTTTTCAGCCCTGACCGGCGCGAAAGAAGAGCTTAACGCCATTGTGCGCAGCCGCGTGGATGAAGTGCTGACCAGCCTGCAGGTTGTCCGGCGTGAAGAATTTGAAGTGGTGCGTGAACTCGCTGCCCGCGCGCGCATCGGGCAGGAAGAGGCAGAACGCCGTCTGGCTGCACTGGAAGCCCGTGTGGAAGCACTGGAGCAGAAAAGCCACGGCAGCCACACGCACCATACATCCTGAGCGCAGCGTTTTTCCGCATCACCTTGCAGCCGAGAGTGAGCCATGCCCGCGTTAAGCACAAATACCCCCTCTCCTCCCGTTAATCCGCTGGATCTGATGGAACAGGTCATTTGTGGACACGGGTGGAATTTTGAACGCTGCAACGCAACCGAAATGGCCGTGGAAGCCCCCGGCAAGTGGTGCGATTACGGGATGTTCTTCTCATGGTCGGCAGAACTGGGGGCGATGCACTTCACCTGTGCGTTTGACCTCAAGGCCCCCCAGCCCCAGCCCCAGCAGCGTACGCTGTATGAACTGATCGGCATGGCCAACGAGCGGATGTGGATTGGCCATTTCAGTCTTGATCAGGAAGACGGCGTCCTGCTGTTCCGCCACGCGCTGCTGCTGCGCGGCACCAGCATCTCTGTCGAAGTGTTTGAAGACATGATCGATATCGCTCTGACAGAGTGTGAGCGCTTTTACCCGGCCTTTCAGTTTTTCCTGTGGGGCGGCCAAAGCCCGGCAGACGCTCTGGCCGTTGCCATGCTGGACTGTCAGGGAGAAGCATAATGACTGATCATACCTCACCGCTCCCTTCCGTCCTGTTGGTCGGCTGCGGACAGATGGGCGGCTCCATGCTGGAAGGCTGGCTTGCTCACGGCCTGAAACCCTCCGTTGTGCTGGACCGGCATGACCGCGCCCTGCCCGCACCCCATAAACTGGCTCCTGCGCTGGAGGATGTCCCGACAGATTTTCAGCCGGATGTCATTATTCTGGCCGTCAAACCCCAGAAGGCAGACCCGGTGCTGGAGGCTCTGGCGCAGCGCTTTCCCAATGCCTGCCTGCTGTCCGTCATGGCAGGTCGCACGGTGGAAAGCCTGACGGAACGCTACAAACAAGGCAACCCGCAGGCCCAGCCGGTAATGATCCGGGCCATGCCCAACACCCCCTGCGCCATCGGGGCCGGTATGAGCGGGCTCTATGCCCCGCCACACGCAACAGACACACAGAAAGTACAGTGTGATGCTCTGCTTCAGGCCGTGGGAGACACGGTTTGGGTCGAGCGTGAAGAGCTGATTGATTCCGTGACTGCCATTTCCGGCAGCGGTCCGGCCTATATTTTCCTACTGGCCGAACTGCTGGAAAAAGCCGGTGTAGAGCAGGGCCTGCCGTCCGAGACGGCCCGCACTCTGGCACGCAAGACCATTTATGGCGCGGGTGCGCTACTCAATCAGTCCCCCGCAGATGCCGAGGAACTACGCCGCCGCGTGACCAGCCCCGGCGGCACCACCGCGGAAGCCCTGAAAGTCTTCATGGCGCCGGATGCATGGCCTGCCATTGTGCCCCGTGCCGTGGCCGCGGCCGCCCGACGCGCCAAAGAGCTTTCAACCTGACTCACGCGACCAGACAGGCCGCCTTACACTCTTATTTTTCCGAACAGGCTTCTTCTTATGGACCATGATGACTTTGACGCCGCCCTTCTGAGTGCTGCCATGACACAGGCAGAGCACGAAGGCTGGGCGTCTGTCTCTCTGCTGGATTCAGCCCGGACTGCTGGACTTTCTTTCCCGCAGACGCGCGAGCGTTTCCCCTGCCGCGCCTCTCTGCTTCTCCGGCTGGGTCGCATGGCGGACGAGTCCGCTCTGGCTGACAACACCACCTTCGGCTCCTCGCGTGAACGCCTGTTCGATCTGCTGATGCGCCGTCTGGATGTGTTCCAGCAGTATCGGGGCGGTATTCGCGCTGTGATGCGCGCCCTCCCGATGGACCCACCGCTTGCCCTGCTTCTGGGGGGGGGCACGCTGGAAAGCATGCGCTGGATGGCCGATGCAGCTGGCATCAATGTGGCCGGACTGGGCGGGCTGGTACGCATCAATATGGTGGTCGCCATCTGGACACATACCCTCCGCGCCTGGGAAAAAGACGATAGCGCAGACATGGGCAGCACCATGGCCGCACTCGATCAGGCCCTGAATAAAGCCGCCGGTTTCCGGCTGTTTCCTGCGGAGAGTGAGCTGAGCGACGGCAGCCTGCCGGATCTCGATTTTGAAGAACCGGACGCCCCGCCTTCTCCGCTTACGCCTGAAAATTCTCTCTGAGAGATAAAACAGCGCGTTCTCACTCTTTACGAAACCTACTGGTTGGCCTTAATAAGAGCCAACCGCACTTTTGGGGCGTAGCCAAGCGGTAAGGCAGCGGATTTTGATTCCGCCATGCGGAGGTTCGAATCCTCCCGCCCCAGCCATTTTCCAAATTTTCTAAAATCAGCCCCCGGCGTCACAGCAAAAAGCTGTGCTCCCAAACCGCTGCAGGCTGAAAAGCTCTCGTATTATTTAAAAGAAACCTGTCTCCATAGGGATAGGCCTTTGCCTACGCTGCCTGTTATGACTCGTCTCATGGAAGATCATCCGGCAGCCACCACGCCTCTTTTGTCCCAGCCCGGTCTTGCTGCGGCCCTCACATCCCGCACACTGGGGGCATTTTCCTCTCAGGTTCAGGCTGTTGCTGTCGGGTGGCAGGTTTATGCGCTCACGCATAGTGCAGCGGCACTCGGCTTTGTGGGGCTTGCTCAGTTCCTGCCGATGGTGGCCTTTATTTTCCCCGCGGGCCACGCAGCAGACCAGCACGATCGGCGGCGCATTGTCATCACCTGTCAGGCTATCGAAGCCTTTGCCGCTGCTTTCATGGCGCTTGCTTCCTTTGCGCATTTTCTCGCCCCCAGCATGATTTATGGTCTGGTAGCGCTGTTTGGTATCTGCCGGGCTTTTGAAATGCCTGCTCAGCAGACCTTTCTCCCATCACTTGTGCCTGCGGCCCTCTTCCCGCGTGCAGCCGCACTTTCGTCCTCTCTGTTTCAGGTGGCCTCCATTGCTGGCCCCTCGCTGGGCGGCTTGCTCTATGGGCTGGGTGCAGGCGTCTGTTACGCGCTCTGTGGCACAGGCTTTGCCATTGCGGCTCTGGCCACAGCCAGCATGACATTCCGTTTCCCGGCCCGTGCCCGGCAGCCCGCAACGCTGGCGGCTGTTTTTGGTGGTATTTCCTTCCTGCGCCGCAAGCCCACCATGCTCGGCGCGCTCTCGCTGGATCTGTTTGCGGTGCTGCTGGGGGGCGCCACAGCCATGCTGCCGCTCTTTGCCACAGATATCCTGCACGCAGGGCCATGGGGGCTCGGATTGCTGCGGGCTGCCCCTGCCATTGGCGCGTTGCTGGTGGCCACCATTCTGGCCCGTTACCCATTGGGTCGCCATGCAGGGCGGTGGATGTTTGTCTCCGTCGTGATCTTCGGGATTGCCACCATTGTTTTTGGCTTCTCCCGTTCCATTCCGGTGTCCATTGCCGCTCTGGCCGTGCTTGGCGGGGCAGACGTTATCAGCGTGATGGTGCGGAGCGCACTGGTTCAGCTTGGCACACCGGATGAAATGCGCGGGCGCGTCTCCGCAGTGAACATGTTGTTTATTGGCTCATCAAACCAACTGGGGGAATTTGAAAGCGGCATGCTGGCCAGCGCCATCGGAGCGGTTCCCGCGGTAGTGGTAGGCGGCATTGGCACGCTGGTCATTACCGCTTTGTGGATGGCCCTTTTCCCCGGCCTGCGAAAACTTGACCGTCTGGACGATATCAAGCCCGATTGACCAGTATGCGAGCGGCCCCACGCCCCTGAAAAAAGACAAAAAAAAACAGTTCTGAGGGAACCTCAGAACTGTTTCAAAAAGTATGAGGCAGAGTAAAAACGACTGCCTGCACTTTATTCCGTAAAAAACGATCAGACCGCTTTTTTCAGATTGGGGCTGGCTTTAAAGCGCACCGTTTTACCGGCCTTCACTTTTACAGGCTCACCCGTCCGCGGATTCAGGGCTTTGCGGGCCTTGGTCTTGCGAACTGTAAATGTTCCGAAAGACGGAAGGGTGAACCCACCTTCACGCTTCAATTCTTCTACAATCGCATCCAGAAGGTCGTTCGCAGCCTGATTGGCGGCAACGCCGGTGCAGTTGATCGAGTCCTGGATCACCGCAGCAATAAAGGCCTTGCTCATTGAGACTTTAACTCCCCTTCAGACAGAACTATGTGAGTAACAATTCTTAGGCTACTATAACCAGCAACACTCGCGGCTTGATAGTCATATTTCACCGAAAAAACCAAATTAAAAATGCAATCAGTTTCGATTTTTCCCGCAGGCATCACCAAAAAACAGGTCGAAAGGGCTTCCTCTCCCCCTTTGCCCGCAGGGACAGTCTGCCTGTTTGCCTGCTATGTTCCTGATGGGAATCTTCCTCTTCATACCCGCTTTTACCTAAAAAACCTGTTAAAATGTGGTGTTGTTCTGCACATTATTCTCTCTGGCACAGAGACTATTCATGAAAACACAAATAATTTTTGCAATACACATGGTATTCATGCATGGAAAAGGCCAAATAGCGGCCTGGACTTTGGCGCCTGGCAGTTTCTTCTGAAAAAAGGGCTCGCTAAGGACGCTCCTTACATTCTTTTTGCTAATGACAGCGTCTTCGGCCCACTCTCTCCCCTCCCCCCTCTTTTGGAAAGACTGGCAGTAAACCAACGCCCGGCATGGGGGCTGGTTGCCTCACGCGCCATAACCCCGCACCTGCAATCCTGGTTTATCGGGCTCTCTCAGGCTGCGTTCCAGGCAGCCCCAGTGCAGCGGGTTTTGCACCTCCCTTTTCAAGATATGTCCCGCGATGAAATCATCTGGCACGGAGAACTGGGGCTGTCCGTTGCCCTGAAGGCTGCGAACATCCCCCTCCATGCTGCATGGAGTGACCTTAACGCCCCTGCAGCCCGTTTTTTCCCAGCCAACCCCATGCACACGCACTGGCGGGAGATGGTGCAAACAGGCGCTGTGCCTTTTCTCAAGCAGGAAGTCTTACGGGACAATCCATTCCATGTGCCGCACCTTACGGACTGGCGTGCGCTGATCGCGGCAGAGAGCGGCTTTAACCCGGAGTGGATTGATACCTATCTGACTCAGCACCCGGCGCGCCCCCTTAACATTCACCCGACATGGAAAGGGCGTGCGCTTTACGGCTTCCTCAACCAGCTGGATCGGCTGAAATGGCGGAAAGATCGTCGGCGAGACGCTGCGCGTTAGCCGTTTTTGTGGCCACCACGTCTCGCAAAACACCATCCAGCTCGGCTGTCTGCTCTTCAAAAGTGGCCAGGTTCTGTTTGAGCGGGTTGACGTATCCTGTCAGTTTCTCAGGATTTTTCAGAAGTGTCTCAACGGCTTTTTGCAAACTGTCTGGCCGCCCATCTATAGCAATCAGCGTGCCGTTCACCCCGTCAACAATATCTTCTGACTGCCCTCCAGGTGCCGTGGAAATCACCCAAACATCCCGCGCCAGGGCTTCACGCACGGTCAAACCGTAGCTTTCTTTCCACTGAGACGGGAAGAGCAGCACATCAATCCCGTCGAAAAACGCATCCATACTCTCAGGAACGTACGCCGGAACCGTTGTAACCGTTCCCTTTACTTTCCATGCTTCTGTGTAAACCGAACGAATACCGAGATTCAGCTTGTTATCAACAACTTTGAGCTCCCACTTATCCTCTGAAAGAGCCTGAAAGGCCCGTCGTACAAGCGAATAGCCCTTAATTTCTTCTGTCCCGCCCACATAGCCAAAGCGCAGCGGACTACCGGGTTTACGCGGCGTGCGAGCCTGTGCAGGCCAGACAAACCCGTTTCTATTCACCAGAATACGGTCCGGGGGAACGCCATTGGCAATAAACAGTTGCCTGTGTGTCTCGCTGGGGGAAAGTAGCAATGCAGCGCCTTCCAGTGCTGCCCGCATCATCACCGCCCGTTCTGACAGGTGCCGCGCATCAGGCACGCACATCTGGCACACACGCTGATTGATTTTTTCCTGAAAACAATAGTGCCCGTCAGCTTTCACCATAAATTGTCGGTCACAGAGCCACCAGGCATCATGCAGCGTCACCACATAGGGCACACCGGCTTCAATACAGGCCCTCAACAAACCCAGTCCTAACCCTTGGGTTGCATGGAAATGCACAACATCCGGTTTCATGGCGGCAAGCCATTGTCGGAACTGGCCGGTGGCCGTCGCATTATCAAGTCCACCAACCCGATCATGATCAGGCGGGACACGCACGCCCAGCACAGGGCAACCGTCAACACTGTAACGAAGAGAGGCGTTACCGCGGTCCTTAAGATCCGGGCGGGAAGTCATCACAGCAACCTCCACATCCGGCAGACGCTGTAACCTCCGCACTATTTCTTCTGCCACAAACGTGGCGCCACCAAAGGAACGCGGACTGAAATATACGTTGGCGGCAAGCACGCGCAGGGTTGTTTTTGAACGTTTATCAACAGGCTGGCCGAAAGCTGGAAGGACCTGCTGCTGTGCAATCTGGTCAGGGCTGTAGCGGGCCAGAACATCCTCGTAAGCCTGCTGACCAAGCCGTGCCCTTAACCCAGGATCTGATGCCAGACGCAGAATGGCATCCCGCCACTGCGCATCCTGCTCAGCCAGAAGTCCATTTTCGCCATCCCTCATAACCTGCAGGAACGCATCCCGCGGGGAGCACACAGAGGGGATTTTCAGAATAGCGGCTTCAAGAAATTTGATATTACTTTTCGCATCATTGAAAATAGTGGGCTCAAGTGGCGCAATCGTAATATCAGCCTGCGCCAGAAGTCCCAGATACGCCGCATAATCACGCCCGGCGAGGGTCTGCACCCGATCCTTTACAGCCAGAAAGCTTTCAGGAAGGGTCAGATCGCCAATAATGTGCAGCGTCAGGCGTGGGTCCGCCTGCATGGCGGCAAGAATTCCATTGGCCGCCATGCGGAAATCCGCATCATGCGTCTTGGTACCTGATCCATAGACAATACGGATTTCCTGCGTGGTGTCATGGAGAGGCACACCACGTTCTGCAAGATTCTGGGCAATCTCTACGGTTTGCTGGTCCAGCGCATTTTCAATCACCACCGCAGAGGGAATGCCTGCATCAACCATAGCCTGCGCCAGAACACGGGTCGACGCGATGGCGCGATCGCAGGAAAGAAGGCACTTCCTGAACAACTGAACACCAAAAAGCAGTTGCTTCTGCTCCGCTGTATCCAGCGCCTGCAGGTTGCCATTCTCCTGATACAGTTCAGCGGAAAAAATCAGGTCATCCACTTCCCACCAGGGAGACAGGCCGAGCCGCCGGGTTTCATGAAGAAGAATTTCAACAGATTCAAAAGCGGGAACCCGATAAAAAATAACCTCGGTGCAGATTTGCAGAGCCGCCAGCGCCTGTTCAGTATCGCGCCAGTCCACAACGTCCACGGCCCAGCCCAGAGACCGCAGTTGTTCTTCTTTCTGCCAGACGCGATACTTCGCGCACTGCCGTAGGGAGAGCTCTGCAATAATCAGAATATGCGGTGTAAGCTGATGCAGTGTTTCGGCATCAAGAGGCTTGGCATACACAGCCTCAAGTGCCTTTTGCCTTTCGGCAGGCGTTATGGAAGGTAATTTTACGCCATGATCTGGCGCTGGAGTTTGCGCTGCAGCGGCCAGAACGGATGACGGTTTCTGGCGATTGGAGGTAGTATATCGTGCTGCCACCCGCCCCAGCACCGTATCCGGTAACCGGGCCTGAATACGCTGCGTAACCCCATGCAGCCCTTCATCGTGATAGATTTCTTTGACGCGCTGACAGACCGCAGGAATTTTTTGCCCTGTGGGCAACTGGCCTTTCATCAAATGCCGGACAACACGCAAAGGAACCGTCACGCGCCAGGAAAGCGTACGCCGCTGTGTATCCAGCATGTGCCGCAGACTTGCTGCCTCATGCGTCAAACCATCCACGCGCATTCCCTGAATACGGGCGCTGGCACGATAGCTGGCGGACAAGGCCTCTGCCTGTGTCAGAACCTGTCTGATTTTCTCTGAATCGTCAGTCAAATCACTCACAGGCAGCACTCTTTCAGCAAAACAAAGAATTGAAAAATTTTACAAACATTTTGTACAAAAGAAAACCGGGCCTTTCGGCCCGGTTTCCTTAACGTTCAAACCGTCTTTAGCTGAATTTTACTTCAGGCCGCTAAACTGGTTCGTCGTCAGGTCAGAAACATCAACAAAGGTGATCTTGCTGTTGTCAGACAGAGTGATCGTCGTGTTGCTGCCGTTATGCGTTGCCTTGTCCAGCACATCCTGCTGGAACTGAGACGCCGTGTAGTCATAGTCAACCAGCAGCACAGAGTTGCCAGCAGCGCTACCGAAGTCAGTGATGGTGTAGTCAGCGCCAGCAATCCCGTCGCGGAAGCCGAACACGTTTGCTGCACCAGAACCACCCGTCAGCGTTGCATTGCCAACACCGCCAACCAGCGTATCGGAAGCAGAACCACCGATGAACGTCTGTGTGCCCGTCGTGCCGACAACGTTGCCGAATGCCTGGATACCGAACGCGGAAGACGCACCGTCCAGCGTTTCGTTACCATCGTTCGCCACGAACAGAGAGGCAGCAGACGTACCGTCAAAGTGAGCGTTCAGGTTGTTGGAACCAAAGATGGTTGCCTGACCAGCAGTGATGGTCGTGTCGCCCGTGCCACCAACGAAGGTGAGCGCACCACTGACATTGATAAGCGCCGAATCCGTATGCGTGGTGTAAAGATCACCATGCGCAGCGGAAATGGTGTTGCCCAGACCACCTTCAACCGTGCCGGTTGCACCAGCCATGTTGATCGCATCACCAGAACCACCGGTTACGGTGCTTGCGCCACCAACCGTGATCTGTTCATTACCGGCAGCGTCAACAACCAGAGAGTTGTCACCCACGTTAACGAAGGAGTTACCACCGTTCAGCGTGATGCTCTGCACACCAGACGTTGCGGTAATCGTATCCTGACCATCAGAGTGAACGTAGTTCACGCCCGTGCCCAGAGTGATGGTGTTGTTACCAGCACCAGCATAGATGGTGTCGTTACCATTCCCGCCGTTGATGATGTCATTGCCATCACCTGTGCGGATATCCCATGCGCCCGGAGTCTGATCCAGATAGTCGCCCTGGAACAGGTTATCACCGGAGCCACCGACGAAAAGACCGGCACTGGAACCAGCGCGGAAAGACACGCCCTGCGTGGTGCCCGCAACGACGCTCAGATAATCTGCAGTCACTTTGCTGGCATCGAGATTGACCCAAGCGTCCAGAGCGGTGCTCGGAGCGGTCGTTGCAGAGTTGGAACCAACAGTCAGCCAGCGGAAATCGCCGGAAACCTGATAGGAGCCAGCTGCCGTAACAACGCCATAGCCGGACTGGTTGCTGGAACCAGAGGCTTTGCTGTTTGAGCCAGTGTTCAAATAACGGGCATCAAGGGTACCCTGATTATTCAACTGATCAGAAAGCTGGTCCGCAAGAGCCTGTGTCCGGCCTACGAACGCTGTGTTCATAGCACCATCAACAGTGACCTGTACGGTCCCTCCTGACGCACCGGCAACGGTGATAATCGCCATATTTATCCGTCCTTTTCTAAGCCCGCTTTATTAGGCACGATCGGGTCACACCCATACAGCGGCACAACAACGTCAGGCTTCGTTTTAGGCGAAGCCCATACGAACATGCAAGCATCTTGTGAGTATTCTCAATGTTTAATGCTTTTTTTGTAAGTGCTTCTAAAAAGAGACACCAAAGATCAGGTACCGAATACGTGATACTTACCTAATGCTTTTCTCATTAGTACTAAATTAAGAAAAATCAGCTTTCAGATTGTCAAATAGTCAGTTCCCGGCAAAATAGCCTCTTGATTTGAAATCAGGACCTTTTGCTTTCCCATGCCTGCATCTTTATCAAGATCACCGCTCCGCAAACCCGTCTCCTCTGTCACGTCGCTCTGTACAGCGGAGTCTGAGCCGTTTTTTACACAGATTATCCTGTCAGACGGAGACACAGGAGGCTGCGGGCATCTGCCTTTCATCATCTGGCTGCTTGGTGCTCTGACCCCGGAAACTCTGGTGCTGATCGGAGCGAGTCGTTCAGTAAGAGACACCCTGAAACAAACACTTCACAGCCAGATCCTTCCGACCCGCCTGGTCGAAACACGGCTCTTTTGCCCAGAAAAAGAAGCCGACTCCGTACTTTATTATTACGCCAACCCCTTATGGCTGACACCCGAACGCTTAAAATCAGAGCTGGATAAACTTCCGGCAGGCAGTCTCGTGCTGCTGGGAGGCTCCGCCTCCCCTGCCGCACAGCCGGTATGGGCAGAATTTGAAAAGATTTTTTTTACATTCAGTTTTTTTCATGCAGACGGGCTGGGACTCCTCGCGACAGCCCCTCCACAAAACGCCGACGTCAGCTTTATATTGACTAAAAATAATACCAGCTCAGAAGATGATCTACTTAAAAAAACGCTTCTTCGCGAACGGTTTAGCCAAGCCGGACAATTTTGGGAAAACAAGGCTTTACTAGCCGCTCAGACTGAAAAAATACGTCTTCTTCAAGAAAAACAGCGCAAAGAACGCCTCTTGTTTTTCAATACAAAACAAGAAAAAGCGGCTCTAAAGGCTGAAAGAGACCTTCTCGAAACTAAAAATGCTACCCTGCACGAGTATGGAGCATTTTGGCGCAAACATGCCCTCGCGTTGACAGAAGCCAATACAACTCTCTCAGCATCCCTCTCTCAGGCGCTTTCACATCTTCATCATAATGCAGAAGTTTGGGCTGCATTCTCTCGGGATGTCTTAAGTCGCACAGAGGGGCTGAATGCCCTTCGTGATTTCCTTTCTACCCCAGCGGGCTTCCTCCGCTCTCTGGCTCGCACGATGGTACGCGGCTCCATGGCCCCCTTTGTGCCCGACCTCCCAACCCCGCCCGCACTCACAGAACCAGACATTCTTATCCCGCCTCCAGTGACGCCGGATCAGCCTGAACCATTCGCTCTAACCGACGCCACAAAGGCAGACGCGAGCAAAGCTTCCCTGCTTCCGCAGGTTGCACATGCGCCTTTACTCCAGCCCGCCACACTGCGCAGCCCGCGCCGCAAGGTGCTGTTTGTTGCTGGTGAACCGGAGTCCCCCGGCGTGCAGTATCGCTGCATTCGGAATGCCGCGGCCTGTGTGCGGGCTGGACATGATGCGCGCTGGAAACCCTGCGCAGACGTCAATCCGGATGATCTGAACTGGGCTGATATCGTCATTTTGTGGCGCGTGGAGTTCAGCGGGCATGTCGATATTCTGCTGCAACTGGCGCGGGAAAACGGGGCTGATATCATTTTTGATACCGATGACATCACCTTCCTGCCGCATCTGGCGCGGTTTGATATTATTGATGGCATTCGCAGTATTGGTGCGACAGAACAGCGCATTGAAACCGTTTTTACAGAAATGCGTCGCACCATGATGCGCTCCGATCTGTGCCTTGCTCCCACCGATACACTCGCGGGGCTCATGCGCATCAACAAACCCCTGACCTATACTGTGCCCAATACCTTTGATGCAGACTCTCTACGCCGTAGCCGAATGGCCATGCGTAAAAAGCAATGGGTCGGGTCAGATGGTCTTGTTCGCATTGGATATGCCACGGGCTCCCGCACGCATCAGCGCGATTTTGCCCGCGTTGCCGGAATTCTGGCAAAACTGATGCTGGAAAGGGCCGACCTCCGCCTCGTTCTGTTCCGGGAACTGGGCAATCACCGCCCCGTCCTGCTCATGAACGAATTCCCGGAACTGGCCCCGGTGGCGGACCAGATTGAATGGCGGGATATGGTGCCTCTGCCTGACCTCCCGGAAGAGACGGCCCGATTTGATATTTCCATCGCGCCGCTGGAAACCGGATCGTTGTTCTGCAACGCGAAAAGCGAACTGAAATTTTTTGAAGCCGCTCTGGCGGGCGTTCCCTCCATTGTTTCCCCCACCACGCCATTCCGTCAGTGCATTGTTGAGGGAGTCAGCGGTTTTCTGGCGGACACGCCGGAAGAATGGGAAACCGCCCTGCGCACTCTTCTGGAAAATCCGGACTTACGTCGCCGTATGGCGAACGCGGCGTATCATGGGTCTCTCTGGTATTTTGGCCCGCAACGTCAGGCTCTGGTATTTGACAGCATTATTGAGGGACTCGGCGGAGAACAGGCCGCCGCCCGCGCCTCTGAACTTCAGATTGCCCGTGGTGCTTATCGCGGCAAAGGCCTGCCGGACGTCCCTCCGCATGAGATCCTGTTCCATCAGGATGACCTGGAGGAAGCTGCTGTCACCGTAATTATCACGTCCTATAATTATGAAACCTTTATTCTGGAGGCTCTGGATTCCGTAAGAGCACAGACGCTGGAGGTGCTGGATCTGGTCGTGGTGGATGATGGCTCTTCGGACGATTCCGTTGCTCTGATTACCGCCTGGATGACGCAGCATAGCGCCCGCTTTAACCGTCTTATTTTGCTCAAAACAACGGTGAATGCCGGTCTGGGAGGCGCACGAAACTGCGGCGTGACAAATACGGAAACACCATTTTTCCTGCCGCTGGATGCCGACAACCGCCTGTTGCCGGAAGCCTGTGCATCCCTTCTGGCCGCGACAACCGAGATGACGGCCTACGCTTACCCCATTCTGGAACAGTTTGGAGAACCAACACGCCATAAGGTGTTGGGTGATAAGCCCTACCTCCCCATGCAGTTGGTGGCCGGCAACTATATTGATGCCATGGCGCTTGTCGCAAAGTGGGCCTGGGCTGCGGCAGGAGGCTATTATGTCAGCCGGTCCGCTATGGGCTGGGAAGACTATGACCTGTGGTGTTCTTTTGCAGAACTTGGCTTACAGGGCACGCATGTTGCAGAAATACTGGCAGAATACCGAGTACACCACACGTCCATGACCAGCAGTGTGACCGAGCAGGATGCTCATAAGCAGCGCGTGGTTGAACTGGTGGAGAGCCGCCACGACTGGATCAAACTGGTGCAGAAAGCCGCCAAAGACCGTGAAAAGGTTTCTTAAAAGGTCTGCCTGAAACAGTATGTTTCTCCTGTAACATCCATTGGTGGTGTTACAAGAGAGACTGCCCAAAACGCAAAAAAGGCCGCTTGCGCGACCTTGATGCATACCACTCAAATTTTCTTGAAAATTTGGAGCGGGCGATGGGATTCGAACCCACGACCCCAACCTTGGCAAGGTTGTGCTCTACCCCTGAGCTACGCCCGCATCGGATGGCCTTCTTCTAAGGGGGTTCGGCAAAACGCGCAAGAGGGTTTTTTATATTTTTTTCGTTTATTTTGAACGACCTCTCCCGCCCCTCATACCAAATGCGCCGGAAGGCCGGAAAGTCCTTGTGTTGGCGCGGCTCGACTTCTCTGCAATCATGATCTGAGCTCTCTTTCCCATCAGGATAAAGGATGGAACGCGTTGTCGGCTTCCGCATTTCACGCGCTGTATCATCAGGGCTTTGCCCGTGTTGCAGCCTGCACAGTCCCCGTTGCTCTGGCGGACCCGGCCACCAACGCACAGCGCACATTGGAAGCCGCCCGGACCTGCGGGCAGGATGGCGCGGTGCTGTGCGTGTTTCCGGAACTGGGACTGTCCGGCTACGCAATAGATGACCTCCGCCAGCAGGAAGCTCTGCTTAACGCCGTCGAACAGGCCATTGCGGATTTGACCACAGCGTCTGCTGACCTTCTGCCCATTCTGGTGGTGGGTGTGCCCCTCCGACATGACAATGCTCTTTATAACTGTGCCGTCATCATCCACCGGGGTTCGGTGCTGGGCATCGTCCCCAAAAGCTACCTGCCCAACTATCGCGAATTTTATGAAGCCCGGCATTTCACCCCCGGCGTAGCCGTACAGGGCCAGATGCTGCGGTTGAACGGTGCCGATATCCCGTTTGGGACCGATCTGCTGTTTGAGGCGGAAGACGTCCCCGGCTTCTGCCTTGGGCTCGAACTGTGCGAAGATCTCTGGGTGCCTGCGCCCCCCGGCACACTGGCTGCCCTCGCTGGCGCCACCATTCTGGCCAACCCCTCTGCCAGTGACATTACGGTGGGCAAAGCCGAAACGCGCACCCTGCTCTGCCGTTCACAATCTGCCCGCTGTATCGCCTCTTATATTTATGCTGCCGCCGGAGAAGGGGAATCCACCAACGACGTCGCATGGGACGGACAGATTGCCATTTTTGAAAATGGTGAAATGCTGGCCCAAAGCGAACGTTTCCCCTCCGGCTCTCAGCATGTGGTCGCAGATATTGACCTCACTCTGCTCCGGCAGGAACGCCTGCGGATGGGCACATTTGCCGCCAATGCCCGCGCCATGCAGGCCCACGCCCCAGCCTGGCGACGCATCCGCTGCACGCTCACACCCCCTATGACAGACATAGGCCTGCGCCGCCCCCTCTCCCGCTTCCCCTTTGTGCCCAATGATGCAGACCGACTGGCGCAGGACTGCTTTGAGGCCTTTACCATTCAGGTCTCCGCTCTCAAGCAACGGCTCCGCACAAGTGGCGTCAAACGGATGGTGATAGGCATTTCCGGGGGGCTGGACTCCACACAGGCCCTGCTGGTGGCCGTGCGGGCAGCGGATGAACTCGGCTGGCCCCGCAGCGCTGTGCTCGGCTACACGATGCCCGGCTTTGGCACGACGGAAAAAACACTGGCCAGCGCGCAGGCCCTGATGGCCGCCCTCGGCACAGGGAATGAGGTGCTGGACATCCGCCCGGCAGCCTCTCTTATGCTGCGTGAAATCAAGCACCCGTTCGCACAGGGTGAACCTGTGCATGACATCACCTTTGAGAACGTGCAGGCAGGCCTGCGGACAGACTTCCTGTTCCGTCTGGCCAACCAGCATCAGGGAATGGTGATTGGCACGGGCGATTTGTCCGAACTGGCTCTGGGCTGGTGCACCTACGGCGTGGGCGATCAGATGGCGCATTACAATGTGAATGCCGGCCTGCCCAAAACGCTGATCCAGCATATTATCCGCTGGGCCATTGCCTCCGGCCATTTCTCGCCTGAGGTGACACCTCTGCTTTCAACAATTCTGGCCACAGAAATCTCGCCAGAACTGGTGCCCGTGGGAGAAAACGGACCGCAGAGCACGCAAGACATCATCGGTCCCTATGCGCTGCATGACTTCACCCTCTTTTACGTGCTGCGCTACGGCTTTACGCCCTCCCGTATTGCCTTCATGGCCGAACAGGTGTGGCGCGATGCGTCCGCTGGCAACTGGCCCCCAGGCTTTTTAGAGCAGGACCGTAAAGCGTATGACCTGCCGACCATCTGCCACTGGCTGCATATTTTCCTGCGTCGCTTTTTTGGCACCAGCCAGTTCAAACGCTCCGCCATGCCCAACGGCCCGAAGGTGATGGCCGGCGGCAGCCTTTCCCCACGCGGGGACTGGCGTGCGCCCTCCGACGGCAATGCGGCCCTGTGGCTGGCGGAACTGGACCTGAATGTTCCGAAAAGCTGACGATCTTTCCCACTTCCCGCCCCGTGCCTGATGGTATCGGGGCCCGTCTTCCGCTATAAAGCACCCCACCATGAGCACAGCACGCCAAGCCACCCTTCATCGCGTTACCAGCGAAACCGATATTGCCGTCACTCTTGATCTGGATGGATCAGGACAGGCCAACATTGATACGGGCATTGGTTTTTTTGACCATATGCTGACCGCACTGGCCAAGCATGGCCTGCTGGATCTGACCGTTATCGTGAAGGGTGACCTTCATATTGATGGCCACCATACGGTGGAAGACACCGGTATTGCGATCGGGCAGGCTCTCCGGCAGGCACTGGGGGACAAGCGCGGCGTGCACCGTTTTGGTCACGCGCTGGTCCCTCTGGACGAAGCCCTGTGTGAAGCGGTCGTCGACCTTTCCGGTCGCCCGTTTCTGGCATGGGACGCCACGTTTGACCGTGACCGCATTGGCGAGCTGGATACGGAACTGGTGGAAGAATTCTTCCGCGCCTTTGCCATGTCCGGCATGCTGACCCTGCATCTGACACAAAAAGCCGGCAAGAACTGCCACCATATTGCCGAAGCCGCGTTCAAGGCCTTAGCACGCGCCCTCCGTATGGCCGTGGAACCAGACCCACGGGCACAGGGCAGCATTCCCTCCACCAAGGGTGTGCTATAAGTCTCGTCGACAGTTTTCTTCCCCGAACCTCTTTCTGCTCAGGCATCGGGGAAAACCGGTTCCTGATACGAACCAGAAGTGCGAGGTCCCCATGACCAAGTCTCTCTCCATCGCCGTTGTTGATTATGAAGGCGGCAATCTGGCCTCCGCAGCCCGCGCAGCAGCCCGCGCGGCAGAGCTGTCAGACATTGCGGCCACTGTAAGCATCACCAATTCCCCAGCCGATGTCCGTAATGCGGACCGTATCATTCTGCCGGGTCAGGGTGCCTTTGCAGACTGCGCCCGCGGGCTGGAGTCCATCGCCGGCCTGAAAGACGCCATCCTCACCGCAACCCGCTCCGGCACGCCCTTTCTGGGGATTTGTGTGGGCATGCAGCTGATGGCCGAACGCGGGCTGGAACACGGCACCACAGAAGGCTTTGGCTGGATTACGGGCGAGATTGCTCCTATGGACGCACCCGGCCTGCGCATGCCGCAAATGGGCTGGAATGAGCTGAATTTCAGCCACACTCATCCCCTTACGGACGGTCTGGGTGCCGCGCCGCATGGCTATTTCGTTCATTCTTACGCGCTGAGAAACACAAAGCCGGAAACCCTGATTGCCACCACAGACTATGGCGGCCCTGTTCCTGCCATTGTGTGCAATGGCAATGTGGCCGGAACGCAGTTCCACGTTGAAAAAAGCCAGACTGTCGGCTTGCAGATTCTGGCCAATTTTCTGACCTGGACTCCGGAAACCCTCTGCGATGTCTATGCCTAAGAGTAAACTTGTCCAGCGCGTTCTGTCCCTGACAGACGATGATCTTCAGGCCCTGTGCGAAGCCGCCGATGCCGCCATTCTGGATGGCGGAGGCTTTGGCTGGGTGCAGCCTCAGGGCCGGCAGGTTCTGGAACGCTACTTCAAAGGGCTGCTTCTGGTGCCCGAGCGTATGCTGTTTGTGGTGCGTCTGAAGGGTGAAATTGTCGGCTGCGCCCAGCTTGTCCGGGCCCCCCGTAATAATGAATGTCAGGCCATGTGCATCACCCTGATGCACCTGTTTGTGGCACCTTATGCCCGTAATCGTGGCCTTGGCTCCGCCCTGCTGCGTGAAGTGGAAAATGCTGCCCGCAGCATGGGCTTCCGCGTGATGAACATGGATGTGCCGGACACCCAGACAGCGGCCATCTCCCTGTTCCAGAAAGCAGGCTTCGAGCATTGGGGTACGCACCCGCACTTTGCGCGAATGGGAGACCAGACCGTGAGTGGGCTGTTCTTCACCAAACTTCTTGATACCGTGCGCTCTGCCCCCGTGGAGCCTTCCTTCTCCCCTCAGGTTGAAACACCGGACATGATTGCATCTTCTCCCGCTTCCTCCCGCCCGCTCACCCTCTACCCGGCCATTGATCTTAAGGACGGGGCCTGTGTGCGCCTGCGCCGTGGAGAAATGGATGATGCCACCGTCTATTCCGATGACCCGGCAGCTCAGGCCAAAGCATGGTGTGACGCCGGGTTCAAATGGCTGCACGCCGTTGACCTGAACGGGGCCTTTGCAGGCCAGTCTGCCAATGCTCCGGCTGTGCAGGCTATTCTGAAAGCCGCCACGGTGCCCATGCAGCTTGGCGGTGGCCTGCGGGATATGAAGGCTATTTCCTCCTGGCTGGAAGCCGGCGTGACCCGCGTCATTCTCGGCTCCGTGGCCGTAAAGAACCCTGCACTGGTCAAGGAAGCCTGCCGTGCCTTCCCCGGTCGCATTGTGGCGGGGATTGATGCCCGCTCAGGCCATGTCGCTACCGAAGGCTGGGCCGAAGTCTCAGACATGCAGGCAACAGAACTCGCCCTGCGGATGCAGGAAGCTGGTGTAGCGTCTATTATTTTCACGGAAATCAGCCGTGATGGGATGCTGGATGGCCTGGATATTGAGCAGACCGTAACGCTCGCCAACACCGTTTCCGTGCCGGTTATCGCCAGTGGCGGGGTCGGCAATCTGGACCATCTGGCCGCCCTGCGGAAAGCGGCTGAAGATGCCCCCGGTATTGAAGGTGTTATTGTCGGCCGGGCGCTATATGATGGCCGGGTCTCTCCGGCTGAGGCTCTGAAGGTTCTGGCCTGATGCTGAAACTCCGCGTTATCCCGTGTCTGGACGTCAAGAATGGTCGCGTTGTGAAAGGCGTGAACTTTGTTGAACTGCGCGATGCTGGAGATCCTGTGGAACAGGCGGCTCTGTATGATGCCGCAGGCGCAGATGAGCTGACTTTTCTGGATATCACCGCCAGCCATGAAAACCGTGATACTATTCTGGATGTTGTCAGCCGCACGGCAGAACGGATTTTTCTGCCACTGACGGTGGGGGGCGGTGTCCGTACAACGGATGACATGCGCCGCCTTCTGCTGGCCGGGGCTGATAAATGCGCCATGAACTCGGCAGCCGTCTCCCGCCCGGACCTGATTAATGAAGCCGCGCAGAAATTTGGCAGCCAGTGTGTGGTTGTGGGCGTCGATGCCCGGCAGACCACGGGCGGTAAATGGGAAGTCTACACCCACGGGGGCCGCACTCCCACGGGGCGCGATGTCATTGACTGGTGCCGGGAAGTTGCTGAACGTGGAGCCGGAGAAATTCTGCTGACTTCCATGGATCGGGACGGCACACGCTCAGGCTTTGATCTGTCCTTGCTGAAAGCTGCAACACAGGCTGTCAGGCTGCCGATTGTCGCCTCTGGCGGCGTAGGCGAACTGAAGCACTTTGTGGAAGGTGCCGAAGCCGGAGCCACCGGGCTTCTGGCTGCCAGCGTCTTCCATTTTGGCCAGTTTACTGTGTCTCAGGTTAAAACCGCGCTGGCCGAAGCTGATCTGCCCGTACGCCCCAATCCTTCACCTTTTCAGGCAAAGTCACGCACATGACCAAAAAAGCCAGCACAAAGACCACAGCCAAAGCAGCCCCCAAAGCCGGAACAAAAGCCGCGCCAAAAAGCAGTGTGAAAAAAGTGGCTGTGGCAAAAAAGACCGAAAAAGCAAAAGAGATTCTGGAAGACAAACTTTCACAGTCTGCTGATGAAACCGTTCTGGACCGTCTTTACACGGTTGTGCAGAGCCGCAAGGGCACAGACCCCAGCCTGAGCCACTCAGCGCGACTTCTCTCCCGCGGCACGTACAAAATTGCCCAGAAATTTGGGGAAGAAGCCGTTGAGTGCCTGATTGAAGCCGTTGCTGGCCGCAAGGATCTTCTGGTCGGGGAAAGTGCTGATGTACTCTACCACCTTATTGTTTTGTGGGTTGATGCCGGTGTGACGCCTGAAGAGGTCTGGGCAGAACTGCGCCGCCGGGAAGGCACCAGTGGTATTGCTGAAAAAGCATCCCGCCCTAAAGAAGTTTTGACGAAAAAAGGATAAGTCATGGCTGTTAAAGGAACAGGGCCTTACAACCCGGAAAACATTTTTGCCAAAATCCTGCGCGGAGATATTCCCTGCAAAAAGGTTTTTGAAAATGAATGGGTTCTGGCCTTTCAGGATATTGCGCCCAAAGCGGCCGTGCATGTTCTGATTATTCCAAAAAAACCCTATGTCTCTTTTATCGATTTCACAAAAACAGCTCAAGACGATGAAATTGCTGCCGTCATGAAAGCTGCCGGGCAGATTGCCTCCGAACTTGGGCTGGATGAGAGCGGTTACCGCGTGATTACCAACGCCGGTGAAAATAGCGGGCAGGAAGTGCCGCATTTCCATCTGCATCTTCTCGGTGGCCAGCCTCTGCCGCCCTTCCCTGTCTGAGCAGGCTTCTCTCTTCAGTTTTTTGAAACAGGACCTTTGATCATGACACCCATGGACATGCTTCTGACCCGCGCTTCCACAGACCATCTGGCAGAACCGGCACCGTCAGACGCTCAGCTTTCCGAAATTCTGGCCGCTGCCATGCGGGCACCAGACCACGGTAAGCTGCGTCCATGGCGTTATGTGGTCATTCGGGATGATGCCCGGCCGGTTCTGGCTGAACGCATTGTCGCCAGCATGCAGCGAATGGATGCCGAGGCGCCTGAGTTTAAAATTGAAAAGCGTCGCAAGCGTTTTTCTACCATGCCCCTTATTCTCGCACTCGGCATGCACCTGCGCCCGGATCATAAAATTCCGTTGTGGGAGCAGGAAATGGCCGTGGCTGCTGCCACCATGAATGTGCTGAACGCCCTGCACGCCACGGGCTTTGGCGGTGTGTGGGTCTCTGGTGATGTGGTGGAAGATCCTGTTCTGGCTGAAGAACTGGGCTTCCCTGCTCCGCACCGGCTGGCAGGCTTCCTGTTTGTCGGCACGCCGGAGGGAGAACAGCACGCCCCCAAACGGCCTGACCCCGCAGAATTTACCGCGACATGGACCGGCAAACCCGTAAGCTTTGCCGCAGACAGGACCTAAAGCCATGACCACACCGACACAGACAGATGTTGCCATTATCGGGGGCGGACCTGTTGGACTGGCCACAGCGCTTTCTCTGGAAAGTGCCGGTCTGTCTGTCACGGTGCTGGAACGCGCACCGCGCACAGTCTGGGCTGAACCCTCCTTTGATGGGCGGGAAATCGCCCTGACCCACCATGCCGTGCATACTCTCCAGAGTAATGGGGCGTGGGACTACATCCCGGAAACAGCTATCTGCCCGCTTCGGGAAGCTCGTGTAGAAACAGGGAAGTTTCCACACCCACTCCGCTTTGATACAAACGGCCGTGGCGTGGATGCGCTCGGCTGGCTGGTGTCTAATAACCATATCCGGCGCGCGCTGTTTGCTGCCGCTTCGGAACGTCCGCGTATTACGCTGCTCGGCTCCACATCCGTCGAAACCGTGCGGCAGAACCCGACGCAGGCTGTTGTGCATCACTCCCACGGCCAGACGGCGGCTCAGCTGGTTGTCGGGGCCGATGGCCGCTTCTCCCCTACACGTCGTCGTGCGGGGATTGGTGCAATTATCCATGACTTCAAACGCAGTATGCTGGTGTGCCGCATGGCGCATGAGTCTCCGCACCACAACGTCGCAACCCAGTGGTTTGATGAAGGCCAGACTGTCGCGCTGCTCCCCGTGAATGGTATGGCGTCTTCTCTGGTGCTGACCCTGCCACCGGAAGAGATTCAGCGTCTGCTGGATATGCCGCGAGATGCTTTTAATCAGGAAATTATGCAGCGTATTGGCAACCGTCTGGGCCAGATGCGCCTTGTCAGCACCCGGCACGCCTATCCATTGAAAGGCGTGTATGCACACCGCTTTACGGCACGCCGTCTGGCGCTGGTTGGTGATGCTGCTGTCGGCATGCACCCGATCACGGCTCACGGCTTCAACCTCGGCCTGCGTGGGCAGGAAACACTCGCGACAGAAGTGGGCAAGGCTTTTGCAGAAACGGGGGATGCTGGAAACGCGCACGCTCTGCGCCGGTTTGAACGCCAGCACCGGATGATAACTGCTCCGCTCTTTGCAGGCACCAACGGTATTGCGACGCTTTATACGCATGAAGGCGCACCGTTCCGGCAACTGCGTCAGGCTGGCATCCGGCTTGCAGATACGTTTACACCCTTTAAAAACGCAGTAACGGCCCTGCTGATGGATCGGGAAGTTCAACCTCCCAAAGCCTCCTGAGATTTTGGGGGCTTTCCTCTTTATAAAAACACCTTACGCAGGATGCAGATTATCAGATTTATAATCCTGCATCCTGCCTTGTCTGGTCAGGGTCGCTCTTTTGTTCAGGCTGCCGCTTCTGCACTGCCGCCAGTTCGAGCTCCAGCCAGCCCGCAATAACTGCCAGAACATAGCGTTTCTGGAGGTCTGTTAATTGCAAACCTTTTGAGAAATGATGCCATTTTTCAAGGCATGATCGACAACATGTCCCCGTAGCATGTTGGGCAACAAAAACAGGATGCCCCTTCCATGGCGTTTGCCTCCCATCCCGGGCCGGATGTGCGGGGGCCAGTCGTTTTGTAATAAAATCTTCCCCATGCTCCAACACAACCGGTAATGTTTTTTCCTGAAGATACAATAAATCTTCTGAATTTAAGTGGAATTTCCTGCGGAATGCTGAACGGGCCAGCTTCCCCCAAAGCTCCGGCGCAACCGGGGGTAATGGCTTCTCTTCACGCGTGCTGAAAAGATCACCTTGAGAAGACATGGCTGGTCATAACCCCACGACAATATTGAAGTCACAAAACGCGCCTTTCTTCCCTGAATCTGGCGCGGGACGCAGCCGCCATCCGGTATCAAAAACTATATTAACCAGTCTGTTTATTTTCGTGTTCAGATCAATACCAAGGCTGGCCAGACCGGTTTTGTTATTGCTGGTTTGGGAGAGCTTCTTATTCCAGGTTTGTCCCCAGTCATAAAACCCACCCAGTGTTTCTGTATCCGCAAAATTTTTCCCAATCCCCAGCTGTTTACTAAGAGAGAATGGGGGAAGCTTGATTTCCTCGCTCAGCTGTTCGCCCCGGCTACCCAGCGCGGTATTCACATAATACCCCCGCACCGAGCCAATGCCGCCAGACTCAAGCTGCTCACTGTAAAGCAGATTATGGGTTGTTGCCTGTGCAGACGCAATTGTTACGGAAGAAAACCCGTAAGGCAGGTTTGTTGTCCGGGTAATCTGCACCCGGTCATAGACATAATCAGGTTTTGCTGACTGGAAAATCGTCTGATAGCTCTTGCGTGTATCATAATGCGTCAGCCCACCGGGGCCATAATAGACCTCGTTCAGCAAATGTGTCTGACCGTAGTGGTCGTTTTCCGTAATATCTGCTCCCAGAGCAAACTGGTCTGTATCGGCATTCCCCAGCATGATGGGTGATGCAACGTAAAACTGGTCACTATTGGTTGTTTTCCAGTCAAACCCCGCCTGAAGCAGCGCGTCCAAGCCGATATCAGACGAAACAGCGAAATGAGAGAGCTGGTGGATATACCGCACAGAGGCCTGCCCTGAGATGCCGGAATTGCGAATGGGCCAGTCCGCTGCCGGAGCAGAAGTACTATAGGTGCCATAGACCAGTAGTTTATCACGCCATGGCAAGGGAATTTCCCAACTGCCAAGATGCATGTTGTAGCGGCCGGTCAGACTACGGGTGAACTGATAGGACAGCGTATGGTCGATGCCAAACGCATTTCCCCATGTTGCCCCTAAACTCCAGTTGACCCGCCCCAGTGTGGGGTCTGCCTGATTATTAAAAGAGCCGAACATATAGACGGGAAAACGATCGGAGACCTGCAAATCAACATCCGTCGTACCTGCTTTCTGTCCAGGGCGATAAATCATATCAACCGTGCGAAACGGGTTGCCGTTTATCCATGCCAGATCAGCCTGCAAATTCTGCAACGCCAGCGTATCGTTAGGGTGGAGGTTGCTCGCGTTCCGAATAATCCCATCTGAAAACCATCGGTTCCCACTCACCGTAATCTGGCCAAGTCGATATTCCTCTACACGGATGTGCAGAATGCCATCATGCACACGTTGCGGCGGTACAAAGGCCGTCAGAAAAGGATGACCCTTTTCTCTGAACTGCGCTGTCACCTTCTGAGCAATGTCATAAAAGGTCCGGGCACTGGCAGGCTTGTTCAGATACGGCTCAAGTTTTTTCCGAAACTCTTCGTTTTCCAGAAGCGGCAGCCCGTTCACCTGAATGGCGTGCGCGTGCGTCTGCGGTGCATTGCTGTCCGAAGCCTCAAACACAAGCCCGCGCAAAGCTGGAATCAAGGGGCTATCCGAAAGGCTGGAAGAGGGACTTTCCTCCTGATGAGCTGATTCCTCTTCCTGCCCGGGCTTAAGCTTTGGTGTGGCCGCAGAATCCGGCAGTTTGGAATTCATCCAGATTTGCGGCACAGGCCGCGAGGAGGCCGCTGTAGCGCGTGAAGAGGCCGCATGTGCCTCATAGCAGCCGGGCAACGCCATAACGCACACAGAGCTCAAACAAAGCGTTTTTGTGAGCCTCATGGTGCGGTCGCTCCTGCTTCCAGAATAATATCAGAGCCGTCCGCATGGCCTTGCGTCGCCTGTGCAATGCCCTCACGGTTACCTGCCAGAGCAAAGGGGTTACCGTCTGCTGTGGCTAGAGAGCCAGCAGCATTCCGGATCTGTGCCGCAGGTGGTGCTACCCCCTGCTGGCAGGCCCGTGGTGCGACATAGAGGCCTGACGGCGCAAAAGAGGCGTCCATCAGAACCTGCTTCCGCAAGGAGCCACCTGCATGGATCTGCACCAGACCGATACGGACGGACTCCGGCTTTTGCTGTGTCTCTTTATTTCCGGATGTATCCTTCAGCTGCGGCTCGGCTGGCACCCCGCCGGGATTATGCTGCCTTGCCGCCATAATCGGCACAGCGGGGCAACCCGGCGTTATGAGCTGCCCTTGCTTGTTCAGGATGGCGCCATTGGGTTGAACGGTGAGTGTTTCAGAAGCCTCAGCCTGTTCAAACTGCTGAGCAATACGGGAAGGACGGCTCCCCACCACACTTTCCAGAGTGGTTGAAACAGACGCCATACTGCGGGCCGAAGCGGCATAGTTCCCATTCCGTCCGGCAGCACTCTGCGCAAAAGCGTATGAGCCGGGGAGCGACACGATAAGAGCGCCAAGAGAAAAAACAGATCGTTTGAATGCGAGTGAAGAAACCATGACAGAAAATTAAAGCACAGCTTTTTACCTGTCCATGAAACCGCCTCGGTTAGGTGCCGGAATTTTTTGGGTCGATTTTGGGAACCACACCCCGGAGCCTACGTTTTATCTTTCATACAAAGGGAGGATATCGAAATGAGCTCCATGAAAGATAAAGTGACCGGTGTTGCTAATCAGGTTGCCGGCAAGGTCAAAGAAGAAGCCGGGAAACTGACGGACAACGAACGTCTTGAAGCCGAAGGCGCTGCACAGAACCTGAAAGGGAAAGTGCAGAAGACCGCTGGCGACGCAAAAGACGCCGTTAAAAGCGGTATCGATAAGCTCTAAGTTTTAAAGCTTTCTGCTTGAAAAAGCCCAGATGCCTTAGATGGTGTCTGGGCTTTTTTTGTTGGGTCAATAAAGCCAGATCTTCTGCAACACAGAACAATCCTCAAAAGAAGAGGATTACGCATTCCATCAGCTTAAACGGCCTGACTACAAGTGTGCGGTCTGGAAATCAAAATAGAACGGAAAGACGGCAGGAATCTCAGCGGATACTGGAAGAAAATGGGGGAGGCTTTTTTCGTAATGAGAGGAAAGCCAAGGCTGGCTGCCGCATCACTGTCAGTCGAATGATTTAAAAAGGCTCTCGGGCTAATGCCCTGAAGCCTGAAAACCACCTGAATCTTTGGGAAGATTGGTGGGCGCACAAGGGCTCGAACCTTGGACCCGCTGATTAAGAGTCAGCTGCTCTACCAACTGAGCTATGCGCCCTTACAGTTCTATGAACTGAAGTGGATGCTTTCTATCATCCACTTTCCTTTAATACAAGTCTGAAAATTCAGCTTTTTAAACGGGCCAGCACATCATCCAGCTGATCAAGGCTTTTATAGTGAATTTGCAGAGAGCCGCCTTTCCGCCCGTCAAAATGGACCTGAACTTTAAGCCCGAGCCGTGTTCCCAGATCACGCTCCAGAGCAGCAATTTCCGGGTCCGCTATTTTTTTGGCCGGAGCAGGCTTATCCTTGCCTTTGTTCTCCAGCGCTTTCTGCACAAGGCTTTCCGTCTGTCTTACGGAAAGACCTTTCTCAATGACTTCTTTAGCCGCTGCAATCGGGTCCGGATGTGCCAGAAGCGCGCGAGCATGCCCCGCAGACAGAGCCCCTGCCCCCACAGCTTTCCGTACGCTTTCCGGCAAGCGCAGCAGCCGCATGGTGTTCGCCACATGAGGGCGGGACTTGCCAATCGCTTTAGCAAGCTCGTCCTGCGTCAGGCTGTAATCTTCCATCAGACGGCTAAAGCCGTCGGCCTCTTCAATCGGGTTCAGATCAGCGCGCTGGAGGTTTTCCACCAGCGCTGCGGCCATGGCGTCGACCTCATCTAGATCACGCACATGCACAGGCACTGTGTGGCACTGGGCCAACTGTGCAGCACGCCAGCGTCGTTCCCCGGCGATAATCTGATACTGCCCTTTTTTGCCCGGATCAGGCCGAACCAGAATAGGCTGTAAAATACCCCGTGCCCGAATGGACTCGGCCAGTTCCTCCAGTGCGCCCGGCTCCATATCCTGCCGCGGCTGAAATGGCCCAGGAACAAGAACGTCCACAGACAAAGAACTCACAGGCCCTGCAGCACCGCCAGCAGCAGGCTGAGAAGAACCAGAAGACGACGCGGCGGCTACAGGTGCGGCGACATCTCCCAGCAAGGCGGCAAGGCCTCGTCCGAGTTTAGGTCGGGCAGCAGATTTACGCTGAGACATGCCTAGGATGCTCTCCTCTTAATTTCCGCCGCCAAGGCCCGGTAAGACGCGGCGCCACTGGCCCGTGGGTCATAGGTCATAACCGGCTGACCATGGCTCTGCGCTTCAGAAATACGGATATTTCTGGGAATAATGGTTTCAAGCACATCATCACCAAAAAAGCTCCGGGCATCCGCTGCGACAAGCTCAGACAGATTATTTCGTCTGTCATACATTGTCAGCACAATACCCGCAATTTTCAGCGTGGGATTAAGTTTTTTTCTGACCCGGTCAATCGTCTTGACCAGATGCCCCAGTCCTTCCAGCGCGAAGAACTCACACTGCAAGGGCGCCAGCACACCATCGGCGGCCACAAGAGCATTTAGGGTCAGCAGGCTGAGGCTCGGCGGACAATCGATAATAATATAATCCGTGCTCTCAGCCAGCGGGGCCAGAGCATCGCGCAGACGCGTTTCGCGTTCATCCGCATCGACCAGTTCAATCTCTGCGCCTACCAGTTCGGTATTCGCTGCGATGACGGACAGGCCTTTTATCTCGGTTGGCTGCAGGAGATCCACGGCGGGCTTTTCATGCATCAGCAGGGCATAGGCCCCACCCTGCCGGGCATCATACCCAACGCCCAGCCCCGTGGAGGCATTGCCCTGCGGGTCCATATCAAGCAGCACGACCCGTGTACCGTCTTCAGCCAGAGCGGCGGCAACATTAATGGCCGTGGTTGTTTTCCCAACCCCACCTTTCTGGTTTGCAATAGCCAGAATACGGCACGTTTTTGTTTTTTTGTCAGACTTAGACACGTTCAAGATTGCTCACTTCAAGAATCACACCATCATGGCTTGTTATGCTGCGGTGGATACGCACATTCATGTGCCAGTTGCGTCGGGCCTCGGTCAACTCTTCATCCGCCTGCTGACCTTTGAGGAAAAATGCTTTCCCCTCTTTTTCCAGCAAGGGAGCCGTCCAGTCCAGCAGCTTGCTCAGAGAGGCCAGCGCCCGCGCCGTGACGACAGGAGCCGGCGTAACATCCGCCTGTTCGATCCGCTCGGCCAGCACCTTGAGCGGGGCCTGTGTGACACGGGCAGCTTCGCGCAGGAAGGCCGCTTTACGCTGGTCAGACTCAATCAGCGTTCCCGGCACGCCCGTTGCGATTGCAACAATCACGCCTGGGAAACCCCCGCCCGACCCCATATCGATAAACCGCTCATGGCCTGCGACCAAAGGGGCAAGCTGTAGGCTATCCAGCACATGGCGTTCCCACACGCTGGCAATATCCCGCGAGGAGACCAGATTGATCCTCGGGTTCCATTTTTCCAGCAGGGCGACAAACGCTTCCAGCCGCTCCTGTGTTTCACGTGAAACATGCAGCGTTTCGGGCAGGTCGATCATCGGGCAGCCCTCTGCCTGACATGGGCCAGAACCGCTACCAGCGCAGACGGCGTCACGCCGGGGATTCTTTGCGCAGATCCAAAATTTTCGGGTCTGGCGCGTTCAAGCCGTTCCTTCATTTCTGCACTCAGTCCCCCGATTGCATTGAAATCCATATCTTTGGGAAAACGGATTTCAGCTTCTGCTTCAAGCTGACGAATTTCGCGCTGCTGACGCACAAGATAGCCCTTATAGCGGGCCTGCGTCGTCACGTAATGTCGGGCACGTGCCGGGGTATCCAGATACCAAGGGGCCAGTTTTTCAAGTGTGGCATCCTCCAGGCCATAGCCCAGAATTTCCAGTAACGTTCTGCGCCGGCCATCTTGCGCGACTTTCAATCCCGCCTGAGCCAAAGCCTGCGGCTGCCAGCTTTCCTGTTCTGCGCGTTCCGTAATTTCCCTGATATCTGCACAATCTTTTTCAAATACAGCACGCCGTTCCGTGCCGACACAACCCCACTCAATACCAATCTCGGTCAGGCGCATATCGGCATTATCAGCCCGCAAAGTCAGGCGATATTCCGCACGAGACGTAAACATCCGGTAGGGCTCACTCACGCCCTGTGTCGTGAGGTCATCCACCATCACGCCAATATAGGCCTTTCCACGGTCAAGGCTGACAGCCTCCTGCCCTGCGGCACGCCGTGCGGCATTGACCCCCGCCAGCAGCCCCTGCGCTCCCGCTTCTTCATAACCCGTGGTGCCGTTAATCTGCCCGGCCAGAAACAGGTTCGGGCATTTCTTGAGTTCCAGAGACGCCGTCAGTTCACGTGGGTCCACATAATCATATTCCACGGCATAACCGGGCTGCGCGATGACGGCCTGCTCCAGCCCGGGCATGGAGCGAATCATGGCTTCCTGCACATCCGCTGGCAGGCTGGTAGAAATGCCATTGGGGTAAATCAGGTGGCCGCCTTCATGTTCAGGCAGGGCTTCAGGTTCCAGAAAAATCTGGTGGCTGGTTTTCTCCGCAAAACGCACAACTTTATCTTCAATAGACGGGCAATAGCGCGGCCCACGCCCTGAAATTGCTCCGCCATAAACCGCAGAGAGATGCAGAGATTCCCTGATAATATCATGCGTTTTTTGCGTTGTAGCTGTAATGCCGCAGACCATCTGCGGGTTTGTGATTTCTGTGGTCAGACGACTAAAGGGTTCGGGGGATACATCCCCCCTATCTTCCGCGAGAATTCCCCAATTTATGCTATTTCTTAATAGACGCGGCGGCGTGCCCGTTTTGAGTCGCCCCATCGTCAGATTAAGATTTTTCAGGCGTTTTGCTAGCGCAACCGCAGGTTGCTCGCCGACACGGCCCGCTGGCTGGCTTTTATGCCCAATATGAATAACTCCATCCAGAAAGGTTCCAGTGGTCAGAACAACCGCGCCGGCATGCCATTCTGTGCCGTCTTCACACACAACGCCCTGCACATCGCCTGCATCCGTGCAGAGCAGGTCTGTAACAGCTCCTTCCTCACAGGTCAGGTTGGGGGTTTCAGCAAGCAGCTCCTGCACCGCCTGCTTGTAGAGAAAACGGTCAGCCTGGGCCCTTGGCCCCTGCACGGCTGGTCCTTTGGAGCGATTAAGCAGTTTAAAGTGGATACCAGCCCGATCGGCAGCGCGGCCCATCAGACCATCCAGTGCGTCAATTTCACGCACCAGATGCCCCTTCCCGATCCCGCCAATAGCCGGGTTGCAGGACATTGCCCCAACAGTGTCTTTGCGATGCGTCAGCAGGAGGGTGCGCGCACCACACCGGGCGGCAGCCGCAGCGGCCTCACACCCGGCATGGCCACCGCCCACCACGATCACATCATACGAACGGTCCATAATCCTGCCGCCTCACCCTTACTTTCCGATACAAAACTGGCCAAACACAGCATCCAGCAGGTCTTCCACCCCAACATGCCCTGTCAGCCGCCCTAAGGCCCGCATAGCGAGCCGTAATTCTTCCCCACGCATTTCCGGCCACTCCTGCTGCAAAGCGGCCTCCAGACACGCACAGGCTTCCTTTACCCCAGCCTTATGGCGCGCACGGGTCAGGAGAGGTGCTCCAGACGCAGACGATGCTGTCAGCGCTTCCACTTTCTGCTCCAACAGGGCTTTAAGCTGGTCCAGCCCCTGCCCTGTTTCAAGGCTGACCGCCATAACAGGGTGCCCCTGCACGGCGTGCGGCACAGCCCCAAGATCCCTCTTGTTCCCTATCAGCACGCTGGCAGGGAACACCTCCTGCGGTTCATCTCCTGCGGCAAACATCTGCAACACACAGTCGGCCTGTTTCACGTGAAACAATGCCCGCTTTACGCCCTCAGCCTCAATGGCGTCCTCGGTCTCACGCAGGCCTGCTGTATCCACAAACGTCACACGGACACCCGCCAGAATACCGCTGATTTCAATGGCATCCCGCGTCGTGCCTGCCATGGGGGAAACAATAGCCGCATCCCGATCCGCCAGCCAGTTTAAAAGGCTGGACTTGCCTGCATTGGGGGGGCCGGTAATGGCAAACACCACCCCGCGCCGAATACGCTCCCCACGATCTCCTTCCTGAATATGCGTCTGCATCGCGGCAATCAGGCTATGAATTTCATCCAGAAGCCCCTGCTCAACTTCAGGTGGCAAATCTTCATCCGGGAAATCGATCAGCGCTTCCTGATGCGCCAGAACACGTTTTAGCCGGTCCGCCCAGTTCTGATACAGGCGGCTGAGGGCACCATCTGTCTGCGCCAGAGCCAGTTTGCGCTGGCTTTCCGTTTCCGCTTCCACCAGATCTGAAATGCCTTCAGCTTCAACCAGATCCATCCTGCCGTTCATAAAGGCGCGGCGCGTAAACTCTCCGGCTTCTGCCGGGCGCGCGCCACCTTCTACCAATGCCCCGGCTACCGCCTTGATAACTGCGGGGCCTGCATGCAGATGGAGTTCAAACCCATCCTCGCCCGTGTAGCTGTGCGGACCGGGAAACCAGAGAACCAGAGCTTCATCCAGCAAATTCTCCTGCGTGGCTGCATCCTGCCACACACGCCGCAAGGCTGCGCGCCGTGCACCGGGGAGTTTGCCGATCAGACGCTTCAGCAGCGCCTCACTCCCGGCACCACTCACCCGCATCACCGCAATAGCGGCCCGCCCAAGCCCCGTGGATAATGCAAAAATCGTCTCTTCACCCTGATACGCCACGGTGGTTTTTCCTTCCTGCATGATCTTTAAAAGGCCAAGGCCGTTCTGAAACTCTGGTTTTCTCTGGCGTGGGCGCACACCGCTTGTGCTGCTCATCAGGGTCGTTCGGCCTTAAGTTTGTATAAGGCCGAGCCCTTATGAGGAAGCAGGGGCTTTCTAAAACAGATCCGCACTCAGACGTAAGCTAAAAACGTGTTTGCTCTTTCCGCCAGGTTTCTGAGGCGTCTTTCTTAACATGACAAGCCTCAGGCTGCCGCGCATACTGCACGCCTCATCACAGACCAGACAATGACGGACGACGACCATGCCACAGCTTTCGCTCCACTCCCCCATCGGGCCGCTGACCCTGACAGAAGAAGAGGGTAAGATCATCTCGCTCGACTGGGGCTGGGGACGTGATCAGACAGAAACCCCCATGCTCTGCGCCGCACGGGACTGGCTGGATAAATGGTTTGATGAACCGAAGGCTGCTGGCCCCTTTCCTTTCCCGCTGGAACCGATGTTCGGCACGGATTATCAGAAGCGGGTCTGGAACGCTCTGTGCGCCATCCCTGTAGGCACGGTTAAAACCTATCAGGCTCTGGCAAAGGAAGTTGGAGGAAGTGCCCGGTCTGTCGGGCAGGCTGTCGGCCGGAACCCCATTCCCATTCTGATCCCCTGCCATCGTATCGTGTCACAGAATGGGCTGGGCGGATATTCCGGTGATGGTGGGATAGATGACAAACGCTGGCTTCTGAATCTGGAAGGGGCACCCATTCCCTCCCGCGCCTGATGCGCTCCAGGGTGCCCCTGCTCTGCCTGTCTGTTAAGGCACAGGGGCACCCTGCACGGTTGGGGTGGGGGCAGCAGACGGTGCTGCCGGATGCGCCGCCGTGAGCTTAACCGTAAAGCTGTTATCCGACCGGTTCAGATCCGGGATCATATGGTCCGGGTCCAGCACGGCGGAACGGATAGCCAGCTTACCCGGAATCTGGAGCGTGACCGTGTTCCGCTGAGACCAGGTTTCCGTAGGAATGGTAAGACGGGCAGAACTCCCATCCATCCACGTAATAGCCAGCACCACAGGCAGCGGCAGCCAGCCTTTGTTTTCCACCTGCACCCGCGCCCCCTGCACCGGGTTTCCGTTCACATAAGAGACGGATTTCAGGCGGTAGTCAGGCCCCCAGTTCTTGAAATACCAGCCCCGCCAGAACCATGAGAGATCCTCCCCGGCCTCGCTTTCCATGACGCGGAAGAAGTCGGACGGGGTGGGATGACGGAAGGCCCAGAGCGCAATGTAGTGCTGGAAAGCACGGTCAAACCGGTCTGCTCCCAGAATCTGTTCCCGCAGTAATTGCAGCCCATAAGCTCCCTTAAAATACGTCACGCTATGACGATATTTTTCAGAGATCAGGTCCGCCGGTGTCATCAAAACAGGCGCGTCCTGATCTTTCAGCACCGGCACAATATCATCCGCCGGGTGGCCCGTCTGAGGAGCAAACTCTACGTCATGCTTGGGGGCAAACTCCCCATGGTTGAAATGGTCGGAGGCATAGACGTCAATAAAGGTGTTGAAGCCTTCATCCATAAACGCATTGCGGCGCTCATTGGAGCCAACAATCATGGGGAACCAGCCGTGGCCCAGCTCATGCGTTGTTACCCAGAACAGCTCTGCTCCGGCATCTTCCTTGCCGTCAAACACAATGCCCGGATACTCCATAGCTGCGCCGTGCCCACCGACATTGACGGCATTTGGCCAGGGGTACGGGAACCACTTGCCCGAAAAATACTCGATGGCGTGCTTCACATACTCTGTTGAGCGGTCCCATTTTGTCGCGCCGGCAGACTCTGCGGGATAAACGGACATGGCCAGACGCGGAGCAGGATTTTTCGCGTCGCTGCCCTCAAGAGGAGGCAGGTTCAGGCGCGCGGCATCCCAAAGCAACGCGGGAGACGCCACAAAGGCGATATCCCGCGTGTTCGCCATATGGAACTGCCAGGTCTGCGTCTCGGTTTGTGGCTGATGCACTATGGCCTGCACATCTTCCGGCGTGCGGATCATGATGCGGGTTTCACTGGTAGCAGCCTGCGCCAGGCGGGCTTTTTCCTGCGCACTCAGCACCGCATCCGGGTTTGTCAGCACGCCGCTGCCTGCCACCAGAAAGCCTTTGGGCACGGTTACGCTGTAATCAAAATCCCCGTAGTCCAGATAGAATTCCTGCCCCAGATAGGGTGCCGTATCCCAGCCGCGCTGGTCATCATACACCGCCATCCGTGGGTAGAACTGGGCGATTTCATACACCTCGCCGTTCTGATTCTGGCTGAAGGCTGTACGGCCGCCCCACTCACCCGGAATGGTATAATGCCATGAGATTTTCAGGGTGAGGTGCCCGCCCTTCCCCTCCAGAGCCTGCGGCAAGGGTACTTGCATCCGTGTGTCTGAGATAAGCGGCGTAAGAGGTGTTTCCTTGCCATCGGCACTCTGCGCCACGGCCTCGATAATCATCCCGTCTGTATGATCCTGCAGCCGCTGTGGCGAAGCGTAAGCACCGCGTGAACCCTGCTGATAGATATTCTGATCGAGTTGCAGCCAGAGCGTGGAAAGGCTCTCAGGGCTGTTATTAGTGTAGGTCAGTGTTTCACTGCCTGACAGCGTGTGGGTCGCCGGGTCAACATGCACATGGATGTCGTAATCGGCCCGATTTTTCCAGGCCATCGGACCCGGTGCACCATTGCCGGAATGATAGAGATTAACCGGTTGCGGATAAGTAAGCGGCGCAAAGATCTGGAACGGATCCGGCTCGGCTGCCTCTGCCACCGAGAGTGCGCTTCCGGCCAGCAGGCCAGCCAGAAGGCCTCTGCGGGCAGGACGAATAAGTTTATGAAACCACGGTTTTTTGAAACAGCCAGACACCTTCACCCCACTCAGACAAATCATTTTTCTGCCTGAGAGCGTAAACCAGAATGCAGCCGCAATAAAAGAAAGGCCGCCCTGATGTTTCCATCCGGAGCGGCCTTTTAGCAGGCAAATATCAGGATCAGCGTTTGTCGCAGCTTTCCGTCAGGGAGTTGAAGAACCGCCCTGCGCTGCAATGCACAACATCAGACCCCTGCTGTACGGCCTGTCCGGCTCCCTGAGGGGCATTTCCATAATAAGAGGGCTGCGCGTAGGTGGGATAGCCTCCCTGCGCTACAGGCGGCTCTGTGGGCTGTGCGTAGTAGGACGGAGGGGCATACATCGTCTGCGGGGCCTGATAGCTCTCCTCAGCAGACGATGCCACCGCTGCACCGACAGCCAGCCCTAACACAGAGCCGAAGGCAAAGGGCGCACCCCAGCCCCAGCCACCGCCCCAATAGGGACTGCCCCAGACACCATAGCCCCAGCCATAACCGGGGTATCCCCATCCGTAGCCGGGGTAACCCCAGCCGCCCCAACCTGGGCCGCCCCACCAGCCACCACGGCCCCAGCCGCCGCCACCGCGATAAAAACCACCGCCCGGCCTGCCGCCCCAACCGGGACCACCATGAAAGCCGCCCCCACCAAAGCCCGGACCGCCGTGGAAGCCTCCACCCGGCCCGCCAAAGCCACCGCCGGGTCTGCCACCGCCCCCAAAACCGGGACCGCCATGAAACCCACCTCCACCGGGGCCGCCGTGGAAGCCACCGCCTCCACCACCAAAACCACCCCCACCATGCATTCCACCGCCGCCACCAAAGCCGCCACCTCCCCCACCGGGATGAGCCAGAGCGACGGGAGACAGCGCGCAAGCGAGAAGCAGGCACGCGGCGAGCCGTCCGTAATGAAGTGAGTTGCGTGTCATCTTCTGCCCCCTCTTATGGCCAGACTGCCCGGCCTGTTCTGGCACCTGTTCCTGTGCGGAACACATCGTTCTCTGATGAAGAAATGGGAAACCGTTTACTGGATTTCCACAGAAAGCCGTCGGATGCTTCATACATGTCAGCTCTGACATAAGACTCAGGTTTCCCGCCATTTCCAAGAGAGAATGGCATAATCCTACGGCAATCTGATGGCTGAAGCGGGCATAAAGGCCCCCTCTGCTCTGCGTAAAACGCAAAACATGCAGAGCGGTAAGGGCATGATTATCCGTCATCTGACGGGCTGGTGCCCAGTATAATATTTATATTTTTCAGGGGAAAAGTCTGGTCGGAGTGAGAGGATTCGAACCTCCGGCCCCTGCGTCCCGAACACAGTGCTCTACCAGGCTGAGCTACACTCCGATGACCGTGAGCGGGCTATACCCCTCTCAGGCCATCTTAGCAAGAGCTGAAACGCAGAGAAGTGTAATTCTTCTACCGGATCAAAGCTGTTCGACAGCAACCCGGTCTGTTTTTTCAGCACTCTGAGAGTGCGCCAGAGCGGTTTCAACATCCGGCACGGACTCAATCATGGCCCGCGCTGTGGAGGCGGCAAACCCCTGCTCTACGGCAGCATCCAGTGCAGCGAGGAGCGTATCGGCCCAGTTTTCCACGTTAATCAGGATAATCGGCTTGCTGTGTCGGCCCAGCTGTTTCCAGGTCAGGATTTCCATCATCTCATCAAAGGTGCCAAAGCCGCCGGGCAGAATCCAGAATGCGTCAGCCCGTGAGAACATGATCTGCTTCCGGGTGTGCATCGAATCCGTAACAATCAGTTCGGCCACGCCCTCGTGCATTTTCTCACGGCTTTCCAGAAAATCAGGAATAACGCCGGTCACCGCCCCGCCTGCGGACAAGGTGGCATCTGCCACAACGCCCATCAGCCCATGTGCCCCGCCGCCATACACAAGACGGATGCCAGCCTTTGCCAATGTCTGGCCAACGTTTTGCGCGGCCTGTTTGTAGAGCGGGCTTTTCCCAAAGCGAGACCCACAGAAAACGGCAACGGCGTTCAGGGTAGAGGGCATGCGGTCCTTCTCCTTCTTTCTGAGTAAGCAAAAAGCATATCGTGTTTTGACGGCTTATGCAGGACGGAAAATCTTTACGAGACTGTTTCAGCGCGCAAGACGGGTTTGTTTTTTCAGCAGAACGCACAGCACAACCCCGACAAGACTGACGAGAGCCGCCGCCTGAAACACGGCCCCATAGCCCCACAGCGGGATCATCAGCCCCAGCAGAGGGCCAGAAATGCCGATGGCGATATCCAGACAGACAGAAAAGGCGCCAATAGCAGCCCCTTTGTTCTCAGGCCCCGTCTGCGCCACAGCCCCCACACCCAGTGCGGGAAACACCAGAGAGAACCCGGCCCCGGTCAAAGCGGCCCCTGCATCTGCCCATGCCGCACTATGGCCAAAGGCCAGTACAAACAGGCCCAGAGCCTCCACAAACAGGGAAACAATCGCCACACTGTTTCCGCCATGTTTTGCAATCTGCGTGGTAAAAACAAAGCGCGTCAGCACAAACGTAAGCCCGAACAAGGCCAGAGCGAACGCAGCACCGCTCCAGTTCTGGTCAGCAAAATACAGGGCCAGCAAAGCGGAAATCGCCCCAAACCCCACAGACCCGGCCGCAAGTGCTAATCCATAAGGGAGCACAAGCCCTAATACCGTGAAAAACGAAGGCTGTTTGCCCGCCGCCAGAGGCGCCACAGCAGGCTGACGCAGAGCAAGCGGGATACCAACCCCCATCAGCACGGCAGAGAGCAGTCCCACCCCCGCAAATCCACCCACAACGGGCAGGGAAACGCTATGGTAGATCATCGTGGCAATGGGGGCACCCAACGCAATGCCGCCGTAAGAACACACACCGTTCCAGGAAATGACCTGAGCCGTTTTGCTGACCCCTGCCCTGCGAATGTTCCAGACAATGACCGCCGTTGCCACCCAGCTTTCCGCCACCCCCAGCGCAATCCGGCCAGCCAGAACAAACAGCAGGGAAAGAAGCGGCCAGGACACCAGCAGAGCTGCCGCCACCAGTAGCAGGCCGGACAGGATACCCGTGCTCAGGCCCATCAGCACCACACGCTTAGGCCCACCTGTATCAATCCGTTTGCCTGCCCCAATGCGCGAAGCAAAGGTCGCCAGATACTGAACGGAGACGGCAAACCCGGCCATGGCAGAACTGAAGCCGAGTTTCTCCCGCACAAAAAGCGGCACCACCGCCATTTGCAGGCCGATATCCGTGTAACAAAACAACGTAAAAACCACGACGGCCAGAATAACAAACGTAACCGAGGACGTGCGGACAGCCCCTTCCGACATGAAACATTCCTCAAAAAATGATGCTATAAATCGCGCTCAAGGCCCCATTTTCAGACGAAAGACCCGTTCAATGACGAAGCCTCTTCCTGACGCTGGCGGATATGTCACGCTTTCTTCCCGTATTGCCTATGAAAACCCATGGACCCGCGTAAGGGAAGACATCATTCGGCGGCCCAATGGCAAAGACGGGCTCTATGGGGTGGTCGAGCGCGGTCAATTTGTTGTTATCCTGCCGCTGGGAGAAACAGAAGATGGACGCCGCACTGTTACACTGGTCAACCAGTACCGGTACCCCATTGGTCAGCGCCTGTGGGAATTACCCATGGGGATGTGGGAAGATCGGCCCGATGCCGCGCCCGAAGCCCTGGCTGCTGGCGAATTACAGGAAGAAACAGGCCTGATTGCCAAAACGCTGCATCATGCAGGCATTATGTATCAGGGGGCCGGTTTCACCACGCAAAAAGGGCACGTCTATCTGGCCACGGGCCTGACACAAGGCCCCTGCGCACGGGAAGAAACGGAACAGGACATGACCTGCCATACGCTTTTACTGGAAGAGGTGGAGGAGATGATCCGTAAAAATGAGATCACCTGCATGGTCACGCTTTCAGCCTTTGGATTGCTGCGTGCTCAGGGATTGATTTAAAAAAGGAATAACCCGAGAGGGTGGTGTGGTCTAGATTTATTCATAAATATTATATGTAGAAATTTCTATTTATACGTCAGGTGTTTTCAAAAATTATGTCTTCTAAATCCCGGTGAAATTCTGGTTTGGAAGCACCCTATCCATCAGAATGCTTGCCCTCTCTGCATACTGAACCTGTTTGTTGAAGGGAGAATGTCTCGCCCTTTGCAAAACAGGTTCAGGAGACCTTTTGGATTATTCAGAATGGGCGAACAATCACCATGATGACAATGATCATCATCAGAACTGTCGGCACTTCATTCGCCATACGGTAAAACCGTTCAGCATGCTGGTTTCGGTCTTCTGCAAACTCTCGACGCCAGCGGGAGCAAAATCCATGAAATGCAAACATGCCGATGACAGCAGTAAGTTTCGAATGCCACCAGCCTGCGTGCCAGTCCACACTTCCGGGCGTTAAGACCAGAAGCACGCCAAACAACAGGCTGGCAAACATGGCAGGATTCATAATGGCCCGCAGCAATCTGCGCTCCATAATTTTGAACCGCTCACTCTCTTCTGACCCGACCTGCACCTGGCAATGATAGACGAACAGACGCGGCAGATAGAAAAGTCCAGCCATCCACGCCATGACAGACATGACGTGAAAAGCCAGAATCCAGCGTACCCAGGGCAGAAGAGCGTCAATGGTCATGATTTTATCCCTGACTCTGCAACGCTTTTTCCAAAAGCGGCACAAACTCTGAAAGATGACGAATGCGGACAAGGTTTGGCCAGTCCGGCACGGGCTCAGCCCCAGGACGAAGCAGAACACACATCATGCCAGCATCAACAGCAGCCCGTGCACCGGTATTGCTATCTTCCAGCACAACGCAGTTTGCAGGAGAAACACCTTCCTGCTCGGCCGCATGCAAATACACATCCGGACGTGGTTTTGGCACACCCATATCCCGCGCAGAATGCACGCGGTTTGTAAAATAGTGTGTCATATCAGTCGCTATGAATTTTGCGTCCATTTCTTCAACGGAGGAATTGGAGCCAACACGCACTGGCAACCCGAGCTTTTTCACACCATCCAGCATGGCGTGGACGCCATCAATCGGCTCCACACCCTGCTTCATGGCCGCCACAAAACGCTTCTGAACACGATCAGCCCAGTCAGAACCAAGAGATTTTCCGGTTTTCTTTTCAATGTCTTTCTGAATTTCCGGCAATGCCATGCCGGAAAATTCATCAACCGCGTTTTCTGCCGGAATGTTCAGGCCAGCAGCGCGGGCTTCTTCCGCGCTGATCCGGCAACAGGTTTGCTCGCTATCAACCAGCACACCATCACAGTCAAAAATGACAAGTTTCAGCTGCCCTTCAGGAGAAAGTGCTAAAGCCTGTGTCATAATTCTGTCTCCCGAACTGTTTTGACCAGATCCGCCACATGCTCAACGGGTGTTTGCGGCAGAACGCCATGACCCAGATTGAAAACATGTGCACGACCACGGCCAGCATTCCGCACGGCCAGCGCTTCTCGCCGCATGGCGTCACCACCAGCCAGCACAGCAACCGGGTCCAGATTACCCTGCAGAGCAACATGCTCCGGCACCATGCTTCGCACCGTTGCAAAATCTGCTCCGGTATCCAGTGCAAGAACATCCACGCCGGTTTCACGCGCATATTCAGCAACCATTACGCCACCAAGACGCGGGAAACCGATCACGCGCACGGAGGGGTAACGGCTTTTAATGGTCTGAACGATCTGCCGCGTTGGTGCGATGACATGTTTGCGGAATTCTGCTGGTGAGAGCAGGCCCGCCCAGGAATCAAACAGCATGACGGCTTCAGCGCCGGCTTCAATCTGAGCACACAGATAGGTCGCAGTCTGCTCCGTCAGCAGCGCCATAAGCCGGTCAAACAAAGCGGGTTCGGAAAACGCCATGGTGCGCGTAATCGCGAATTCCCGAGAACCACCGCCTTCAACCATGTAACAGGCGACAGTGAAGGGAGAGCCGGTAAAGCCGAGCAGTGTTGTGGCGCCACCTTTTGCAACGCCAATATCGTCTGGCCCGTTCAGGATCCCATTCAGGCGGGACAATGTTTCCAGAACAGGGGCTGTCACCTCTGCAATACGTTCGGGATCAAGTTTTGCGAGATCTGCTTCACTCCGGATGGCACCCAGAACCGGGCCTGTGCCTTCAACAAACTCAAGCGACTGCCCCATAGCCCAGGGCAGAATGAGAATATCGGAGAACAGAATGGCGCCATCCATTCCAAAGCGACGGATGGGCTGCAAGGTCAGCTCTGTCGCGATATCGGGTGTCATGCAGCGTGTCAGAAAATCTGCTCTGGCACGCATGGCCCGGAATTCGGGAAGGAAACGTCCTGCCTGTCGCATCAGCCACATTGGCGGTGGCCAGACAGCCTCACCGTTCAATGTTCTGAGCAGGCGTTTGGAGGGGGGGATATCTGTCTTGCTGGTCATGGCCTGAAGTCCTGCACGTCTTTGTCCAACCTGTCCACGGTCCTAAAATATAAAATAAAAGAATAGAAATGGATTTAGAGGTTAAAGGGTACTGTGGATGACGGGGTACCCACCATTCCAAAAATGTACCCCATCTTTCCCACACTGTGTACAGATTACAGACCGTTGGAAATGCTAAGGTTTTTAGAGTTATCCAGATTGTACCCAAATGAGGCTGTGTACAACTCACCGGTTCATGACTCTTGTGAGTTGTGCACGGTACTCGGTACGTGCTTGTCATGATCGCCGTACAATCCACATGTACCCCGGTACTCAGGAGAGTACTCACAGCCCCCTTATTGCTTAGTACCTGAAAGAGACTCGCTTTCGTGTCAGATTTAGTACTCAAACCGACTCCAATACAGGACTCGCGCCATAAACTGGTTCTGGCGAGTGGTTCAGCCATTCGTCGTAAGCTTCTGGAAAATGCCGGACTGACGTTTTCTGTCCTCTCATCCTCAGTCGATGAAGAGCCTCTTAAAAAAGCAGGCCGTGCGGAGGGCGCACCACCGGAGACCGTTGCCCTCCGTCTGGCAGAAGCCAAAGCGCTTTCTGTCTCCTGTGCCGATGCGTTTGTAATTGGTGCGGACCAGATGCTCTCCTGTAAGGGGGACTGGTATGACAAACCTGCGGACCTCACAGCGGCCCGGCAGCAGCTTCTTTCTTTAAGGGGGCAAACGCATACCCTGCATACAGCTGTCGTGGTGTGCCGGAATGGGCAGGTGCTCTGGCAGCATGTTTCTGAACCCCAGCTGACCATGCGGCTCTTTTCTGATGCGTTTCTGGAGGCCTATCTGGCGGAGGAAGGCGACGAGTGCCTCTATTCCGTTGGCGCTTATCGGATTGAAGGGCCGGGCCTGCATCTGTTTGCCCGCATGGAGGGGGATCAGACAGCCATTCTCGGCCTGCCCCTTTTGCCGCTGCTGGAGGCGTTGAGGGAGATGGGCGTGCTGTTTTCGTAAAATAGGGACTTGTCAGCCTTGGAATCGTCTTGTATCAGGCGTGCACAAGCAAGCCACGTCACCGTGGCCTGACTGGAACAGTGTGGGGCCATAGCTCAGTTGGGAGAGCGCCTGAATGGCATTCAGGAGGTCGTCGGTTCGATCCCGATTGGCTCCACCAGTTCCGCTTCCTAATCCCTTGAAGTGATTAAATTTTTAAGAGTTCTGGGTTTAGTTACCCCTCTTAACACCCCTCATAAAGATCATAATACCAGCTATGCTCCTATCGTGGAGCTCAAGCCTTCATATTAAGGCATTTGTTCCGATGGAAATGCCTTTGTCTTTGGCCGCGAATCGGTGCAATAATTTTGACACCCATCAGGCTTTTCCTTCACCCGGCAGAGGATAAAGCGCATCCTCTTCAAGAGCAGACAGAGCGCTTCCCCACTGAGCGGCAAGCTGAAGGGCGCCGGGGATCCGGTTTTCTGCCCATGAAGAGGGGAATGTATCCATCCTCTCTAATGTATCGACTGTAGTGCCTGAGGGTTTGTGCTCTTCAGGATAAGGAACCCGGCATCCACGGTCGCGTAGGAGCCTCAGGCTCTTGGCTGCATCAAGGAGAGTTTTTGCCGCGTCTGCAACCTGTCGGTGCAGATGGATGGCAACAGCGCTTTCGGAAACCACCTCTTTGATGAGATTGCTTCTTTTGAATGTAAGCCGTTCTCTTTCTTCTTCTAGGTATGCCTTCCGGCGTTTGAGTTCATGAATGACAGCTTCGGTTTCGCGCAGAGAAAGCTGAGCTTCTCGTTCCACCCTTTCTGCAGCATCGACGGGATCAGCATCTGTCACTTTCTGTCCCAAGAGCCGGTCGGCCATCAAAGATGCTTTTTGAGCATGGGCTTCCTGGACTTTCTCTTTTGCTGCTTCAAGGGCTTTTTCATGCCTGTCCCGTGTTGCCGCTGTATCCCAGTAAGCGGTGTCGACTTTGGCAAGGCTACCTTTTGTCTCTTTGATTTTTGCAATAGTTTCTGCAAGATTTTTGCGAATTGGAGATGTTTTCATTTTCATCATCCTTTTACCTGAATACGTGAAACTTCGGGGAACTGTTCAGAAAAGGCTTTGCGTTCTCGCTCTTGCCGCTCGGCAAACCTCTGCTCCATAAGGCTGTCCATAGCAGTTGAAGAGACATCCTCCTGCGGGATAGTCTCTAGTTCGTCCAGAATTTGCGAAACGCGTTTTTCAAGTGAACGCTCAACGCTCCTGTTTTGCAGGTGGTCTTGGTTTATCAATTTCATTCCTTTCGGGAGAGCATCGCCAATGATCGCAGTTGCGACACGCGGTTCTGCAACAAGAGCGAGATGATTGAAGGAGATATCGACCATCCGGCCGTCATATCTCTGGCCATTGGTAACCCCGGAGCCAGGTTGAACACGGTATCGATACCCGGCGGAGACGCCACGCTGCGAACCATTTTCAATCGCTGAGATGGCAGAACGGTCCCAGATAGTTAGGGCACCAATCAGATTAGGATTCTCAAACCTGACATCTGAAACTGCACCTACCGTAATTTCTGCCGGGTGGTCCGTCGAAGAAACGGCGCGGTGCTGCATTAGAATGGGCTTGCCATTCATTGTATCAGCCGCTTTTGCGAGAGCCTGTGGGTCACGGTAGAGCTGATAGAGAACGTCAGGACGAAACCCCAGCCGCGCGCCATCAACAATCTCTTTGCCCAAATAAGGTGATACAGTTGCAGCACTCAAAATGCAGCGATGGATGCGCAGGTGACCTTCTGGTGACGTCTCCCTTACAGATTGGTCAAAAGCCATGGAGATGAAATGTGTCATCAGATTTTTTCCAAAAATTCACGAGAAAAGCGAGGGAGTTGCTTTTTAGATGTCAGGGCGACGACACCTGCCACTGCGTTTGCAACGTCGTCGTGTCCTCCCGGTGCATGGTCGATGCTGTCTTTGCCGCCGCGCGCGGTCCTGCGTTCCAAGCCTGAAAGTTGGCGAGACAGCACAGGAATATCCAACAACTCAACTTTTCCAGAATTGAGAACAGGCAGAAGGTCGCGATAAAGATCAGACCGCACCTTTTCAGAAAGATTGTATTGCACGCCGTTCTTGCGGAACTGCTCGCGCGGCCACTCGCCGCCGTAACGGTCGCCAGTGACGGAGGTGATGCTATAGGCTTTCAGCGTCTCGCAGAATTCCACTACGGTGTTTTCTGGGCTGAATGGTGCTTTCTTTTCACGCACCAGATCAAGAATGGCGCACTCATCCTCATGATGAGCAATAGCCAGCGTCATGCTGTCAGATGAGCCGCCAGACGGGTCAACAAAGGCAACGTAGCGGTGTCGGCTATCGTGTGGCAGTTCATGCCGGCCTTGCACTGTGCAGGCTTCAACCACCTCCGGGGCGACGAAAGATGCAATGTCGCTACGGAACTCTGCACCATACTCTGCAGCGGCGGCAGCGGGATCTTCTTCGTAGGCTTCCCGTTCTTCCTGTTCATCAAATTCAGGGTTCATCTCACGGGTGGCTGCTTTCCACACCAGTGTGGTGGCTCCATCCTGCCCGTAATAGCGCTTGTAGGTTTTCCAGAGCACCCCGCGCCGGGCATAGGGGCTTGATGCCAGCAGCAGCATGGAACCGGGAATGGTGGCCAGACCCGGCCGCAGGGCTCGCAGGATCTCTTCATCAGGGTTGGCGCTGCTGTCATCCCGCCAGAAGGCAATTTCATCGCAGAGCACAGCGGCATAGGTATAGCCACGGGTGGCACGGAAGCTGGCAGTGCCGATTTCAATCACAACACGGCGGCCTGCCATCTCTATGACTTCATCCGTCTCCCGCGTAACCTCGGCTTCCATTTCGGGAACGAGGGAGATCAGGCCACGGACATACCGAAAGATGGTGCGCGCCTGCTTGCGGTCGGCAGCAATAATCCCCACCGTCGCCACCTCCCCAGCGGACAGGTAAGGGCGGTAATCTTTCAGAGTAGCCAGACAGGTGCCCAACAGAGCCAGCACGCGGCTTTTACCGGCGCGGCGGCCACAGATGAGAGCCGCCCGTCTGAACGCCTCCAGAGGAAGGTCTGTGCGGCCAGTGTGTAGATGGCAGAGAGATTTCTGTTCATCCGTCATTTCCTCACCCAGCAGGGCAGCAAGGAAGGCTTCCCATGCAGTCCAGGTCGGCGCATCGAACTCAGCCCCGAAGAGAGCGGGGTCGTGCATGGCTTGCAGAACGGTCATGCTCATGCCCGCACTCTCCTTTCTGCCAGCAGAGCATCAAGCCCGCGGGCGACGGCCGGTGCCTTATCCAGACCGAGAGAGCGCATGGTGCGTGTGAGCGTATTGGCCCATGCCAGATACTGGCGGGCATCCCGTTCGGCAGGGGCTCCACCAGCCAGCATGTGGCTGTCCATTATGGTCATGTGGAGGGTAAGCCAAGCGGCCCGATCAATCAAAGCAAGCTGTGTGATGGATGGTGCGCCGCCTACATGATCGACGAGTGCTGAGCGCACGTCTTTGAGCAGTCGTGCTTCCTTGCTCCTACCGTCGAGTTTCTTGAGACTATCTGGTCTCGAATAGGGGCCTATCTTTTTCATACCCCCTTTATATCAGGGGTATTTTTTGCACTACAAATACTAAAATTGGAAACACCCTTGATATGAAAGGGTTATTCCATAGATACAGAAACAGTCAGACACAGTGGGGAACAAACAGAGACGCTGTATAATGACCACATCACGAATTGTTACAGATTAGCTTTATGCTTTTTCTGTTTCTAGTGCTCGATAGACCCCAGATCTGGCGATACCGAGCTGCTTGGCAATAGCGGCTGCAGAGAGGCCTTTTTGTCTCAATTTGCGGATGGTGTCGGTCTTTGAAAGCACCGTACGAGGACGGCCCATTGGGCGGCCTTCTGCCTTGGCTTTAGCAATCCCTTCCCGTTGGCGTTCCAGCATTAGGTCACGCTCAAATTCAGCTACAGCAGCCAGCATAGTCAGCATGAGCTTTGATGTGGGGCTGGTGGTGTCTAGCGTGGTGCCATTCATGGAGAGCACGATAAGACCGCACTGCTTGCCCCGGAGTGTCTGCACATAGCCCAAAAGGTCAGCAGTAGAGCGGGCCAGACGGTCGGGCTTTGTCGCAACCAGCACATCGCCGGGTCGGATATATCCCAAGGCCTCCAGTAGCTCAGGTCTCTGGCTGTCTGTGCCACTCACTTTCTCAGAAAATATCTTCTCACACCCTGCGGCTTTTAGATCGCGTATCTGGGCTTCCAGTCCGGCATCCTGATCCACTGTTGAGACGCGGGCATATCCGATCTTCATGACGTTCCTCATGTCCTAAAACCTCTTAGAAGTTACGCCGTCTATGTCTCAAAAGTCAAATGGTAATTTTTAGGACAAGGACTTTCCGTTATTTTGTCCCACGTTTTCTGTGTCCTGAAAGGCTTGCTTTTTAGGACTTCTCATGCGGGAAACTCAGTGCTGGCGTCGCGGAACAAGGCTGGCCATCAGGTGGGATTTCTTCGGGAGCGTCTTATTACCCCCACGGCGCCGGATATTCACAAGGTCCATAACACTTGTAATTACCCTTCTCGATTTCATCACCAACAAGCCCATTGGACCATTTACCGTCATACCAATGATAGGGAACAGGTAGCGCTGCTGGATCATCCAGTTGGCTCACATGCTTAAACCAATACCATGCGTTTTTCGCGCTATCTCTGGGTATTCCGTTTATTAGAAATTCGTCAGTCATGATGGTTTTACTCCTTTTCAAGGATCATACACATCAGGGGGGCAGGGTGGGGATAGGTAAATCCGTTATTCCTCATGTACGCGCGCGTATGGCGCCAAATCAAATAACCCTGCCCCACCCTGCCCCCTTTTTGTCAGTCTCGCCATTGGTGGGGGCTTTCGTTAGGTTTGAGACCAATACCTCTCACGGCTCTTGTGCCGCGTGTTTTGACGTAGCGAATACCGTTTGTCTTCTCCAACATCCCCCGCATGCGCTTATTGTCGCTCTCAGGCTCCCCGTTGTTCCGGCACCATTCCTGAAAATCCTTGAGCAACATGTTCGGTTTCGTTTCAAGGCCGGGGTCACGAATGCACCGTTCAGACAACCACTGCCCAAACGTATCCTGCGCCTCGAAATATTCCGCTGTGGCTTCCAGCACGACAGTAGGACGCGGCATTCCTTCACGCTGCCATTCAAGACAGCCCTCGATCATCCATTGCATAATGCCTGGCCATTCATCCTGTAGCTTGCTCTCCAGATCCTTATCCGGGCTTTTGGGCTTGTGAATGAACGGCACGATATTGAACCGGCGGCGTGCTGCCTCATCCACGTTCTTGAGCACCGGCTTGTGATTGCCAACGATGGTCAGCTTGAACTGGGGCTGGAAAGTAAAATTATCCTGCCTCATGAAGCGTGCTGTAATGGGGTCTCCACCGGTCATCTGCTTGATGCGCGCCTCAGCCCACGTCCGGCCTTCCTCCGTTTCTGAGGCCGTGACAAGCCTGGCACCACGCAGCATGGCCAGATCCGTCGAATGCCGATCACCGTGTGAAGCTACAAACGTGTCCATGGCTGCTACGGTCGCATAATCGCCCATGATACGGGATAGCGTGTTGAGGAATACACTTTTCCCGTTTCCGCCTGGACCATAGCCAAATAACAGGGCGTGCTCTCGTGTGTCACCTGTCAGACAGTAACCGCACCACCTCTTCAGGAACGCGATAAGCTCTGCATCGCCGTTGGTGGCTTCGTTGAGAAAGCGCAGCCATAACGGACAAGGCCCCACTGAAGGTGCAACGGCGGCAACGCGGGTGATCATATCGTCAGGGCTGGCAGGGCGCAGTTTCCCTGTGTGTAGGTCAACGGTGCCGCCGGGGGTTGCTAATAGATAGGGGTCTTTATCCCAGTCTTCTGGCACTACTGCATGTGCCGGGTCAGTACGGGCAAACCGTTCTACGCCACCACAGAAAGATGCTTTTCCAGTCAGGGCCTGTTCTTTGAACTCACTATTCTTGTTAGCTTCCGCTACTAGCATCCGAGCATAGCTGAACGCCCGGTGTGTGGTGTCTTCCTTCCAATGTGTGTCCATCCACAAGAACCAGCGCCCGGCCTTATGGTCGTAACGGAGCATGTCCTTGTAACGCTCTGTAAAAGCGGCGGCCATCCCGTGTTCCGTGAGGAGGGCGTAACCGTTGCTTCCAGGCGTGGTCAGTGCTTTTCTCAGACCATCTTGGACGGCTTTATCTGTATTGAGAGCTTCCGTCATGCATCCACCCGTGCCCGCAGGGCAGACGCAATCGTTTTCTGGATTTCTGGCTCTGACAGTCCAGCCTGTAGGGCAGCAGCTGACATAGCATAGGCAATATCGGTGGCGGTCAGATGACCTTCAGGGATAAACCGCGCCAGCGAGAACGTCTCAGCATTTAGCCGGTCATTACGACCGCCTTCTGGAGCAGAGGTAACAGCATGAACCGCACATCGGACAGCATTCTGAACTTTCTTTTCGATATTCCGCAGATCTAGCGGCTTATTCATGATGTTTGCTTTAGGAAGCAATGGCGGCTGTGCCATCTCTACTAGCCACGCAGACCATTGCGTTGCTGCGCTTTTATCAACGACCTCACACCCTGCAGCTGGCCACCAGATGATGTAGCCGCCGTCACCGCGGACATCGACCCCGGTAGCAATTTTCCCAGCACTGTTGCGCATGTTTTCCCGGTGTCTGAACAGCAGATGCAGGCCTCCCGACCGGGTGCGGTGCATGCGTGTTCGTGGCATCCTGGCGCAGTGCTCCTGATACCAGTCGTCAGCCTCAGGCTTATACAGGTCGATATCTAAAACATCGAAGCCAGAATCTGCCCCTGTTGCCACGCCGATCAACACGCCCGGATAAGTGCGCCACAACATAGGGATGCTTTCAGGGCATTTCGTGGCCAGTTCACCCCATTTGCAGGCGGGTGTTTTATCCTCATTACATGGGAAAACCTTCAAACCGTGCCTTGCCAACCTCTGCGCATAGAGCGCCACCGGGCTGGCAGGCATCGCGCTCTGGCGCAAATCGAGCGCCGCGCTCATGCTGACACTCCCGCAAAATAAGCCAGTCGCTCTACGCCTGCTTTATAGGCCTTGTGCTTGCGCTCCTCAGCATCGACGAGAGGGGTGCCGTCCTCGTTCCTGATATTGGAATAGAGATCACTCAGGTATTTTCCGAGCTTAAATACAGCCTGCTCGTAGGTGACCCCCTCTTTACGAACGGTGTCAGCAAAAGAGCGGCCATCATCCTCTGGGGTTTCGATCTCAGCATCTTCCTCTGCTTGTAACTCAGTCAGCCAAAACACGGCGGCTTCACGGGCCTTGGCGACGTAAGCTTTTGCAAGGTGGGGCTGAATGGTATCGCAAGACCGAAAAGTGCCTTCCACCTTCTTCAGCTTTGCATCCACGTCAGCAATGCGCTCTTCAAGGGTAATATCTGCGCATAGGGCGCTATTTGCCAGTTCAACTCCGAGGACGATGAGGTTGAGACGAAAGTCGCCTGTATTCTCATCATAGTGCCACGGATCCCCCGGAAGAGAATCACCAAGCTCAAAGAGCCTGACATCAACAATTGAGCCCTGAGGTGAAATACCAAAAGGTGCTGGTGGGTCTGATTTGTCTTTCACGCCCCTATCGTGCAGGGCAGACCAACGGAAGCAGGTGCGGCGTGCAGATTCTAAAGATCCAAAGGGACCAATGGGCATCCATGTATTGTCGAGGAAAACAACGCACGGTGCATATATCCGCTCATTGTTCTCGTCCAACATGGGATGAACCCAGATGTGCTCAACATAGTCCCAGTCTATGATGCCATCCGGCAAAATATCATAGGAAACACACTTTCCTGATGCCACGGTTGGCTTTGGCAACAAGGCAAGCTGAGGGCGTTCACGTTTTTGCGTGCTCATAAAGGATTTTTTCCATTACTTGCCTACGCTTCTTCTGGACGCAGTCTCAATCTTCCCGTATTATCAGGAGCGATGGTTGAAAACGGCGTCGGCTTACGGAAACGTAGGTCGGCGTTTTTTTATTCAGGACTGACCCGGCTTCATGGCTGGCAGGCTGTTGATATACGCCAGCATGCTTTCAGTTTTGATCATGGTCGCCCGACCCATCTTCACCATTTCGATCAACCCCTGTTCCTTCAAGCGATAAGCATGTGAGCGCGACATCCCGAATATTTTTGGTGCGTCGGAAACAGACACCATGAGAGGGAGTGTAGTAGATCCAGTGTTTTCAAGCTGAACAGTCATGTTTACTCCTACGTATGCAGACGTACGGAAGCGCGGCTGATCTTGCGATCATCCGTTGCCCGCATGTTGATTACGATTTGAGTGAGACCAAAAAAAGCGCAGCCCGCAGGGTGCGGAATGCGCCGAAGAAATTAAGTTGTGGGTAGAAACTACAAAAATCGTCGTAAAAGCGTCACTGTGAAAGCAGTAAGAAGCACCCAGACGCACTTTTGCGATTGTGATAAATTCATACCCTAACCCGGTACCGGACGCAAGTATTTTAATAACTTCTTGTTTTTTCATAATATTTGACGATTTTCTTAAGGATGATGAAGCTTAAGGCAGCACATTGTGGATAAATTTTAATACTAGCGTGTTATGCTAAAGCCTCATCAATCAGCGCACAGCGCCGGTCAATCTCAGTGGCCAGCCAGTTTAGAGCGTTACCGGTGCCGCCCGCGGGCGTATTCTGGTCGCTGGGCGCAAGCGCCATGTCTCGCCCTATTGCGGCAAGGCATTCGCCAATAGCGCTTAGCTCCCAGCTTGCGCTTTGAATCGTGTCCAGCCGGTCGCGTGTCGCTAGGTGGCCTTTACATCGGTTAGCCATGAGCCCACTCCTTCCCTGCAAGATGGAAGGTGAAGCGTGCCAATCCCGTAGTAATACGGAAGCAGGCGCAGGTCAGAGGCAGCAGGAAGAACAACGCCAGTTCTTTGAGGAAGCGGGTCATGACTGCTCCCCTGCCTGAAAATCAGCGATGAAGGCCGCATCCAGCTCATTGTGGAGGCGTCTTACCCACGCGTGCAGCCATTCTAAGGGCGGCTCTTCTGTGCAAGTTTGAAGCCCCTCTAATATCGCGGCCAAGCCGCCCAGTTCGTCCATGGTGGATCTGGCTACTTCCTTTATGGCGCTCATGACCGCATTTCCTCCAGTTCGTCACGAACCCGGCCAATCGATTTAATCAGCCAGGACAGGCCATCGCCCCACGCGGCACAATCGTTGTGCGTTGGCGCTGGGTCATGCCCTTCATCCATATGCTCGTAAATCTCGCCCATCAGCATCATCAGGGCGTTCTGGATGCCGTCCAAGGTTACGGCTTGGTTTGCGCAGAAGCCTGAGGGGATCTTGCTCATTGTGCATCCCCCTTGAAGGCCGTGGCGTTGCTCTCTGCCTCGTCCGCAATCCTGCCGAGGTATGACGACAGGAAGAGTGCCCCTCCGGCCACGATGTCAGCATCACCGGCGCGGTCGGTGCAGCCTTCACCTGCAGCAAAGTGAGCGAGCGCATCGGCCACGGCGGTTGCGCGGCGGATGTATTTGGCCTGCCATTCAAGTGAGATGGTGGCCTCAAGAAGCGTGGGGGCGTTCATCGCACAGCCTCCAGCGCCAAGGCCGCGTGACCGGATGCAACCGGGTCAGGCGTGCCAAGCCAGATAATGGCAAGCGCGGCAAGGACAGGAACAAAGAGAGCGAGTAAATTCCCCCAAATAGGGGAACAAATGAATGTACAGGCGCGAACCCGTACGCTATGGGCGTGCTTAGCCATTGCCGAACTTATCCTTCGGTTTGTGGTTAGGCTGGACTTGGAGGATCCGACCCCTCCGGTTCAGCCGTTCTGCTATTGCAGAATGGTATTGAGAATGTCATTATACGAAATGAATTGCAAGCGGAAATGACACTGTGAATACCATTAATGCATCACAGATCAGGGCAGCACGAGGCTTACTTGATTGGACACGCGATCAACTCGTTGAAGTTAGTGGTGTTCCGAAAAGCACGTTGGTCCGTGTTGAAAGCAATGCGGTTACACCCCGCCAATCCACCCTCACCGCCATCCGCTCCGCCCTAGAAACTGCCGGCGTTGAGTTTATTGAAGAGAATGGTGGTGGGGCCGGGGTGAGGTTGAGGAAGTGTTGAAAATGTTTTTTGTGGAATATCTTACTGGGGATTTTTTATTGAAAGTGGAAAAGGATATTAAAAACGAGATAGCTTCTCTTGCAGGTTTGAACGAAAAAAATCCATTATTTGGAAGAATAAAAAGAATAGACTCATATGTAATAGCGTTTGAACATAGAAATGATGCAGTCATGTTAACTCTTAGATCATCATTGGGGTTAGTTTTAGCAAGTAGAACATTTTACAATGATGAAATTAATGATCTTATCAAGAATAATTATAGACTTTAGATACTATTATTTTTTAGAATAATTTATTTATATTATTTACTTATAGACTAAAGACGGGGCAGGCAGGTTTCCGTAGAGCGATGTTGTGGAACCTCTGGCGCGCATGCGAAGAGTAAGCACACAAATGGTCAACGACGAGATTGCTTATTTTTTCGGGGTTTTTCGAAGATTCTGCCTACCGGCTTCCCGGTATCCTCATCACCCGCGCACGGAGGGCTTCAAACCGCTCAATCTGGGCAGGGCTTGGCTTGCGGGGGATGCGTCTCTTGTGGGGTAAGCAGGAATTCCTGCTCCGCTCTTTAATTCCCCTATTGTGGGGCCTTACCCCCGGCACCCCGGTAGTTTCTGAACCTGTGCAATTCTGCATAGGTGGGTAATCCTTGCCGGTCATAGCGGGCGCACCTCGATCACGGTTGCACTCTCCGGCCCATAGCGGCGCGACAGCCGGGCGTCCACAATCTGGGCATCATCCTTCCACGCGATACCATTCAGAGCATCAGCGGCAGTCTTCATCTGATTGTCTATGTCTGGCCTGCTGGTCGGCAGTATTCGGCCTGCCAGCGCATCCGCTGTCTTCTTCCTGCTCCATGACGGCGGAGGGGCAATGTTTATTGTCAGGGAAACATGCAGCGGGCCACTCAGGCATGGCTTGCCGATCTGTTCCACGGCGTGGCGCTGTATATGCTTCTCGGCCTGCACAGTCTTTGCATCCGTGAAGGTCCGGCCATTGCCGAAGCGCGGGCGGCCTTTAGCCCTCAGCAGGCCGGGGATGGTGATGCGGTAAATCGGGGATGTTGGGGAGGCAAGTTCCATGCCGGAAACGTAGTACTAATTCGGAAACAAGTACACAAAATAACGAACACAAAAAATAATAAGCCAACACATACAAACACCTGATGTCGTACAAAGTGCGCGTGTTGGGGCTCGTATATAAATTCAGTTTTCATTGCGAAATTTGGAGCCGAAATAAGGACCGAGATCGTTAACTATTGGCATCAAATATTTTTTGTTTCCTACTCCGTTAGACCTGTCCCCCCATAACTTCCGACAAAAAGGAACGGATGATCTGAATTTTGGAAACGCATACGTCAAAAAATAGTAACGATTTTCGGAATTTGGAAACGCCCTATTTTTTGGTAAAAATTAATATTCCAATAAATGAACATACTTGCAGATTATGGAGTGACTAGAGCAAAAGGGTCGTACTCTTAAAAAAATTAAGGCAGAGAAAAAATGGGTAATGGAGAAGAATGGTTCGAGTTCCATCTCACTTCTCGGGGGTGGGAAAAGGGAACAGAGCGTTGGGATTTTAACCCCATTTTTCGAGATCCCCCTGCGGACAGATATCTTACTCTTGTGAGACGAGAATATGCAGGTTCTTGGACACCCTCAAAACCAACAATTGAGGTAAGCTGGATATCTGAAGACAAAAAAATGGTTGAGCATTTGAAAGAACGGTTTGGACCAAAGCCTCTTGTTTGGTGTGATTGATTCATAAGGCTGCGTTGAGTGCAGGCGCCTCTTTAAAGTATCAGCAAGATGAGGCATTACATTCGGGCAATTTAAGAATCGAATGGTCTCAACCTCGTAATGCCAGCCCCTCGTCACAAGTCCCAATGCGTTGCTTTAAGGCTGGGTGTGCTGGACGTTGAGTTGGTCAATCGTACGCTTCAGTGTGAATTGCTACCGGGTGAATTATATCTGAGTAGGCAGGCCCATTGGCACATCGCCAAAGACCACCCCGATGATTATGACGCGTGTATGTCCGCCTTACATCGCGTCGGGCAGTCGCCCGGGCTGATTGGCCAGGCTCCGAACCATTCTGATAATTTTGAACTCGTCATTCGTTTCCGGTCGAAGAGTCCAGAGCAGGAATATGTTTTGATTGCTGTGGGACTGGAGGTCGATGAGGATGGCTTGTATCGCATCAAGACTGCTTATCGTTTGCCAGAAAGGACGATAACGGCCCGTCGGTCTGCAGGACGCCTACATCTCACCAAAGGGGCATAAAAAAAGACCGGGCAAGCCGGTCTCTTTTTGTCCGGGCGGGATGCAATCCCCGATCTCTTGGGTCACAAAAAGCCCCGCGCGACAGGCTTACATGTGACTTAGTTACCCGTCTGTAAAACAGACTGGTGCGTGAGGTAGCCGTTCTCACCTCACCGGACACCTGCAGATATTGTATATGCCACGCTGTGCGTCAAGGCGGAGAAGATGACAGTTTGTTACACCATTCAGTCATCATCTCCCGCCGCTTATCGAACAGATCCCCACGCCGATAGGCAGCTTCCACCTTATCACTGATGGTGTGTGCTAGCGCCATCTCGGCTACTTCCCGCGGATAATCAGTCTCTTCTGCAGCCCAGTCCCGGAAGGTGGAACGCAGGCCATGAACGGTTACGTCTTTTGTGCCGGCCGCATTGTGAAGAACTTTGGACAGAGCCACGTCTGACAGCGGCCTGCCACGCTTCCCCCCAGGAAAGACCAGATCGCCAGCTAGTCGGTCACGGAAGGGCAGGACTTCCTGCAGCACGGCCATTGCTCCTACGGATAACGGCACGCGGTGTTCCTTCCCGGCCTTCATCTTATGCGCAGGGATGGTCCATATCTGGGCTTTCATATCAATTTCAGACCAGACAGCATTTCGGACTTCGCCAGACCGGGCAGCGGTCAGGCAAGCAAATCTTACGGCCTTGGGAGAGATGCCCTCGGCCTCGGTCAGCTTGAGTATAACCGCGCCAATGTTCTTTCGGTCCACGGCTGGGTAGTGTCGCACTTTCATGACAGCCGATGGCTTGGGAAGGATATTGGCTAGATGCCCACGCCAGCGGGCCGGGTTCTCGCCGTCTCGCCAGCCATGGGTGCGGGCATAGTCCAGAATCCGCTCAATCCGACCGCGTAGCCGATCTGCGGTCTCAGTCGTTGTTTCCCAGATAGGGCGCAAGACAGCCAACACATCATCTGTCTCGATCTCTGCGATTGGCTTCTTACCTATGAGGGGAAAGACCAGCCGCTCCAAGGAACTGGTCCAGATGGTTGTCGAGCGGTCACTGCGCCAGCCGGGAGCCATCTCCTTCACATAGCGTCTGGCGATATCAGAAAAGGTTAGGCCTGATTCCTTTTTTCGTTGGGTTTTCAATTTCCGGCGCTCTTCAATTGGGTCGAGGCCGTCTGAAAGCTGATGTCGTGCTTCAGCCGCTTTCCGCCGTACCTCCACCAAACTCAGGTCATGAACAGAGCCTAGCCCCATCTCTCTCCGAGAGCCGGAAATGGGGCTTGTGAAGCGGAAAAACCATGATTTTGCAGTGCCTTGCGCGACCAGCCAAAGACCGCCACCATCGCTCAGTGTGCCATTCTTCAGAGCGCTGACCTGTCTTGCCGTGAGCTGATGTGGTGAAACCCGACTCATAACCGGAGAACCCCTCTTGAGACCCCTCTTAAAAACAGCGCTGCACAGGAACAGTCAGACACAGTGGGGGACGCTTGAACCTCTAATATATTGATATAATACAACATATTAGAGACGGAGAGAACCAGTCAGGCACAGAAAATTGGTGGAGATTGGCTCCACCAGTTCCCTTCTCCTTCAAAAATCTCCTTAATTCAATTCTGCTTCAGGCTAAATTGTCTGAGCATTCTTGTATTTGTGCTGTAAGCACAGTGTTCTCGCAGTATGTGCCAGTGCTCTTGAGACAGGCGCATCAGTCAGCGTGTCAGCAGGAGTGAAGCATGGCCGAGGATAACTGGACGGAACAAAGCCCCGAGGACGCGGAAGCGGATGCCCGGGCAGACCAGCTTTTTCAACAAGCCGGCATTGCTGAACCAGCTGAGCCAAAAGGCAGTTTTCTGCTAACGATCCTCCTCCCCGTTCTGATAGCAGGGGCGCTGCTGATTGCTGGCCTCTGGATGTTTTCTGGCTGGCTGGGAATTTAACAGGCTGGGATTGTACAAAATATGCCGCGTTTTTCGCCTGCCCCTTTTGTGCCGGGAACCGGCTTTACGCCCTGGCTGATCGTTCTGCTTGGTCTGGTGACAGCTATCGGGCCAGTGGCCACGGATATGTATCTCCCGGCCTTCCCGGAGGTGGAGCAGGATCTGGGTGGCGGGAAAGGCTCAGCCCAGTTTACGCTGGCCGCGTGGTTTTTAGGGCTGGCGCTGGGGCAGTTTTCTCAGGGGCCGCTGTCTGACCGGTTTGGGCGGCGTATGCCGCTCATGCTTGGCCTGCTGATTTTTGCCATTGCCTCGGCGGGCTGTGCAATTGTGCAGGATTACCACCTGTTTTGTGTGTGCCGGTTTGTGGCGGCTGTTGGTGGTTCTGCCAGTGCGGTGATTCCGCGCGCGATTGTGCGTGATGTGGCAACGGGCAAAAAAGGTGCGAAGCTGATGTCTCAGCTCACACTGGTTTTTGGCGTCATGCCGGTGCTGGCTCCCAGCTTTGGGAGTCTGGTTTTGCAGTTTGGCAACTGGCGGTGGATCTTCTGGATCGGCACGCTCTATGCGCTGGCCGCCATTGTCGGGTTGTTCTTTTCCCTGCCGGATACCCTTCGGCCAGAACGGCGCGTTGCCCTCTTCCCTGTCAAAATTCTGGCCCGTTACATCACAATCAGTCAGGAACCGCTTTTCCTCTCCAATGCGCTGATCGCCACGTTCTCAACCTTTGTGATGTTTGCCTATCTCGGGAGCGCCCCTGTGCTGTTCGAGCAGGTGCTCCATTTTACCCCCGGTCAGTTCGGCGCATTTTTCGGTGTGAATGCCGCGGCCTTTATTCTGGGCACGCAGATCAATGGTCGACTGGTGCATCGGGTTGCCATGCCGGTCCTGCTGGAAACAGGTCTGTTCTGGGCGTTGGGTGCCGGGGCACTGTTCACAGTGTTGGCTCTGACCGGCATTGCCGGCGAACATCACGCTCTTCTGACCTGTGCGTTGATTGCCAGCATTACCGGAGCGTTGGGCTTTATTGGGCCGAATGCTACGGTGATGTCCTTCTACCATCACGGCCAGCACGCTGGCAGCGCATCGGCTCTGCTGGGAACCATGCAGTTTGGAATTGGTTCTCTGAGTAGTGTTCTGGTGGGTCTGCTGCCCGGTGGCAGCGCAATACCAACTGCCATTGGCATGATGGTGGGCATTCTGGGGATGGCAGGTGCGGACCTCATGCGGCGGCATGCACCGGAAATTGGCGCCGACGAGGACTAAGCACCGTCTGATAGAAAAGGACGGGTCATGGCGTGGCGTTTAGAGAAGAAACAGGCGGTGCGGGGGCTTTCCCGCCTGCTGCGGGCAAGTGTTGCGGGGGGTGTTGTCAGTCTGGGGTTCTTAGGGGCTCAGGCGCATGCGCAGACCCCCTCCGCCGTTTTGCTGGAGCATGTGCGTCTGTTTGATGGCACAGGGGCGGCAGAACAGGACGATATGGCTGTTCTGGTGCAGGGGCCACGGATTGTCTCGGTCGGGCACAGCGGGCACGTTAAGGCCCCTAAAGGCGCGCAGCGGATTGATCTGTCCGGTAAAACGCTTATCCCCGGTCTGATTACCGACCACAGCCATGTCGGTGTTGTTTCCGGCACCTCCGTTGGGGCTGAAAACTTTACAGTGCCTGTCATCAAGGCCGCACTGGACCAGTATGAACGCTATGGTGTGACGACTGTCACCGCGCTGGGTCTGACCAAATCTCCTCTGTTTGATGACCTCCGCCGTGCGCAGCATGCGGATGGAGCGACGGGTGCGGATCTGTTCGGGGTTGATCAGGGGATTGGCGTGCCGGGCGGGATGCCGCCGGAGGGGATGGTCAAGGTCGGGAAAGATCAGATCTTCCGCCCAGCCTCCGTTGCGGAGGCGCAGCAGGCTGTGCGCACCATGGCCAGTGAACATACCGACCTCGTGAAGCTCTGGGTGGACGATTTCCGCAATGGCGTGGCCAGCCAGAAGCCCCTGCCCGTAATGAAGCCGGAAATCTGGCAGGCGGTGATTACGGAAGCACATAGCCAGAATCTGCGTGTGGCGGTGCATATTCATGATCTGGATTACGGCAAACGGCTTGTAGCGGCCGGAGCAGATATTATCGCGCATGGTGTGCGGGATGAGCCGGTGGATGCGCCGTTCATTAGCGCCATGAAAGACCGGAGTGTGTGGTATATTCCCACCATCAGTCTGGATGAGGCGACCTATCTGTTTGCCGAACAGCCCGAGATTCTGAACGATCCGGTTCTGAAAGCAGGCCTGAATGCGGACCTGCAAAAACAGTTTTCAGACCCCGCATGGCGGCAGAAAGTCGCGACGTCTCCTCTGGCTAAAGCCTCTCACGCTGCCGTCGCCATGAACCAGAAAAATCTGCTCACGCTCTATCAGGCTGGTGTGAAAATTGGTTTTGGTACGGATTCCGGTGCTGCTCCCGTCCGTATTCCCGGTTTTGCGGAACACAGGGAATTACGCCTTCTGGTGGAAGCAGGGCTGACACCCTTGCAGGCGCTGACACTGGCCACCAGTCAGGCCGCGGCTCTGCTGAACTTGTCAGATCGCGGGGTGATTGCAGCCGGAAAACGGGCGGATTTTGTGGTTCTGGAAGCGGATCCGGCTGAAAACATTGCGGCCGTGGATCAGATCGCAGCAGTCTGGCGTGGCGGTGTGCGGGCCGCAGGGCCGCTGGTGCCACGCTAACACCTGCTTAATGCTGTTGCGGGGCAGCCTGCTGAGGTTGTTCCCGCTTGCCATAAATGGCCTGTGTTTCCGGAATAACGCTGTGGCCGTCGCCTGCTTCCAGCGGGCCGGTTGCCGCATCGGACGGAGCCAGCGGCTCATAGCGGTCTTTAAGCTGGTTTTTGTCAGGATTCTGGCCGTTATTGCGGGCCATATCCTCACGCCGTTCCTGCTCCTGTGCCGCACGGGCTTCCGCCGGGGCGGCTTCGGGCAGAAAGCGGCCCGGTCTTTCTGGCGGAATATCGATATTCTCGCCCTCAATATCCACATGGCACCCGGCCAGCAGAGGGGCGGCCAGAACCAGCGCTCCCAGCATGATGCGGGGGCGCTGTCTGGTTTTGAGCTGAGGGGCGCAGCGTTTCACGGCAGAGCGTTATCCAGGCCTTGCTATGCTGAGAACTCAGCCTTCGAGATGGCGGGCTTCTTCCGGCAGCATGATGGGAATGCCGTCACGGATGGGGAAGGCCAGTTTGGCCTGCGCGCTGATCAGCTCATTAGTGGTGGCATCATAGGTCAGCGGGCCTTTGGTCACCGGGCAAACCAGAACGGAAAGAAGTCGCGGGTCGAGCGGAGGAGAAATGTCAGCACCAGACATGAGCGTCACCCATAAAAATTGTTCAGGAAGGCGGGCCTTCCTCTTCAGGACCAGACAGGTCTAGCAGCATCTGCAGCACACGCACACGGTCTGTCAGGCTGCCTGCGTCAAGCAATGCCTGTTTTTCTGCCGGAGGAAAAGGACAGATCATGGGGAGAGTGACCAGCAGGGTGTCATCTTCCATCTGTTCAATGATGGACCAGCGGGCTGACAACCCCTTTTGCCGGAAATAGCGACGCAGTGAGTCCAGCAGTTTTCCGCGGTCGAACGGTTCTGAAGGAATTTCGCTCAGATCACCCACAAAGGATGAGACATCAATCCGCGCCTGGCGATACCCTCTGTGCAGACCTGTTTCCCGCAGCACCCGGAACCGGGCCACGCCACTCAGGGTGACGGCAAATGTGCCATCAGCCCGCTCCGTAAAGGAGGTAATGCGGCCCAGACACCCGATGGAGTAGAGAGGCGGGATCTTGCCTTCCTCCTCTTCATCCTCTTCCCCCCACAGAGGCTGGATCATGCCGATCAGCCTCTGGGACGCCAGAGCATCTTCCACCAGCGCCACGTAACGCGGTTCAAACACGTTCAGCGGGAGTTTGCCCCGGGGCAGCAGCAAAACGCCGCTCAGGGGAAACAGGCCGATTTCCGCAGGGATATCGGCCATGGTGAGGTCTGAAACTCTGGGGACGTGCCGCAGAATCTCGTCGTCAGGCAGGTAAGACGCCAAGAGCGGACGGATCAGGAAAAGAGGAGAGAGGAGAGGCGACGGCGGGCCGCCAGCGTGGCGGGGTCATCATGGCCCCAGGCTTCAAAAAAGCGGAAAAGCTGCTGTTTTGCGGCACCCTCATTCCAGTTCGGGTCGGCTTTGATCACACGGAGCAGTTCGTCGGCTGCCTCTTCCCGCTTGCCGGCCACGTTCAGGCCTGTCGCCAGTTCACACCGTGCGGCGTAATCATCCGGGTTGGCAGCAAGGCGGGCGCGGACCTCTTCCATTTCCTGTGCGGCTTTGCGGCCTTCCTTCTTGAGTTCAAGGGCTGCGCGTGCGCCAGCTACTTCCGGGGCGTCCTTGATTTTTTCAGGCACGTCAGCAAGGGCGGCATCTGCGGCCTCTTCATCATCCAGAGCCAGCATGGCGCGGATCAGCCCGCCCCACGCCTTCGGGTTTTCCGGCTCTTCCCCCAGAACACCAGAGAACAGTTCCGCAGCGTGTGCGGGCTGGTTGGTTTCCATGGCCACAGCGGCTTCCTGCAACAGTTCTGTTGCGGGCAGCGGGCCACCACCAGCGGCTTTTAGCACGCCTTCAACAAATTTCTTGATTTCGCTTTCTGGCAACGCTCCCTGGAACAGATCCAGAATCTGACCTTTCCAGAACACGGCTACCATCGGGATGGACTGGAGCGGCAGGCCAATCTGCGTCAGCTGGGCAGCGAGAGCGCGGTTGGCTTCAATATCAATTTTAACAAGCCGAACCTTGCCGCGCGCAGCCGTGACGACCTTTTCCAGCACCGGGGCCAGCTGCTTGCACGGGCCACACCAGTCTGCCCAGAAATCAACCAGAACGGGAATGGAGCGGCTGGCTTCAATCACATCCTGCATGAAGGTGGCCTGTGAGCCATCCATAATCAGGGGCGCGTCCGCCTGCGGGCCGTTTGCCTGACCGGGTTTCAGGGCGTCGGGCTGGCCAATAATATGGTCCATCTGGTGTCATCCTTAGCTCAAAACGATGGTGGATGGCGTGGGGACCACCCGGCGGCACACACCGCATTATCTTTCTAAATGGTCAATGATGTGCCGCGGTGCAATGGGAATTGGCGAGAGACGTCCCATATCATCATGGAAGAGGTGTCGGGCGGCCATTCCTTGATTGCATGAAGGGCGGCAAAGGCGGCATACAGGACAAAACAGGAACGGCAGCGGTATTTTATGGACAATCCATCTTTTCCCAGTGCTCAGAAACTCAGTGTGCGCGGGGCACGGGCGCACAACCTCAAAAATGTTGATATCGATATCCCGCGTGACTGTCTGACGGTGGTGACGGGCCTTTCCGGCTCCGGCAAGTCGTCACTGGCGTTTGATACCATCTACGCCGAAGGCCAGCGCCGGTATGTGGAAAGCCTGTCCGCCTATGCCCGCCAGTTTCTGGAACTGATGGGCAAGCCGGATGTGGATTCCATTGAGGGGCTTTCCCCCGCCATTTCCATCGAGCAGAAGACGACGTCCAAAAACCCGCGTTCGACCGTGGGCACGGTGACGGAGATCTACGACTATATGCGTCTGCTCTGGGCGCGGGCGGGTGTTCCCTATTCTCCTGCCACAGGGTTGCCGATTGAAGCCCAGACCGTCAGCCAGATGGTGGACCGTGTGATGGCGCTCCCGGAGGGCACGCGTCTGTTGCTGCTCTCCCCTGTTATCCGTGATCGCAAGGGCGAATACCGCAAGGAACTGGCGGAACTCCAGCGCAAGGGCTTCACCCGTGTGAAGGTGGATGGTGAGCTGTATGAAATTGCTGACGTCCCGGCCCTGAACCGCAAGTTACGCCATACGGTGGAAGTTGTGGTGGACCGCGTGGTGGTTAAAGAGGGTATTGAAAGCCGTCTGGCGGACAGTTTTGAAACAGCTCTCGGCCTTTCTGACGGCATTGCCTACACGGAAGAAGTGTTGAAGGACAAAGACGCTGAACCGGAACGGCTGGTGTTTTCCTCACGCTTTTCCTGCCCGGTGAGCGGGTTTACGCTGGAAGAAATTGAACCGCGCCTGTTTTCCTTCAACGCGCCACAGGGGGCCTGTCCGTCCTGTGATGGTCTGGGGTCTGAAACTTTCTTCAATCCGGCGCTGGTGGTGCCGGATGAGTCAAAGTCTCTGCGCAAAGGGGCTATTGCCCCCTGGAAAGATGCAAAATCTCCCCTGCTGGAACAGACCCTGACCAGTCTGGCCGCGCATTTTGGCGTCAGCATGGACACGCCCTGGAAAGATCTGCCGGAAGCGGCTCAGGACGGAATCCTGAATGGTGTTGATGAAAACATCGAGTTTACTTATCAGGATGGCCGGAAAAGCTATACGGTCAGCAAACCGTTTGAAGGTGTTCTGGCCAGTCTGGCGCGGCGTCTGGCTAATACGGACAGCATGTGGGTAAGAGAAGAACTCTCCCGCTATCAGTCTGAAAAACCCTGCCACGTTTGCCATGGCGCGCGTTTGCGGCCAGAGGCGCTGTCTGTCCGCGTGGCGGATAAAACCATCGCTCAGGCCTGTGACCTGCCCATTGGCAAGGCGCTGGACTGGTTTGAGACTGTTATGCCGACCCTGACCCCGCAAAAAGCCGAGATAGCCCGGCGTATTTTGCGAGAAATTCAGGAACGTCTGACCTTTCTGGATGATGTCGGTCTGGATTACCTGACCCTCTCCCGCAGTTCCGCCACACTGTCTGGTGGTGAAAGCCAGCGTATCCGGCTGGCCAGCCAGATTGGGTCTGGCCTGACCGGGGTCCTGTATGTTCTGGATGAGCCATCTATTGGTCTGCATCAGCGCGATAATGAACGGCTGCTTGGAACGCTGGAGCGTTTAAAAAAGCTTGGGAATACTCTGATTGTTGTTGAACATGATGAGGATGCTATCAGAAGTGCTGACTGGCTGGTCGATATGGGGCCGGGAGCCGGTGTAAATGGCGGTAAGGTCATTGCCGTTGGAACGCCGGAAGAGGTCGCTAAAGTGCCGGAAAGCCTGACAGGCGCATACCTGTCCGGGCGCAAGAGCATTCCCGTGCCGGAACACAGACGCCCGTATGACAAGAAAAAAGTCCTGACGGTGGAAGGGGCGACCGGGCATAACCTGAAAAACGTCACGGCGCATTTCCCGCTGGGGACGTTTACGTGCGTGACAGGTGTTTCCGGGAGTGGCAAATCCACACTGGTGATTGATACGCTCTATAAAGCGTTGTCCCGCCAGTTGATGGGGTCCTCCCAGTCTCCCGAAGCTTATAAAGCGATCAAAGGGATAGAGCTGCTCGATAAGATTATTGATATCGATCAGTCTCCCATTGGGCGCACGCCCCGTTCCAACCCGGCGACCTATACGGACCTGTTTACCCCTATCCGGGACTGGTTTGCGGAGCTGCCGGAGAGCAAGGCGCGCGGCTACAAGCCGGGGCGGTTCTCCTTTAACGTGAAGGGCGGACGGTGCGAGGCCTGTCAGGGGGATGGTGTTCTCAAGATCGAGATGCACTTCCTGCCGGATGTGTTTGTCACCTGTGATACCTGTAAGGGTACGCGCTATAACCGCGAGACGCTGGACATCAAGTTCCGCGGCAAATCCATTGCCGATGTGCTGGCTATGAGCGTGGATGAAGCCCTGCCTTACTTCTCAGCGCAGACGCGTATCCGGGACAGACTGGCCATTTTGCAAAAGGTTGGCCTTGGCTATGTGGCTCTCGGCCAGCAGGCGACAACCCTGTCGGGTGGGGAAGCACAGCGTGTGAAGCTTTCCAAGGAACTGGCGCGCCGTGCAACCGGGCGTACGGTGTATATTCTGGACGAGCCAACAACCGGTCTGCATACGGAAGATGTCAGAAAACTTCTGGAAGTTCTGCATGCGTTGGTTGATCAGGGCAATACGGTGATTGTCATTGAACATAATCTGGAAGTGATCAAAACTGCTGACTGGATTGTGGACGTTGGCCCCGAAGGCGGCGATGGCGGTGGCCGTATTGTTGCCGAAGGAACGCCGGAAGATATTGCGGCCTGTAAGGAAAGCTATACAGGCCAGTTTCTGGCCCCGTTGCTCAAACCTGCTCCGGCAAAAACCAAAAAAAAGAAGAAGTAAAACTGTGTCCGTAAAAAAGAAAAAAAGCATGGTTTTCCGGTCAGTTTTTTCAGCCCTTGTTTTGGGAGGAGGCTTGGTGTCTGCGCCAGCCTTTGCGCAGAGTGTGGCAGGGGTGCAGTCTGATAATGCAGGTAATGCGGTTCTGTTTGAAAAACACACCTGGACAGAAATTCAGTCCGGTGTGGCCGCAGGCGTGACGACCATCATCATCCCTGTGGGTGGCACGGAACAGAGTGGCCCGTATATTGCTGTTGGCAAGCATAATGAGCGCGCCACGCATCTGGCAGAACAGATTGCCGAGAAGACCGGAAAAACACTGGTGGCGCCTGTTGTGGCCTATGTGCCGGAGGGGGGCACATCCCCCCGTTCCTCCCATATGCGCTTTCCCGGCACCATTACGGTGCCACCGGATGTTTTTGAAAAACTCCTTGTTTCTGCCGGGGAGAGTTTTCAGGTGCAGGGGTTCCGTCTGATCGTCTTTGTAGGGGATCATGGGGGCTATCAAAAATATATGGAAAAAGCCGCTGCGGTGCTCAACCAGAAATGGCACGGCACGGGCGCGCAGGCGCTCTATGTGAGTGGATTTTATACCGTTATCGCGCACCAGTATGCGGACTGGCTGAAGCAGCAGGGCTACGGGAAGGATGTGGGGCAGCATGCAGACATTAGCGATACCTCGCTGATGCTGGCGGTTGACCCTTCCATGGTGCGGCAGGATGCGCTGCGTCATTCAGGAACTCCTTCTGCGCAGGAAGGCATCTATGGGGGGGATCCGCGCAAGGCTTCTGCTGCACTTGGGCAGCCTGGCCTTGCGATGCAGATCAATGCCGCAGTGCAGGCTATTCAGTCGGCCAGAGGGTTTTGAAGAAAATCTCTAAGAATAAGTCTCAATAAAAAAAGCCGAGTTGCCAGAAATCTGAAAATAGACGCCTAATCGCCCATATGCTAAAGCCTCATCACGTGACGATGACAGCACAAGAAAGGGATGGGCTGTAATATTATGGTAGTAAAAAGACATCTGGCAGCCGCTACGGCTGTGTTTGTCGCTTTAGGCGCGGGGACCAGTCTGGCCGTTGCGCAGGAAGCCAGTCAGTCCCCTGTGCAGACAACAGCGCCGTCTGCTGCCCCGCAGCTCGCTCCGGCGCAGGTGCCTGCTTCGCAGGGTTCTTCCACTCAGCCGGTTGTGTCTGCTCCTGCCGCACCTTCTGCCGTGCAGACCATTCCGGGCATGCCGCCGGTTATCAACCCGGCCAATCTGTATAGCGAGACCGCACCGGACCATATCAATCCGGAAGTGGCACAGGACCCGGCCCGTGTTTACGTGCCCAACCTGCGCTCTAACGATGTCTCGGTGATTGACCCGGCGACATCCAAAGTTGTGGATCGCTTTCCGGTTGGCAAAAGCCCGCAGCATGTGGTGCCGTCCTGGGACCTGCGCACCCTGTGGGTGACGAACAATGCGGAAGGCACCACAAATGGCAGCCTGACCCCCATTGATGCCCGCACCGGCAAACCCGGTCCGGCGGTTGCGGTGGATGACCCCTACAACATGTATTTCACGCCCGATGGTAAGTCCGCCATTGTGGTGGCTGAGGCGCGCAAACGGCTGGACTTCCGTGACCCGCACACCATGGCGCTCCAGCAGTCAGTAGAAACGCCGGACTGTAAAGGTGTGAACCACGCAGACTTCTCCATTGATGGACGCTACGCCATTTTCACCTGTGAATTTGGCGGCCATCTGGTGAAGGTCGATACTGTCAACAAAACGGTAATGGGCTACCTGAAGCTGTCCAGTGGTGGCATGCCGCAGGATATTCTGATCTCCCCCAACGGTAAGACGTTCTATGTGGCCGATATGATGGCTGACGGCGTCTTCATGGTGGATGGCGAAAGCTTTAAGGAAATCGGCTTTATCCCGACGGGTGTCGGCACGCATGGTCTGTATCCCAGCCGTGACGGCACGAAAATGTATGTTGCCAACCGTGGGTCTCATAAAATTCACGGTAAACCGCACAGCAAGGCGGGTGGCGTGACGGTCATTGATTTTGCAACCAACAAGATTGTGGCCAACTGGCCCATTCCGGAAGGTGGCAGCCCGGATATGGGCAATGTGAGCGCAGATGGTAAAACCCTGTGGCTCTCAGGCCGTTTTGACGATGTTGCCTATCAGATCAACACGGAAGATGGCTCCATGAAGAAAATTCCGGTTGGCGCAGAACCGCACGGTCTGACCGTCTGGCCGCAGCCGGGCCGTTATTCCATCGGGCATACCGGGATTCTCCGCTAAGCCTGAAATATGCTGATGACAGCATAAAAAAAGCCCTTCCCCGATATGAGGAAGGGCTTTTTTATTAAGAGCGTTCAGGCATCAGGCGTTCAGATAGATTGTCTTGGTCTGCGCGTAGGCCTCAAGACCGTATTTACCATCTTCACCGCCAAGGCCACTGTCCTTGTAGCCGTGGTGGAAGCCCTGCGGTGCTTCCCCGCCTTCACGGTTCACATAGACCTCACCGAAGTTCAGATCCGTGCTGATGCGCATGATCTTTTTCAGATCCTGCGTGAAGACATAAGCCGACAGGCCATAGCGGCAGTCATTGGCCTGACGCAGTGCATCTTCAAAGTCTGCTACCTTCGTCAGCAGCATGACCGGGCCGAAAACTTCATTCTGCACAATATCCATGCCTTCCTTGACGTTGGTCAGCAGGGTTGGGGCGTAGAAGAAGCCTTTGTCATACACGCCCCCCTTCAGGCGCTCGCCACCGGTTTCCAGTCTGGCACCCTGAGAGACAGCTTTTTCAACCATGGCATGAACTTTTTCCAGTTCCTGCTCACTGACTTTGGGGCCCATATCAGTTTCTGCGTCCAGTGGGTTCCCGACTTTCAGAGCGGCAACCTTCTTGCTGACCAGATCGACAAACTTGTCGTAAACGGCAGCATGCACGTAGGTGCGTTCATTACTGGTGCAGACCTGGCCGCCGTTGGTAAAGCGCGCCAGAACAGCGGCTGTCGCGGCTTTGTCCAGATCAGCATCATCCATGACAATAAACGGTGCCTTGCCGCCCAGCTCCAGCCGCACTTCTTTCAACGTATCGGCTGCGGCTGCCATGATTTTCTTACCGGTTGCTGTGCTGCCGGTCATGGTGATCAGCCGCACGTCCGGATGTTCCACCAGCGGGGTGCCAACACCTTTGCCGTCACCCGGTACAACGTTAAGAACACCTGCCGGAAAAATCCCGGCTTCTTCTGCCAGACGGGTAGCTTCGAGGGCTGCCAGAGGTGCCAGTTCATGCGGTTTGATGACGATGGTATTCCCAGCTGCCAAAGCCGGGCCAACCTTGCGGGCGAACAGGGCCAGAGGGAAGTTCCATGCTGAAATACCGCCAATGACACCGTGCGGAATTTTCTCAATCAGGATTTTCTCACCCGGACGGCTACCCGGAATAATGTCCCCTTCCAGCCGGCGGGTATTTTCTGCGGCAAAGCGGAGCAGCCCGGCAGCAAAGCCAACTTCCGTTTTGGCTTCTTTGAGTGGCTTGCCCATCTCACTGGTAATAAGATGTGCAAGACGATCAGCATTTTTTTCAATCAGCGCCTTAAAGGCATAAAGCGCATCGGCCCGTTCTTCCGCCGTTTTGCGGCTCCATGCGGGAAAGGCTTTGGAGGCTGCTGCAACGGCAGCTTTTACATCCTGTTCCGCACCATTGGCGACAACCGCGACAAGCTCTCCGGTCGCCGGGTTGCGAATGTCCAGCGTCTCACCACCGCTGGCTTTGGTCCATGCACCATTGATAAACAGATTATAATGCGGCGTGTTTTGTGAAGTTGGCATTGAAAATCACCTTTTTGAAGCAGTTGGAAACATCAGGCGCTCAGTTCATCCTGTTTCCAGAAGTTACTGATGAAAACGTCTGTGCTGTTGATGGTTCCATCCTTCCACAGGTCATCATGCAATGAAAAGTGATTATGAAAGAGTGAAATACTCACATAAAGTGAGGATATCATGTATGCACCCAAGCTCTCTCATCTCCGGTTTTTCTGTGCCATTGTCGAAGCAGGCTCCATTGCTGCGGCAGCGCGCCGTATGCACTGCGTTGCGTCCAACCTCACCATGCGGCTGAAGGAGCTGGAAGCTGATCTTGGGCAGGATCTTTTTATTCGTGACCGTAAAAAACTGCTGATCACACCAGCAGGGCGGCTTTTCTATAAGGAAGCAAAAGATATTGTCTCCCGGGCAGATCGTCTGCCCGCGTTGTGGTCTCAGGGGCAGCCACGCGGCATTCTGAATGTGGGGGCGCTGGATGTGGCGTTTCTCAGTCTGTTACCGCAATGTGTGCCCCGCTTCATGCGTGAGCATCCGGGCATTCAGCTCAATATCCTGCAAAAACCCAGCTTTAGTCTGGAAAGAATGCTGGTCAGTGAAGAAATTGATCTGGCGCTGACAGACGGCCCTGTTGAAAATACGCTGCTTGAAGGTACCTTTGCCTTTTCCGAGACGCTGCACCTTGTGGTGCCGGAGCATGTCAGGAAAATTACACCAGAACTGATAGAACAATCGGATATTTATCTGTTCAACAAAGACTGCTTTTACAGACGCTGTGCGGAACAGTGGCTGGAGGATAAAGGCTATCATCCCCATTCAATCCTGACGCTGGAGTCTTATGATCTGATTATCCAGTGTCTCAATACGGGATCAGGCCTCTCCTGCATGCCGGAAAGCGTTATCCGGCAATTCCGTGAAAGAGGGCAGCCGCTCAAGACGTTCAGACTGGACGGCATGGGGCCGACGGATGTGTATTTTGTCTGGAGAAAACACGCAAAAATTCAGATCATCGAGACATTTATTGAAATGGCACAAGGGAGAGGCAGATAGGTGCGCAAAGAGAGGCTTTTCAGGCCTCGACAGAGGCCGGCCAGAGTGCTTCATAAACGTAATGAAATATGCGTCCGGTCTGGCGTCAAAAAGGCCGTCAGGGTGTGATGCATCTGTTTGGAGAACTGGCTATGTCGCTACGGAACCGCTTTTTATCCAGCGTTGGGCTGACAGCCCCCTGCCTTGCCCTGATGGCGCTGGCGTGTGCGCCACAGGGGCTAGCTGCTGAGGCTTCTGCTCAGCCGCAGCCCATGCCGCTGCCGCTTCCCCCTGCTGTGCCTGCGCCGCAGGATGTGCCCTTTGGCAGCACGATTGCTCTGGCTGTGGATGGCACCGACCTTGCCCGGCATATTCTGAGCATGAAGGAGACAATCCCTCTTCCTACGCGTATCGCGCAAAAGGGTGGTGATTTTGTTTTGCTCTACCCCATGTGGCTGCCGGGTAACCACTCTCCCAGCGGCACGATTGATCAGCTGGGCGGCCTGACCGTAAAAGCAGATGGCAAGATTATCCCCTGGCTGCGGGATACGGTAACAGTCAGCGCGTTCCACATTGATGTGCCGCAGGGGACAAAGCAGCTTGAAGTCTCTTATCAGCTGCTCACGCCCGTTTCCCCCAAAGTGGGGCGTGTCGTCATGACGGATACGATGGAGAACGTGCAGTGGTCTGCTGTTTCTCTCTATCCGGCAGGGTATTTCACCCGGCAGATTATGGTGCATCCGAGCGTGACCTTCCCGGCAGGCTGGTCTTACGGTACGGCGTTACGGTCTGATGGCACAGGGGCTGGCAGCAAGGTCTCCTTCCAGCCGGTTTCGTTCAATACGCTGGTGGATTCTCCTATTTTTGCAGGGAAGTATTTCCGTAAGTTTGATCTGACACAGGATGACAAGGTTTCCGTCACGCTGAACGTCATGGCGGATCAGCCGGAAGATCTGGCCGCTACAGATGCGCAGATTCAGGCGCATAAAAATCTGGTAAAGCAAGCAAACCTCCTTTTTGGATCACATCATTACGCGCATTATGACTTTCTTCTGGCTCTGACCAATAAGCTGGGTGGCATCGGGCTGGAACATCATCAGTCCAGTGAAAATAGCGGTCCCAGAGGCTATTTTACGCATTGGGATAAGACCTTCGGGATGCGTGACCTTCTGGCGCATGAATTCACCCATTCATGGAACGGGAAATATCGCCGCCCCGATGGATTGTGGGCACCGGATTTCAATACGCCGCAGCGTGGCACGGGTCTGTGGGTGTATGAAGGGCAGACCCAATACTGGGGTTATATTCTGGCTGCCCGCGCAGGGCTGATGACGGTGCCGCAGGTGAAGGATGCACTGGCCGAAGTGGCGGCTGTGTATGATAACCGGCAGGGGCGGCAGTGGCGTCCGCTGATTGATACGACCAATGATCCGATTATTGCCCAGCGTTCCCCTGAATCCTGGAGAAGCTGGCAGCGCAGCGAGGATTACTATTCCGAAGGGCAGCTGATCTGGCTGGATGCGGATACGCTCATCCGGAAACTTTCTGGTAATACAAAGAGCCTGAATGATTTTGCCAAGGCCTTTTTTGGCACCAACAACGGCAGTACGATCACCAGCACCTATAACTTTGATGATGTTGTTAAAACGCTGAATGGCGTGCAGCCCTATGACTGGGCAAAGTTCCTGCTTGATCGTCTGTACAATACCAGCACACATGCGCCGCTGGATGGGTTTACGCGTGGTGGTGCGAGTGTCGTCTATACTGAAAAGCCCTCAGACTATGTGAAATCTTATTCTGACCTAAGGCATGTTTCAGACTTCATGTTCTCTCTGGGGCTGATTGTGAGCAAAAAAGGCACAGTGAGTGAGGTACTGTGGGGCAGCCCGGCCTGGCAGGCCGGGATCACGCGTGATCAGGATCTTCTGGCTGTAAATGGCGTGTCGTATGATCCTGATGCGCTACAGGATGAGATCACCAATGCCAAAAACAAGGATGCTGCCCCGATAGAGTTGCTGCTGCGGGATGGTGAGCGCTATCATACGGTGTCTGTCACCTATCATGGGGGCCTGCGTTACCCGCATCTGGAAGGTAATACGCAGCTTCTGGATACGATGCTGGCACCGTTGGGTGGGCAGAAGGATGCCGCTGGGTCTGCAGCGGGGAAATAATCTGATGCATAAGGGCTGGAAGAGGTTTTACAAAAGATCTCTTCCAGCTACCCGCGAGGAGGTTGTGTGAAAGAGTCTGGTTTGCCTGATCGTTATGAAAACGATGCAGCGGAGAAATTATCTCCTGAAAAAAAGCTTTCTCCAGAACAGCAGGACCTGAAAAACGCCATCAAGGCGTTCTGTGTTGCGCATCAGCATGATGAGCATGCCGTGTTTCTGATTGAAGGGGATGCAGGGACCGGGAAAAGTATCGTTATCAATTCAATTTTTAACGAAATACAGTCTCTTTCACGCTCGTCTGATAAAAGCAGTCCTTTCTGGAAAACGGACAACTATCTTGTTGTCAATCATCCGGAAATGATGAAGCTCTATAAAAATATTTCAGAATCTTATCCGGCTCTGAAAAAGAAAGATTTTGAGCGCCCGACAACATTTATCAACAGAATGCATAAGTCAGGAAAAAAGGCAGACATCATCTTTGTGGATGAAGCTCATCTTCTTCTGACAAAAAGCGATAAATACAACCATTTTAAACAGGATAACCATCTGGAAGAACTGATCAAACTGGCCAGAATTACGGTGCTTGTGTTTGATGAAAAGCAGGTTCTGAAGTTCAAGAGCTGCTGGAGCCGAGGGCTTCTGAACGCTCTGGTAAAAGATTTTCCGTGCCAGACCTATCATCTCAAAAAGCAGTTTCGCGTTCATGCCAATCAGGATGTGCTCGACTGGATTGAGGGGTTTTGTCAGAAAAAAATCCTCCCCATGCCGCAAAAACAGGCGTTTGATTTTCGGTTTTTTGCGGATGCGCAGGATCTGTATGAGACCATCAAAAAGGAAAACGCACGCTACGGCCTGTCCCGCATGATTGCGACGTATGACTATCCCTATCGGCTGGATGGTGAGGATCACTTTATTCACGAGGGCCGCTTCACCCTCCGCTGGGACCGCTCCAAACCGGATGAAAAGCTACCCTGGGCCGAACGGCCCGACACGATTGATGAAGTCGGGTCTGTTTACACCGTGCAGGGGTTTGATCTGAATTATGTCGGGCTGATTTTAGGCCCTTCCGTGCTGTATGATCCGGCAACAGACGGCATCCGTATTGATACCTCCCGGTATGAAGATGGCGCGGCTTTTGCGGGCCGCGACGGGCTTCAGGACCCGGAAGGTACAAAAGAACGCATCATGCTGAATGCCATCAATGTGCTGATGACGCGCGCTGTGCATGGGCTGTTTATTTACGCGAGCGATCCTGCTCTGAGAAAACGGCTCCAGCAGGTGCAGGCCAGCCGGGATTCTGCGCCGAAATAGGGGCTGAAGGTGGCGTAAGGCCTCCTGCATGGCAGCCCGGCCCATCCGGGGCAGAACTGCTTTGTAAAGGCTTTTTCCGCTTGATGTCAGCCAGTTTCCGGATGCGAGGCAGAAAAACCTGGGTGAATTCTCTGAAAACCCGGCGTTTCTTACAATACAGGACTTGTCCTGTCCGCATTGTGGTGCCACCTGATGACACAGAAAGACACGTAGCAGATGATCAGGATCAGGTTGCCATGTTTATTGAAACTGAAGACACCCCTAACCCCGCCACGCTGAAATTCCTTCCGGGGCGCGCTGTGATGGGCGATGCCGGCACGATTGATTTTATTGACGCCGATGCCGTCTCCGGCCGTTCCCCGCTGGCGGATGCGCTGTTTGCGCTGCCCGGTGTGTCCCGCGTGTTTCTGGGGAATGACTTTGTGTCCGTCACCAAGTCCGATCAGGAAGACTGGGCAGAACTGCGCCCGCTGGTGCTTACCGCCCTGATGGACCATTTTGTGGCGGGTGCGCCCGTGGTGTCTGAAGGCGTTGGCATTACGGAAGAGCCCATCGCGCCGGAAGATCAGGAGATCGTCACCCAGATCAAGGAACTGCTGGACAGCCGCGTGCGCCCGGCTGTTGCGGGTGATGGCGGGGACATCGTGTTCCGTGGCTACAAGGACGGCATTGTCCGCCTGACCATGCAGGGTGCCTGTTCTGGCTGCCCGTCCTCCCGCGCAACACTGAAGCACGGTGTGGAAAACATGCTGCGGCATTATGTGCCGGAAGTTGTGTCCGTAGAGCAGGTTGAAGACTAAGGCAGCTCTCAGCATCTTCCCGTCTCCGGGTCTGTGACCTAAAAGGGGGAGCAGACACAGGGTAGCCCCCGCAAAAGCGGGGCAGCGGAGGCAGGACAGAAATGCTGGATGATAGCGGGCTGGATCTTCTTTTCCAAAAGGCGCGCACGCCGCGGCGCTGGATGGCCCGCCCGGTGGAGCCAGCCCTGTTGCGCCGCCTGTATAGTCTGGTGAGCCTCGGGCCGACCTCCGGCAACTGTAGCCCGGCCCGCTTTGTGTTTATTACCGCATCGGAAGGCCGGGAGCGCCTGCGCCCCGCCCTTTCCGCTGGCAATGTAAACCGCGTGATGGGTGCGCCCGTCATTGCCATTGTGGCGTATGATCCCCTGTTTTTTGATGAACTGCCGCGTCTGGCCCCCAATGAGGAACTGCGCTCGTGGTTTGCGGCGGATGTCGGGCTGGCGGAAGAAACCGCTTTCCGGAATGGCACGCTGGAAGGGGCCTATATGATTATGGCCGCCCGCGCGCTGGGGCTGGATGCGTTGCCGATCTCCGGGTTTGATCAGAACATGGTGGAAGATACTTTTCTGGCCGAAGACGGCTGGCGGGCGAACTTCCTGCTCTGTCTCGGGTACGGGGATATTGAGCAACTGCCGCCCCGCGCACCGCGTCTGGGCTTTGATGAAGCGTGCCGCTTTCTGTGATGAAACCTGAACGTCTTTTAGTGCTGGATGGCAGCCCGGCCGGAGAGGCCGCATCTGGCATGGCAGCCTGTGTCACGCCCTCTTCCGATGGGGGCTATACGGTTTTGTCCCACGTCTGCGCAGCGGGAAAGCAGGCCGCAGAAAGCATTGGCCTTCTGGCTGCCGATGCCTTGCAACAGGTGGGCTGGGGGGCAGGTCAGCCTGTGCAGCCTGATCTGGTGGCGGTGGTGACGGGGCCCGGCTCCTTTACCGGCCTGCGCGCTTCCTGCGCTATGGCCGCAGGCTATGCGCTTGGGGCTGGGTGCCCTCTGGTGGGGGTAACGCGGGGTGAAGCGCTGCGCTCGCAGCTTGATGCCGAGTGTGCCCGCTATGGCAATCTGGACGGCTGGCTACTCGTCACGGCAGCGCGGCGTGGGCGCGTGTTTGTGGAACGAGCCGACGGGGTGCAGGCTGTAGCACTTGCAAGCTGGTCTCCCCTGCCCGGTCGCTGGCTGGTGGCGGGGGATGCTGCGGCGTCGCTCCCCGTGGCAGAGGTGGTCTTTTCTGACCTGACACAACCCACTGCCAGTCAGATCGCAGAAGCTGCCGTTGCCCGGCTCACAGGTCAGCTTGCGCCGCGTGATGCTCTGCCTTTGTATGTCGATCCTCCAGAAGCCAAGCTTCCGGCAGCTGGTTTACGGTCTGCACCGGTTTGAGCCAGACCCTCTCTCAGGCCGTGTCTGTGGACATTATTGAGGCCAGTCAGGCGCATGGCGCGGTGCTCGCTGTCCTCCATGCGCAAAGCTTTTCCGTAGACGACCTGTGGGATGAGGCCGCCTTAAAGCAGCTTTTGCCCATGCCGGGCGTGGTCACTGGTCTTGCCATGCTGGGAGACCAGCCTGCCGGGTTCCTGATGATCCGTTGCGTGGCGGATGAGGCAGAAGTTCTGACACTCTGTGTCGCCCAGGCCTTTCGCCAGCAAGGTATTGCCAGACAGCTGCTGGCATGGGGCGTGATGGAAGCGCAGGACCGGGGCGCAGACCACATGTTTCTTGAAGTTTCCGTCCATAACGCAGCGGCACAGGCGCTCTATGCCTGCGCCGGGTTTGTGCAGGCTGGAAAGCGACGCGCCTATTACCCGGATGGTTCAGACGCTCTGGTGCTGATGCGCAGTTGGGGCATGTAAATCGGGGCTTAAAAAACGCCTGTGATGCAGAGCAAGACGCTCACATCACATATCGCCATAAAGACTCTTCTGAAAATCCGTCATCACCCCTGCTGACAAAGACTGATGACGGTGCGTTCAGGGGCTTTGAGAACAGACTGCCTTAAAGAGCGCGGGCACCAATATCCGTGCGCCAGGCGGCACCATCCCACGTAATGGCTTTTACGCCAGCATAGGCACGGTCCCGTGCTTCCTGCACGGTGTTTCCAAGCGCACAGACGGACAGAACGCGGCCGCCAGCCACAACCAGTTCACGCGACGCATTTTCTTTGGTGCCAGCCTGAAAAACGCGCACGCCTTCCAACGCCTCTGCATCGGCAATGCCGGAAATGACAGCGCCTGTTTCCGGTTTTGCAGGATAGCCACGCGCTGCCATGACGACGCTGATGGCAGCCTGATCCGAGAATGTGACCGGGGTTGTATCCAGCGTATCTTCCGCAAGGGCTGCCAGAGCGGGCAGCAGGTCGGAGGTCAGGCGGAGCAGCAGGGCCTGTGCTTCCGGGTCTCCAAAACGAACATTATATTCAATCAGCTGTGGGCCGGTTTCTGTCAGCATCAGGCCTGCAAAAATCACGCCTCGGAAGGGGGTGCCCCGCCGGACCATTTCTTTCAGCATGGGGCGCACAACCAGATCCAGTGCGGCTTCCTGCGCGGCGCGGTCAAATCCACGCGGCGGGGAGACTGCGCCCATGCCGCCGGTGTTGGGGCCGGTGTCATTGTCGCCAATGCGTTTGTGGTCCTGTGCGGCCCCAATGAGCATGGCGGTCTCACCCGAGCAGAAGGCAAAGAGAGAAACTTCCTCACCCACAAGGCAATCTTCAATCACCACGCTGCGGCCAGCATCGCCCATGCTGCCCTGCGTCATCATCTCCCGCACAGCATCCTGCGCTTCGGCCACTGTCTGCGCGACCACCACGCCTTTGCCTGCGGCCAGACCGTCGGCCTTCACCACAATCGGTGCCCCGCGTTCTGCAATGTAGGTGATGGCGGCGTCTGCACTGGTAAAGCGTTCGCCACGGGCGGTGGGTACGCCTGCGGCGTAGCAGACTTCCTTGCTGAAGCTCTTGCTGCCTTCCAGACGCGCGGCAGCCTGCGTGGGGCCGGCACAGGCCAGACCGGCAGCAGCGCAGGCATCGGCCAGGCCCGCTACCAGCGGGGCTTCCGGGCCCGGAACAATCAGGTCAACCTGCTGTTCTTTGGCAAAGGTAATCAGGGCCGGCACATCGCTTGCACCAATGGCCACGTTGGTGCCCAGCTCTGCCGTGCCGGGGTTGCCGGGGGCAATGAACAAAGCCGTCAGTTTGGGGGAACGTGCAAGTGTTGCGGCCAGTGCATGTTCACGGCCGCCGGATCCAACCAGAAGTACCCGCATATTTTTCTCTCTCACTCTGTCAGCTCTGCTCTTTCAGGGCGAGCGTCTGTAGCATAGGTTGGGCAAATGATCGAAGGGCTTGCAGCAGGGGCACCTCCCGGTGGGAATGTGCCGGAATATAGTGTCTCCGAAATTTCCGGGGCTATCAGGCGCACGCTTGAGGGCACGTTTGGCCGTGTGCGGGTGCGCGGTGAGATTACCGAATTCAAGCGCTACCCCTCCGGCCACCTCTATTTCTCGCTCAAAGATGAGCGCGGCAAGATTTCCGGCGTGGTGTGGCGCGGCTCAGTCTCCCGTCTTGGGCTGGTGCCGGAAAACGGGCTGGAAATTATCGCAACCGGCAAGATCTCCGCTTACGGCGAACGCTCCAGCTATCAGCTCGTCGTGGAGCGGATGGAATATGCGGGGGAAGGCGCTCTGCTGGCCCGCATTGAACGCCTGCGGCTGAAACTGGCGGCAGAAGGGCTGTTTGACGCGGAGCGTAAACGCCCCCTGCCCTTGCTGCCGCGTGTGATTGGGGTGGTGACCTCGGCGCAGGGTGCTGTGCTGCATGATATCTGCACGACCCTTTTGCGTCGCTTCCCGCGCCCGGTGCTGGTGTGGCCTGTGGCTGTGCAGGGGGAAGGCGCTGCCGCGCAGATTACGGCGGCTATTAACGGGTTTTCTGCGCTGGATGGCAGCGGCAACGTGCCGCGCCCGGATGTGCTGATTGTGGCGCGTGGTGGCGGGTCTCTGGAAGACCTGATGGCGTTTAATGATGAAGCCGTGGTGCGCGCCGCGGCAGCGAGTAGCATCCCGCTGATTTCCGCCGTGGGGCATGAGACCGACACCACGCTGATTGATTTTGCCTCGGACCGCCGTGCGCCCACACCGACTGCTGCGGCAGAACTGGCGGTGCCGGTGCGCACGGAAATGCTGGCGCAGCTGGAGCATCGCGGGGCACGTGCGCTTGGGGCATTGTCTCGTATGCTGCAAACGGCCCGGCTGCGGCTGGACCGGGCAGCGGCGGCCCTGCCTGATCTGCCCGGTTTGCTCGGCACGGCGCGGATGATGCTGGATGACCGGGGGCGCAGGCTGGATGTTGCCCTGCCCGGCTTTGTGCAGGGGCGGCGTGTGGCACTGGTGGCGGTGGAGCGGCATATGCCCGCAGTGGAAACACTGCTTTCGGGCCGCCGCACCCGGCTGGCCTTGCTGGGGAGTGCTTTGCAGACAGGTCTGCGGCATGGCCTGCAAACGCGGGAAGCCCGGCTGGGGCGGTTGCGGATTTCTCCGGCTCCGCTGGCGGCTCTGGTGCGGGAACGGCGCGCAGCACTGGCGGGTGCTGGCGGGCAACTGGAAGCCGTGTCACCACAGGCGGTGCTGGCGCGGGGCTATGCACTGGTGACAGCTGGTGGCCAGCCCGTGACATCTGCGCGCAAGCTGAAGGTGGGAGAAGATGTTGTGCTGACCTTTGGTGACGGTCAGCGTGACGCTGTAATTGCCCGTAAAAAGCCAGCGAAGGCTGAACAGACGACTTTGGAACTGTAAGGGGCTATAGAAGCCCGGTTGAGGTTGAATTCTGATCCTGCCTATGGTGTCAGGCAGTGCAGAATGCACGGAAAGAAACGGGGGCTGTGAGGCCCAACCTGCTTTTAGGGGACTGTCCGCATGTCTACGCGTTTTCTTCGCCCGCTGGGCTATTGTCTTGCTCTGGGGCTGCTCGCCGGGTGTGCTGCCCAGCCCGCAGCACAGCAGAAGGTTCCGTTACAGACCTTCCCGCCAAACATGGCCATCCAGCAGGGGAATCCCGTGGATGAAAGCCATCTGACGAACGATCCCTCCGCCCCGGCCAACACCCCGTTGTGCGGCACGGCTGCGCGGGAAAGTCAGGCCATGGCGACGCAGAACTATCCGCAGCCGCTCACCAGCGGGAACAGCTGCGTGCAGAATGCCTGCTTTAATACCCAGACGGGCACCTATATTGCCGCAGACGGGTCTGCCCGCGTCTGCCGGTAATCCTGAGTGGCCTTTTCTGCCAGCCTTTTTGCTGGTAGGGAGGGCCCTGCCGCGAGAGTGACGGAATCGGTAGACGTAGTCGGCTCAAAATCGACCGCCGCAAGGCATAGGGGTTCGAGTCCCCTCTCTCGCACCACAATTTGTCTCACTTCCTTTAAACCGGACAGGGTGATGACCTCCACACATTCCGAAAATTCCTCCCGTCCGGCTTGCCGTCCTGCCAATCCGTGTTTTTCCTCCGGCCCCTGCGCCAAGCGCCCGGGGTGGGATGTCTCTGCGCTGAGCAATGCGCTGACGGGCCGCTCCCATCGCTCTGCGGAGGGGCGGGCCAGACTGGCGGAGGTGATTGACCGTTCCGCAGCTATTCTGGGTATTCCCGAAGGCTGGCGTGTGGGGATTGTCCCGGCCTCCGATACCGGTGCGGTGGAAATGGCTCTGTGGTCCCTGCTGGGTGCCCGGCCTGTGGATGTGCTGGCGTTTGAAAGTTTCTCCTCTCTGTGGGCGCAGGACATTGTCTCTCAGCTCAAGCTGGACAATGCCCGGGTTCTGAAAGCCGAATACGGTCAGTTGCCCGACCTTGCTCAGGTGGACTGGACGCATGATGTGGTTCTGGCCTGGAACGGCACCACGTCCGGTGTGCGTCTGCCGTCTGCTGACGCCATTCCGGCCGACCATGAGGGGCTGGTGATTTGCGATGCGACGTCTGCCGCCTTTGCGATGGATCTGCCGTGGGACCGTCTGGATGTTGTCACATGGTCTTGGCAGAAAGCGCTGGGGGGCGAGGCTGCGCATGGGATGCTGGCTCTTTCCCCGCGCGCTGTGGAGCGGCTGGAAAGTTTTGAAGCCCCGCGTCCTCTGCCCAAGATTTTCCGTCTGATGGGCAAAGGCAAGTTGATTGAAGGCATCTTCCGGGGTGACACCATCAACACGCCCTCCATGCTGTGTGTGGAAGATGCGCTGGACAGCCTGAAATGGGCTGAGTCCGTTGGTGGGCTTGCCGGGTTGAAAGCTCGTAGTCAGGCCAATCTGGCCGCAGTGACGGCTTGGGAAGCCAAAACGGACTGGGTGGAGTTTCTGGCCCGTAATGAGTCAGAGCGTTCCTCTACCGCGATCTGCCTCCGCATTGTGGCTCCGTGGTTTTTAGCACTGGAGCGCACCGAGCAGATGAAGACTGTCAAACAGATGGTCGCTTTGCTGGATAAGGAAGGCGTGGCGTTTGATATTGCCAGCTATCGTGATGCCCCGCCTGGCCTGCGGATCTGGGGTGGTGCGACGGTAGAAGCGTCCGATGTCAGCGCGCTTCTGCCCTGGCTGGACTGGGCGTTTGCACAGGTTGCACCTGTAATCTGCCCGGCCTGATATCATCATTTTTTAAAGAACTTCGGTAAGTTTGACCGACGTTTGAGAAGCCGGGGGAAAGCTGCCTTTCCCCCGACTGTATCGCCTGAGAATCGTTTTCTAAGAAAAACAGGGTGGACGAACCGCCTGATCCAACGCATCGTCTGAGCACCAGCTTAACAAGCACAGTCCAGATAAAAGCGCAGGATCATGGTGAAAAACATTACCATTTTTAAACAGAACGCCGCTCTGAAAAAAAGGAGCCTGTGGGCCGGAGTTGCCCTCTCCGGGGTGTTGCTGGCGGCAACCCTTCCTGCTGCGCAGGCCGCAGCCCCCACCGCCGCAGCGGCACCGGCGCATGACCCGCTGAGCGTGCAGACCGGCAGCGATATTCCGGCCAGCGTGCATATGCCAACAGACCAGCTGCGTGATTACATCAAGCGCGAGGTTATGGTTCCCATGCGGGACGGCGTGAAGCTTTATACGGTTATTGTTATTCCGAAAAATGCCCGTAACGCCCCCATTCTTTTGACACGCACCCCCTATAACGCCAAAGGGCGTGCCAACCGTGTGTCCAACGCACTGACCATGCGGGAAATTCTGCCGCAGGGCGATGATGTGTTTGTGGAGGGCGGCTATATCCGCGTGTTTCAGGATATCCGCGGGAAATATGGCTCTCAGGGCGATTATGTGATGACGCGCCCACCGCACGGCCCGCTAAACCCCACAAAAACGGATGAAACCACTGATGCGTGGGATACAGTGGACTGGCTGGTGCATAATGTGCCGGAGTCCAATGGTCGCGTTGGTATGACTGGGTCTTCCTACGAGGGCTTTACAGTTGTCATGGCGCTGCTGGACCCGCACCCGGCCCTGAAAGTGGCTGCGCCGGAAAGCCCGATGGTGGATGGCTGGATGGGAGATGACTGGTTCCATTACGGTGCGTTCCGTCAGGGCTCATTTGATTACTTTGTCGGGCAGATGACGGCGCGTGGCGGAGGGAATGACATTCCCCGCAGAGATGCTGATGATTACACAAATTTTCTAAAAGCAGGATCCGCAGGGAGTTTTGCCACACAGGTCGGTCTCGACCAGTATCCGTTCTGGCAGCGGATGCACGCACACCCGGCGTATGATGCGTTCTGGCAGGGGCAGGCGCTGGATAAAATTCTGGCTCAGCGCAAGCCAACCGTTCCGATGTTGTGGGAACAGGGCCTGTGGGATCAGGAAGATATGTGGGGTGCCATTCACGCCTGGCAGGCGCTGAAGGATGCGGATGTCAAAGCGCCGAACACGCTGGTGATGGGCCCCTGGCGGCATAGTGGGGTGAATTATAACGGTTCCACTCTTGGTCCGCTGGAATTTGAAGGGGATACAGCACACCAGTATCGGCGCGATGTGTTCCGACCGTTCTTTGATGAATATCTGAAGCCTGGCAGTGCCTCTGTGCATCTGCCTGACGCAATCATTTACAATACAGGCGATCAGAAATGGGATTATTACCGTTCCTGGCCCTCTGTTTGTGAAAGCAACTGCACAGGCAGCCTGACCCCGCTTTATCTGGCAGACGGGCACGGGCTGAGCTTTACACGCCCAACAACAGACGGGGCGGATAGCTATGTGTCTGACCCGGCGCATCCTGTTCCGTTCATCTCCCGCCCCTTCGCCTTTGCGCAGAGCAGCCGGTGGAAGCCCTGGCTGGTGCAGGACCAGCGGGAAGCTGAATCTCGCCCGGATGTCGTGACGTATGAAACGGAAGTGCTGGACGAGCCTGTGCGCGTGAGCGGTGTGCCGGTGGCAGATCTGTTTGCCGCGACAAGCGGCACGGATTCAGACTGGGTGGTGAAGCTGATTGACGTACAGCCTTCCATGACACCGGATGATCCGAAAATGGGCGGGTATGAACTGCCTGTGTCCATGGATATTTTCCGGGGCCGTTACCGGAGGGACTTTGCCAAACCGGAAGCGCTTCAGCCTGATGCAACGCTGCATTATCACTTCACGCTTCCTGCTGTGAACCATGTGTTTGCAAAAGGGCATCGGATTATGGTGCAGATCCAGTCCTCCTGGTTCCCGCTTTATGATCGGAACCCTCAGAAGTTCGTGCCGAATATTTTTGATGCCAAACCGGCAGATTATACGGTGGCGACCCAGAGCATTCATCATGGCGGCAAGGAGGCGACCTCCATCCTGCTTCCAGTTGTGAAACAGTAAGGGGCCAGCATGGTGCAGACCAAATTCCAGATGGCGCATCTGACCGCATCTGAAATGCGGGAGGCTGTTGCGCGCTCCCCTGTTATTCTTTTGCCATTAGGCAGTTTTGAAGATCAGGGACCGCATATGCCGATGGGGGACTACCTTCTGGCAGATGCCATGGCAGAGCAAATTGCCAGAAAGGCCTCCGCCGCAGGGCATGAGGTCTACGTTGCGCCTGTTCTGCCGTTTGGTGGCGCTGACTATTTTGGATACATGCCGGGTGGCATTGCCCTGTCTCAAACAACATTGCAGGCTGTGTTGCGGGATATGCTGGACAGTCTGCTTCGGCATGGTCTCACCCGCATCATTATCCTGAACGGGCATGGTGGGAACTGCACTATGATTCATGATGTTACCCGCAGCATCTGGCTGCGGGATAGTATTGTGATTCCAAGCTTTTATCTGTGGCGTGTTGCAGCCAGTTTCTTGCCCCAGCTTGTTGGTGCAGAGCAGGCGGCGCAGTCTGGTGGGCATGGCGCAAATCCGCTGACAAGTATCGGGATGCATGTGCTGCCTGATCTGGTGCGGGAGGATCGTATTCCGCGAACCCATACAGATAAAACAGCGTGGGGCCTAAATGTTTCAGATTTTGGCACACTGGATCTGAATGGTACTCTGATTTCCGTGCCGCTTGAAGGTGATTGCACGGCATCGAATGGGATTGGGCGGGGAGACCCGCGCCTCTGTTCAGCAGAAACCGGTGCGCGCCTGACAGAAAAGCTGGTGGAAACCGGCGTGAAACTGGTTGAGCATGTGTTGAAGCAGGATGGACAAAAGGCCTGATAAAAAAGGCGACAGAATAAAATCTGTCGCCTTTTTGCGTGTTTACTGAGGCCTGAAATCAGGCCGGAGCATCAATCGGCACGACATTGATGAGCTTCTTATTAACGAACTCTTCAATCCCCAGCATGGCGAGTTCACGTCCATAGCCGGAGCGTTTGACGCCACCAAAAGGCAGATCCGGCCGGGTCCATGTCGGGTGGTTGATATACACCATGCCGGTGTAAATCTGCTTGGCAACCTCAACACCGCGCTTGGTATCCTGCGTAAACACAGAGCCACCCAGCCCGTAAGGGGTATCGTTAGCCAGTTCAATGGCTTCCTTCTCATCCTTCACGGTAAAGAAGAGTGCCACGGGTCCAAAAAATTCCTGATGGAAAGCCGGATTGTCGCGTGTCAGGTCAGTCAGGATCGTGGTCTGAACAAAGGCCCCCTTGTTCGGTGGCGTTGGGCCAACGCGGTGCGCTTTAGCCCCATTTTTTACGGCGTCTTCAACCTGCTGGTTGAGCTGGTCTGCGGCGGACTGAGAGGACATGGGCGGCACGCCGGTTGCGTCATCAGACGGATCCCCGGGAGCAAGTTTTGCAAGTTCTTCACTAAAGCGTTTGAAAAACTGGTCTGAAATGTTTTCCTGCACAATAATGCGCTTGGATGCCACACAGCATTGCCCACCGTTATTCATGCGGCCCCAGACAGCCCATTTGACGGACTTTTCAAGATCAGCATCATCCAGAACAATGAAGGCATCACTGCCGCCCAGTTCCATGGTGGTCTTTTTCAGGTTCTTGCCAGCCTGAGCAGCGACGGTGGCCCCTGCCCCTTCGCTCCCCGTCAGGGCGATACCCTGAATGCGCGGGTCATCAATCAGTTTTTCCAACTGCTGACGTGTGGCGAACAGGTTTGTGTAGAGTCCTGCCGGAGCCCCTGCATCATGGAAGAGTTTTTCAAACGCTGCGGCACATTGAGGAACAATGGAAGCATGTTTTACCACAACCACATTCCCTGCCATCAGATGCGGTCCGGCCACGCGGGCCAGCTGATAGTAGGGGAAGTTCCACGGTTCAATAGCCAGCAGGATACCAAGCGGCTGGCTGATAAGCATGGCGTCATCACCCCGTTCACTACCGCCGGGGATTTTCTGGGGTGCCAGAAAATTTTCTGCATTGTCGGCATAATAATCAAGAATATCAGCAGACAGGGCAACTTCCCCTAACGCTTCACGCTTGAGTTTGCCCATTTCCAGCGTGAGCAGCTTTGCATACTCTTCGCTTTGCTCGCGTAGCAGGCTGGCAGCTTTGTGCAGGATGCTGGCGCGGTCAGCAAAGGACGTATTGCGCCAGCTTTTGTAGGTTTTCTCTGCCTGTGACAGCAGAGAATCCAGTTCGGCATCTTTCAGGTCAGGAAAAGTGGCGATCGTCTCGTTGGTGTACGGATTGACAGTCTTGTAAGCCATATTCGTGAGCCTTTCCGAATGCCTCGGAAGTATCAGGCGCGAAAGTCGATCACGATCCGGCCTTCCACCTTACCTTCTTCGAGGCGTTCAAAAATAGAGTTTATATTCTCCAGCCGGTCTGTCTGCGTTACCGATTTTACTTTCCCATCTGCAAAGAAGGACAGGGCCTCAATCATATCAAGGCGTGTCCCGACAATGGATCCGCGGATGGTGGTGCCATTCATCACCATATCGAAGATCGAGATAGGAAAATCGCCCGGTGGCAGGCCATTCAGAACAAGTGTTCCCCCAGCCCGGACATACCCCATGGCCTGCGAAAAAGCCTTGGTGGAAACGGCAGTAATCAGACCGCCATGAACACCACCAACTTCCTTTTGCATAAAAGCCGCCGGGTCTGTCTCTCTGGCATTAACGGTCAAAGCCGCGCCGAGTTTCCGGGCGATGGCAAGTTTTTCATCATCAATGTCAACGGCCACCACGTTCAGACCCATGGCGACGCCATATTGCACCGCCATCTGCCCCAGTCCGCCAACGCCGGAAATGGCGACCCAGTTCCCCGCCTTTGTGTCGGTCATTTTCAGACCTTTATAGACTGTCAGGCCAGCGCACAGCACGGGGGCGACCTGCACAGGGTCTATGCCTTTGGGGAGGAGTGCAACATAGTTGGGGTCTGCCACCACATATTCAGCAAAGCAGCCATTAACGGAATAGCCGGTATCTTCCTGTTTAGCACACAAAGTTTCCCAACCACCAAGGCAGTGTTCACAATGGCCGCAGGCAGAATACAGCCAGGGCACGCCAACGTCGTCGCCGACCTTCACATGGGTGACAGCACTGCCCGCTTTCACAACAGTGCCGACGCCTTCATGTCCCGGAATAAACGGGAGGGTGGGTTTTTTCGGCCAGTCCCCTTCAGCGGCATGCAGGTCTGTATGACAGACGCCGCAGGCAATCATTTTGACCAGAATCTCGTTCGGACGGATATCAGGAATATCCAGTTCTTCAATGCTCAGAGGTTTGCCGAATTCGCGCACCACTGCGGCTTTCATTTTTCCTGACATTCTCTCAGTCCCTTTTTGTTTTCGTTGCTGGAAATACGTTCCAGAGAGCCCCGTCTTTTTTATATGCGTGGCGCGGCCCTGTTATCAGGAATTTCCTCCTCTCACTAGGCAGAGTGTGATGAAAAATCGCATTGACATGCATCAAAAAAATTCTGTCCTGTCGGGGTTTTCATGACAGGAGACGGGAGCACTGTCTTTTAAAAGAGTTTCCTGAGATCAACTGTCTTTTTTAAGCTGGCCAAAGGGTGCCCAGCAGCGTCCATCACGAGCCAGAAGAGTGTCTGCCCCAGCGGGACCGGTGCTGCCGGCTTCATAAAATTCCGGCGCGGTGGTCGCCTTGCTCCAGGCTTGCAGAACCGGGTCTACGGCGCGCCAGCCAGCCTCAATATTATCGGCGCGCTGGAAGAGTGTGGCGTTGCCTTGCAGGCAGTCATACAGCAGGGTTTCATACCCCACATTGGGGATAGCCCCGAAGGCATTCTGGTAGCGGAACTGGGACACCACTTCTTCCACCACGGTTTCCGGGCCGGGATGCTTTGCGTTGAAATGCAGGTCCGCCCCTTTTTCCGGCCGGATATTATAAACAAACCGATTAGGCGCTTGCGGTGTGCCGTCTGCCGTGTGGAACAGGGGATGCGGTGTCTGTTTGAACTGCACCACTATTTCCGTCACGTTGGAGCTCAGGGCTTTGCCGGTGCGCAAATAGAAGGGCACCCCGGCCCAGCGCCAGGTATCAATTTCAATTTTCAGCGCCGCGTAGGTTTCCGTGGTGCTGTTCGGGTTGACGCCGGGGCTGGCGCGATAGGCTTCGATAGTGCGTCCGGCCACGGCGCCTGCGGTATACTGCCCGCGCACAGCGTTTTCCGGCGTGATGGGGCGAATGGCGTCAAAAACCTGCTGCTTGGCATTCCGGATAGCTTCAGCCTTCAGGGATGAGGGCGGCTCCATGGCGACCAGCGCGAGCAGCTGGAACAGGTGGTTGGGCACCATGTCCCGCAGTGCGCCTGTGGCATCGTAAAAAACGCCTCGCCCTTCGACGGAGAGTGTTTCTGCGGCGGTAATCTGGATATGGTCGATATAGTCGCGCCGCCAGAGCGGGTCGAACAGCAGATTGCTGAAGCGGAGTGCCAGCAGGTTCTGCACGGTCTCCTTCCCCAGAAAATGGTCCACCCGGTAAATCTGCGTTTCCTTGAGGAAGGACAGGAGATGCGCGTTTAACGCCTGAGCAGAGTGCAGATCTGTGCCAAAAGGTTTTTCCACCACCAGCCGCCGGAAGCGGTCAGGAGCTTCTTCCATCAGTCCGGCCCGTGCCAGACTTTCCGCTGCGGTGCCAAAAAAGCGCGGCGGCGTGGCGAGGTAGAAGACGGCGTTGCCCCCGCTGATATCCGGGGCCAGTTCCCGCAACGCGTCAACAGACGTGAAGTCCAGTGCGCGGTAGGTCATCCGGCTGGCCAGCCAGGACCATGCATCCTCATTAATGCTGACCGTATAAAATTCAGCATGTCTGTCCTGCGTGAAGCTTTCCATTTTGGCACGCAGGGATGCGACCCAGCTTTCTGTGGTCTCCTGTTCAAGACTGACGCCGATAATCCGGAAATCATCTGGCAGAAAGCCATTGCAGGTCAGGTCATACAGTGCGGGGACCAGCAGCCGGTGGGTCAGATCTCCCGCCGCACCGAGGATCACCAGTGTTCCGGCGGGAGCCGGATGGGTGGCTGCGGGCGCAACAACCGGGGCGGGAATGGCGGGAGATGCGGGGGGTGAAGTCATATTTCATTTCTCCTTGCGCAACGGAAGGGCATGCTCCGCAATTCCATTTTTACCCGGTTTGGTCTAGGTTTCCTGCCCGGTCAGGCTTTGGCAGGAATGAGTAAGGGATAGAGTTATGGGGTATCGGGTTGCAGTTGTAGGCGCCACCGGAGCAGTAGGGCGTGAAATTTTAAAGACACTGGCCGAGCGGGAGTTCCCCGTTGACGATATTGTTGCGCTGGCGTCACCACGGTCTGCCGGGCGTGAAATCTCGTTTGGGGATCGTACGCTCAAGGTCCGGAATCTTGAAACCTTTGATTTCAAAGGCTGGGATGTTGGTCTGTTCTCCCCGGGTGGTGAGGTCTCAGCCAAATATGCTCCCATTGCCGCCAAAGCGGGCTGTGTGGTGATTGATAACACCTCCCACTTCCGCATGGACCCGGATGTGCCGCTGGTGGTGCCGGAAGTAAACCCGGATGCGCTCAAGCGCATGAAGCGCAATATTATTGCCAACCCGAATTGCTCAACCATTCAGATGGTTGTGGCCCTCAAGCCGCTGCATGACCTGTTCACGCTTAAGCGCGTTGTGGTCTCCACCTATCAGGCTGTGTCCGGTGCCGGGAAAGACGGGATGGACGAGCTGTTTGCCCAGACGCGCGGCAGCTTTGTGAATGACCCGCCGAAGATCGAGCAGTTTCAGAAGCAGATTGCCTTTAACTGCATCCCGCAGATTGATCGCTTCATGGATGATGGTGCGACCAAGGAAGAATGGAAAATGGCCGTGGAGACGAGAAAAATTCTCGACCCCGACGTGTCCGTGATTGCCACCTGCGTTCGCGTACCGGTGTTTATTGGCCATTCTGAAGCCGTTGTGGCGGAGTTTGCCGAGCCTGTGGATCTGGCCCGTGCGCGTGAAGTTCTGCGTGAAGCAGAAGGCGTGATTCTGCGCGATGAACGCGAAGATGGCGGCTATGTGACTCCGATTGAGTGCGTGGGTGAAGACGCAACCTATGTTTCACGCCTTCGTGTCGATCCGACGGTTCCCAACGGCCTCGCCTTCTGGTGCGTGTCCGATAATCTGCGGAAAGGTGCGGCTTTGAACGCAGTGCAGATTGCCGAGACGATGATTGCCCTGGACCTCCTGCCCAGACACGGCTGAGTGAGGTTACCCCGGCTCGCGGGCTCGTGTTGGCTGGTTGAATTGACCGGTCTGCGGGTTGGGGCGTAGGACAAATTTCGATGCAGAAACGCCGGTCTGAGCCGGTGTAAGGGATAGACGGACAGGATACGAGGCTGACAATGCAGGATATCCGCAAGGCCCTCTACGTAGGGACCCGAAGTGACGGCAGACTCATTCAGCGGCCTATGTCGCCGCATCTGCAAATTTACCGCTATCGCCTGTCCATGGTTCTTTCAATTTCGAACCGCCTGACGGGCGTTGCCGCAACCGGCGGCGCTGCTCTTGGCGTGTTCTGGCTGGCTGCTGCCGCCAAAGGACCGAAAGCGTTTGCGACAGCGCGCAAGGTGACAGGCAACCCCGCAGGGCAGTTGCTGCTGGTGGGGTGGCTGGCTTCCGTTGTGTATCACACGGTCGGTGGCATCCGGCATCTCATCTGGGATTCCGGCAAACGCTACGACAAGGAAGAGCTGAACAAGGATGGCCCGGTTGCCGTGGGTGTGACCGCCGGTGTCAGCACCGTGCTGGCCGCGGGCCTTCTGGGCGTTGCCGCCAAACGGGCGCGCGCTGTGGCCAAAGCAGGAAAGGCATCCTGATATGACTGATTCCGCTCCTCATATTGAGGTGATGCGCTCACAGCTGGGCCGAGCCCGCGGGCTTGGAGCCGGTGGCTCCGGCACGGGGCACTGGTGGGCCGAGCGCGTAACGGCGGCGTCTCTTCTGCCGCTTTCAACATGGTTTATTGTCCAGATGTTCCGCCTTGGCGGTGCAGACCATGCAGAGGTTGTGAAGTGGGGCGGCAAGCCGGTGAACGCCACCATGCTGACCGCGCTGATTATCACGACCTTTTACCACGCGCAGCTGGGGCTGCAGGTCATTGTGGATGACTACGTTCACGGCAAGGCGCATCTGCCAACCCGTATTCTGGTCAAACTCGTTACCTCCCTGCTGGGGCTTCTGGGCGTGTTTGCCGTAATCAAGCTTGTGGCTGCCGGTAACCGGCGGTCCTGACCAGACCAGACCTGAAACTCTGTGCCGCCTGTTTGCGCCACATGTCGCGGCGGCACGAAATCTGAAGACATGACAGGCCGAACGCACATGGGAGCGCCGTCACGATGAATGCCAATACCTCTCCGTCCCGGGGAGCTTACCGGATTGTCGATCACGCTTATGATGTCGTGGTTGTTGGAGCAGGCGGTTCCGGCCTGCGCGCCACGCTGGGCATGGGGGCCGCTGGCCTCAAAACTGCCTGCGTAACCAAGGTTTTTCCCACACGAAGCCACACGGTGGCCGCTCAGGGCGGCATCGGGGCCTCTTTGGGGAACATGGCCGAGGATAACTGGCGGTGGCATATGTATGACACCGTAAAAGGGTCAGACTGGCTGGGCGATCAGGACGCCATTGAATTCATGTGCCGCGAGGCCGTGCCCGCTGTGCAGGAACTGGAGCATTTCGGTGTGCCGTTCTCCCGCACGGAAGATGGCAAAATCTATCAGCGCCCCTTCGGCGGCCATATGAGCGAATACGGCAAAGCTCCTGTGCCCCGCGCCTGCGCTGCGGCGGACCGGACCGGCCATGCCATTCTGCACACGCTGTATCAGCAGTGCCTGAAGCATAACGTCGAATTCTTTGTCGAATACTTCGCCATTGATCTGATTATGGACGACAAAGGCGAGTGTCGTGGTGTTATGGCCTGGTGTCAGGATGATGGCACGATCCATCGCTTCAACGCCAAGATGGTGGTGCTGGCAACGGGTGGCTATGGCCGTGCCTATCAGTCCTGCACCTCTGCCCATACCTGCACGGGTGATGGCAACGCTATGGCCATGCGGGCCGGTGTGCCGACACAGGATATGGAATTTGTGCAGTTCCATCCGACCGGCATTTATCCGGCAGGCTGCCTGCTGACGGAAGGCTGCCGTGGTGAAGGCGGGTATCTGACCAACTCCGAAGGTGAGCGCTTCATGGAGCGTTATGCACCGACGGCGAAGGATCTTGCCTCGCGTGACGTGGTCTCCCGCGCTATGACGATTGAGATCAAGGAAGGCCGTGGCTGTGGGCCGAAGAAAGACCATATCATGATGCATCTTGAGCATCTTGGGTCTGACCTTCTGCACCAGCGCCTGCCGGGCATTCTTGAAACGGCGCGTATTTTTGCCGGTGTGGATGTTACCAAGGAGCCGGTGCCGGTTCTGCCGACGGTGCATTACAATATGGGCGGTATTCCGACCAATATTCATGGTGAAGTTATTCGCCCGACACCGGAAAACCCGGATGCGGTTGTGCCCGGCCTGATGGCGGTGGGTGAAGCAGCCTGTGTGTCCGTGCATGGTGCGAACCGTCTGGGCACAAACTCCCTCCTGGATCTGATTGTGTTTGGTCGTGCTGCGTCCAAACGTGCGGCGGAAATTGTTAAACCGAGCGACTTCATCAAACCGCTGCCTGCTGGCGCGGGGGATGCTGCGCTCGACCGTCTGGACAAGCTGCGTTATGCCAAGGGCGGCACGAAAGTCTCCGCCATGCGGGACCGCCTGCAGCGTGACATGCAGACGCATGCAGCTGTTTTCCGCACACAGGAAAGCCTGCAGGAAGGTGTTGATAAAATTCACCAGATCTGGGACGACCTTGGGGACATTTCCGTCTCTGACTCGTCACTGATCTGGAACAGTGACCTGATGGAAGCACTGGAATTTGAAAATCTTCTGGCCAATGCAACAGTTACGCTGGAAAGCGGGCTGGCCCGGCATGAAAGCCGTGGCGCGCATGCACGGGATGATTTCCCCAAACGTGATGACAAGGAGTGGATGAAGCACTCCGTTTCCTGGCTGGATGAAAAGGGCGGCGTGAAGCTGACCTATCGTCCGGTGCATTTGAAGACCCTGACGGATGACGTGCAGGTCTTCCCACCCAAAGAGCGCGTTTACTAAGCCGGCGGGAAGAACGGGCGAAAAAGGGAGGCGAACATGGTCGAACTCAGACTGCCGCGCAACAGCGAGATCGGGAAAGGCAAAACCTATCCCGCGCCAGCCGGGGCTAAAAACGTCAGGACGTTCAGGGTTTATCGCTGGACGCCGGATGATGACAAAAATCCGGTAGTGGATTCCTATGAAGTGGATCTGGATACCATCGGGCCAATGGTGCTGGACGCCATTATCCACATCAAAAACGATGTGGACCCGACGCTGACATTCCGCAGGTCCTGCCGTGAAGGGATTTGCGGCTCCTGCGCGATGAATATTGACGGTGAAAACACGCTGGCGTGCTTGAAGCCGATCAAGGACATCAAGGGGGATGTGCGCATCTATCCGCTGCCGCACATGCCGATTGTCAAGGATCTGGTGTCCAACCTTGATGGGGCCTATGCGCAGCTGCGGGCGATTAACCCGTGGTTGCAGTCAGACAGTGCACCGCCGCCGGACGCCGAGCGTAAGCAGAGTATTGAAGAGCGCGCCAAGCTGGATGGCATGTGGGAATGTATTCTGTGCTTCTGCTGCACAACGTCCTGCCCGTCTTACTGGTGGAACGGGGACAAGTATCTTGGCCCAGCTGTGCTGCTGGCAGCATATCGCTGGATTGCGGACAGCCGTGATGAGCATACGGGTGACCGGCTGGATGGGCTGGAAGATACCTTCAAGCTCTATGCCTGCCGCACGATCATGAACTGCACGCAGACCTGCCCCAAAGGTCTGAACCCCGCCAAGGCGATTGGCCGGATTAAAGAGTTGCAGATCGAACGGAAAGTCTGAAAACCGGTCTTTAGTGTTGATCGGCTACTGGTCTTCTGGCCTGTAAGAGTTTTTTAAAAACAAGAGAAACCCGGTGCGTCGTAAAGGCGTTCCGGGTTTTTTTGCGTTCAAGGTTAAAAAATGCCTTTAAAAAGAACTGTTATGACTGGTTCTGAAAGTAGGCTAATTCAGACACTCACTTTTTAAGTGGTATCAAAATTGATACTTGAGATGATATTTAAATAATAAACGCAAACTATAAGGAAACACGTGTGCAAGAGAGAGATAACAGGATCAGTCTGTTTTTCTCAGAGATTATGCCTAAGGCGGTTCCTCCGGCACTTGCTGCGGGTTTGAAGTATCTCCTGATCGCTCTGGTTGTGGTGTATGCGCTGAGCTATTGCGTCATCCCGTTTTCGGACGGGGATCCGGCTTATTATGTGCTGATCGGTCGCGGTCTGCTGCGGGACCATATTCTGCCCTACAACTATGCGTTTGATCACAAACCTTTCGGCGTTTACCTGTTTTATGGGCTTTGGGACCTCATTGCGCCCTTTACTTTGGGAAAATTTACGCTTCTGGCTGTGCTGTTGAGCGGTGCGTTTGTTACCATCAGCCGAGCGTTCGGGTCATTCAATCGCGGTCTGGCCTTTGGTCTTCTGACTGTATGTGGCGCGATTTTTGACGTGCTCTCCGGGAACACCGAGCTGGTTCTGGTGGTGGCTGAGGCGCTGATTCTGGCGCTGATGCTCAAAGGGATAGAAACAAACAAAACGGGTCTGTTTTTTCTGGCAGGCTGTCTTTCTGCTCTGGCCGTAAATGTGAATTATCTGGCGGGCGTGTGCCTTCTGGGGCCAATGGCTTTGCTTCTGTTTTCTCCCGGCTGGTTCCGGCTTTCCCGGTGCGTGATGGCTGGGCTGGGCGGTGTCGTCAGTCTGGTTGCTCTGTTTTCGCCCTATCTGATTGTTGGGCATGGGGCGTTGCAGTCCTATTTTTCCATGCAGAGAAGTTTTCTGCACAACTATAGTGGTGCGCTTTCAGAGCGGTTGCAGTGCGTCTTCTGGATGACGTTTTATCTGGGACTGATGCTGCCCATTCTTCTTGGATGGATAAGGCGTTTCCCGTTTAATCTGGCAGATGAGGCCGCACGTCGCACCATGATTTTGCCGGTGTGGTTTGCTTCATCCTTCCCGGCAACGCTGCTCTCCGGGCACCCGTATCAGCATTATTTCATTCTCTGCTTTGCGCCTGCCACACTCATGCTGGCGATTTTGTTCCGTGAGGGCGCGTTCCCTTCCCGTCTTGCTCTCATGCCTCTTTGGCTTTCCTCCCTGTTTTTCATGGGGACAGAGGTGAAAAGGAATGTGACAATCGCTCTCTACACCTCACGGGTCGATTATACAGAGATTGCCCGGCAGGTCGGGCAGGCCAAAGTTCTGGATATCAGAACGTTTCATGCGGTTTTCTATCTGTCTGATTTAAAGCCGTTTGATGTGTATTTGTTCAGTGACCACATTGACATTTTCTTCCGGCAAAACGCGTGGAAGCGTTATATGCAGGACCTTGCGCAAAACCCCTTGTATGTTGTCGCGCCTTATATGGGTTGCGAAAGACATGAGGTTGAAGCCCCCGTTTGCCAGTGGCTGCATGACCATTACACGCAGACTTATGCGGTGAATGTCCGACATATTCACAAAAGCAGGCCGAATAAATTTTCTTTATCGCTCTACAAACTTCGGGAGCCGTCTGAACAGCAGCCTTCGTCTGGTCTGTAAAGGATGCGTTTCGGTTTGCCTTGAGCATGCAGCATCTCGCATAAAAGACGGATGATGATGCTTCGTGACGCCTGGCCTGCGGATATTCCCCGGATTACCAGTATTTATAACCATGCCGTGCTGCACACGACGGCGATCTGGAACGAGACGGTCGTCGATGAGGCCAACCGTCTGGCGTGGTTACGGGAGCGCCAGCAGGCCGGGTATCCGGTGCTGGTGGCTGTCTCGGCTGCGGGGGAGGTCGCTGGGTATGCCACCTTTGGGCCGTGGCGGGCATTTGATGGTTACCGGCATACGGTAGAACATTCTGTGTATGTGCACCCTGATGCGCAGCGGCAGGGCGTGGGGCTGACTCTGATGAAGGCGCTGATCGAGCAGGCCCGTGCGCAGGGAAAGCATGTGATGGTGGCCGGGATTGATGCTCAGAATACCGGATCTGTTGCGCTGCATCAGCAACTGGGGTTTGAAGCGACAGGTGTGATGAAAGAGGTTGGCTGCAAATTTGGGCGCTGGCTGGATCTGACGTTTTTCTGCCTGACGCTGGATGCCCGCCCCCGTCCTTAACGGCCCGGCGCCTGCTGAAAAGATTGACGCTGAGGAAGCAGGGTGAGACACCAGTCCTTTCTATGAGAACGGGAGCAGTTCGTGTTTGACGGCCATCTTTCCTCCGTAGCCGGTCGTACGCGGGCATGGACAGACAGTTTGTTTGTGGACCACGCCATTTTCCGGCTGGTCTGGACAAATTTTCACGCTGTGGTGCCCGGCAAGGTTTATCGCTGCAATCATCCAACCCCCGCACGGCTAAAATGGGCCATGCGGCGTTTTAATCTGCGTACGCTGGTCAATTTGCGTGGGCACCGGAAATGCGGGTCGGATGCGCTTTCCCGCAATGCCGCTGCCCGGCTTGGGCTGGCGCATGTGGATATGGCGTTTGAAAGCCGGGGCGCACCTCACCGCGACCGTATTCTGCGTTTTGCCGGGCTATATCAGCAGATTGCGTTCCCCATGCTGATGCATTGCAAATCCGGCGCGGATCGGGCGGGTCTGGCATCCGGGCTGGTCATCCTGTTTGAAGGGGGCACAGCAGAGCGGGCGTTGAAAGAACTGTCCTGGCGATACGGGCATTTCCGGCAGTCCCGCACCGGTATTCTGGATGCATTTTTCCTGCGTTATCAGGCTGAGGCCGAAGGACGCATCCCGTTTCTTGACTGGGTGCGCGATGAGTATGATGAAGCCGCGCTGAAGCGGGACTTCGTTGCCGGAAAAATTGCCTCGTTCATGACAGATCAGGTTTTACGCAGAGAGTAACAGACCTATGGATGCACAGCCTGCTCCGGCCTCGCCGGTTCATTCGTTGCCTGCATCCCACCCGCCGGTGCCAGTTTTTGCGGCGGCGCTGGCAATTTTATCGTGGGCCAGCGCATACCCTGTTGTGCGTCTGGCATTGCAGGTTCTTCCCCCTGTCCCGCTGGCTGCTGCACGCTATGCGTTAGCGGCGGTGATTGCTCTGGCGTGGGTGAGCTGGACGCGCCCCCGCTTGCCGCGTGTGCAGGATCTGCCGCGCTTTGTGGTGTGCGGGGCTGTCGGTATTTCCCTTTATAATATTCTGTTCAATCTGGGGGAACAGACTGTTTCCGCCGGCGCGGCCAGTCTGCTGATAAGCTTTTCTCCGCTGATTGCAGCACTTCTTGCTGTCGGGATGATGGGAGAGCGGCTGTCTGTCTGGGGCTGGGTTGGGTCGCTGGTCAGTTTTTGTGGTGTTGTGCTGGTGGCACAGGGGCAACCGGGCGGCCTGACGTTTGGCTCCGGGGCCGCAGATGTGCTGGGGGCGGCCTTTTCTGCCGCAGTCTATAATGCTGTTCAGAAAAAACTTGTGGCGGTGTATGGGGCTTTGGCAACAACGGCCTATGTGCTGATTATTGGCGCTGTATTGCTGACGCCTTGGCTTCCGCAGGCGGTGCAGAGCTTGCAGACTGCCCCGGTCACCGGCTGGATTCTGGTTGTGCAGCTTGCGGTCTTTCCCGCCATTCTGGGCTACGCAGCGTGGGCGCATGTTGTGGGCCGGATTGGCGTGGCCCGCTCTTCCGGCTTTATCTACCTGCTTTCCCCCGCAACTTTGCTGCTGGCGTTTCTGATTACAGCTGAAGTGCCGAGCCTGCGTATGCTTGTGGGGGGGGCTATTATTCTGGCGGGTGTGGGGCTGATGAATACGCTGGGGCGTGTCAGACCTCCGGCAGTCCAACAAAAAACGCCGGCGGTCTGAGACCCCCGGCGTCTTCTGTCTTCTTAGAAAAAAGGCTCTGAAGTCAGAGTGTTTTTCAGATGGGAATGGTTCGTTCCAGCGTGGAACTCAGCGCGGTCAGGCCCGGCAGAACCTTGCCTTCCAGCCATTCCAGAAAAGCGCCGCCTGCGGTGGAGACATACGTCATGTCATGCAGCACACCGGCGTGACGCAGGGCGGAAACAGTGTCCCCCCCTCCGGCAATGGTTTTCAGGCTGCCCGCCTTTGTCAGGCGAGCGGCTTCCTGTGCGACAGCATTGGTGCCTTCATCAAATGGCGGCAGCTCGAACACGCCCAGAGGGCCGTTCCACACCAGCGTTTTCAGGTCAGCCAGTTTGGCTTTCAGCAGTTTGACCGTTTCCGGCCCCACATCCAGCGCCATCCAGCCATCCGGGATTTCCGTCACGGGAGCAACCAGCGTGGGCGCACCGGCCATGAAGTCCTCAGAAAGGACAACATCAACCGGCAGAACCAGATCGCAGTTCTTTTCCTTCGCCTTGGCGATGATCTGCCGGGCCGTGTCCAGCATATCCTCTTCCTTGAGCGACTTGCCGACGCTCAGCCCTTTGGCGGCCAGGAAGGTGTTGGCCATAGCGCCACCCACAACCAGAACGTCCACGCGCTCCAGCATGTTTTCCAGCAGGGCGAGTTTGGTGGAGACTTTCGCCCCGCCCACAATCGCGCCAACCGGATGCTCGGGGTTTTCCAGAGCGGCATCCAGCGCGGACAGTTCCGCTTCCATCAGACGCCCGGCATAGGCAGGCAGATGCTCGGCCACACCGGCGGTGGAGGCATGAGCCCGATGCGCTGCGGAGAACGCATCGTTCACATACACATCACCCAGTCTTGCCAGTTCAGCGGCCAGATCCGGTGCATTGGCTTCCTCACCCGGGTAGAAGCGGGTGTTTTCCAGCAGCAGCACTTCCCCGTCTTTCAGGGAGCGAGCTGCGGTTTCTGCCTGCGGGCCGATGCAGTCATGCATGAAGCTGACCGGCTTACCCAGTGCCGTGGCCAGAGCCTCGGCCATGGGTTCCAGAGACAGGCCGGGCACAACCTTGCCCTTCGGGCGGTCAAAATGGCTGAGCACAATCACGCGCCCGCCTTTGTCCGCCAGTTCCCGGATGGTCGGCACAATGCGCTCAATGCGCGTCATGTCCGAAATCTTCCCGTCCTGCATCGGGACGTTCAGATCGGCTCTCAGCAGGATACGCTTGCCCTTTGGGTCAAGCTTATCCAGCGTGTTGAAGGGAAGAATGGCCATCAGAGTGAGCCGAACAGAGCCGCAGTGTCGGACATGCGGTTGGAGAAGCCCCACTCATTGTCATACCAGGAGCAGATGCGCACCAGCTTACCGCCATCGACCAGAGAGGTCTGCGTGGCGTCAAAGGTGGAGGAGGCCAGAGCATGGTTAAAGTCGGAGCTGACCAGCGGCGCATCAGAATATGCCAGAACGCCTTTCAGCGCGCCTTCGGATGCGGTCTTGATGGCGGCATTCACTTCTTCCACGGAGCCCGGCACCTTTTTCGGCACGAAGTCGAGCGAAACGAGGGAGACGTTGGCCGTCGGCACACGAATGGCCGTGCCATCCAGCTTGCCTTTAAGCTGCGGCAGAACCAGACCGACCGCGCGGGCAGCGCCCGTGGAGGTCGGGATCATGTTCAGGCCGGCAGCGCGGGCGCGACGCAGGTCTTTATGCAGGGTGTCCACCGTGCGCTGGTCACCCGTGTAGGAGTGGATGGTGACCATGTAGCCGCGCTCAATGCCAAATGCGTCTTCCAGCACCTTGGCGACCGGAGCCAGACAGTTGGTGGTGCAGGAGGCGTTGGAGATCACCGTCATGTCCGGCGTCAGCACATCCTGGTTCACACCGTAAACGATGGTGGCATCCGCATCCGTGCCCGGAGCGGAGATGATCACCTTGCGGGCGCCGGCAGCCAGAAGCTGGCCTGCTTTTTCCTTGGAGGTGAACAGGCCGGTGCATTCCATGGCCACATCCACGCCCTGGAACGGCACCTTGGAGGGGTCACGCTCGGCAGAAACGGTAATCGGGTCCCACGTGCGGCCATGTGCGGTGATGATCAGCTTGTTGCCATCAACCTTGACGTCAGCCGGCAGGCGGCCATGCACGCTGTCATAGCTCAGCAGGTGGGCGTTGTCCGCCACGCTGCCCAGATCGTTAATGGCCACCGGCACAACGTCCGTGCGTCCGCTTTCAATAATACCGCGCAGCACAAGCCGGCCAATACGCCCGAATCCGTTGATTGCAATTTTGACTGCCATGATTTTTAAGCTCCGTTTTTTTATTCTATGGTCTTGTCGTTAACGGTCCCCGAACGCGGGTCCGGGGCTGGTCCGGCGTGCGCAGGGAAGGCCCCCGTTCACCGCCTGAGGTCTGAAGGCGCATGCGCACCTTCTCGCAGATCGCTTCAACAGTAATGCCAAAGCGCTCATACAATGCGTTGGCCGGGGCGGACGTGCCGAAATCATCCATGCCAACAAAAACTCCTTCTTCACCAAGCCAGCGTTCCCAGCCAAAGCTGGAAGCGGCCTCGACCCCCACGCGCAGTCCGGACGTGCCCAGCACGGTCCTGCGGTAGCTGGCGGGCTGTTCGGCAAACAGTTCCCAGCAGGGGATGGAGACCACGGTGGCCCGAATATCCTGCCGGGCCAGATGGTGCGATGCTTTCAGCGCGATGGCAACCTCTGGGCCGGACGCAATCAGCGTCACCTGCCGGTTGTCTTCCTGCTTCACCACATACCCCCCGCGGGAGGGGGTGCCGAACGCGGGCGGAGGCAGCGGACCGTACCGGTTTTCATACGGGCAAAGCAGCAGCATGGCCGGTCCCCCCTGCCAGTTAAGGGCGGCCTCCCAGCAGGCGGTGGTCTCACGCGCGTCACAGGGGCGGAAAACAGCCAGATGTGGCATGGCGCGCAGGCTGGCCAGTTGCTCCACCGGCTGCCAGCCCCCGCCGCCATCGCCCAGTGCCAGCCCGTCACCCGTGAGCAGATACAGCACCTTGCGGCGCATCAGGGCCGCCATACGCAGGGCGGAGCGCATGCGATCCACCGTCATCATGCTGGCGGCACAGCAGGGGAGCAGGCCGCCATGCAAGGCAATACCGTTTAGCATACCTGCCATGCCATGATCCTGAATCCCACAGGACTGCTCCGCCGGGAGCAGGCGCGTGCGGGCCTGAAACGTGGCAGGCAGGGCGACCGGAGCAGCCAGATCCTGCCGGTAGGCGGAAGAGGCGGTCAGGCACACCAGTTCGGGCAGAACGTCGGAAAGGGCGCGGAGGCCGGCAAGGCCTGCATCCTGCGTGGCGTGTCCCCTTGATGAGCGCATCTGCCAGCGGCAGGCGCGGTGCCAGTCCTCATCAAACAGGGCGGGACGCTGGCCCTGCACTTCCCGCTCAAAGGCATTGCGCAACCGATGACGGGCGAAGCGGCGCAACCAGGACCGCCGGGTGGTCGCTCCGCGTCGGGCGGTTGGGCTCCACGGGCCGGTCAGTTCTTCTTCCGGCGGAAGCTCGGGGCCGGGCAGACCTTCATGAGCACTGGAGGGCAGGCAGGCAATCAGGGTGGGTTTACGGGCGCGGAGGGTGGCTGCAAGGGCGGAGCTGATGGCCGCAGCACTGCCTGCGTCCACTCGCCGCACCGTCCACCCGGAGGCGCTAAAACGAGTGAGCGAATCGGCAAAATCGTCGTTATCCGGCCCTGCTGGTGGGGTGACGAGCACAGCCAGTCTGTCCAGCCCAAAGCGCCCGGCCAGCTGTGCGGCCTCCATGGCGACGCCGGTCGCGAGATCCGTATCCTGTGCCAGAACCCATGTCCGGTGGTTGACCAGTGAGCGGCCAAAGCGCCGGGCAAGTGTCTGTTCCGCAAAGGCCATGCCTACTGCGGCGGCCACGCCCTGCCCTGCCGGACCGGGTGCGACTTCCACCGCCGGGTGGCGGCCATATTCCAGCGGAATGTTGTCCGCTGTGGGGGAGCCGGTCAGGCGCAGCATCGCGCGCAGCAGCGGCAGCATGGTGGTGGAGGGCACCACAAACCGGTCCCGGTCCGGCCAGTTGGGGGCGCTGGGGTCAAACCGCAGCACACGGCACCAGAGCGCGGTGACTGGCAGGCACATTCTGTTAAGCAGCGTGCGGGCGTGGGGCGGGAGGGCTTCCTCATTCAGCAGCAGGCGCGCGGCGTGGCTCATTCGGGCCACGGCACTTTGCTGGGCGGAGAGGTGGGTCTCTTCCCGCTGGTCGGTCGGGTCTGTCGAAGGGACTGCTGCCATTCGCCTGCCTTCCGTGATGGGCCTGCCCGTGCGACAGGTCTTCATCCTCGTGCCCTGCTCAATAAAGGCGGCCAGAGGTGAGAGCAAGTTTTGAGAGCCTTGCGCTGAGCTTAACCTTGCGTCTGCCGTAAAGGAGCGCGAAAGAAGGTGGCAAGAGTCACCACATCCTGTTTGACCCGGAGATCTGCCCGTTATGCTGTCTGTTTCCCGTTTTATAGAGAAGGGGCCGTTTTTTCGGGTGGCGTTTGTGGCCAGTGTTGCGCTGTGCCTGAGCGGGTGCAAGCTGGTGGACCAGAAAACGTTCAATGCCCGTGCTGGCAAACCGCCCGTGCCTTATATTCCGCCTCCGCCGCCCGGCCCGCCGCCGGTGCCGCCGCTGATTGAGCTTGTGGCGGGCACCTCTCCGGCTGAGTGGAGCGGACCGGTTGAGCAGATTGTGCACAAGGCGCTGGCCAGCAAGCCCGACATTCTGTTTGTGGTGCAGTGTCTGGTCCCGCCGGGTGGGGACTCAGCGACAGATCAGCAGGCGCTGGTGCAGTTGGTACAGGGTGATGGGCAGGCTGTAACACAGGCTATCATCAAGGATGGAGCCTCCCCCGCTCAGGTGGAAATGGCCGCTATGCCGGATTCGACCGTGACGAACTCAGTCATCAGAGTGTATGTGAAGTAACTCTAACAAGTTTATGTGAAGACCGGCCAGACGGCCGACGGGCCCTGTGCCGAGCCCCGACCGTTTCTGACGACGCGAGGAGAGTAGAAGCGTGGGATCAATCAAAAACGCCCGGCATCCGTTTTATGAGCACTGTCACACGGCGTTGAATGATATCAGGCAGCAGGGGCGCTACCGCACATTTACCCCGCTGGCACGCCTTGCAGACCGTTTCCCTCTGTATGAGGAAGAACTGCCTGCCCTGCCGGAAGGCCGGGAAGTGATTGTCTGGTCCACCAATGACTATCTGGGCATGGGTGTCGTACCGGAAGTGCAGGAAGCCGCGATTGCTGCCATCCGTGAGCATGGCGCTGGTGCCGGTGGCACGCGCAATATTGCCGGAACCAGCCCGCTGCATACAGCGCTTGAGGCAGAGCTGGCCGCGCTGCACGGTAAGGAAGCGGGGCTTCTGTTTGTCTCCGGCTATGTGTCCAATCAGGCCAGTCTCCAGACTATTCTGACCTCCATGCCCGGCTGGATCTGTTTTTCAGATCGCCTGAACCATGCCTCTATGATTGCGGGCATCAAGGGTGCACGTGGCTCTCAGACGGTCATTTTTGAACATAATGATCTGGCGGACCTTGAGGCCAAACTGGCGGCGGCTCCTGCGGATGCGCCCAAGCTTATCGCGTTTGAGAGCGTCTATTCCATGGACGGCGATATTTCCGACATCGCCGGGATCTGCGCGCTGGCCCGTAAATATAATGCCCTGACCTATCTGGATGAGGTGCATGCGGTCGGCCTCTATGGCGAGGAAGGCGGCGGGATTTCCCAGCGTGATGGCGTAGCCGATCAGGTAGATATTATTGAAGGCACGCTGGCCAAGGGCTTTGGTGTGCATGGCGGCTACATCACGGCCACGGCCGAGATTGTCGATTTCCTGCGGTCCACGGCCTCCGGCTTCATCTTCACCACAGCTCTGCCGCCGCCGGTGGTGGGCGCTGCGCTGACCAGTGTGCGCAAAGTACGGGCTGAAAACTGGCGCCGTGAGAAAATGTTCGAGCGGGTGAATACCTTCCGCGCCCGCCTGCGGGCTGCCGGGGTGCCGTTCACCATGACGCCCAGCCACATCGTGCCCATTCCGGTTGGGGATGCGGAACGTTGCAAGCGCATCAGCCGCCGCCTGCTGGTGGAATACGGCCAGTATGCCACGCCCATCAATTACCCCACGGTGCCGCAGGGCACGGAGCGCCTGCGGCTGACGCCGGGGCCGTTCCATACGGATGAGATGATGGATGAAATGGTGCGCGCTCTGGCGCATCTGCTGCGGGAAGAAGGCGTGATGCCTGCCCGCCAGACCGAAGACGCGGCCTGAAAAACGGATCTCTCAGCCCCTCCCCGGTTCATGGAACCGGGGAGTGGCCGGAGGGGTCAGCGTGCTTTGCGCAGCCGGTCGAGGGCCGCTTTCAGGTCACTCTCAGACGCCGCGCCGGGAATAATTTCACGGTCGCCAATAATGAAGGTCGGCGTACCTTCCAGATCAATCGCCTTCGCCAGTTCAAGATTCTTGCTCAGCGCTGTGGTAACAGCCGGGCTTTTCATGTCTTTCAGCAGGCGGTCTGCATCCAGCCCGACATTCTGTGCAAGACGACGAATGCGATCCAGTGACGGGGCTGAGGAATCGGTCATCAGCGCTTTCTGGAACGGGACGTATTTGCCCTGAAGGCCCGCCGCCATAATGGCTTCAGCGTCAATCACGCTGTTTGGCCCCAGAACCGGGATGACCTTTTCAACCAGTCGCAGGTCGGGTTCTGAGCCAATCAGGTGGTCCACATCGCCCAGCACCTTGCGGCAATACTGGCAGCGGGGGTCGTAAAACTCGACCACTTCCAGCTTGCCGTTCTTATTGCCCAGCACAACGTCCGTCGTGCTTTCCCCATACTGCGCCTTGTTGTGGCGCACAGTCTCCAGCGCGGAGGACGCTTTTCTGGCGGCTGCCTGCGTCTGCAGGGAGGAGATGGCGTCAGACAGAATGGTGGGGTCTGTCTTCAGCGCATTGCGTACGATTTCAACAATTTCTGCCCGTTGTGCGGGGCTGAAACTGCTGTCCGCAGCATGGGCGGAAGCTGCCCCGCCGCAGAGCAGGAGGAGGCTTGCGGCTCCGGCCAGAGCGGCGCGCCTGAAAGAAAAGGTTATCAGCTTTTTCATCGTGCCATTATGTCTAAAGCAGAACCGTTGGGATGGAAATGGCGTGCGCGTGTTGCTGCCTGCCCGGAAGAGCGGTAATTCAGAATAGAGATTCAGACGCCCGGTATGCGGGCAGACCAGCGAAATGGAGACATCAAGGCGTGCCCGAGCATTTCATGAAGACCTGTTCAGCCCGGCTTGCGCCGTTATTTTCAGGTCCTGCCCGGATGGCAGCTCTGCTGATGGCCTGTTCACTGACTGCCTGTGGCAGCGAGCATGAGGGGCCTGCTCAGCCTGTCGTAACGGGGTTTGTGGGTGAGGTTGTGGCGGATGAACCGCAGGCTGCTCTGGTGGCGCGGGATGTGCTGGCACAGGGCGGGAACGCGGCGGATGCTGCGGCGGCTCTGGGGCTGGCTCTGTCTGTCACCCTGCCGTCCCGTGCATCTCTGGGCGCAGGCGGGGCTTGTCTGGCCTGGCGTCCGGGTGATGCGCAGGGGCAGGCTTTCCTCTTCCTGCCGCGCGCAGGCCAGACCGATGCGCAGTCTGACCGTCCTGCTGCCGTGCCTATGATGGCCCGTGGCCTGTATCTGATGCAGCTGCGCTACGGCAGCGTCGATTTTGCTGACGTGATTGTCCCGGCCCGCAATCTGGCGACCGATGGTGTGCCGGTTGGCGGGCTTCTGGCGTCCGATCTGGCCGCTGTGCAGGCCCCCCTGCTGGCGGACGAGAAAACCCGCGCCATTTTTGCCAATAGCAATGGCTCCGTGCTGGCAGCGAATGACCTGATGGTGCAGCCCCGTCTGGCGGGTGCGCTGGAGCGCCTGCGTATTGCCGGTGTGGGCGATCTTTATAACGGTTCACTGGCGCAAAGCTTTACGCAGGCATCTCAGGCAGCGGGCGCTGGCCTGACACCAGCGGACATGCGCGGCAGTCTGGCTGTGGCGGAACAACCTCTGACGGTGCGTTCTGGTGGTCTGGATATCAGCTTCCTGCCGCCGCCGGCTGATGGTGGGCTGGGCACTGCGGCTTCTTACCTGTCTATGGACGAGCATGGCCATGCCAGCGCCCGGGCGGAAGCAGTTGTCTCTGGCTGGCGCGCCCGGCAGTCCGGCAAAGGGGCAGCTGTGAGTGTTGCGGATGCGGAAGCTCTTCTGAAGAGCGGGCATCTCCCGTCCGGGTCTGCTCTGCCGCCCCTGCCTGCCTCGACTTCCTTTGTCGTGACGGATCGTACGGGTGAGACGGTGAGCTGTGGCCTGACCATGAATAACCTGTTCGGCACGGGGCGTGTTGCGGGTTCGACCGGCATTGTGCTGGCGGCGTCTCCGGTTCGTCGTCCCCTGCCCTTGCTGACGGCGGCTATCGCACATCAGGGCACCACGCAGTTCCGGGCGGCCGCTACGGCTTCCGGCCAGAACGTGGCGGCCGATACGGCTGCCGTTGCGCTGCGGGCGGCTGTTGCGGGCCAGCGCCCGACGGTGACAGAGGGTGTGGGGCGTGCCAACTTTGTTTCCTGCCCGGCGGGTCTGCCGGGGGATTCAGGAAAATGCTTCGGCTGGACCGATCCGCGCGGGTCTGGCCTTGCGGTCTCGTCCGGGCATACCAAATAAGGTCTGTCGCGTTGGCGGCAGGAGGCAAGGCGGCTTCGGGCCGCCTGTTTCCGGCTTGAAGTGTTCTTGTTTTGTTTCTATAAGAACAAACAGAAATCAAATTCTTAAGGTGCCTGAGCGAACTCTGGGGCTTGATGCCAGTCATTGCCCGGCGCGCGGCTTTTATGGCACGTCTTGAAACAGTGCAGCACTCCCGGCCTCAGTCGAGGGCCACAGGAAAGGTGAATGATGGATAAGGCAAAAGCTCTTGAAGGCGCGCTCGGGCAGATTGAACGGGCTTTTGGGAAAGGGTCTGTCATGCGGCTGGGGCAGCGGCCGAAGGAACAGGCAGATGTGGTTCCCACCGGTTCTCTCGGGCTGGATATTGCTCTGGGGATTGGCGGTCTGCCGCGTGGCCGTGTGATTGAAATTTACGGGCCGGAAAGCTCGGGTAAAACCACGCTGGCCCTGCACGCCATTGCAGAAGCCCAGAAGCGGGGCGGCACCTGCGCGTTTATTGACGCCGAGCACGCTCTGGACCCCGGTTACGCCAAGAAGCTGGGCGTTGATATTGATAACCTGCTGATCAGCCAGCCCGATGCGGGTGAGCAGGCGCTGGAAATTGCCGACACACTGGTGCGCTCCGGCGCGATTGATGTGCTGGTGGTAGATAGTGTGGCCGCTCTGGTGCCGCGTGCGGAACTCGAAGGTGATATGGGCGATAGCCATGTCGGCCTGCATGCCCGTCTGATGAGTCAGGCGCTGCGTAAGCTGACCGGTTCCGTTGCGCGCTCCAACACCATGATGATCTTCCTCAACCAGATCCGTCTGAAGATCGGCGTGATGTTTGGGAACCCGGAAACCACGACAGGTGGTAACGCGCTGAAGTTCTACGCCTCTGTCCGTCTGGACATCCGCCGCATCGGGTCCATCAAGGACAAGGATGAAGTGGTGGGCAACCAGACGCGTGTGAAAGTGGTCAAGAACAAGATGGCCCCGCCGTTCCGTCAGGTTGAGTTCGACATCATGTATGGCGAAGGCATCAGCAAGGTCGGGGAACTGATTGATCTGGGTGTGAAGGCCGGTGTGGTGGAGAAATCCGGCGCATGGTTCTCTTACGACAGCCAGCGGATTGGTCAGGGGCGTGAAAACTCCAAGCAGTTCCTGCGCGACCACCCGGAAATGGCAGCCGAGATTGAACGCAAGGTGCGCGAGCATTCCGGAATTGTGGCGGAAGCCATGATGCTGGCTCCCGAACACCACACAGAAGACTAAGACTTACTCCCGGCCTGATACGGGTCGGGAGAGAAAGCTGGCTTCGGGATCGTACGAAGCCAGCACAGCTTTTTCAGCCTCTGAAATGTTCTCCGGGGTAAATCCCTGCCGCAGCCAGAAGGTGCGCGCGGGGCCCGTCGCTGTGAGGGTGATTACGGGTAGATGTGCTGCGCGGGCAGCATTATTGGCCAGCGCAATGGCCTCTTTGGCTCTGCCCTGCCCTCTTACTGTTTCATCCAGCGCAAGATCATGCAGATACCAACTGTCTGGCTGGGCAGGCAGACTGCCCAGAAGGCAGTTCAGGCGTGGGGAGAGGTGCCCTGCCCATGGGTGGCTGATCAGATAGCCATGAACGCCCCGCGCATTCTCCAGCACAAAGCATCCTTCCGGCGCTAAGGTCAGCCGCTCTCTGAAAATGTCGTCATCTTCCGGATAATCGGGATGAATGCGCGCCGCCAGTGTTATCGTGGCGGCAAGATCGTCTGGCCTCATGGAACGCCAGATGGTATCTGCGGTGGAGTATGTCATGAGAACATCGCCGGGGCGTGGCCCTTGGTAAGAAGAGACATGATGCTTTCATGATATCACGCATAAAATGACAACGCGAACGCGGGCAGGCGAATGACAGAGCGGCTAAGACTGACCTTGCGGGTGGATGCGGATAAAAAACCCGCCCTTGGGCATGGGAAAATCCGCCTGCTTGAGCAACTGGCAGAAACAGGGTCCATTTCAGCGGCGGGACGCGCCATGGGCATGTCCTACCGCCGGACATGGTTGTTGGTGGATAGCCTGAACCAGCTGTTCCGGGAGCCTTTGGTCGTCACCCGTCCCGGCGGCGGTGGCGGCGCTTTTCTGACAGCCGAAGGCGAGGCTGTAGTGCGCTGCTATCGGGAGATCGAAAAAGAGGCAGCTCAGGCAGCAGAGACCCGTCTGGCAGAACTTGAAAAACTCTTAACACCACAAATCGTGTAATGCCCTTAAAAAGCCGTATCGCACGGCAATTTTGTCATTAAAGAAATTTTTAGCCCTTCATGGGAATTCGGGAGTCTGGAGTGTCTTCATCTGTACAGCGACGAGACTTAATTCGGATTGGCGCGGGGGCGACACTCGCTACTCTGGCCGGGGGCGTTGCCCGTCAGGCCAGAGCAGAGGGGCTTGAAGGGGCAACGGGTACATTTGACGATATGACGGTCCGGCAGATTGCCCGTCGTCTGGCCAGTGCGCCGTACCACGGCCCGTCGCAGACCTTGCCCAAGGCGCTGGATAATCTGAATTTTGATCAGTTCCGCAGCATTGCCTACCGGGAAGACAAGACCCTGTGGCATGACGACAATCTGGCTTTTGATGTCGCGTTCTTTCCGCGTGGGTTCCTCTACCGCCCCCGGATTGAGATTTTTGAAATAACGGACGGCAAGTCTGAAGCTGTTCCCTACTCTCCGGACTTGTTCACCTATGGTGATCCGTCTCTGAGGGTGGACGATAATCTCGGCTTTGCGGGGTTGCGTCTGCGCACGCCCATCAACACGCCGGGTGTGATGGAAGAATTCTGCGTCTTTCTGGGCGCATCTTATTTTCGTGCCGTTGCCAAGGGCCAGAGCTATGGCTTGTCCGCACGCGGCTTTGCAGATGGGACAGGCGACCCCAAAGGCGAGGAATTTGCACTCTTCCGCGCCTTCTGGCTGGAAAAACCGCAGCCGGGTGTGAAAGCTGTGGTCGTGCATGCCCTGCTGGACAGTCCCTCTGTTGCCGGTGCCTTCCGCTTTACCATCCGCCCCGGTGACGCAACGGTGTTTGACGTGCAGTCCACCCTTTACCCGCGCACCAAAATTGACCAGTCCGGCATCGCGCCGCTGACGGGCATGTTCTATTTTGACGCCAATGACCGCACCCATGTGGATGACTGGCGTCCGGCCGCGCATGACAGTGAAGCCCTGCAAATGTGGACGGGAGCCGGGCAGGAACTGTTCCGCCCGCTGCGTAACCCGCTTGATTTGCAGTTCTCGGCGTTTTCAGATGATTCCCCGCGCGGTTTCGGCCTGATGCAGCGCCGCCGGAATTTCCATGATTTTGAAGATCTGGCCCTGAATTATGAGAAACGCCCGTCTCTGTGGATTGAACCCATTGGCGACTGGGGTCAGGGCTGGGTAGATCTGGTGGAAATCCCGACGCCTAATGAAGTGAATGACAACATTGTTTCCTTCTGGCGGCCAAAGACACCGTTGGAAGCCGGGAAGGAATACAACTTTACCTACCGGATGTATTGGGGGTGGGATGCCCCCTTCCCCACCCCGCTGGCCCGCGTGGGGGCTACCCGTGTTGGCGCGGTGGTCGATGATAAAAACGCCCGCTTCTTCGCGATCGACTTCATGGGTGTGCCGTTTGAACGGCTGCCGAAGGATACGAAGTTCCATCTGGAACCCCAGTCTTCGGCGGGCAAAATTCGGAATGTGGTGGTGGAGCCAAACCCGAATATCAATGGCTGGCGCACAACCTTTGAATTCGTCCCCGGTGACGAAAAGGTTGTTGAGCTCCGCTGTGTTCTGGCAGCGGATAGTGGTCCGGTTTCAGAAGAATGGGTGTACCGTTGGACGCCGTAATGACGCAGTCTGGTCAGCAGGCCGTGCCGTTTCAGGCTCTTCCCCCGGAAGCTCCGCTGGCGATGCCGGTGCAGGATCTGCACGCCATGCCGGACATGGAGGGACGAGCCAGAACGCCTTCAACCTCTCCGGCAACCATCGGGTTGCGGCGGTTTCTGGTTATCGGGTCAGCGCTCGCGCTGACAGCCTTTGGCGCATGGCGCACGCATAAGGTGCTGGATGCCAACGGCACCTCCATCCTCGGGGTGGTGATGCTGGTGCTGTTCGTCGCCCTGTTCCTGTGGATTGCGCTGGCCTTTACGTCATCCCTGGCTGGCTTTGTCTCACTGATAACGCGCGGTGGTCTGGGTTTGGGGATTACGCGGTCAGGCCCGCTCCCGACCCTGCATTCCCGCACAGCGCTGCTGCTACCGACTTATAATGAACCCCCGCACCGCGTGATGGCGGGGCTGAAAGCCATTTATACCAGCCTGTGTGAAACAGGTCAGGTCGATGCGTTTGATGTGTTCATTCTCTCCGACACCACCAACCCGGATGTGTGGGTGGAAGAAGAAGCCGCTTTTCTCGCCCTGCGTGCGCAGACCGGCGGTGAAAAACGGATTTTTTTCC